>NZ_CVUA01000001.1:1417929-2835858 GCF_001282785.1 Halolamina sediminis
TACTGGTGGGGGGTCTCAGCCGACGGGGAGCAGCCGCCGGGTGTCGAGAGCGACGACGTCGATCTCGACGACGAGCTGCTGTGGGCGACGACGGGCACCGGCTGGGCGAAGTGGTTCTGGTCGCCGGTCGGCGTCGGGCTCACGACCGGCGCCCGACAGCTCCTCTACCAGGGGGAGTTCGACGCTGACGAGTTCCTCTCCGTGATGGCCGAGGAGGGAGTGACGCGGCTCTGTGCGGTGCCGACCCAGTACCGGATGTTCACCCAGACCGACCTCGACCAGTACGATCTGGACCTCGTCGAGGCGCTGTCGGCGGGCGAGCCGCTGAACCGCGAGCCGATCGAGGCGATACAGGACGCCTACGGTATCACGCCGCGGGACGGCTACGGCCAGACCGAGACCGTCGCGCTCGTCTCGAACTACCCGGGAATCGACGTGAAGGAGGGCTCGATGGGCAAACCCACACCGGGCCTCGGGACGACGATCATCGACACGCAGGACGAAGAAGAGGTCGAGCAGGGCGAGACCGGCGAGATCGCGGTGCCGGTCGACTGCCCGGGCATCTTCGACAGCTACTACGAGAAGCCCGACCTCGACGCGGAGACGTTCGACGGCGAGTACTACCGCACCGGCGACCTCGCCCGCGAGGACGAAGACGGCTACTTCTTCTTCGAGGGCCGCGCCGACGACATCATCCTCTCCGCGGGCTACCGCATCGGCCCGTTCGAGGTCGAAGACGCGCTGGTCTCCCACGAGGCTGTCGCCGAGGCCGCTGCGGTCGCCTCGCCCCACGAGGAGCGCGGGAACGTGGTGAAGGCGTACGTCGTGCTCGCGGATGGGTACGACGGCGACGACGAGCTCACCGAGACACTCCAGGCGTACATGAAGGAGGAGACGGCGCCGTACAAGTACCCCCGCCGGATCGAGTACGTCGAGGAGCTTCCGAAGACCGCCTCCGGGAAGACCCGCCGCATCGAACTCCGCGAGCGCGAACAGCAGCGGTTCGGCCGGTAGTCGGCGACGCTCCCCCGACTCAGGCGTCGACTGCGTCGCCGACGCGTTCGACAACGGCCGGCGCAGCGGCGGCGAGGCGGTTCGCGGCCGCGTACTCCGCGTACAGAGAGCGTCCCGGTTCGGAGACGACGCCCGACCGAACGAGTTCGTCGGCGTTCCGTATCCGGCCGTGGATGGTCTGTCCGAGCCGTCGCGCGAGCAGCACGGGGGAACTGTCGAGGAGCGCCCGGAGCCCGTCGACTGCGGCGGTCCGTTCGGCAGCGATCGGATCGACCGACTCGGGAACGCCGTACTCGCCGTCGGCGACCGCCGTCTCCGCCGCCGCGAGCGCACGGTCGGCCGCGAGCCCGCCCATCGCGGCGACGATCGCGCCGGCGGAGCGCCCGTCGTCGTGCTGTTCGACGGCGTTCTCTGTCCCGACCCATCGACTCCGCGTGAGCGCTTCGAGGAGCGTCTCGGCCGGCGTGTCCGCGATATCGCGGTCGATCTCGCTCCCGACCGCGTCCAACTCGGGCGGCGTCGCGTTCGGTTCCACGTCGCCGACCAGCGTGTCGGCCACGCTCGCGAAGCGCGCACCGTGATCGCGGGGGTCGTCGAGCGTCGACACGTACCGCTCGTGGAGACGGCGCGCGTCCGCGGCGTAGGCCCGCCCCCACTCGACGCCCTGTGCGAGTTCGGCGACGTGGAGGACGGTGTTCTCGTACTCGTAGCGCTCCTTCGCTTGGGTGAGGCGGACGCCCGTCTGTGCCCAGTCGGTGATCCCGGCGTGTTGGGCGAGTGCGGCAACTGGATCGTCCGGCGGGCCCGCGTAGCGGTAGTCGGCGAGGAACGACGTGGCGTCCCGGTGGTGGCGTTCGCGGCGGGCGCGCACGTCCGCCGCGGTGAGTTCGTCGTCGAACGCGGCGAGGCCGGCGTGGACGAACATCGCCTCCGAGCGCGGGTGCGTGAGCCCGGCGAGCGCGTCGGCGCGGCTCTCCCCGTCGTGATCATCCGAGAGCGCGTCCCGCGCAGCGTCGCGTTCCGCGGCGAGTTCGTGCCGGACGGCGCCGTTGGGGACCGCAGAGACGTCCGCGCCGTCGAGTAGCGACCGGACGCGCTCGCGAGCGGCCGCGAGGTGTGCTTCGGTCGGCTGGACGGGGATCGTCGCGGGGACCCGCGGGAGGTCTTCCGGCAGCGCCCGGATCGCGGACTCGTCGTACTCGACGGTCGTCTCCGACGACTGCAGGCCGCTACAGCCTGCGAGCCCGCCAGCGAGCGCGGTCCCGACGGCCGCGATCGCCGAGCGGCGAGTGAGCCGGCTCACGCCGAATCACTCCCGTTGTAGCGGTCGGGGATCGGGTCACAGCTCCCGCCGCTGCCCGCGGAGAGGCCGCCGTACTCGTCGCCGCGGAACGGCAGCCGGACGAACGCGGCGGCGTGGTCGAACGCTTCGCGGTCGCAGGCGGTGTGGGCGTCCCGGATCACCCGACAGAACTGGAGGTTCGGGTCGCCGTCGTCGCCCCTCGTGACGTAGTTGAGCTTCAGCCGGTAGCACTCGCCGATGCGGGTCTGGAAAACGAACACCGACTCGCTGTCGTACTCTGTCTCCGCGAGGAGTCGCCGGGCGGCGCCGACGTTCGTCGCGCCCTCGGCGAACTCGAACGCCTCGGCGGCGTCCTCGCTCTCGACGGTCTGGAGAGTGAGGGGTTCAGCCGTCGATCCGTCGTCGGTGTTCCCGCCCCCGGTGTCCTCCCGGGGGGCGACGATCGGCGGGCGATCGCCCGTCGACCGCGTCGTCGTCGCGACGTGATCGGTGACGATCGTGCCGCTCTCGGGCGGGGAGCTGTGGCTCTCGGAGCCGCTACAGCCGGCCAGCGCCGTCGCGATACCGACCACGCCTGTGAGGAAGCCACGTCTCGCGGTTTCGGAGGCTATCGTGTCGCTGGGGACCATCCCGGGTCGACGATGTGGGCAGACCGCCAAGAAGGCGGTGGTCGGCATGGCCCCTACGATTCGTCGGCCACCCTCACGTCGAAGTCCACTGGCTCCGCGCTCGCGACGGTCGGGAGCCCCCGCAGCCGCGGGCGGACGAGCACGTACGCGGCGGTGAACCCGAACCCGGCGGCGGCCAGCGCCATCGCCGTCCCGTGACCGATCGCGTCGCCGAGCGCGCCCCCGAGCAGCGAGCCCAGCGGCAGCGTCGCGCCGGAGGCGGTCCCCTTGATTGCGGACACCCGGCCCAGCCGGTCGGCCGCGAACAGCCGTTGGTTCAGCGTCGACGTGAGCACGCCGCTGGCCCCGGCCGGGATCCACGCGAGGGCGAACAGGCCGATCGTGAGCGCGGTCGACGGGACGAGCACCGACGCGAGCCACGCACAGGCGGCCAGCCCGTTGCCGACGATCAGGAACCGGCCGTAGCGGACACGCTCGAACCGCGGGCCGACGACCGAGCCGAGCAGCCGGCCCGTTCCGAGCGCGCCGAGCAGGAGGCCGTAGACGGCGGGGCCGCCGACGGCGTCGCCGAACGCCGGCAGCACCGCGAGGGTGACCCCCGTCGCGAAGTTCGCGACCGCGGTCGTGAGCACGAGCTCGACGAACGCCGTCCCGCGGAGGACCTCGACGCCCTCGCGCAGGTCGTCGACGTAGGATCGGACCGCCGCGGCGACCGAGCCGTCGGCGTCGTCGGGCGAGATGCGCGGGATCCCGATCCGGGCGAACAAAAGCGCCGCGAGCGCGAACGTGACCGCGTCGGCGAGGAACAGCGCGGTCGGGCCGAACAGGGCGATCAGCCCGCCGCCGACAGCGTCGAACACCATGTCCAGCCCGAGCGTCACCGTCGTGAGCGCGGCGTTGGCCTGTGGCAGCCGGTCGTCCGCGACGATCCGCGGGACTAACGTCGCCTCGATCGGCCCCATCACCAGCGTCGCGAGCATCAGGATCGGCACGACCCCGAGCATCAGGTCGACCCCGAGCCGGCCCGCGGCCGCCGCCAGCGGGAAGACGAGGACGACGACCCCCTGTACGATCTGGGAGCCGACCAGCAGCGGTTTCACCGGGAAGCGGTCGACGATCGGGCCCGCAACCGCCTGGAGGAGCCACGGGAGCAGGAGGACGGCGTTCGCGACGCCGACCAGCGTCGTCGAACCGCTGAGCTCGAAGACGAGCCACAGCACCGCGACGGTGTAGAGGCTGTCCCCGGCGTTCGTGACGAACTGCCCGGCGACGAACCGCCGGAAGTCCCGGTTGGCACGCAGCGGGTGGTCCCGCCCGATGTTGGGCAGGATCACCGGCGATCACCCCTGTAGGGACCGCGAAGACTGCGTGGAGGATTCGATTCACGTCCCGGCGGACGCGAGCGATACCACTGCCGGTCGGCGAGCGATTCGGCGTCGTGTGAGCCCGGGCGGTGTGCCGCGGGCTCGGTGGCGTTCGGCATCTGGCGTGTTCGATCGAAGGAGTGCGGCTACCGTCGCCGGTAGCGGAGCGAACCCGAGTGCTGCAGCTATCGGGCCCGCCGCGCGGCCGGCGGCGCGGTCGGATCGAACACCGGACGAACCGAGAGCCGGCGGTACATCGACGCCTCGATCGCCCCGTCGCCGACGTCGCTAAAAGAGGTAGCGGTTCGCGATCGTTCTCGGAGGGTCAGTCCGGACGGCAGAGACGGTGGCTGCTGGCGGCGCGTGCTCCCGTCAGTTCTCGCCGGTTTCGAGCTCGTACTCCCAGTCCCGGTAGCCGCCGGCCATGCTCCGGACCTCGTCGTCGGCCTCCACGCCCTCGAAGGAGTCGATCAGCCGGGCGGCCTGAACCGACGACTGCCCGATCGGGCAAGCGACGACCACGTCGTCGCCCCACTCCACGTCGTCGACGCGGGCGGGGAGCTCGGACATCGGGATGTTGATCGCGCCCGGGATGTGCCCCTGCTCGAACTGGGCGGGCGAGCGGATGTCGATCACCTGCACGCCGTCTTCGCCGAGCTTCTCCTCGACCGCCTCGGGGGTGATCTCGTCGACCATTACGCTGTCCGGAGGAAGATGCAGTAGGGCCCGTCGCCGCTGCGCCAGACCTGTGCCTCGGTCCCGTCCCCGACGAACTTGGGCACGTTCTCGGTGCTCGGGACGTGGTTGGTCTCCTGAACGAGGATGTCACCCCCGTCGATCTCCTCGGGGGAGCCGACGACGTCCTCCCAGTCTGCGTGGCTCATGGTCGAAGCCACGACAGGGTGGGATATACGGGTTTCGCCGCCCGCAGTGTTCTCCCCTGTCTCGGGCGGCCACGATCACGGCACGGACTCCGCGACTGCGACACGAGATCGCTCGCCGCGATCGGCCGGTCTCGCTACTGCTTGCGTCAGAGCCTTCACGACGACGGCGTCTACCCCGCCTATGTCCGAGCGTACCGTCGACGAGTCCACGATCGGCGGCACCCCGCTGGTGGAGCTCGCTGTCGACGTGCCGGCGACCGTCTACGGGAAGGTCGAGTGGTTCAACCTCTACGCCGCCGATTACGGCGGGGGGTCGGTGAAGTCCCGCATCGCCCGGGAGATGCTCGACGGCGCCGAGGCCCGCGGTGAACTCGACGGTGACCGGACGATCATCGAGCCCTCCAGCGGTAACACCGGCAGCGAGCTCGCCCGCGTCGCGACCGCGCGGGGGTACGACGTGGAGATCGTCGTCCCCGACAACGCAAGCGGCGAGAAGGTCGGCGCGATCCGGGACGCCGGGGCGGAGATCCACTTCGTCGACGCCGACCGGGGCTACGACGCGGTGCTCGAGCGCTGCGAGGCGCTGATCGCCGAGCGACCCGAGCGCTACTACCGGCCGAACCAGTACGAGAACTCCGACAATCCCGGCGCCCACGAGCGGACGACCGCCCCCGAGATCGACGACGCGACCGACGGCGAAGTGACCCACTTCGTCGCCGGCGCCGGCACCGGCGGCACCGTCACCGGCACCGGCCGCGGGCTCCACGAACGCGGCGACGTGACGGTGGTCGGCTTCGAGCCGGCGGACCCGCTGCACGCGATTGCCGGGCTGAAGTACCTCCGGTCGGGCGACCACTACCACCCCGAGACGTACGACGAGTCGGTGCTCGACGACAAGCTGTACGTCGACACCGAGGCCGCCTACGAGCGCGCCCGCGAGCTCCGGGACCGGTTTCAGGAGCGCGAGATCGCGATCCGGGACACGGGACAGCACGACGAGGAAACGGTCCGCGAGCACCTGCGCGTCGACGGGCAGTTCGTCGTCGGCGTCTCCAGCGGTGCCGGGGTGGAGGCGGTTCACCGACTCCACGAAGCGGAGGGGCTCGACGCCGACGACGTGGTGGTGATCCCGCTTTGCGATCGCGGCGACAAGTACGCCGACACCCCGCTCTGGGAGTCGTACCTGGACGGCGATAGCTGACGCAAGAACGGGTCCGTTCTACCGGCCGCCGCGGGCGCGTGTCGTCGGGCGCCGGCCGGCCGAACGTCGCCGGTGGCGCTGGGGTTTTCTTCCCGCCCGTGGAACCCGGTGTGTGATCGAGTTCGCCCGCGAGGCGTACGACGACGTGGTGTACGCCGGCTACGACGGCGCCCCCGAGGAGGTCTGTGGCGTCCTCGCCGGCGAGTACGGCGAGGAGGAGAGCACCGTCGTCGACGCGTACCCGACGGAGAACGTCGCCGACACGCCCGAGATCCGGTACTACATCGACCCCGAGGAGCAACTGGCGGTCATCGAGGAGATCGAGGACGCCGGGCTGGAGGTCGTCGGATTCTACCACACCCACCCAGCCGGCCCGACCCAGCCCAGCGAGACCGACGCCGACCGGGCGGCGTGGCCGGGCTACTCCTACGCCATCTGTGCGTTCGCCGGCTACCCGTACTTGGGATCGTGGCGGTGGCAGGGCGAGGAAGCCGGGTTCGAGCAGGAAGTCGTCCGCGTGGTCGACCGCTGAACGGCGTCGAGGGGTCGGCCGGGAGAGCCAGCTCTCACCGTCCGATCCCAGGAGGAAACCCATTCTGCCGGGCGATGGCCGTCGACAGTGCCTACCACATGGCGTCGACGATCCGATCGTCGGCGTCCCGGTTCGGACGTTCGACAGTGACGGAGAACTCGTCGTCGGCGTCGAGAGCGACCGTGACACCCTCCATGTCGCGCTCGTACTTCGTGGTCCGGCCCCCGCCGGGGTTGATCGTCTCGCACTCCCGGACGAGCGAGGCCTCGGTAAGCAGTTCCAGCTTGCGGTACAGCGTCGATCTGGGGATCCCACAGGCGTCGGCGAGATCGGCTGCCGGCGTGGGATCGGCGGTCTCACGGAGGATCGTCCGACAGTCCACGTCGTCCAGCGCGTTGAGGACCGTGTTCAGCGACGGCACCTCCTCGGGAGCGGCGAGATCCATCGTCAGAACTGGGGGGCGGCGACGGAAATACTGCGCGTTCTCGGCACGACACGGTCGGCTCTCCGGGCGGATCGGTTCCGACACACGAACGGCGAAAAATCGGGAGGAAAGCGCGGCCTCAGCCGGAGAACTCGTCGTAGCTGACCGATCCCTGATCGACGATCGTCCCGCTCTCGGGGACGTCGCCGTCCGGCGGCATGCTCCCTTCGGCGGGGCCGCCTGCTTCGCCGACGACGATGCGGGCGACCATGCCGAGGCTCTTGTGCGGGATACAGAAGTAGTCGTACGTGCCGGTCGTCTCGAAGGTGTGTTCGAACGTCGCCCCCTCTTCGCCGAGGATCTCGCTGTTGAACGCGGAGGCACCCTCCGGAATGCGTGTCGTCGACGCCGAGTCGATCGACTCGTCGTACGCCGTCGCGGAGTGGCTCCCGCTGGCGTTCTCGAACGTGACAGTCGTGCCGGCCTCGACGAACAGCCCGATCGGGTCGAAGTAGTAGCTCCCGTCGTCGCTGGTGATCATCTCCACTGTCGTGGTCCCGCCGCCGGAGCCGCCCTCAGTGGACGTCTCCGTCCCGTCGCTCGCGGGCGTGTCCGTCTCGTCCGACGGCGCGCTACAGCCGGCGAGTCCGGTCAGTCCTGCGGTCGCGGCGAACCCAGCAGCCTTCAGCACCTTTCGGCGTTCCATACCCACGGTTGGTGCCGGACCCAAAGACCACTTCGGCGGAATCCCGAACAGTGGGAAACCGCGGTCGATTGACCCCCGTCGCGGTCGTAGCTACCGGGGTAGTTCGACCGACGGCCGTGGCTCGGGGCCCCTCGGCGCGGCGTTCCCCCCGTGGGCGACCCACCAGCGCGTATTTCCCGTGGGGCGCGTTACGGTGTCGTATGGCTGGAGATAGACTCACCGTCTCCCTCGACGAGCAGTCGCGGGAGGCCCTCGACGAACTCGTCGAACTGACCGGGGAGGGTCAGAGCGAGACGGTCCGGCGCGCGATCATCTTCTACGCGGCGAACTTCCAAGTGGCGAACTCCGAGACCGATGTCGATCTGGAACAGTACCACCGGATGCTCTCCGGCGGCGAACACGTGCTCCTCGATATCGACTTCCTGCACGGCCTGCTCGACAACGTCGAACTGGAGAACGGCGAGCCCAGCCCGGAGTTCCAGGAGGTGATCGACCGGGTCGCCGAGTTCCACGCCGACGAGTACCACACTCGCTTCAACAGCCTCGCGGACATCCTCGACTGGCTCTCGTTCTGTGGGTTCCTCACCGCTCGAAAGGCCGACGACGGCACCTACCACGTCGTGTTCCCGACCGAGAAGGTGAAGTGGTTCATGACTCGCTTCATCCAGCGGAGCACCGAGAAGCTCGACTTCGAGGTCGAAGTGTCCGAAGGTGTCTCAAAAGTCCTTATCTCCGAGGTGTAAGTTCACACGGCTGCATACGCCGTACGTGAATCTCTTAATCACCCTTTTCCGGGGCGGATCATTGGTAGAGAGTATCAATGACGAACGGAACACGAGCCGGCCGTCGGTCGCCGGCAGAGGTGGACGGACGACCGGGTAGCCGGCGGGAGGCGGGATCGTGACGGCGGCTGTCGGTGTCGACGTCGGGGGAACGTTCACCGACGTGGTGCTCGTCGCGGACGGCACGCTCACGACGACGAAAGTCCCGTCGACGGCGGACCAGAGCGAGGGCGTCGTCCGGGGGATCGAGCAGGCCTGCGAGCAGGCCGGGATCGACCCCGCGGCGATCACCGAGTTCTCCCACGCGATGACTGTGTCGACCAACGCCCTCCTCGAAGGGGACGGCGCCGAGACCGCACTGGTGACGACCGAGGGGTTCCGGGACGTGCTCGAAATCGGCCGGCAGACCCGGCCGGATCTGTACGATCTCGACGCGGAGAAACCCACGCCGCTGGTGCAGCGCCGGAACCGGTTCGAAATCCCGGAGCGGACGACGACCGACGGCGTCCGGACGTCGCCCGACGCCGGGGCGATCGACGAACTGGTCGAGCGACTCCGGGACCGCGACGTCGAGAGCGTCGTCGTCTCCTTTCTGCACGCCTACGTCGACCCGAGCAACGAGCGGAGTGTCGCCGAGCGGCTCCGGGAGGAGCTGGACGTCTCGGTGTCGGCGTCCCACGAGGTGCTCAACGAGTTCCGCGAGTACGAGCGCACGTCGACGGCGGCCGTCGACGCCTACGTCACGCCCGCGATCGACTCCTACATCGGCCGGCTGGAGGAGCGTGCGGCCGACCTCGGCCTGCCCCAGCCGCGCATCATGCAGTCCAACGGCGGGATCGCCGAGGCCAGCGAGATCCGACGCCACGCCGTCCAGACCGTGCTCTCCGGCCCTGCGGCGGGCGTGGTCGGCGCCAGCAGCACCGCCTCGACTGGCGAGGACGAGTTCGAGGGGTTCGTCACGTTCGACATGGGCGGCACGTCGAGCGACGTGAGCCTCGTCCGTGACGGCGGCGTCGAACGCACTACCGACAACGAGATCGACGGCTACCCGATCCGGGTGCCCATGGTCGACGTGACCACTGTCGGCGCCGGCGGCGGGAGCATCGCGTGGGTCGACGCCGGCGGCGCGCTGCGCGTCGGCCCCAGATCCGCGGGCTCGGAGCCCGGCCCAGCCTGCTACGGGCGTGGCGGGACCGAGCCCACGGTGACGGACGCGAACCTCGTGCTCGGCTACATCAGCGAGGAGACCCAACTCGGCGGCGAGCTCGGGCTGGACGTCGACGCCGCCGCCGCCGCGCTCGAACGGCTGGCCGACGAGGCCGGGCTGGGCTCGGCGCGTGAGGCCGCCGAGGGGGTGTTCCGCATCGCGAACGCCAACATGACGCGGGCGATCCGCTCGGTGACCGTCGAGCGCGGCCACGACCCCCGAGAGTTCGGCCTCGTCGCGTTCGGCGGCGCGGGCCCGATGCACGCCGCCGCGCTCGCGGGCGAACTCGACATCGGCACCGTCGTCGTCCCCCACGTCGGCGGCGTGCTGTCGGCGTACGGGCTGCTCGATGCCGACGAGACGTACGACGCCGTCCGCACCTACCAGACCCCGCTCTCGGCGACGACCGGCGAGGAACTCGCATCGGTGTACGAAGGGCTCGTCGGGGAGCTCCCCGTCGACGCCGAGGCCGACGACGTGACTGTCCGGCGGTCCGCGGACCTCCGCTACCGCGGGCAGAGCTTCGAACTCGAAATCGACGCCGGGCGCCCGGTCGACACCGACGCGCTCCGGACCGCGTTCGAGACGAGCCACGAACGCGTGTACGGCTACGCGGCCGCAGAGCCCGTCGAGGTAGTGAACCTCCGGGTCGCCGCCGCGGTTCCCCGGAGCGTCCCCGAGACGGCGCTGCCCGAGGACCGCTTCGAGAAGCTCGGCGAGCATACCGCGGTGTTCGGCGGCGAGGAGTACACCACGCCCGTCTACCGCCGGCCGACGACGCCGGGCACCACGTTCGGCGGGCCGGCCGTGCTCGAACAGGACGAGAGCACGACCGTCGTGCCGCCGGCGTGGGAGGCGACCGTCAGGGAGAACGGCTCGCTCGTGCTGACGGAGGTGCAGCGATGAGCGACGCCGAGGCGCAGACCGAGGCGATCGACTCGGTCACGCTCGAAGTGTTCCGGAACGAACTGGAGAGCGTCGCCGAGGAGATGGGCCAGGTGCTGATCCGCAGCGCCTACTCGCCCAACATCAAGGAGCGACAGGACTGCTCGACCGCGCTGTTCGACGCGGACGGCCGGATGGTCGCACAGGCGGAACACATCCCAGTCCACCTCGGGGCGATGCCCGACGCCGTCGCCGCCGTGACGGCGAAGGATCCCGAGCCCGGCGACGCGTACATCCTGAACGACCCCTTCGAGGGCGGAACCCACCTGCCCGACGTGACGATCGTCTCGACGATCGCACCGGCGGGCGAGATCGTCGGTTACGCCGTTACCCGGGCCCACCACGCGGACGTCGGAGGGATGACGCCGGGCAGTATGCCCGCCGGCGCCACCGACATCTACCAGGAGGGGATGCGCCTGCCCGGCGTGGCGCTGCGCTCGGGCGGCGAACTGAACGAGGACCTGATGGCGGTGATACTGGCGAACGTGCGCAACCGGACCGAGCGGCGGGCCGACCTGCGCGCTCAGCTGGCGGCCCACGACCGCGCCGAGGACCGCCTCGCGGAGCTCATCGAAGAGCACGGCCGGGGCCGGGTCGAACACGCGTTCGACGCCATCATCGACTACTCCCGCGCTCGGATGCGCGACGAACTGGCGGCGTTCCCCGACGGCACCTACGACGCGAGCGATGTGCTCGAAGGCGACGGCGTGACCGACGCGGACATCCCGATCGAGGTGTCGATCACCGTCGACGGCGCGACCGTCGACGTGGACTTCGCGGGCAGCGCCGAGCAGTGTGCCGGCAACATGAACGCGCCGCTATCGGTCGCAAAGAGCGCGGTGTACTTCGTCGTTCGGAGCATCACCGACCCCGAGATCCCGCCGAACCACGGGAGCTACGCCGACATCGACGTGGTCGCGCCCGACGGGACCGTCGTGAACCCGAACCCGCCGGCGGCCGTCGTCGGCGGCAACGTCGAGACGAGCCAGCGGCTCACCGACGTGGTGTTCGCCGCGTTCGCCGAGGCGGTGCCCGAGCGCGTGCCGGCGGGCTCGCAGGGGACGATGAACAACCTCATCATCGGCAACCGGGACCGCGACGGGTTCACCTACTACGAGACGATCGCGGGCGGGTTCGGCGCCCGCCCCGACAAGGACGGGATGGACGGCGTTCAAGTGGGAATGACCAACACGCTGAACACGCCGATCGAGGCGCTGGAGGCGGAGTACCCCTTCACCGTCGAGGAGTACGCGTTCCGGGAGGGCAGCGGCGGCGACGGCGAGTACCGCGGCGGGCTGGGGCTCACGCGCTCGCTCACCGTCGAGACCGATGCCGTCGTCTCGCTGTTGACTGAGCGCCGTCGCCACCGCCCACAGGGTGCGGCGGGCGGCGAGCCCGGCGCGCTGGGCGAGAACCTCGTCGACGGCGAGCCGCTGGCCGCAAAGACCACCCGGGAGATCGAGGCGGGAACCACCGTCACGGTTCGGACGCCCGGCGGCGGCGGGTACGGCGACCCAGACGATCGGGCCGGGGCCGACCGCGAGGCCGACCGACTGGACGGGAAAGTGACCGACGACACGGAGGAGCGATGACCGACACACATAAACTGGAAGAACTCCCTTGGCCGGCAGTCGAACAGTACCTCACCGAGCGCGAGTCGCCGACGATTATCGTTCCGATCGGCTCGACCGAGCAGCACGGCCCACACCTCCCGCTGGCCGTCGACGCATTTCAGGCGCGGGATCTCGCCGAGGAGATCGCGGTCGCGGCCGACGTGCTGACGGCGCCGCTGATCCCCTACGGCGACGCGAACCACCACCTCGGCTTCCCGGGGACGATCTCGCTGTCGACGGAGACGGTGGTGTCGGTGCTCACGGACGTGTACGCCAGCCTCGCCGGCCACGGCTTCAAGAACGTCGTCACCGTCAACGGCCACCGGATCGCGAACCTCACCGCGATCGAGACGGCGATGCAACAGAGCGCGGCGCGACATCCCGACACCTCGTTCGCGGCGATCGACCCGCTCCGGCTCGGCATCTCTGTCCACGAGCGCCTCCGGGACGGCGACCCCGAGGACGGGATGCACGGCGGCGAGTTCGAGACCTCGTTCATGCTCGCACGGTACCCCGACCTCGTCGACGAGGACGCCGTCGAGAAGGAGACCGCCGACCCCGGCCCGTACGGGACGTTGAACCTCGTCGGCAACGACGACCGGGTGCTGACCCCGAGCACGGCCCACTCCCCCGAAGATGGCGACCTCGGCCACGTCGGCGACCCGACGCTCGCGAGCGCCGGGAAGGGTGACGCGCTCTGGGCGGAGTTGGTCGCCGACGCCGCCGACTACATCGAGGCCGTCGAGGGGGGTACGGCATGAGCGACGTGACTGTCCACGACGACGTTGCGATCCCGCTCGCGGACGGCACCGTCCGCGCGACGCGACACGAGCCGGCGGTCGACGGCCCGCAGCCGGTCGTGCTCGTCTACACGCCGTACCACAAGGACGACCTCTCGGACACACGCTCGGACCCGATGGTCGGCTCCCTCGTCGACGCTGGCTACGAGGTGGTCGTCGCCGACGCCGTCGGGACAGGTGCTTCGGACGGGCTGGTCGACCAGCCGTTCACCGCCGACGAGGGCCGTCACGGCGCCGCCGTCGTCGAGTGGCTCGCCGACCGGTCGTGGTCCAACGGCCGAGTGGGTATCGTTGGGAAGTCCTACCCCGGGACGACGGCGCTGGAGATCGCCGCGGAGAACCCCGACG
This sequence comes from Halolamina sediminis, assembly GCF_001282785.1. Lineage (NCBI taxonomy): Archaea > Methanobacteriati > Methanobacteriota > Halobacteria > Halobacteriales > Haloferacaceae > Halolamina > Halolamina sediminis. Next base: position 1,431,682 of record NZ_CVUA01000001.1, read on the forward strand.
GGCTGGCGGCGATCGTCCCGATCCACGCGCCCGCCCGGATCTACGACGCCTACTTCGACGGGGGCACACTGGCGTTCCTGCGCACCTGCGGCCAGTGGGCGCCGAACTTCGAGTACCTCCCGCTCCAGCCCCCAGCGAACCGCACGGTCGAGGGGTGGGCCGATCGGTGGAACGACCGACTCGACGCGCTCGAGGACCGGGAGCCGTTCCTCTTCCAGTACCTCGACCACCTCGAGAAGGACGAGTACTGGGCGGCGAAGGACGTCCCGATCGGAGATATCTCGGTCCCCACGCTCGCGGTCGGCGGCTACCGCGACGCGTTCGGCGGCGGGACGCTCGACTACGCCGACCGCATCGATGCGCCGACGGAGGTGATCCTTGGCCCGTGGCGTCACGCGATGCCCGAACAGGGCGAGACAGCCCGAATCGACTTCCTCGGCGAGATGGAAGCGTGGTTCGACCACCACCTCCACGACGGGGGCGACCGGGAGTCCCGCCCCGAAATCCGCTACTGGACCGAACGCCCCGCCGACGAGGATCGCCTCGCTGGCGAATGGCGGGCCCGCGAGACGTGGCCGACGGCCGACGACGACGCTGTGGGGTTCGATCTCGGTCGGGACGGGCTCTCGACGGACGGCTCGTCGGCGGGCACCACCGACCGCTGGGAGGTCGACTACAGCGTTGGAACCGCCTCGATCGGCTTCGAGATCCCGGGCGGGACGGATCTGGACACGACGCCCGACGACGATCGGTCGCTCACCTACGAGACCGCTCCGCTCGAGGACGCCTTCGAGCTGACGGGTAGCGGTGAGGTGGGTCTGGAGATCGTCCCGGACGGCCCGACCCAGCTCGTCGCGGTCCGCGTCGTCGACGTGGCGCCGGACGGAACCGGCCGACTGGTCACCCACGGCGTGACCCGGGCCGAACTCGATGGCGAGGTCGACCCACTCGGTGAGCAGGGGGCGACCCCCGAGCCGCTGACGGCGGGAGAGCCCCACAGCATCGACGTGTCGCTGCGGCCGACCTCCCACGTGTTCGAGCCCGGGCACACGCTCCGGGTCGCCGTCAGCGGCGCCTTCTTCCCCTACGTGTCGCCGCCCGACGGCAGCGCCGGGTTCGCGCTCTGGACGGCGGGTTCGGCGTGTCATCTCCCCGGCCAGTTCCACGACGGCAGCCCGACGTTCGACGACGGCGCCGCGTTCGATCCACCGCAGGACGTGTACGAGGAGCCGACGGCGCCGGACTGGGAGACGGCCGTCTCACACACCGACGACACGGTGACGGTGTCGCTGGAACAGTCCTACTCGAAGTCACTCTCGGGGGCGACGTTCGAGTACGAGACCGCGACGACGGCGAGCGTCGAACGCGGGACGCTCGAAACGGAGACCATGGATCGCCGGACGGCGACGACGCTCTCGTTCCCGACCGAGTCGATCCAGTCGGAGGTCCACAGCTCGGTGACGCGGTCGTTCGCGTCGATGCAGTACGGCGTCGACCGCGAGGGCGAGGCGCTCTACCGTGAGCGGAAACGGGCCGCGGTCGATCGCTGATTTTCGGCGAGGACGTTTTCCGCGGCTGCTCGGCGTTCGAACGCGCCGCTTCTCAGGGGTGGTTACAACACGAGTACGGCGGAGTGTTCGTTGCCGGCGCACGGAGGCGCCGGCAGGAACTTCGCCGTGTTGGTTACACACGATTACGGCAGAGTGTTCGTGGCCGGCGCACGGAGGCGCCGGCAGGAACTTCGCCGTGTTGGTTACACACGATTACGGCAGAGTGTTCGTGGCCGGCGCACGGAGGCGCCGGCAGGAACTTCACCGTATCGGTTACTCTGACGGCGTCTGTTTCGGCTCGACCTCGTGGCACTCGGTCATCCGCACCGCGTCGTCCGCCGAGGGTACCTCGCGCCACTCGGGGTCGACCTCCGTGCAGTGCTCGGTCGCGATCGGACACCGCGGGTGGAACCGACAGCCGCTCGGCAGGTCGACCGGCTCGGGCACCTCCGAACCGATCCCCGAACTCCCGAGCGGCTCCCGCGGGTCCGGGGAGGGGATGCTGTCGATCAGCGCCTTCGAGTAGGGGTGTTTCGGGTCGTCGACGATCCCGTCGGCGGCGCCCATCTCGACGAGTCGCCCGAGGTACATCACGCCGATGCGGTCGCTCAGGTAGCGTGCTGCGCCGATGTCGTGCGTGATGATAAAAAAGGAGATGTTGCGCTCCTCGCGGAGCTCGTCGATCAGGTCGAGCACGCGGGCCCGGACGCTCGCGTCGAGCATGCTCGAGGGCTCGTCGGCCACGATGAACTCCGGATCGAGCACCAGCGCCCGCGCGAACAGCACGCGCTGGAGCTGGCCGCCGCTGAGCTCCTCCGGGTAGCGGTCGAGGAAGTCCGCCGCGGGCAGGAGGTTCACGTCCTCCAGCGCGCGGTGGATGCGGTCGTCCTGCTCCTCGTCGTCGGTGATCCCGTGGATCTCCATCGGCTGGCGCAACAGCCCACGGACGGTCCGCTTGGGGTTGAGCGCCTCGAACGGGTCCTGATAGACGATCTGGAGGTGCTGGCGCATCTCCTGCATCTCGCTGCCCGACAGCGACGCGAGGTCGGTCCCCTTGAACCGGATCTCGCCGGCGGTCGGCTCGATCACCCGAAGCAGTGTCTTTCCGAGCGTGGTCTTCCCGCAGCCGGACTCGCCGACGACGGAGAAGATCTCCCCCTCCTCGATGGAGAGGCTCACGCCGTCGACGGCCCGGACCCGCTTCTCGTCGGCGAACAGCGACTCGAGCCACCCCGTGCTCTTCACGAAGTGTTTCTCGAGGTTCCGGACCTCGAGGATCGGCTCCTCGCCCCGCTCCGCCCGGGTGGCGGTCGACTCCGAGCTCATAGCTCCGACACCTCCTCGTGGTGGAAGCAGGCGGTCTCGTGGGCCTCGCCCACCGATTCGAGGGGTGGCTCACCGTCCCGGCAGTCCTGAGTCGCCAATGCACACCGCTCGGCGAACCGGCAGCCGGTCGGCGGGTCACGGAGATCCGGGGGCGTCCCCTCGATCGTCTCGACCTGCTCGGGCGGCCGTCGCGGATCGATGAGGCTCCGGAGGAGCAGCGCGGTGTAGGGGTGTTTCGGCGCGTCGTACAGCGCCTCCGCAGGCGCGCTCTCGACGATCTTCCCGCCGTACATCACGCCGATGCGGTCCGAGAGCTTCATGATGGCCGCGAGGTTGTGCGAGATGACGAGCATCCCGAAGTTCAGGTCGGCTTGCAGCCGCTGGAGCATGTTGAGCACCTCCGCCTGCACGATCACGTCGAGGGCGGTCGTCGGCTCGTCGGCGATCAGCAGGTCGGGCTCGCAGGCGATCGCCATCGCGATCGCGGCGCGCTGTTTCATCCCGCCGGAGAGCTCGTGGGGGTACTGCTCGGCCACGTCGGGCTGGAGGTTCACCTTCTCCAGCAGCTCGCGGACGCGCCCCTCCCGCTCGTCCTCCGGGACGACGTCGTGGACCCGGAGGGGCTCCTTGATCTGTGCCCCGACGGTTTTGACGGGGTTGAACGCGTTCTGTGCGCCCTGATAGATCATCGAGATGTCGGCCCACTGCACGTCCTTGACCTCGGACTTGGGGAGCTGGCCGATCTCGCGTCCCTCGAACCGGATCTCGCCTTCGACGATGTCACCCTGTGGCGGGAGCGCCCGGATGAGGCTGAGCCCGAGCGTCGACTTCCCGCAGCCGGATTCGCCGACCAGCCCGTACGTCTCCCCGCGGGCGATATCGAAGTCGACGCCGTCGACGGCCCGAACGGGCACGTCGGCCTCGTCCTCGCTGTAGTACGTCGAGAGGTTCCGGACCGACAGCAGCGTCTCCGCGGCGTCGGTCGGTCGTTCCTGTGTCTGCGTGCTCATGTCCTGTGTGCGTGATCGGTCGCCTTCCTGTCGGTCCATCAGTCGTCACCCCACGTCCGCCGCTGGAGTCGGGGGTTGAGCACCTCGTCGAGCGCGCTGCCGACGAGGATGAAGCTGAACGCCGCGAGCACAATGCCGAACCCGGGGAGGATCATCCACCACCAGGCGCCGCTGCTCAGTGCGGCCTGCTTCTGGGCGAAGTACAGCATCGTCCCCCAGGAGATGCGGGCGGTGTCGCCCAGCCCGAGGAAGCCGACCGCGGCCTCCATCAGGATGGTGTACACCATCTGGAGGATGCCGTTCGCGAACACGACCGGCAGGATGTTCGGGAGCACCTCCTGTCGCATGATCCGGACGTCGGAGGCGCCCAGCGCCTCGGTCGACTCGACGAAGTCGTTCTCGCGGACGCTCAGCGTCTTCGCCTTGATCGTCCGGGCGGGGATCGGCCACGAGAGCAGCGAGAGGATCAGGATGATGTTCCAGACGCTGCTGCCCGCGTAGGCCGCGAACACGACGACCAGTACGAACGGGGGGAACACGAGGCTCATGTCGATCGCCGTCGTGATCCACCGCCCGATGCGGCCGCGGTAGTAGCCCGCCGGGACGCCGATCAGCGTCGCCGCCAGCGTCGCGACGACGCCGCTGACGACGCCGACCAGCAGCGAGATCCGGCCGCCGTAGAGGAACCGGGAGAGCACGTCCCGGCCCAGATCGTCGGTGCCGAACAGGTGTTCCGCCGAGGGGGGTGCAAGCGCCTTGCCGACGCCGTAGGCCTCCGGATCGTACGGCGCGATCAGTGGGGCCGCGACGCTGATGAAGACGATCGTCCCCAGCAGCAGCGTTCCCAACAGCCCCTTGCGGTTGGTCAGGAACGCCCGCAGGAACCGCCGGAAGCGATCGAACCGCCTGCTCGATCCCCCGCCGGCCGTCTCCTCGGTCGTGCTCATCCGTCCACCTCCGTCGTTGTCGTCTGTTGCCCAATCATTCGCCGCCTCCGATCCGTGGATCGATGATCGTGTAGAGGATCTCCGCGAGGAACATCGACCCGAGCACCATGACGGCGAGGAAGAAGAACGTCGCCTGGATGACCGGGTAGTCCCGCGCCAACACCGCCTCGAACATCAGCTGTCCCATCCCGGGATAGCTGAACACGGTTTCGACCAGCACCGCGCCGCCGGCGAGCCGCCCGATCTGGAACCCCAGCTGGGTCAGCACGGGCGGAAACGCCGGCGGAACGGCGTGGCCGAACAGCACCTGCCGTTCGGAGAGCCCCTTGCTCTCGGCGATCTTGATGTAGTTCTCCGGCAGGATGTCGAGCAGGCTCCCCCGCATCAGGAACGTGTAGCCGGCGAGGAAGTACGCCGACATCGTCACCACCGGCAGCACCGTGTGGTACGTCAGGTCGACGAAGTACGCGAAAAACGATGGGTGTGTCGCGCTGCCCGTCGCCCCCGAGATCGGGAAGATCGGGATGACGTAGCCGAAGACGAACACGAGTAGGATCGCCAGCCAGAACGTCGGGATCGAGCGGAAGAACAGCGAGGACTGCGTGATGAACAGGTCCTCGCGCTCCCCGAAGTTCCAGGCCGCGAACGCGCCGAGGGGGATGCCGATGACGACGCTGATGGTGACGCTCGCGCCCATCAGGTACAGCGTCCGCGGCAGCCGCTCGACGATGAGGTCCATGACCGGGGTCGGATATCGGGCGAACGAGACGCCGAAATCGCCAGTGAGGGTGTTCGCTAGGTAGAGCAGGAACTGTTCCCAGATGGGCCTGTTCAGCCCGAACTCTTGGAGCAGCTGCTGACGGGCTGCCTCGGTGAAGCCGGGGCCGACGAACCGCGTGGTCGGGTCGCCGGGCATCACCCGGGGGATCGCGAAGTTCACCGCGAGGATCGCGGCGAAGGCGGCGAGATAGTTCCGGACCCGCGTGGCGATGTACGCTTTCTTCGAAGACGTGTTTGCCATTCGTTAGAGAGTGGAGGGCGACGCTACTTGGGGTCGAGCTGGACCATCGGGCCGCTGCCGGGTTCGAGCCCGTAGGGGCTCTGCATCCCGTAGCGGGGGATCGGGTTGAAGTTCTCCCAGGCGCTGGAGCGCATGCCGTGGAGCAGCTGCGGGTAGTAGAGGACGACCCACGGGAGCTCGTCGGTGAGGATGTCCTGTGCGTCGTAGAGGTACTCCTGACGCTGCTCGGGATCGGTCGCGCGCCGCTGCTGGCGCATGAGCTCGTCGAACTCCTCGTTGTGGTACTGGCTGGTGTTGAGCGTCCCCTCCTCCTCGAACACCGGGGAGAGGAACGGGTCCGGGTCGAACCAGACGCGCCAGGTGTTGAGCGTCAGGTCGTAGTCCTGCTCGACGGAGACCTTCTGAGTGTGGGCGTTGGACTCCATCGAGTTGACCTCGACGCTGATGCCGACCTCGCCGAGCTGGCGACGGAGCACCTCCGCGATGCGCGGCCAGTTCCCCGTGTTCTGGATCGAGATGACGAGTTCGAGTGGGTCGCCCTCGGGCGTCACCCGCCCGTCGCCCTGCTGTTCGTACCCGTTCTCGGAGAGGATCGTCCGGGCCTGCTCCTGATCGTGGGCGTAGCTGTTCGTGTCCGAGTTGTGGTAGAACTCCAGTCCCGGCGGGACCGGCGAGTAGCCCGGCGTGGCATAGCCGGCGTTGACCAGCTCCGCGACGGTCTCGCGGTCCACCGCGTACGCCATCGCCTCGCGGAGCGCCCCGTCCGAGAGCGGGGACCGGTTGGTGTTGATGCCGATGTACGTGACGTACGTCGAGCCGCCCTCGACCACTTCGAGGTTGTTCGCGCTCTCGATCTCGTTGACGTACTGCCCGGGCTGGAGGCGCAGCATGTCGCCACTGCCCTCCTTCATCGTCAGTACCTGCGAGTCTGTCGAGGAGATGATCTCGATGCTCACGCTCTCGTAGTCCGGGATCTCACCCCAGTACTCCTCGTCGACGGAGAAGTTGATGAACTGGTCCTGTTCGCGCTCCTCGAACACGAACGGGCCGCTGCCGATCGGGTCCTCGGTGTTCGAGACCTCCGTGGGGTTGTCGTACTCCGACCAGATGTGCTTCGGGATGACGAGCCCGAGGTCGGCGAGCACCAGCGGGAGCGCCGCGTACGGCTGAGTCAGCGGCGTCGTCACGGTGTGCTCGTCCTCGACGGTGATCTCGCTCGGCTCCGCGATGACGCTCGACAGCGAGCCGAGGTACGGCCACTCGTACTCCTTGATCGACCGGAACGTGAACGCGACGTCCTCCGCGGTCAGGGGCTCGCCGTCGTGCCAGGTGATCCCGTCCTGGATCGTCCAAGTGTAGGTGGCGCCGTTGTCCGAGGTCTCCCAGTCTTCCGCGATGTGGCCGATTGCCTGCCCCTCGGCGTCGACGCTCGTCAACGGCTCGTACATCATCCGAGCGGCGTCGTAGTCCGGGATGGTGAGCCACCCCAGCGGGTTGATGTTGTTTACGCCGCCGGGCCAGATGACTGAGAGCTCGTCGTCGGCGGAGCCGCTCCCGCTGGTCGGTGTTCCGTCCGTCGTTTCGGTGCCGTCGCCCCCCGGACTGCCGGCACAGCCAGCCAGCATCGCTGCGGCGGTGCTCGCACTCGTCGCCTGCAGGAAGCGGCGGCGATCGAGACTGATCTCGTCGGTGATGTCGTCGTTCATTGTGTTACTTTGTGGTGGTCGCAGTTGTCGAACTGTAGGACTGCGTGAACTGGGTGGTACACAGTATCACTCAGTACGAGAATGCATACCACGTCCGTTAAAGGTAGTTGTGAGCGCTGAATACCTCTGAGTACTCCGCTATCGCTTGTATGAATCGTTCATATTTGTCCGCGAACCCCGACAGCTGGATTCACGCGATTGCCCCGGGAAACCCAACGGGCAGCGCGGGTACCACCCGCGCGATACCGGGTGCCGGGAGATGCAGCGCCTGCTGAACGTCCGTGGGGAGGTGAAGCGGCTCGTCGTCGAGTTCGGCGAGAAGTACGGCGACGGGTCGCCGAGCGCTAGAGGTCCCGGCGCGCGAACAGCCGAGCGCTCGCCCCGACGAACAGCGCGGCCGCGGCGACCAACACCGCCGCCCCGAGCAGGTCGTACTCCCCGCCCACGAGCACCGCCGACGGGTCGAGGTACCACGTCGGCGTCACCGCACCGACCCGACCGTAATCGGTCACCTCCAGCACCGACTCGAACAGCCACGAGGCGAACACGAGCGCGATCGCGATCCGGCCCGCAGTCCGGCTCCGGCCGATCACGACGCCCAGCAGCAGCCCTACTGCTCCCCAACACAGCAGGTACGGGATCGAGAGCGCGTGGAACGCGAATAATTCTCCGAGCGGGAGCGACTCGCCAACCGCCGACGCCGAGACGGCCAGCACCAGTGGGACCACGGCGTTGGCGACGACGATCGGCACGAGCAGCGCGAGAAAGTTCCCCAGCAGGACGCTCCCCCGCGAGACGGGCGCCGCGAGCAGCGTGTCCATCCGGTCGGTCTCCATGTCGCCCGCAACCGAGCCGGCGGCGGTGTAGGCCACGTAGCCCGCGAGGCCGACCAGCCAGCCGAACGTGTAGTACTCGCCGGCGAGCAGCCCCGACAGCGACGCGAGGCTCTCGAACCCCAGCAGCTCGACCAGCACGGGCGGCATCGCGTCGAGCAGGGCCTGCAGTTCCTCGCCGCCGACAAGCTCCGGCCCGACCCAGACGAACAGTGCGCCGTAGGCAGCGAGCAGCGCCGCGACGACGGCGCTTGTCCGCAGTCGCTCCCGGGCCTCGAACCGGGCGACAGTCTCCACGGTCGACCACCAGCCCGGCACTCCAGTCACGAGAGGTCCACCTCCCGGAACCACGCCGCGCTCGCGGCGAGCAGGACCGCCGTCGCGACGAGCAGGATCCCGGCGCCCCCGCGGTCGTACTCGCTCGCGGTCAGGACCGCCGTCGGATCGTAGTACCGCATCGGCGCGACGGCGCCCAGCCAGCCGAGGTCGCTGCTCGTCGCGATCGTCTCCAGCAGGAACGTCCCGACGATCCCGGCCGCGGCGACGCCCTCGGCGACGACCCGTTCCGGCGCCGTCACCGACGCGAGCGTCCCGAACGCGCCACAGCAGAGGAAGTAGGGGACCGAGAGCGCGTGGACGGCGACGAGGTCCGCGATCGCGATCGGCTCGCCCACGAACCGCGTGGCGGTGAACACCGCCGCGAACACCGCGGCGTTCGCGAGCAGGATCGGCGAGAGGAGAGCGAGGAAGTTCTCAACCAGCAGGCGTTCCCGGGAGATCGGCGCCGCGAGCAGCGTGTCGATCCGCCCCGTCTCGACGTCGCCGGCAATCGCCCCGCCGGCGGCGTAGGCGACGTACGCGCCGAGGCCGATCAGCCAGAGGAACTGGTAGAGCTCGATCGCGAGGAACCCTTCCATCGTTCCCATCTGCTGGAGGTCGAACGTCTCCACGAACGTCGGGGGGAGCTGTTCGGCCAGCGCGGCCATGTCGACTTCGCCGAGCAGCCCCGGCGCGAGCAGCGCCATCATCGCCGCGAACGCCGCCAGCCCGCCCGCAAGCGCGAGCGACCCGAGCAGTCGCTTCTCCACCTCGTAACGTGCCGTCTCAAGCATCCTCGGCCTCCGCCTCGACCCGTTCGACGGTCTCCTCGGCGTCGGTGTCGTAGAACCGCATGAACACGTCCTCCAGCGGCGCCTCCTCGATGGCGAGGTCACGGAGGTCGTGGTCGAGCAGCGCCCGGAGCAGCGGCTCGTACCCGCCGGTGTACGTGAACGAGACGGCGGTGAGGCCGTCCGCTCGGTCGGCGTCCCCGTCGTCCCCCAACTGGGTCCGACCGCCGACGGTCACGTCGTGGGCGCCCGGGAGGTCGAACGCCCCCTCGTCGGGGCTGTCGCCCAGCGTGACCCGGACCTGCTTGCCGCTGCGGTCCAGCAGCGAGTCGACGGTCGACACCTCGACGAGGCGGCCGTCCCGGATGATCCCCACGCGGTCACAGACCTTCCGGACCTCGCTCAGGATGTGGGAGGAGAAGAAGAACGTCGTCCCACGCTCGCGCTCGGTCCGGACGAACTCCAGGAACGTCTCCTGTTTCAGTGGGTCCAGTCCCGAGGTGGGCTCGTCCATGATCAGCAGGTCCGGGTCGTGCATGAACGCGAGCACGATCGCGAGCATCTGTCGGTTCCCGCGGGAGTAGTCGCCGACGGGGCGGTCGAGCGGCGGGTGGAACAGTTCGAGCAGTTCGTCGCTGCGTGTGTCGCCCCTGAGCGCGCCGTGGTACTCGAGCAGCCGCCGGCCCGTGACGCGCTCGTCGAAACCGGGCTCGCTCGGCAGGTAGCCCACGCGGGCCCGGGCCTCGCGCAGCGCCGCGGCGTCCGCCACGTCGGCGCCGAGCACCGCCGCCGAGCCCCGGGTGGGCGACTGGAACCCCAGCAGCGTCCGGATAGCGGTGGTCTTCCCGGCGCCGTTCGGGCCGAGGAAGCCGAACACTTCTCCCTCCTCGACGGAGAGGGTGAGGTCCTCGATCCCCCGCACGTCGCCGTAGTACTTGGTCAGACCGTCGGTCCGGATCGCGGGCATACCCGTAGACGCGGGGGGATGCACAATCAAGATACCGCCGGATGGAGGCCGGACGGCGGCTCAGTCGAACGACTTCTCGAACACGAGGATATCGAGCGCTGCCCCCGCCACGTCGGCGGTCGTCGACCCCACGCGCTCGAAGCCGTTGGCCTCGTAAAACGCGTGAGCGGGCTCCTGACGCCCGGTCGTCGAGAGGACGAACCGCTCGTACTCGTGCTCGCGAGCGCGGGCTTCGAGCTCGTCGTACATCGTCTGCCCGATCCCCTCACGGTGGTGGTCGGGGTGGACGTGCATGCGCTTGAGCTCCGCGGCTCCCTCGGGATCGACGAACTCCGAGACGACGCCTTTCGGCGGCCGGAACGCGCCCGTGGCGAGGATCGCTCCGTCGTCCTCGCCGACGAGGAACTCCCCGCCGGGGTCGACGTACTCGGCCAGGATGTCGTCGTCCTCGAGTTCGGGCACATCCTCGAAGTAGGCGTCGGCGGAACGGAGGGCGGCTTCGACGGTCTCGTCGACGGCGTCGCGGTCGGCGGGGCGGAAACGGCGAATCGAGAGGGACACACTGATCGTACGCAGGCGGCGCCTTTGCACCTTCGCTTCGCGGCAGACCGACGGATCGGTGCTGTCCCGGATCGACGCTCACGGCCGCACTGGCCGGGCGAACCCACGCAGTTCAAGAGTCCCGGCCAGCTACCGCCAGTATGGACGAAGACGAGAGCCACGAACACGTCGTTCCGGGCAGCGAGACCGAGCCCGGCGGCGAGACGGTTCGGGGCTACGACTTCCGCGGCGAGTTCGACCTCGGCGAGATGCTGGAGGCCTACGCGACGACCGGGTTCCAGGCGACTCACCTCGCCGAAGCCGTCGACATCGCGAAACAGATGCGCGAGGAGGACGCGAAGATCTACCTGACGCTGACGTCGAACATCATCTCCTCCGGGCTGCGGGAGGTCGTCGCCTACCTCGTCCGCGAGGGGTTCGTCGACGTGATCATCACCACCTCGGGCTCGCTGACCGAGGACGTGATCAAGACCGAGAAGCCGTTCAAGATGGGCGAGTGGGACGCCGACGAGGCCGAGCTCCGCGAGGAGGGGATCAACCGCCTCGGCAACATCTACGTCCCCTCGGATCGCTACGTCTGGCTCGAGGAGTACCTCTACGACTTCTTCGACGACTTCTTCGCCGAGGAGAAGGTCCGCACGCCGACGGCGTTCTCCCGCGAACTCGGGGAGACGCTCGACGACCCGGACTCCGTGCTCAAGCAGGCCGCCGACAACGACGTCCCCGTCTACTGCCCGGCGCTCAACGACGCCGAAGTCGGGAACTTCCTCTACTACTACCGCAAGCAGCACGACACCGACATCGGCATCGAGATCATGGCCGACTACGACGACCTGATCGAGAACGGGATGCTCGCGGACACCACCGGCCTGCTGGTCGTCGGCGGCGGCGTCCCCAAACACCACGCGATCATGACGAACCTGTTCCGCGGCGGCGCCGACTACGCCGTCTACATCTCCACCGGGATGGAGGGCGACGGCTCGCTGTCCGGCGCGCCGCCGAACGAGGCGGTCTCGTGGGGGAAGATCAAGGAGGAGGAGACCAACTACACGCAGGTGCAGGCCGAGGCGACGCTGGTGTTCCCGCTGTTGGTGGCGGGCGCCTTCTCAGACGCCTGAGGCCAACCGCTACGGACGGCTTTTTGCGCGTTCCGACACCATCCGCGAGCATGGACGCCGCAGTGTTCTACGGCGAACGTGACATCCGCGTGGAGGACCGCCCCGAACCCGAGATCGAGAGCCCGACGGACGCCGTCGTCCGGGTGACCCACACCGCAGTCTGTGGCTCGGACCTCTGGCCCTACCGCGGCTATCAGGACCGCGAGGCGGGAACGGGAATCGGCCACGAGCCGATGGGAATCGTCGAGGCGGTCGGCGACGACGTGACCAGCGTCGAGCCGGGCGATCGCGTGTTCGGCCCGTTCTCGACGAGCTGCGGGGAGTGTGAGTTCTGCCGGAAGGGACTCCACACCTCCTGTGTCGAGGGTGGCGGCTGGACCGGCCCCGACAGCGGCGCCCAGGCCGAGTACGTCCACACCGAGCACGCCGACGGCACCCTCATTCGCGTGCCCGACCGTCACGCCGACGACGAGGCGACGCTGCGGTCGCTGCTCCCGCTGACCGACGTGATGTGTACGGGCCACCACGCCGCCGTCAGCGCGGGCGTCGAGGCCGGCGACACGGCGACCGTGATCGGCGACGGCGCAGTCGGGCTCTGTGGCGTCGCGGCCGCCACGCGACTGGGCGCCGAGCGCGTGATCGCGATGGGCCACCACGAGGACCGCCTCGAGATTGCCGAGGAGTTGGGCGCGACCGACACGATCAGCGCCCGCGGCGAGGAGGCCGTCGAGCGCGCCACGGAGCTCACCCACGGCGGCGCGAACCACGTGCTGGAGTGCGTCGGCGCGCAGTCCTCGATGGAGACCGCCTTCGAGGTCGCTCGCCCCGGCGGCACCGTCGGCTACGTCGGCGTCCCCAGCGGCGTCGAGAACGCCGAGTTCCTCGGTACCGCGTTCGGGAAGAACGTCAGTCTCGAGGGCGGCGTCGCCCCGGTCCGGGCGTACGCCGAGGAGCTGATGGCCGACGTGCTGCAGGGGACACTCGACCCCTCGCCGGTGTTCACCAAGGAGGTCGAGTTGGGTGAGATCGACGAGGGGTACCGCGCGATGGACGAGCGCGACGCGGTGAAGGTGCTGGTGAAGCCGTAAGTCACCGTTTTCTGATCACTGGCGCGCTCGTTGGGAGCCGTCACCGGCGGCGGATAGTTTTTCACCGATGACGGCCCAGTCAAACACGAATGTCGGAGCTCCTCGACGCGGCCGTCGCCGCGTTCCTCGCCGTCGACGATCCCTCCCTGCTCGCGGCCGACCGTATCGACTCGCTACCTGCCGGCGTCGACGAACCCCCCGTCACGGCCGCCCGCGAACGCCTCGAAGCGTACGACTCGCTGGTGACCAACGACGGGCGGGTGCTGCTCCCGCTGCACGAGGCCGACTCCGCGGAACTCACCGGCGAATACGTCGAATACCGCCCCGGCGGGCTCGCACCGTCGTACGTGTACCACGACACCGGGAAGGACGCGGGGGCGCGGCTGGACGCCGGCGCCATCGGCGGGACGACGGTCGGCTGGCGGCTCCGCTTCTGGACCGACGCATACGAGCCGGCGACGCCGCCGTCGTACACGGCTGAGTCGGGGGATGAGACCGAATCGGCGGTGCGTGCCGAGCCCATCGACACGATGGACGGCGACGAGCGCGCGGCGTTCGCCGACGAGCTCGTCGACTCAGTCGAGACGCTCCGGGAGCGGGATCGCGAGGACACGCGGGAGCTGCTGGCCGACCGTGGCTACCGCCACGTCTGCCGGACCGAGGGCGGCATCGAGGAGACGATCTACACCGGGCGGCGGGTCACGCAGTCCGACGGCACCGTCCACGTGTTCGCCATCCCCGAGGACGACGACCAGCGGCGGATCGACATCCCCGGCGAGCACGGCATCTACCCCGACTCGGAGGTGCTCGTACTCCCCAACCCCGACGCGTCGACGGTCTGGATCGACCGCGAGGAGACGCCGTTCCCGATCGAGGCCCGCGTCGCGACCGTCGAGGACGGCGCCGTCGGGCTCTCCTTCTTCGACGACCGGGCCCCCGACGAGTCCGAGCTCCGGCGCTTCCTCGCCGACGACCGCGCGGTGTTCTCGGTGCTGGCGCTGCTGAACGGCGTCCCCTACGACCGCGAGCGTGCCGGGATCGAGGCGGTCCGGTCGAACCCCGAGAAGTGGGACGTGCTCACCGGCCAGCGCTCGCTGGGGTTCACCCCCGATTTCACCGTCGGTCTGGACACCGACCTCGAACTGAACGAGTTCCAGACGCTGGCTGCCTCACGCGCGCTCCGGGCCCGGGACGTCTACTGCATCCACGGGCCGCCGGGGACGGGGAAGACCCGGACGCTGATGGCGGTCGTCCAGCAGGCCGTCGCCGACGGCCAGCGCGTGCTCGCTTGTGCCCACTCGAACCAGGCGGTCGACAACCTCCTCGTCGGCGCCAGTTCGGCCGCCGAGCCGGATCCGGGGACGCTGCACGCGATGGCCGTCGACGACGACCACGGGGAGATCGAGATCCGCCGGGTGGGCCATCCCGAGAGCGACCTCGTCGCGGAGCGGTACACCGGCGGCGCCGTCGGCGAGGCGGACGTCGTCGGCGCGACGACGAGCATGGCTAGCCAGTTCGACGTCGACGAGTTCGATATCGCCGTACTCGACGAAGCGACCCAGGCGTCGATCCCGGCGAGCACCATCCCCTACGCGTGTTCGGAGCGGCTGGTGCTCGCGGGCGACCACAAACAGCTCCCGCCGTTCGCCTCGGACGAGCTCGAACAGCGCGAGGCAGAGGTCTCGCTGTTCGAGCACCTCCTCCAGACGTACGACGACGGCGTCCGGACGATGCTGCGCCGGCAGTACCGCATGCACGAGGCCATCGTCGAGTTCCCCGACGCCGCGTTCTACGGCGGTCGGCTGGAGACCGCCGATCGGAACCGCGACTGGACGATTGACGGGCTGGACCCCCTCGTCGGATACGACGTCGCCGGCGGGGAGGAGCGGACCGCCGGGAGCTCCTACCGGAACCCGGCGGAGGCCGAGATCGTCGCCGACGAGGTCGAACGCCTCCGTGAGCACGGCCTCGTCCAGTCGGACATCGGCGTCATCACGCCGTACTCGGGGCAGATCGGCTGTATCGAGAACGCGCTCGCGGGCCGGGACGTCCGGACCAGAGGTATCGAGGTCGACACCGTCGACTCGTTCCAGGGCAGCGAACGCGAGGCGGTCGTGCTCTCGCTCGTCCGGTCGAACGACCGCGGGGGCTCCGGCTTCCTCACGTTCGGTGACGAGGGCGAGCGCCGGCTCAACGTCTCGCTGACTCGGGCGAAACGCCGGCTCGTGGTCGTCGGCGACTTCGAGACGCTCGGAACGGTCGCCGACCACCGCGATCCCGAAGCGTCCTGCGCGGACGTGTACGCCGAGCTTCGGGCACGGCTCCCGATACGGCCCGAACCCCCCGCTCCCGACGGCCACTAATCGGGTCCCCCAGGTGGTTCCTCACGCCGGCGGCGTGATCTGACGGGCCAGAGTTAACTGCCTCAAGTCCGGACCGTCGGATAGGGCAATGTCGTCAGTCAGAACTGTCCAGGATAGAGGGGGTCCCGTACTTCCCGCGGCCGGTAACGGCGGTGGGGGGCGACTCCGGATCGAGGTACGCGACGATGGTTGATCCCGTCGCCGCGAGCCGGCTGCAGTTCGCGGTCACGACGATCGTCCACATCATCTTCCCCGTGATGAGCATGGGGCTCGCGCCGTTTCTGATCTACTTCACCTGGAAGGAGATCCGGACGGGCGAGGCGATTTACGAGCGGCTGCGGCGGTTCTGGGTCAAGATATTCGCGGTCAGCTTCGTCGTCGGCACCGTCACCGGGCTCGTGCTGGAGTTCGAGTTCGGCACCAACTTCGCGGCGTTCTCGACGTTCGCGGGCGAACTGTTCGGCGGCCCGCTGGCGACGGAAGGGATGATGGCGTTCATGCTCGAGGCGACGTTCCTCGGCATCTTCCTCTACGGTCGCGATCGCGTCTCCGACGCGTTCTACTTCCTCGCAAGCGTCGCAGTCGGGCTGGGAACGTGGCTCTCGGCGGTGTGGATCCTGATCGCGAACTCCTGGATGCAGACCCCGCGGGGGTACGAACTGGTGAACGAGGGCGGGCAGGAGGTCGTCCACCTCACGGATCCGATGGCGGCGTACCTCAACCCCCGGTTCCAGTACATGTTCGTCCACATGCAGAACTCGGCGGTGGAGTCGGTCGCGCTCTTTATGGCCGGCGTCGCCGCCTACTTCGTGTACAAACACCACGTCCGGGGCCAGGAGATCGAGAACCCCGCGTTCTGGGTGAAGACGCTCAAGATCGCGATCGTCGCGCTCGCGATCACGGCGCCGCTGCAGGTGCTCCACGGCGACCTGTACGCCCGGCACGTGTACGAGACCCAGCCACAGAAGTTCGCCGCGATGGAGGCGCTCTGGGAGACCGACACGTACGTCCCGGAGTACATCATCGCGTTCCCGACCGACCCCTCGCACATCCTCGACCCGCGGGCGAAGGAGCTGTTCGGGATCGGCATCCCCGGCGGCGCGTCGTGGCTCGCCAGCGGCGGGAACCCGCAGGCGGAGATCAGCGGGCTGAACTCTTTCGAGACGGCGGCGCCGCCGGTCGCGATCGTGTTCTGGGCGTTCCGCGTCATGGTCGGGCTGGGGTTCTGGTTCATTCTGCTCGCGTTCTGGGCAGCGTTCCGCTGGTACCGCGGTGATCTGGTCGACGACGACCTGCTCCACAAGGCGTTCATGGGCTCGTCGCTGCTGGGGATCGTCGCCGTCGAGACGGGCTGGATCGTCACCGAGGTCGGCCGGCAGCCGTGGCTGATACAGGACGTGCTGCTGACCGAGTCTGGCGTCTCGCCGAACCTCACCGGCGCGGAGGCGACGTTCACGCTCGCCGGCTTCGTCGGCGGCTACGCGCTGCTGTTAGTGCTGTACACCTACGTGATCCGGCGGATCATCAAGCACGGCCCGCCCGAGATCGACGAGGGCAGCGTCGATCCCGATGCGGGCACTGACGCCCCGCCGGAGGCGGAGGTGAGCGTCGATGATTGACCTCGCCGGCGAGCCGCTCTTTGGCCTGCCGCTGCCCGCGATCTGGTTCGGGCTCGTGTTCTTCGTGCTGGGGATGTTCCTCTTCCTCGACGGGTTCGACTTCGGGATCGGGATCCTGTTCGCGACTCGCGAGGACGACCACGAGAAGGAGACGCTGCTGGCCGCGATCGGCCCGTTCTGGGACGGCAACGAGGTGTGGCTCGTGGTGTTCGGCGGCGCGCTGTTCGCCGCCTTCCCGTCGGTGTACGCCAACCTGTTCAGCCGCTACTACCTGCTGATGTTCGCGATCCTCGCCGCACTCGGACTCAGGGGGCTCGCCCCGGAGATGTACGAGGAGCGCGAGGACGAGCAGTGGCGGCGCTACTGGGGCTACTCCTTCGTCGCCGGTAGCGCGCTGACGCCGTTCCTGCTCGGGATGTTCGCGATCAACTGGCTCACCGGCGTCGGCGGGATCGTCTCGATTCCGGGCCTACTCGGCGGGCTCGCGGTCGTCGCGCTGACCGTCGCCGACGGCGCCGCCTTCCTCGGGCTCAAGACCCGCGGCTCGCTCCGGGACGACGCCAGCCGGTACGGGATCCGCGCGGTCGCCGCCTACGTCGGCCTCGTCGCGCTCACGCTCGCGGCGATCTACGTCACGACGCCGGGCCTGCAGTCGGCGCTGCTCTCGGTACCCGTAATCGGGCTGGTGCTGCTGTCGGTCGCGCTGGCCGCGGGCTACGTCGTCGCCACGCGGCAGGGGCAGTACCACGCCGCGTTCGCGACGGTCGCGGGGCTGGTCGCCGCGCTGGTGGGCGTGATCGCGACCGCGATGTTCCCCGCGATCGACCGCGCGGCCGGGGTTTCGGTCGCGGAGGGGATCGTCTCGACGCTCCCGCTGAACCTGATGACGATCATGATGGCGTTCCTGCTCCCGATCGTCCTGTCGTACTTCGGGGTGCTCTACTCCGTGTTCAGCGGCCCGATCGACGCGGAGGCGTCGTATGGCTGAGGCCGACGACGCGTCGGCGTCCCCGAACCTCGGCTCCCGGATCGTCGTGACGTGGGCCGAGCTCACCGTTGTCGGCCTGGCGGGCGGCATTCTCGGGACGACCGTCGGCGGCCCGCCCGCGCTGGTGGTGTACTTCGCGACGACGCTGCTGTCGGTGGGGATCTTGCTGTACAACGTGAACGTACTGGCACAGCGCTCGATCGACGCCCGGCTGGGCGCAGACGGGTAGTTCGGAACTGGTGGAGTTCTTGGCCGGTTCGAGATTCTCGAACTGTCTAGAAATTTTGACTGACTGGTCGGCCACCGTCGTTTATCCGTCCCCCCGTCCAACGCGGAGGTGATGGAGCTGCGGAAGGTCGTCCGGGGGAGTCCGGATTGGGGCCGGATCGAGGCGGTCGTCCGCGAGCTCGCGGAGCGGTACGACCGCGAGTCGGTCCACGTCCGCTTCCTCGACGCCGACAACTGGCTCTCCACGCCGCTGGTGCTCGACGACGAGTACTTCGTGAAGCTGGTGACCGAGCAGAACTCCTTGGTCCACGCGCTGTTCACCGCGACCCGGAACCTCGGCGCGTTCTCCTCGGGCACGGAGGGGTTTTTCGGCCACTACGGCACCCCCTACCAGATGGCCGAACACGAACTGGCGGCGACCGAGCGCCTGCGCGAGGTGGGCGTGAACGCCCCCGAACCGATCGAGGCGCTGGAGGTCGAAGGGATGGGGGTGCTGGTGATGGAGTATCTCCCCGAGTTCGACACGCTCGACGGGCTCGACGAGGCGCGGGAACGCGAACTCGCCCCCGACGTGTTCGCGGCGCTCCGGCGGATGCACGACCACGGGCTCGCTCACGGCGACCTGCGCGCGGAGAACGTGCTCGTGGTCGAGGGTGAGATCTACGTCATCGACGCCACCAACGTCCGCGAGGACGAGGGGGGCGGGGCGACGATGGCGGCGGCCCGATCCTACGACCTCGCGTGTGCGCTCGCGGCGTTGGAGCCGCTGATCGGCGCGAAGGCGGCCGTCGGCGCGGCGCTCGATCACTACGACGAGGACGAACTGCTGGCGGCGCGGGAGTTCCTCGACTTCGTCTCGGTTCGTCCGGACCACACGTTCGCGGCCGCGGCGCTGAAAGGTGAAATCGAGACGCGGGCGGGCGAGGCCGAGCGCGGCGGGTAGTCGCTGTCGGCGGCTCAACTCGGCCGTTCGGGCATCGTCCCCGACTGCTCGCGCTCGTAGGCACGCCGGGTCGGATCGTCGAGCTCCACGAGGTGGATCAGCGGGTTCCCCGGGTAGACGAGCGGGTTCTCCAGCTTCCCGACGAGCAGCCCCGTAAACGGCGCATCGACGTCGACGACGTCCGTCTTGAACGGGCTCGAGATGCTGCAGACGGTGTCACCCGCCTCGACGAGATCGCCGCTGTCGTAGTGCATCTCGACGAGCCCCCCGACGTCGGACCGGAGCCACGTCTTCTCCTCCGCCGTGACGATCGTGCGCCAGCCCGGCCGGTGGACGGCCTCGGTCGGGTAGACGGCGTACTCCGCGAACACGCTCGCGACGCCGTCCAGCGCGCGGTCGATGAACCGTCGCTGGAACCGGTGGGCCTCCCCCATCTCGACGGTGATCGTGGGAACCCCGGCAGCCGTCGCCTCGCGACGGAGCGTCCCCGACGCCCCTTCGCTGTCGATGACGACGTTCGAGCCGAACGCACGTGCGAGCCGTGGAGTGCCCTCGTTGCCCATGTCCGCGCGGACGTGGAGCATGTTCGTCCGACCCCGGGTCGACGTGTGAAAGTCGAGCCCGACGTCGCAGGGGGCGACAAAGTTCCGGAATATCTCGTCGGCCATCCGCTTCGCGCTCGTGGAGCCAGCCTTCCCGGGGAACGAACGGTTGAGGTCGCGGTCGTAGACGGGGAGATACCGCTGCTGTGTGGCGAAGCCGGGGACGTTCAACACGGGCATACAGACGAGCGTGCCGTGGAGGTTCGTGTGGTCCCACTCGTAGGCCACCTCGCGCACGACCTCGATACCGTTCAGCTCGTCGCCGTGGGAGGCCGCCGAGAGGAACACCGTCGGCCCCTCGTGCTCCCCGTTGACGATCGAGACGGGGATGCGAACTGGGTCGCCGAGGTACGTCTCGCTGATGCTGTACCGGATGTCCGCATGCTCTCCGGGCTCGACCCGGCCGCCGTTGTACGTGAACGCCCCGTCAGTCATCGACACGTCCTTAGAGGGCAGCAGGTAAAACAGGGCCGTCCGGACGGCGCGTGGACGCCGCTGTATGGTGCCCATACGGGGGGTGGACTATCGGCATCGTTTAGTCGCTATCGGGCGAGTATCTCGACAATGGACGACTCTGTCTCGGTCGGCGTTCTCAGCCTCCACAGCAGCAAGGAGACGAAAGCGATCCTGAACGCGGTGGAAGCGCTCGGTCACACGGGCGTCTGGATCCGGGAGAACAACCTCTGTGTGGAGATCGAGGACGGGACGGCGACGCTGGAGCCGGCCGTCGACGTGATCGCGAACCGGCTGCTGCTCTCGAAGACCGAACAGCCCGCGGAGCTACTCGGGCTCGCGCTGTCGCTGAGCCGCCTGCAACCGATGCTGAACCGCCCGCGGAACGTTCTCACGGCGTTTCACAAGTTCGCGACCGCGACCGCGCTCGTGGGCTCGGAGGTCCACCTGCCGGACGCCACGCTCGCACTCGACCCCGACAAGCTGAACGACGAGAAAGCGAAGTACGGCGACGAGGTCGTCTACAAGACCGCGATCGGCACCCACGGCGGCGGGACGTGGAAGATCGGCGCCGACGAGCGGGTGAACCCCCGCGTCGGCGACCGGTACGCGTTCCTGCAGGAGCTCGTCGATCGCGACGGCGACCGCCACCGCGACCTCCGCGTGTACGTCGTCGACGGCGAGATCGTCGGAACGATGCGGCGCTACGCGCCGGAGAACGACTGGCGGACGAACGTCGCCCTCGGCGGCGCCGTCGAGGGCGTCGACGATCTCCCCGAATCGGCAGCGGCGATGGCGCTGGACGCGGCCGACGTCGTGGGGCTGGACTACGCGGGCGTCGACCTCGTGGAGGGTGAGAACGGTTGGCACCTCCTCGAAGTGAACCCCACTGCGGGGTTCAAGGGGCTGTTCGAAGCGACCGGCGTGAGCCCGGCGCCGCTCATCGCGAAGCTCGCCATCGAGACGGCCGGCGGTGAGGTGGACGACGAGCGGGTCGCCGAACTCGCGACCGAACTCGACGACTCGACGCCCGCGACCGTCGACACCGAGCCCGACAGACAGTCCCCGGACGTCACGACCATCGGCTACACGGAGGACGTGCTCGTCTCCGGCACCAGCGGCACCGAGCGAATCGTCGGGAAGTCAGACACGGGCGCGGCACGCACGAGCATCGACACGCGGCTCGCGGCGAAGATCGGCGCTGGGCCGATCAAGTCGATGACGAAAGTCCGCTCCGGGAGCGTCAAATCCGGGAAGGCTCGGCCGGTCGTCGACATCGTCGTCGGCGTCGGCGGCGACCGCCACACCGTCGCCGCGTCGCTGGAGGATCGCGGCCACATGGACTACCCACTGTTACTCGGCCGGGATATTCTCCAGCACTACCAAGTGGACGTTCGGCGGCGCTCGGACGTCGACGAGCCGAACGAGGAGTAGCGACTCACCCGACTGGCGGCCCTTCGCCCCCTACCGGCCGCCGACCGGCAGGGTTTTTCACGCTGACGCCCCCACTTTGCGTACACATGAGTAGCGAACCCTACATGCACTACATCGACGGCGAGTGGGTCGAGGGCACCGGGAGCGAGACGTTCACCAGCGAGAACCCCGCCAACGGCGAGACGCTCGGCGAGTTCCACCGCGGCACTGAAGCGGACGTCGACGAGGCGATCGCCGCCGCCGACGACGCGTTCGAGGAGTGGAAGGAGCTCTCCCACATCGACCGCGCGGAGTACCTCTGGGACATCTACCACGAGCTCAAGGAGCGCCACGAGGAGCTCGGCGAGATCGTCACCAAGGAGTGTGGCAAGGAGATCTCCGAGGGGAAAGCCGACGTGACCGAGGCGTGGCACATGGTCGAGTGGGCCGCGGGCGACGCGCGCCACCCCAAGGGCGACGTGGTCCCCTCCGAGATCCCGAGCAAGGACGCCTACATGCGGCGCAAGCCCCGCGGCGTCGTGGGCTGCATCACGCCGTGGAACTTCCCGGTCGCCATCCCGTTCTGGCACATGGCCGTCTCGCTGGTCGAGGGCAACACCGTCGTCTGGAAGCCCGCCGAGCAGACGCCGTGGTGTGGCCAGATCATCGCCGAGATGTTCGAGGAGTCGGGCATCCCGGACGGCGTGTTCAACATGGTCCAAGGGTTCGGCGACGCCGGCGCGGCGATCACCGACGACGGTCGGATCGACACTGTCCTCTTCACCGGCAGCGCGGAGGTCGGCCACGAGATCGCCTCGCAGGTCGGCGGCGAACCCGGCAAGCTGGCGGCGTGTGAGATGGGCGGGAAGAACAACATCGTGGTCACCGAGGAGGCGGACCTCGACGTCGCGGTCCACTCGGCGACGATGAGTTCATTCAAGACGACCGGGCAGCGCTGTGTCTCCTCCGAGCGCCTCGTCGTCCACGAGGACGTCTACGACGAGTTCAAGGAGCGCTTCGTCGAGAACGCGAAGAACGTCGCCGTCGGCGACCCGCTCGACGAGAACACGTTCATGGGGCCACTGATCGAGGAGGAGCACGAGGAGAAGGTCTCGAAGTACAACCAACTCGCGAAAGACGAGGACGTGAACGTGCTCGTCGACCGCGAGGAACTCGACGACGAGGAGATCCCGGACGGCCACGAGGACGGCCACTGGGTCGGCCCGTTCGTCTACGAGGCTGACCCCCACGACGACCTGCGCTGCACCCACGAGGAAGTGTTCGGGCCCCACGTCGCCCTGCTGAAGTACAGCGGCGACATCGAGGACGCGGTGGAGATCCACAACGACACCGAGTACGGCCTCGCCGGCGCGGTCATCTCCGAGGACTACCGCCAGATCAACTACTACCGCGACAACGCGGATGTCGGGCTGGCGTACGGCAACCTCCCCTGCATCGGCGCGGAGGTCCAACTCCCCTTCGGCGGCGTGAAGAAGTCCGGCAACGGCTACCCCAGCGCCCGGGAGGTCATCGAGGCCGTCACCGAGCGCACCGCCTGGACCCTGAACAACTCGAAGGACATCGAGATGGCACAGGGGCTGAGCGCGGACATCAAGACCGGAAACGACGAGTAGAGCCGGCGACCGAATAGGGAGCCACCGCTCTACTCTCGTTTTCGCTTGCGACGACTGATGCGACCTCGTGTGCGTTTCAGCGCGCACGGTCTGTCGGATCTCGTCTTCGCCTGCGACGACTGAGAGATCCACCCCCCGCCTTTTTGCCGATACGGCCGCTTTGTCGTACAGAACAGCGATGCACGATCCCGGCGGCGCGATCCGCGTTTTGCACGTCGACGACGACCCGGACCTCGCGGATCTGACGGCGACGTACCTCCAGCGCCAGAACGATCGCATCGCCGTCGAGACGGCCATCGGCGCCGACGAGGCGCTCGACCGACTCGACGACGGCGTCGACTGCATCGTCGCCGACTACGAGATGCCGGGGTGCTCCGGGATCGAACTGCTCGAAACCGTGCGCGCCGACTACCCCGATCTCCCCTTCATCCTCTACACTGGGAAGGGGAGCGAGGAGATCGCCAGCGACGCCATCTCCGCGGGCGTCACCGACTACCTCCAGAAGGAGGGCGGCACCAGTCAGTACGCGGTGCTCGCCAACCGCGTCGTCAACGCTGTCGAGGCCGTCCGCTCAGAGCAGCTGCTCGCCCGCCGAACCCGCCGGCTGGAGCGCCTGATCGACAACCTCCCGGGGATGGTGTACCGCTGTCGGAACGAGCCCGACTGGCCGATGGAGACCGTCGAGGGCGAGGTCGAAGAGCTGACGGGTTACGAGGCGGACACCCTGGAGCGCGGCGACGTGATCTGGGGGGAAGAGATCCTCCACCCCGCGGACCGCGAGGAGATGTGGGAACGCGTGCAGGCGTCGATCGCCGACGAGGGCACGTTCGAGGTGAACTACCGCATCCGGACGCGTGACGGCGAGACGCGCTGGATGTGGGAGCGCGGCCGCGGGGTGTACGAGGACGGCGACCTGATCGCAATCGAGGGGTTCATCACCGACGTAACCGAGCGCGAGCACCGCGAGAAACGGTTAGAGGAGACCACCGCACGGCTGGAGGCGCTGTTCGAGCAGTCGCCGGACATGATCAAC
Organism: Halolamina sediminis; assembly: GCF_001282785.1. Lineage (NCBI taxonomy): Archaea > Methanobacteriati > Methanobacteriota > Halobacteria > Halobacteriales > Haloferacaceae > Halolamina > Halolamina sediminis. The sequence goes on from NZ_CVUA01000001.1 coordinate 1,456,194, forward strand.
GTCCACGACGCCGAGGGCACGATCTACGAGCCCAACGCCCGGCTGTGTGAGAAGCTCGGCTACGAGCGGGAGGCCCTGATCGGCATGAAGGTCTGGGAGATCGACTGCTCGATCGACTCCGAGTCGGCCGCCGAGATCTGGGCGCGCATGGAGCCGGGCGACAGCCGTCGGTTCGAGGGAGAGTACGAGCGTGCCGACGGCTCGACGTTCCCCGTCGAGGTCCACATCCGGCGCATCGACGGCGACGACGAGCCGCTGTACGCCGTCATCAGCCGGGACATCAGCGAGCGTCGGCAGCGCGAGCGCGACCTCGAACGCGTTCGCGAGGAGTACGAGGAGCTCATCGACGGGATGAACGACACGGTGTGGGTCATCAGCACCGACGCGGAGTTCCTCGCGGTCAATGACGCCGCCGTGGAGCGGCTCGGCTACAGCCGGGAGGAGCTACTGGAGATGGGCCCCCACGACATCGACCCGGAGACGGACCCCGACGAGATCTCGGCACTGATCGAGGGGATGCTCGAGGACGGGACGCAGGTGTTCGAGACCGTCCACGAGACCAGAGACGGCGAGCGGATCCCCGTCGAGATCAGTTCGAGCCCGATCCGCTACCGGGACGAGACCGTGATCCTGAGCGTCGGTCGGGACATCTCGGCCCGGAAGGAGCGCGAGCGCCGGCTCGAACGGTTCGCGTCGATCGTCTCCCACGACCTTCGAAACCCCCTCAACGTCGCGGAGGGCCGGCTCGAACTAGCCGCCGAGGAGTGTAACAGCGAGCATCTCGGTCACGTCGGCGACGCCCACGAGCGCATGAACGCGCTGATCGACAGCCTCCTCAGCCTCGCTCGCGAGGGCGAACTCGCGGCGGACCCGGCGCCGGTCGACGTCGCCGACGTCGTCGAGAGCGCGTGGGCGACTGTCGCCACCGGCGACGCCGAACTCCGGGTCGCTGTCGAGGGGACGATCGCCGCCGACCGGAGTCGACTGTCACAGCTGTTCGAGAACCTCTTTCGCAACGCTGTGGAGCATGGCTCTACTACCAGTCAGACGGAGTCTGACGATGCCGTGGAGCACGGCGCCGCTGACGATGGGACACAGCCCGGTGACGTGGCCCCCGGGCCCGGCGTTACCGTCACCGTCGGCGAACTCGACGGCGGGTTCTTCGTGGCGGACGACGGCCCCGGCGTCCCCGAGAACGAACGCGAGTCGGTGTTCGAGACGGGCTACTCTACCGGGGAGGGGATTGGCTTTGGCCTCCCGATCGTCGAGCAGGTGGCGGAAGCCCACGGCTGGTCAGTCCGCCTCGTCGAGAGCGAGGGCGGCGGAGCGCGCTTCGAGTTCACCGGGGTCGACGGTCGCTGACTCACGCGTCGACGTCCAGCACCGCGGCCATCACCCGGCTCTCGGCTTTCCGCAGGTGTTCGGCGGCCGTCGACGGCGACACTCCGAGCGCCGCCGCCACGTCCTCGATCGAGCCGCGCCGGGGGCTGTCGTAGTAGCCGGCGTCGACCGCGGCCGCGACCGCCTCGCGCTGGCGTTGGGTCAGCCCGGAGTCGAACAGTTCACGCCGGCGGTCGTACTCGCCGACGCGGAGCACCTCGGTCCGCATCTCCTCTGGGAGTTCTTCCAGCGCCGGCCGGATCGCACCCGCCGTCCCGACCAGCGTGACCGTCGCGGTCCCGTCGCTGGCGAACTCGATCGGCGGGACGACCATGATCCCCGTCCGGGAGATCGCGTCGAGGATCTCCTCGTCCCGATCGGGCGTCTCCTGTTCGACGAACGCGTAGAACGTCCCGTTCTCCGCCGGCGTGAACGCCCACTCGAGCACCGAGGGCGCAGCCCGGAGCATCCCGGCGAACGCTTCGGGCTCGCCGTCGACGCGGTACAGCAGCGTGTCCCGGTCCGGCCCGGAGCGGTCCTCGTGGAGCAACACGTCGCGCTCGATGGTGTCGGAGTCACAGATCGCCTCGTGGACAGGGTTGATCGTCTCCTCGGAGAACGCGACGCGCAGCCGGACGTACTTCATCGACCACGGGGTCTGCCCGCTGGCGCTTAAAAATACCCGGTCGAGTGCGGCAGAACACGCCAGTGGAGGGCGCCCCAACCCCGGCTCGTGCCTCAGCAATCGCCGGTTATCGAGACGGTCGACGCCGAGCCGGACCCGCTGCTCGCGGACGCTCGACGGAGCATCGCCGACGCCGGTGTGGCCGGCGCCGTCGTGGACTCGCGGGCGATCGGCGACATCCCGACGCTGGAGATCCGCGGCGACCGTGTCCCGGCCGTCCTCGACGCGGTCCGGACGGGGCTCGGGCTCGATCACTGCTCCTGTGTGGTCGCACAGGAGTACGACACCCACGCCGAGAGCGTCTATCTCCTCCGGGCGTACGACGACCCGACCCGGGAGCTCGGCGTCGCCGTGCCGGTCCCCCTAGAGGAGAAGGTGAGCCACTCCGGCGCAGATGCGTTCCGGACGATCGACTGGCACGAGCGCGAAGCGTACGACCTGCTGGGGATCGAGTACGAAGACCACCCCGACCTGCGGCGGATTCTCCTGCCCGAGACGTGGCAGGGCCACCCGCTGAGCCGCGACTACGACGGGGACGGCCCGCAGATCGTGCCGCTCCGGGAGAACGAGGGGCGACTCACGGACGCCGAGGGGCAGGAGGCCGCCGACGGCGCGGAGACGATGCTCCTCAACGTCGGTCCCCACCATCCCGCGACCCACGGCGTGATGCACCTGCAGACCACGCTCGACGGCGAGCAGGTCGTCGACGTGGAGCCCGACATCGGCTACATCCACCGCTGTGAGGAGCAGATGTGCGAGGCCGGGACGTACCGCCACCAGATCATGCCGTACCCGGACCGCTGGGACTGGAGCGGCGCCGGCCTCTGTAACGAGTGGGCGTACGCCCGGGCAGCCGAGGCGCTTGCGGACATCGAGGTGCCCGAGTACGCACAGCTACTCAGGACGCTCACCGCCGAACTCAGCCGGATGCTCGGCCACTTCCTCGCGATCGGCGCCTACGCGCTCGACGTGGTCGGCGACTTCACGGCCACGTTCATGTACGCGATCCAGGAGCGCGAGCGCATCCAGAAACTGCTGGAGGACGTGACGGGCCAGCGGCTGATGTTCAACTACTTCCGGCTCGGCGGGGTGGTCTGGGATCTCCCCGATCCCCGCGACGAGTTCTTCGACGACGTGCGGGCGTTCCTCGAAGGGCTTCCCGAACGACTTCGGGAGTATCACAGCCTCCTGACCGAGAACGAACTGCTCCAGATGCGGACCGTCGACACCGGCCACCTCCCGCCCGAGACCGCAAAGCAGTACGGCTGTACGGGGCCGGTCGCGCGCGGCTCGGGCATCGACTACGACGTTCGCCGGGACGACCCCTACGGCTACTACGACGAACTCGACTGGAACGTCGTCACCGAGGACGACTGTGACAACTACGCCCGACTGCTCGTTCGGCTGCGCGAACTGGAGGAGTCCGCGACGATCGTCGATCAGTGTGTCGACCTGCTCGAAGACTGGCCCGAGGCGGACCGGACGATACAGGCCAGCGTCCCGCGGACGGTCAAGCCCGACGACGGCGCCGAGGTGTACCGGACCGTCGAGGCCGCGAAGGGCGAACTCGGGATCTACATCCGCAGCGACGGCACCGACCAGCCCGCGCGCTTCAAAATCCGCGGCCCCTCGTTCTCGAACCTGCAGGCGCTGCCGGAGATGACCACCGGCGAGATGCTGCCCGACCTGATCGCGACGCTTGGGAGTCTGGACACGATCATGGGCGAGGTCGACCGGTAGCGTCCGGACGGTCGATCCACACCGGGGCTGCCCGGCTCCAACCGCTCCAGAATCACACGGTCGCCGGGTACTCCGCTTCCACCGTCTCGATATCGGCGGGAGGAACGGTCGAAGCGTCTCCGCAGTGACTGACGCCCGACCGAAAGTGTCTGCTCGTTTCGCTGAATAACGACGGAGCGTCGATCGGGGCCGAATCGGGAATCAGGCGGACCGATCGGCGTCGAGCACGTTCAGGTCGTCGTCGAGCGTCACCGTCAGCGCCTCGCCGTCGAGTTCGATCGTCACCTCGAAGCGCTGGGGCTGCTCGCCGACGAGCTCGATCGCGTCGTCGGAGACACACCACGACAGCGTCCAGTACGGCCGTTCCGACAGCGAGACGCCGTGTTCGCGGTGGAACCCGACCACCACGCTGTCGTCAAGCAGCGCGAGGCCGACCGCCGAGCAGAGCTGGTGGTTACACTGCGAGCAGCGGTGGGTCGCCGTGATCGACCCCCCGAGACAGCAGTCCTCGGCGCGCTCGACGGTGGTTTCCATCCGCCCGCTGCACTCCGGGCAGACGCCGTCTTTCGCGAGACAGTGGAGGTGGCGGACGCGCTGGTCGAACGCCGCGAGTACCTCCTCGTCAGTCCGGTCGGTGAGCCCCCCCGGCGGGAACGCGTACTCGCCGTGGCCGTAGCCGCAGTCGGGACAGGCGATCGAGAGGCGCTCGTCCTCGTAGGTCGCCCGGAGATCGGCGCCGCAGTTCACGCAGGGGTCGCCCACGTCGATGGGGTCGAGCGTCGGGTGCTCCGTGAACGAGCCCGCGAGCACCGCCTGCACCACTTTCTCGCCGGCGTGGCGGAGTTCGTACCCGTCCTCGACTTTCCGGACGAACTGGTCGGTCAGCTTGTCGAGGTGGTAGTTGAACTGCGCGCTGTCGCGCATCCCCACGACCTCTCGCAGCGCCGAGAACCGCACCGGCGAGTCGTCAGCGGTCCACAGCGCTTCGAGGATCGCGAGCCGCGTCTCGTTGGCCACGAGCCCGAACGCGTCGGCGGGCTCGACGCCCTCGTCACCGCCCTGAATCGGCCCGATCCGTTCGCTCATACGGCAAATCCGGCGGCGAACCCGAAAAAGTGTTCGGTGAACTGCATTTATGTAAAATTCCTGATTCGACTGCCGCCGGTTAGAGCCGGACACAGGTGTCCGTCTGCGGGAGGCAGAAACGGGTGTCCCGGGATGCACGCCGGCGGGTGGCGACGACGCCGGCGACGGCGCCGATGCCGAGACCGACCGCCAGCCCCGTGAACAGTGCAGGCGACGTGACCGCGGTGAACAGCCCGCCGAGCAGCACGACGCCCATGAGCAGCGTTCCGGCGAGCATCCCCGAGGAGGTGCCGAGCCGCGGCTTCCGCGTGCCCGGAATCGTGGATCGTGGCGTGGGTGGGTTAGGTCCCGTCATACATGTGCTACAACGGGCGCCGACGCCATTACGGTAAGCTGAACGACATTTCTGTAAGCGGCGTTACTGAAACGGATTTCAGGCGTTCTCCGAGGATGCCGACCGCGCGCTTCTCACTCCTCGCCGTCCCAGTAGTCGACGGTCGCGTCCCGGTCGTAGTAGCCCGACACGTCGCGCTCGCCGAAACGTGGGCATGAGAGGTGTTCCGTCAGTTCGTCCGACACCGCCCGTCCCGATCAGCCTGACTCTGCACGAGCCATCCCCCTTCCATCGTCGCTTCACGTGTCGTGTAGATGATTTTCGTCTTCTCAGTGATCTCGTCGCCGTCGGCCGATTCGACTCTGAAAGGAACATCCATCGAATCCCCACAGCACCCGACATCGACGAACTCCTCGAACTCGGCACCCTCGGCTGGTTCGACAACCCTTCGAAGATAGTTGCGATACCGATCGGTGTCGATCTGATCGCGACCCCACTCTGACAACTCCTCGGGGTACGAAATGACGACACGAGTAGCGACAGTCATACACGAACGTAGCAGATCTAGCGGTAAAGACGTTCTCCCCACTGTAGAGAGACCTCAGCAGAGCCATGAAGCGCCGCCCCCCTTTCTCCTTCCGCCAACCGTTTTCCCGCCCGCGTCCCCACCCAGAAATATGGACCTGCAGACACTCGTCGACGCGGCTTCGACGCGCGACTGGGACACCGACCCCGAGGGAACGGTTTCGATCGCCGTCGTCGGGCTGGGGAACTATGCCCGGAACGTCTCGGTTCCGGCGATCGAGGCGGGCGACTACGCCGAGGTCGGCGCCGTCGTCTCCGGCGACTCCGAGAAGGCCGAGCGCGTCGCCGACGAGCACGACGCCGTCCCGCTGAGCTACGAGGAGTACGCCGAGGGCGAGGCCGTCGACGCCTACGACGCCGTCTACGTCGCGACGCCGAACCGCATCCACCTCGACCAGATCCGCACCGCGGCGGACCACGGGAAACACGTGATCTGTGAGAAGCCGCTGGAGGCGACGACCGAACGCGCAACGGCGGCCGTCGACGCCTGTGAGGACGCCGGCGTGACGCTGATGACCGCCTACCGGATGCAGGCCGACCCCGTGATCCGCGCGCTCGGTTCGTTCGTCTCGCGGGGCGGCATCGGCGAGCCGACGAAGGCGATGGGCGAGTTCACGTTCCCCGTCCTCGCCGGGTCGAAGGGGCCCGAGCAGTGGCGCCTCGACGCCGAACTCGCGGGCGGCGGCGCGCTGATGGACGTTGGCGTCTACCCGCTCAACACGATGCGGTTCCTGCTCGGCGCGGATCCGGGGTCGGTCGAGGCGATGGCCCGCGCGAGCGAGCCGTTCGGTGACCGCCCGGACGACCCCGACAGCCCGCGCTTCGCCGACGAGCACGTCCACGTCCTCGCGTCGTTCCCCGAGGGCGTCGTCGGCGAGTTCACCGCGAGTTTCAGCGGCGAGGCGGACTCGTGGCTGGAGCTAGTCGGTAGCGACGGCCGGGTCCGGGTCGAGAACGCGTTCGTCCCCGGCGGCGATCGGACCGTCCGGCTGAACACCGCCGAGGGCGACGTGGAGCTCTCCGGCGTCGGCGCCGACGAGACCCGCGAGGAGTTCGACTACTTCGCCCACTGCGTGCTGACGGGGACGCCGCCCGAACCCGACGGTCACGACGGGCTCACGGACGTCGCGATCATGGGTGCGATCTACGAGGCCGCCGAGTCGGGCGAGCGGGTGACGCTTACCCGGCGCTGATCAGCGTCGGAAGGGTGGAGAGGGCGGGGGAGGCGGATGATGTCGGACCGGGTGGCCCCCGTGGTCGGTCCGACGGTGCGCCGATGGTGGCGGACCCCTCGCCACGCGGTCGGACGCGGTGTTGAGTTGTCGACGTTACGGCGAGAAAAGCGCCGTGTCGGTCGACGGCTGCACGTAGCCGGGAGAACGGCATAAATCCACGGGTCCCGGCCCTGCCGTCGGCGACCACTGGGGCGAACACGTAAGTCGATCCGGGGCAATCCCGAGCGTATGACCGACGCAGCGATCGTGACCGGTGCGGCCAGTGGGATCGGGCGCGCGACCGTCGACCTGTTCCGGGAGCGCTACGACCTCGTCGCGGGGATCGACGTCGACGACGCGATCGCGGAGGTCGCCGCCGAGTTCGACGACGTCCGGGGGTACGTCGCCGACGTGCGCGACCACGAGCGCGTCCACGAGATCGTCGACGACGTGGAGGCCGACGCCGACGTGGTCGCGGTCGTCAACAACGCCGCGATCTCCCGGGACGTGTGGATCGGCGACCTCGGGCCCGATGAGTGGGACGAGGTGCTGGACGTGAACCTCACTGGACAGTACAACCTCGTCCACGCCGCCGCACCACGGATGTACGAGCGCGAGCGCGGCGCCGTCGTCAACGTCTCCTCGGGCGCCGGCAAGCAGGGCTCTGCCAGCGGCGGCGTCCACTACTCGGCGTCGAAAGCGGGCGTGTTCGGGCTCACGAAGGGGCTGGCCAAACAGCTCGCCCCCCACGTCCGGGTGAACTGTGTCGTCCCGGGGCTGATGGACACGCCGCTGACGACCGACTCGGGGCTCTGGACGGACGCGGGCATCCGGGAGTTCACCGAGGAACTGCCGCTTGCCCGGCTCGGGGAGCCGGGGGAGGCAGCCGCCCTGATCGACTTCCTCTGTTCTACGCGGGCGAGCTACATGACCGGCGCCGTCGTCGACGTCGACGGCGGCGCCGGGCTGGTCTGAGGTGGTCAGGCCCCCGCGACGAACGCTTCGGCGGCCTCGGTCGCGTTCCGGATCCGGTGGCGCAGCCGAGTGACCTCCCGGGTCAGGGTGGTCTCCGCGAAGCGTTCCCTGCGGCGCGTACCGTCGACGCCGGCGGCGCGGCGAAGCTCCGGCAGCGGCTCGTGGGGGAGCGCCGGCTCCTGATCGTAGTCGCGGACGCTCGTGTACAGTGCGGGGATCAACTCGTTCCCCAACGTGACCTGCAGGTCCTCGGCCGCCGCCGCGGCGTCGGAGCCGACGGCGTCGAGCCGTTCGATCCGCTCGTACGCCGCTTCCAGCGCTGCCTCCAGCGCGTCGAGGTCCTCGTGGACGCCGTCGAACGATCGGCCCGTCTCGGCCTCGATTTCGGCGAGCTGCTCGCGGATGTCCGCGGCCGTCGCCCGGTAGTCGTGGGGGAGCGACGGTGACGCACAGAGTCGGCTGGCCAGCGTGATCGCGATCCGGGTCTCCTCGGCCAGCACGCCGACGTCGACCTTATCCCGGGTGTCCTCGGGCGTGTGCCACCACCAGCCGCCGCCGACCGGGCCACCCTCGCCGCCGGGCTCCATCCGGGCTCCAGAGAGCAGCGAGGAGAGCCCGGCGCCCCAGAACGACTGATCCGAGTTGCGTGCCGGCCGATCGTCGCCGAGGAACCCCGCCTCCCCGCCCTCGAGCAGCGGCAGGTCGCCGGCCGTCTCCAGCACGTCGAGGTGCTCGTCGCCGAGTTCGGCCATCTCCTGGTGCCAGAGCCCGTCAGCGCCCCGCAGCCCGTTCAGGTCGAGGTGGTAGTAAGCAACGCCGTTCTCCCGAAGGTCGAGCCACTCTCGGTCGGCCCACCAGGCGCTGCCGGCGTAGCGCCCCGTCGAGTGGGCGGGCCAGAAGCCGAACACCAGCCCGCGGGCCGGGGGGTCGTCAGCGGCGATTCGGGCGAGTTCGAGCGTCGCCGCCATCGCCGTCGCGTTGTCGGTGATCCCCTCGTACCACGAGTCGACGTGGTTACCGACGACCAGATAGCGGTCGCTCTCGGTGCCGTCGACCCGGCCGACGGGGCAGGGCAGCGTCGTGAGCTCGGTTGTGACCTCGGTCGTCACCGTCGCCTCGACGGGGCCGGCCTCACAGCGCGCCAGTAGCCAGTCGCCGGCGTCGTCCCCGATCTGGGCCACCGGCAGCGACGGAAGCTCGGCGTCGTCGTCGAGCCCGGGCGTCCCCCAGACCGGCGTGACGATCATCTCGTGGAGCTGCTCGGGGTTGACGGACTGGTAGATCACCGCCGCCGCGCCGGCGTCGTCGAGCAGCGCGATCGGTTCGGGGGTGGGCAGCCCGGTCGTGAACACGATCTTCCCGTCCAGATCAGCGTCGGCGACGGTCTCCTCGGTCACGTCGTCGAGCCGGACCACCTTCCCCGAGACGCCGCTGGGGGGCGTGCTCGCGCCGAAGGAGGCCGTGATCGCCTCGTCGAAGGTCTTCCGGGTGGGCGCGGTCACGTCGACCCGAGCGTCCTCGGGGAGACTGATGTACCCCTCGAACTCGTGGAGTTCGGCCTCGCAACCGTACTCCCGGAGCGTCTCGACGACGTACTCCGCGGCCTCCCACTCGTCGTCGGTGCCGGAGATGCGCTCGGTGCCGTCGAACGCGTCGACGTGCCGTTCGAGCGCCTCGGGGTCGACACGGTCTCGTCGCTGCGCTTCGGTCTCTCTATCGACCGGTTCGATCATACCCCGTGGTGGACCGACGGAGCTATAGCTATTTGGGAGCCAGCAGTATTCATGCAGTACGTTAGCACTGACGGTGTGTATCACCCCGACGGGGAGACCGTTGACGGGAGCGTCGTCTGTATCGAGGACGGCGAGGTCGCCGCAGTCCGGGACAGTCCCCCGACCGACGCCGAGGCGCTGTACGACGGCCCGGGGTACGCGCTGCCCGGGTTCGTCGATGCCCACTCCCACGGCCCGATCCGCCCGGGCGAGGGCGACCAGTTGGGACAGATGCGCGCCGATCCCGCAGTGCAGGCGGTCAGGGCCGCGAACAACCTCCGTCGTGACCTCCGGGCCGGGACGACGACGATGCGAACCATGGGCTGTGAACATCGCCTCGACCTCCGGCTCCGGGCGTCCGAGCGCACCGGCGAACTCGACGCGCCGCGGCTGCTCCCCTGTGGCGGCCACCTGACGCCGACGAACGGACATGGCCACGCGCTGACCGCGACCGACGGCCCCGAGGCGTGCCGGCAGCGGGTCCGGGAGCTGCTCGCCGCCGGCGCCCACCACGTGAAGTACTTCGCGACCGGCGGGGTCTCCTCCGGCGCTGGGAGCCTCGACCGTGCGCCGTACTCCGACGCCGAAGCCGAGGCTATCGTGAGCGAAGCCCACCGACAGGGCGTCCACGTCGCGACCCACGCCCACGGCGGCGCCGGCGCGCGGCAGGCGATCGAGGCCGGCGTCGACACCGTCGAGCACGCCGCCGCGTTCGACGCCGAGCTGGTCGACCTGCTCGCCGGGAGCGACGCCCACGCCGTCGGGACGTTCAGCATCCTCCACGACCCGTCGGGCATCGTCGGCGGCGACGCGGACGACGCGGACGTGATGGCCCGGGTCGAGGAGGCCCGCGCCAGCGAGCGGGAGAGCTGGGAACGCCTCCTCGACGCCGACATCGCTGTCGCTGTCGGCACCGACAGCATGCACGGGAACCTCGCGGACGAGGCCGCCCATCTCGTCGACTACGGCGCCAGCGCCGAGACGGCGGTGCGCGCGATCACGAGCGAGGCCGCCCGCGCTGCCCGCGCCGCGCGGGCAGGGACGCTCGACCCCGGCAACCGGGGGGACGTGGTGGTCGTCCCGGAGCATCCCGCCGAGAACGTCGCGACGCTCGCCGAGCCGGTGGCGGTGGTCAAAAACGGGGAACGCGTGGTCTGATCGGTGCGTGGCCCTACACGTCGAAGAACGGTGCCAGCACCGAGAGGAACCCCAGCAACACCCGGATGAACGTTCCGGGCGTATTGATGCTGTCCCAGTGTAGGCCAAGCAGCACCGGCATCGAGAACGTTGCGCCGATGATGACGGACTGCAACAGGACGATGAACTGTACCAGCTCGTCGTGCGACACGTGTCAGGTGGAACCGGGATTTAGCAGGATGCGTTTCCCAGCACACAGGTCGTCTCGGACACGCTACCGACTCAGGGGCGGATTACTACCTTCCCGATCACGTCGCGTTCCTCGATGGCGGCGTGGCCCTCCGCGACGCCATCGAGGGGGAGTACACGGTCGATCCGGGGTTCGAGCTCGCCGTCGGCGACCAGCGGGAGCACGTCCCGGAAATCCTGACGGTTCCCCATCGGCGCGCCCCGGATCTGGCGGTGGTGTTGGTACACCGAACGGATGTCGATGTCGGGGTCCGGCCCCGAAGTCGCGCCACAGATCACCATCCGTCCGCCCATCGCGAGGCTGTCGATCGACTGCTGCCACGTCGCCTGCCCGACGTGGTCGGCGACGAGGTCGACGCCCCGGGCGTCGGTCAGCTCCATCACGGCCTCCTCGAAGGCGACGTCGGTGTAGTCGATCACCTCGTCGGCGAGTTCGCCGACGACCGCAGCCTTCTCGTCGGTCGACGTGGCGGCGTACGTCGTCGCGCCGAGGCGCTCGGCAATCTGGAGCGCGGCGTTCCCCACCCCGCCGCTGGCGCCGAGGATCAGCGCCGTCTCCGCCGGCCGGAGCTCCCCGGCGGTGACGACCATCCGCCAGGCGGTCGTGAACGTCACCGGCATCGCCGCGGCGGTGACGAAGTCGAGTGAGTCCGGCTTGGGTTCGAGACACCACTCGGGAACGACGGCGTACTCCGCGAGCCCGCCCGGCCGGTCCTCGCCGATGATCTCGTACGCGTGGCACATCGTGTGCTCACCGTTCAGACAGTACTCACACTCCCCGCAGGTGACGCCAGGGTAGACGACGACCGACTCGCCGACCCACGACTCGTCGGCGTCCTTGCCGACGGCGTCGACGACGCCGGCCATGTCGCTGCCCGTCCGCTTGGGGAACTCGCCGTCGTCCTCGGGGTGGCCCTTCCGGGCGAACACGTCGAGGTGGTTCAGCGCGACTGCTTCGACGGCGATCCGGACCTCGTTCGGGCCGGGCTCTGGCGTCTCGGTCTCGACGACCGAGAGCGCGTCTTCGGGCGAGCCGTACTGAGTTATGTGTGCAGTTCGCATACCTCCGCGTGGGTGAGTGAGGGCAAAAAGGCGCGGGTGGAGGCGATCGGCGGCGTGACGGACCGCCGACGACTTTTTCATCCGTCGGCGAATACTGTCGTGTGTGAAAGAACGTATTCAGAAGACGATCCGACGCGCACAGTTCGCCGCCGCGGGCGCCGCCATCGGTGGCGGTCTCGGGGGGCTGGTCGGGAAGAACGCCGCGAGCACCGCTGCCGGGTTCGGCGCGCTGATCGGTGCGACGATCGCCGAGAAAGTCGGCCCCACGCAGGAGATCAAAGAGCGGTTCCGTCGCGGTGCCGACGCCGGCGAGGTTTCGGAGTAGCCACCTCGGCTCTTTTCAGGAGTCGCCGGCTGCTCGCCTCGGCGACACCGTCAGTCCTCGCCGGCTGCTCGCCTCGGCGACACCGTCAGTCCTCGCCGGCTGCTCGCCTCGGCGACACCGTCAGTCCTCGCCGGCTGCTCGCCTCGGCGACACCGTCAGTCGTCGGCGGGTGCCGCACCGCCCGCCGAGACACCGGTGCCGGGGCCGATGTCGATCCCTAGCTCGTCGAGCTTCTCGTCGGGGACGACACCGTCGATCCAGCCGCGGTGGTCGTAGTACTCTTCCTTCATCGCGTCCAGTTCACAGAGCTCGCCCGAGATCCCGCCGCCGGCGGGCACCGCATCCTCGGCGCCCTCGACGAAGCGGTCCGGAAGCGAGTCGTCGTCGCCGTCGAAGCCGGCGAGGTTGTTGTAGTAGCGTTCGAGGTTGTACACGCGCTCGCCGGCCTGCATCAGCTCCTCCTCGCCGACGGAGCGGCCGGTCATCCCGTTGTACTGGTCGATGTACTCCTCGATCCCCTCCGCGAAGGCGTTGAACTTGCAGATGTCGAAGGAGTCCGAGATGGCGTGGAGGTCCTGGAACGTCGCGGTGAGCTCGCCTTTCCCCTCCCACTCGGTCGGGTCGACTTTCTCCGGAATACCGAGGATCTCCGCCGCGGGCGTGTAGCCGCGCAGGTGGCAGGCGCCGCGGTTCGAGGTGGCGTAGCCGATCCCCATCCCCTTCAGGCCGCGGGGGTCGTACGCCGCGATCGACTGCCCCTTCACGTCGAGGCGGCAGTCGTGGGCGTCGATCTCGGCGGCGGCGCGCTTCTGCCCCTCCGCGAGCAGCTCCGCGAGCTCGGTGTCGCGGGTCGCGATCTTCTCGAGCATCTCGACCATCGCGTCCACGTCGCCCCAGTCGAGGGTCTCGTCGAACTCGTCGAGATACCCCTTCTCGGCGGCCTCCATCGCGAACGCGAGCATGTTGCCGCTGTCGATCGTGTCGATCCCGTAGTCGTTACAGCGGTCCATCAGCAGCGCGACCTTGTCCCGGTCGTCGTTCATCGAGTTCGGGCCGAGCGCCCACGCGGACTCGTACTCGTAGGACTCCATCCGGATGTTGAGGTCCTGTCCCTTGTGGTGGACGTCGACCTCGACCTCCTTCTTGCAGGCGACCGGGCAGGAGTGACACGTCGGGTCGTTGACGAGGATGTTCTCCTCGACGTTCTCCCCGGAGACGTTCTCGGAGTCGATGTTCGGTTCGTCGGGCTCCTCCTCGGCCTCCATGCTGGTGGAGGTGAAACGGCCGTTCCGGGTCGGGAGCCCGTCCATCTCCTCGGTGAGGTTCATCAGCACGTTCGTCCCGTACACCGAGAGCCCGCCCTCGTTGGGCGCGGTCACGTCGGACTCCTGAATCGCCTGCATCGCCGCCTTGTGGCCCGCCATGAACGTCTCGCGGTCGGCGGGCTTGGGCATCTCCGTGCCCGATTTGACGACGACGGCCTTGACGTTCTTCGACCCCATCACGGCGCCGGTGCCGCCCCGGCCCGAGGCGCGGTCGTCCTCGTTGATGATGCAGGCGTAGCGCACGCCGTTCTCGCCGCCGGGGCCGATCGCCATCGCAGAGAGGTTCTTCCCGTAGGCGCCGTCGACCTCCGCCTCCAGGGTGTCGATCGTGTGGTGGATCCCCTCGCCCCAGAGGTGGCTCGCGTCCCGGAGTTCGACCTCGCCGTCCTCGACGACGGCGTACACCGGCCCGTCGGCCTGCCCCTCGAACAGCAGGCCGTCGAAGCCGGCCCACTTGAGCCGGGCACCGCTCCACCCGCCGTGGTGGGAGTCGGTCACCGTGTCCGTCAGGGGGGACTTGGTGACGACCGCGATCCGACCGCTCATCGGGGTCTGGGTCCCCGTAAGCGGCCCGTTCATGAACGCGAGGAGGTTCTCCTCGCCCAGCGGTTCGACGTCGGGCCCGTTGTCGAACGCGTACTTCACGCCGAGGCCGCGCGCGCCGATGTACTTGCGCGCGTCCTCGTCGTCGATGCTCTCGTAGCCGACATCGCCCGCGTTCAGGTCGATGCGGGCGACGCGGTCTTGGAAGCCGCCGAGATCAGTCATAGGTAATGCTCGTTCCTTACATACGGCCTGTTCGGTGTTAGTCGTTCTCACAACGGCGTAACTGCTACCGGTTACTTAATCCGGGAGGGAGGCCGCTGCATCCCCTTGCTGTCTCGCGGTTTCTCCTGTCGGGAGCTTTATGACCGTCGGCGTGTCACTCGGGGGTATGGAGACGGTCTCACTCGGCGCGCCGGAACCGATCCTCGACTCGTTGCCCGGCGACGACGACGCGCGACAGGACATGCGCGAGGCGGTCGCGGGCTGGGAGCGCCGCATCAACGACGCCATCGAGGCCGCCGAGGACGACGACGAGGCGGTGGGGTACGTGCTCGACGCCGTCGAGCGCCTCGAGAGCCGGATGGAGCGGTTCGACGAGTTCGTGCCGGAGCTCCGGGCGTGGGGGCAGTCGCCCATCTACGCGATCTCGTGGCGGAACCTCTACGCGGAACTGATCGCCCAGCTGTACGACCACGACGACCTCGGCGACGCGCTCGACCGCCGGCGCAATCAGCGCCTCGTCGAGGACGGGATCCGGTTCGGTGGGTCATGAACGTCGAACTCCGGTTTTTCGCGACGTTCCGGCAAGCGGTCGGGCAGAAAGTCGTCGAACAGGAGTACCCCACGGGGACCACGATCGGCGAGGTGCTCCACGATCTGGAAGCCGAGTACGAGGGGCTTTCCGGCCAGCTGATCGAGGACGGCGACCTGCGCCCCCACATCAACGTCCTCAAAAGCGGGCGCGAGGCGCTGCATCTCGACGGGATGGAGACCGAGCTGGAGGACGGCGACCGGCTCAGCATCTTCCCGCCGGTCGCGGGCGGGTAGCGATGGAGCGGACCAAGGAGTTCCGCGGCATCTCCGTCCGCCTCGCACGGAACTACCTGGAGAACCTCGGCGGCACCGCCGTCGACGACACGACCGTCGAGGGCGACGGTTGGCGCGCCGACCTCTCGGCGGAGAAAGTGAGCATCGGGCCGTCGCTCCAACTCACGGAGGTCACGATCGCGTTCGAGGCCGACGAGGCGTTCGGCGAGGGACGCTTCGAAGAACTGATCGAAGACTTCTCGCGGAAGGCGATGCGGGCGGGGGGGTAGTTACTCCGAGAGGCTGTCGAGCACCCGCTGAGAGAACTCGACCTCGCTCATCTCCCCCGAGTCGAGCGCCGCGAACCAGTCGGCGTCGGCGCGCCACGAGCCGACTCGCTCGTCGTCGAGGTCGGTGACCGTCGCGACAACGTTCCGGACCGGCCAGTCGCGCTGCTCGAACAGCTCGCGGAAGTCGTTCACCACGTCGCCGACCTGCTGGTGGGGGATCTCGCCGTGCTGATCGGCGGCGGCGGACTGATAAGTGAGTTCGTAGGCGCCGTCCTCGACGGCGAGAGACTGGAGGTAGCAGCCGTGATTGGTCAGGCGGGATTCGAGGGCGAACGTGCGGTCGTCGTCCATCGACGGAGGGTAGGGCGGCCCGGGGATAGTCGTTGCCCCGACGGAACCACAGGTTTTGATGGGGGACGAGCGAATAGCTCGTTGACAGGATGGTCCCCGATCGATGCCGACGGCGCGGAGGTGCTTGGTGATGGAGGAGATACTGATCCACGACGCGACGGTGTTGACCGTCGACGACCGGAACCGACTGTACGAGCGCGGGACGGTCCGCATCGAAGACGGCGAGATCACGGAGGTCCGGGAGAGCCGGGACGCCGATCGTGACGCGGACGCCGATCACGTCGTCGACGGCGAGGGGAAGCTAGCGATGCCGGGGCTGGTCAACGCTCACACGCATCTGGAGCTGACGCCCTTGATCGGCGCGTTCAGCGACCTCGGGCTGGGGGAGATGATGGGGAGCATGACGGCGGTCTACGAGCGGTTCGCGGAGGGCGACCTCTCCTACCTCGCCGACGCCGGCGCCGAACTCGCGGCGCTGAACTTCCTCCTCGGCGGGGTGACGACCGTCAACTCGATGGACGTGCGGCCGGCGACGGGGGCGGAAACGTTCGGCGAGGCCGGACTCCGGGGGTTCTTCGGGCAGGCGATCACCGACTTGTTCGTCGACGTCCCGGTCGACGAACAGTTTGCCCGAGCTCGGGCGTTCGTCGAGGAGTACCACGACAGCTACGACGGCCGCATCCGGGCGACGATCTGTCCCC
This sequence comes from Halolamina sediminis, assembly GCF_001282785.1. NCBI lineage: Archaea > Methanobacteriati > Methanobacteriota > Halobacteria > Halobacteriales > Haloferacaceae > Halolamina > Halolamina sediminis. Next base: position 1,472,977 of record NZ_CVUA01000001.1, read on the forward strand.
ACGACGACTGGTCCTGTTCGCGGGAACTCTGGGAGCGGACCGCCGATCTCGCGGCCGATTACCCGGACCTCTCCGTCCACACCCACCTGCTCGAACTCGACGAGAGCAACACGATGGCCCGGGCGAACGACGCCGCGGACTCGCTGGGGCTGCTCGAGGAGGTCGGGCTCCTGAACGAGCGACTGATCGGCGCTCACTACCGCGTGGCCAACGACGAGGACGTCCGACGGACCGCCGAGTCGGGCGCGTCAGTCGCCCACTGCCCGTCGGTGTTCTGCTACTGGAACCCGGACCCGGAGATGCAGTGGACGCCGGTGCCCGAACTCCGTGAGGCGGGCGTCGACGTCGGGCTGGGCATCGACGACCACTACTGGCACGACTCCTACGACCTGTTCGGCGAAGCGAGACAGGCCCGACTCGCTGCGAACCTGAAGCGGGAGGCCGGGCAGTACAGCTCGATGGAACTGGTCCGGATGCTGACGATCGAGGGCGCTCGTGCGCTGGGCGTCGGCGACGAGATCGGGAGTCTCGAATCCGGGAAGCGGGCCGACGTAATCCTGCTCGACGTCGACGCGCCGAAGTTCACCCCGCTGACCAACGTCCCCGCACAGGTCGTCAACAACGCCTCGGCCGCCGACGTGGAGACGGCCATCGTCGACGGCGAGTTCGTACTCCGCGACGGCGACGTGGTGACGATGGACGCCGAGGCCGTCCAACAGCGGGCGACCGAGGCCGTCGAGCGATTCGCTGCCGAGTCGGGCTGGGAGATCGGTCTCGGCGGCGCCGACCCACCCGGACCGCGTCGGCTACTCTCGGATCTCCCCAAGCGGGGTCCAGCCCGGCTGCTCTCCCGGCTCGCGATCCAGTCGCTCCGCGATCGGTGAGCGTTCTGCGAGAAAATTTAAGACGGTTGGAAGGTATGGTGGTCTCATGTCCCCACAGGTTGCGCGGATCCGCGAAGAGTTCCCCGTCCTCGAACGCGAGGTGAACGGCGAGCCACTCACCTATCTCGACAACGCCGCAACCACCCACACGCCCCGGGAGGTGTACGAGATCTTCGAGGAGTTCTACGCCGGTTACAACGCCAACGTCCACCGCGGCATCCACGAACTCAGCCACGAGGCGTCGCTCGCGTACGAGGACGCCCACGACCGGGTGGCCGAGTTCGTCGGCGCCAGCGGCGGCCGCGAGGAGATGATCTTCACCCGCAACACGACCGAGAGCATCAACCTCGTCGCCCACGGGCTCGCCCTCCCGGAGTTCGGCCCCGGCGACGCGATCGTCACCACCGAGATGGAGCACCACGCCTCGCTGGTGACGTGGCAGCAGGTCGCCGAGCGGACGGGCGCGGAGATACGCTTCGTCCACGTCACCGACGACGGCCACGTCGACGTGGAGCACGCCAAGTCGCTGATCGACGACGACGTGGCGCTGGTGTCGATCCCGCACGTCTCGAACGTGCTCGGGACCATTACCCCGGTCCGGACGTTCGCCGACTTGGCCCACGATGCCGGGGCGGTGTTGGTCGTCGACGGTGCCCAGTCCGCGCCGACCCGCCCCGTCGACGTGGAGGCGATGGGCGCGGACTTCTTCGCGTTCTCGGGACACAAGATGGCCGGGCCGACCGGGATCGGCGGGCTCTACGGCCGCAAGGAGCTGCTCGAAGGGATGGAGCCGTTCCTCTACGGCGGCGAGATGATCCAGCACGTCACGTTCGACCGCTCGACGTGGAACGGGCTGCCCTGGAAGTTCGAGGCCGGCACGCCGCCGATCGCGGAGGGGATCGCGCTCGCGGCCGCGGTGGAGTACCTCGACGACCTCGGGATGGAGTGGGTGCGCGACCACGAGAACCGCCTCGCGCAGTACGCGCTCGAACGCCTCCACGAGCGCGACGACGTGGAGACGTACGGCCCGGGTCCGGGCGAGGAGCGCACCGGGCTGGTGAGCTTCAACGTCGACGGCGTCCACGGCCACGACCTCTCCTCGGTCCTGAACGAGCGCGGGATCGCGGTCCGCGCGGGCGATCACTGCACCCAGCCGCTCCACGACCGCCTCGACGTGCCCGGCTCGGTCCGGGCGTCGTTCTACGTCTACAACACCACCGAGGAGATCGACCGCCTGCTCGACGCGATCGACGACGCCGAGACGAAAGTCGACGCCCACCTCCGGAACCGCTACGCGGACCGGCTGTACGAGCACCACCGCGACCCCCACAACACCGGCGGCCTCGCCGAGCCGTCGCTGGTGAAGTCCTCGGAGGAGACCACCTGCGGCGACGACGGTGAGTTCCACGTCGACGTGGCGCCGGACGGGACGATCGAGGGCGTCGGCTTCGAGAGCGAGAGCTGTGCGGTGAGCCGGGCGGTCGCGAGCCTGATTAGCGAGTACTTGGAGGAGCGGACCGTCGAGGACGCCGCCGAGATGGAGGGGGAGGTGGCGGCGATGCTCGACGGCCAGTTCCCGGAGCTCCGTCGGGAGTGTGTGGTCGGCCCGGAAGAGGTGATCCGGGAGGCGGCCCGGGAGTACCTGTCGGGCGGACAGACCGTCGAGGGGTCGGCGTCGGCGACGTAGTCGGGGACGCCGTTCGTCGCCGCAGTACCGTGGACGGTCGCCGTTCCGGTTAGGTCCTCATCTCGCCCGGACGCGGAGGCGGACGGGCTCCGCAGGCCGGGTGTTGGCACTCGCCTGCACCGACAGCGACTCCGTCTCCCGTTCGAACGCGAACCGCCGGAGCAGCGTCGCGGTCGCGAGCCGGAGCTCCTGCCGAGCGAACCGCATCCCGATACAGTGACGCGGGCCGCCGCCGAACGGGAAGTACGCGTACTCGGGACGCTCGCCGACCGCGGGGCCGGCGGTGTCGTCGCCGTGGACGGTTTCGCCGTCGACCTCGCGGAGCCAGCGCTCGGGGCGGTAGCTCTCGGGTTCGTCCCACCACTGCTCGTCGCGGTGGACAGTCCACGGCGAGAGGGTGAGTACGACGCCTTCGGGAACCCGGTAGCCGCCCAGTTCGACCGGCTCGGTCGGTTCGCGGAAGAACGAGTGGACCGGCGGGTAGCGCCGCAGTGCCTCGTCGACAGCCGCGGTCAGCGCGGGGCAGTCACGGATCTGGGCCGCCGTCGGGTCGTCGTCGAACGCGGCTACCTCCTCGTAGATTCGTTCCTGCATCTCGGGCCGGCCGGCGAGACAGTAGAGCGTGTACGTCAGCCCCAACGCGCTCGTCTCGTGGCCGGCGAACAGGAACGTGACGGCGTTGTCCACCAGCTCCTCGTCGTCGATGGCGCCCATCTCCGCGGCCGCGACGAGCGTCCCGAGCAGGTCGTCGGCCTCGCCCGGGTTCGACGGCAGATCCCCAGCACGTCGCTCGGCGACGAGGTCGCGGATCGTTGCCCGGAGCGCGTCGAGGCGCCGGTGGTAGCGTCGCCGCGTCGGCGTCGGCACCCACTCGGGCAGGAACGACCCCAGCCGCGAGGTGTCGAACCGTTCGGTGATGCTCTCGGCGGCCGCACGGACTGTTTCGCGCTCGTCGTCGATGTCGTCGCCGAGGAGGCTCTCTGCGAGCACCGAGAACGCGTAGCCGGTCGCCGCCGTGTGGGCGTCGACTACGTCGCCGTCGTTCCACGAGTCCGCGGTCGCCCGTGCGTGCTCGACCATCGAATCGCCGTACGCCTCGATCCGCTCACGGAAGAACGCCGACCGGACCGCGGTTCGCTGCTCGCGCCACTGCTCGCCCTCCGAGAGGAACAGTCCCTCGCCCAAGAGGCGGCCGAGCTGCTCCTGGGGCATCTGCCCCTTGACGTAGCGGTCGTGATCGTCGACGAGGATTCGCTCGATCGCCGCCGGGTCGCTGACGACGTAGGACTCGGTGCCGAACACGTCGTACCGAGCGACGCCGCCGTACTCGGCCGACTGGCGCTCGTAGAACGCCAGCGCGTCGTCGGCCAGCGAGTGGACGTTCCCCAACACGGGGAGGCCATCCGGCCCCGGCGGTTTCCCGGTCGTCAGACCGCCGTCGTCCGGGCTCTCCGTCTGCCGGTCGCGCTCGCCGTCGGGAACCGTCTCGGTCATACCCGTCTGTTGGGGACCGGGACGACTGACAGTTTGCACGGATCTATCCGTGTCTTCAAAACTGAAGGTGGTGGCGCCTCACGGCAGCCACGTGCGGTACGTCCACGTCCAGTTCCGGTTCCCGCCGGAGTTTCGACACCCGATGCACGCCTACCTCGACGAGGGTGAGGGCTGGCGCTCGGAGCTCCTGACCTGGCGACGGCTGCCCGACAGGACGTTAGTGACGCTGTTTCGCGTGACCGCCCCGCGGGAGCCGTACCTCGATCGGCTGCGGGCGATCGACCCGATCGATCGGTTCGAGACGGCGCCCGGCGACGACGGGTTCTACCTCAAGGCCCACGAGCGACTCGGCGGGCCGCTGGAGTCGTTCCTCGCCGCGTTCACTGACACGGATTTCCTCTCGGTGCCGCCGGTCGTCTATCGGTCGGGCGGGCGGCTCTCCTTCGGCGTCGTCGGGCCGCCGGGCCAGCTTCGCGGGGCGCTCGAGTCGGTTCCGGACCCGATCGACGCCGATATCGATCGCCTCGGGCCCTACGCCGGCGGGCGCCGACTCGCTGGCGTCGACCTGACCGACCGCCAGCGAGAGGCCCTGCGGGCCGCTCGGCGGGTCGGGTACTACGACGTGCCGCGAACGGGTGCGGTCGCGGACGTGGCCGCCGAACTCGACTGTTCGTCGTCGACCGCGGGCGCCCACCTACGGAAGGCGGAAGCGGCGTTGGTGGACGCGTTTCTGGCGGAGTGAGTCGCTCCGACCGATCACTTCGGCGGCCGAAGCCGGTAGTAGCGGCGATTGAGGTCGTACATGTACCCCTCGCGCATCGTCTTCAGCACCGCGTAGCTGACCGCCGCCGCGACTGGGGGAAGGATGAAGGTGAGATCGAACAGCAGCGGCGGCGACATCGGCACGAGGTTTTTCGCGGAGTACACCGCTATCGTGAACGCGAACACGGTGCCCCCGACGCCAATCGCCGCCCAGAACGGCTGCTCGACCGGCCGGCGGGCGCTGCCCTTGTTGAGGAACGGCACCATCGAGATCGCGCCGACGATCACCACGTTCGCGAGCACGCCGTAGGTCTTGTCGCTCACGACTTTTTCGCCCCCGAGGACGGTGAGCTCGGGGTTCAGCGGCCCGAGCTTCAGGAGGCCGAACGACCAGTAGAGGTACCAGTCCGGCAGGATGATCGCCGGCGTCACACTCCGGTTCGCGGGGTTGCCGATGTGGGGTGGGAGCGTCGCCGCCAGCAGCAGCAGCATGCCCACGAAGAAGCTCGTCAGCGCGAGGTTCCGGATCAGCTCGTGGGGCCACGTCGGGAACGCGAGTACGTCGCGCTCCACGTAAGTGGACTCCTCACGCAGGTCCTGATCCTCGCGGCGGGCTCGCTCGAAGTACTCGTACGTGAGGCGGGGGAGGCCGACCCGTCGACGCTTGCGCTCGCTCCAGGTCGGCGTGTCGTCGTCCGGCGGGACGACGTTCGTCCCCGCGCCGTCGGTTCGTGGCTCGTCGTCGGTCCGTTCGTCCGGTGTGTTCTCTGGCATCGCTGTGGGGGGTGGAACGGTTCGAACGCCGTCGCTCGACGGCGTCGGGCAGTGCGTTTAGCGTAGACCGTCGGCGGGTGGAGGGCCGAACGGGTTCCTGCTGTGATTTCTCGCGTTGAGTGCGTACGAGTGGGGGGACCGTAAGCGCTCGCAGGAACGATTTCCTGTTCAGAAAATTATGTTTGGTGGGAGTGAACGCACGGACCTATCAGAACGAGGGGCGTCGGAACCCCTCGTCACCCGGGCCCGGCCGTCGCCCTGAAGCGGTTCCAGAATACTGATTGTCACCGAGACTGGATATCGAGGCTATGGCGCTCGAACGCCGGCCCTCGGACGAGGCGGAGAACGTGTTCGGCCTCCTCGCGAACGAGGTCCGGATCGAGATCCTCCGGGCGCTCTGGGCGGCCGCACCCGACCCCCTCGCGTTCTCCGAGCTTCGGGACCGTGTCGGCGTCGAGGACTCCGGGACGTTCAACTACCACCTGAACCAGTTGCAGCCGGCGTTCGTGACCAAAGACGGCGGCTACCGGCTGAGCTACGCCGGTCGGCAGGCGGTCGGGAGCATGGTCTCCGGGCAGTTCGACGCGGCGGACGCCGGCGATCTCGGTCCCGTCCCGGCCGGTGACTGCATGCACTGCGGCGAGACCACCGAGGCGACGTACGACGACGGGTTCTTCGTCGTCGACTGTCCGGCGTGTGAACAGCTGGTCGTCAAGATGTCGACGCCGCCGGTCCTCGTCGCGTCGACGGAGCCCGAGCGGCTCCCGTCGGTGGTGAGCAAGCACGTCCTGACGCGGACCGAACGCCTGAGCCGGGGGTTCTGTACGCTCTGTGGCGGCCGAGTGGACGCCTCACTCACCATCGATTCCGACGAGGAGTCAGTGACCTATCGGTCGGAGCTCGACGTTCGGTTCGAGTGTCGCGAGTGCGGTTCCGAACCGCGGCTGAACGTCGCGGCGGTGCTGTTGGAGGACCCCGCAGTCGTCTCGTTCCTCCACGATTCGGGCATCGATCTTCAAGAGACGTACGTGTGGGAGCTCCAGTCGCTACTGGACCCCGAGGCGGCCGTCGTCGGCCGCGAGCCGCTCGAACTCCGGCTGACGTTCGAGATCGACGGTGCGGCGCTCACGGTCGTCGTCGACGAGTCGGCAAGCGTCGTCGAGTACGAACGTGTCTGAAGGGGGAGCGTCGGCGGCTCAGCGGCTCAGTCCTCGAAGACGAACGTGCCGTCTTCTTGCACGACCTCGCCGTCGACCTCGATGCGGGAGTCCTCGCTCATGTCGACGATCATGTCCATGTGGACCGCGCTGTCGTTGCGTTCGCGGTCGTCGGGGACGGTCCACTCGTAGGCGCGGCCGATCGCCATGTGGACGGTGTCGCCCATCTTCTCGTCGAACAGCATGTTGTAGGTGAACTGGTCGATGTCGCGGTTCATCCCGATCCCGAGCTCGCCGAGGTAGCGCGCGCCCTCGTCGGTGTCAAGCATCTCCGTCAGCACGTCCTCGTTCTTCTCGGCGGCGTGGTCGACGACCTCCCCGTCCTCGAAGGTGAGTCGGACGCCCTCGACCTCGCGACCCTGTGCCATCAGCGGCTTGTCGAACAGGACCTCCCCTTCGACGCTGTCCTTGACTGGGGCGGTGTACACCTCGCCGCCGGGCATGTTCTTCTCGCCGTAGTCGTTCTGAGGGAGCATCCCGTCGACGCGCATCGTCACGTCGGTCGTGTCGCCGGAGACGATCCGGACCTCGCTCGCGTCGTCGAGGATCTCCACCATCTGGGCCTGGAACGCACGTTGGGCCTCCCAGTCTTTGTCGATGGCCGACCAGACGAACTCCTCGTAGGCCGGCGTCGACATCTCCGCGTCCTGTGCGTTGCCCGGCGCGGGGAACGCGGTCGTGACCCACCGGGTGTCCATCCGCGCCTCCTGAACGGGCTTGTTGGCCGCGGCGAACGCCGCGTTCGTCTCCGGATCGATGTCGCCGGTCTCGTGGGTGTTGGTCGCGCCGCCGACGTTGATCATCACGTCGGTCTCCTCGGTCATCGCGAGCACGTGCTCCGAGAGCTCGACGTCGTCGGGGTCGATCGCCCGCCGGTACGCCCTGCTCGCGCGCTGGCTGACCAGCCGGGTCGACGCGTTCGCGCCGACCTCGCCCAGCTTCTCGGCGACGGCGACCAGCAGCTCCTCGGCCACCGGCGGCCCGCTGACGGCGACGTTCTCGCCGGCAGAAACGTCGGTGCAGTGGTCGACGAGGATCTCCGCGTGTCGCTGGATACGGTCGTCCATGAGGGATCGCTGGGTGGCGAGGGACCTAAAAGATGTCAGAACTACGTTCGGTACCGCGGTCAACGATTAGACGACACTCGGAGGGGTGTCGGCGGCAGTCGACAAGCGGCGGAGGGGGTCGCCGTTCCGAACCGTTCTCGTCCCTCGACGGCGACGCCGGGGCGTTAGGCCCGGAACTCCCCGTGTTTCAGGCCGAGGAAGAACGCGACGATCGAGAAGACGATCATCGACGGCAGGACCATCATGAACACCGTCGAAGGGGTCATCATCGACGTGAGCGCGACCGTCGCGACCGCGACGATCACGACGAGCGGCGCCACCGAACGCGTGAAGTCGAACTCCATACGGGTCGTTGTGGCTCGACAGACAAATCGGTTGAGAAAGCGGAGGCGGCCGCCGTCGAAAGCGCCGGGGAGTACCAGCGTCCACGTTTCGGCCCGTGACTGTTTTCGCTTGCCGCGTCCCCGGCCCACGGCGGGCTCACATCTGTTGGGCTCGCGACCGGATCTCGGCGTCGAACCCACGCATGAACTCGTCGACGGTGTTGCCCATGAGCATCACCGGCAGCCCCTCGTCGACGAGGCGGTCCAACAGCCTCGAAGGCTCCGTGTCGAACCCCAACTCGGTCACGTCACACGCCGTCTCCGCGGCGAACACCGAACTATCGCGGCCCATCACGTAGCCGGCGTCGATGACGTCATTTGCGGCGAGGTGATCGAAGTACGAGACGAAGGATGCGGTTCGGCCCCGTCGATCCGGCCGCAAGAAGAGAAACGGCGTGATTCGATCGGAGTCCGGAAGCGCCTGTCTGACCGCCTCAGTGCTCTCGACGTCGTTTACTTCCGCGGCGTTGAACACGCGACCGCCAGGGACTGCGGTCCAACTCGGCTGGATCTGTGAGAGGTAGGAGTCGATCTCCGGGTCCGCTAAGGGTGGTTCGTCGACGGCTTCGAGGGTGTCGTTGACCGCGTGAACGGTCTCGGCCCCAAGGAGCCCCTCGTGTCGCTCGGGGACGTCGACTTGCTCGATCGTACTCCCGGTCGCGGTAACCTCCGCCTCCAAGTACTCGTAGATGACCGGGTGTTGCTCCCCGCAGACGACGTGGGTGTCTTCCGGGATCGACTTCGCGAACGACCGGGCGATCTCGGCGCGGCTCTCCCCGAGCGTGTCCTGGTGGTCACGGCGGACGTTCGCGAGGACGACCACGTGTGGGTCGAGGAACTTCTCGTTGATCAAGCGGGTCGTGTACTCGGTGATCCCCTGGTTCTCGAAAACCGCGACGTCGTCGGGTCTGTGTCTCGCGAGCTTGGGGACGTACTCCTGGAAGACGGAGATGTTCTCGTACAGCGTCGTCCGCGGTCCTTGGCGGTTCAGCGGAATCGCCGTCCCGTTGTGGATGAGGTGTGGTTGGTTCCCGGTGATCTTCGCCAGCGTGTCGTAGCCGCGGCGGACGAACACGTCGTTGAGCCGGCGGGTGGTCGAGGACTTCCCCCGGATACCGGAGACGACGATCCGGGTGTCGATCTCGCCGATCGTCCGACGGTGTTTGAACCCACGAACGGGTAGTGTCACCAACGACCTCAGCGCCGGGCGAAGGGAGGTCGATCCGACGGTGAACGGCGAGGCGTGTTCGCCGTCCTCGGCGACGAGATAGCTCGTCGTCGTTGTCCCGGCGTACGTACAGAACGTTTCCGCGGCGGCTTCGGCGTCGGCTCGAGTCTCGTAGACGCCCGCCGACCGCACAAGCACGTCGCCGTCGTCCGCCAGCAGCCATCGATAGCCCTCGTCCGCCCCAACCGTCCGGTACTGGGCGGTGGTGACGATCTCCGCGGCCCGTCGGCCGCCGAACCTGCGCTTAGGCTCGTTCTGGATCATCGAGGCCGCCGCACGAACGTGATCGATGGCCGACTGTGCCGCCTTGGAGGACTCGAAACTGCGCGGCGCGTGGCGCAACTCCAGTTCGCGGCCCCGAAGCCGCCAGTGCCAGCCGTCGTCGTCGGTGTACACCTCGAAGCTGGGCTCTAACCTCATGAGTTCGTCTCCCTCCGGTGAGAGTGTGCACCCGACTCGGCGCCGTCCGTACTTTCAGAGACGTTCAGTATCGAGCGGTCGTTGATCGCGGCCTCGTCCGGTTTGAGGTGTGCAGTCCGTTCGACGATGGCAAAGCAGATCGCCACGATCGTGACGCCGACGATCGCCTCCGGCGCGCCGAACTGCCGGGGGAACCCCCTCGGCAGCACTGCTCCGGTAATACGCGCCAGACAGAGCAACAGGACGAAGGCACCGAACTGCAGCGGCACGAACTGCCACCGGCTGGACGGCTGTGTAACGTGGGCGTTGTAGGCGTTGACGCCGGCGAGGATACCGACGAAGTACGCCGACAGCCCACGGCTGATCTCGAACTCGATGGACAGTGGCACCGCAGCCACGATGCCGAACGCCGCGCCGAGGCCGACGAGAACCCGCCCGTACAGCAGCGTCGAGTAGTGAACCGCCTGTATCGCGACGTAGGACAGGATCAGGAGACAGACGTACAGGTAGACGAGCCGTCGGTCGGCCAGTGAGTAGATCCCGAGCAGCGCGACGGAGACGACCCCGATCCGTACGTCGTACCGTTCCCTGACCCGCTCCGACAGCAGCATCCCGATGGCGAACAGCAGCACGGTCACCAGCCGAGGCAGGATAACGGGCGACAGCCGATCGGACACCGCGATCCCCTTCCAAGTCGCGACATCTGCGGTGCGGGAGTACAGCGTCGGCGGCGTACCCGTCGCCAGTACCGGCGCGAACTCCGCTGAGACGAGATACCACCCCAACCCGAACAGACAGACGAACAACACACACGCGGTGACGAGGTCCCAGCGTCGCGTTTCGGGGTCCAGTTGGTGGTAGTTGTACGCCGCGAGACCCGGCAGGATGCTCCCGACGAACACCACCGTCTGGAACACGTTCTCGACCATTACGCCGAGAGTCAGCAGGATCGTTACGGGTACGAGGCTCCCGATGAGGATGGCCGCGAGGAGTTCGTCACGACCGTAAATGAGGGTCCGGTCTTTGAGCAGGCGGAGCCCAATGTAGGCGAGAGCGGCGCTCAATGCGTAGATCGGCAGCATCACGAAGTTCTTCAGTGTGTACACGGCGAGTACCGGGATCGCGATGGTCCCGCCGAGGCGGTAGCCGTACACCTGTGTCAACCCCGCGACCGCGAGCAGCCCGAACGCGGTGACCGTGACGGCGACGATCATCTCCAAGTCACCGTCCCGTCGACTGGCACTGCACGCACTGTCGTCCCCGACGGTCCACGCACGACATCGTACTCCCGGCCACCGCTCGTCTCGGGTGGCTCCCACTCGATCAGGCTCAGTCTGTCGAACGCCGCCCGGAGGACCTCGATACCGTCCGGCGGCGAGAGGAAGACAAAGACGTTGACGTGGGTCGCCCCCGGCGGCCGTTGCAGTTCGTAGCTGAACTCCGCCCACTCACGGTCCGTCGACGGGAGCGCCCTCTCTCGCCGCCGGAAGGAGCTGCCGGCAGTATCGTCGTACCACGAGACGAGCAAGACGAGCTCCCCGTCGGCGTTCGTTCGGTACGTCCCCGACAGGGTGAACTCGTCGTTGGTAACCGGAAGGCGGTTTCGCGGGGACAGGATCGCTCGGTTGTTGTTCGCCTGTACGCGAACCAGTTCGACACCGCCGGAACCGTCCGGCCCGATCGGCTGGTCGGAGGCGCGTGACTCCCGCCCGTAGCGCCACAGCGTCCCCTCATAGCGGTCCCCGTCGACGTCGAGATCGTCGAACTCGCCGGTAACGAACCGCTCACGCCCGAGTTGGGTCGTCCCGTCGGAACTGGCGATCCAGCCCCGAACGCGACGCTGAATCCCGCCCCGGAGTGTCAACGGCTGCTTCGACGGCGGCTCCGCCGTCGGTTGCCACCGTACGGTGCCGTCGGTGAGCCTGAACGAGTCGTCAGAGTAGCCGGCGAGTTCCCACAGTAGCCGGTCCCGGAGGGACCCAGTCACCCCCCGCGGAACGTACCCCTCCAACAGGATCGGTTCGATCCGGGCGTTCCGTACACCGTCGGCGGTGACGTCCACCCGAAGCAGCAACGATCGGTACGTCGTCCACAGGTTTTGATCGAAGAAGAGGTTCCCCAGCGACCATGCGACCAGGGCCCCTCCCCGCGTCTCGAAACCGCCGGACACGTGCGGGTGATGGTTGACGACGAGGTCCGAGCCCGCATCGATCGCGGCGTCGGTGAGCGCACGGATCTCGGCTGTCGGCGTTCGTTGGTACTCCTCGCCGCCGTGGATCTGTGTCACGACGACGTCCGCTCGCTCGGTCGCCACGCGGACGCTGTCGCGGACGGACTCGTCTGTCCCACGGAGGACCCCCGCATCGTCGGGGACAGTGAGCGTCTCGCCCTCCTGTTGGACTGTGTAGGTTTCCTCGGACTGTTCGGCTGCCCAGTCACGCTCGTACTGCTGGCCTGCGGTCGTGGTCGCGGAGACGAACCCGATCGTCAGGTTGCCACGATCGAGAAACGCCGGCTCGGCCGCCGCTGCCGGGTCGAACCCGGCCCCGGAGTGTGCGATCCCCGCGGTGTCGAGTGCGTCGATCGTCTCCTCGAGTCCCGGAGTGAGGGCATCGAACGCGTGTGTGTTCGCCAGCGCGGCGTAGTCGACGCCGGCATCCGCCATCGACGCGGCGGCGACCGGGTGACTCGTGAAAACGTACGCCTTCGAGGGGTGTCGCCACGGAGCCGTCGTCAGTGGCGTCTCCAGGTTGACCGACGTGACGTCGGCGCCCCGGAAAATCGGCTCGACGGACCCGAGCAGCCGGCCGTGTGAGTCCCGACGGTCACTCCCGTGGAGTTGGTAGTGTGACTGAAGGGGGTCAGTGTTCTGCCTGTAGTACCGGCGCCCGAACATCACATCCCCACCGAAGACCATACTCACGCTGCCGTCTTTCCGCCGTAGACGGACGTCGACCGTCGAGCCGGGCGCCACGGCTCGAGTCACCGATGAGTACCCCTCGCGGGTGAACTCCATCCAAGCCGGCCCCCCATCGAGCCGTATCTCGTAACTTCCGTCCTCAGCAGTCACGGTTCGCCCGACCGGCTCCCCGTCCCGATACGCGACGACGGCGACGTTTGAAACACCGTCGTCGTCGTACACCGTCCCGGTAGCGGTCGTTGACCCGTCCCCACCAGAAACGGCCGTTCGGAGCCGGCCGGAACAGCCCGCGAGCCCGAACAGAGTACAGCCTGCCACCCCCAACAGTTCTCTTCGTCGCAATCTACCGGCTATCGCAGGTAAAGCAAAATATGTGTTGTGCATGCAGCCTTACTGTTCGCTCCGAAACGAATTCCGCAGGGCTCGAACTACAGAGGGCGGGCAGAAACATCTGTATATGTGTTACTTTCGGGGGTCGGTCGGTGGAGAACCGACCTAGTCGGGTGGACGTCCCATCGGCTACCGAAACGGGTCCCGCCGGGGCACACTTGAAGCCGTATCGGCCGTGCCGTGCGGCCGGACGGCGAGGAGGCGGCGAAAGGAGCGACGGCAGGAAACGGTGGCGAGTACGGGACGCCGCGGGAAAGAGTAAGAACTCCAAACCCCTTGCGCGCCGGTAGAATTCGAGTGGACTCGCGGGGATTTGAACCCCGGGCCTTCCCCGTGCCAGGGGGATGATCTACCACTGATCTACGAGCCCTCGTCGCACTCAATCGTACCGCGGTCGAATTATTAAGGGCTTCGATGCCCGGACGGCGTGGGGGAGGTCCACACCGGCATCGTCGACGCGGATGGAAAGCCATTAAGCCCCTCGACGGCCACCCTCCGTTGGGAACAGCACGGCCGCAAATCTGACTCGCTCGGACCGACCGAGCTTGGGATTGCGGAAGTGTACCGACGTGTAGTCGGTCTTTTCGCGGTCAGTGCCGTTCCAACTCAGACAATGGCACGAATGCATACACGCCGCCGCGGGTCGTCCGGTTCGGACGCCCCTGCGGCAGACGAGCCGCCGGAGTGGAGCGACGTCGACGCCGAGGAGATCGAATCCCGCGTCGTCGAACTCGCAGAGCAGGGCCACGACCCCAGTCAGATCGGCCTGAAACTGCGCGACGAGGGCGTGAAGGGCACGCCCATCCCGGACGTCAAGCTGGCGACCGGGAAGAAAGTCACCGAGATCCTCGAGGAGAACGACGCCGACGCCGACCTCCCCGAGGATCTGCGGAACCTGATGGAGCGCGCAGTCCGCCTGCGCAAGCACATGGACCGGAACCCGCAGGACGCCCAGAACAAGCGCGCCCTGCAGAACACCGAGTCCAAGATCCGTCGCCTGGTCAACTACTACCAGGGCGACGAGCTCGACGCCGACTTCGAGTACGACTACGAGACCGCCGAAGAGATCCTCGAAGGCTAAATGTCGAAAGCGCGCCCAGTCGAGGAGCCACTCGCCGAAACCCTGTCGGCGGCCCCGTTCGTCCGGGTCGCCGCCGCCAGCGACGGCGACAGCCTCGCGGCTGCCGGCCTCCTCGCCCGGGCGTGTGCCGGGACCGACACCCCGTTCCAGCTCCGCCTCGATGACGCCCCGAACACCGAGGACGCCGTCACCGTCACGATCGGGCCGACCGCCGTCGACGGCGACGCGACGCTCGACCGGCCGGCGAGCCCGACCGCGTTCGAACTGGCTCGCCGTCTCGGCACCGGTCCGGACCCGATCCTCGCCCTCGCCGGCACGATCGCCGCGGGCGAGACCGTCGAGTCGGCCGACGCGGCGCTCGACGCCGCACGCGACTCGGCGCTGATCGACCGACAGCCCGGACTGGCGCTCCCCACCGAGGACGTGCCGACCGGGCTCGCCGCGTCGACGCTGCTGCACGGCCCGTTCTCGGGCGACGAGGACGCGGCGGCCGCGCTGGTCGCCGAACTCGACGCCGGGGGCGAGGCACACGCGGCCGGCGACGACGACGGCAGCGGCGGGGCGTTCGACCGTCGACTCGCCTCGCTGGTCGCCGTCGACACGGTGGCCGCCGAGGGAGCCGCCGAACGCGCTGCGACGCAGGTCGAGCGCGCGCTCCGCCCGTACGTCACGCCTGACGCGCCGTTCCGCACGCTCGGCGGCTGCGCCGACGTGCTGGACGCCGTCGCGCGGACCGCCCCGGCCGCCGGCATCCCGCTGGCGCTGGGCGAGGGGTCCGACGACACGACCGACGCCGCGCTCGCGGCGTGGCGGAAGTACGGCGCGGCGGTCCACGGCGGGCTGCGGTCGGCGACGACTCGCCGGCACCACGGCGTCTGGCTCCTCGATATCGAGGATGCCGACCCCGCGGTCCTGCCGGCGGTCGCCCGCCTCGCGCTGGCGTTCCGCTCGCCGGAGCCGGTCGCGCTCGCCGTCACCGACGGCGCCGCGGCCGCCGCCGGCGAGTCGGGGATCGAGAGCGCCGTCACGACCGCCACGAGCGCAGTCGACGGCACTGGTCACGGCACGGAGACGACTGGCTGGGCGCGTTTCGACAGCGACACCGAACAGTTCACGGACGCGTTCCGGGAGGCGCTATGAGCGGGGATCGCCACGAGGCGACGATCGCCACCACCCACGACGACGCGGGAACGGTGGCGGCCGCGCTCGCTCCCGACAACACCGATGCGATGACGACGACCGTCGACGGCGACACGGTCCGGACCGCCATCGTCCGCGAGGACGCCGGCGGGCTGGCCGCCTCCGTCGACGACTACGTCGTCAACCTCACCGTCGCCGACGCCGTCTGCGAGACGGCTCGGGACACTACTCAACCATGAGCGAGACATCCACCAAGATCGAAGGTAAACGATGGTACACCGTGCTCGCGCCCGAGCAGTTCGACCGGGCCGAGATCGGTGAGACCGTCGCGGAGGAACCGAACCAGGTCGTCGGCCGAACCATCGAGACCACGCTGGGCGAGATGGAGGGCGACCAGGGACAGAACAACAGCAAGCTCACGTTCAAGATCAACGACGTGGGCAGCGACGCCGCCTACACCGAGTTCATCAAGTACGAGCTCACGCGGGACTACCTGCGCTCGCTGGTGCGCCGCGGCGCCTCGAAGGTCGCTGCCACCGTCACGCTGCTGACGACTGACGACTACCGCGTCAAGATCCAGCCCGTGGCGCTGACGACCCAGAAGGCCGACCGCTCGCAGGAGCAGGCCATCCGCTCGGTGATGACCGACATCGTCGAGGAGGCCGCCGAGGAGCGCACGTTCGAGCAGCTCGTCGACAGCGTCGTCGAGGGCCGAGTGTCCTCGGCCATCTACGGCGAGGCCAAGGAGATCTACCCGCTGCGCCGCGTCGAGGTCCAGAAGCTGACTCTCGAAGCCCGACCCGAGGAGGTCGCGGCCGAGGAGGAAGCCTCTGTGGACGTGGACGAGGAAGACGTCGAGGAGTAGCCCTCGTTTCGGCGGATTCACGCGCTTTTTCGCTTTTTCACCGGTCGCGAGCGGCGTCGCCGGCCACGCGCCCGACCGTCGCCGATCGGGGGCGTCGAGAGCTACTCGCTCGCCGTCGGCGTTCGGTCCTCGACGATCACTCTCCCCACCATCCCGCCGCTCTCGTGGGGGATACAGAAGTAGTCGTACTCGCCGGGGATCTCGAACGTGTGGGTGAACTGGTCGCCGTTGCTCAGCGCGCCCTGGGTCCCGTTGCTCCAGGCCTGCCGGGCGGCGTCCTCGCTCTCGTAGCCGCCGGTCGCGAAGAACTCGGCGCCGTCGGGGAGCGACGCCTCGTAGGCGGTGACCGTGTGATCGCGGGTGCCTGTGTTCTCCCAGACGACCTCCTCGCCGACGGCGACGGTGACTGTCGGCGGGTCGAACGAACTCGGTCGCATCCCCACGTCGAACTCGGTGTTCTCGCCCCGCGTCAGCCCGAGACAGCCCCCGAGACTCGCCGCGGCGGCAGCCCCGGCGGCGGCAAGGTAGCGTCGGCGGTCCATATCTCGGCCTTGGAGGTCGAGCGATTTAGGCGCCGTGATTCCGTCACCCCGAAGGTAAACACGTAAACCGCCGCCGTGTTTCCGGTCGCCCATGCGCTTGCGGTCGCTCGGCCGTCTCGGTCCAGCCGACGCCGTCACCGTCGGGAACGCCGCGCTGGGGTTTCTCGCGGCCGTCGCCGCGACCGTCGACATCGGCCTCGCGGCCCGGCTCGTGCTGTTGGGCGCGATCGCTGACGGGCTCGACGGCGTCGTCGCCCGAAAGTACGGCGGCACCGAGGCCGGCCCGTACCTCGACTCGCTGGCCGACGTTGCCACCTTCGGCGTCGCCCCCGCGACCCTCGTCGCCGTCGTCGCGCGCCGGGAGTGGGGGACGCCGGCAGCGCTGCTCTCCGGCGTCTCGACGGAAGCACTGCTCGCGCTGGCCGGCGTCGTCGTGCCCGCACTGTACGTCGCCGCCGCGGTCACCAGACTAGGGCTGTACACCGCTTACGACACCGACAGCGACGAGACTGTCGGCGTGCCGACGACGCTCGCGGCGACGATCTTCGGCGCGATCGTGCTCACGGGCTACCGCGGTGCCGGGACCGTCCTGATGGGCTTTCACGACGCCGGCTTCCTGCTCGCGCTCGCGGCGGTCCTGACGCCGCTGATGCTCTGTGACGTCGTCTACCCCGACCTCCACGCACAGGACGCACTGGTGATGGGGGTCGTTCAGGCCGGCGCCGTCCTGCTGCCGGGGCTGTACGGCCGCGGCTTCGCGTTCGGCCTGCTGTACGTCGCACTCGCGTACCTCGTCTTGGGCCCGATGCTCTACTGGCGGCGCTGAGCGGTTTCGACATCCTCCACCGTCGAGTCGACCACCTGCCCATCCTCGTCGAGCACGAGCGTCAGCGCCGCCCGGTCGCGGTCGATCCGGAGCCGAGTCCGCTCCCCGTGCTTCTCGACCGCGTGGCCCCCGTACACGTCGAGGTTCCACAGGCGTCGTTTCCGCACGTCGACGCCGCGTGCCCAGTAGAACGAAACCACCGCCGGGTGGCGCGCGACCGCCGCGCCGACCGGCACCTCGAACAGCGGGCCACACTCCGGGCAGTCGGCGACGAAGCGGTGCCGCGGCTCCTCGCCCGGGGACCGTTCGACCGACCGCTCGGGCAGCGCGTGACAGTACGGGCAGACGCCGCGCTGGGCCCGCTCGACCGCCGTCACCAGCTGTGCGGACATCACGTCGGCGAGGTCGTGGAGGTCGCGGTAGGCCGCCCCGCTCGGCCTGACGGCGATCTGGAACACCGGCTCCTCGTCGGCCGCGTGGACCCGGACTAGACTCTCCTCGTAGCTCGCGTACAGCGGTCGGCCGTCGACCAGCGGCGACGACGCCTCGATCTCGACTGGCTCGCGGGGCTCGTGGCCCTGCCACGCGCCGGCACGCAGCGACTTGGCGATCTCGAACCCCGCGAAGCTGAGGCGGTACCCCTCGTCGGCTTTCTCCACGAAGCGGTCCCGCAGTACGTCGAGGTGGTAGTTGAAGTTCCCGTTGTCCCGAACCCCCGCCGCCCCCTTGAGCCGGGAGTACGAACAGCCGTCCCGCGAGTCGGCGGCAACCGTCTGCTCGTACAGCGCGTCGACGATCCGGAGGCGCGTCTCGTTGCCCAGCACCGAGAACGGGTCGGCGTCCGGCCCCGCGGTCGCCCCGTCGCCGTCACTGCCAGTCATCGTCCGTTCGTGTCCTCCGCCCGACGTATAGGTTGTGGAGGAGTAACTCGGTACTCCCGACGTATTTCACGGCGGCCGCCCAGGCACCGACACATGCGACAGGCCCTCTCCCGGCGCCGGTTCCTCGCCGGCGTCGGCGCCAGCTGTGCCGCGGCCGCAGTCGGACCCCGGACGGCGACCGCGTCGCCGTCACCCGCCCAGTCCGAGATCGAAGCCACGCTCGACGACCTGGTCGCGGCGAGCCTTGACGAGCACGACGTCCCCGGCGCCACCGTCGCAGTGGTGGACGGCGACAGCACCCTCACGAAAGGGTACGGCGTCGCCGACCGGGAACAGGGTGGGGAGATCGATCCCGCCGAGACCGCGTTCCGGCTCGGCTCCGTCTCGAAGTCGGTCACTGCGACCGCGCTGATGGATGCGATCCAGCGTGGCGAGATCGATCCCGACGAGCCCGTCTCCGAGTACGTCGACGGGCCACTCGCCCCCGAACGGCCAGTCACGCTGGCGGAGCTGATCACCCACCGCGGCGGGTTCGAGGCGTCCAACCGCGGGATGTGGTACCCCGACGTCGGAAGCCTCCGGCCGCTTGCGACGTTGCTCGAAACGGAGCCACAGAAGCAGGTTCGCGAGCCCGGCACCGTCGGCGCGTACTCGAACTTCGGCTACGCACTGGCCGGGCAGGTGCTGGCGTCGACGGCCGGCGAGCCGTTCCACCGCGCGATCGACGACGCGCTCCTCGGCCCGACCGGGATGAGCGGGAGCAGCTTCGAACAGCCGCTCCCGGACTCGCTCGCCGGGAGCCACGCGACCGGTCACGGTGGAACGGGTCCGTACCGCGACGGCGAGTTCCCCCTAGTCGGCCTCCGGCCCGCAGGCTCGCTGTCGGCGACGGCCGACGACGTGGCCCGATTTCTCGAACTCCACCTGAACGGCGGCGCTGTCGGCGGCGAACAGGTGCTCGAACCCGGCACGATCGACGCGATGCACGACCAGTGGGCGACCCACCACGAGCAGCTCGCTGGGATGGGGTTCGGGCTGTTCGAGGAGTTCCACGGCGACGTTCGGACGCTCTGGCACAACGGCGCGACGCTGTCGTTCTACAGCCATCTCGTGCTCGTTCCTGAGTACGACTTCGGCCTGTTCGTCGGGCTCAACGCCGCAAACGGAAGCGCCGCGGCCGACGTGGTCGACGGCGTGCTCGAAGAGCTCCTGCCCGACACCGAACCGCGCTCGCTCTCACCCGACGGGCAGCCGACGCGCGCCGACGAACTGACTGGGACCTACCGTGCGCTCCAGCAGTCACACACGTGGCACGACCGAACGACGTCGGTGCTGAACGCCCCCACGCTCCGTGTCCGTGTCGCCGACGACGGCGCGCTCGTCACGGAACGCGGCGACAGCACGAACCGCTGGGTCGAGATCGAGCCGCTGGTGTTTCAGCACGAGTCAGACGGCCGCCGGATCGCGTTCGGGGAAGACGGCGGGACGATCCAGTACCTGTTCACCGGCGGCAGTCCGACCGCATTCGGCCGTGTCGAGGGCGTCGATCGGCTCCAACTGCACGGGATCCTCGCACTCCTCACGATGTTCGGGGCGCTCTCTTCGGTCGGGGGTTGGCCCGCCGGCGCGCTCTACCGGCGGCTCCGGGCGGAGCGGGCCGGCGAGGTCGGCGACGTGAGTTGGGAGACGCTCCTCGGCTCACGAATGAATCGGGCAAAGCTCGTAGCGGCAGGTGGATTCCTCGCGACACTCGGCGGGCTGGCGCTGGTGATCGTCCACCTCGGGGTGACGCCGTACCGCGTCCTCTCGGACCCGCCTGTCACGTTCCGGGCGCTGTTTGCGGGGCCGATGCTGGGGCTCGCCGGCGCGGTGGGGAGCCTCGGCTACGCCGGCCGCCTGTGGCTCGCGGGCGACGGTAGCCGACTCGCGAGAATCCACTACACGCTGGTCGCGGCGTCGCTCGCGGGGCTCTGTTGGCTGCTCCGGTACTGGAACCTGCTCGCCCCGCCGCCCTGAGCGTCAGTCGGCCGACGCTTCGAGGATACCCTCACAGCGCGCGACGAAGTCGGCTAGGTTCCGGGCTACGTCCTTATCGAGGGTGACGACGACACCGGCGTCCTCGCCCTCGCGGTAGTGGATCAGCACCGCCTTCGCGTGGAGCGAGATCGACGCGCGCTGGGCGCCCAGCCCGTCGTAATCCTGCTCGCGGATCAACGGTTCGGCATCGCGTGCGCGTTGTGTGAGCCCCGGCACCACCCGCTGGAGGTCGGCCGTCGCGAGATCTTTCCGGATGTACAGCGCGGTCCAGCCGTCCTCGTCGTAGCGAATCGCCGAACGGAAGTTCTCACCGGCCTGCTTCTCGACGAGTCGGACGAGCCCCTGGTACCGATCGTTCACACCTTCTCCTCGCGGGTCGGGGTCTTAATAGATCGCTTCCGCAGCAGCAATCACCGTAAGGCGGCGATCAGGCCTCGACGGCCGCCGCGTCGTCGTCGGCCTCGAGCGTCTCGCGGGCTTTCTCCGCCTCGGTCTGGAGCGTGTACTCCCGTGCGTCCTCGTACTCGGCGACGGCTTCGAGCGCCGCCTCGGTGCCGATCTGTCGGAGCGCCCACGCCGCGGCGGTCCGGACGGTGCGTTCCTCGTCCTCCTCGATCGTCGCAGCGAGCGGCTCGATCGCGCGCGTGTCGCCGATCAGCCCGAGCGCACGGGCCGCGAGCGGGCGGACCTTGTCGTTCTCCATCTCCAGCTTGTTCGCGAGCGCCTGGGTGGCCTCCTCGCTGCCGATTTCGCCCAGCGCGCGGAACGTGACTTTCTGGAGCTGCGGGTCCGAGTCTTCGTCGACGTACTCGACCAGCGTGTCGACGGCGTCCTCGGCGCCGGCGCCCATCTTCCCGAGCGCCTCGATTCCGGGCTTGTCGCGCTTCTGGGCGCGGGCGTGCATCTCGTCGAACGCCGCGGGGTCGCCCATCCGGGTCAGCGCCTCCATGCAGTGGCGCTCCATGAACTCCGACTCCAGCGCGTCGAGCGCGCGGAGCACCTGCTCGACGTTGCCCTGCTGTTCGTGCTCCTTCAGCGCGGCCCACTCGACGGGGTAGTCCTTGTAGTGGCCGAGCACGTCGTAGAACCCCTCCGCCCGGAGCTGTTCGTTGGTTTCGAGGTCGTCCCACTCCTCGGCGTCTTCCAGCCCGTCGCCGAGGTCGTCGGTGGCCTCGACCAGCGCGGCGAGCGTGTCGGCGTCCGCGTCGGCGTCGAGGTCGGCCTCTTCGATCGCGTCGGCGACGGCGTCGAGCTCGTTGGCGAGCGCCTCCGGTTCCTCGTCCTCGGCGCTGCCGAACTCGGTGCCGAGCGCGTCGCCCGCGGCATCGAGGTAGTCGTCGACGGCCGCCTGGGTCGCCGGCGTCCCGTTGGCGGTCCAGCGCGTCTCGGTGAGCTGGTTCTGGAGCGACTCGATCTCCTCGAGCACGTCCTCGGCGTAGGGGCCGCGCTGGGATTCGATCCCCTCGCGGAGCTCGTCGATCTGGCCTTCGATCTCCTCGGCCGCCTCGTCGTCCTCGTCGAACTCGGCGGTCTCGAACGCCTCGGCGACGCGGTCGAGGGTGGCTTCGACCTCGTCGAGGTCGGCCTCGGTCTCGGCCGCCTCGAGTGCCTCGCTCGCCTCGTCGAGGCGTGACTCCATCTCCTCTGCGGAGAGCTGGAGCGCCTCCTCCTCGGCCTCGGTCGGCTCCTCCTCGTCAGTCATACGTGTGACTGGGTCCGAAACTGATTAAGGCGTTTCCCTTCCGAGCGCGCCGCGACGGCCGAAGCGAGACTACCGCTCCAGCCCGGGGTTGGTGACTGCGCCGTCGGCGGCCGAGCCGAACTGTGCACCGTACTTTCCGAGTACGCCGCCCGCGTACGAGGGTTCCGGGCGCTCCCGGTCGTCGAGCCGTCGGTCGATCTCTTCCTCCGAGAGATCCACGTCGAGGCTCCGGTCCGGGATGTCGATCGTGACGTGGTCGCCGTCCTGCAGCGCGCCGAGCGGGCCGCCGACGAACGACTCCGGGGCGACGTGCCCGATCATCGGACCCCTTGTGGCACCCGAGAACCGCCCGTCGGTCACCATCGCCACGTCGTCCTCGTGGCCCTGCCCGACGACGGCCGCGGTGACGCCCAGCATCTCGCGCATCCCCGGGCCGCCGCGGGGCCCTTCGTTGCGGATCACGATCACGTCGCCCGACTCGATCCCGCCCTCCTGCACGTACTGCATCGCGTCCTCCTCGCTCTCGAAGACGCGGGCCGGCCCCTCGTGGTGGAACTGGTCCTCGCCGGTGACCTTGAGGACGGCGCCGTCGGGCGCGAGGTTCCCCTGCAAGATCTTGATCGCCCCCTCCTCGTGGAACGGGTTGTCGACGGGCCGGAGAAAGTCCGTCTCGTCCAGCGTGCTGTCGGCCGGGAGGTCGAGGGTCTCTAGTTCCTCCGAGATTGTTCGACCCGTGACGGTCATCGCGTCGCCGTCGAACAGGCCGGCCTCGGTCAGCCGGCGGATAACGACCGGCACGCCGCCGGCGTCGTGGAGGTCCTTCATCACCCGCGAGCCGCCGGGCTGGAGGTTCGCGATCTTCGGCGTTCGGCGGCTGATCTCGTCGAAGTCCTCGATCGTGAGGTCGATCCCAGCCTCCTGTGCGAGCGCGAGCAGGTGGAGGACGGCGTTCGTCGAGCCGCCCATCGCCACCTGCACCGCGATCGCGTTCTCGAACGACGCGCGGCTGAGAATGTCGGAGGGGCGGCGGTCGTTCTCGACGGCGTCGAGTGCGAGTTCGCCCGCGCGCTCGGCGACGCGACTCCGGCCCTCGCTCTCGGCGGGCGGGGAGGCGCTGCTCAGCGGTGCGAGCCCGAGTGCCTCGCTGATCGAGGCCATCGTGTTCGCGGTGAACATCCCGCCACAGGAGCCCGCGCCGGGACAGGCGTTGCGCTCCAACTCGTCCAGTTCCTCGCGGCTCATCTCCCCTTGTGCGTACGTGCCGACGCCCTCGAACACGTGCTGGACGGTCACGTCCCGCCCCTCGTGCTGGCCGGGAAGGATCGAGCCGCCGTAGAGGAACACGCTCGGCAGGTCGGTCCGGATCGCGGCCATCAGCATCCCGGGGAGGTTCTTGTCACAGCCCGCAACCGTCACCAGCGCGTCGAGGCGCTCGCCGAACGCCACCAGTTCGACGGAGTCGGCGATTACCTCCCGGGAAATCAGCGACGCGCGCATTCCCTCCGTCCCCATCGAGATGGCGTCGGAGATCGTGATCGTCCCGAACTCGATGGGCATCCCGCCGGCGTCGTCGACGCCGTCGATCGCGCCGTCGGCCACGTCGTCGAGGTGGACGTTACACGGCGTCACGTCCGCCGCGGGGTTGGCGACGCCGACCATCGGAGAGGAGAGGTCCTCGTCGTCGAACCCCATCGCGCGGAACATCGCACGGTGTGGCGCACGATCGGCGCCCTCGGTCACTTCCCGGCTCCGGAGGTCGGCGGGCTTCTCCTCGCCGCCTCGCTGCTCTCGGTCCGGCGTGTCCTGTTTACTCATACCGTCACCCACGGTCGGGGGCACTTAACTCCGTTCCGGGTGTGGTGCGGAGCCCCGCAACTACGACACGTGGCTTATTAATCGTGATGGTTCCGGGCGACAGGTTCAAGTACTGGTACGAGGTAGCGTGGGACGCAATGTCTCACGACACTGAGGGAGCGTCGGAAACCCCGGCGGATCGAGTTCTCCCAGGGCACGTTGAGAACTGATCCCGAGTTCGCCACAGCTCGGATCTTCGACACGACCCTGCGAGACGGTGAACAGTCGCCCCGAACTTCGTTCTCCTACGACGACAAACGCGAGATAGCCGCCGCGCTGGACAGCGCCGGCGTCGACGTGATCGAGGCGGGCTTCCCCGTGAACTCCGACGCGGAGTTCACGGCGGTCCGCGACATCGCGTCGGCCGCCGACACAACGGTCTGCGGGCTGGCTCGCGTCGTCGAGAAGGACGTCGAGGCAGCCATCGACGCCGGCGTCGATCTGGTCCACGTGTTCGCGTCGACCAGCGACGTCCAGATCGAGGACTCGATGCACGCCAGCCGCGAGGCAGTGATCGAGCGCTCGGTCGACAGCGTCGAACGCGCCGCCGAATCCGGGGCCGAAGTGATGTTCTCCCCGATGGACGCCACCCGGACCGACCCGGAGTACCTCGCCGAGGTGATCGAGGCGGTCTCGGACGTGGGCGTCGACTGGATCAACGTTCCGGACACCTGCGGGGTCGCGACCCCCGGGCGGTTCGCGTCGCTGATCCGGACGGTCCGGGCGCACACGGACGCCCGGATCGACGTGCACACCCACGACGACTTCGGGCTCGCGAGCGCGAACGCCCTCGCCGGCTTCGAGGCCGGCGCCGATCAGGCGCAGGTCTCCGTCGGCGGCATCGGCGAGCGCGCCGGCAACGCCGCGCTCGAACAGGTCGTCATGGCTGCCGAGAGCGTCTACGGCGCCGACACCGGGATCGACACCACCGCGATCACCGGCCTCGCCCGCACGGTCGAGGCGCGCAGCAGCGTCGACCAGCCGGCCAACGCGCCGATCGTCGGCGAGAACGCGTTCGCCCACGAGTCCGGCATCCACGCCGCGGGCGTCATCGAGAACTCGGCGACGTTCGAGCCCGGCGTGATGACGCCGGAGATGGTCGGCGCCGAGCGCGAGCTGGTGCTGGGCAAGCACACGGGCACCCACTCCGTCCGCGAGCGCCTGCGCGAGGCGGGCTACGACCCGACCGACGAGCAGGTCCGGGCGGTCACTCGCGAGGTGAAGGATCGCGGTGCCGACGGCGACGAGATCACCGAGGAGACGCTGAAGACCGTCGCCGAGGCCAACGGCGTCGACCGCGATCCCGAACGCGTTCCGGAGGGGCCAGCCTGATGGCTCCCCGTAACGGCGCGCCGCGCCAGCCGCGGCGCTCGCGATCGTGTCACGGTGTGCCGTGGCGCGGAAAGAGTTATCACGGTCGGTGTCATGGCTCCGTCCATGACGCGACGACGCCACACCGGTTCGCTCGGCGTCAGCGTCTCGCTCATCATTGTAGGGGTCTGACCCCTACAGCCACCACTTCTCCCCCGACCGTCGCATCACCCGACCACCGAGCCTGCAGTCACGTCACACGATGAGCGAGCCAGCACGCGCCGCGACACGGCCACGGGAGGCCGAGCGGCGGCGCGACAACGACCGAGCGGTACAGCGCGACGAACAGTCGACCGAGTCCGAGGCGCCGGCGACCGGCGCGGACGCGGCGATCGCCGCACTCGATGCGGCGGGCGTCGAGCACGTCTTCGGCGTGCAGGGCGGCGCAATCATGCCCGTCTACGACGCGCTCGCCGAGGCCGACGCCGCGCCCACCCACGTGACGATGGCCCACGAGCAAGCGGCCGCCCACGCCGCCGACGCCTACGGGCAGGTGACGGGCGAGCCGGGCGTCTGCATGGCCACCTCGGGCCCGGGCGCGACCAACCTCGTCACCGGGATCGCCGACGCCGACATGGACTCCGACCCCGTCGTCGCACTGACGGGGCAGGTGCCGACGGCGTTCCTGGGCAACGACGCGTTCCAGGAGACCGACACCGTCGGCGTCACCCGACCGATCACGAAGGAGAACTACGTCGCGGACGACCCCGACGCCGTCGGGCCATCCGTGGGCGAGGCGGTCGAACTCGCCGGCGCCGGCCGACCGGGGCCGACGCTGGTCGACCTGCCGAAGGACGCGACCACCGGCGACACAACGGGCCAATCTGCCGACGCCGGCCTGCCGGAGTACTACGAGGTGCCCGAGCGGGCCGACGAGCCGGCCGTCGCGGCCGCGGCCGAGGCGCTCGCCCGTGCCGAGCGCCCGCTAGTGCTCGCGGGCGGCGGCGTGGTGAAAGCCGGGGCGAGCGAGGAGCTGCGGGCGTTCGTCGAGCGCTTCGACGTGCCCGTGGTGACGACGATGCCGGGGGTGGGCGCGGTGCCGGAAGACGACGAGCGCTGTCTCTCCTTCGCCGGCATGCACGGTACCGGCGCCGCGAACATGGCGATCTCACATACGGACTGCCTGTTCGCGATCGGGACGCGCTTCGACGACCGGCTGACCGGCGGCGTCGAGACGTTCGCGCCCGAGGCAGAGGTGATCCACGCCGACGTCGACGCCGCCGAGATCTCGAAGAACGTCGAGGCGGACTACCCGCTGATCGGCGACGCCGCCGCGGTGATCGAACAGGTCCACGGAGCGTTCGCGGAGAGATCCGACGACGCGTCTGACCGCTACGCGGCGTGGCGCGAGCGGTGTCGGGAATGGGAGGCCGAGTACCCGATGACGTACGCGGCGCCCGACGACGAGCCGCTGAAGCCGCAGTTAGTCGTCGAGGCCGCCGACGCCGCGACGCCAGACGACGCGATCGTCACCACCGGCGTCGGCCAGCACCAGATGTGGGCCGCCCAGTACTGGACGTACCGTGACCCGCGCTGCTGGGTCTCCAGCCACGGGCTGGGGACGATGGGCTATGGCCTGCCCGCCGCCATCGGCGCGAAAGTCGCCGAACCGGACCGTGAGGTGGTCTGCTTCGAGGGCGACGGCTCGTTCCTGATGACGCTGCAGGAACTGTCCGTCGCCGCCCGCGAGAACCTCGACGTGACCGTGATCGTGCTCAACAACGAGGCGATCGGGATGGTCCGACAGTGGCAGGACGCCTTCTTCGAGGGGCGACACACCGCCTCGGAGTACGGCTGGATGCCCGAGTTCGAACCCATCGCCGAAGCGTTCGGCGCCGCGGGGTTCACCCTCGACGGGTACGACGAGGTGGCCGACACGCTGGAGGCCGCGTTCGGCCACGACGGGCCGTCGGTCGTCGACGCCCGGATCGACCCGCGGGAGAACGTCTACCCGATGGTGCCCAGTGGCGGCGACAACAGCGGCTTCGCGCTCTCGGAGGGGCAGCTATGAGCGGGGAGTCACCGGCGGACGCCGGCTTTGCGGACCCGGACGCCGACCGTGACGGCCTACAGGGCCCCGGCCCGGACGAGCGGGAGCGACCCACCGGCCGACGGTCGGACCAGGGCGTCCGGGTCGACCCCGAGGCCGAGGCCAGTCACCCCGAACGCCGGACCACCATCTCGGCGCTGGTGAAACACGAGCCCGGGGTGCTGGCGGAGGTCGCGGGGCTGGTGAGCCGCCGACGGTTCGACATCGACTCGCTGACCGTCGGGCCGACGACGAACCCCGAGACCGCCCGGATGACGCTGACCATCGAAGAGCCCGAGCCGGGGGTCAGACAGGTCGAGAAGCAACTGGAGAAGCTGGTGCCGGTGATCTCGGTCCGGGAGCTGGATCGGGACGCGGTCCGGCGCGAACTGGCGGTGCTGAAGATCCACGACGACGACCCCGCCGCCGTCGAGGCGGTCGCCGAGATGTTCGACGCCCGGACGCTCAACGCCGAGCCCGGGACCGTGACCGTCGAGGTGACGGGGAGCTCCGCCCAGATCGACCGGGCGATCGACGCGTTCCAGCGGTTCGGCGTCCGGGAGCTGACCCGGACCGGCACGGCGGCGCTGGCTCGCGGTACCGAGTGGACCACCGACGCGGAGGAATCGCGCTACGAACGACACCGAACCGACGGCGCCGACGGAACGGCGTCACAGACGAGCGATACCCACCGACGATGACGGAGAACACCATCTACCACGACGACGACGCGACGCACAGCTACATCGAAGAGAAGACGGTCGCGGTGCTGGGCTACGGCAGTCAGGGCCACGCACACGCCCAGAACCTCGCGGAGAGCGGGGTCGACGTGATCGTCGGCCTGCGCGAGGGCTCGGCCTCCCGGACCGCGGCCCGCGAGGACGGGCTCACCGTCGCGACGCCGACGGAGGCCGCGGCGGCCGCCGACGTGGTGTCGATGCTCGTCCCGGACAACGTCCAGCCGGACGTGTACGACGACATCGCGCCCGAACTGGACGCCGGCGACACGCTGCAGTTCGCCCACGGCTTCAACATCCACTACGACCAGATCGAGCCGCCCGAGGACGTCGACGTGACGATGGTCGCTCCGAAGGGGCCGGGCCACATCGTCCGCCGGCAGTACACGGACGGCGAAGGGACGCCCGGGCTGATCGCGGTGTACCGCGACGCGACCGGCGAGGCCAGACAGGAGGCCCTCGCCTACGCCGGGGCGATCGGCTGCACTCGCGCGGGCGTGATCGAGACCACGTTCCGCGAGGAGACCGAGACCGACCTGTTCGGCGAGCAGGCGGTGCTCTGTGGCGGCGTCACCGAACTCGTGAAGGCGGGCTACGAGACGCTGACAGACGCGGGCTACAGCGAGGAGATGGCGTACTTCGAGTGCCTGAACGAACTGAAGCTCATCGTCGACCTGCTGTACGAGGGTGGCATGGGCGGGATGTGGGACTCCGTCTCCGACACCGCAGAGTACGGCGGGATCACCCGCGGCGAGGTGGTCGTCGACGACCACACCCGCGAGCAGATGGAGACCGTGCTGGAACAGGTCCAGAACGGCGAGTTCGCGACGGAGTGGATCACCGAGAACCGGGCGGGCCGGCCGTCCTACGGCCAGCGCCGCGCCGCCGAGAAGAACCACGAGATCGAGGAGGTGGGCGAGGAGCTCCGCTCGCTGTTCGCCTGGAGCGACGCCGAGAAGAACCGGGAGCCAGCCGACACACCGGCAGACGACTGAGACCAATGAGCCGACACACCGACACCACGAGCCGGCGACGTGACGAGACGAACCGACGGGAGACCAGCCAGCGGACGATGGGCGAGGTGAGCCACACCAACCCCATGACAGGGGAGAGCTTCGGCGACTCGCAGGTGTTCCAGCGCGGGACAGTCGTGATGGTCGACGGCGGCGAGGCCGAAGACGAGCGCGACGGCGACCGCGACGGGGAGCCGATGGGCGACGTGGACCACACGCCCCGGGAGGACGCGCCCGATGCCAACGACGCGTACGTCCGCGGCGTCGATCGCGAGGGAGAGGGCGACGACGGGTCCGAAACGGCGGCTGACACCGAGGAGGGAGCCGACGAGGAGCCCGTATGAGCGAGGGGACGCTGTACGACGCGGTGTGGGACCGCCACCGTGTCCGGCGGCTCCCTAGCGGGCAGGACCAGCTGTTCGTCGGGCTCCACCTGATCCACGAGGTGACGAGCCCGCAGGCGTTCGGGATGCTCGAGGAGCGCGACCTCGAAGTCGCGTACCCCGAGCGCACCCACGCCACCGCCGACCACATCGTCCCCACGGACGACCGCGAGCGCCCGTACGACGACGACGCGGCGGAGTCGATGATGGCCGAACTGGAGGAAAACGTCGAACAGGCCGACCTCTCGTTCGACCATCCCGACACGGGGCGACAGGGGATCGTCCACGTCGTCGGCCCCGAACAGGGGCTGACCCAGCCCGGGATGACCGTGGTCTGCGGTGACTCCCACACCGCGACCCACGGCGCGGTCGGCGCGCTGGCGTTCGGGATCGGCACCTCCCAGATCCGGGACGTGCTCGCGACCGGCACCGTCGCGATGGAGAAGCAGGCAGTCAGGCGGATCGAGGTGACGGGCGAACTCGGCGACGGCGTCTCAGCGAAGGATCTGATCCTGACGATCATCGGCGAGCTCGGCACCGACGGCGGCGTCGGCTACGTGTACGAGTACGGCGGCCCCGCGGTCGAGTCGCTGTCGATGGCGGGCCGGATGACCGTCTGCAACATGTCGATCGAGGGCGGCGCCCGCGCGGGCTACGTCAACCCCGACGAGACCACCTACGAGTGGATGGCCGAGACGGACGCCTTCGTCGACAACGAGGAGCGAAGCTCCTCGAGCAGCCGGACGCAGTCCGGCGACGCCCCCGAGAAATTCGCCGAGCGAAAGGAGTACTGGGAGTCGATCCGCTCGGGCGACGACGCCACCTACGACGACGTGGTGACGATCGACGCCGACGCGATCGAGCCGACGGTGACGTGGGGGACGACGCCCGGGCAGACGGCCGGGATCTCCGATCCCGTCCCCGACCCCGCCGACCTCCCGCCCGAGGACCGCGCGGTCGCCGAGCGGGCACAGGACCACATGGGCGTCACGCCCGGCGAGCCGATGGCGGGGTTCCCGGTCGACGTGGCCTTTCTCGGCTCCTGTACGAACGCGCGGCTGCCCGACCTCCGTGCGGCCGCCGAAGTCGTCGAGGGCCGAACGCTGGCCGACGGCGTGCGGGGGCTCGTCGTCCCCGGCAGCCAGCGCGTGAAAGCCGCCGCCGAGGCCGAGGGACTGGACGAGACGTTCCGCGACGCCGGCTTCGAGTGGCGCGGCGCGGGCTGTTCGATGTGTCTCGGGATGAACGACGACCAGCTCGTCGGCGACGAGGTGTGTGCCTCCTCGTCGAACCGGAACTTCGTCGGCCGGCAGGGCAGCGCCGACGGGCGGACGATCCTGATGAGCCCCGAGATGGTCGCCGCCGCCGCGGTGACCGGCGAGGTGACCGACGTGCGCGAACTCGACGCCGCGCCGGAGGTGGCGCGATGAGCGACCCCGTCGACGTGCCCGCGATCGAGCGCGTCGAAGGAACGGGCGTCCCGGTGCGGGGGAACGACATCGACACCGACCAGATCATCCCCGCGCGGTTCCTCAAGGTGCTCACCTTCGAGGGGCTCGGAGAGTTCGCCTTCTTCGACCAGCGGTACGAGAACACCGGCCCCGACGCGGGCGGCGACGGGCTCGCCGCCGAGAGCGAGGCCGCCGAGCAGCCCACTGATCACCCGTTCAACGACGAGCGCTTCCGGGAGGGGAACGTGCTGGTGGTCAACGCCAACTTCGGCTGTGGCTCCTCCAGAGAGCACGCGCCGCAGGCGCTGATGCGCTGGGGCATCGACGCCATCGTCGGCGAGTCGTTCGCGGAGATCTTCGCGGGCAACTGTCTCGCGCTGGGGATCCCGACCGTGACCGCCGACAGCGAGGAAGTCGAAGCGCTGCAGGACCACGTCGACGCCAACCCGGACACCGAAATCGAGGTCGACGTTGGCGCGGAGACGGTGCGCTACGACGATCGCGAGATCGACGCCGCGGTCGACTCGGCACAGCGACAGTCGCTCGTCGCGGGCGAGTGGGACACCACCGCGCTGCTCGGCGCCAACCCCGAGGCAGTCGCCGAAACGGCCGCTTCGCTTCCCTACACCGACCGATGACCGAGGAGATCGCCGTGATCCCCGGCGACGGGATCGGACGGGAGGTCGTCCCCGCCGCGGTTCGGGTGCTGGAGGCCGTCGACCTCGAGTTCTCCTTCCGGGAAGCTGAGGCCGGCGACGCCGTTGCCGAGGAGCGAGGAACGCCGCTCCCCGAGTCCACGGTCGAGACCGTCGAGGCCGCCGACGCGACGCTGTTCGGCGCCGCGGGCGAGACGGCGGCCGACGTGATCCTCCCCCTACGGGAGGCGGTCGGCAGCTTCGCGAACGTTCGGCCTGCTCGCGCCTACCCGGGCGTCGACGCGCTCCGACCGGAGACTGATCTCGTGTTCGTCCGGGAGAACACCGAGGGCGTCTACGCGGGCATCGAGAGCGATTTCGGCGAGGGCGTGACGACGCTCACACGCGTGGTCACTGAGTCCGCGTCCCGGCGGATCGCCGAGTTCGGCTTCGAGTACGCCGCCGAGCGCGACGCCGACGTGACGGTCGCGCACAAGGCGAACGTGATGCGCGTCACCGACGGACGGTTCCTCGATTCGGTGGACGCCGTGGCCGAGGAACGCGGCGCCGAGTACGATACGGAGCTGATGGACGCGCTGGCGACGAAGCTGCTGCTCGACCCGACTGAGTACGACGTGATCGTCTGCCCGAACCTCGCGGGCGACGTGCTCTCCGATCTCGCGGCGGGGCTCGTGGGTGGGCTGGGGCTGCTACCGTCCGCCAACGTCGGCGCCGAGAACGGGCTGTTCGAGCCGGTCCACGGCACCGCGCCGGATATCGCCGGCGAGGGCGTCGCCAACCCCGCGGCGGCGATCCTGAGCGCGGCGATGCTGCTGGAGAGCCTTGGTCACGAGGACGCGGCTACCGACGTTCGCTCCGCGGTCGAGCGCACGCTCGACGCCGGCCCCCGGACCCCGGACCTCGGCGGCACGGCGTCGACCGACGAGGTGGCCGACGACGTGATCGCCCGGCTCTAGCGACCCACGTTCACGAGCAGTTCCAGCTTCTTCACTCGCGTCGCGAGCGTGAGGAGCGTCGCCGTCAGCGTGAGCACGACCGCGCCGGCGGCAGCGAGCGGGTGGATCTCCGGCGGGTGGGTGAAGAAGCCGTCCACGCCGATAGTCTGCCCGGGGATCAGCGTGTGGTGGGGCGTGCCGAGCACCGGGACGAAGTAGTCCACGAGGTCGTTCAGCCCGTACCACAGCACCGCGACCGCGACGGCACGGACCGGGAAGTCGCTGATTCGGTGGAGCACGAACGCCTGTACCACCATCGCGAGGTGGCTGAACAGGAGGAACAAGTACATCGGCAGCGGGTTGACCGCGCGGAAGCTGTCGGCGAAGACGAGCAGCACGTACGGCGTCCAGAGGCCGAGCTTCCAGCAGCCGAAGAACGCCAACGCGGAGAGGTACTCGTTTGCCCGTCCCAGCGCCCACGCACCGAACGCCAGCGCGATGAACAGCGTCGCCACGGGGCTATCCGGCACGAGCAGCCAGAACGCGGTCGGCTCCGCCGCGAGCTGGCCGGTGATCAGCGGGTCCGACAGGGGCAGCGGGTGGACGCCGTAGTACCAGAAGCCGAAGACGGTGCCGAGGAGGTTGGTGAGGACGACGAGCCACACCGCGCGGAGGCCGAGATCCTCGATCGCTCGGGGCAGTGGCGCGAGCCAGCGCGGCAGCGCGTCGCGGTCGGGCAGGCGCGAGCGGGGGAGCAGGCCCGGCAGGGTCATACTGGGGCGAGGGGCCGGCGGTGGCAAAGGGCTGCCGGTGCCGGTGCGTACAGACCGGCAGCGACAGAGGGCTGCCGGTGCCGGTGTGCCCTCCCCGCCGTAGCTCCCGGCCGAACGGGCCGAAGCCACCCCCCTTAAGTCCCGCCCGCCGCAACTGTGGGTATGGACGAAGTTGACGACATCGAGGAGCTCAAACGGGGCACCGACCTCGTGAAGCGCGGCTTCGCGAAGATGCAGAAAGGCGGCGTCATCATGGACGTCGTGAACCGCGAGCAGGCCCGGATCGCCGAGGACGCCGGCGCCGTCGCGGTGATGCACCTCGAGGCCGTGCCGGCGGACATCCGCAAGCGCGGCGGCGTCGCGCGGATGGCCGACCCCGGCGAGATCGCGGAGATCACCGACGAGGTGTCGATCCCGGTGATGGGGAAAGTCCGGATCGGCCACCGGAAGGAGGCCGAGATCATGGAGGCCGCGGGCGCCGACATGGTCGACGAGAGCGAGGTGCTCACCCCGGCGGAGGAAGAGTACCACATCGACAAGCGGGGCTTCACCGCACCCTTTGTCTGTGGCGCTCGCAACCTCGGTGAGGCGCTCCGGCGCATCGACGAGGGCGCGGCGATGATCCGCACCAAGGGCGAGGCCGGCACCGGCGACGTGAATCAGGCGGTCCACCACCAGCGCAACATCAAGAGCGCGATCCGCAAGCTCTCCGGGATGAACTACGAGGAGCGCGAGATGTGGGCCCGCGAGCACGAGGCGCCGCGGGATCTCGTACACGAGACCGCCGACCTCGGTCGGCTCCCGGTCGTGAACTTCGCGGCCGGCGGGATCGCGACGCCCGCCGACGCCGCGCTGATGATGTACCACGGCTGCGACGGCATCTTCGTCGGCTCGGGGATCTTCGGCGCGGAGAACCCCGAGCAGATGGGCAGCGCGATCGTCGAGGCCGTGAACAACTGGGACGACCCCGAGGCGCTGCTGGAGATCGCCTCCGACGCGGGCGGCGGGATGAAGGGCGAGTCGAACGTGGATCTGCCCGAGGAGGAGAAGCTGCAGGGCCGCGGGAATTAGCTGGGTCGGTTCTTTTTGTCGTACTTGATGTGGGCGTTCGGTTTGGCTGAAAGTGCGCGGCAATACTCGATAGTCTTGGCTACTGAAATAGCGACCGCAACAGCATCTCGGTGCTAGACCACTTGCGACCGCAGGGTGCCGGACACAGGGTCCGGCACAGCACCGAATCCCCACCCCTCCCCCGCGCGGCGGCGACCGGTGCCGTCATCAGAAATCTCCGATTTCTGATTGGCAGACGAGAGCTTCGCTCTCGTCGACGGCCGCGCGGCGTCCACCGCTACCGCACCGCTGTGGCTGTCGGCGCGCGACGTGAGCAGGGCGAGACCGGCGGTCTCGCTGGCCGTGCGGGCGACGCGTGGGTCGCCCGCACGACGCCTCCGTGGGCGAACGAGCGCGCGGGGTCCTCGCGAGTGAACCGAGCGAGGGCACGAGAGAGCTTCGCTCTCTCGGAGGACGACCGACTGAGCGAAGCGAAGGAGGGAGTCGGCTGGGGAGGATTGAGGGCTGTGCGGGGCGGTGCTGTCGCAAGAGGTCTAGCTCACTCCGCGGTCCTGTTCGTCCTGAAGCCAGCAAACTCCGGGTCTCCGGTACAGAATCGAAAGAACGTCAAAACACTCTACAAACTCTAGAGATCCCACAATTTCTAGAATGCAAGTGAACTCTACCCTGTTTCGACCGCTCACAACGTACTCCCGAAAACACCACTACCGACCCGCAAACATCCTTCGACCGCAAAAACTCAGAGTTCGACGCCCGGCGGGATGAGGCTCCGCTCGCGGAGGAACTCCCCGTCGGCGTCGTACACGAGGAACGTCTCCTTCTCGTACTCCACCATCTCTTCGCCCTCGATGGAGACGATCACGCGGTAGCCGCCCTCCTCCTCGGCCTCGACGTACGCCCGGGCGGCCTCGATGAACCGCAGCACGTCGTCGGACTCTTCGTTGAGTTCGAGCACGTACTCCCCGGTCACGCGGTTCGTGACGGCGACGACGCCGGGAACCACGTCGTCACTCCCGAGCTCGTCCTGCAGGCGGAACGCCACGTCGACGTCCTCGCCGTCGAGCAGGTCGCCGTCGGCGTCGCTGAGGCGCTCCCGGAGGGTCTCCCCGGGCCCACTGAAGTCGATCTCGACCAGCGGCTGGGCGGGCTCACCACCGTCTTCCGCCCAGTCGACGTTCGTCACGTCCAGTTCGAAATAGTCGCGCCTCATTCGATACCGGACAGTTAGCGACGGGCACCTAAAACCGTAACGCCCGTGTGCGGCCGGGAGTCACTCCGGTTCAGGCTGACGGCCAATGGAGAAAAGTACGCCCGGGCTCCAGTGTGGAACATGGTCTCCCGCTCCCGTCGCAGTTTTCTCCGGGCGAGCGCCGCCACAGCCGCGGTCGCCAGCGCGGGCTGTCTCGGCCGATCGAGTCCGGCTGAGGACGCTGCACAGCGCCGGATCGACCAGCGAACGACGCCGCCCGCCGGAACGTGGCCGACCGGGGACTACGGCGCACGGAACACGCGCGACAACCCCGAGGCGTCGCCGCCCCGCTCGACGCCGACGGGCGAGTGGTCGGTCCCGCTCCCGGGCGTCGTCTCCTCGGTCGTCGTCGGCCCCGAGTTCGTCTACGCGAGCTCCGGCGAAGCGACCGTCGCGGTCGCGCCCGACGGCACCGAGCAGTGGCGCGTCGAGTTCGGCGGCGGCCTCGCGTTCGTCGCGGGACGGCTGTACGTGAGCGCGGACACGCTGGTCGCGCTCGACGCCGACTCCGGAGAGGACGTCTGGCGAGGCCCCGAAGGCATGGAGCCCCAGTTAGTTCACGAGTCGAGCGGGACGGTGTACGTCACTGAACGGGAGCAGCTCCGGGGCCTCCACGCCGACTCCGGCGCGGAGCGCTGGCGAATCAGCACCGCTCGCTACCCCCGGCTCGTCGCCGGCGAGGGACACGTCGTCGTGCTCACTGGCGACCGCGTTCGCTTCTTCGAACCCGGAGAGGTCGAGACCGGGCCGTTCCGAGAACCCGCGCCCCGGGTCGTCGAGACGCTCGAGCCGGGCTGGTACCCGGAGATCGTCTCGGTGACGCTGACCGACGGGGCGTTCTACCTCGGCCAGTTCGGCGACAGCGTCGCCGACCTGGACGCGACTGCCCGGCAGTTCCACCGCATGACCGACGACGAACGCTGGGTGACACCGTACGACTGGAGCGGCGTGAGCGCGCTCGCAGTCGACGACGAGCGTGTCTACGGGGTTTCTTATCACGCCACGCTCGATCCCTTGGAGTCCTCAGTGGTCGCGCTCGATCGGGAGACGGGGACCGAGCAGTGGCACGACGACGGCGAACTACTCGGGACGCCAACCGTCGGCGGCGACGTGGTCGTCGCCGGCGGCGCCCACCCGGGCTCGCCGAGCGTCTGCGTCTCCAAGGGTGACGAGGAGGAGTCGGCCGGAACCCCGGCGGAGGGGACCGCGACGGAGGAGACGTGTTCGGAGGGCGAGCCGACGGCCGAGTCGGGCGTGCTCCGCGCGTTCGACGCCGCGAGCGGCGAGCGACTGTGGACAGTCGAGCCCGGCGCGTCCCACGGGAGCTACCCGCTCGCGCTAGTCGGCGATCGCGTCTACTACGGCGACGCCGCCGGCGTCCACGCCCTCGGCTGACTGCGCGTGTGCTCCGAGGCACTGGCTGCCGCCGGTTCCGCACGTCGCCGGGGAGGGTGTCGAGGCTCACGGTTTCTGGTTCTGAAACCGTGCGGTCCGGATTATGGGGCCGGGCCGACTAGTCGACGGTAACGATGGCAGTGATCGAAACGCGCGACCTCACGAAGCGCTACGGCGACATGGTGGCCCTCGACGGCCTCGACCTCACGGTCCGGGAGGGGGAGGTGTTCGGCTTTCTCGGGCCAAACGGCGCCGGGAAGTCGACGGCGATCAACATCCTGCTGGGCCTGCTGAGGCCGACATCGGGGAACGGCCGTGTCCTCGGCCACGACGTTCGGTCCGAGTCACGCGAGGTGCGCCGTCGGATCGGCATCCTTCCGGAAGGGTACAGCACGTACGACCGACTGACCGCGAGGGAGCACCTTGACTACGCGATCGCGGCGAAAGGCACCGACGACGACCCGGACGCGCTGCTCGACCGGACTGGTCTGGCCGCCGAGGCACGCGACCGCCCGGCCGGCGAGTACTCGAAAGGGATGTGTCAACGGCTCGCGTTGGCGATCGCGCTGGTCGGCGACCCCGATCTCTTGATCCTCGACGAACCCTCCTCGGGGCTGGACCCGTCGGGGATGGCGGACGTACGCGAACTGGTTCGCGAGGAGGCCGCCGACGGCACGACGGTGTTCTTCTCCAGTCACCTCCTCCCGGCGGTCGAGGCGGTCTGTGACCGGGTCGGGATCCTGCGGGGCGGTCGGCTCGCGACGGTCGACACCGTCGACGGGCTTCGGCAGACGCTCCGGACCGAGTCGACGCTGACGCTCCAGGTCGACGCCGAGCCAAAGATCGATCTCGCCGACATTCCCGGCGTCTCGACCGTCACGACGACCGACGGTGAACTCCAAGTTACCTGTACGGATCCCGCGGCCAAGGCGATGGTGATCAGTCGTGTCGCCACGACGACGACGGTCCGGGACGTGACGATCGAAGACGCGTCGCTCGACGACCTGTTCGAGACGGTCACGGCGAGCGACGGTTCGGTCCCCGAGGGCCGCCCGCTGGAGGTGGACGCGTGACAGCGAGCGTCCTTCGGATCGCCCGCCACGACTTCCTGAACGTGCGTCGGTCACGGCTGCTCTGGGGGGTCGTCGCCGCCTACGCGATGTTCACTGTACTGCTCGTGATCTCGGGAGCCACGAGCGACATCACGGGTGCGACCCAACTGCTCGTCGGGGTCACGGGCGTCACCGCCGTCGTGCTCCCCGTGGTCGGCATCGTCGCGGGCTACCTCGCGATCGCGGGCGAGCGCGAGGACGGGACGATTACCTACCGACTCGGCCTCCCCGACAGCCGGCTCGCCCTCGTCGTCGGGAAGCTTCTCTCCCGGGGAGCGACCGTCGTGCTGGGTCTCGGCGCCGGCTTCGCGGTCGCGCTCGGGCTGGCGTTCGCCATGTTCGGCTCGGTCGACCCTGGCGTTTTCGGACGGTTCGTCGCGATCTCGACGGTGTTTGCACTGACCAACGCCGCGGTCGCGGTGGGGCTGTCGGCGCTTTCGTCGTCCCGGGCCCGCGCGATGACCCTCGCGGGTGGGTTCTACGTCGTCGGGGACGTGCTGTGGCTGATCGGCAGCGGCTACGTTGTCGACGCCGTCGAGACCGTCGGGGGTGTCGTCGGGGTCACGGTTTCCGCACGCGAGGCCGCACTCGTCACCGCGCTCAGCCCGGTCGGCGCGTATCTGGAGGCGATGGAGCTGGCGTTCGCGCCCGCCGAAGCCGCTCGCGCCGCCGACGCAGTCCCGTGGTTCGGCTTCGGGATGTTGCTCGTGTGGGGCGTCGCCGTCCCAGCAGTCGGCTACTGGCGGTTCCGGACGGCCGAGTTGGCCTGATGCCCCGATCGTCGCCGCCGTGTGTGTCGGGTGATTTAACAGACGACGGCGACAGTTCCCGGAGGATGGACGAGGAGGATCTGGGGGCGATCGCCTCGTTGATCGAGGACGAGTACGCCAGAGCCATCCTCCGCCACACGAGCGAACAGCCGCTCTCGGCCAACGAACTGATGGACCGTTGTGACGCCTCGAAAGCCACCACGTACCGACGTATCGATCGACTGCGGGAACACGACCTGCTGGAGAGCTACCAGGAGTACGACCCTGAGGGCCACCACTACGAGGTGTACGCGGCGACGCTCGAAGAGCTCAGCGTTCGCCTCGACGACGGCGAGTTCGTCGTCGAACTCGACCGGACCCGTGATCCCGCCGACCGCATGACCGATCTGCTCAACCAACTCAGATGATCCCCCTTCAGCTCCCCGAACTCGGCGCCGCTGTCGGCGTTCTGTTCTTCGTCGGCTCGATCGTCTCGATCGTCGTCGGCGGAATCGTCGGCTACCGGGCGCTCCGTGGGTACCGACGGACCCAACAGCGATCGCTCCTCCTGTTCGGTGTCGGGCTCCTACTGTTGGTGTCGGTCTCCAAACTCGTCAACATCGGGCTCTCGTCGATGCTGTCGTCGACGGCGCTGATCGGGCCGGCAACCGAACTGTGCCGCCTCGCCGGCGCGGTCGTCCTCACCTACGCAATCTATGACCGCTGAACACATACCCACCGCTGAGTACACCCCCGACGACCGTACCGGTCCCCGAACCCACCGGCGGCGCCGATCCGTTGGCGCGGCGTTCGGGCTGGTGTTCGGCCCGCTTCAGGGCGTTTCCGTCGAACAGGGTGCTACCTCGCCGGTCGAGACTGCACTCCTGCTCGGGCTCGCCGCTGTCGGGGGGTTTCTCACTTATCAGGCGATCCGTGGCTACCGTCGCAACGACGACCGCTCGATGCTGCTGTTCGGCGCCGGCCTGTTCCTGTTGACGGTGGGCCACGCCGGACTCAAACTGTTCTTGGCGCTCGGTGTCCCCCTCGTCGCGGGCGACAGCCCGGCGTTCGTCTTCGCGGTGGCGTCGACGAGCCAGGCCGTTGACATCGTGGGGCTGGTCGCGATCTTCTCCGCGATACTCCGGTGAGTCGGCCGGTCCGAGTCTCATCGCCGAGGGCGCACATATTTAAGTCCGCCCGGCCGGTAGCTCAGATAGCTACGGATGTCGGGGGAGTTCATCGACGGGTCGAATATCGAAGACACGCTCTCGGGGCTCAAGCGTCGGATCTCTCGAACGGTGGAGATGCTCCGTGGCTCCGAGCTCCAGACCCGTCCGTTCCGCCCGGGTGAGGACGGCCCGCTGGCCAGCTTCGACGTGCCGGAGGGCCACGAGGAGGTCGACCGCTACTGGGTCAACGCCCCCTACGCCTACGTGGTGATTACCCACGACCCGGAGGCGAGCGAACACCAGTACTACGCGGTCGAGCCGGACTTAGACGAGTTCGAGACGCTGCTGCTGCGTCGGGTCGTCGAGGACATCCGGGACCCGCTGCTGTACCGTGCGGCTCGCACCGACGCCGACGAGGAGACGCTGCGTGAGGAGCTCTCGGGGCTGCTCGAACAGTACGGCGTCGAGGCCGACATGGGGACGTTCCACGCGCTGCTGTACTACCTCCTGCGGGACTTCCGCGGGTTCGGAAAAGTCGATCCCCTGCTCAACGACAACCACATCGAGGACATCTCGTGTGACGGCTACGACCTGCCGATCTTCGTCTACCACGACGACTACACCGACATCGAGACGAACGTCTCCTTCGAGGCGGAGGCGCTGGACAACTACGTAATCCGGCTGGCCCAGCAGTCCGGCCGCCACATCTCCGTCGGCGACCCCATCGTCGAGACGACGCTGCCCGACGGCTCCCGCGCCGAACTCGCGCTGGGGGAGGAAGTGACCCCCCGGGGGTCGGCCTTTACCATCCGCCAGTACGCCGAGGAGCCGTTCACACCGATCGACCTGATCAAGTACGACACGTTCACGATCGGCGAGATGGCGTACTTCTGGCTCTGTATCGAGCACAACAAGTCGCTCATCTTCGCCGGCGGGACCGCGTCGGGGAAGACCACGTCGATGAACGCCGTCTCGATGTTCATCCCGCCGCGGGCGAAGGTGCTCACCATCGAGGACACCCGCGAACTCTCGCTGTACCACGACAACTGGCTCTCCTCGGTCACCCGCGAGCGGCTGGACGAAGGGACCGACATCGACATGTACGACCTCCTGCGCTCGGCGCTACGACACCGCCCGGAGTACATCGTCGTCGGCGAGGTGCGCGGGGCGGAGGCCGTCACGCTGTTCCAGGCGATGAACACCGGCCACACCACGTTCTCGACGATGCACGCTGACTCGATCGAGACGGTCATCAACCGTCTGGAGAACGAGCCGATCAACGTCCCCCGGGCGATGGTCCAGAGCCTCGACATGATCTCGATCCAGGTGCTCACCCGGAAGGGCGACGAGCGCGTCCGCCGGGCGAAGGCGATCGGCGAGATCGGCGGCATCGACCAGCGGACGGGCGAACTCGACTACTCCGCGGCGTTCACGTGGGAGGCCGACACCGACACGGTGCGCCGACAGGACTCCTCGCTGCTCGAGGACATCCAGGACGAGCGGGGGTGGAGTCGCTCGGAGCTGCTCGCGGAGATCCGGGACCGCGAGCGGTTCCTCGAGTTCCTCCTCAAGCGCGGGATCACCGACTACCGGGCGTTCACGGCGCTTATCAACGAGTACTACGCCCACCCGGAGCGAGTGATGGAACGGGTCGAGAGCGCCGACGTGGAGCTCTCGGCGGGCGAGGAGCTCGCCGACACGGTGGAGTGAGATGCTGTGGGTGCTGCCGCTGCTGTTCGCCGCCGCGCTGCTGGCGCCCCTGCTGGCCGAGCAGCTGAGCCAGGGGACGAACCTCCTGCTCTCCCGGGTCTCGCTCTCGCTGTTCGGCGACTACGTCGCCAACGAGAGCCCGCGCAAACAGGACCAGCAGTCCCGACTGCGGGCCGCCCACGTCGAAACCACCCACCGCGTCTACGCCGCACGGACGCTGCTGTACAGCCTGCTGTTGGGGATCAGCGGCAGCATCCTCGGCGTCTACGGCGCCGCGGTGCTGCTCTGGGTGCTCCGGATCAGCGGCGACACTGTCCGCGCACAGCTTCCGACCGCGCTGGCGTTCCTCTCGAATCTGACCCGGGTGACCGAGCTCGGACTCACGAACCTGTTCGTGCTGTTGTTCGTCTCCAGCGCGACCGTCGGCACCGCGCTCGCGTTCGGTACCTACTACTTCCGGTGGGCGATGCTGGACGAGCGGGCGGACAACCGCGCGAGCGAGATCGAGGCGACGCTGCCCCGGACGATCGCGTTCATCTACGCGCTGTCACGGTCGGGGATGGCGTTCCCCGCGATCCTCGACACGCTGACCCGGAACCGCGACGTGTACGGCGAGGCGGCCGTCGAGATCGGCGTCGCCGTCCGGGACATGGACACGTTCGGGACGGACGTGCTGAGCGCGCTCGACCGGATGGCCGACCGCACGCCTAGCGAGGGGATGGAGGAGTTCGGCGAGAACCTCGCCTCGGTGCTCGGCTCGGGGCAGTCGCTCTCGAACTTCCTCAAGGATCAGTACGACCGCTACCAGGAGGAGGCCGAGGCCCAGCAGCGCCAGTACCTCGACCTGCTGTCGACGTTCGCGGAGGCGTACGTGACGGTGCTGGTCGCGGGGCCACTGTTCCTCATTACGATCCTGGTCGTGATCGGGCTGGTGTTGCAGGAGACCCTGGACCTGCTGCGTGTGGTGGTGTATCTCGGCATCCCGCTGTCGAGTCTCGCCTTCATCGCCTACATCAACAGCTCGACGAAGACGATCAGCGAGACGCTGGGACAGGACCGCACCGAGATCCCCTCGATCGAGATCAGCGGGATCACCGACACGCCCGAGGGGGTGCTGCCCGACGGCGGCGGGGCGATGCCGCTCGCCGAGGGGGCCGGCGTCGACGACGAGTGGGAAGCGAGCCGCGAGCGCCTCGAACTGTACACGAAGTTCGAGAGCGTGCTCGGATGGCTCCGCAGCCCCGGGGAGTTGGTGCTCCGCAACGCCGAGTACAGCTTCCTCGTCACGGTCCCGATCGGGCTCTGGTGGGTCGGCCTCCGGTCGGGTGCGGTGCCGCTCGCGCCGGTCGCGGCGCTCCGGACGATCGACACGCCGCTCGTCGAAGCGATCCTGTTCGCGACTGGCGTGTTCGCGCTGCTGTACGAGATCAACAAGCGGCGGGTGAAGGCGATCGAGCGGGTGATCCCGGACTTCCTCGACCGCCTCGCGAGCGTCAACGACGCCGGCGTGA
Source organism: Halolamina sediminis (assembly GCF_001282785.1). Classification (NCBI taxonomy): domain Archaea; kingdom Methanobacteriati; phylum Methanobacteriota; class Halobacteria; order Halobacteriales; family Haloferacaceae; genus Halolamina; species Halolamina sediminis. The sequence goes on from NZ_CVUA01000001.1 coordinate 1,516,445, forward strand.
GCATCGTCCAGAGCATCGAGCGGCTCACGCGGTCGGATCTCGACGCGCTGGGGCCGGAGCTCCAGCGGGCGTGGGAGGACGTGCGCTGGGGTGCCGACGTGCGCGCCGCCTTCCGCCGGATGGAGCGCCGGATCGACTCGCCGATGATGACCCGCGCGACGGTGCTGATCACCAACGCGATGACCGCGAGCGGGGAGATCGCCCCCGTGCTGGAGATCGCCGCCGACGAGGCCCGCGCGAGCCGCCGACTCCAGCGCGAGCGCCGACAGGAGATGCTGACGTACCTGATGGTTATCTACATCTCCTTTTTCGTGTTCATCGGGATCGTGTTCGCGCTCTCCTCGTCGTTCATCCCGGCGATCGACAGCGCGAACCTGGGCGGTGCGAGCGGCGGCGGACTCCCCGGCGGCGTCTCCTCCAGCGTGTTCGCCGGGCTGGGGAGCGTCGACACGTCCGCCTACACCCTGCTGTTCTACCACGCCGCCGTGATGCAGGCGATCTTCTCGGGACTGGTGGCGGGCCAGCTCGGCGAGGGGTCGCTCGCCGACGGCGCCAAACACGTCGTCGTTCTGCTGACGCTGACCGTGATCGCGTTCCTCTTCCTGTAGGCGTCCGTTCCGCAGATATGCCCCACGCCGGCCACACGTACGATCGCATCGCCGCCCACTTCTCGAAGACCCGCGAGCACGCGTGGCCGGAGATCGAGTCGTTTCTCGACGGCCGTACGGGTGAGCTCGGACTCGACCTCGGCTGCGGCAACGGCCGCCACGCCGAGGTGCTCGCCGACCACGCGGCACGCGTCGTCGGCGTCGACGCCAGCACGGGGCTGCTTGCGGAAGCCACCGAGCGCACGGCGGAGCGGGGGTTCGACGCCGACCTCGTCGCCGGCGACGCCGCGGCGATCCCGCTCCGGACGGACACCGTCGATCTCGGCGTCTACGTCGCGACACTGCATCACCTCCGGCCGCGGGACCGCCGCCTCGCCAGCCTCGACGAACTGGCTCGCGTGCTCACGGCCGGCGGCCGCACGCTCGTGAGCGCGTGGTGCACCGAACACGACCGTTTCAGTGAGGAGGAAACGGACGGCTCGGGGCTGGACACGGAGATCGACTGGACGCTGCCCGGCGGCGAGACCGTCGGGCGGTTCTACCACGTGTACGACCCCGCGGAGTTCGAGGCGGAGTTGGAAGCGAGCGAGCTTGAGCTGATCGAGTGGGAGCTCTCCAGCGGGAACTGCTACGCGGTCGTCGGCCCGTAGCCGCCGCCGTCGCGCTTTTCCCCCGCTCGCGCGTAGCGCCGACAAATGGACGCCGCCATCGTGACCGTCGGCGACGAACTGCTGACCGGCGACACCGAGAACACGAACGCGACGTGGCTCTGTGCCCGCCTCGACGACCGCGGCGTGGACGTGGAACGGGTGACGACCGTTCCGGACCGCGTCTCGGACATCGCTCGGGTTGTCAACGAGCACTACGCCGAGTACGACGCCGTACTCGTCACCGGCGGGCTCGGCCCGACCCACGACGACGTGACGATGGAGGCCGTCGCCGCCGCGTTCGGCCGCGAGGTCGAACTGCACGAGGAGGCCGTCGCGTGGCTCCGCGAGGAGGGCGGCTACACGGCTGAGGATCTCGTGACCGGGACCGCCGAACTCCCGGCCGGCGCGCGACCGTTACACAACACCGAGGGCGTGGCGCCGGGCGCCGTCGTCGAGTCCTGTTACGTGCTTCCGGGCGTCCCTGCGGAGATGCAGGCGATGTTCGCGGGCGTCGTCGAGGAGTTCGACGGCGAGCAGACGTACAGCGAGACCGTCGAGACGCCCGAGCCCGAGAGCGCGCTGCTCGACCGACTCTCTGAGGTGCAGGACCGCTTCGACGTGAGCATCGGCTCCTACCCCGGGGAGACGGTGACGCTGAAGGTCACCGCGACCGAGCCCGAGACCGCCCGACTGGCGGCCGGGTGGCTGGCCGATCACGTCGAGCCCGCCGACGCCAACGGGTCGTAGCTACCGGTAGAACGCCAGCGTCCACGCCGCGGTCAGCGCGATCGCGAGCACGAGTCCGACGGCGCCGGTCAGCGCCGGGTCGAGCGAGACGCCCTCGACTGCCGTAGCCTGAAGCATACCCCCGCGTTCGACTGGCCGGCGCTTAGCTCTGGTGGTCCGTGGCGTCGCCCTCGCCGCCTCCGGACCCGTTTTCCCCCTGCCCGCCGAAGCCGGAGTATGCACGTAGGTTTCGTCCTCAACCCAATCGCGGGCATGGGCGGCCGCGTCGGCCTGAAGGGGACTGACGGGAAGGTCGCCGAGGCCCGCGCTCGCGGCGCGGAGCCGCGCGCTCCCGACCGCGCCGAGCGCGCGCTGACGGAGCTCCGGGAGCGCCTCCCCGACGCCGAGATCTCGACGTGGGGCGAACCGATGGGCGAGGAAGCTGTCCGTGCGGCGGGGTTCGAGCCCGCTGTGCTCGGCCGACCGGACGGCGAGGAAACCGGCTCCGATGACACGAGCACGGCTGTCGCGGCGTTCGTCGACGCCGGCGTCGATACGGTGCTGTTCGTCGGCGGCGACGGCACAGCCGCGGACGTGGCCGAGGCACTGGAAGGGACGGACACGCCGATGCTCGGTATCCCCGCCGGCGTGAAGGTGTACTCCTCGGTGTTCGCAGTCTCGCCGGAGGACGCCGCCTACATCGTCGCGAGCTACGAGCGCACGGAACGCCGCGAGGTGATGGACATCGACGAGGACGAGTACCGCGAGGGCGAGGTGAACCCCGAACTCCGGGCGGTCGCACGAGTACCCGTCGCGGAGGCGATGCAGTCCTCGAAACAGTTGGGCGGCGGCACCGTCGACGCGCTCGCGGAGGGCGTCGCTGACGACATCCGCGCGGAGCCCGGGAAGACGTACGTTCTGGGGCCGGGATCGACGGTCGGGACGATCAAAGAGGAGCTCGGCTTCGAGGGGTCGCCGATCGGCGTCGACGTGTGGCGCGACGGCGGAGTGGTGGTGGAAGACGCGACCGAGCAGGAGATCCTCGACGCGCTGGGCGAGGAGAACGTGATCGTCGTCTCGCCGATCGGCGGGCAGGGGTTCGTGTTCGGCCGCGGGAACCCACAGCTCTCCCCGGCCGTGATCCGGCAGTGTGACGTGACGATCGTCGCCTCACGGGCCAAGCTCGACGGCGTGAACGTGCTGCGGGCCGACACGGACGATCCGGAGCTGGACGAGGAGCTTCGGGGCTGGTGGAAAGTGCGGGTCGGGAAGTTCGAGACGCGAATGATGAAGCTCGTCTGAGCCGGCGATACTGATTAGTCGCTGACTGGTCAACGGGGAGCCGATGGCCGATCGCCCGCCACGGCGGTGGTGGCCGTGAACCGCCACGCCGCCGCGACCCTCCTGACGGCCGTACTGCTCGTGATCGCCGGCTGTAGCGCCCCGACCGCGAACCCCACGCCGAACACCGGGCCGGGAACGGCGTCGCCCACTGACCCCTCGTCGCCGACCGCGACGCCGACTGAACCGCCCACCGCGACGGCCACGTCCACCGACGCGCCGACGCCGACCGCCACGCCAACGCCGGCGGGCGGCGTGACGGTGTACGGCGACCTCTCGGTGAACGCGACGCTGGTCTGGGAGCACGTCGTGGCCTCGCTGGACGGCGAGTACGAGACGCCGATCGTCTCTGTCCGGGACACGTCGTTGCCGGCACAGGCCGGGTCGTTCGCCACGCAGTTGGGGCTCGACGAGGGGCTCGAACGCTTCGACGAGGGTCGGATCCGGGCGAGCTACTCGCGCCAGACCGGCAGGGTCAGGATCTCGCCGCGAAACGGCTCGACCGCACAGGTGACTCGCATCCTCGCCCACGAGTACGTCCACGCCGTCCAGTCCCAACGCTACAGATCGAACCGGTCGAGCCTCGTCGGGCAGGCTACCGAACGCGAGTCGTTCGGCATCCGGCGAGCGCTGGTCGAGGGGAGCGCCGTCTACGTCGAGGACGCGTACACCCGGCAGTTCTTGGGTTTCTCGGCGATCGAGCGACGCTGTGCGGAGTACCGGAACGGGACGGCTTACGAGCGGTACGCGGGCCAAGCGTACTGTTTCGGCGGGCAGTACTTCTCGTCGCAACTGGACTCCCCGAGCGAGCTGCTGTCGTCGAACGTCACGCTCCCGAACACGACCGAACAGCTGCTCCACCCCGGAACGAGCGACCCGCCCGCGAACCTCACCGTCGTCGACGAGACACCGGCCGACTGGTCCACGCCCGCGTCGTACCCGCGACGGGGCGAACTGTTCGTCCGGACGGTGCTTGGCACCGAACTCCCGGAGGACCGAGCCATCGAGGCCGCGGCCGGCTGGGGGAACGACCGAGTCGTCCGCGTGAGCCGCGACACCGAGGGGTACGTCTGGGTGCTGCGCTGGGATACAGCGGACGACGCTGCTGAGTTCGAGAACGCGTTCGCTGAGTACCTCGACGCTCCGGGGAACCGAACAGCCGACGGCTGGCGCGTCGACGACGACCGCTACCGACTCACGACCGTCGACGATCGAACGATCGCGGTCGTCACGGGGAACGAGACGTTCGTCGATTCGGTCTCGGTCACCGGTGAAGGCGGAAACGTGACGGTCGCAGGCGAGTCCTAGAACAGGCTCTCGCTCTCGGCGAGCACCTCGGCGGGCCCGCCGACCTCCCAGACCTGCGTCTCGACACCGGTCTCCGCGACTTTCTCCTCGACCACGTCGGCGTACTCCGCGGTCGTGTTCACGTACACCGACGCGCCGGTGTCCGTCGAGAAGTAGACGGGAACGCCCGTCTCCCGGAGCTCGCGGACGGCGTTGAACACGGCGATCGTCTCGGGCTTCCAGTACACCCAGCCCGCGGGGCCGGTCATCGTCGTCGCCGTCAGCGACAGCGAGTCGTGCTCGGCGGTGCCGAAGATGCGGTGGAAGTCGCCCTCACGCAGCGCGTCGCGCATCTCCACGAGCTGATCCTGCACGTGGGCGAGCCGGGCGTCGAACATGTGGCTCGCTTCGGCCTCCCGGTGGGCCTCCTCGGTCTCCTTGTAGGCGGGGACGAGCGCGGTGACGATCCGGAGATCCGCCTCGGGGTCGAACCCGTCCTCGCCTTCCCCCGTGTCGAGCCGGTGGGAACGGCAGTCCTCGTCGTTCAGCCCCGCAGAGAGGTCGGAGTAGGCGCCCGTGACCGCACGGGCCGCCGAGGAGGAGCCCCGGCGCGCGACCGTCGAGATCTCCGGGCGGGTGAGGTCGAGCCCGGCGGCCTCGGTGGCGGCCATCGCCAGCGCCGCGAAGCCGGAGGAGGAGGAGCCGAAGCCCACGTTCGAGGGGAAGGAGTTCTCACTCTCCATCCGGACCGCGTGGTCGATCCCCGCGAGTTCGCGCACGTGATCGAGCACGTGGCGGATGCGTTCGGCGCCGCGGCCGTCGACGCCCTCGCCGTCGATGATGTACGTGTCGTCGCCCGCGTCGGGCAGGAACTCGACGGTCGTGGTGGTGTTCGACGGCGCGGTACAGACGCTGATCGAGTCGTGGTACGGGAGGCGAAGCTCCGTATCGCGCATCCCGTGGTACTTCACGAGCCCCTGGATCGGGTGGGCTCGCGCGGTGGCCTTGAGCGGCATCTCTGTCGGCTTTGCTCGGCGAGCCGGGTTAGACGTGTCGGTGCGGGGGCGTCAGCTCCGGTAGACGTGGTAGCCCGCGCCCCAGACGGCCAGCAGCACGCCGATGACGAGCATCACGCCCGCGAGCTCCGCCTCGACGGGTACTTCGAGGTACGCCTGCAGGAGGTTCCCCGCGATCCGCGAGAGCCGTTCGAACGGCGGGAGGTAGGTCAGGATGGTCTTGTTCAGGAACCCGCTGACGACGATACACACGAGGTACCCCAACGAGTGGGCGGCGCCCGATTTAGCCGGCATGGGCCGTCCATCGTACTGCCTCCTCAAAAGTGTACGGCAGGCAGCACGATTGGCGCTACGCACAACTGTGAATACCTCCCCGGTTGAGCGTCCGCCCATGGTCGACCCACTCGTCGTCGGCGGCGTCGGCGCGACCGTCGTACTGCTCGCCTGCAGTGCTTTCTTCTCCAGTCCCGAGACCGCGATCTTCTCGTTGCCGACCGACCACGACGCGGTCCCCGGTGACGACCCGAACGAGCGGACGCTCACCGCGCTCCGGGAGGACCCTCACCGGCTACTGGTGACGCTATTGGTCGGGAACAACGTGGTCAACGTTGCGATTTCGAGCATCGTCACCGTGCTCGTGGCGCGGAGTCTCCCGCCGGGTCCCGCAGTCGTCGCCGCGACAGTAGTCACGAGTTCGCTCGTGCTCGTGTTCGGCGAGATCGTCCCCAAGGCGTACGGGCTCGGCAACGCCGCCGAGTGGTCGCTGACGGTCGCCCCGATCGTCGCGCTCGTCGAGCGACTCCTCTCGCCGCTCATCTCGCTGTTCGACTGGGTGACACGCGGGATCAACCGCGCCATCGAGGGTGAGAGCGACATCGAACGGCCGTACGTGGAGTAGGCTACCCGAGCGCGGCGTCCCCGCGCCGGGTGACAAGCAGCCGCACGCCGAGGTACGCACCGGCCCCGAGCACGATGTAGCCAGCGACGACGCCGTACGTCGTGAGCGACGCCGAGTTCACTGCCAGCCGTGCGATCGTGTTCGGCGGGCTTCCCGGTAACAGCGAGGCGGCGCCGAACAGCCCCAACACCCCTGTCGAGTAGAGGAACTGCGCGGCCCGACGCTCCGGCGAGAGCAGCGCGACCGCGGCGCCCAGCGCCGACACCGCGAGCGCGAACGCCGTCGTCAGCAGCAGGAGCGCCGGGAGGTTCGCGACGGGCGTGCCGTTGAGCGCGAGCAGCGCCATCCACAGCGCCGCCTGCGTGGGCGCGAGGAGTACCGACGCCAGCAGCTTGCCGTCGACGATGCCGGCGGGTGACAGCGGTGACACGCGTAGGAGTTCCATCGTCCCGCGGTCGATCTCCTCGGTCAGCGAGTCGACGGTGATCGAGCCGCCGATGAAGGCGGGGAGCAGCAGCAGGAGCGGCACCAGTACGGTGTAGCTGAACCCGTAGTACGGGCTACTCGCCGCCTCAGGCGGCAGCGAGAGCGGCGCAGTGCCGAGGTACTCGACGCGGCTCGCCCGCTGGTCGCGCTCGAACGCCCGCAGCGCGTCCCGGACCTGCACGACGGTCACCGTCGTGCGGACGTTCTCGTCGGGCACCGTCACCACCACCTCGACCCGGTTCTCGTCAGTGTGGCTCGCGAGGAACGTCGCGTCGACGCGGCCCTGACCGAACGCCTCCGCGGCCGCGTCGGGCGAGGCGTACTCGCGGGCGTCGACGCCCGGCTGGTCGTCGAGCGTCGCCAACAGCTCGTCAGCGGCGTCGCCGGACACCCCGGCGTCGACGCTCACGCCGCCGACGCCGCCGGGCTGGTACATCGACACGAGCCCGACTACGAGGAACGAGGAGAACGCGGCGACGAACAGTTGGATCAGCAGCGCGAGCACGATCGTCTTCTCGTCGGCCAACGAGCGCAGTTCCTTCCGGGCGAGCACGGCCCGCGGGTCACGCCAGAGCGATCGCAGTCGGCCACGGTCGCGCTGCTCGGCGCCGTCGTTCCCGTTCGCCGCGTCGCTGCCGGGTTCGGGACGGGGCTCAGACAACGGCGCTCACCACCGTGAGGTTGTAGCCGGCGTGGAGCAGCGTCGCCGCCCCGAGCGCGAGCAGGTACGCCCGTCGTCCACGTGCGGCGCCGGCAGCCGACACCGTCGCGGTGACGGCGTGCAGCAGTAGCGGCGCCAGAAACAGCGCGAGCAGCGCCAGCGGCCCGCTCCCCAGCGCACCGAGCCCGGTGCCGGCCGCGGAGAACGCCGCGCGGCCGAGCGTGAGTTCCGGTAGCCCGACCACCTGCACGACGGCGGTGAGCTTCTCGCCGACGAAGAAGCCCAGCCCCGAGAGTCCGCCGACGAGCAGCGTGACGCGCGTGGTCCCGGCGAACGTCCCAGTCCGGAAGCCGGCGTAGAGGTGGGCCGACTTCGCGACCTCCTCGATCCCGGCGATGGCGACCAGCAGCAGCGGGACGCTGACCGAGACCGGGAGCGCGAACAGCAGCGCGACGACCAGTAGCTCCGCGACGAACACGAACGGGATCACGAGAACAGAGAGTGTCGCCGCCGAGCGCGCGCCGGCCAGTCGGGCGTCGAGCGCGTCGAGCAGCTTCAGCGGCACCGACCGCTGGGTGAACATGTCCTCCTCGCGGTAGACACCAAGCCCGAGCAGGAACAGCGTCGCGCCGGCCAGAAGCGGCGGCCCCGTCGAGAACGCGAACTGCGCGGGGGTGACCGCGATTCCCTGCAGGTCCCGGACCACCACCGTCAGCGGCGAGATGAACGCGACCGGCGTGACGTTCGCGAAGATGGCGGGCACGAACGCGTAGGCGGTCAGGAACACAGACAGCGTCACGGTGACGAACGTGAGCTCCTTGAACGACCGGGCGAACATCCCGCCGACGAACGTACCCGCGAGATACAGCACCGCCAACGGGATCACCGCGAGCACCGAGGTTGCGCCGATCTCGCCGCCGCCGACGGCGAGCGCGACAACGATCGACAGCGCGATCGACGCGAGCAGGTACGGCAGCGTCTTCCCGGCCACCACGTCGCCGGGCTCGACGGGCGCGACCAGCAGGAGTTCCCCCCGGCGGCCGATCCGCTCGTCGAGAATCGTGCTGCCGTACGCCTGTGCGACGAAGTTCAGCGGTACGAGGAAGGCGAAGGCGAGAATCAGGGACGCGAAGGGGAACGGCGGCCGGATGTCGGCGGGCGACCCGCTCGCGGGGTCGGGAAACAGCGCGTCGCCGACGTTCGGGATCGCGAACCCGCCGCCGTCACCTCCGGCGTCGTCGGCAGGTGTCGCCGTCGCGGTTCCCGGCTCATCCGTCCCGTCGCCGCTCGACGTGGCGGTCTCGGTCGGCTCGTCGGGGTCGCCGCCGGAGATCCCGCCCGTCGGTGCCGTCGCTCGGTTGGCGTACTCAAGCGTCACGGCGACGGGGAACGCCGCCGACTCGTTCGCCCCCGCGCGCATCAGCCGGTCGTTCTGACTCCGCACCGCGCTCCGGAGCGCCGCGAGCGCTGCCTCCCCTTTCCCGGAGTCACGTGCCTCGAACTTGGCCGTGCGATCAGCGTGATCGGCGTCGACGATCCGGGCGTCCCATTCGTCACCCGGCGGGACTGGCTGCAACGACAGCGCCGCGGCGACCGGCTCGTGGTACGGGCTCTCCTCGTCGACCGCCACGCGGTAGAGGTCGGCGTCGAGCGCGACCCCGCCGGTGGCGGCTGTCGCGCCGCCGGCGCCGAGCGCAACGGCGACGGCCAGCAGGCCAAGCAGCGCCGTCCGTCGGTCGACGGTACCCACGGAGTGGGCGACCTCCCAGCGCGCGATCCGGGCGATCTTGCGGAGGCGTCGGCGCGGGTCGCGGACGCGTCGGTCGTCGTCGCCGGTCACCGTGACCCCTCACGTCCCCGTGACTCGGCGGTCCGCCCGCTCCGGCGGTGTTCGCTTCGCTTCCCGGTGAGTTCGAGGAACACGTCTTCGAGGCTCGGCTCGTCGGTGCGCACGTCGATCACTTCGCCGCCGGCTTCCTCCACTCGCTCGCGGACCGCGTCGGCAGCGTCGAGGCTCTCGACCTCGACGAGGTGGCGGTCGCCCGCGAGCTCGCTCTCGGGCAGTTCGACCGTGGCGGAGACGCGATAGGTTGTCTGCCCGTGGGCCTCCCGGATCTCCGCGACGCCGCCGCGGGCGATAATCGCCCCCTCGTTCATCACGATCACGCGGTCACAGAGGTCGGCGACGTGGTAGAGGTTGTGCGCGCTGAACACCACGGTCTTCCCGTCGTCGGCCAACTCCCGGACGAACTGGAGCACCTCGTGGGTCGTCAGCGGATCGAGTCCGGAGGCGGGCTCGTCGTACACCAGCACGTCGGGGTCGTTCACCAGCGAGCGCGCGATCGCGACTTTCCGCTTCATCCCCTTCGACACGTCGCCGAGCCGCCGGTCGCGGTGTTCGAGGTCGAGGCGGTCGAGCGTCGACTCGATGCGCTGTTCCGCAGTGTCGCCGGGCACGTCGTAGAGGTCCGCGAAGAAGGAGAGATACGACCGGGCGGTCATGTTCTCGTACAGCGGCGACTCTTCGGGGAGAAAGCCCAGCGCCCGGCGCATCTCGGGGTCGTCCACGTCGTACCCCGCGACGGTGGCCTCGCCGGCGGTCGGGTCGACCAGCCCGGCGAGCATCTTCAGCGTCGTCGTCTTCCCGGCGCCGTTGGGGCCGACGATACCGAAGATCTCGCCGGACTCGGCCGCGAACTCGCTGCCGGCGACGGCGACGAACTCGCCGTACCGCTTCTCGAGCCCGTCGGCACGGATCATGGACCGAACTGCTCCGTCGTCCCGGAAAAAGATCGGGGCCCGGCTATCGTTCGCGAGACTGCGGTCTCTCGAAGAAACGAAGCGAGAAACGGCATCGGCTCGCTCGGGTATCACGCGTGAGCGGGTCGGTACGGGTCGATCCGCAGTCGGATCAGAACAGGCCGACGTTGAGCGCGAGCGGCCAGTCGGCGCCGCCGAGCGCGAGGAAGCCGAGCGAGCCCCCCAGCAGCGCGGCGTTCTTCAGGAAGTGGGTCATCTCGCCCTGCGTGTCCTCGGCGTTCCAGAAGTCGTGGATCGTCGGCGTCGCGACGACGAAGAACGTCGCGAGTGCGCCCGCCGCGAGTACGGGGTAGGCGCCGGCGGCGATGCCGAGCCCGCCGAGGATCAGCATCAGCCCGGAGGCGATCACGCCGAACGCCGGCGCGGGGATGTTCTTCGCGCCGGCGTACCCCGTCATCGTCTCGAGGTTCATGAAGTGGTTCAGCCCCATGAACGCGAGCACGAGGCCGAAGACGAGGCGGGCGACGAGGAAAATCGTCCCCGCGGCGCCGTCGAACGCGGCGGCCTGCAGCAGGCTCATCGGCCCTTCTCCGTCGGTGCGGTCGTCGGCGATTCGCTGTGTGAGTGTGGTTGCGCCACGTCACCTGCTACGAGTGCGAACCACTTGAGGGCTCGCGAACCCCGTCGTCACCCGGTTACAGCGGTGTTATCGGCCGGTACGGGCGCCGGTCGTTACCGCCACGGGACCGAGAGGTGGACGTGGAACAGGCGCTCACAGTCGGTCTCCCCACAGACGGGACACTCAGACGGCTCGGAATCCGCCGAGTCGCCATCGACGAGATCCGACTCCGCAGCGCTCGCTCCGGCTACCCCCGCAGCGGCGACGATCCGGCTACCCGCGTCCCGGAGCGCGTAGCCGCCGTCGACCTCGCGGACGAAGTACTCACGGAGCGTCGAGAGGTGGTAGTTGAACCGCCCGGGGTCGCGAACGTCCGCGCGCCGACGGAGTTCAGAGAACGCCAGTGGCTCCTCGGCCTCCGCGAGCGTCCGGAGGATCGCGATCCGCGTCTCGTCGCCCAGCACCGCCAGCGCGTCGGTCGGATCCACTTCCTGCACGCGCTTCCCTACCGCCCGATCGGGCTTCAAACTACGGCCGACGTGTCAGCCAGCGTACTGAACTGCGGTTCTCCGAGCGTTCACAATCCCGGTGGCCGACACCCCGACCGTGTCCCGACTGGATGCGCTTCGCAGCCAGTTCGCCCTCCCGGCGAACCGTTCGTTCCGCCGGCTGTTGGCGGGCAGAGCGACGAGCTTCCTCGGTGACGGGCTGTTCACCGTCGCTGTGATGTGGCTCGTGTTCGAACTGACCGGGTCGACGACGTACACCGGGCTCGCCGGCTTCCTGCTCCGGGCGCCGAACGCGCTGAAGGTGTTCGCCGGGCCGCTGGTCGACCGCTCGCGGCTGGGTCGTGTGCTCGTCGGCTCCGAACTGCTCGGTGCGGCGCTGGCGCTACTCGTCCCGCTGGCGGCGCTCTCCGGCGAACTCTCGGTCTGGATCGTCCTCGGTGTGCTCCCGTTCATGGCGCTGACCGAACTGTTCGCCGCGCCCGCCCAGACCGCCGCACTCCCCCGAATCGTCGACCGAGAGTCGCTGGTCCGGGCCAACAGCGCGTTCTCCGTCGTCACGAGCGCGGTCGACGCCGGCGCGCAGGCGCTTGGCGGCGCGCTCGTCGCCGCGGTCGGCGCGGTCGCGCTGTACGCCGTCGACGCCGCCACCTACGCGGTCGCCGCCGTGGTGTTCCTCGGCGTGTCGATCCCGGCAGCCGAGGGGGCGGACGACGAGTCGGATCCGCTCGACCTCGCAACCTACCGCCGCGAACTCCGCGAGGGGATCGCCGTCCTCACGGGCTCGGTGCTGGGGCTGATGCTGCTCGCGAGCCTGCTCGCGAACTTCCTCACGAGCGCGGCCTTCGCGGTGCTCCCGGCGTACGCCGCGGCGATCTCGGGGGCGGCGGGGTACGGGCTCCTGCTCGGCGCGACGACGGCCGGCGCCATCGTCGGCTCCCTGCTCGCGCCGGGCGTCGAGGACCGGCCGCTGGGGGTGACGAACGCGGTCGGCCTCACTCTCGCCGGCGGGCTCTGGATCGCCGGCGTCGAACTGGGGGGCGTCGCCGTGACCGCGGCGCTGTTCGCGGCGTCGCGCGTCCCGATCGGCGTCTACAACGTCGGCGTACAGGCGACGATGCAGACCGGCGTGCCCGAGGACCGGCTCGGCCGGGTGACCGCGACGGTCAGCAGCCTGAGCAACGTCGTCGGGCCGTTCGGGCTCTTACTCGGCGGCGTCGCCGGAGACGCGGTCGGCGCGACAGCGGTGCTGCTCGGCGGCGGTGTCGGTATCGCCGCGACCGGACTGCTCTGGGGAGCGCTCCCCTCGCTCCGGCGGTTCGGCGCGCCGACGGCAGTTCGGCCGGGGGCGTTCGGCTGATCGATCGGAACGACGGCGAACCCCGACGCTTAAACAGGGGGGCCTGCTACGCTGCCGCCAATGAAGTTCTGCGACGACTGTGGATCGATGATGAAAGCCGAGGGCGACGAGTGGGTGTGTGGCAGCTGTGGCGCCACCGAGGCCCGGAACGAGGCCGAGGAGTCCGGGATGACCACCCAGCAGGATCAGGAGGAGAGCGACATCGTCGACATGTCCGACGTGGACGAGGAGGCGCTGGGGCCGACGACGGAGATCCGCTGCCCCGAGTGTGGCCACGACCGCGCGAGCTACGAGATGAAGCAGATCCGGGCGGCCGACGAGTCCGAGACGCGCTTCTTCACCTGTACGGAGTGCGGCCACAAGTGGCGCGAGGACGACCACTGAAAACGCGGCAGAACGTTTTTCCCCGAAAACCGACGCTGTCAGTGACTACTCCGTCCGAGCAAAAGTGAGATAGCCCGTGTGCCCGACGCCGGCCGTCGACGGCCGCGTGCCGCGGTCGCCCACGTCCATCCGGCGCTGGATCGTCTCGAACGTCCGAATGTCGGTGAGGCTGTCCGAGGCAGCCTCGACGGTCTCGCGGATCGACTCCACGAACGGCGAGTACACCGCGACGAACCCGCCGGTCGTCAGGAGTTCGGGCGCGCGCTCGACCACGGCCGCCGAGTCACCGGTGTCGAGCGTGAGCACGTCGAAGGGGCCCTCCGAGACGAGTTCGTCGAGCTGTTCGGTCACGTCGCCGGCCCGAACCTCGACGCGGTCGGCGACGCCGCCGAGTTCCATGTTCTCGCGGGCGATCTCCGCGAACTCCGGGTCGGTCTCGTACGTCGTCACCTCGGCGCCGGCGCGGGCGAGATACGCCGCGAGCACGCCCGTCCCGGTGCCCGCGTCGAGCACGCGGTCGCCGCCGCCGGCGCCGGTGTGGCCCATCACGAGCCCGGCGTCGCGGGGCATCATCGGCGCGCCGGTACGCTCGAAGTGCTCGAACAGGTCCGGGCCACGGAGCTTCTGGACGGAGAACGACTCGCCCAAGTGTGTCTCCAGTTCGTCGCCGTGACTCACGTCCTCGGGGACGTCGAGCACGCCGAGGTCGGTCTGGAGCTCATCGCCGGGACGGCGTACGTACTCGCGGTCCTCGTGAACGAGCAGAAACGCACCCACAGGACTACTCCAGCTGGTCGACGGCCGCCGCGAGGTCACCGTCGTTCTCCTCGAGAACCTCCCGCGCGGTTGACTCCGTGACGCCCGCTCGCTGGGCGACGATCTCCACGTCGGCGTCGGGAATCCCGCCGTCGTCGTCGTCGGACTCCTCCTCGCCGCTCTCGATCGCCTCGGCGTCGCCGGCGCCCGTCTCGCGGACGTTGGGCTCACCGACGATCTGGTAGGTCTCCTGGCCCTGGGCGTCCATCTTGGTGACCTGCGCCCCGTCGAAGTAGAGCTCCTCGTCACCAGTCCGGATGATCACTTCCTCGGCGTCGAGCTCCTCGACATCGATCCCCATCTGCTTCATCATCTGTTGCATCTTGCGCGGGTTGAGTCCGCCGCCTCCAAACATGGTCGTGAGTCGGTGGGGCGGCGTCAAAAGCGTGGCGAAGCCCCCGCTATCCCCGATAGCGTCGTGGTCCGGCGAAGCAGGCTTTAGGTCCCCGCCGATACTCGACCCGATATGTACCTCGCCGAGCAGACGTGGCCCGACCTCGCGACGGCCGACACCGGCCCCGTCGCGTTCGTGCCGCTGGGTTCGACCGAACAGCACGGCCCGCACCTCCCGCTCTCGACCGATCACGTCATCGCGGAGGGGCTGGCCCGCGCGGCCGCCGACCGAACCGGCTTCCTCTGTACGCCGACCGTCAATATCGGTGTCAGCGACCACCACCGGCAGTTCCACGGGACGATGTGGGTGTCGCCGTCGTCGTTTCGCGATTACGTCGAGGACTTCACCAGGAACCTCGCGTACCACGGGATCGACCGCGTGGTGTTCGTGAACGCCCACGGCGGGAACGAACAGCACCTCCAGGAGGTCGGCCGCCGCGTGCGCGCCGACGAGACCGCGTTCGCGACGCCGTGGATGTGGGACGAGTCGATCCCCGGGCTCGTGAACGAAGTGTTCGAGACCAACGGCCCCCACGCCGGCCCGAAGGAGACCTCGATGCTGCTGCATCTCGCCCCCGAGACGGTGAAGGAGGGGGAGTTCGAGAACGCCCGCGACGGCGGGCTACAGGATCTCGGGAGCGCCGGCCACAACCGCCACGGCGCCCGCGTCCACTACGACACGATCGAGAACTCCGGCAACGGCGCGTTCGGCGACCCGACCGACGCCAGCGCCGAGAAGGGCGAACGGATCTTCGAGGCGGCCTGTGACGAACTGATCCAGTTGGCCGAGTGGCTAGCCGACCAGCGCTTCGTGGACCTGATGCCCCGCGAGCACGTCGACGCGGGGAGCACGACCGACGTTTAGCGCTCGGCGACCCGCGTACTCAGACAGATTCCCGACCCCACCGGGAGGACGAACGACTCGAACGCCGGGTCGGCCCGGACGTGTTCGACGTAGTTCGCGATCCCCTCGGTGCCGTCGCTGGCGTCGTCGGGCAGCGGCTCGCCGTCGGCGAAATAGGCCGTCAGCGCGTCGAGGTCGATCGGGCCGCGGGTCATGTTGTCCGCGACGATCACGCCGCCCTCGGGGACCTTCTCCCTCGCTTTGTCGAACCCCTGGTCGTAGCGGGGCTTGTCGTGGTCGATCAGCACCACGTCGAACGGGCCGTCGTAGGCGTCGACGGTCTCCAGCGCGTCGCCGTGTTCGAACTGCGCGCGGTCGGCGTCGCCGGCGCGGTCGAGGAACGTCCGGGCCATCGCGAGTTCGTCCTCGTCGATCTCGGTGAGCACGACCTCGTCGGCGCCGCCGTCGAGGAACCACGAGGCGCTGTAGCCGTAGCCCGAGCCGAACTCGAACACGCGCTCGGCGTCGGTCAGGCGCGCGAGCATGCGCAGGACTGCGCCCGCGTCGGGCCCGATGATCGGGAACCCGTTCTCGTCGGCGTAGTCGGCCATCTCCGACTGGATTTCGCTGTGGCTCGCACCCGTGGCACGGACGTATCGTTCGACGGTTTCGAGGTCCATAGAGGCCGGTTCGCCGGGCGAGAAGTAAGCGTTTGGCCCGGCGAACCCGGCTGCGGCGTCGGCGCGAACCGCTGCGACGGCCCGATCAGACTAGCGGTCGGGCGAGGTAGCCGCCCAGCAGCAGCAGCACGACCGAGAACGTCGCCGCGACGCGGATCAGCGTCTGGTTCTCGCGGCCGGCGGTTTGGATCTTCCCATCACTGAGAGAGTCCTGAATCTTGCCGATCGAGGCCTCGAGCAGGCCGGTGACGATCAGCCAGAGGGCGAGCATCCCGAGGACTGCGTGGCCCATGCTCGAACTGAACAGCGCGCCGTCGGGGTAGCCCGTCGCCGCCATGTGGCCGCCAGTGACGACGAACACGACGGCCCCGATGCGGGTCAGCCAGCGCAGCCCGGTCGTGATCGACATCGCCGAGGTGACGCCGATGTCGCCATCGGAGAGCAGCGGGTGGATCCGCCACGCGTAGAACACGGTCGTTCCGGCCCAGATCCCGGCGAACAGCACGTGCAGCATACTGAACGCGGTGTCGATGATTGCCATGTCCATGGGCTCGTTCTGGGAGCCGATAAAGGCGGGTGACTCCGGATCCTCGATGGGGCGCCGGCGTCTCCCCACCCTTAAGTCCGAACCGCCCCCAGTTCGGGGCATGTTCGACGACGAGGACCTCGCGGAGATTCGCGAGGGGAAGGAGTCCTGGAAGGAGGAGACCTACGGCCCGACCGTCGAGCGCTTCGGCGAGCGCAAGGAGGATTTCACCACTGACACCGGCGGGCAGGCGGTCAAGCCACTGTACACGCCCGACGACATCGCCGACAAGGACTACGAAGAGGAGATCGGCTTCCCGGGCGAGGAGCCGTACACCCGCGGCGTCTACTCGACGATGCACCGCGGCCGGCTCTGGACGATGCGGCAGTACGCCGGGATGGGGACCGCCTCCGAAACTAACGAGCGGTTCCACTACCTGCTCGATCAGGGCCAGACCGGGCTCTCGATGGCCTTTGACCTGCCGACGCAGATGGGCCACGACTCCGACGCCGCCATGGCCCAGGGCGAGGTCGGGCGTTCGGGGGTCGCGATCGACTCGATCGAGGACATGAAGACGGTGTTCGACGGCATCCCGCTGGACGAGGTGTCGACCTCGATGACGATCAACGCGCCCGCGAGCGTGCTGCTGGCGCTGTACATCGCCGTCGGCGACGAGCAGGGCGTCGACCGCGAGGAGCTCCGGGGCACCATCCAGAACGACATTCTCAAAGAGTACGCCGCGCGGAACACGTACATCTACCCGCCGGAGTCGTCGATGCGGCTGATCACGGACATCTTCGAGTTCTGTGCCGAGGAGACGCCGAAGTTCAACACGATCTCCATCTCGGGCTACCACATCCGCGAGGCCGGCTCGACGGCGGCACAGGAGGTCGCGTTCACGCTCGGCAACGGGATCGAGTACGTCGAGGCGGCCATCGACGCCGGCCTCGACGTCGACGAGTTCGCCCCCCAGCTCAGCTTCTTCTTCAACGCTCACAACAACATCTTCGAGGAGGCCGCGAAGTTCCGCGCCGCCCGGCGGATGTGGGCCCAGATCATGGAGGAGCGCTTCGACGCGGAGAACCCCAAGTCGAAACAGCTGAAGTTCCACACCCAGACCGGCGGCTCGACGCTGACCGCCCAACAGATCGAGAACAACGTCGTCCGCGTCTCCTATCAGGCGCTCGCCGCGGTCCTCGGCGGGACCCAGAGCCTCCACACCAACGGGAAGGACGAGGCGCTCGCGCTGCCCACGGAGGAGTCGGTCCGGACTGCGCTCCGGACCCAGCAGATCCTCGCCCACGAGTCCGGCGCCGCCGACACGATCGACCCGCTGGCGGGGAGCTACTACGTCGAGAGCCTCACCGACGACATCGAGGAGGAGGCGTTCGAGATCATGGACGAGGTCGACGAGCGCGGCGGGATGCGCGGCGCGATCGAGGAGCAGTGGGTCCAGCGGCAGATTCAGGACGTCGCGTTCGACCGACAGGAGGAGATCGAGGAGGGCGAACGCGTCATCGTCGGCGTCAACGAGTTCGAGGTCGAGGACGCCGAGCCCGAGATGGATCTGGAGTCCGTCGACGAGGAGGACGAGCAGCGACAGATCGAGCAGTTGGAGGAGCTCCGCGAGCGGCGCGACGACGACGCCGTCGAGGCGGCGTTGGACGATCTCGCGGCGGCCGCCGAGGGCGAGGAGAACGTGATGCCGTACATCGTCGACGCCGTGAAAGCGAAAGCGACGGTCGGCGAGGTCTGTAACGTGTTCCGCGACGTGTTTGGGGAGTACCAGCAGGGCGTCTCGGTCTGAGCGTCGGTCGAAAAGGGGAGTAGGGTGGGGAGCGGGCGAGTGATCGATCCGCATCGACCACCCGCCTCGTGTCGGGGGCTGCCTTCGTCAGCGGGGATCCGCTGACAGACAAACGAACGGGCGACGGATATTTGACAGTAACGGAGGCTACGATAGGCGTTTTACCGATCCAGTTCCAGTCGGGCGGTTTCCGAGCCGGGCTACTCCAGTTTCACGGCCGTCCCGTAGGCCAGCATCTCCGCGCCCGTGCCGGCGATCTCGGAGGTCTCGAAGCGCATCGAGACCACCGCGTCGGCGCCCATCGCCTCGGCCTCCTCGATCATGCGCTCCTCGGCCTGCTCGCGGGAGTCCGACAGTAGTTCGGTGTACGCCTTCATCTCGCCGCCGATCAGGTTCCGCAGGCTCTGGGTGAAGTCCCGACCGACGTTGCGGGCCCTGACGGTGTTCCCGCGGACCGTGCCCAGCGTCTCCGCGATCTCCTCGCCCGCGATCGTCTCGGTGGTGGAGGTCTGCATGACTGAACGTTCGTTCTGCCGGGGCATAATCGTGTCGCCGGCCGCGCCACACGACCTCGTTGCCGACGACCCACGCTTTTGCCCCACGCGCTCCCACCCACGCCCATGGAGTTCGACCATGCGGGCGTCGCGACCGACGACGCCGCCGAGACCGCCGCGCTGTTCGGCGACCTGCTGGGCGCCGAGACCGTCCACGAGGAGACCGACGAGGAACGCGGGATGCGCTTCGTCTTCCTCGATCTGGGCAACGGCTACATCGAAGTGATCGAACCGCTCGACGACACGAGCACGATCGCCGACTACGTCGCCGAGGACGGCCCGGGGCTCCACCACGTCGCGTTTGCGACCGACGACGCGGCCGCGGCGCTCGCTCACGCCCGCGACCTGGGCGTCGAGACCATCGACGACGAGCCCCGGCCGGGGGCGTGGGGCCACGATATCGCGTTCCTCCATCCCCGGGATACCACGGGGGTATTGGTGGAGTTCGTGGAGCATTGATCGCTATATAGCGGTTGGATTGCGTAATTATGGATATATTCTCTACATGGCCAATTGATTTATGCAGGCTCGGCCGACACACCGACCCGTATGCGACGACGGGCACTCCTGAAGATGGCGGCGGCCGGTGCACTGCTCGGGAGCGTCGGCGTGAGCACGAGCACGAGCGCGCTCGCGGCGACGGGGACGATCGACTCGCTGGTGTTCGACTCGACGGCGAGCCAACTGAACGCCGACGGCGAGCCGCTGACCGACGACTCGCTGGTGGCGGTCTGGGCAGCCGAGACGGCGACCAACGTCGACGAGGACGGCAACGGCGACGCCGTGGTCTACCCCGACGACGGCGACATCCCGCTGGTCAGCAGCGACGGCGGCGTGGTCGGCTTCGGCGCGCCGATCGTCGACAACGGCTCGGCGTTCGGCTTCGGCAACGAGGAGTTCGTGCTGAACGTCCTCGACGCCGAGGCCGACGGGTCGGCGGTGGCGTTCGACGACGGCCACGGACAGTTCTACGACAGCGGCAGCTTCTCCCAGTTCAGTAGCTACGCCGAGGACAACGGGTACGAGGTCGACGCGACGGCGGACCTCGCGGGGGCGCTCCCCGACGCCGACGCGGCGATCGTCACCTCGCCCTCGGTCGCGTTCACGGACGATGAACTCGACGCGCTCGCGACGTTCGTCGACGATGGCGGCGCGCTGCTGCTGTTCGATCAGTCCGACTTCAGCAACTACGATGCGACGGACAACCTCAACGAGATCGCGTCGGCGCTCGATCTGGGCTTCCGGTTCAACGACGATCAGGTGATCGACGAGGAGAACAACGACGGCATCGGGTTCGTCCCGACGACCGACCGATTCAACGCCGACGCGTTCGACTACTTCGCCGACCGACCGGGGATCGCCCCGCCGGAGCTGGAGAAGGGCCAGCAGTACGAGGTGGACGTGATCGACGTGGCCGACGGCGACACCGCCGACGTGCGGTTCCCCAACGGCTGGGTCGATACGGTCCGGATCCTCGGGATCGATACGCCCGAGACGGGCGAGACGGACGAGAACCTCGCCGAGTGGGAGGGGCTGAGCGACGAGGCGTACCTCAAGGCTCGGGGCGACGCCGCGAGCGCGTTCGCGTGGGAGAAACTCGGCGACGAGACCGTCTCGATCCGCTTCGACGACGAGGAGCCGCTACGGGGCGACTTCGGCCGGCTCCTCGCGTACGTCGACGTGGACCAAGACGGCGACGGGAGCTACGAGTACCCCTACAACCGCGCCGCGGTCCGCGAGGGGTACGCTCGGGTCTACGACTCCGGCTTCGGCCAGCACGACAGCTTTCTGCAGGAGGAGTTCGCCGCCCGCGACGAGGGGCTGCGCCTCTGGGCGGAGAGCCACCCCGACGCCTCGGAGACGATCCGCAACGGCGAGGTGACGCAGTTGTTCGCGCCGTACGCCGCCAGCGTTCGGACGGCCGACGGGGCGATCGACTCGAAGCGCGTGCCCGTCGCGGCGTCGTCGACCGCGACCCAGCAGGACGCCGACCTGACGTACGACGGCGACGTGCCGCTCGTAGGGATCGACCAGCACGCCCGCGTCGCGATGGCGGGGTCGGCGCTCGTCGACGAGCAGTTCGAGGACGAGGAGTACCCCGACGTGAGCGAGTACGGCAACTACGCGTTCCTCACCAGCCTGCTCGATCGGCTCGCCGACCGCGAGGGCGACGTGCTGATCGACGGCGGCCACGGGCAGTTCGGGGCCGACCGCTCGATCGGCGCGGAGGACGCCGCCGACTACCTGCGCTACCTCGAAGGCGTCGACCTCGGCTTCGAGCAGGTGAACGACCTCACCGGCGGCCTGCTGGAACGTGGCCGCGCGATCCTGATCTCCGCACCCGCAGAGCCGTTCGCCGACGAGGAGATTACTGCGCTGCAGGAGTTCGTCGCCGACGGCGGCGGCGTCGTCCTGCTGGGCGGCGACGTGCCCGCCGAGCACCGCGAGAACCTCGACGCCGTCGCCGAGGGGCTGGCGACGGATCTCCGGCTCGGCAGCGGCTACGTCGTCGACGAGGAGTCGAACCTCGCTGACGACGCCACTCTCCCGACTACGGCGAACTTCGACGACTGGTACCGCCTGTTCGGCGGCTACGACGCCGACACGAACTACAAAGGCCCGCGCGCCGGCCCCGGCGTGCCGGGCAAGAG
Organism: Halolamina sediminis; assembly: GCF_001282785.1. Taxonomy (NCBI): domain Archaea; kingdom Methanobacteriati; phylum Methanobacteriota; class Halobacteria; order Halobacteriales; family Haloferacaceae; genus Halolamina; species Halolamina sediminis. The sequence continues at coordinate 1,538,018 of NZ_CVUA01000001.1, forward strand.
CGGTAAGGGGCCCGGGAAGGGCAAAGGCAACGGGAAGAGCAAGGGCCACGGCGACTGATCGATTCACCTTTTTTGCTGCCGACCGGGCGTGTCGCTCGGTTCGGTGACGGACGCGGCCACGGAACAGGCCTCGACCACGGATGAGGGGCGAACCGCCGGCCGGCGGGATGTGCCAAGAGGGAAGTATCAGCAGTCCTCTTCGATGAGCATGCACGACTGGCTGGCCCACCGGGCGCGGAGCACGCCCGACCGGGAGGCCCTCGTCAACGCGAGTTCGGGCAACGCGTGGACGTACGCGACGCTCGACGAGACCGTCGAGGAGATGGCGGGGCGGCTCGCCGCGCTGGGGGTCGCCGAGGGGGACCACCTCGCGGCGGCGATGGAGACCGGCGTCGAGGAGGTCTGCCTGATCCACGCCGCGATGCGGCTCGGCGCGGTGCTGGTGCCGCTCCCACCGGAGTTCACGCCGCCGGAGCTGGCCGAGCGTTTCGACCGCGCCGACGTGGATGCGGTCGTCTGTGACGCCGACACGGAGTCGCAGGTCCGCGGCGCCGTCGAGGGCGCGGAGCCATGGCTCCCCGTGTTCACCATCGACGAGGCCGAGTGGAACGACGCGACGCCGCTCTCGGACGCCGAGCCCGGGGCGTTCACCCCGTCGACGTGGGAGCGCGAGAACACCCAACTGCTGCTGTTCACGTCGGGGACGACCGGCGAGGCCAAGGCGGTGCAGCTGACGACGGGGAACCTCCTGTCGAGCGCCACCGCCAGCGCGTTCCGGCTGGGGATCGACCCCACGGACCGCTGGCTCGTCCCGCTTTCGCTGCACCACATGGGCGGGATCGCCCCCGTCCTCCGATCGACGCTGTACGGGACGACGGTGATCGTCCGGGAGTCGTTCGACCCGGGCGGCACCGTCGACGACCTGCGCGAGTACGACGCCACCTGTATCTCGCTGGTGCCGACGATGCTGCGCCGGATGCTCGAGTCGCGCGGCACGCTCCCGGACAGCCTGCGGTTCGTGCTCGTCGGGGGCGCACCCTGCCCGGAGGAGCTGATCGGGCGCTGCCGGGACTACTCAGTGCCGATCTGCCCGACGTACGGGATGACCGAGACTGCCTCGCAGGTCGCGACCGCGCGCCACGAGGAGGCGTACGACCACCCCGACACCGTCGGCCGGCCGCTGCTCTGGACCGACGTGACCGTCGTCGACTCCGCGGGCAGCCCGGTCGAGCCCGGCGAGTCGGGCGAGCTGGTGGTCCGTGGGCCGACGGTGACGCCCGGCTACTACGACGACCCCGCGGCGACCGGCGAGGCGATCGGCGCCCACGGCCTCCACACCGGCGACGTGGGGTATCGCGACGAGAACGGGCGGCTGTACGTGCTGAACCGGCTGGACGACCGCATCCTCACCGGCGGCGAGAACGTCGACCCCGGCGAGGTCGTCGAGGCGGTCCGGACCCACGCGGCCGTCGATGACGCCGCCGTCGTGGGGCTGGACGACCCCGAGTGGGGTGAAGAGGTCGCCGCGCTGCTCGTCCCGGCCGGCGAGGGCGTGGATATCGACGACCTCGAAGCCCACCTTCGCGAGCGCCTCGCCGGCTTCAAGCTCCCGCGAACGATCGGGATCGCCGAGGAACTCCCCCGAACCGTCTCCGGTACCGTCGAACGCGACGCCGTCCGGGAGCGACTGCGCGAGGAGGACGTGGCGTCGATCGGTCGCGACCAGCCGAGCGCCCGTGCTGCCAGCGACGCCGAGAGCGTCCGTGCGGTCGCTCGCGATGCGGCCGAGGACGAACCGGCCGAACTCCCGGAGGGCGAGTCGCCGTCGGATGGGGAAACTGACGACTCTGACCGAACCACCGACAAGGAGCCCGTGCTGGATCGGGAGCCGGCCGCCGCAGGGGAGAGCGCGACCGAGGACGCCGGCGCGGCTCGTGCGCCCCTCGACGACGATCGGGATGGAGACAGCGCGCTCGACGTGGGCGACGCCGCGGACGAAACACGACTGGGCGGCGCCGCACTCTCGTCGTCGCACGACGCCGCTGACGCCCCGAGCGACCGACTCACTGGCGGTGCAGTCGGTTCCGACGACGAGGAGTCGATAGCCGACGACCGCGAACACGGGACGGACGACGGCGGAGTCCCACTCGCCGCCGACACGGAGGATCGCGATTCCGAGGAGGACGGGGCCGATGCCGCGGACGGGGAGCCCGAAGGTGAGGGAACCGACGGGGGTGACGCCAGAGTCGACGACACCGAGGAACCAGCGTCGGACGACGCGTAGCCGGAAACGGTGGACCACGGGGGGCCAGTTCTGGGTGGCTTTTTGCCCGCTCGCGCCCATCGTTAGGTATGGATCTGCTCGACGAGGGGATCGTCCCCGAGCACGCACGCGAGGCGAAAGCCGAGGCCAGAGCGTTCGCGGAGGACGAGATCATGCCCGTCGCCGCCGAGAAGTTCGACGCCGGCGAGTACCCGTGGGACGTGCTGGAGGCCGGGATGGACGCCGGGCTCGTCGCCGCCGATCTGCCCGAGGAGCTGGGCGGGCGGGGGTTCGACATCCAGCAGATCCTCGCGATCGCCGAGGAGTTCTACCGCGCCGACGCGGGGATCGGGCTGACGCTGATGCTCGCCTCCTTCGGCTGTGAGCTGGTCGAACAGTACGGCAGCGAGGCCCAACACGAGGAGTACCTCCGGCCGGTCGCCCAGAACGACCAGATATCCGGGCTCGCCGTCTCCGAGCCCGACACCGGCTCCGACCTCGCGGGGATGAGCACCAGCGCCGAGAAGGAGGGCGACGAGTGGGTGCTCAACGGCGAGAAGTACTGGGTCGGCAACGCCGTCGAGGCCGACTGGCTCACCGTCTACGCCAAGACCGGCGACCGCGACGACCGCTACGGCAACTACTCGCTGTTCATCGTCCCGACGGACGCCCCGGGGTACGAGGCCGAACACATCCCCGAGAAGATGGGGATGCGCGCCTCCAAGCAGGGCCACATCGTCTTCGACGACTGTCGGATCCCCGAGGAGAACCTCGTCGGCACCGAGGGCGGCGGCTTCTACGCGCTGGCGGACTTCTTCAACCACGGCCGCGTCGTCGTCGGCGGCCACGGGCTGGGGATCGCCGCCGCCGCGATCGAAGAGGCCGAGGCGTTCGTCCACGAGCGCGAAGGGTTCGGTCGCAACATCAACGAGTTCCAGTCGGTTCAGCACATCCTCGCGGACATGCAGACGGAGTTCCGCGCGGCCCGCGCGCTGAACTGGCAGGCCGCCGAGAAGGTGAAGAACCACGACAACCCCGGCTACTGGGCGGCGATGGCCAAGACCAAGTCGACCGAGGTCGCCGTCGACGTGGCCGAGCGTGGGATGCAGCTCCACGGCGGCCGCTCGATCTTCACGGACCGCCGGATCGCCCGGGCGTACCGCGACGCCCGCATCCCCGTGATCTACGAGGGGGCCAACGAGATCCAGCGGAATCTGATCTACCGACAGACGCCGCGGTAGGCCTCACCCGCCGCTTCTCATACGCCGAGCTCGCCCTGCACGATCTCGATCCCGTCCTCCACGGCTGCCATCGTCACCGAACGGTCGCGCTCGACGGAGAACAGACAGCCCTGTTTCGGCCCGTCGGCGACCCTGACCACCCACGAGCGTTCGAACGTCCGGACGACCGCTTCCAGGCTCCCCAGCCGGAACGACGACTCGACGGCCGGCGCGTCGAGCTGGTGGACGATGGTGTTGTCGACGAGCGTCCTGATCTCGTCGTCGCTGTACTGTGCGGCCACGTCGTCCCGGAGGGAGTGATCGAACTCCCCGCTGTCGTACCTGATCACCCCACGGAGTGCGGTCCCGAGCCGATCCGCGAGGGCGGCGTGGATCGTCCCGGCGTCGATATCCCCCATAGCGCCGACTGTTGCCGTAGGGGCAAAAAGCTCCGTATCCCCGGCGCGGCCCGGAGAAAGAACTACGGTGGTTCCCACGTCCCGTAGGGCATGGACAGGCTCACCGGCGGCGAGGCAGTCGTCGCACAGCTCGAATGCGAGGGTGTCGACGTGGCCTTCGGGATCCCGGGCGTTCACACGCTGGAGATCTACGACGCGCTGCTCGACAGCGGGATCGACCACGTCACTACCCGGCACGAGCAGGGCGCGGGGTTCGGCGCCGACGGCTACGCGCGGGCGACCGGCCGCGTCGGCGTCTGCTTCGTCATCACCGGCCCCGGGCTCACCAACGTCGCGACCGCGGTGGGGCAGGCGTACTCCGACTCCTCGCCGATGCTGGTGCTCTCCACGACGAACGCGACCAACGAGGCCGACCGCGGGAAGGGCCACCTTCACGAGCTCAAAGACCAGCGGGGCGTGATGGAGTCGATCGCCGCCGAGAGCTACCACGTCGACCGCGTCGCTGACGTGCCGGAGACGATCGCCGACGCGTTCGACTACCTCGACCGACACCGACCCCGTCCCGTTCACGTCCAGATCCCGACGGACGTGCTCGAACGCGCGGAGCCGGTCGAACTGATCGACCGCACCCCCACCGAGCCGCCGGGGCCGGACGCCGAGCGCATCGACGAGGCGGCCGGGATGCTCGCCGATGCGGAGCGTCCCCTGCTCGTCGTCGGTGGTGGCACCGTCGACGCCGCCGACTCGGTGCGCGCGTTCGTCGAGGAGGCCGATATTCCCGTGATCACTACGGCCGCGGGGAAAGGCGTCGTCCCCGCGGAGCACGACTGCTGTGTCGCGACGGCGCTGGGCCACGAGCCCGCGGCCGAGTTCGTCGCAAGCCGCGATCTCGTGCTCGCGGTCGGGACGGAGCTGAGCGCACAGGACTCGGGCGACACTCCGTTCCCCGACGAACTGATCCACGTCGACATCGACCCGACGGATATCGGGAACAACCACGAGACTGCGCTGGGAATCGTCGGCGACGCGGGCGAAACGCTCGACGCGCTCACCGAACGGGCGAGCGAGCGCGGCCTCTCCTTCGACGGCCCGACCGAGGCCGCCGACGCGGGGCCGGATCCACTCTCGATCGGCGACGAGGACGACCGACTCCACCTGCTTGCGGTGCTGCGGGAGGCGCTCGACGACGACGCGGTGGTCGTCAACGACATGACGAAGGTGAGCTACGCCGCGCGGACGCGGTTCCCGACCGGCGCGCCGCGGTCGTTCCTGTTCCCCCGCGGGTTCGGCACGCTGGGGTTCAGCCCGCCCGCGGCGTTCGGTGCCGCGATCGGCAGCGATCGACAGGTGGTGTCGCTGGTCGGCGACGGCGGCTCGCTGTTCACGATCGGCGACCTCGCGACCGCGGTGCAGTACGAGCTCGGCGTGCCGATCGTTCTCTGTAACGACGACTCCTACGACATCCTCGAGGACGTCCAGCGCCGGGACTACGGGCGGACGATGGCCACCGACATCGAGAACCCCGACTTCGTCGAGATGGCGGAGAGTTTCGGCGCCGCCGCACGGCGGATCGAGTTCGGCGACGTGGCCGACGAGCTGCCCGGCGCGCTCGCGGCGGCGTTCGACCGCGATCGGCCGACGCTGATCGAGGTGCCCGTAGAGTTCTGACAACGCTGAAGAGCCCCCGGCCGCATGGGCACCTATGCGACTGCAGGAGTACTGGGGCGTCGGCCCGAAGACGGCCGAACTGCTCGAAACCGAGTTGGGCGTCGAGCGCGCCGTTCGCGCCATCGAGTCCGCGGACGTGAGCACGCTCGTCGACGCGGGGCTCCCGCGCGGCCGGGCGACGCGCATCCTCCGGCGGGCCACGGGCGCGGCCGGGCTGGACACGCTGGGCACCGGCGACGCCCGCGACGTGTACGGCGACCTGCTCGAACTGGCCGCGGGCGAGGCACTGACCGGCGGCGCCGCTGACCGGATCCGCGTGCTCACGCCGCTGGCGAGCCACGAGGCCGCCGACGAACGGCTGGACCGCATCGATCAGGCACGCGAGGTGTGGACCGACCTCGGCGAGGACGACCGGGAACGCGTGATCGGGGCGTTCGCGAGCTACGACGAGGCCGGCGGCGGCCGTCGCGCGGCCGTCGATGCCGCGCTGGAACTCCGTCGCGCGGGCACGAACGAGAGCGGCCCGTTCGACCGGCTGGCCGAACTGGACGCCGACGCGCTCGAAGCCGCCGTCGACGCGCTGGCGGCTGTCGAGGGCGAATTCGGCGACGGCGACGAGCCACTGTCGGTCGGGGCGGGCGCCGACGAGCGCCTCGACGAGCTCCGGACCCAGCTCGCCGCCGCGAGGCGGCTGGACGACGCCGCGCTCGACGTGTTGGAGACCGTCCGCGGGCAGGGCGTCCGGTCGCTGGAGGCGTTCCAGAGCGCGGTGATCTCCTACGTCGCCGAGGAGACCGGCGTGACCGCGAGCGAAGTCCGGTCGGTCGCGCCCGACGAGGCCCGCGACGAGACGGATTTCGTCTCCGCGACGCTTCGTGCGCTGGTCGGCGACCTGGAGGGGCAGGTCGCGGATCGCGAGGCGACCGTGGCGGCCGATCTCCGGGAGACGTTGGACGACGCCGGCGAGGGGATCGAGGCCGCGGTCGACGCGGTCGACGAACTCGCCTTCGACCTCTCGCTCGCGCGCTTCGCCGCGAGCCACGACCTCACGCGGCCGACGCTGGTCGAGGACGGGCTCGCAGTTCGGGGCGCACGAAACCTCTTCATCGACGGCGACGTCCAGCCGGTCACCTACGGCGTCGGGACGCACTCCGTCGACGGCGGCCGAGACGCGACGGGCGAAGCGGCGCCCGACCCGCCCTCTGGCGACCGTGTGACGGTGCTAACGGGGGCGAACTCCGGCGGGAAGACGACGCTGCTGGAGACGCTCTGTGGCGTGGCGCTGTTGGCGGCGATGGGGCTGCCCGTCCCAGCCGAGCGCGCGGAGGTCGGGCGGTTCGACACGGTCGTGTTCCACCGCCGCCACGCCTCGTTCAACGCGGGCGTACTGGAGTCGACGCTGCGCTCGGTCGTGCCGCCGCTGACTGGCGAAGGGCGAGCGCTGATGCTGGTCGACGAGTTCGAGGCGATCACCGAGCCCGGCCGGGCGGCTGACCTGCTGAACGGGCTGGTCGACCTGACCGTCGACCGCGGCGCGCTGGGCGTGTTCGTCACCCACCTCGCGGAGGATCTCTCGCCGCTGCCCGATACCGCCCGCATCGACGGCATCTTCGCCGAGGGGCTGACCGACGACCTCGGCCTGCGCGTCGACTACCAGCCCCGGTTCGGCACCGTCGGGCGCTCGACGCCGGAGTTCATCGTCTCGCGGCTGGTCGCGAACGCCGGCGACCGCGACGAGCGCGCGGCGTTCCGCTCGCTGGCGGCCGCGGTGGGAGAGGAGGCGGTCCAGCGGACGCTGTCGGACGCGGAGTGGCAGGGTTAGCGCCGGAGCAGCACCAGCGCGAGCCCGCCGCCGCCGAGTACGATCGCGGCGCTGACGAGCAGCCCGGTCACGTCGCCGCCCCCGGTGGGCGCGTCGGTCGGCGTCGCCGAGTCGGTCGCCGTCGGCTCGGCCTCGGAGACGAACAGCGTCCCCGTGTCGGTGGTGCCGTCCGCGCCACCGGCCGCGACTTCGAGGCTGTACTCGCCCGCGTCGAGTGCGGCGGGGACAGTGCCCTCAGAGTTGACAGTGATCTCGTCGCCGCTGGAGACGCTGACGGTCTCGCCCTCGCGGCCGGCGAGCTCGGTGTCGAAGTAGACGGTTGCGGTGCCGTCGCCGTCGGCGTCACGGACCTGCAGATCGAGCTCGTAGCCCGCGCGCTCGCTGCCGACGGTGACGTCGGCGGTGTCGGTTCCGTCGAACCGGAGTTCGATCCCGGCCACGTCACCGCGGAGGGTGTCGACCACCGACTCCGTCAGTTCGACGGTCGGCCCGTCCTCGGAGTCGTTCGAGGCGGGCGTCTCCGTCGTCGTCTGTTCGGGAATCGGCGTCGGCGTGTCGCTGGGCGGCGTCTCCGCGCAGTCGCCGTCGCACAGGATTACCTCACCGTCCGCGTTGGCCGAGTGTGTCCCGTCCTCGGTGCTGGCTTCGACGCTGAACGTCGCCCCTGCGTCGAGGAACGAGAAGTTGAACGCGGTCGCCCACGTGCCGTCCTCGGTCACGACCGCGGTCGAGGTGCGGAAGAACCGCGGCTGGGTGTCGCCGGTCGACTGGAGGGAGACGACGATCTCGGTCCCGGTCGGCTCCGCGGCGGTGCCGGAGACGACCTGCGTGCTGCCGTTGGCGACCGTCACCGCGTCGCCCTCGTAGTCGATGGTGACGTCGTCGTCGGGTTCGGGTGTTGGCTCGACGCAGTCGCCGTCACAGGCGACGATCTCGCCGGTCGCGTTGGCCGTCGAATCGCCCGCCTCGACGGTCACGTTGAACGTCCCGCCGGCGGTCTGCTCCGAGAAGTCGAACGTGGCGCTCCACGTGCCGTTCCCGTCGACGGTCGGGGACTTGGTCTTGAGAAACTTCGGCTGGGTGTCGCCAGTCGCGCGGGTCCGGACCTCGACGGACTCGCCCTCGGCCACGTCGGCCGTGCCGGAGATCGTCTGGGCGCTGCCGTTCGCGACGGTGACCGACTCGCCCTCGTAGTCGATGCTGACACCGTCTGTCGTCTGCGTGGCGGTAGCGGCCGGTGCGGCGAGCGTCGGTAGTAGCACCGAGAGCGCCACGAGGCCGGCGAGGGCAACGGCACGGCGCTGTCCGTTCATCGGTCCCACCTCCGTTGTTGGCGGGTAGTCGGAGTGTCCGGTTCGGGTGTCGTCCGTAGCGATGCCGTGGAGGGCATACGCGAACCGTGGGCCCGGTTTACTGAAAAACGGCCGATAGCTTCGACGCGGTTTTACGCTACTGACACCGTTCGGAGGGTTGATAGCTCCGCGGGCCGTTCGGCCGCCGATGGCGCCTCGCTTTTCCACCCCGCGACTCAGCCGCCGTCGGGCGATGACGGTCGCTGGCGGCGCCGTCGCTGCGGCGCTAGCGACGGTGGGAACTCCGGACCGGTCCGAGGGGACGGAGCCGTTCACTGAGGGATCGACCCCCCTCGAACAGATCCACAGCATCGGCATTACTGGGGAGGACGTCCGTGTCGGGGTACTCGACCCGACCGGCTTCGACCCCGAGCACCCCGCGCTGGTGGACGCCGTGACCGGGCTGCGGGCGTTCGACGGCTCCCCCGTGGTCGTCGACGACGCCAGCCACGGCACCGAGGCGGCGGCGACGGTCGCCCGCGCCGCGCCCGATGCGGCCCTGTTGCTCGCGACGTTCGAGCGCGCGTCGGGGTTCGAGCGCGGACTCGACTGGTTCCGGGAGATGGGCGTCGACGTGGTGCTCGCGCCCGTCGCGGCCCACGGCGCGGCCGCGGTCGGTGACAGTCCGGTGAACCGCGCCGCGGAAGCGGCAGTCGAGGCGGGCGTTACACTCGTCGCGCCGACGGGGAACGCGGCGCGGGGCCACTGGCAGGGGCCGCTAGGAGCGATCGCGTCGACCGGGGATTCGCTGACGCTACTGGACCTGGAGTCACGCGCCGCGGACGAGCCGCCGGTTGGGAGTCTTACGGTCTGGCTGGGCTGTCGGGCCCCCGATCCGCCGGCGCTCTCGCTCGCGCTCATCCGCCGGACACAGACCGGCGACGGCCGACAGCTGATCGCGCTCTCTCAGTCCGAGCGGCCGGGGCTGGAACGGCTGACGGCCGAACTCGAGCCCGGGCGGTACGCACTGGAGCTCAGGCTCCCGGACCGATCGAGCGTCCCCGAGGGGTTCGCGACGGCACCCGTCTCGATGAGGGCGCCGGGCTACCGACTCTCCCCTGCGCGGCCGGCCGGGAGCGTCGCCGCGCCCGCCAGCGCGCCGGGGGTCGTCGGCGTTGGTTCACGCAAGGAGGGGGGCGCCGCAGCCTACAGCGGACGCGGGCCGACACCGGACGGCGGCTTCGGAGTCGATCTCGTCGCCGAACCCCGACCCTGGCCGACGGTCGAGGACCCCGGAACCTCCGGTGCGGCCGCACAGGTCGCCGGAGTGGCGGCGTTAGTCGCCGACACACGCGGGGACGAGGCGGCGAGGGAGCGCGTCGGAGGAATTCTCCGGGCGACGGCGACCTCGATGAGCGACGACGACGGCCCGACGTTCACGACCGGACACGGCGTCGTCGACCCGCTGGCGGCGGTCCGCCGGGCGCGCGGAACCGACTAAAACGACGTTTTAAGCGACACCGGGATTGATGTGGCCGCTGCTCCCAGTACCGATATGTCGTCCCCGATCGCCCGGCTCGGCTCGAAGTCGTTCGGTAGCGAAGCCGAGCCGACAGTCGTCGACGTGAACGGCGACGACGCCGACACGGTGCTGGACGCGCTGAGCTCCGACACCGCGCGGGCGCTGTACTGCGAGATCAACGAGGAGCCCGCCCCGCCGTCGGTGCTCGCGCGGCGGCTCGACAGCTCGGTTCAGAACGTCCACTACCACCTCTCGAACCTCGAGTCCGCCGGTCTCGTCCAGGTCGTCGGCAGCGACTACTCCGAGAAGGGGAACGAGATGGACGTCTACGGCGTCGCCGCCGACCCGATCGTGCTGGCCGCCGACGCGTCCGAGGAGGAGCGGTCGACGCTCCGCCGACTGCTCGCGGACTGGGCGACCGGCGTCGCCACGATCGGCCTCGTGAGCGTCGCCATCCAACTGCTCACCACCCGCCTCGTCGGCGGCGGGAGCGGCGTGTTCGAGCCGGCCTCCCCGGGGCTCCCCGAGGACGCGGTTCTCCCGTGGCTGGCGGAGGCGGTCGCGGCGCCCGGCCTGCTGTTCTTCGTCGGCGGCGTGGCGGTGCTCACGGCCGCGATACTGGCCGAAACCGTCCGAGAGTAGCGCCGTTCGGCGGTACTCTAATAGGGCTGTTCACCGAACAGCCCCCCGTGAACGAGCCCCGGGATCGGATCGATCACGTGCTGCTGGTCATGGCGGCGGGCCGTGACCGGGATCGCATCAGGGATCGGCTCGACCACGGGTTCGGCTACGAGGTGACGACGGCGACGGGCTCGGCGGCGCTCCCGGCGTACGACATCTGTCTGATCGGCGAGAGCTGTCTCGAACACTGCGAGGACGCGCTCCGCCGGCGGAAGGGGGAGTCCGACGCCTACCTCCCACACGTCCTGTTGGCCGGCGAGAGCGGCGGGGAGCCGCCGCGCACGCAGGTATCCGAGGCCGCAGTCGACGGTTCGCCCGTCGACGAAGTGATCGCGCTACCCGTCGAGGCGGGGGCGCTCGTCCGGCGGGTCGAGAACCTCCTCGCCACCCGTCGGGCGTCGGTCGCGCTGACCGAACGCGAGACTCAGTACCGCCAACTGGTCGAGCTCACCGCCGAGGCGGTGCTGCTGGTCGACGAGGGTGAGATCGCCTACGCCAACGCCGCAGCGGTCGACCTGTTCGACGCGGCGCGCACCGAACTGCACGGGTCGCGGGTCACGCGGTTCGTGAGTGAGAGCGAAGAGACGGCACTCACGGCGCTGCTGGACGCCGTCCCCGCCCCGGGGGAAGGCGCCTCGGAGTTCGTCGACGTGGGGCTCCAAACCGTCGACGGGCGGCGGATCGAGGGCTCGGTCGCCGGCATCCGGGTCAGCTATCGCGGCTCGGCGGTGGTCCAACTGCTCGTCCGGGACCGGACCGAGGCCAGGCGGCGCGAGGATCAGCTCCGACTGTTCGGCCGCGCGGTGGAGGCGGCCGCCCACGGGATCACCGTGGCCGACGTGCGGGCCGACGACGAGCCGCTGATCTACGCCAACGCCGGCTTCACCCGGATCACCGGCTACCCGCTGGGGGAGGTGCTCGGGCGCAACTGCCGGTTCCTGCAGGGGGAGAACACCGACCAGTCGGCCGTCGACCGGCTCCGGGCCGCGATCGACGCCGGCGAGCCCGCCTCGGAGGAGATACTCAACTATCGCCGGGACGGCACGCCGTTCTGGAACCGGTTGGAGCTCGTCCCCATCCGGGACGACGACGGCGAGCTCACCCACTACCTCGGCCTCCAGCGTGACATCACCGAGCAGATTCGGAACGAACAGCGGCTCGCAGTGCTCGACCGTATCCTGCGACACAACGTCCGGAACAAAACCAACGTCATCCGGGGGTACGCCGAGACGATCGTCGAGGGGAACGCCGACCCCGGGGCCGCGGCCGAGCGCATCGTCGACGCCGCCGACGAGCTGTACACGATCAGCGAACAGGTCCGGGAGTTCGACGCGGTCGTCCGGAACACCGAGGAGGCGATCGACGCCGTGCAGTTGGACGCGGTCGTCGGCGAGGGGGTGGCGGCGTTGCGCGAGGAGTTCCCCGCCGCCGACGTCCAGTTCCGCGCCTCGGGGGCGGTGCCGGTCAACGCCCACCCCACGCTCCGCGCGGCGATCCAGAACCTCCTCTACCAGCTCGGCGACAGCGAGCGGCCGGCGGCGGAGATCGCACTCGTCCGGGAGGGCGACGACGTCCGGCTCGACGTGTACGATCGCGGGGACGCGATCCCGCGCGAGGAGCTCGAACTGGTGTCGGACCGCTCGGAGACGCCGCTGGAGCACTTACAGGGGCTCGAGCTCTGGCTGCTGCGCTGGGCCGTCGAACAGTCCGGCGGCGAGTTCACGCTCGGCGACGCCGACGGCGACCCGCTGCTGCGGATGCGGTTCCCCGCGGCCGACAGCTGACCCTCGCTTCGAGATTCGTAACGCCCCCGCCGGCCCGTCCCATTGACGTGTACACCGACGCCGAGGACGGAGCCGAGGGATTCAAGGTCGTGCCCATCCCGCTCACGACTGATGCGTCAGGACCACCTCGTCGCCGCGGGACAGCTCTCCCGAGCGGACGTCGAGCGGCTGCTCGACCGCGCGGCCGAGTTCGACGCCGCGCTCGACGCCGGCGGCGACCTCCCCGCCAGCTACCCGGAGAAGCTGCTCGCACTGTGTTTCTACGAGCCGAGTACGCGCACGAAGATGTCGTTCGAGGCCGCGATGAAGCGCCTCGGCGGCGACGTCGTCGACATGGGCGGCGTCGACGCCTCCTCGGTGAAGAAAGGCGAGAGCCTCGCGGACACGGTCAGGGTCATCGAGGGGTACGCCGACGGCCTCGTGCTCCGACACCCCCGCGAGGGCGCCGCGAAGATGGCCGCGGAGTTCGTCGACGCGCCGGTGATCAACGCCGGCGACGGCGCCGGCCACCACCCCAGTCAGACCCTACTCGACCTGTACACGATCCGGGAGGCCGCGGGGCTGGACGACCTCACGATCGGCATCGTCGGCGACCTGAAGTACGGCCGGACGGTCCACTCGCTCGCGACGGCGCTGACCGAGTTCGACGCGCGGATGCATTTCGTCAGCCCGGAGTCGCTGCGCCTCCCGCGGTCGGTCCGGTTCGACCTCCACGAGGCCGGCGCGCAGGTTCGCGAACACACGGAACTCGAGGAGGTGCTGCCCGAACTCGACGTGCTGTACGTCACCCGGATCCAGCGCGAGCGCTTCCCCGACGAGGACGAGTACCAGAAAGTCGCCGGGGAGTACCGCGTCGACGGCGAGACGCTCGACGCCGCCCGGGACGATCTGACGGTGATGCATCCGCTGCCCCGCGTCGACGAGATCGCCCCCGAGATCGACGACACCGAGCACGCCGACTACTTCGAGCAAGCCCACAACGGCGTTCCCGTGCGGATGGCGCTGCTCGACTTCCTGTTCCAGAACCATGAGTGACCACGAACTCCGCGTCTCGAAGATCCGCGACGGCACCGTGCTCGACCACCTCCCCGGCGGCAGCGCGCTGAACGTACTCGCGATGCTGGGGATCGACGGCAGCGAGGGCACCGGCGTCAGCGTCGCGATGAACGTCCCCTCCGACCGCCTCGGCACGAAGGACGTGGTGAAAGTCGAGGAGCGCGAGCTCTCACAGGCCGAGGTGGACGTCCTCTCGCTGATCGCGCCGCGGGCGACGGTGAACATCGTCCGGGAGTACGAGGTCCGGGAGAAGAAGCAGGCCGAACGCCCCGACACCGTCGTCGGCGTGTTAGCCTGCCCGAACAGCAGCTGCATCACCAACGCCGACGAGCCCGTCGAGAGCCGCTTCGACGTGCTCGACGACGGCGTGCGGTGTGGCTACTGTGAGGAGATCATCCGCGAGGGGATCGCGGACCACCTGAACGTCGGGTGAGGGTTGTCTGAACGTTTCTCACCGCAGCGATCCCAACGACGGCCGCCACGACAGCAGCGCCACCGTCACCAGAAAGACGGCCGTGGACACGTCGTAGGCGTACGTCGTCGTCGCCGCCGCGACGAACGAGCCACCCCCCAGCGCCGCCGTCCCCACCGACGCGAGGATCGGCCACGAGCAGGAGATACAGGAGAACAGCCCGAGCAGTCCCGACACCGCCGACCCGGCCACGTCGAGCACCGTGACGTAGACGAGGTAGGTCAGCGCGAGATAGCCGATCACCTTGGCCGGCATCAGGATCAGCCGGACGAACTCGCTTTTGAACGTGACTGCCGGCCCCCAGCCCGGCGGGAGCCAGAGCACCGAGAACCCCGGGACGTAGTTGAACGTATCGGGGATGCCAGGGGCGACGACGCCGCCCGTGTACGCGAGCACCGCGAGGTAGCCGAGCGCGAGTAGGCTCCCGCGGCGGACCGCCGACGCGCTCGCGTCGGGCGCGTCGGTCCGGCGGAACACCCAGATCGAGACGTTGATCCAGAGCAGGCCGTACAGCGCGAACCGCGGCTGGCTGACCGAGACAGTGGCGCCGAACAGCCAGTAGCCGGTCAGCGCCATCACCTCGACGTACAGCACGGCCGTCCAGAGTAGGACCGTCCGCGGTTCCGGGAGAACGTCGGCGCCCACGCGGTCGAGGACGGACATCGTCACAGCGCGAGCGTGTCGAGCACGACGGCGAGCAGCACGCCGCCGAGGTAGGCGTTCGAGGCGTGGAACGCGCGGAACGCCGCCGCCTCGGTCCGCTCGAAGTGGAGGCGGACGACCGCCCAGAGGAACACGCCGGCGAGTGCGATTCCCAGGGCCACGAACAGCCAGTCAAGCCGCGGGAGCAGCGCCAGCGCGGCCGTCGCCGCGAGCGTCGCACCCAGGTACCAGAGTATGTGTCGGCGCGTGGTCGTCTCGCCACGAACGACGGGCATCATCGGGAAGCCGCCCGCCTCGTAGTCGTCCTTGTAGGCGAGCGCGAGGTTGTAGAAGTGGGCGGGCGTCCAGAGGAACACGATCGCCGCCAGCCCGACGCCGCCCCAGCCGATCTCGCCGGTCACCGCGGCCCAACCGATCAGCGCGGGGAGCGCGCCGGCGGCGCCGCCGATGACGGTGTTCTGGACGGTGTTGGGCTTGAGGATCAGCGTGTAGACGACGCTGTAGAACGCGATCGCGATCAGCCCCAGCACCGCCGCGAGGACGTTGATCGAGGCGAACAGGCCGACGGAGATCGCGCCGAGTGTGAGACCGAACGCGACGGCGTTGCGGACCGGCACGAGGTCGACCGCGAGCGGGCGGTCGCTGGTGCGCTGCATCTTCCGGTCGACGTCGCGTTCGAGGACGTGGTTGAACGTCCCGGAGGCACCGATCGCGAGCGCGCCGCCGACCATCGTCTTCGCGACGACGGGGACCGTGAAGTTCTCGCCGCCGGCCAGCGCCATCGCCGCCGCCGCCACCAGACAGAGCAGCCACATCAGTCGGGGCTTGGTCAACCGGGCGTACGCCGCGAGCTTTGCCTTCGTCCGGGGCCAGCCCGGTTCGGGGAGCGCCGGCGAGGGAGTGTCCTCGACGGGCGGAAGCTCGTCGTCGAGGGGGTCCTCGGGCTCGTCGTCGGGGTCACCGGTGGCGGCTTCGAGCGTCCACGCCAGCGCCGCGAGCACGCCGCCGAAGATGACGGCGCCGACGGCGAGGTGGATCGCCGAGACGGCCGCGGTCGGCGCCACGGCCGTCGTCGCGATGACGGCGCCGACGCCGGACTGGATCGGGAACAGTGCGAGCGCGAACAGGAGGGCGGCCTTCACGCGCCGGGACTCGTCGCGGCGGAACGCGAGTGCGGTGGCGCCGACGAGCAGGAGGCCGGCGCCGAGGGCGCCGATCCGGTGGCCGAGGGCGAACCAGCCGTCGGCGGAGGTCGGGAGTGCGAAGCCGCCGCCGCAGGCGGGCCACCCGCGACACGCGGCCGCGGCGTCGGTCACCGCCGTCGTCGCGCCGACGGCGACGAGGAGGTACACCCCCATCGCGGCGGCCGCGAGCAGGCCGGCGAACTGGCGGTCTGAAGTCACTACGCGGGCTAGCGGCCGGCGCTACTTATCCGCTTCGCGTCTGCCCGGACGGTGGGAGCCAGCACAGTCCAGTCAGGCCGGGGCGACAGCGACCGTTGGCTACCCGCGTCGCTCCAGAATCCGGTCGACGATCCGGCCGGTCGAGAGGAGTTCTCCGTCGTACTTCGGATCGCGCGGCCCCGCGCGAGCGACGTCGCAGTCGATCCCGCGGTCGTCCAGCGCGGCCGCCACCGCGTCCTCGTCGTGGTGCTGGTCGTAGCCCAGTACGATCACATCCGGGCCGATACGCTCGATGGGGACGAATATGTCCGATTCGTGGCCGAGGTGTGCCTCGTCCACAGCGTCGATCGCGCCGACCACGTCCCGGCGCTGGCGGGCGGGCAGCACGGGATCTTCCTTGTGAGAGACGTTCGAGCTTCGGGCGACGATGACGTGGAGTTCGTCGGCGTGTTCGGCGGCCTCGCGGAGATAGTGGACGTGGCCCGGGTGGAGCAGGTCGAAGGTTCCCTGTGCGACTGCGCGTTCGCTGTCGTGATCGTCCCCGCTCATGGCTCCCCCCCGTCGAGGCCGAGTTCGGCGTCGATGTCTTCCTGCGTGAAGTCGAAGAACTCCTCGGGATCGTCGAGTTCGACGTCGTACACCGGGAGGCTGCGGTGCTTCCCTTCGCGGTCGAGTGCGACCCAGTCCTCGCGGCCGTAGGGGTGGCCGACGATGACGTGGACCTGCCCCTTGCTGAACGTCGCGAGATCGGCCTGCGAGGGTTGGAGGACACCGTTGGGGTGGGAGTGGATCGAGCCGACGGAGGAGAAGTCGTTTGGAACCATGCTGGTCTTGACCGTCGCGCTGATCGGGTTGGACTCGGTGCCGGGGATGATCAGGACGTCCGTCACGAGCAGCCCCTCGTGGTCGATCCCGAACTCATCGGCGGGCTCCCCACGCAGGAGCCCCATGTACTCGTCGGGGTGGGTCTCGCGGGACGCTTCGAGCGCGAACGTGAGGGCGTCGTCGGCGATGCCGACTACATCACCCGACCGGAACAGTCCCATCTCCGGGTACTCGGGGGCGGCGCCAACTAAGGATTCCGGGACGCTTGCGGGGGCGCGTCGTGTGCGAACTGGAAGACTTAACACCCGCGACCGCCGACTTTTCGGTATGACTGAGCACTCTGCCGGCGAGGACGCCGGCATCCCCGAGGGCGGTTCGCCCTCGGCCCGTCGGGATGTTCCCGACGACGCGACTGTGGTTTACGATCTCGACGACGACTGCACGATGGACGACGTGGCGGAGGGCGCACGCTACCTCGTGACTGTCAACGGCGTCGTCGACTACGGCGTCTTCGTCGACGTCTCCGAGAACGTCTCGGGGCTGGTCCACGAGTCCGGCCTCGACGGCGAGTACGAGGAGGGCGACGAGCTGGTCGTCCGCCTGACGGAGATCCGGGAGAACGGCGACATCGCGTTCGAAGAGGTCGACCCCGCCGAGAACCGGGTCGTCGCCGTCGAGTACGAGCCCGAGATCACGGCCGTCGACGAACTCCACCGCGGCGACGCGGTCACCGTCGAGGGCGAGCTGACTCAGATCAAACAGACCGGCGGCCCGACGATTTTCCACGTCGGCGACGAGTCGGGGATCGTCGCCGCCGCCGCGTTCGAGGAAGCCGGCGTGCGCGCCTACCCCGAGGCCGAGATCGGCGACGTCGTCCGCGTGAGCGGCGAGGTCGGCCTCCACGACGGCGTCCGCCAGCTCGAAGTCGACGACATCGCCGTGTTGGAGGCCGAAACGGAAGAGGCCGCCCGCGAGCGCCTCGACGAGGCCCGCGCCGAGCACGCCGCCCCCGAGTCGGTCGAGCCGCTGATCGAGTGGGACGCCTTCGAGAAGCTCCGACCCGACCTCGAGGAGCTCGCGCGCCTGCTCCGCCGAACGGTGCTCGAAGGGCGCCCGATCCGGGTTCGCCACCACGCCGACGGCGACGGGATGTGCGCCGCTATCCCCGTCCAGCGCGCGCTGGAGAGCTTCATCGAATCGGTCCACGCCGACCCCGACGCCGGTCGTCACCTGCTCAAGCGCCTCCCCGCGAAGGCGCCGTTCTACGAGATGGAGGACGTGACTCGCGACCTCAACTTCGCGCTGGAGGGGCGGGCCCGCCACGGCCAGCAGCTCCCGTTCCTGCTGATGCTCGACAACGGGAGCACCGAGGAGGACACGCCCGCCTACCGCAACCTCGCCCACTACGACATGCCCATCGCGGTGGTCGACCACCACCACCCCGACCCGGAGGCGGTGAACCCGCTGCTCGACGCCCACGTCAACCCCTACCTGTACGACGAGGACTACAGCATCACCACGGGGATGATGTGCGTCGAGCTCGCCCGCATGATCGACCCACAGATCACGGAGGAGCTCCGCCACGTGCCGGCGGTCGCAGGCGTCTCGGACCGCTCGCGGGCCGACGCGATGAGCGACTACGTCGAGCTCGCCGAGGCCGAGGGGTACGATCGCGACGACCTCGACGACGTGGGCGAGGCGCTGGACTACGCCGCCCACTTCCTGCGCTACTCCAGCGGCCACTCCGTCGTCAACGACGTGCTCAACGTCGGCTGCGACGACCGCGACCGCCACGAGGAGCTAGTCGAGTTCCTCGCCGACCGCGCCGAGCGCGACGTGGCCGAACAACTCGACGCCGTCGGGGATCACGTCGAACACGAGACGCTCGAAAGTGATGCCCACCTCTACCGAATCGACCTCGACCAGTGGGCCCACCGCTTCACCTACCCCGCACCGGGGAAGACCACCGGCGAGCTCCATGACACGAAAGTCGAGGAGACGGGCGACCCGGTGATCACGATCGGCTACGGGCCGGACTTCGCCGTGCTCCGGAGCGACGGCGTGCGGCTCGACATCCCCGAGATGGTCGAGGAGCTCAACGAGGAGCTGCCCGGCGCCGGCGTCTCCGGCGGCGGCCACCTCGTCGTCGGCTCGATCAAGTTCGTGAAGGGCCGCCGCGAGCAGGTGATCGACGCGCTGGTCGAGAAGATGGCCGACGCCGAGATCGACGAGGCGCTCTCCTCGACCGCCGCCGCGCTGGACGATTAGGCAGCGCGGCACGCTGTCAGCCGCGCTGGACGACTAGGCAGGCATCCTCTCCGCGGCTACGACGCTCACTCCTCCCACTTCTCCACCGACGCGAAGTTCAGCGACCGCGTTGCGACCAGCGCTGCGACCAACACCGCGGCGACGGCGCCGGCAGCGAACAGCCAGGTCCTGCCTGCCTCGCTGCCGCCCCGCCAGTCCGCCGCGAAGCTCTCGCGGTAGAACGCGACCGGTTCCGGGCCACGGAGCGCGAGCGCCACCTCGCGATTCCGGGTCGCGCTGTTCTCGTTCCAGTTGAGCGACCCCACGACCGCGAGGTCGTCGTCGACCAGCAGCCCCTTCGCGTGGATCTTCTCGTAGCGGCCGTCGGGCTCGGAGATCCGTGCCGTCAGGGGAGCGTCGTTGCGGTCGGCCCAGTCGTTCAGCCACGCGACCAGCGCCTCGTTCTCCTCGGCCGAGTACCACGCCCCCGAGAGCAGAATCCGGACCTCGACGCCACGCTGGGCGGCCCGCAGCGTCGCCCGGACGAGCGCGTTGTCCTGCCGGCCGAGGCTCGGTTGGAGCACGTCGACGCGCGACTCGGCGGCGTCGATCGCCGAGATCAACGCCGACTCCGCGTTGCCGGGCGCTGTCAGGACCGTGACGTTCCTCGCAGTGACCTGCTCGGCGGGGAACTGGGTCGGGTAGCTCCCGTTCGCCGCCGGGATCGACTCGAACCGCCGGTTCTCGCGGAACGCTGCCCACGTCCGGGTGTCCGGCGCGTCGCTGTCGTTCCGGAACAGCGCTGCGAGCGCGTCTGCCGTGCTGCCGTTCTCGACGCGGACGCCCCAGCCGCGACTCGACGCGCCACCCACCCCGGAGGGTTTCCAGTTCTCCGAGAGCACGAGCGCGCGGCCGTCCGCGACGGCGTACTTCGGGTGGTGGAACGCGAACCGGTTCGCCCCGACGCCGACGACGCGGACCTCGACGCCCGCAGCGGCGAGCCGGTCGAGGAGTCGGGCCTGCCGTGCGGCGGCGCCGTTGACTGGTTCGGCCTCGACCAGCACGCGCACGTCGACGCCGCGGGATTCGGCGGCGAGCAGCGCCTCGGTGACGCGCTCGGAGGTGAAGCTGTATCCGGCGAGCAGGATGCGGTCGTCGGCGCGCCGGAGCGTCTCGATCGGTATCTCAGGCGAGTCGGGCAGCAGGAACGCGGTCGCGTTGGCCGGCCCGGTCGCGATCGGCGGCCGGGGGTCGAGCCCGCGCGGGCGCCACTCGTCGACCGCCGGGAGGTAGCGCTCGCCCTCGCTCGTCTCGGCGTAGCGAACGCGGTGGACCGGCTCGCCGTTTCGGCGGAGCAGGACCGTCTCGCCGGTGTTCGCGAGTGAGAAGGAACCCTCCACGACCGTCGCGTCGTCGCCCGCCCCGTCACCGACGATACCGGGCTCGGGCGTGACCAGAATCCTGCCCGACCGGTTCCGCAGAGGAATCGTCGACTCGCCGTCGGAGAGCGTCCAGTTGCCGGCCTCGGGGAGTCGGACCAGCACGTACTCCCCGCTGTCGCCGTTTCGTACGGGATCCGGGTAGAGTTCCAGGATCGCAGCGTCGTCGGACTCGCCCTGCTTGACTGCATCTGCGTTCCCTGCGATGGCTACGTGCCCGCTGCCGGCTGCCAGCGAGACGAGCAACAGGCTCACGATGAGCAGGCGAACGACGAGGGCGCTCGGGAACGAGCGCTCCGGTTCGCAGTCCTGTCGCGCCACGGGATGGGTGGTCCCGCTACCGGTGATAAAGACTCGGCCGGCTGGTGGCTACATCCCCATGTCTTCGGCAGGGTCGGGGACGGGGAGGTCGTCGACAGCCACGCCGAGCAGTTCGGCGGCGTGGTCCAGCGCCATGTCGAACCCGTAGTAGCGTTCGAGCTCGTCGCCTTCGGGGCCGTTTCGGACCTTCAACATCGCGTAGCCGTCGATGTTCTGGGCGATCGAGGCGGTTCGGCCCTCGTGAACGAAGTCGAGTCGGCGTTCGCCCGCCTCCTCGACGTAGATGGCTCTCACGCCGCCGGCCGTCAGTTCGGTTTCGCCGTCGGAGTCGCTCATGGCCGGCGGTTCGAGCGCCCCCGAGTAAGGCCCATCGGTGTCGGCGGTGCAGGCTTATGTGGCGCCCGCCCCAAGGCAGGGACATGACCGACCGTCGGGACCCCGCCGAGGACGACCTGCGTGCCCGCCTCGACGAACTCGAATCGACGCTGACGGCGCTCCGCGAACAGTTGGACGACGATCAGGGGCAGCAGCCGACGATTCCTCGCGGCCTCCCGGGCGGTGGCCGGCGACCGCCGCGTCCGCCCCGGCTGCGGGAGGTGCTTCGCTTCACCGAGGAGTACACCATCCCGACGCTGATCTCGATCCTGGAGACGAACGTCCGGCTACTCCGACTCACCGGCGCGGCGCTGCGTGCGCTCGACCCCGAGCGGTCGGCGGCGCCGTCGTCCGACGGCGCGGTCGGCCGGGCGATCGACGCCGGGCGAGGGCTCTCGACAGATCGACTAACGAGCACGCTGGAGGAACTGAACGACGCCATCGCGGGCACGGAGGCGCCAGACCCCGAGGCCCGCGAACTGCTTTCGGAGGCCGAGGCGCTCTCCGCGGAGATTCAGGAGCGGCTGCGAGACGCGAACGAGGCGGCCGATGCGGGCCGAAAAGCCGAAGGCAACACTGAGGACGACGACGCGATCTCTATCGACGTGGCCGACGGCAGCAAACGGGACGCCGACGGCGATGCGGAGTCCGACGATTCGCCGGAGCCGGACGTCGACGCCGAACTCGACTCCATCCGGGAAGAAGTCAGAGGGTCGGAGGACGCAGATGACGACGCCGACGAATCGTGCGACTCCGAACCGGGCGACGACGCCGCGGCCGAGTAGCTACTCCTCGACGGGGCGGAATCGGAACCCGTCCCAGTCCTGACTCTCTGGTTCGCGGATCCCAGCCTCAGGGTCACGGAGCTCCTCGACGTGGAACGGCTGGACGGCGTCGCCGATCTCGACGTCGGCGTTTTCGAGCTGGCCCAGCGCGCGGACCGGGACGCCGTCAACGTCGAACTCCACGATCGCGAGGTGGTTTGGCTGGCGGACGCCCGGCGGCGTCGCCGTCGAGGTGGTCCACGTCACGACCTCGGCGGTGTACTCGCTGAGGTCGACGGTGCCGACGGGCTCCTCGCCGCCCGGGCCGCGCGGGTGGCCGGGGTAGGTGACGCTCCCGTCGGGGTAGCGGTACGCGGTCATCTCGGAGTCGGAGTTCTGGTCGGTCATTCTGCCTCCGGGGTTTCGAGGATGGTCGTGGTCACGCAGTTGCCGAAGCCGCCGACGTTGCAGGCCAGCCCGATTTCGGGGTCGTCGAGCTGGCGATCGCCGGCCTCGCCCAGCAGTTGTTCGTACACCTCCACCGCCTGTGCGACGCCCGAGGCGCCGAGGGGGTGGCCCTTCGACTTCAGGCCGCCGGAGGTGTTGATCGGTAGGCCGCCGTCGCGTTCGGTGCGGCCCGACTCGATCGCTTTCCACCCTTCGCCCTTCTCGGCGAAGCCGAGATCCTCGAACTGCAGGAACTCGAGGATCGTGAACATGTCGTGGAGCTCCGCGAAGTCCACGTCGTCGGGGTCGCGGTCGGCCATCGCGTAGGCCTGCTCGCTCGACTCCACGACGCCGCGCATCGTGGTCGGGTCCGCGCGCTCGTGGACGACGTGAGTGTCCGTCGCGCCCGCGACGCCGCTCACGACGACGTACTCGTCGGTGATCTCGCGGGCGACCGACTCCGGGCAGAACAAAAGCGCCGCGGAGCCGTCGGTGATCGGGCAGAAGTCGTACAAGCGGAGCGGATCGGCGACGATCGGCGAGTCGAGGACGGTGTCGAGGTCGACCTCCTTCCGGAACTGCGCCTTGGGGTTGTCGACGCCGTTCTTGTGGTTCTTCACGGCGACCTTGCCGAGGCTCTCGCGGGGCGCGTCGTACTCGTCGAGGTAGAGCCGTGCCGTGAGCCCGGCGAAGGAGGGGAGTGTGACGCCGTGTTTGTACTCCACCGGGTGGGTCAGGGAGGCGATCACGTCCGTCGCCTCGCCCGTCGTCTTGTGGGTCATCTTCTCGCCGCCGACGAGCAGCGTCATCTCGCTCGCCTCGGCGGCGACCGACTGCCACGCGGCGTATATGCCGGCACCGCCCGAGGAGGAGGTCTGGTCGATCCGCGCGGTGTAGGCCGGCTGGGCGGCGATATCGTGGGCGAGCATGTTCGGGGCGCCCGTCTGCCCCTCCAGTTCGCCGCTGGCCATGTTCGAGACGTACAGGTGGTCGACGGCGTCGGCGGCGACCCCGGCGTCGTCGAGACACTCCGCGCCGGCCTCGGCGAGCAGGTCCCGCAGCCACTCCCCCTCGCGGTCGCCGAAGGGGGTCATCGACGCGCCGACGATGGCGACTCGGTCCATACCGGTTGGCCGGACGCGCGTCGCTTACGCGTTTCCCTTCGCCGAACACGAGCGATTTATGCCCGCCCCGGCGCGAACTCCGGCTATGGATCTCGCGGACCCCGCGGACGCCGGCAAACTGACGGCGGCCGTCGCCGCGCTGCTCGCCGTCGTCGCCTTCGCGCCGCTCGTACTGGTGACCGGGGCCGGGGACACCCTCGGCGCCTACTACGCGGCCGGCCCGTTCGGGCTCACCGCGGTCGGCCTGCTGGCGATCGTCGCCGCGGTCGTGTTCCTCTCGGTCGGACAGCCCCACACCGACGCGCTGACGATGTCGGGCGTCGGCGTCGTCGTCGCGCTGGGCACCGTGCTGACCGCGGCCGCCTGGCTGCTCACGCTCGACTCGACGGTGCTGTTCGGCTTCCCCGCCGAGTACGCGTGGATCGAGAACCACCGCTGGGCCGTGCTCGCTGGGGCGATCGTCCTCACGGCGACCTCGGCCGTCCAAGCGCGGACGGCGCTGTGACCGACTGGCCACCCGTCGATCCGACTGACGCCGCGGCAGTTGCCGAGCGCCGCGACGCTGTCGTCGACGCCGTGCGCGACCACGCCGGCCGGATCGCCTACGAGCTCGCGCTGCTGGAGGGCGGCGACTACGGCCGCGTCGAGTTCGAGACCGACGGCGGGACGTGGACCGTCAAGTACGAGGCCGGCGATCTGGAGTTCCTCCTGTTCGAGCCCACGAGCGGCTCGGAAGTGTACGTCGTCTCCACCAAGCGCCAGCCCGAGCCGTCGGCGCTCGCGACGGCGCTGGCGGACTACTCGGCGTTCGTCCGGGCGTTCAACGAGCACGTCGCCGCCGCCGAGGAGCAGTTGGAAGACGTGCCGACGGAGTTCCCCGAGCCCGCGAGCACCGAAAACGCCGTGAACGAGCGTCGGCGCATTCTCGATCGGGTCGAGGAGACCTGCGACGAGATCGCGGGCCAGCTCCACCGGCTCGAAGGCGGGGAGTACGGCACCTACGAGAGCCGGATCGACGGCCAGCGCTGGGAGCTCAACTGGGACCGCGACGGCGTCTCCTACCTCCGGATCGGCGGCAGTGACGGCGTCTACCTGCTCTCGCAGTACGCGCCCCCGGAGGCCAGCGACGTCCGCCGGTACGTCCCGCAGTTCCCCGCGTTCGTCGAGGCGTACAACGAGACGGTCGCCGACCGGACCGAGACGCTCTCGCGGGTCGAGCTCTGAGCCGCGTCGAACACGCCGCCGGCGCCGAGATATCCGACCCGAAAGGGCCTTAAGTTCGACCCCGCTACGCTTGGATGGACTAGGTCGGGCGGTTAGGCCCCGCTCGTCACCCCCGAGATAGTCTTCAGGGGGGACCGAACCCCGGGCACGTCCGGTCAGACCGGCACGGGCCTCGGGAGCCGACGTGGAAGCCTCGTCCGCCGGGGACAGCGGTCCGCGACGCCCGCCCGCAGGGGCGATCCGTCGCGGTTGGTCGACGGCACCGGGTCAGGCGCGGAAGCGAGCAGCCCACCGTCGAACGCCCGTCGCTCGTCGGGTCGCGGGGTGGAGGAGGCAACCGAGACTCCCCGTGTCGGAACGCCGGGCAACCCCGGCCGTCCGCCATTCATTCCGTTCTCAGTTCGCGAGCCGACGGCTCGCGGATCGGAGACGGTCGAAAAATTCTGGAGTGTGCGAACAGTCTGAAGGGTTCGAGCCGTTCAGGCCCGCTTGTACTGATCCGGCCACTCCGGCGCGTTCTCGGCGTCGAGTTCACGGCCGGCGTGGAGCGTGAAGTAGGGGTCGCGGAGATGCTCGCGGGCGAGTAACACCGCGTCGGCGCGCTCGTTGCCCACCAGCGCCTCGGCGTGGGTCGGGTCGGTGATACCGCCGACGGTGCCGACCGCGATCTCGTCGCTGCCCGCGTCGAGCCCGTCGCCCGAGAGCGTCTGTCCGTCCTCGGCCAGTACCTCGCGGATCGTCTCGGCGTACTGGGCCTGGTAGCCCGGGCCGGCGCGGGGGAGCTGCTGGTCCGGGTGGATGCCGCCCGAGGAGACGTCGAGGAAGTCGACGCCGAGCTCGGCGAGGTCGCCGGCGAGGCGAGCGGACTGGGCCACGTCCCACGACTCCCGGTCGGGGAGCCAGTCGGTTGCAGAGATGCGCACGAAGATCGGCTTCTCGTCGGGCCAGACCCCACGGACGGCGTCACAGACTTCCCGCAGCAGCTTCGTCCGCCCCTCGAAATCGCCGCCGTACTCGTCGTCGCGGTCGTTGGTCACCGGCGAGAGGAACTCGTGGAGCAGGTAGCCGTGGGCGGCGTGGATCTCGGGCACCTCGAAGCCGGCGTCGAGCGCGTACTCCGCGGCCTGCTCGAAGGAGTCGATCACGTCGGCGATGTCGCCTTCGCCCATGCGCTCGGTCGGCGCCGTGTTCTCCTCGTCGCGTGGGTAGGGCGTCTCGGAGGGGCCCTTGGGCGTCCAGCCGCCCTCGTCCGGCTTGACGAGGCGGGAGCCGTCCTCCCACGGCCGGCGGGTGCTGGCCTTCCGGCCGGCGTGGGCGAGCTGGATCGCCGGGACGCTGCCCTGCTCGCGGATGAACTCGGCGGTCGGGGCGAGCGCGTCGGCGTGTTCCTGGCTCCAGAGCCCGAGGTCCTCCGGCGAGATGCGCCCGCGGGGCTCGACAGCGGTCGCTTCCGCGATCACGACGCCGGCGCCGCCGACGGCGCGACTGCCGAGGTGGACGTGGTGCCACTCCGTCGCCAGCCCGTCGCGGTCGTCACAGGAGTACTGGCACATCGGGGACACCATCACGCGGTTCGGAATCGTCGTCTCACGCAGCGTGAGCGGCTCGAACAGTTCGGCGTTCACAGTAGCCGTTCGGAAGGGTCCGAAAAGGCGCTGTCGACTGATGCCCGGATTGCCGATTTCGCGGTCGACCGCGCCGCGTTCCGGTGGTCCGTGCCGGCTTCGGGAGTTTTTCACTACCACCGTGGGGAGAGAGCCCATGGCACTCTCGACTTCCGAGATCATGGAGATCAGCCTTGACCTCGTCGACTGGGACGAGGTGCCGGCCGACAGCGGGATCCACGTTCCGGGCGAGGAGCTCGAAACCGCGCTGGTGGGGATCGACCTCGAATCGCCGGAGATCCAGCTGGCCCACAACGAGGGGTACGACCTCGTCCTCGCCCACCACCCGCCGGGCGGCGACCCGCGGGTGAACTTCGCGCCCGTACTCGACAAGCAGATCGAGTTCATGACCGACCACGGCGTCCCGGAGAAGCGGGCCGAAGAAGCGGCGTCGTCGATCATCTCGGGGATGGAGCACGCGGGCCACAGCGCGAACTACCGTCACGACCCCAGCATCGCCGAGCATCTCGGCCAGCCGTACATGAACGTCCACCTCGCGCCGGACGAACTCGGCCGGCGGCGGTTCCGCGAGATCGCCGACGACCTGGACGACGACGCGACCGTCGGCGCGTTTGCGGATGCGCTGGGCGAGATCCCGGAGATCGACGAGGCGATCACCGACGTGGAACTGCGCGTCGGCGATCGGGAGAACGATCTGGGCGAGGTCGCGATCCACCACGCCGCCGGCACCAACGGCGGCAGCGACGTGGCCAGCGCCTACTTCGACAACGGCGTCGATACGGTGCTGTACATCCACGTCGGCGCGGGTGACACCGCCGAACTGCAGGAGGAGTACGGCGGCGAGGGGAAGAACCTCGTTGTCACCGGCCACATCGCTAGCGACGCGATCGGAATGAACGAGTTCATCGACGCGCTGGAGGCGGAAGGACTCGACTGCGAGACGGTGTCGGGCTGCGGCATCGGCCGGTAGCTCGCAGTCAGACAGTCCGCCTGTCGCATCGGTAGCGGGATGGGGACGGCGCCCGACGACGAGCGTATGCCCGAGGAGTTCACGCCCGAAGCGTACTACGACGAGTACGGCGAAAGCGAGTGGGAGCGGCTCGATCGCGATCTCTACGGCGAACTGGAACACGACGAGACGTGGCACTACCTCGAACGCCACCTGCCCGAGTCGGGGGAGGTCCTCGACGCGGGCGGCGGCGCCGGCCGTTACAGCGTCGAACTCGCCGAGCGAGGGTACGAGGTGACGCTCGTCGACCCGAGCGCCGAACAGGTCACGCTCGCCCGGGAGAACGCCGCCGAGCACGGTGTCGCGGACGCGGTGACAGCCCGGACCGGCGACGTGCGCGATCTCGCGGCGGCGGCAGACAGCTTCGACGCGACGCTCTGTCTCGGTGGCCCGCTCTCGCACGTCCTCGACGCGGGGGAGCGGCGGACCGCGGCCGCGGAACTACACCGCGTGACAGCGCCGGGCGGCCCGGTGTTCGTCTCGGTGATGGGACGGCTGGCCGCACTCCAGACCATCGCCCGGATGGCTGGCCGGGTCGACCCGGAGGTCGACGAGACCGAGCTCCTGCCCCGGCTCGCCCGGACCGGCGACTACGACGCCGACCTGCTCGAGGCGTTCGGCCTCGACCCGTCCGGCCCGCCGATGCATCTGTTCCGAGCCAACGAACTCCGCGAACTGCTCCAGCACGCCGGACTGACGGTGCACACCGTGACCGGGCTGGAGAGCGTCGCCTCCCAGCGTCGGGACGAGTTCGACGCGCTCGGCGACGACCACCGCGAGGCGATCCGGGAGAGCGTCGCGGCGCTGCGTGGCGATCCCGGCGTCGCCGACCTCTCGGGCCACATGCTCGCCGTGGCGAGGGTGTGATCGGCCGTCGGGCGTACCGTTATACGTCCGGCTGAAGTACGGCGTGGCGTGACCCGGGAAACGAAGGGGGACGACGGGGGGACCGAGGAGCCACCCGAAGAACGCGACCGGATCGCCGAACTGGAAGCACGGCTCGATCGCTTGGAGGACCGGACCGCGGGCAACAACGGCGCGACCGCCGACGACCGCCTCGACGAGCTCAGCGAGGAGGTCGCGGCGCTCCGCGAGACTACCGACCGACTGGCGTCGACGCTGGACGAGGCGCTCGACGAACTCGACGCGATCCGCGAGTCGGAGTACGGCGCCCTGGAGGAGAAGCGCGAGCGACAGTTCGAGACCGCGGTGAAGTCGATGGTGGCGTTCCACCAGCTCGCGACCGAGGTGCTCGACGTTCGCGTCGAGAACTACGAGCCCGCCGCCGGCCACGCCGACGCCGAGCGCGTCGAGACAACGAGGGACCGCATCGTCGACGCGCTGGATGTCGGACAGAGCGACGCCAGCACCGGCCCGACGCTCGAAGCGAGCGACGAGGAGTGGCCCGATCCCGAGGAGACCGCCCGGGAGGGTGCCGTGTTCTCCGGCGGCGACGAGCCGGAGACGACATCCGACGCGCCTGAATCGGGCGTCTATCCACCAGTCGGAGGGAGCGACAACACAGAGGACGGGGGGTCGAGCTCCCTCCCCGAGAGCGTCCGAACCGACGCCGAGATCGTCGCGGAGAGCGACGCGGAGGAAACGCACGTCGGTGACGGCGACGCCGACACGGAGGACGACCCGTGGCGCCTCGCCGGCGTCGATCCGGCGAGCGCCCGCGAGGTTCGTGACGCCGTGCTGGCGGCGGACACCCGGAGAGCCCCCGCCAGGGAGGCGTACGCTCGGATCGTCGACGAGCCGCGGGACGACTCCGCGGACGCGCCGGACGGCGGCGAGCTAGCACCCGTGGACGAGGATCGCTGAGCAGCGCGGCACACGACAGCCACGATGGACGACTGAGCATCGCGGCACGCTGTCAGCCACGATGGACGACTGAGCATCGCGGCACGCTGTCAGCCGCGATGGACGACTGAGCAGCGCGGCACACGACAGCCGCGATGGACGGCCGACACACAGCTCTGTGACGGCCGGCCGGACCCCGGTTTCGCTCCGCTTAACTCCGCGGACCTGCAAGCCGGCGTGTGGACCCGTTCGACGTTCTGGGCGTCGAAACCGACGCCGACGAGTCCGACGTCTCCCGAGCGTATCGGGAGCGCGTGAAGGAGGCCCACCCCGATCAGGGTGGGTCCCGTGAGGAGTTCATGCGGGTCCAGCAAGCCTACGCCTCGATCCGGAACGGTACCGTCGAGGTGGCCGACGACGGGTCGGCCGAGTCGACGGCCGCGACGGAGCCGACCGCGGCCGAGGACCAGGGGCCGCCGCCGGGCACCGCGCGGATGGAGTACCTCGACTTCGAGGTGCTGGCGGACCACGGCTGGGAGATCGACGACGACGACCTGTTCGAGATGGCGTCGAACGCCGACCTCGAACCGGGAGAGTACGGCCGCCTGCTGGTCGACCGCGAGGAGACGCTGCTGGAGGCGGCCGAGCGCTGTGGGTTCGCGTGGCCGTACGCCTGCCGGGGCGGCGCCTGTGCGAACTGTGCGGTGTTGGTACGCGAGGGCGAGGTCGAGATGGCCGACAGCCACGTGCTCCCGGACGGAATGGTCGACGAGGGGATCCGGCTCTCCTGTCTCTGCCGGCCGCGAAGCGACGAGCTGCAGGTGGTGTACAACGTGAAACACCTCCCGGGGCTGGACGAGCTCCGGCTCCCCTCCCAACGCTTCTGAGCGGTCGTGATCAGTGAGCCAGCGGTCGCCCGGCGAGTTCCGGGTTCGTCCACGCCCACTCTCCGTCCACGTGTTCGAACGCGCGGTTCGGATCGTCGACGGCCTGTCCCAGCGGTCGGGCGCCGCCGAGGTTCGGCCCAACGTCGGTGATGGGGACGGCGGCGACACAGCGCGTTCGCGTCGAGTAGTACACCGCCTCCTCGGCGCCCGAAAGCACGCCGATCAGCGTGCGGTTCCCGACGTCCGCGTCGTACAGCAGGTCGGCGGTCCGTTTCCGGACGGACACGTCGGGAGTTCGCGGGCGCAGCGCCCGGACGAGCGCGTCGAACGGCGTCGTCGTGCGCGTTCGCGTAGCCATACATCACTGTGGGGAGCGCAGGGTAAAGGGAGTGAGCCATCCCCGGAGTGAAAGTGAAGGATACGGCGAAAGTGAACGAGGCGGGTGATTTCCGGGAGCCGTCGCCACACGGTAGCGACGCGGAAAGGTGATGTGCCCCCTCGCCCATCGGACGGGTATGGAGTACGTGGCGTTCGACGAGGCCGAGACGTACGAGCCCGACGAGGGGTGGCAGCGCCGCGCCCTCGCCGGCAGCGAGCAGTTCACTTTCGAGTGGTTCGAGAAGCCGCCGGGGCACTCCTCGCCGATGCACGACCACGAGAACGAGCAGGTCTGTGTCTGTCTCGAAGGCGAGCTCACCGTCCACACCGAGGCGGAGTCGGTGACGCTCTCGGAGAACGACTCGGTCCACCTCGAGGCGTGGGAGTCCCACCGCGTCGAAAACGAGACCGACGAGCGCGCGGTCGGGCTCGACGTGTTCGCGCCCGGCCGCGGCTTCGAGTTCTGGACCGACCGGGAGTAGTCCGGAGATTCCGTGGAGTCTGGCGCGCCGACTGCCCCGGTCGTAACGTTCTCGGGCGTCCCCGCCCAACGACCAGCTATGGCACAGGAGACGATCTCCGTCGAAGGAATGGCGTGTGGCAGCTGTGAGGAGACGGTCGAGTCCGCAGTCGCGGCGCTTGAGGGCACCGAGTCCGTCGAGGCCGACAACACGACCGACACCGTCGAGATCGAGGGTGATGTCGACGGCGACGCCGTCGCCGACGCGATCGAAGACGCCGGCTACACCGTTCTCGGTTAATCCTCGTTCGCCGGTGACGACGCCTCGATCAGCGAGACGACCCGGTCGGGGCGGTCCATCCCGGCACAGACCGACAGCACCGTGAGATGGAGTCCGTCCTCCATCGGCGCGTCACCGCCGCGGACCGCGCCGCCGCCGATCGTCTCGTCGAGCGTCCGTCGGGCGTCGGCGATCGCCTCGCGGTTGAGCCACTCTGGCGGCCCCATCGTCACCAGCAGCGCCCGCGTCGCCCGCGAGAGATCGCCGCCAGCGGAGCGCTGGCGGAACAGCGAGCGCTGGACGGCGGTCTCGATCGTGCTGTAGCTCTCGATCTCGTCGGGCGACTCCGTCTTCGAGCGCAGGCGATCGAACAGCGACGGCTTCTCGCGGACCTGCTGGCGCCAGTAGCCCATGGTCGCGTACCCACCCTCGCCCAGCGTCGCGATGATCTCGCTGGCGTCGACGACGCTCTCGCCGACCGCGGCGCCGTCGGCCGCCTCGCCGGCGCCGAACAGCGCTGGGACCCACTCGGCGATCGTCCCGTTCGCGTCGGCGTAGGCGTCGGCAGCCTCCGCGTCGGCCGGGCGCTCCGGGGGCGCGTCGAGGCTCCCGTTGTCGAACAGTAGCTGCGTATCGACGGTCGCTTCGAGGCCGCGCAGGCCGGCACGCGCGTTCGAAACGACGCCCTCCTCCTCGGGTGCTGGGAGTACGGTCAGCGCGTAGACCGGTACCTCGATCGTCTCCCGGAGCGTGTCGACCAGCACCGGCGCGGCGCCCGCGCCGGTCGCGCCGCCGACACCGACGGTGACGAGCACGCCGTCGACCGTCGAGGGGACGGCGTCGGTGGCCGCGTGGCTGAGTTCGCGGACGTTCGCCTCCGCGGCCGCACGCACGGCCGCGGCGTCCCCCGTGGACCGCGAGGTCGTCCCGAACGCGTGCCGGCGCTCCTGTGGCACGTCGATGTCGGCGAGCGCCTCGGGGTCGGTGTCGAAGACGGCGACGGTCGCGACGTACGGCCGGTCGTCGGGCTCCGCGGCGGCGAGCCGGGCGGCCACCCGACCGCCCGCGCCGCCGACGCCCAGTACGGCGAGTTGCATAGTTCGGCGTTGCCGCCCGCCGGCATAGGTGCTTCGTCGCGAGGGCGGAGCGCGATCGGTGGCTCCCAACGGGGCCGGAGCCGACCGCGGGAGATCAGATCGTACAGAAGTACTATACTGGTTCGCGCTCGTAACTCTCTGGAGAACAGATGCCCCCCAACCGAGCACGGAACGACCGTGTAGGAGGCCGGTAGCCATGCTCGACAGCCTGCTCGCCGACGCCCGATCGAGCGATCACCAGTTCGTCATCCACTCCGACGATCCCGAGACGGCGGCGGCGGACTGGTTCCGGAACCACAACGTGGACGTGGCCCACCGGCCGCTCCCCGAGGGGATCCCGCGGCCGTTCCTCGTCGTCGAGCGGAACGGGGAGTTCGTTGGCGTGCTCGACCTCGCGGAGGTCGAACGGCTGCTCGAACCGCCGATCGAGCCGCCCACCGCCCGGGAAGCGCTCTCGGCTGGCCACCGGGGGTTCTTCGACGCGCTCGCCGGCACCGTGTTCACCTCGATCAGTCGGCGGGAGCTACTCGCGGTGAGCCGGGAGATCGAGGACCGCGCCCGCCGCGTCGGCGACGGCACCCTCCACGTCAGCTTCCAGCGGCTGTCGATGTTCAAATCCCAGCAGGAGGTGTACGAACAGATCGTGGCCGAAACCGCACTGGACGTCCACGTCCACGGCGTCGACGACTGGACGCCGCCGGAGGATTCGGGGATCCACTACCACGCACACGAGGACGAGCGGCTGGCGCCCTACTGGGTGCTCGCGTTCGACGGCGGCTCCGACCGGACGCAGGCGTCCGGGCTCGTCGGCAAGGAACGCCCCGGTGAGGGGTTCACCGGGTTCTGGACGAACGACGAGGCGATGGTCGAGCGGATCCGGACGGCGATGGCGTCGGCGATCGCGTAGCCGGCCCGGCCGAGCCCGGTTCCACGACCGACAACGTGAGTCGCTTTTTGAAACCGATATCGGTTCCGCCGCCGTGGCGCCGATATGCCCCATCGGAAAGGTTGATACGCCCATCTCCCGAGAGACGTCGTAGTGGACGGAACACGGTACCCGGGCGCCACGGACGCCGTTTCGTTCTCCGTCGACGAGCTGACCGGAGCGTTAGGGGATTCGGTTACTGTACTCCCCATCGTCGTGGCGGTCGGCGCGCTCACGGAGCTGTCGCTTTCGCGGATGCTGCTGGGGTTCGGCGCGTTCCAGATCGTCTGGGGGCTCCGGTACGGGCTGCCGATCTCCGTCGAGCCGATGAAGGCGCTGGCGGCGTTGGCTATTGCCGGCACGCTCGGCGCCGACGAGCTCGCGATCGCCGGGCTGCTCGCCGGCGTCGTCCTGCTCGGCGTCGGGACGACGGGCGCGCTCGGCCGGGTCGCGCGGTACGTCGGCGAGCCCGTCACCCGCGGCATCCAGCTGGCGGTCGCGCTGCTCCTGCTCCAGACCGGCGTGGAGCTGAGCCTCGGCGACCCGACGTTCGCGCTGGCCGGCGTCGTCGCGGCCGCGGTCGTCGTCGCCGCGGGCTACCGCCGCGCGAGCGCGCTGGTCGTGCTCGGGGTGGGGCTGGCGATCGCGTTGGCGGGCACCGGTGTTCCACAGCCGACGCTTCCGACCGTCGGGCTCGCGCTCCCCGGCCCGAGCGGGCTCACTCGTTCAGCCGCCGAAGCGACGGCCGCGCAGTTGGCGATGACCGTCGGTAACGCCGCCGTCGCGACCGCGCTGCTGCTCTCGGAGTACTACGACGCCGACGTGACGCCCGACGAGCTCGCGTCCAGCATGGGGGCGATGAACCTCGCGGCGGTGCCGTTCGGCGCGCTGCCGATGTGTCACGGCAGCGGCGGCGTCGCCGGGAAGTACGCCTTCGGCGCCCGGACCGCGGGCTCGAACGTCATGCTCGGCGGGCTCTACGGCGTCGCGGCGCTGGGAACCGCGGTCGTGACGGCGTTCCCGATGGCGGTGCTGGGCGTGGTGCTCGCGCTGGTCGCGGTCGAACTCGGCCGGTCGGCGCTGGGCACCGATCACCTCCCCACCACGCTCGCCGTCGGCGCGCTCGGTCTGCTCACGAACGTCGGCGTCGCGTTCCTCGCCGGGGTCGCGTGGTGGGTCGCGCGAGAGCGACTGCTGTGACGCGAGAATCGAGCGTCAGTACTCGTACAGCGACACCACGAACGGCAGTTTGTTGTACATCACGACCGCGATCGGGATGCCGACGATGCTCAGCGTGAACGCGTAGGCGATGGACATCCAGACGCCGCTTGCCCACCAACCCACGAACACGAAGTAGACGCCACGAACGAGCAGGCCGTACTGCTGCTGGCCCGGGCTCCCCGTCTTGTCAACGAAGTCGCGTTCCTTCAGCGAGAGCACCTTCGGCGTCGCGTTGATCATCTTGATCCCCAGCGGGAGGCCGACGATCGTGACGTTCAGGAACCACGCGACGCCGAGCCAGATCCCCGTCGCCCACCACCCGACGAGCAGGAACCACACCGCACGGATCGCGAGCGAGGGGTCGTCAGTTCCGCCTGTCGTACTCATACCGAGTCGGAGGCGCGTCCGCCTGTTAGGTCTGCCGGCGGAACCTCCTCACTCCGATCGCGTCAGGTAGTCGCTGGCCTGTGGCTCGTCGGGGTCGGTCGGCACCTCGACCAGCCGCGGCTCGTCGGCCTCGAGCGCCTCGGCAACGGCCTCGCGGATCTCGGCCGGTGTCGCGGCGCGGGCGGCCGCCACGCCCATCGACTCCGCGAGCGCGACGAAGTCGATCGGTGAGTCGCCCCACGCGTACGTCCCCTTCGGGAGGCCGTGCTCGCGCTCGGCGCCGTCGCTGATGATCGCGTAGTCCTCGTTGCGGAACACGACCGTCGTCACGGGTAGCTCCTCGGCTGCGGCGGTGTGGAGCTCGTGGATCGCCATCATCAGCCCGCCGTCGCCCGCCAGCGCGACCACGTCGCTGTCGGGGTTGGCGGCCTGTGCGCCCAGCGCCGAGGGGAGGCCGGTCCCCATCGTCGCCCACGAGCCCGGGTTCACGTAGGAGCGTGGCCCCGCCGCCGGGAACGTCGCGAGCGCCCAGATGCGGAAGCCGCCGGCGTCGGCGGCGACGATCGCGTCGTCGGGCACCGCCGCACGGACGGCTCGCAGCGCGCCCGGCGAGCTCAGCGGCGGCTCACCGTCGACGAGCTCGTCGACCCGGCGGGCGACCGACGCCCGGAGGCGGTCCGTGACCGTCCTGGCGTCGTGGTCGCCCGGAGTGATCTCGGCTGTCAGCGCCGCGAGCGTCGGTTTCGCGTCGGCGACGATCCCGACCGCGGGCTCGTAGTTCGTTCCGAGGTCGTCCGGAGAGAGCGTGACGTGGACCAGCGCGTCCGGCACTTCGAGGGTCCGCCCGCGGGTGACCAGCTCGTCGAAATCGGTCCCGACGGCGAGCGCCGCGTCGGCCTCGGCGACGTACTCGTGCATCTCCGGCGTGGTCGCACCACAGAGCACACCTGCCGAGAGCGGGTGGTCCTCCGGGATCACGCCCTTCCCCTTGTACGTCGTCAGCACGGGCGCGTCGTAGCGCTCGGCGAACGCGAGCAGCTCCTCGCTGGCGCCGGCGCTCCGCACGCCGCCGCCGGCGATCACGACCGGCGCGTCGGCGCCGCCGAGGACCGCGGCCGCGTCGGCGACCGTCGCCGCGGGCGGCGCCTCGGGCTGCCCGATGTCGGTCCCTGCGACGCCGCCCTCGGGCGCCCCGGTAGGGAGGTAGGATTTGGGAATGCCGAGCCGGACTGGCCCCTTCGGCGCCGTCGTCGCCGTCTCGACCGCGCGCTCGACCTCGGCGAGCACGCCGTCGGGGTTCTTCACCACGCGGTTGGCTTTGGTGACAGTGTCGTACGTCTCCGGCGGCGTCTCGTGGATGCCGTCGCGCCCCCGCACCTCGGGGTCGGTCTCGACGGCGATGTGGATCAGCGGCGTGTTGTCGTTGTACGCGTTCTTCAGCCCGTTCATCGCGTTCATGTCGCCGGGCCCGGGGACGACGACGGTGGCGGCGGGGCGGCCCGAGGTCTCGGCGTACCCCCACGCTTGCTGGGAGACGGCGGTCTCGTGGCGCGCCATCACGAACTGCACGTCGTCGCGGCCGTCGACGGCCTCGTTCAGCGGCAGGGTCTGCTTGCCGGGGATCCCGAACACGGTGTCGATGCCGTGCTCGACGAGTCGGTCGATCACGGCGGCGGCGAGTGTCATAGTCGGTGTGGGGGGCGGCGAGGGGAAAACTGTATCTCACTCCGGGCGCCGGCGCCGGGGCGGACTGAATCGGTCGCGTCGGCGCCTCAGACGCCCCAGCCGACGGCGATCCCGACCGTCGCCGTGACGGCGAGCAGGAACTGGAGCGGGCCACCCACCCGGAGGAAGTCGGCGAACTCGTAGCCGCCCGGGCCGTAGACCATCAGGTTCGTCTGATAGCCCACGGGAGTCATGAACGAGGTGGCGGAGGCGAACATCACGGCGAGCAGGAACGCGAACTCGTTTGCGCCCATGCGGGCCGCGGCATCGACGCCGACGGGGATCAACAGCACCGCGGTCGCGACCGGCGTGATGACGCTCGCGAGCAGCCCCGCAAGTAAGTAGAGCGCGAACAGTACCCCCAGCGTCGGGAGGACGGCGTCCAGCGCGACGAGGAACTCGGCGATCGTCGCCGCACCGCCGGTCGACTCCAGCGCGAGCCCCAACGGTATCACGCCCGCGAGCAGGAAGATCACGTTCCAAGAGACGGCGTCGTAGGCATCGGCGGTCGTGAGACAGCCCGTAACGACCATCGCGACGACGCCGGCCAGCGCCGCGATGACGATCGGGAGCAGGTCCAGCGCGGCGACGCCGACGACGCCCGCGAGAATTCCGACTGCGATCGGCGTCTTCGGGGAGAGCGGCGCGACCTCGTCGGCATCTGCCGCCGCCAGTCGGTCGACGGCCCGCTCGTCGGCGACGACGAGGTCGGCCGTGTCGGTGAAGTAGCGGATCGACGCTGGGGTCGTCCGGAGCAGCAGTAGATCGCCCGCCTGTAGCGTCGTCCCGTCGAGTTCGGTCCTGAGCAGGTCGCCGCCACGCCGGATCGCCAGCACCGTGGTCTCGTGGTAGTCGCGGAGCCCGGTTTCGGCGACCGTCTCGCCGACGTAGCTCGACTGGTCCGGGACGACGGCTTTCGCGAGCGTCCCGTCGGTCGCCGCCGACTCGAACGTGTCCTCGGTCACCGATTCGCGGGAGCGGTGGTTCAGCGCGGCGGCCTCGCGGAACTGATTGACCGCCTGCAGCGAGCCGTGGACGACGAGGCTGTCGCCGACGTCGAGGACGCGATCGGAGTGGGCGCCGGCGTACGCCTCGCCGTCGCGGCGGGCCTGCAGCACGCGAACGTCGGGGTACCCCTCGTCGAACGCGTCGACGGTCGCGCCGACGGCGGGGGAGTCATCGGTGACCTCCAGCAGCGTGAGGTAGTTGTCGAGGTCGAACTCGGTCACAGGGTCGCTGTCGACGGGCACTCGTGCGGGCGTGAGCCGCCAGCCGACCGTCAGCAGGTAGACGGTGCCGACCGCCAGCAGCACGGCGCCGAGCCCGGTGAACTCGAACATCCCGATCCCGTCGCGGCCGTCGATGAGGATCCGGGCGAAGTCGCTCGCGAGGATGTTGGTCGACGTACCGATCAGCGTTAGCGTGCCGCCGAGGATGGCGGCGTAGGACAGCGGCAGCAGGAGCTTCGACGGGCTAAGCTCCGTCTTCTCGGCGAGATCGGTTACCATCGGGATGAACACCGCCACGACGGGCGTGTTGTTCACGAAGCCGGCGATGGGACCGGTGGTACAGACCGTCGCGACGAGCGCACGGAACTCCTTGCCGGCGGTGAAGTCAGCGAGGTAGATCCCCAGCCGTTCGACGATCCCCGTCGCCTGCACGCCGGCGCTGAGCATGTACATCGCGATGATGGTGACCGTCGCCGGGTTCGCGAAGCCGGAGATCGCCCCCCGGGCACCGACGCCGGTCCACGGTTCGAGCACGACGAGGGCGGCGACGACGGCGATCGCGGTCACGTCGTTGGGGACGACTTCGGTGACGAACGCCACGAGCACGGCGACGATGAGGAGGAAGACGATCGCCGCGCCGGACAGTTCGAAAAGAGCCATACGGGCCACGATGGAGGTGACTCCCTTGACTGTATCCTTTGGACTGCTCAGCTTCGCAGAGGGGCCGGTCGGTGGGGAGACCGACCCCCTACTGGTTCCACGCCGCGCCGTCGGGGTCGATCAGTCGCTCCTCCGCCTCGATCCCGTCGATCGTCGCCATATCCTCCTCTGTCAGGTCGAGGCTCGCGGCCTCGTAGTTCGCGCGGATGTGCTCCGGCGTCGCGGACTTCGGGATCGGCACCAGCGCCTCCTTCTCGACCGCCCACGCGATACAGACTGCCGCGGGTGTGGTGTCGTGACGGTCGGCGACCGTCTGCAGTTCGGGCGTATCGAAGATCTCCCCCTGTCCGAGCGGACAGTACCCGACGAGAGTGTGGTCGTGCTCGGCGGCGTACTCCCGGAGCTCGTCCTGCGGGAGCAGCGGGTGGCACTCGACCTGATGAGCGGCGATATCGCTGTCGAGGATCTCGCGGGCCTCGTCAAGCAGTTCGGGCGTGAAGTTCGACACCGCGACGTTGCGGGTCACACCCTCGTCCTGGAGTTCCTGCAGCGCGCGGAGGCTCTCTTCGGGGTCGTACGCGCCTGTCGGCCAGTGGACGTACAGCAGGTCGAGTTCGTCGACGCTCAGCCGTTCCAGGCTCTCCCGGCTCGTGCGTTTGGCGTCCTCGTAGCCGAGGTTGTCCGGGAGGATCTTGCTCGCGAGGAGCACGTCCTCGCGGTCGACCTCGGAGAGGCGAATCCCCGCACCGACCGCGGGCTCGTTGTCGTACATCTGTGCGGTGTCGACGAAGCGGTAGCCGGCGTCGAGCGCCGTGGCGACCGCGTCGGCGCACTCGTGGCCCTTCGTGCCGGAGGTGCCGAGGCCGATGTCGGGAAGGTCGAGACTCATGGCTGTGGCGGGGAACTGGGAGCGACGGCGTAAAGAACTCCCTGTCGCGGCGGATTTTCCCGATCCGTTACCACGTCCTGACTGGGAGGAGATCGGTCGCACGAGCGATTCGGTTCTCCCCGTCGACGGGGACGACCACCCGCATCTCGGGGTTGTAGTCCACGAGGAGCTCCCGACAGGCGCCGCAGGGCGGGACGACGCGGTGGTCCTCCGCGTCGTGGCTCGGAAGCGGGTGGGAGACGGCGACGCAGGCGTCGATCTCGTCGTGTGCGTGGCCGTCGCCGATCGCCGCGCTCACCGCCCCCTGCTCGGCGCAGGCGGAGACGCGGCCGACGCTAGTCGGGAGGCTGACGCCGTCGTACACCGATCCGTCGGCGGTGCGCACCGCCGCGGCGACGACGTGGCCGCCGTCGAAGAACTCGGGGTCGAACGCCTCGCGATTCACCCGGACGGCTCTGTCGTGGAGGGACTCGTCGGCGTCGGTGAGTGGGGCCGTGTCCATGTGGTTCGGGTCGGGGAGAGTGGGTAAGTGCTTTCTCCAAACGCGTCTGGGCGGCGCCTGTGGGATACGTGATTGATCGGGACAGCACCGTAGACAGCAACCGCAACAGCAGATCTATCCTTGGCAACTGGTGACCGCAGGGTGCCGGGCACGAGGCCCGGCACAGCCCCGAGTCACCATCTCTCCCCCCGCGCTCGCCGACCGCTGGCGAGCGCGAGGCGTCCACCGCCCCGCTACCGCACCGCGGTGGCTGTCGGCGCGAAGCAGGAGCGCCCGACGGGGCGCGACCAGCGCGAGGGACGAGGGAGCGGTTGCGACCGAGTCGGCTGGGGAGGTTCGTGGGCTGTGCGGAGCGGTGCGGTCGCAAGTGGTCTACGACCGAGGCGCTGTCGC
The DNA here is from genome assembly GCF_001282785.1 of Halolamina sediminis. Taxonomy (NCBI): domain Archaea; kingdom Methanobacteriati; phylum Methanobacteriota; class Halobacteria; order Halobacteriales; family Haloferacaceae; genus Halolamina; species Halolamina sediminis. The sequence continues at coordinate 1,578,519 of NZ_CVUA01000001.1, forward strand.
TGTTGCGGTTCCCGTAATCATCAGTCAAACTACTGTCGCGGTTGCTGTTCCGTTAGCAACCGTCGATACTCCGCTAACCTCTGGCAAAAGAGCCCACCAAACGGCTCTGGTGAATCGCCAGAAGGCGTTTCGTTTCACTGTTTCACGGATCGCTTGATGTTGTGGACCGCACACATCAGGACGATCTCACGAAATTCGCGGTACCACGCTCGGGCACGCACCGCGTGGCCGAGCGTGCGCTTAATCGTCGAGAAGACGGTCTCAGACAGTGCTCTTTGGCCGTATAGAGACCCATCGATGCGCGCGTTATGCGCGCAATCGATGGGTCGGAACTCGCGGTGCTTGATCAGCGGTCTCACGCCCTCTTCGCGCAATTTCTTGCGCAATTGCTGCCAATCGTAGCCTTTGTCAGCGGCGAGGCTGGCAATCTCGCCCGCGTTGCGGCGGGCGAGTTGCCAGCCGATCTGCGTGTCGTGGCGCTTCTCAGTCGTACAGTGAACGTCGAGCACAGCTTGCGTTTTCGTATCAACGAGCGCAGTCGCTTTGAGCGTTTGAACGCGGTAATTCGTCCGGCGACAGTAGTGCTTGCTGGCAGTTTCGCGGTCGAAAAACGTCGCGTCCATTGCGGCGTGATCGGCGGTGTCGTGCAGCTGCGACGAAAGGCGCAGGAGCACCCGCCAGATCTTCATCTCTAACCTATCAAACGCCTTCACAAGCGTGGAGTGATGCGGGAGATCGCCCTCTTCGAGGCCGATCTCGGCCAAAATATGCGGCATCTCGCTCAAGAGATCAAGCGCTTCACGATACGGTTTCGCCAAGTAAATCCGGAGACAGTGAAGCGAAACGACGGCGTAGTCGGCGAAGCCGCCACCCCCTTCGGGGGCGGCGACTTCGCCTCGGCCACCAACAGCATTTTTAGCTAACGTCACAGTTTTGCGAGTGAAGCGGGAGATTTTCGACATAGGCATCGACAGTCTCCCGCTTCAACTCCTTTGAACTGACGACCTATCCCGCCGCAGTATAGCGATTCACCAGAGCCGACAATAGTAATACGGGAAACAGTGTGGAAAACCATTAAGGTTAGCTATCACCTCCACTGAAGTAGGCTGTTGGGAATACGACGTAGTCTGGTAAGATTCCGCTCACAGTGCCGTGGACGCTCACGTCTTGAACAGCACCCGGAGTCATGCCGAGGAACAACCGCCCGTAGTGATCGAGAACCCACCACACTACACAATGAGTACCAGCGATTCCGACGACACTGACCGACTCGAACAGTACATCCGCGACGAGAAGGGCCATCTCGACAGTTGCGACAGCATGGTCAATCTCGCGAATTGGCTCTACGCGAACGAGTATTTCGAGACCAACGACCAAGTGGTCCCTACGAGCGATCTCAAAGAAATCCTCGGCAGCCGGCTCGAATACGGTGTAGACACGCTGCTTGATCATCTTGAGGAAATCAACGTTGTCAGCGAAGTCTCACAAGGGGGCGGTCAGTTCATTCTACATGAGCGGACCGGACGGGCGTTCTTTGACCCGGACAATGAAGAGATGCTGCCTCTCCTCGAAGAAGAAATTTCGCGATTCCTTAAGGACCTGCGGGAACAACAAAGCCGAGCGCTGGAATCCGAAGACACCGGCGACGACGAGACTCAGTCAGTCGCTGACGGTGGAAAACTCGAAGGGGCAGGCCCGGATGAGCCCGATGAGACGGAGGCTGATGACGAGGAAGACGCCGACGATGTGCCGACAAAGTTTCGCGCAGTCGCCTCCGCGGCACTAGATGCCGAGCAACCGCTCGAAGACGCGCTTACAAACCCCACAGACCATATCGAGCAGATCGTCCGGTTCGACGACGTGGTTACAGCAATCACCGAGAGCGACGAAGTGAGTCGAAGGTGTCCGTACGAGCCGATGGGCTGGCGCAACGCTGCGAACAAGTGGGTGCTGACCACGACAGCAAAAGCACGTAAGGAAAACGAATCACTATCGGGGTATTGAAGACCTGAGTCGTAGAGACCTCTTGGACAACGCTCGGAAACAATTAGAAAATCACCCTGTGAGAGCTCCGGAATATGGAACAGATGATGCGTACGCCTACCGCAAGGTGACATCAGATACATAACAGAGATATTTTCACTGCCGAATTATCTGGGTGGGGTGATGTCGGTGTCGTAGACGTCGTCGACAGCATCGGCGTAAATGCCGTCGAGGATCGAGAGTAGTTCCGGGTTTTCGACGACTAAGTCACGGAACGCGTCTTCGAGTGCAGCGATGTAGGCTGTGAAGAAGTCATCGTGGTCGTCAGGGGTGATGTCGTACGTCGCAGCGATCATGTTCCGTTTATTCCCGGTGCGATTGGCAGTCGCCGGGAGAACGGTGTCGATAGCATCGGCCTGTGCATTGAACTTCTCGTACACCGCGTCGATGAAGGATTGGTCGTTGGCGCCCATGTTTCGGAAGTAGAGGGTGAGCGTGTTGTCTCGAAGGGCTTGGTCGCGGTCGTTTTCGAGTCGGTGGTGGAATCCGATTCTGGCGTCGTTGCGGTCGTCGGGGCGCTCGTGGCGAATGTCGGTGAGGTCATCGGTGTGTCGCCACCACCCGTGCTTGAACAGCATCCCCCAGTCGGAACTGGTTGATCGGAACCACCAGTTCCCGACGCCGTCGGTCGGGCACTCGAACTGGACGTGGTAGTCTGTGTCCGAGAGGATTGCCCCTGAGCCGTTCGATGCAAGGCGATTCGCAAGTCGGGTTGGCCAGTTATGCGCGAACGTCTCCCACTGGTCTTCGAACGTCTCGGTCACGTCGGTGATGGTCTCGTAGTGGTCGAGGTACAGTTCGACTTTCTCGGCAACGTTGTCTGTTGGGTCGGACATGCCTGCGATGGATCGGATGTCGTCGGCGAATTCGTAGAGCTGTACGACCGTTCGCTGCGGGTACCGTGGTGCGGTGGCGACGATGAAGTCGGTCAGGACGGAGTCGACGAACTTCGTCCACGTCCAGTTGCTGAATTCCGAGTCGTTCGCGTCCGGGCGGTCGGCTTGATGCAGATAGAGGTAGTACGCGCCAGACTCGTAGTCGTCCTTCGGAACATCGTCGATGTGCGTGACGTCCTGGCGATAGAACTCCGTCTGCGTGTCCTCCGCAGAGAATTTGAGTTCGACCAGAAGGAACCACTCGTTCGGAACCTGGACGACCAAGTCGACAAAGCCTGACGACACTGGGTCTCCGTCAACTTGCTCCGTGAGCCGTACTTGGTCGTCAACGACGACATCCGAGAGATCATGGAGATCCTCATCGAACCCACACGTGTCGGGCAAGCCATTGAGGAACGCGCGGAGAAATTCCTCCTCCATTCCGTGCGGTTGGTCCGGATCAAGGAAGTACGCGAACAACCGGTTGATATACACCTCGGCTTTCTGCTGTGACCCCAGGGAGTATTCGATCACGTCCATCAGTGACCGAGGTGTTTCAGGAACGGCGGTGAGTTGCTCCCACCGGCGTGTCAACGTCTCCAACTCACGTCGTAATTCGTTTGTCTCGTTCATCCCATCATCCAGAGATACATTTCGGCTGGTGTATAGGCGCTTTGGCGACAAACTCGGATGAAACGACTCCACTAGTCGAAAAGAGACGACTCGAACATGGTAGACGGGAACAGGCTTATCATGACACCTCTCAACTGTTTTGACCGTCCGAGGTTCGATTACGTGTCTCTATCTACTGCTGATCGGCGATTCGACGGGACCTTAGTCACGACACCGTTCGGCGCGGATAACGTCGAACGGACAGCGCGGGAGGAATACCGAACGCTCCTCGACGAACACGATTCTGAGGATGTGCTCGTCGTCACGGGTGCGCCGACGAGTACCGACACGTTCCAGGGGGCGTTAGGTGCGGAGCTTCCGGGCGCGGCGACACCGTACGTAACGTCGCTTGTGGTGCATGCGACGGATGTCCTCAATCAGACCGATGACCGCGTCATCCTTTCTGACGCGCTGCGACGTGAACTCCTCCACCGGTTCCTGGAAGATTACGAGTGGGAAACGGAGTACCTCCAGCGGGCGTCTGCGCAGCCGTCGTTCATCGAGGACGTGGATGCGGTGATGGGTACGATCTCTTGGCAAATGACCACGCCAGACGAGACACCGGAGCTCCGAGACATCACGGCTGCGCTTGACGCGTTCCACGAGTGGCTCGCCGAGCACGACCACATGGAGCGCGGGCAACTGATTTCCGACGCACTTGATGTCCTCTCTGGGGATGCACGCGAGGATGTCGTGGATTTCGAGGCGGTGCTGGCAGTCGAGTTCGAGGAGTTCTTTCTCCTCGACCGCGCATACCTCGACGCGCTCGCCGGGGACGGTGACCTGGTCTGTATCGCGGAAGAGAACGCGAGTGTGCGACGGACGTGGGTCGAGCCGGGGCCGGTGACGGAGTACGTGTCGTTCAGTGAGTCCCGGCGCGGGGTGTCGGTGACGCCGTCGTCGCGGCCAGCGGCCACGGCAGCCTACTTCGCTGAAGCAACAGTACCGGAAGACCCGGAATCAGGGTCGGTGTCCGTCCTTGCGACGGCTGCCAGTGACGAGCAACTCGCCGAGGTAGCGAACGAGATCGAGGAGCTTGTCGGGCAGCGGGACTGGGGGTACGACGACGTCGCCGTGGCCACGAAGCAAAGTGGGGGGACGGTGACGGACGCGATCGAGGCGCTTGAACGCGCAGGAGTGCCAGCGGAATCGACGACTGTGACGGGGTTCGGTGACGACCCGGCGATCCGGGAGCTCCTTGCTGTCGTTCGATATCTCGCAGCCGACGAGGAGGATGAGGCTGTAGTGTCGGATCGCGGGCCGGAGCTTGATCCGGAGCGTGTTGCCCGTGCTGGCGAGAGGGACAGCTTGGAGGATGCGGTTCGGTGGTGGGCGACGGATTCGGGGTTGAAGGCTCGGATCGCAGAGCGTGCGTCGCCGTTAGATGCTCGTGCACAGTTTGGGAATGTGCGGCGGGCGTTCCGCATGGCGGCGTTCCTTGAAGATACTGAGTTCGTGGACGCGTCGTGGGCGTCGTACCGGGAGATGCTGGAACGCGCTCACGAGTACGCGCCTCAGCAGAACCAGACGAGCGCGACGGATTTCGACGGCGGTGTCCGGATCGATCACTTGCAAGCGATCAAGAACGAGTCGTTCCGCGCGGTGTTTCTCGTGAATCTCGTGGACAGTGAGTACCCGGGCGACGCGTTCCTGACGCGGTTGTTCCCCACAGAGCGGGTCGCGTCGATGCCGGACTACCCCGGTGTGACGGACCTTGAGGCAGCGGATGTGGATGCGACGTTCCCGACGACGTCCACAGCTTCGAGCCGGCCGTTCGCACGGTATCACACGGAGCACGCGCGGCGTCGCCTCGCAATCGGGGCTGGTGCGGCGACAGAGCGACTGTACTGTTGCCTGTACGAGTATGAGGACACGGCGCTCGAAGAGCGTGCGCAGGCGTCGCGGTTCCTCACGGCCGCATACGACGACGTGCCGTGGGTGACAGACGCCGATGATCCGGCGATTACGAGCGAGCAAGCAGCGGAGGAGTATCTACTGTCACGGGTCGATGACGCACTGGCAGAGGTGCGGCGCGCGAACAGTCAGGACGTGACGGTGTCGCTTGACGAGGTGGAGGGAGAGCTCGGAGAGATCCAAGCGTTGCTGGATGCGAGTGGGGAGCGGGGTGACGCGCTTCGAAAGGCGTTGCGTGCGCGTGTTGAACTGGCGAACGGGGAGGTGCGGCGATGAGCGGGCGAGCCTTGTCCCCGTCGCGGTTGGCGACGTACGCGGCGTGCCCGCGGCAGTACGAGTACGGGTACGTCCAGGACGTGAACACGCCGGACCGGACAGAACTGTACTTGAACCAAGGATCGATGTACCACGAAGTGATTGAGGACGTCTGCGAGGCGACATCGCCTGAAGATGCAGCAGAGACGATTCATGCGCGGGCGATGGAGACGTTCACGGCGAAGTGGGACGAGCACACGGTCCGGGAAGATTACGAGTCCACCGCGCATAGGGAGTACCAGCGCCGGGAGAACCGAGCAGCAATCGAGGCGTTCTTCGCACCGGACGGTGGTGACGGGATCGAACACGCACGTCGATCCGTTGCGACTGAGTGCTGGGTCGAGTGTGAGCGCGACGGGCGGGCACTGCACGGGAAAGCTGACAACGTCATCCGAACCGACGACGGGCTCCACGTGTTCGACTACAAACGGAATACGCGGGGCGTCATCTCCTCTGGGACCGCCGAGTACCTCGCCGATCACCGCGACGGCGACGCGCACGAGCCGAAACGCGTGCGGAACGCGTTCCAGACGGCGACGTACGTCGAGGGCGTGAAGAACGAACCGTTCTACGAGGAGGGGATGGAGGTCCGGTTCAGTTTCTACGGCCTGCTCAACAGCACGTCGTTCGAAAGCACTTCCACTGGGTACGAGGTGTCTGCCCGCGGGTATCCGCGGGAAACCACGGGAATCTACGAAGAGCACTACGACACGATTTGGGCACTCATCCGCGAGGCTCACGACGGGATTACTGGCGAGGCGTTCGAGCCTGCCCCGTTCGACCTGATCAACGAGGAAGCATGCCCGGACTGCGACTACCGAGAGATGTGCGCTGACCGCCTGTCCACGGAGGTGCAGCGATGAGCGGCGACACCGAGTACCCGTCGTGGTACCCGGAACCGAAGGAAGACGTCTCCCCGGAACCCCAACAGCAGGCGATCATCGACGCCGATGCGTATCCGATGCGCGTACTGGCTGGCGCAGGGACGGGGAAGACGTTCACGATGGTGCGGAAAATCGAGCACCTCATCGACGAGGAAGGCGTCTCTCCGGATCGGATTCTTGCGTTGACGTTCACGAACAACGCGGCGGACTCGATGCGAGAGAAACTCAACGCGAAACTCGGCGCGGCCGGGTACGACATCGACGCGTACACGTACCACTCCATCTGTAACGAGATCCTCACCGACTACGCGTACGAAGCCGGTATCGACCCGGACTTCGAGGTCGCCACCGACGCCGAGAAGTACGCCATCGTGCTGGATGTGCTGGACGACATCGAGTACCGGGCTGTGAAACCCAACGTGTACGGCGGTGACGGGTACGCGTCCGGCGCGGCGTCGAAGCTGCTGAACTTCATCGGGTCGATGAAACGCAGCGGCATCACGCCCGAGGACATCGATGCGTTCCTCGGGCCTGCTGACCGCGTGCACGACCTCGCCGACCTCCCGGAGCGTGTCAAGTCGATTGCCAGCGACCATCTAAATGGCCGGTCCGTGTCCAGCGTGCTGGATTCGCTCCCAGACGCGCGTGCCGACCTCGTCGCCGAACGCGACGCGCTCGGGACGGACGGTATTGAGGCCAGTGTACGCGACTTCCTCGACCGGCTCGTCAAGCTTTGCGACGCACTCGAAGCGGCATTCGAAGCACACCAGTCCGGTGATCGGGAACTGCCGGACAACGCGTACAAACTCCCGAAGTACTTGCTCGGCGGGTACGCAAGTGGTGCGCCGACAGGTATCCCAGGTGATCTCAACCTCGAACTCACCGATCATCTCGACTCGTTCGTCTCGGACTGCCTCACCGCGCGTGACCTGACGGCTGGATACGCGGCGTACGAGCGTGAACTCGATGAGCGGAACCTGATAGACTTCGATGGCCTCGTCGTTGAGACGGCCGCACTGATGGATTCGCCGGTCGGCGAGGAGATCGCTGACCGGTGGGATTACGTGTTCTGTGACGAGTTCCAGGACACAGATCGGCTGCAGTTCGACCTCGTCACGTCGCTAGTCACCGACGACAACCTGTTCGTCGTTGGTGACGATGACCAGGCGATCTACGAGTGGCGCGGCGCGCACGTCGCCAACATCACCGACGAACTCGACCGGGCCTTCGACGCGCTGTCCGACGAACCCTTAGAGGAGAACTTCCGCTCCCGACAGCCGATCCTCGACCTGGCGAACGAAGCAATACAGAAACTCGACCACCGCGAACGCCACAAGACACTGAAACGCGTCGATGAACCTGCGTACGACGGGGACACCGTTGCTACCGTGGAACTGCCGGAGGAAGACGACGCGGATGGTGCGTCTCAACTTCGCACTGTCGTGCAGAACCTGTTGAGCGGTGCAGCAGACAACCTTGACCAGGCGTACGATCCGGGCGATATCGCGTTACTCGTTCGGAAGAACGACCACGCGACGCCGGTCATTGAGGAATTCGAGGATGCCGGAATCCCGTATCAGGTTGCTGGTGATCTGGCCACGGAATCAGTTGGGGTCGGAACCGTCACCGCTTACCTGAAGGCGCTCGCACGACTCGACGACGAAGTCAGTTGGAACCGCGTCCTCTTGATGCGGTACCGACTGTGCGACGCCGATCTCCGCAGCCTCAACGCGGGCGACGAGCCACTCGTGGATACACTGCGGGAGACGCCGCTCGACGAGTTTGAAGAACCTGACCGTGTCGCCGAGGCCCGCGAACACGTGACGGAACTCCTCGAACTTCGGAACTCGGCATCACTCAGCCACTTGTACCGCGAACTTTCGGACATCACGAACATTGAGTGGTACCTGACCGAGCAGGAACGCCGTGACCTCGCCCAGCTGGAGGACGTCATCGAACAGTACGGGGACAGTACGGTCCAACCGCCGCTCACCCCGGAGTTCATCGACTCGCTCGAACACTACGACTCACTGTTCGACGAGAGCGGCTCCTCCCCGACGAGCCAGCCGGATGTCGCCGACGACGCGGTCAACGTCACGACCATCCACAAGAGCAAGGGCCTGGATTTCCCGGTCGTCCTCATCCCGCAGATCACGGCCGACGAGTGGGCACCGAGTTCACGCACCTACGACGCGTTCGAAACGAGCCTGTCCGACGGGCCGGAGACGGCGTTCGCCGACGACTTCGTCGAGCGTGACGCGCGTGAAACCCGGCGCGTGTTCCACGTCGGAATCACTCGCGCGGAAGATGTCCTCGTCCTCCAGGGCGGTTCCGATGACGACGACGATGCTGCGGACGTGCACCCGATTTCAGAGGCCGTCGATGAGGTTCTGCCACCTCGGATCCCGTGGCAGCCAGCGCGCGGGCAGCTCCCGCTCTGGACTGATGTGCAGGAGTGTCTCCCGGATGACGCCGGAGACTGGACTGATACGCTGGCGAGTGAGACTGTCGGGCACATTGGCGGGAGCATCAATCACGAGGGGGAAGAACTCGCGGTTGAGCAGGCACGCGACCGCGTGGTCGATCTCGCAACAGCCACCCTGAACGGCGACCTCTCTCCGAGTACCGAGTTGGAGACACTTCAGGTTTCGTCGTTGACCGGACCGTCGGCACCGTCGCCGTCGCTCTCACACAGCTACACGTCACTGGCAGCCTACGAAGAATGCCCGCGCAGTCACTATCTGGACTACGTGGTCAACGCGTTCCCCGATCACCGGGAGGCCACGAGTGATGCGGGAAGCGGGGTGTCTCAACGTGAGATCGGCGTGCTGTTCCACGACACTGCAGAACAAGCTGGGAAGCAGGGCGTGGACCAGCAGGAGGGGTGGGACGAGATTTGCGAGCGGCTCGCCAGTCAGCGCCGAGCTGAAGACGCGCTCCCGGCGGCGAAACAGTGTATCGACCGGTACTTCGAGTTAGACCTCCCTGATTACGATATCATCGACGCAGAGCGAGAGTTCGAACTCGACATCGACGGGCACGAACTCGTCGGGTACATCGACGCCGTGTATCGAACGCCGGACGACGAGCTTCTCGTCATCGACTACAAGGCGACCGAACGGCACCGCGACTTGGAGGACGATAAGCAACTCCCGATCTACCTGTTAGCGTGCCGTGACCTGTACGACGAGCCCGTTCGACGGGCGGGGTACGCCTACGTCGGCGATATCGGACCGAAGGTTGAGACGCGAACGTTCAACGCCGACGAGCTAGAAGCGGTTAGGGACGACGTGACGGCGTCGATGAACGAGATCAGAGAGTTTTCGTTCGATCAGTATACCGACGGCGAGCATTGTCGGTGGTGCCATCATAACCAACTCGACTGCGCACCGGATTCGTTCAGGGTTGCTCCTTGGTTCGAGGAGTAAGCAGTATCATCGTTCTCCCTCTCTTTTTTGACTACAACGATACCCAGATATGGTAGTCAAAAATTGGGTATTCCAGAATACCCTAATCTGATCTACCTTATCGACGCTGTTATTGGGGTGGACCCGGACTGTAGGCGTATGGACGGATTCGTCGACCGCGATGCGGACGTTGCGGCCCTTCAAAAACGGTACGACTCCGACGAGGCCTCACTAATCACCGTCTGGGGCCGCCGGCGTGTGGGGAAGACGGAGTTAGTCGAACACTCCATTCGTGATCGGGACGACGTCGTCTACTATCAAGCCACGGAGACGACCAAGCAGATGCAACTCGATGACTTCGTGGCGGAGGCGGCGAGAGCTTTTCCGGGTATCGAGCGGATCCGCCGCGAGTGGGAGGATGTCCTCGGTTATCTCATCGAGCAGGACGCGCTGATCGTCCTCGACGAATTCCCATTCCTGATTGAGAGTGACGAGAGCCTCCCTTCGGTCGTCCAACGACTGTGGGATCACGAGGTTGAGGGCACGAGTGCCACGCTGGTGCTTGTCGGATCATCGATCAGCATGATGAAAGAGAAGGTGATGAGTGGCGGAAGCCCGCTTCACGGCCGGTTCGACATGCGCCTCCAGCTGGAAGAACTGCCGTTCGACGCCGCCACGGAGTTCTTCCCCGACTACGGCCCTGAGGAGACGGTGCTAACGTGGGGCGTTTTCGGCGGGACACCACACTACCTGCAGGCCGTCGACGACGACCGACCACTGGAGGAGAACATCCGGGATGCCATCCTCTCGAAACGTGGGTTCCTCCACGACGAACCCGAGTACGTACTGCGAACGGAGTTAGAGAATCCGAACCGCTATTTCTCGATCCTGAAGGCGATCGCCGCTGGGAACGCGGCCTCGAACGAGATCGCACAGACGGCCGGCATCGACTCGGATCAGATTAGCCATTACCTGAAGAATCTGCAGGACTTGGAGATCGTCGACCGGAAAGTACCGGTGACCGAGAATCCGGCACAATCGCGGCGCGGGCAGTACGTGTTGCAGGACGCGCTGTTCCGGTTCTGGTTCCGATTCGTCTATGGACAGGGCGACAAGTACGACCGGGCGGGCACCGACGCCTACGATGAACTGATCGAACCACACCTCGCAGACGCAATCAGTCCGAAGTTCGAGGAACTGTGCCGAACCGCCGTGTATGACCTCTATGACGGGTATACGTTCGAGCGAGTCGGCAGCTGGTGGTATCAGGAGCAGGAGGTTGACGTGGTCGGACTGACGAGCGACGCGACGATGGTCGCCGGCGAATGCAAGTTCACCAGCCAGCCGATGGGGTACGACGTGTTGAACGATCTCGAAAGCGACGTCGAGGATATCCGCTGGACGCCACATGGCGGAAGCGATGTCGCCTACGAGTTCTGCTTGTTCTCGCGGAGCGGCTTCACCCAGAGCCTGATTGAGGCTGCGGAGGAACGGGCCGACCTCCGCCTGTTCTCGATCGAGGACATCGTCAGCGCGTTCTGATTCCCGATGTCGCTGTCGACGGTTTCTCACGCTTTTCTGAGGACACCGATCCCGACCATAGGGAACGTATATACGATGGAGGGCCAACAAGTGAAACTGTCAGAATGCCTGTGCTGGACGAGCTCTCCGGGTTCGAGTTCGAGGACGTCATCGAGGACGTCTTCCGGAATCTCGGGTACGAGAACGTCCGGCAAGCTGAACGGACGGCTGACGAGGGGCGTGACATCCTCATGGAGGAGATCGTCGACGGTCAGCGTCGCGGGATCGTCGTCGAGTGTAAGCACACGGGGACGGTCGGCCGGCCGGTCGTGCAGAAACTGCACTCGGCGATTGCGACGTTCGAGTTCGATGGGCCGAAACGCGGCATGGTGGTGACGACTGGCCGGTTCACGAATCCGGCTATTGAATATGCTGAGCGGCTGCATCGGAACGACGACCCGTACCCGATCGAACTCATCGACGGTGCGGACCTTCGTGAGATCGCCGACGAAATCGGGCTTGACCTCTACAACGGCCGGATCGAAATCTTGTGCGACGAGACGCTCCGGGCGTACGATCCGGCAACGTCTGTGACTGCGCCGGTCGAGGAAGCGTTCCAAGACATCGAAAACATCGACTCATCAGAGCTTCCCACGCCGTACTCGGAAGTCACATTCCGGCCAGTCGTGGCGGTGACAGCGGACACGAACGCTGTCTTCGAGACTTCGGTCGGCGTGATTCACCGGGTCAACGACCGGTCACGGTTCGTCGTGCATGCTGACCGCGGGCAGCCACGAACAACCTCTGAGGACGTCTCGAATCTCGTGTTGGAGAACCTCCACACGACTGTTGACCTCGATACGGATCAGTTCGAGAGCGTGTTCGATCGCGTTGAGGAGCGACGGTACGGGCAAACGCAGACTGAGTACAAAGAGTGGGCTGTCGAACGGCTCCAGGATCACCACACGACGACGGTGTCCTATACGGGGGATAACAACGTCACGTACACGAAAACCTGCGAACCGAACCGCTCTGATATCTCGGTCCAGTCCATCGAACCGGTGTACGTGCCACAAGTCCGGCACACGACGGACCTTCAGTCGTACTCGTATCCCTACGAGTATTTCGCGGCAGGGCCATCACGCGTAACACGTGACGACGGGATCCATCAGTGTGTTCACTGTGACACAGCAGGCTCCAAGAATACCTACACGTACTGTGGGAACTGCGGCAGCATCAACTGTGACTCCCACGTCAAAACCGAGCGGCTGGAAGAAACTCCGGTCTGCACGGGGTGCGCGGTAACCGAGCGCTTTGCGTTCAAAACGAAGTACTTCTACGATGAGACGAATCGGGATGCGTTCCGGGAACAGTACGAGGCCATGCCGTTCTACGAGAAAGCGATGGAGAACACGCCACTGGCTGTCGGCGCGGTAGTGTTCGTCGTCATTGTACTGCTCGGTTTCTTTGCCGCTGCTGGGGGAATCTGATCATACTGTAGAGTCGGTTTCGGCGGTTTAGACTGGCTCGGAACACGTCGCCGATGGAAAACCCGCGGGTTGTGAGAGTGACCCTGGGTGTAACCCCAAGTTCTTGCGGGCGGTGGTGCGCCCGTGCCGGCCGCACAGGTGTATGCGCGGCCAGTCGGGAACATGGCCGTCAAGTAACATTATTTTTTCGGGGCAGTGGGCACTGTGATCGAATGATTCCTCACAAACTCACCGTGGTTCGTGTACCTGAGCGTTTCGAGGAAGAAATTCCCCTGAAACGCCGGATTTCGGCGTCGGGACTTTACATAGCTTTATAATGATCCTCAAGGAACCGTACATATGCACGAGATCGTTGACAGGAAGAAAGCTCTGCGTACCACGGGAGGTGATCCGTGATGGCGGCAAAGAGCGATGATGAGTGGTGCTCCGTGGATTCGCTTCCGGCGAGACCGCTGCTTGTCGCGGAGCTGCCGGAGGTCGCATCGGCGTTCAACGGCGACACGGCGATGTGGGTAGAGATCAATACCGTCGAGACGAAACGTGAGTTCGGGCTTCCCGATCACGGTGAGGAACTCGTCATCAACTTCGTCGTCCTCACCGACGACGATGCCTACCAGTTCCGTTTCGACGAGGACCACTGGGTCATGGCGGGCCCGATTCAGAGCGCGTCGAGCCTCTCGACGGTCGGATCCGCCTCCGACAGAAAGTGGATCGGCTTCGACCACCTGCAGGAGCTGGTCCGATCCGCCACGGCTGTCGATGAAACGATCCCTGTCGAGACTGAGGAGTATCGGTCCACGTCACGGGGGGATCGGACTGAGTTACTGCCCGCACACTTCGCCACGCTAGGCGACCTGGTTCGTCTGAAGACATGTGCCAAGCAAGCCTACGGCGGTGCAGTCACTGTCTGGGCCGAGACGGGACTGCTGCAGTTCTACAAGGCACATGCCGATATCGCTGATCTCGGCGCAGCGCGCGTGCGATGTATCGCTGTCGAGACGGAGGACGCGTACTACCGGTTCGAGTTCGACGTGGTCGAGCAAACGTGGCGGGTTCTCGGCCCGATCGATCCTGCGGAGTGGGCGTACGAACCACCCCGTGGCAGTGAGTTCGTCGCCGTGGAGGAGCTCGGCGTCGATGACGCGGACAACATGTACTGGTGGCCGACTTCGCTGCCGGCACCGGAGGTGACCGTGTCGATCGCCGACCTGAACCCGTACTCGACGCTCCACATGTGCCCGCAAGAGAAGCGATCGATACTGGAAGCGCTTGATGAACGGCTCGATGATCTGGGTGACAATCATTCGGAGGATGACCCGAGGTACGAGTCGGTAGCGGATCTCCGAGCGACTGTTCAACAGGCGTCGTTGACGCTCCGCCTCTCTGTCGAGGAGCACGACCGACTCGTGAGGGAACTTCGATGGTCATCGGCAGAAGCGTCGCTGCGACGACTCCGGAATGCCGAACCGGAGTGTACTGTCGGGTGTGCCGAGAGCGGGTACCAGCGAATCCAAATCGACGATGGCGATGTCTACACGGTCTGTAACGACTGTAAAGCGGCGATAGTCGGCCCGGGCGATTCTGTCCCGGTGCTTCGACAGCTCGACCCGCGGATCACGGCCGAACACGACGTCACGATCGAGTGGCCGGAAACCGAGCAGCTCGATCCCACGCAACAGGCCGGGCTCGACGATTTCTGTTAGCCCCGAGAGGAAGCGGGTTCGCCGACACAACTAAACAGGTGTACACACAACGTCTGTACAAAGATGAGTACCAAGCGAGTGAACTTCCGGCTTCCTGAGGAGCTGGTCACGCAGGCTGACATCGCTGCAGAGGTAACACACAAGAACCGGACAGAGGTGCTGATCGAGGCGCTCCAGCAGTATCTCGAAGAGAAAGAGTCCGAAGAGAGCTTCCGGGAAGCGGTTATCGAACTGTACCTCGACGACCAGATCGACTTCGAGAACCTCGTCGACGTGATCGGCCGACAGGACGCTGAGGCGGTCCGATCGTCGAAGAACGTCTTGGACCGTGGCGAAGAGCTGGCCGACGACCTCGCCGATCTCTGATGCTCGTTGTCGATACGAGCGCGCTCATCTCGCTGGCAGTCGGCGATGCGCTCGATCCTGTTCTTGCGGAGTACGACGTGATAACGACCCAGACAGTCTGGG
The DNA here is from genome assembly GCF_001282785.1 of Halolamina sediminis. Classification (NCBI taxonomy): domain Archaea; kingdom Methanobacteriati; phylum Methanobacteriota; class Halobacteria; order Halobacteriales; family Haloferacaceae; genus Halolamina; species Halolamina sediminis. Next base: position 1,593,811 of record NZ_CVUA01000001.1, read on the forward strand.
AGGAACTCGAAGCTACCGCCGACTACGACGACCGGCACGGGGACGGAGCAGCAACGGTTCTCGGCAGCGAGGACGCGTTCAGTATCGTCGAAACACAGGCCGAAGCGTTTGAGACTAGCCGCATTGATGCTGGTGAGGCAAGTTGCGTCGCGGCGACGCGAACCCGGGACACACCGTTTCTCGTCACTGACGACTATCGGGCGCTCCCCGAGCTTCAAGAATTGGTGGACGCCGAAGTCGTGTTGTCCCCTATCGTGCTCCGAGCGCTTGTCAAGCGAGGGACGTGGTCCGAACAACGAGCGCAAACTGCCTTTGAGAAGATCGCAGAGGGACGTGACTGGCTCGGTGCGCCGATCTATCGGTACGCACGACAGCTCTTCGAAGATTGACGGTCGGGATCTCTTCGTCGAACAGTGGGCGACACCTGTTGACTCGCTCGTGAGTTGTTGAGGTTTGGCGCGGCAACTTTGCAATTTTTTAAGTGGTTTCTTGACTATCGCCCGTATGAAGCAGTTCCGACATGAGCATGCGCGACTCGTGAAAGTACGGCTCACCAGGAGTATTTTCTACCAAGCAGGCTGTTCAACTGCCCCCCAGGGGGTGGACGGCGATGCCTGAGGACCGGCGTCCTATCGACGCGACCGGGATCACGGACAGCGACACGGCTGGGCGCGTCGGCGGCGTCCACGTGCTGGGAGTTCTGCACAGCACTCCCCTCGCAATCGCTCGGATAACCGGGGCGATCACGCGGTACGGGCCTGATGTCGTCGCCGTCGAATCGTGTGCCGAGGCAATTGAGCAGTACCACCCGGATGTGCAGGACGCACGGTGGCCGCCTCGTGACGAAGTCGAGGCTGCGGCGCACATCACGGACCGCTGGTACGACCTGTTGCTCGCCGGGATCGACACACGAGAGTACGAGAGCACGGCGGACTTCGCAGAAATCGACGTTGAGGCGTTCACCGAGCTCGGGTACCTTGACTCGCCGGAGGAGTTGACGCGCGCTACGTACCGCGAACTGGATCTCCCGGCGATTCGCCGGTGGCGGGAGATAACGGAACAACGCGTCCCGGACCAGTTCCAGACCGTGATTGCTGAGCGCGACGCCGTGATGGCTGGTCACCTGCACGCGCTCGCGGAGCAAGACGAGGCTGACACGATCGTCGCCGCAGTCGGTGTCCAACATCTGACTGGGGTGCTCGACCTGCTGCGCGACCCGGCGAGTATCCCTGATGACCTCATCGAGAACCCGCCGGTGGTCGATTATCAGTTGTTCCCTCGGGACTCGCCGTACTCTAGCGCCTCATCAACACAGCCGGGCGGGATTCGATAAGCTTCGCAGCGGAACCGATTTTCGACCTCGTTTGACGACCGCGAGTAAGCGCAGATCGACTGCCACCCAAGTATTATGTGTTCTGAGTGATATTCAAATGTAGGCGAATCGCATGACATCGGCGACCCCCGTTCCGGAGCGTGATGAAATCAACACGGCCGCGGAGGGGCTCCTTTATAAGGAACGTACCGCCGTCTGCCAAATGTTGATCGTCACGCAGAAGGATGGGCGCTGCAGGATTTGAACCCGCGACAGCTTGGTCCGAAGCCAAGTACTCTGTCCAGGCTGAGCTAAGCGCCCGACACGCCTTCGTACTGCGGACCCACAGTTAAGTCACTCGGTTCGGTCCGGCGTTCGCCCGCCGGCGTCGGCGTCGTCGGCGCCCCAAACCATCCACCAATCACAAAGAATAATAACGCCTCAAAGCATCGTCTAACCATCCGATGACTCCTGGGCAGATTGGGTACCGCGTCACCGTTGGATCTACCCGCTGTCCGCTCTCCGCCGCCTAATGTACGATCTCCAGCCACATCTCGACGCGACCGTCGAGCCCGGGACCAACATCCTGCTCACGGGGCCGCCGCTCTCGGGCAAGCGGGCGCTCTGTCTCGATCTGCTGGCTGCGGGGACCGAGACCGGCGAGGGGTCGATCATCGTAACCACGAAGGACAGTGGCGACCTGATGCTGGAGCGGTTCGCCGAGCGGACGAGCTACGAGAGCCGCCCGGTCGCCGTCGTCGACTGTGTCACGAAACAACAGGGCGACGACGTGCCCGATCGCAATCGCGTCAAGTACGCCTCCTCGCCCGTGGACATGACCGGGATCGGGATCCAGCTCTCGGAGTTCCTGCAGGCGTTCTACCAGGACCGGAACATCACCCACAACCGCGTGATGCTCCACTCGCTGACGACGCTGCTGATGTACTCGGACCTCCAGACCGTGTTCCGCTTCCTCCACGTGTTCACCGGTCGCGTCCAGAGCGTCGACGGGCTCGGGCTCTACTGCATCGACGAGACGGCCCACGACCAGCAGACGCTCAACACGCTCAAACAGCTGTTCGACGGCGTCGTCGAAGTGCACGAGGATGAGGAGCCGGTGATCCACCTCGCGGACGCCTGAGCCGACCACCTTTCACTGTGGAGCCCCAACCGACAGCCATGTCCATCACCGACGACGACGGCCTGCGCGAACTGCTCGACGCCGACACCATCGCGATCGTCGGCTGCTCCACGACCGAAGGGAAGGCCGCCCACGACGTACCGAGCTACCTGCAGGAGCACGGCTACCGGATCGTGCCGATCAACCCCTACACCGACGAGATCCTCGGCGAGCGAGCGTACGACTCACTCGCCGACGTGGAGGAGGAGATCGATCTCGTCGACGTGTTCCGGCCCAGCGAGGAGACCCCGGGCATCGTGGAAAACGTGATCGAGCGCCACGAGAAGCGGGGCGACGCCGGGGCGGTGTGGCTCCAGTTGGGGATCGAAAGCGACGAAGCCGCGGAGCTAGCCGAAGAAGCTGGACTCGACTTCGTGCAGGACCACTGTATCAAGATCGAGCACGACCGACTGATCGCGTCGGCGTAGGCTACTCCGCCTCGGCAATCGCGTCCTCGACGACCGTCCGCGCCGCCTCAGATAGCGTCTCCACGTCCTCGCTCTCCGCGTAGATCCGGAGGTACGGCTCCGTGCCGCTCGGGCGGACGAGCACCCACGATGCGTCCGGGAGTTCGAGTCGGACGCCGTACTCGTCGTCGACCTCGGCCTCCGGGAACCGCTCCGGCAGCGTCTCCGTGAGGCGGGCCATCGCGTCGACCTTGGCGTCGTCGGCACACGGCACGCTGACCTTTCTGTACGGCCGCTCGGGGATCGGCTCACGGCGCTCCGAGAGCGGGACCTCCGCGGCGAGGCGGGCGAGCACCGCTGCCGAAGCCACGCCGTCGATCCAGCCGCCGAAGCGCGTGTGGACGTGCTTCCACGGCTCCGCGGCGAACGCGACGTCCGCCCCGTTTTCCCGCGCGTCGGCGATCCCGTCGTGGAGGTAGCCCAGCGCGACGCGCTCGACGCGGCCGCCCGCGGCGCGGACGCGCTCGTCGATGCGCGCGGAGGCGTTGGGCGTCGTCACGACCGTCGGGGCCTCGCTGTCGGCGGCGGCGACGTACTCCTCGGCGAGCATCGCGAGCACGGTATCCTCGTGGACGACCTCGCCGTCGCCGGTGAGGACGACGATCCGGTCGGCGTCGCCGTCGTGGGCGATCCCGAGATCGAACTCCCCGTCCTCTAGGAATCGGATACAGTCACCCAGCGTCTCCTCGGTGGGCTTGCTCCCGCGGCCGGGGAAGTGGCCGTCGACGTTGCCGTTGAGCGTGACGACCTCCGCGCCCAGCTCACGGAGCACGTGCGGCGTCGCGAGCGACGCCATCCCGTTGCCGCAGTCGACGACGACGCGCAGCCCGTCGAGAGCCGCGCCGAACCCCTCGGCGTACTCCACGACCGCGTCACGGTAGTCGTCGAGAATCTCGGCGGTCTCGTGGCTGCCCCAGCCGTCCCACTGGGTCGGCTCTGTGCCCTCGGCGATCCGGCCCTCGATCCGGGCCTCGGCGGCGCCGCTGTACTCGACGCCGTCCCTGAACAGTTTGATCCCGTTGTCCTCCGGGGGGTTGTGTGAGGCCGTGATCGCGACCCCGTGTTGATCTTGACTCGCGTACGCGAGCGCGGGCGTGGGCGCCTGTCCGATCTCGACCACGTCGGCGCCCGCCGAGGCCAGCCCCGAGGCCATCGCGTCGACCAGCGCCTGTCCCGTCTCACGACCGTCGCGGGCGACGACGAACTCGGCGGTGTCGCCGTCGGCCTGCTCTCGTGCGTCGGCGGCGGCTGCCTGTCCCACGCGCAGCGCCAGCGACGGCGTCACCGTCTCCCGCGCGTCCCCGCGGATACCGGCGGTTCCGAACAGTTCCATGTTCGAGCGGTCGACGCGGGGCTACTTTGCCTGCCCGGTTCCGGACGATCGCGGGCGTCGCTGTTAAGTATCGCTCCGCGGATCGTTCCCCCATGAGCGACTCCGACACCATCGTCCGTGCGCACGTCCACGTCAGCGGGAACGTACAGGGCGTCGCCTACCGGGCGAACACCGAGGAGACCGCGACGAAGCGGGGGGTGAACGGCTGGGTCCGGAACAGGGAGGACGGCCGGGTCGAGGCGGTGTTCGAGGGCGACGCACGGTCTGTCGAGTCGATGGTCGGCTGGTGCCACACGGGCAGCCCCCGGGCCGAGGTCGAGCGCGTCGAGGTGACCTACGAGGAGCCACGGGGCGAGGACGGGTTCCACGTTCGCTGGTCGGGGTAGGCGGGTCGCCGGAGCCGGAACGACTTAGCGGCACGGGACCGACCGACACGGTGATGCGACACGCACGCTTCCGAGATCCCAGCGGCGCGGCCCGAGACGGCGAGTGGCACGGCGATTCGGTCAGCTTCGCGGGCGAGACGTACGAGCTCGACGAGGTCGAACTGCTCGCGCCTAGCGAGCCGAGCAAGGTGCTCTGTGTCGGGCGCAACTACGTCGCCCACGCCGAGGAGCACGACGCCGACGTGCCCGATCGACCCCTCCTCTTCCTGAAGGGGCCGAACACCGTCGCGGGTCACGGCGACACGGTCACGCTGCCCGCAGGGAAGGAGCGCGTCGAGTGGGAGGCCGAACTCGGCGTCGTGATCGGGAAGCAAGCGAAGAACGTCGACAGCGAGGACGCGATGGAGTACGTCGCGGGCTACACCTGTGTCGACGACGTGTCCAACCGCGACGACCAGCGCAGCGAGTCCCAGTGGGTGCGCGGCAAGGCGTTCGACGGCGCGGCGCCGATCGGCCCCTGCGTGGCCGACCCCGAACACGTCCCGGAAGACGCGACGATCCGGACCCGGGTGAACGGTGAGGTACAGCAGGACGCAACGATCGACCAGATGGTGTTCGACGTGCCGACGCTGATCGAGGAGGCCACCCAGTACATGACGCTCGAACCGGGCGACGTGATCGCGACCGGGACCCCCGAGGGCGTCGGCTCGTTCGAGGACGGCGACACCGTCGAGATCGAGGTCGAGGGCGTGGGCACGCTCGAACACGACGTAGAGCGGTGAGCGAAAGCAGCGAACCGACCGTGGAGGGGGGCGGCGCGATCGTCCGCGTCTGGCACGGTTGGACCGAACCGGAGGACGCCGACGCCTACGAGCTGTTTCTCACCGACGCAGAAGAGGGGCTGCTCGCGACGATGTCGGGCGACGGGTATCTCGGCTACGACCTCCTCCGGCGGGAGGACGGCGACGAGGTCGAGTTCGTGACCCAGATCCGCTTCGCGGACTACGACGCCGTCGCCGCGTTCGCGGGGGAGGATTACGAGCAGGCACACGTCCCCGACACAGCGCGGGAACTACTGACCCGCTGGGACGACGGCGCGGTCCACTACGACCATCGGGCGAGCGAACGGGCGTGACCGGGCGCGACGGTGGTCGCAGTCGACCGCCGGCGCTCGACACCCGATCTGTTGCCCAAACGACTTGTACCACCGCTGCGCAGCACTCGTATGGCCCCCTCCACGCGCGACTTGCTGCTCGGTAATCGCTTCCAGCGAAACCTCGGCCTCCTCACTGCCGCCGCCCTGTTCGTCGGCTCGTTCGTCGCCTACGCGACCGGTATGTTCGCCGTCTCGGGCGGCATCGTGGTGATTCCGGGCGAGGCGACGCTCGTCGGCGCCGTCGCCGCCGTCCTGATCGGCTACGACCGTGGCGCGCTACTTTCGGCGTGGCTCTGCCTCTTCGGGGCCTACTTCGGTTTCAGCGCCGAGTGGGCCTTCCTCGGGCTCTCGCCCAGCCACTCACTCGCGGGACGGCTGGCGTTCCTGTTCGACCCGGCCGGACTGGCCGTGTACGCGGTCGTGTCGGTGCTCCTGGGGAGCGCAGCGTTCTGCGCAGGCTATCTCTTCGGTCTCGGTGTCGACCGGGTTCGCGGTGCTCGACCGGACGTGTAGTCGGCGACAGAACGGTGGGCGGCGTCAGCGGTTCTGATCTCAGCGGCCGTACGTCAGTCGTTGGACGGCGTCGACGCGCTGGTGACGTTCGCGTACGACGACGCCTTCCTCGACGTCGGGCTGAACTGGATCCACTCCGTCCAGTCGGGCGTGGACCGGTTCCCGTTCGGCGAACTCGACGCCGCGGGGACCAATCTCACCAACAGCACCGGGGTCCACGGCGAGGGCGTCGGCGAGACGGTCGCGGGCTGCATGCTCTCTTTCGCCCGCCGGCTCCACGAGTTCCGCAGTAAGTAGGCGCGCGAGGAGTGGGCGTGGGCCGACTGGGACGCGCCGTTCACGCTCCACCCGAGTTCTGAACTACAGGCCACGATCAGTGACACGAAGTTCGTCGCGCTGGCGGTGCCGCTGACCGACGAGACCGAAGGGCTGCTCGGCGCCGAGGAGCTGGCGGCGATGCGCGACGACGCCGTGCTCGTGAACGTCGCCCTCGACGTGTTCGAGACCGAACCGCTGCCCGAGGACTCGCCGCTGTGGGGGATGGACGACGTGATCGTGACGCCCCACAGCGCGGCCGCCCACCGCGAGTACCCCGAGCGGATGGCCGCGCTGATCCGGGAGAACCTCCGCCGGATCGACCGCGGGGAGCGACTGGCGAATCAAGTCGTCTGACCCCGAGCCACCGGAAACGACACAAACCCCCGCCCCCATCTCTCGGGTATGGTTGGACTCGGAAGCACCGCAGAGAAGCTCCAGACCGTCGCGGAGAAGGCCGAGAAGCTGTACGAACGGATGAACAAGCTCCGCGAGGAGGTCGAGGAGACACAGCAGGCCGTCGACGAGACCCAGCGACGCGTCGGCCGCGTCGAGGAGGAGCTAGCCGAGCAGCGTGCGGTTCTCGACGCGATCGCCGAGGAGCACGACGTCGGCGTCGACGCCGTCGCCGCGGAGGCCCACATCACCGAGGCCGAAGCCGACGACGAGGACGCGGCGACGGGCGACTGAGTAGCCGCAAACGACGGACGCTTTCTCGGAGATGGTAAGCTACACAAACGCCACTGCCCACGTTCGAGTATGACCACCTATCGGGAACCGCTGGACTCGGTGCTCGACACCATCGGCGAGACGCCGCTGGTGCGGGTCCACGACAGCCCGGACGCCGTCCCCGTCTACGCCAAGCTGGAGTCGTTCAATCCCGGCGCCAGCATCAAAGACCGGATCGGGAAGTACATGCTCGAAGGGATGCTGGAGCGGGGCGACGTCGACCCCGGGGGGACGATCATCGAGCCCACTGCGGGGAACACGGGGATCGGGATCGCCGTCGCCGCCGGGCAGTTGGATCTGGAGGCGGTGTTCGTCGTGCCCGAACGGTTCTCGGTGGAGAAACAGCAGCTCATGCGCGCGCTGGGCGCCGACGTGATCAACACCCCCAGCGAGGACGGGATGCCCCGCGCGATCGAGCGCGCCCACGAGCTCGCCGACGAGCTCGACAACGCCGCGGTCCCCCAGCAGTTCTCGAACCCGCTCAACGCTGAAGCCCACTACGAGACGACCGCGCCCGAGATCTACGACGCCCTCGACGGCGAAGTCGGCGCGCTCGTCGCGGGCTGTGGCACCGCGGGCACGCTGATGGGGATGGCCCGCTACGGCCGCGAACAGCAGTCGGACACCCACGTCGTCGCGGTCGAGCCCGAGGGATCGCTGTACGGCATGCTACTGGGCGAGGACCGCGAGGAGGGCGAGTACAAGACGGAGGGGATCGGCACCCACGACACCTCGACCAACGAGCTGTTCGACCCCGACCTCGTCGACGCGGTCCACGCGGTGCCGGACGAGGAGTCCCACGCCGAGGTCCAGCGGCTGGCTGCCGAGGAGGGCCACCTCGTCGCCTCCAGTGCGGGCGCGAACGCGGTCGCGGCGAAGACAGTAGCGCGACGCATCGCCGACGGCGAGATCGACGCCCCCCACGACGCGGTGGTGACGGTGTTCCCCGACTCCAGCGAGCGCTACCTCTCGAAGGGGATCTACGGCGAGTACGAGGAGTGGGAGGGCTGATCGAACGCCACCGGCAGCGGTGCGCGCGAGCCCGCGGCAGCCCTCGTGAGGACACTGACACGGCGCCGATCGCTCCATTCGTCTCGGCCGTGGTTGTCGAGTTCGTCGCGTCGACTGCGAGACCACCCACAAACGTGTGTACTTGTTTGGGCAACAGTAACGAGATTCGGGGAGAAAAGTACAGATCCATGTAACAAACTCCGGAAGAACTGTCAACGTTCGGTCGCGAACGCGCCGCGAAACGACGGGCTTAACCGCGGTTCACAGAGAGAGACGCACAACGATGCGCGACCAGATCGATCGGCGAACGTTCGTCGGGGGCGCGGCGGGCATGGCACTGACCGGACTGGCTGGCTGTCTCGGCGGGGGTGGCGGCGGTAGCGCCGAGACGAACGTCGGGATGGTGTACGCTCTGGGCGGTCTGGGCGACGAGGCGTTCAACGACATGGCGCACGCGGGTATCCAGCGCGCCGAGGAGGAGCTCGGTATCTCCTACGACAACACCGAGCCGACGGGACAGAGCGAGTTCGGGACGTTCCAGCAGCAGTTCGCGACGTCGACGGACCCCAACTACGACCTGATCGGGTGTATCGGGTTCGCCCAGCGGAGTGCGCTGCAGGAGAACGCGTCGGAGTACCCCGACCAGAACTTCATGCTGGTCGACGCCGAGCTCGACGCCGACAACGTCGCTTCCTACACGTTCCGCGAACACGAGGGCTCGTTCCAGGTCGGCCACCTCGCCGGGCTGCTGTCGACCCGGGAGTTCAGCCACGAGGGCACCTACAGCGGCACCGAGAAGACGTTCTCCACCAACCCCGACGAGAAGGTGATCGGCTTCGTCGGCGGGAAGGAGAACCCCCTGATCAAGAAGTTCGAGGCCGGCTTCATCGCCGGCGTCGAACACGTCGACTCCGAGATCGAGGTGCGCTCGGCGTACGCCGGCTCGTGGAACGATCCGGGCCGCGGGCAGGAGATCGCGGGCTCGATGTACGACGAGGGTGCCGACATCGTCTACCACGCCGCGGGCGCGACCGGCGGCGGCGTGTTCAACGCGGCGGGCGAGCACGGCCGCCTCGCGATCGGCGTGGACAGCGACCAGTCGCTGAGCAGCGACGCCAGCCACACGATCGTCGCGAGCATGGTCAAACACGTCGACACCGCAGTGTTCAACGCGGTCGACAACGTCGTCAACGACGAGTTCCAGGGCGGCTCCACCATCGCGCTCGGTCTCGACGACGAGGGTGTCGAAGCCGTCATCGGCACCGAGTACGAAGGCGAGATCCCGCAGGACGTGCTCGACGCGCTCGACAGCTCGCGTCAGGCCATTCAGGACGGCGAGATCGACGTGCCGACCGAGCCCGAAAACTGAGCTCGCGGCGACCCGTCGCTCGCCCCGGCCCCGGGGCTGAACTACCCTCTACCCCCTCGAACCAACACAGATGAGCGCGCCAGCGGTCGACCTCAGACGGATCACCAAACAGTTCCCGGGCGTCCTCGCGAACGACGAGGTCGACCTCACCGTCGAACGTGGGAGCGTCCACGCCCTCCTCGGCGAGAACGGGGCGGGCAAGACGACCCTGATGAACGTTCTCTACGGCCTCTATCAGCCCACCGACGGCACCGTCGTCGTCGACGGTGAGGAGCGGACGTTCGACTCCCCCCGGGACGCGATCGACGCCGGCATCGGCATGATTCACCAGCACTTCATGCTCGTGGAGCCGATGACCGTGACCCAGAACGTCGTGCTCGGCGACGAGCCCCGGAAGTGGGGCGGGCTCGCGGTCGATCGCGAGGCCGCCCGCGAGGCGGTCGCCGAGCTCGCCGACCGCTACGGGTTCGACGTGGACCCCGAGGCGACCGTCGGCGACCTCTCGGTAGGCGAGCGACAGCGCATCGAGATCCTGAAGGCGCTGTACCGCGGCGCCGACATCCTGATCCTCGACGAGCCCACGGCGGTGCTGACGCCACAGGAGGTAGAGGAGCTGTTCGACGTGTTCGACGAACTCACCGAGGCCGGGAAGACGATCATCTTCATCAGCCACAAGCTGCGCGAGGTGACTGCCGCCGCCGACGAGGTGACCGTCCTCCGGGACGGGAGAAACGTCGGCACCGTCGAGACCAGCGGGGTCGACGACACCGAGCTCGCGGAGATGATGGTCGGCCGCGAGGTGCTGTTCGACACGCAGAAATCGCCCGTCGAGGCGGGCTCGATCGGCCTCGCCGCGCGCGACCTGGTCGTCGAGGACGACCGCGGGGTCCGCGCCGTCGACGACGTCGATATCGAGGTCGCCGAGGGCGAGGTGTTCGGGATCGCCGGCGTCGACGGCAACGGCCAGTCCGAACTAGTCGAGGCGATTACGGGGCTGCGGACCCCCGCCGGGGGCCGGATCTATCTCGGCGACGAGGAGGTGACCGACGCCTCCCGCCGGCACCGGATCGAGTCGGGGATGGCGTACGTCCCCGAGGACCGACAGGCCCGTGGGCTGGTGATGTCGTACGATCTGACCGAGAACGGCCTGCTCGGCAGCCAGCGGGACCCGCAGTTCGCCGACGGCGGCCGTATCCGCTGGGACGACGCGGCGGCTCACGCGGAGTCGATCGTCGAGGAGTACGACGTACGGCCCGCGGACGCGGGGGCGACCGCGGAGTCGCTCTCGGGCGGGAACCAACAGAAGTTCATCGTCGGGCGGGAGTTCGCCCGCAATCCCGATGCAGTCGTCGCCTCTCACCCGACCCGCGGCGTCGACGTGGGGAGCGTGGAGTTCATCCACGACCGGCTGCTCGAACTGCGAGAGGACGGGGCGGCGGTGCTGCTCGTCTCCTCGAAGCTCGACGAGGTCCGGAGCCTCTCGGACCGGCTGGGCGTGATGCACGACGGCGAACTGGTCGCGGTCGTCGATCCCGCCGAGGTCACCGAGGAACAGTTAGGGCTGCTGATGGCCGGGGAGGAGCCCGACGACGTACCACGCGCCTCCCGGCGGAACGGGGGTGAGCAATGAACCCCGACCGCCTGCCGGACCCGATCGCGGGCGTGATGGACCGGCTGGTCGACGCCTCGGCGGGCGAGCGCCTGCTCGTCAGCGTCGCCGCACTGATCACGGCGATCCTGCTCGGCGGGGTCGTCACGCTGGTCGCGGGCGTGTTCGCGGAGTGTGCCACACCGATCGCCGGTCCGTTCTGTTACAACCCACTCGCCGTGTACCGCTACCTGTTCCTTGCGCCGCTTTTCGACTCGTTCGTGCTGCAGGAGACGCTGAAGAACTCCGCGCTGCTTTTGTTCACGGGACTGGCCGTGGCCGTCTCGTTCCGTGCGGGGCTGTTCAACATCGGGACGCAGGGCCAGCTCGTGCTCGGCGCGCTCGCGGCCGCGCTCGCGGCGGTCTGGATCGGGCCGGCCGCGCCCTCGGGCCCCGTCGGCGGCGCGCTGATCGCGGTCGTCGCGATGGTCGCCGGCGCGGTCGTCGGCGGGCTCTACGCCGCGATCCCGGGCGCACTGAAGGCGTACGCCGACGCGAACGAGGTGATCACCACGATCATGCTCAACTTCGTCGCGAGCGACGTGGCCTTCTTCCTCGTCTCGGCGTACTTCCAGAAGCCCGGTAGCGGGAGCGTCGAGACGCGTGACGTGCCCGCGGCCGCGCGGTTCGGCCCGGAGCTGGCACTGGTGATGGCGATCGGCCTGACGCTGCTGATCACCTACCTGCTCTGGGGGACCGCGTTCGGCTACGACTTGCGGACCGCCGGCATCCAGCCCGACGCCGCGGACTACGCGGGCGTCGACGCCAAGCGCATGGTCGTTACGAGCATGACGCTCTCGGGAATGATCGGCGGCCTCGGCGGCGCGGTGTGGGTGCTGATGTCCGTCGGGCGCTGGGTCAACGGCGTCCCGTCGCTCGGCTTCGACGGGATCACGGTGTCGGTGCTCGCGAGCAACAACCCACTCGGCGTGCTGTTCGCCGGGCCGCTGTTCGGCTCGATGCAGGCGGGGAGCCTCTCGATCGACTTCCAACTGGGCGTGCCCAGACAGCTCGTCGGCGTCATTCGGGGGCTAGTGATCCTCCTGGTTGCCATGCCCGAGTTCTTCCGAACGCTCGGCGTGCGCTGGGGAATGGGGGGTGGCCGATGAAGGCGATCAAGCGCCTCGCGCTGCTCGCGGTCAGCACGCTCGCCGTGGGCGTGGTCGTGCTAGTCGGGCAGCTATTCCCGAATACGCCGGCGGGCGAGCTCGCGAACGTGCTCGACGCCGGCTACGCCGCCTCTGCGCTCCGACTCGCGGTTCCGATCGCGTTCGCCGCGCTGGGCGGGATCTTCGCCGAGCGCAGCGGCGTGATCAACATCGGGCTCGAAGGGCTGCTCATCGTCGGCGCGTTCACCGGCGTCGCGGTCGCCCACTGGACGATCGGCGAGGGCGGCGTGAGCCTCGGGCCGGGGGTCGTGCTCCTGCTCGTGATCGCGGCACTGCTCGCGGTCGCCGGCGCGCTCCTGGGGCTGCTCGGCGACTCCCTCCGGGAGATCGCGATCCGCGGCGGCGGCGGCGTGCTCGCGGTCGCGGTGCTCGCCGGGCTCACGGTCCTGCTCGCGGGGCCGACGCTCGCGGCGACGTGGATCGCGTTCTACGTCGCGGTGCTCGTCAGCGGGGCGTTCTCGTTGCTGTTCGCGGTCGTCACGATCGAGTACCGCGCGGATCAGGTGATCGCGGGACTCGCGGTCTGGCTGATCGCGCTCGGGGCGGCCCCCTTCGCCAGCAACGTCATCTGGGGCAGCGTGAACTCGCCGGGCGTGGACACGCTCGGCACGTGGACGGTGCCGCTGCTCTCACAGCTCCCGGCGGTCGGCTCGGTGCTGTTCGACGCCGAGCCCGTCGTCTACTTCCTGCTGGTCGCGACGCCGCTGTCGTGGTACGTCCTGACCCAGACCTCCTTCGGCTACTGGGTCCGTGCGAGCGGCGAGAACCCCAAGGCGCTCGACACGGCGGGGGTCGACGTCCGGCGCGTGCGCTACGCCGCCGTGTTGATCTCCGGCGTGTTCTCGGGGATCGGCGGCGCCGGCCTCTCGCTCGGTCGTGTGGGGAACTTCGTCGGGAGCGGGACGACGATGGTCGACGGCCGAGGGTGGATCGGCATCACCGCGATGCTCTTTGGCAACTACAACCCCTTCGGCGCGTTCGGCGCCTCGCTGCTGTTCGCGGCACTCGACGCGCTCCAGTTCCGGCTCCAGCAGCTGAACTACGCGATCCCCGACTCGCTGATCCAGACGGTCCCCTACGTTACGGTGATCGTCGTGCTCGCGCTGGTCGGACGGACCAGAACGCCCGACGCGGCCGGCGAACACTACGACAGCGACGAGGACTGATCGCCGGCGCCCCCTCTCTCGGCGGGGGCCGGGCTCGTGATAAAGAGTTTTGCACCCGCCCACCCGAGGGTTGGCAAATGAGTACCCACGAGTACGACATCGTCGTCGTCGGTTCCGGCACCTCAGGCTGTTACGCGGCGGCGACGGCCGCTCGCGAGGGGCTCGACGTCGCGGTCGTCGAGCGCAAGGACGAGCAAGAGGCCGGCCACATCGCCTGTGGCGACGCCCTGAAGGGCGCCGACTCCTTCCCCGACTCGATCCCGAAGTCGAAGATCGAATCCTCGTTCACCAACACCGGCGTCGACCACGGGCGCTTCGAGATCCCCTCGGAGGACACCGTGCTCGACATCCCGGTGCCCGGCGAGCTGGCGGTCATCGACCGCTGGGAGTTCGGCCGGAAGCTCATCGAGGCCACCACGGACGCCGGCGCGGAGTTCCACTACGACACCGTCGTTACGGACGTGCTCCAGACCGATTCGGGACGCGTGACCGGCGTTCGCGGCAAGCGCAAAGGGGAGGTCGAGACGTTCCACGCCGACGTGACAGTCGACGCCGCCGGCGCGCTCTCGGTGCTGCAGGACGAGGCCGACTTCTCCAACGCCACGTTCGACACCAACGTCTCGTACTCGCAGTTCTGCTCGGCCTACCGCGAGATCGTCGAGGTACCCGAGCCCGTCGACTGGGACGACGCGCTTGTGTTCAAGCCGACCGACCGCGCCTCGGGCTACCTCTGGTACTTCCCGCGCACGCCGACCGAGATCAACGTCGGCCTCGGGTTCCAGATGTCGGAGGAGCCGATGAAGCTGGTCCAAGACCTCCGGAACGACCTCCAGAACCGCCCCGAGTTCAAGGGCGCGGAGGTCGTCGACAAGCTCGGCGCCTCGCTCCCGACCCGGCGCCCGTACGACTCCGCGACCGCCCCCGGCCTGGTCGCGGTCGGTGACGCCGCCGGTCTCGTCAACCCCACCACCGGCGGCGGGATCGCGGGCGCGGCCTACTCGGGGCAGTACGCCGCCGAGGAGGCGATGTCCGCGATCGCCGGCGGCCGGGCCGACGAGGAGCTCTGGCGCTACAACGAGCGGGTCATGGACCACTTCGGCGCCCGCTACGCCGCGCTCGACGTGTACAACGTGCTCTCGACGGCGATCGACGTGGACGAACTCACCTCACTGCTCGCCTCGCTGCCCGGCGAGCCGATCGCGGAGGCGCTCTACTCCGGGAAGGCCTCGATCGGCCCCTGGACCGCGTTCCAGACGCTCCGCGGCGCGGTCGGTCACCTCGACCAGCTCTGGGAGATCTACCAGGTCCGCAACCTCGCGGAGGAGCTGCTCGACCACTACGAGTCCTACCCCGACCGCCCGTCGGCGCTGCCGCGCTGGCAGGACCAGCGCGACTCGATCATGGAGCGCGTCTACGAGCGGACCGGCGCCGATCCGAAGTACTAACCCGACCTTTTGCTGCGGTCGGCGCCTTCGGCGCCTCCCTGGCAAAAGCTCGGCCAAAAGCCTCCTCACTCCCTACGGTCGTTCGTGGAAACTCTACTCTGGCTGCTAGCGGCAACCCAACCCAGTCAGTCCTGCTCCTGACCGAACGCCTCGATCGCCCCCGCGAGCGTCTCGATGCCGATTCGGAGCGACTCTTCGTCGACGTCGAACGTCGACGTGTGGTGACCGCCGGGGTGATCGGTACCGAGGCCGACGTAGCAGGCCCGCCCGCCCTGTTCCTCGACGCGGTTCATCAGATACGTCGCGTCCTCGCTGCCGCCGAGCTCGTCGTGCCCCATGATCGAGTCCACGCCCGCGACACCCTCGGCGACGTCGGCGACGATCGACGCGAGTTCCTCGTCGCTCTCCGCCGAGGGCGCCCGGGAGTTCAGCGTGCGCTCGACCTCGACGTCGTGGGTCGTCGCAGCGCCGTCGAGCACGCGGCCGGTCTTCTCCCACATGTACTCCATCAGCTCCGTGGTCTGTCCGCGGACCTCACACTCCATCCGCGCGTGCTCGGCGACGATGTTGGAGGCGGTGCCGCCCTCCACGACGCCGGCGTTGACTCGGGTCGGCCCGTCGGCGTGGCGCGGCACGGCGTACATGTTGCTGATCGCCTCGGCCATCGCCTGAATCGCGTTGTCGCCCTGCTCCGGGTGGGCGCCCGCGTGGGCCGAGGAGCCCGTGAACTCGGCTCCGAAGCCGGAGACGGCGAGGAAGCCGCCGACGCCGGCGACGATCTCGCCGGTCGGGTGGTCAAGTCCGATGTGGACCGCGTACAGCGCGTCCACGTCGTCGAGGTGGCCCGAGCGGGACATCGGCCCGCCGCCGGCGACGCGCTCCTCGGCGGGCTGGAAGAACACCTTCAGCGTGCCAGAAAAGTCGCTGTGGCGCACCGCGTCGAGCACGCCCAGCCCGAGGGTCGCGTGGGCGTCGTGGCCACAAGCGTGCATGTACCCCTCGTTCTCGGAGCGGAACCCCTCGGCGGCGGGGGCGTGCTCCTCGTCGTCGTCGGACTCCGTGATCGGCAGCCCGTCGATGTCGACCCGGAGGCCGACTGTCGGTCCCTCACCCTGCTCGATCACGGCGACAGCGCCCGTGTTCCCGCCGTCGAGCCGTGCGAGTAGGTCGGGATCCGCGCCGGCCTCGACGGCGCGGTCCTTCCACTCGGCGCGCGTGGCCTGATCGGGGAGGGACATCCGCGGCTCGTCGCTCTCCTCCAGCGCGTCCGGCCCGACGTGGAGTTCGTCCACGTCACGGGCCCGGAGTTCCTCGAGGATGCGGGCGGTGGTGTAGAACTCACACCACGCGGGCTCGGGGTGGCGGTGGAGCTCCCGGCGGAACGAGGTCAGGTCGTCGGCGTCTACGTGCACGGCCGACCGGTCGGCCCGCGAGTGCTTAAACCCCGGCCGGCCGTCCGAGCCACGGCCTTTATTACCTCGCCTCGCGCCACCTCCGTTCGTGCAGAACGAAACATCGACCGAACCGGGTGAAGAGACGTCGCTCAGGTTCCGCGGTGGGCCGGCCGTCAGCGCCGTTCCGATCGCGGTGTTCGTCGTCTGGGCCGTGTTCCAGTCCGGCGTGCTGGGAATCGGCGACACCTCGGGCCTCGTCGTCGGGATGCTCGTCGGCCTGATCGCCGGACTCCCGTTCGTCCGTGGGGACTGGAAGGCGTACGCCGACGCCATCTTCGAGGGAATGACACAGGAGGTGGCGGCGACCGCGGCCGTCGCGTGGCTCTGGGCGGGGATGTTCGCGAACACGATCCAGGCCGGCGGCTTCGTAGACGGGCTCGTCTGGCTGGCGGGCGCCGCCGAGGTCGGCGCCGCGCTGTTCCCGGCCGTAACCTTCCTGCTCGCGGCGGTGCTGGCGACCGGGATCGGCACTGGCTACGGGACGACGATCGCGTTCGTGACGCTGGTGTTCCCGGCGGGCCTGCTGCTGGGGACGAACCCGATCCTCCTGTTCGGGGCGATCCTCTCGGGGGCGGTGTTCGGCGACAACCTCGCGCCCGTCTCGGACACGACGATCGTGAGCGCGGTGACACAGGACGCCGACATCGGCGGCGTCGTCGCCTCCCGCGTGAAGTACGCCGTCGTCGCCGCGGTGCCGGCGCTTGCGGCCTACCTGATCGCTGGCGCGACCATGTCGACCAGCGACCCCGCGGCCAACGCGGGCGTCGAGGCGGGGGCCGCGTGGGGGCTGCTCCACCTGATTCCGGTCGCGATCGTCATCGCGACCGCCGTCACCGGGCGACACATCGTCGAAGCGGTCTCGTGGGGGCTCGCAAGCGCGTTCGTGCTGAACGTCCTACTGGGGGCGTTCGACCTCGTGGACGTGGGCGTCAGCGACGTGCTCGTGTTCTCGGCACCCGAGAGCTCCGGGGTGGCACAGTCGCTCGACGCGGCGCCGCTGATCGGCACAGTCGTCGAGACCGTACCCGCCGCTGAGGCGGGCGTCGGCGGGAGCCTCTACACCGGCGCGGTGGGCTTCTTCCCGCTGATCGTGCTGACACTGCTGATCGTCGCCGGCGCACAGATCATGCGCGCCGGCGGCGGGTTCGAGGCGCTCCAGACGTGGCTGCTGGAGACCGTCGCGACCTCCGTGCGCCGCGCCGAGGTGACGATGGTGCTCGGCACCGCGGCCGTCAACGCGATGGTGACGATCAACACCGCCGCCGAGATCGCGGTCGCGCCGTACATCCGCACGCTGGGCCGGCGGTTCAACATCAACGGCTACCGACGGGCGAACATCCTCGACGCCAACACCTCGGCACTGGGCTATATCTTCCCGTGGGGCGGCGGCGTGCTCGCGGGCTACTCCGCGATGCAGACCCTGCCCGGCGAGTACGAGTGGTTCACCGCCGAGATGGTGGTCAACCCCGCCGCGGTGTTCCCGTACGTGTTCCACGGCTGGTTCCTCGTGACGGTGTTCCTGCTCGCGGCCCTGACCGGCTTCGGGCTGGAGTACGTCAGCGACCGCGAGAGCGAGGAGGTGAGTCGCGTATGAGCCGACTCGACGCGTTCCTCGCGGGCATGGAGTTCCGGACGGCGACGCCGACGTACAGCCCCGGCGACGAGCTGACCGCCATCATCACCAGTCGTGACGGCGACGACGCGGTGATCCGGATCGGCGACACCGTGCTCCGGCTGCCCGGTGCCGCCGACGACGTGACCGTCGACGAGGAGACGCGGATCCGCGTCACCGCCTTCGACGAGGAGAACGCGACGGGCGAAGCGGAACTGCGCTGAGCGGCCACTCGCGGCTCTTTCTTTCGGCAGGAAGAAACAGAGAATCAGCGGTAGGCTTGACTCGCGCGGCGCTCCACGTCGACCTCGACGCGGATGGAGTCGGGAAGGTCGGTCGCGACGACTTCGCGGGCGATGTGGTCGGAGCCGTGGATCTCCAGCCAGCGAGTGTACACCGTGTAGTTCCACGGGTCGATCTGCTCGCCCGGCTGGCACCGGCAGTACAGCGGGACCGCGTGGTGTTCGGGCTGTTCCTGGTGAGGGCCCTTGCACTCTGCGCCCTTGCGCTCGACGCGCTGTTTGAGCCCGTCGACCGTGTCGTCTAGTACGTCCCGGTCCCCGCTCCGGAACGTAAGCGTCGTTACGAAGGTCATACTCGGTGGTTGGGTTCGAGCGTGAAAAGCGCATCTACCGGCTCCCGCGCCGGGAGCGTGCGCGGGGATTTCGGCCCACCGAAGCCAATTTAAGAGCACGACGCTTACCCGAACGCAATGACGGTCGAAGCGACGTCTGCCGGAGCCATCCTCTTCCGCGACACCCGCGGCGAACGGGAGTATCTCCTCCTGAAGAGCCGACCGGGGGACTGGGAGTTCCCCAAGGGCGGGGTCGAGGGGGAAGAGGAGCTCCAGCAGACCGCGATCCGCGAAGTGACGGAGGAAGCCGGTATCGAGGACTTCAGACTCATCGACGGCTTCCGCAAGGAGTACGACTACGTGTTCGAGGCCGACGGGAACACGATCCACAAGACGGTCCACCTGTTCATCGCCCGGTCGTTCGAGGCCAGCGCGGAGCTCTCCGCCGAGCACCGCGACATGCAGTGGCGCGACTACGACCAGGCGCTCAACACGATCACGCAGGACGGCCCCCGCGAGATCCTCGAGGACGCCCACGACTACCTCGACGAGGTCAAGGAGGCCGAGGGCGAGGGGTACGTCGGCACGCCGGCGTAAGCGGTGCCGACCCCCGCCACCGACTCGGAGTTCTCCTTCGAACTTCTGGTCTGTCGCTGGGCGGAGCTGGGCTGGCCGCCCGGCGACGACGCCGCGGGGAGTGACGACGCCGCGCCCGTGCTCGTCTCGCGCCAACTCGGGACGAAGAAGCGCCGCTGGGACACGATCGTGATCGAGTGCGACCCCGAGGGGCTCGCCGCGCGCCGCGAGTTCGGCGACCGGACCATCGACGGCGACCTCCTGCCGGTGGTCCGCCACGCGCCCGCCGAGTGGGAATACTACCGCGACGCGCTCCCGGACCCGGGCTACCCGTGGCGCTACGTCCGGGAGGCGATCCACCGCGCCGCCGCCCGCGGGCTGGTCGAGAAGCGAAAGAACGGCAACCGGATCGAGATCCGGCGGAAACGGCCCTACCCCGACTGGGTGTCCCGGATCATCGCGATCGAGAACAAGCCGGACCTCGACGCGAGCGCCGCCGCCGCGCTGTCGGACCAGCTCGAACACGACGTGGACACCGCGCTGGCCGACGAGGTGTGGCTCGCGACCGGGCGGACGGGCGAGCGGGTGGAGCCGGCGCTGCTGCGGCAGTTCCCCGTGGAGGCGGGCGTGCTCACGTTCGACTTCTCGGCCGGCACATCCGCGGACGCGGCGGCGGTGGACTGGCTCCCGTCGGCGCTGGACCCCACGGCTGGCGGGGAGCGGTTCGATTCCGCGGAGAAAGCGCGGCGCCGACGGCTGATCGCCGAGCGTGCCTACGGTAAGGGGTGGCGGTCGTTCACCGAGACGACCCGGCCAGACTGTCGGTGGTTCGAGCTGGCCCGAAGCGGTCGGGGGACGGTACCGACCTGTGCCGCGAAGGATCGCTGTCAGAGCGAGGCCGAGTGTGGGCGCCGCTGTGGCTCGTTCGAGCCGGAGCCGCCACAGTGGCGGACGAACGGCTGGCCGATCGACGGCGGCCCCGGGCAGGGCGTACGGGAGCTGCTGGAGCGACGGCGCGAGCGCGTCCGGGAGCGGTAGCGCCCGCCTGAGGATGTCCGAAGAAAGCGGTCGTGGAGAGCCTACCGGTTCAGGCTCGTGCTGTCGTGTTTCTGCTTGTACGACCCACCGCTACCGAACGGATCGACGTCGACGTGGTCGTAGTGGAACCGCTGCTCGATCTCGTGGAAGACGGGGAGGTTCGCCACGTCCTCCCAGTTGGCCTCCTCCATCGTGATCGCTGCCTCGTTCCGGATCTGTGTCTCCTCGTCGTTGGCGAGCGGGTTGTCCACGATGCGTTGCCACGCGTCGATCGCGTTCTGGGCCGCTTCGGTGTCGTTCGGCCAGTCGACGAACATCTCGGCTGCCCCCTCGGTGGGATCAGAGCGGGCCGGGTCGAGATGTTTGACGAACGCGTCTGGCGCCGCCCACGGCACGATCCACGCCAGCGTGAACGCCTCGACGTTGAGGGCGCGCACCCGTTCGAGCAGCGTCGAGAACGGCGCCTGCTCGATCTGCATGTCGATGTGGGCGTTGGTCAGCTTGTCGCGGAGCGTGTTCGCCACGCTCAGCCACGTGCTCGACTGGTACTGGAGCCACTCAAGCTCGTAGCGGTTGTTCGGGCCGTAGCCGGCGTCCTCCATCACCTGCCTCGCGCTCTCGAGGTCGGTCTGGTTGTAGCCGTAGGGGTAGCTCTCCTCGGCGTGTTGGTTGTACGCCTCGGAGCCACCGGGGTAGACGGTGGGCGACATCGTGTGGTACGCCGGCGCTGCACGGTCCTTGAACACCTGCTGGGCGATCGTCTCTTGGTTCATCGCGTACGCCATCGCCTGCCGGACCGCCTTCGGAACCTCCGGCATGTTGAAGCCGACGTAGTTGTAGTTGAGCGTCGGCACGCCCACCGCGTTGAGCGACTCGCCGTTGCGTGCCTCGTACGTGCCGCGCTGTCGCCCTTTCTCGTCCGTGCGGTCGACGGTGTAGTTGTCGGAGTTGAACTGGGAGGTCGGGATGGCGAACATGTCCGCGTTCTCGTTCATCGCGTAGTTGAACCGCGCCGAGGGATCCGCGATGATCTGCCAGTGGATGCCGTCGACCTCCGGCCCGCTCCCGTGGTAGTCGTCGTACGCCGAGACGACCGCCTCGGTCCCGGACTGCCAGCTCTCGAACTCGAACGGCCCGGCGCCGATCGGGTTGTCCGACGCGAACGTGCCCTGGTCCATCTCGCCGTCGTACCCCTCGATGTCGCCGACGATCCCCTCCGGGTAGATCGCGAACTGATTGTTGGCCATGACCTGCGTGGCCGAGGCAAACGGCGCCGCCAGCGTGCACTCGAACGTGTAGTCGTCGACGGCCTCCATCTCCATCGTTCCCGGCACGTACGAGCCGTCCTCGGTCTCCTCGTGGGCGACGTTTACCGCGCTCAGGATGTCCGCCGGCGCCTGCGAGTTCGGCGACGCCGCGAGCCGTTCCCACGCGAAGACGACGTCCTGTGCCGTCACCTCGTCACCGTTGTGGTAGGTGACGCCTTCCTTGAGTTCGAACGTGTAGGTGAGGAAGTCGTCACTGACCGAGTAATCCGTGGCCAGGCGTGATTCGACGGGGATCCCCCCGTCAACCCAGTTCATCAGCCCGTCGAAGATCTGGGTCGTGACCTCCGAGGAGGCGGTATCAGAGGCCTGCACGGGGTCGAGCGAGCTCATCGTCGCGTTGATGAGCTGGAGCTCGTTGCTCCCGCCGCTGCCGCCACCGTCGGTGCCGGTGTCGGTATCGGTGTCGTCCATGCCGCCACCCGCGCTCGTGGTGTTGGTGCCCTCCGTCGGTTCGTCGCCGCCAGTACAGCCCGCCAGCGCCGCGCCGGTCGCGACGGTGCCGGTTGTTTTCAGGAAGGTACGCCGTGAGGCGCCCCTGTCATCGTGTCCCATGGAAGGACGGTAGGAACTTACGCTGATAAACGGTTTCCAACGGGCAAGTCTATACACTATTGGAAACTCTTATCCCTGCCAAGTAGTACCATACCTCACATCGATGGCCAAATGGAACTACTTCCTCCGTCGGCTCCTCCTCTCGATACCCGTCCTCGTTCTGGGCACGACGGTGGCGTTCTTGATCATCCGGGTCGGCCCGATCGACCCGGCCGCGGCGATCCTCGGGCCGAGCGGCGACCCCACCGAGTACGAGCAGATCCGGGAGTCGCTGGGGCTGAACGACCCGCTGTGGGACCAGTACATCGACTACATGTGGAACCTCTTCACGTTCAATCTCGGCCAGTCGTGGGTGATCAGCCCGGGCGACGGCGCCTACGAGCTGATCGCGTCGTACGCCCCCCGGACGCTGTGGCTCGGCTTCTGGTCGATCCTGATCCCGCTGTTCATCGGGATCCCGCTGGGGTTCTACGCGGGGCTGAACCCGAACACACTGAGCGACTACTTCGCGTCGTTCGGCGGGATCGTCTGGCGCGCGATGCCGAACTTCTGGCTCGCGATCATCCTCGTCTCGGTGCTCTCCCAGTCCCAAGAGCTGCTCGGGTTCGAGTGGGCGACGTTCCTCGTCGAGACGAACATCGTGACGCCGCCGCCGCTCGACTTCCTCGGCGACCCGCTCAGCCTGCTCACGGCACCCGGGGAGACCTGGCCGACGGTCCTCGCGGCGACCAAGCAGATCCTCCCGGCCGCGCTGGTGCTGGGCTCGGCGTCGATGGGGAACGAGATGCGTATCGGCCGTACCGCGGTGCTGGAGACGGTGAACTCGAACTACGTCGAGACCGCGCGGGCGAAGGGGATGAGCCGGCGCAACATCGTCTGGAAACACATCTTCCGAAACGCGATGATCCCGCTGGTGCCGGTGATCACCGGCGAGGCGTTCCTGCTGATCGGCGGCTCAGTGCTAGTCGAGGTCGTGTTCGCGATCAACGGGATCGGCTACCTGTTCTTCCAGTCGGCGATCCAGGGCGACCTGCCGCTGGTCTCCTCGCTGCTGTTCGTGTTCATCCTGACGCTGGTCGTGCTCAACATCATCCAGGACCTGCTGTACACGGTGCTGGACCCGCGTGTCGGCTACGAGGACCGCTGAAACCATGTCTACTGACCAACCGAGAACGGCGACGACGTACCGGGACCGAATACGCGACCGACCCGTCCCGCTCGTTCGGTGGCTGGCGGGGGCGTTCGTGCTCCTGCTCGCGGAGCTGGGGGCCGTGCTCTCCGTCGTGCTGGGGACGCTCGACGGGCTGTTGACGTTCGTCCTCGGGAGCAGTCCGCTGGCGGGGGCGGTCGCCGCCTCCCGATCGCTTCCGACACTGCTCTCCCGCGAGCTCGTGCCGAACCGCGGCTACTTCACCGGCGAGGAGTGGATGGGGACGTTCCTCGGGCTGGAGCCGAAGTACGCCTGGCTGCTCCGGATCGCGCTGATCGGCGTCTACGGCGCGCTCTGGTGTGGCTGGCTGTGGTTCGGCTACATCACGTTCCGCCGCCACTACCGCGTCGCCAACTGGACCCCGACGGACGACATCGTCGACCGGCTCAGGGGCCACCAGTGGGGGAAGTTCGGGATGTTCATCGTGGCGCTGTTCCTCATGCTGGCGCTGTTCGCGCCCGCCGTGAGCCCGACGACGATGGAGCAGAACATCCAGGACCCGTACTCCCACGAAATCCAGTACTTCTCCGAGCAGACCGGCGAGGTCGAGACAATCACGGCTGGCGCCGCGAACCGACAGTCGACGTCGGTCGGCTCGGCGTCGCGCAACGTCGGCCCGTGGCAGTACGACAGCTTCGATCGGTTCCACCCGTTCGGGACGTTGCCGTCCGGCAAGGACTTGTTCACCTTCCTCGCGTACGGGGCGCGGATCTCGCTGTTCATCGGCCTGAGTTCGATGCTCGGAGCGGGCGTGCTCGCGATGGCGTTCGCGATGATCTCGTCGTTCTACAAGGGTGCGGTCGACCTGGCGTTGGTGGTGACCAGCGACTCGATCCAGGCGCTCCCGGTGTTGATGATCCTGATCCTGGCTGCGGTCGTGTTCGCGAACACCTGGATCGCGACGGTGTACAACGGGGCCCTGCTGTTTATCGCACTGTTCACCATGATCTACTGGCCGTACCTCTGGCGGGCGGTCCGTGGCCCGTCGTTCCAGGTTGCCGAGGAGGAGTGGATCGACGCCGCGAAGAACTACGGCCAACACCCCGCACAGATCATGCGGAAACACATGGCCCCCTACATCGTCGGCTACATGCTGATCTACGCCTCGCTCACGCTCGGTGGCGTGATCATCTCCGTGGCCGGCCTCTCGTTCCTCGGGCTGGGGATCACGCCGCCGACGCCGGAGTGGGGGCGGGCGATCAGCGTCGGGCAGCCGTACGTCGCCTCCGCGTCCTGGCACATCTCGCTGATCCCGGGGTTCCTGATCACGCTGGTCGTGACCGCGTTCAACGCGATGGGTGACGGGATCCGCGACGCTATCGACCCACAGAGCGAGGGCGGTGGCGGGGACGTCTCGGACGAGGACGCGACTGCGGCCGCCGCCGGCGGGGGTGGCGCATGAGCCACACACCGGAGAGTCGGGCGACGCCCGAGACGGCCGAAGCGCCGATGCTCGCCGTCGACGACCTGCAGACGGTGTTCCACACCGACAAGGAGACCGTCCGGGCCGTCGAGGGGATCAGCTTCGACGTACAGGAGGGCGAGACCGTCGGCATCGTCGGCGAGTCCGGCTCGGGCAAGAGCGTGACCGCTCGGTCGATCATGGGGCTGGTCGACGCCCCCGGACAGCTCGCGGCCGGCTCGTCGATCGAGTTCCGTGGCCGCGAACTGACCGGGCTGACCGAGGACGAGTACCGCGAGGTGCGAGGGAGCGGGATCGCGATGGTGTTCCAGGACCCGCTCACCAGCCTGAACCCGGTGTACACCGTCGGGAACCAGATCAAGGAGACGCTCAGAGTCCACCAGGACCTCCGGGGCGACGAGGCCGACGAGGCGGCGATCGAGCTGCTCGAGTCGGTGAGCATCCCCGACGCACGGCGGCGGCTCGACGAGTACCCACACCAGTTCTCGGGTGGGATGCGCCAGCGTGCGGTGATCGCGATGGCGCTTGCGTGTGATCCGGATCTGCTGATCTGTGACGAGCCGACGACCGCGCTCGACGTGACGATCCAGGCGCAGATCCTCGAACTGCTCCAGGAACTGCAGGAGGAGCGCGACCTCAGCATCGTGTTCATCACCCACGACATGGGGGTGATCGCGGAGGTCAGCGACCGCGTGAACGTGATGTACGCCGGCGAGATCGTCGAGTCAGGCCCCGTGGGGGATATCTTCGAGAACCCCGCACACCCCTACACCGACGGGCTGCTCGAGAGCATCCCCGGCCGGTACCCCGACGAGACGTACCTCAGGACGATCGAGGGGGAGGTGCCGACGCCGACGTCGCAGCCGACGGACTGTCGGTTCGCGCCGCGGTGTCCGAAGAAGTTCGACGCCTGCGAGGAGATCCACCCCGCCCCAGTGGCCGTCGAGTCCGGGGCGGCAGACCACAGGGCGGCCTGTCTGCTCTACCCCGAGGATCGGGGTCGGGAGGCGGCCGTCGACGAGCATCGACAACTGCGGGAGGGAAAGGAGACGGAGGTCGAAGATGAGTAACGAGAACGCGACAGTCGAGCGGGAGCAACGGTCCACGACTACCGACGACGACGTGCTGGTCAGCGTCCGCGACCTGAAGAAACACTACGGCGCGGACAGCCTCCTCTCGGACAACCCCGTCAAAGCCGTCGACGGCGTGAGCTTCGACATCCACCGGGGCGAGACGCTGGGGCTCGTCGGTGAGTCGGGCTGTGGCAAGACGACGCTCGGCCGGACGCTCGTCCGGCTGGAGACGGCGACCAGCGGCGACGTCCAGTTCGAGGACACCGACATCACGACGCTGTCGGGGAGCGATCTCAAACAGTGGCGGCGGAACGCCCAGATGGTGTTCCAGGACCCCGACTCCAGCCTCAACGAGCGGATGACCGTCGGGGAGCTGATCCGTGACCCGCTGGACGTCCACGACTGGAAGACGAAAGCCGAGCGGGACGAGCGGGTGCGGGAGCTGCTGGAGAAAGTCGGGCTCTCGGAGAAACACTACTTCCGCTACCCCCACCAGTTCTCGGGCGGGCAGCGCCAGCGCATCGGGATCGCCCGCGCGCTCGCGCTCGAACCGGAGTTCCTCGTGCTCGACGAGCCGGTGTCGGCGCTCGACGTGAGCGTGCAGGCCAAGATCCTGAACCTCCTTCGGGACCTGCAGGACGACCTCGGCCTGACGTACCTGCTCATCGCCCACGACCTCTCGGTTGTGCGCCACCTCGCCGACCGCGTCGCGGTGATGTATCTCGGCCACATCATGGAGCTCGGCGAGACCGAACGGCTGTTCGAGAACCCCGCGAACCCATACACCCACTCGCTGCTGTCGGCGATCCCCGAGCCGGACCCGTACGCCGAGTCCGACCGCATCACGCTGCGGGGCGCGCCGCCGAGCCCCCGGAACCCGCCGGAGGGCTGCCCGTTCTCGACGCGGTGTCCGATGAAGATCCGGCCGGAGGCGTACCAATCGGTCGACGACGACGCCTGGCGGGCGATCCAAGAGCTGCGGGAGATCCTCCGGGAACGGGTGCGTACCGACCGCTCGATCACAGTGATCGCCCGAGAGCTGCTCGGGCTAGAGACCCGGATCTCCGACATCGACGAGATCACCGAGGAGGTGTTCGGCGACGTGGAGCTCCCGCCGGAGCTGGCTACCCACGTCGACCGCGTCGTCGAGGACGTGAGCGACGGCAACCCCGAGGACGCCCGCCAGTACCTGAAAGGCGAGGTCGGCGGACCGTGCGACAGGGACGCTCCCGACTACTACACCGTCGACGACGAGGAGCGGACCAGCTACTGCCACCGCCACGCCCCCGAGTACGAATCGCCGGCGGCCACGCTCGACTCGGAGTGATGGGCTTCGATCGGTCGTCCGCGGTCGCGGTGTTCGTCGCCAAGACGATCGACGGCGTCGTCTACGCCGGGATCACCGCGGGAATCGCGTGTCTCGCCGGGCTGGCAATCGGCGCGCTGCTGGGGGAGCCGTGGATCCTCCTCAAGTACCTGCTGTTCGTCGGCGGGTTCCTGCAGCTCGGTGTCGGCGTCGCACAGCTCTGGCCGACCGACCCCTCTGATCTCGAAGGGCCGACGCCGGAGCAGAGCTCCCGGACGCAGGCGGTCGTCGACCGGCTCTCGCCGCTCGAGCGCCTCGGCCTCCCGGTGGGTCGGCGGTTCGACCTGGGCGCGAAGCGGTTTCTCTCCGGGCTGGCCATCCTGTTCGTCTCGTTCGCGCTGGAGGCAGTGTTCGGCGTCTGACCGATCGCCGGGAGGTATTTACGTCGCATCTCCATAAGGCGCCCATGCCCGACCCGACGGAGGACTCACCGCCGAGCGTCGACGCGAGAAAGGACGCGTGGCGCCGGACGCTACAGGAGATGGAGTCGATCGCGGCAGAGCTCGACGAGGAGGGGTGGGAGACGGTCGCGATCCCCGTCGGCCACGCCGCGCCCGAGCCGCCCGAGGCCGGCGAGGAGGGGCGGTTCGGCTTCGTTCACGTGATCCCGGGTAACTACGAGTCGGCGTTCCGGGAGGCGTTCGACGCCGGCGGGTTCGAGCGCTACGACGTGTTCCGCCAAGAGATCGGCGGGAAGGTGTTCTTCCTGCTCCAGCTGCTCGATCCGCCCTCGGGGACCGCGATCCTGCTGGCCGCACAGTACGACACACAGCACAGCGGGCCGCTGGAGTCGGCGGTCGAGGAGGAGGGCGTGGTGTACACGCACGTCCAGAAGCTCGACACGACCCACCTCGGCTCGTTCCGGCACGACGAGCCGGGGAAGTTCTTCCCCGAGGACTGAGCCGGCGCTACTGGCAGCCGAGCCGGCGGCGACGCGTCACCGCTGCCACTCGGGATCCGCCGCGGACCGGTCGTACAGCTCCATGTAGTCCGCTTCCGCTCGCTCCAGTTCCTCCCTGAGCCACTCGTTCTCCTCGACGAGGCGGTCGATCGTGCTCTCACTGTCGACAGCGTCGTCGGCGCCGAGTTCGAGCGAGAACTCGGTCACGTCGCGGCTGAAGTGTTCGTCCATCGCCTCGAGGACGGTCCCGGCGATCTTCTGGTCGGATGCGCCCTGCGCTTCGAGGTCGAGAATCTGCTTCCGGAACCGCGCCATCAGTTCGCTCGTCCCTCGCAGGAACTGCTTCTGTTCGCCGTCCTCTAGATCCTGTGCCAAGGACTCGGCGACGAGGCAGATCTGTTCGACGAGGCGCTTCGCTTCGTCGATGTTCGCGTGGTTGAGCCGGTAGATGAGGACCTCGGTGTCCTGGACGAAGCGGTTCTTCCGCTCCATTGGGTGGGCCGTGAGACGGCTGCGAGTTAGTTCTTCGGCCAGCGGATCTGTTCCACGGGGAGCGTCGACGCGGCTCCGAAGCGGACCGAACGACGCCGACTCGCTTACTCGGCGTCGAGTTCGGCGGCGATGGCCTCCAGTTCGGCTTTTCGGAAGCCACTGCCCTGGTCGCGGCGCTCGTCGACGCCGTCGACTGCCTCGCTGATCGCTTGCCGCATCACGTTCTTCCCGGGGATGTTCGCGGTCGCCACGTCGGCATCCAGCGACTCACAGATGGCAGCCAAGGCTTCCTTCGTGAATCCGGAGGAGACCAGTCGTTCGTGTCGGCCGACAGCGACCCGGATCTCGTTGCGGAGCTCGTCGACGGTCTTGGTCATGGGAGGTGGGTTTCGGGCGAAGGAACGTGTAGCTCTCGGTTCTGCGGCGACTTCCGACAGAAATGCACCGACCGGGATTTGAACCGTTGTGAGACGTTCCTGCTCGCTTCGCTGCGCGGGCTGCGACTCACAGGGTTCAGAATCCCCTGTGCATTTCGTCTCACTCCGTTCGACAGAGATGCACCGACCGGGATTTGAACCCGGGCCATGAGCTTGGAAGGCTCAGGTCCTGCCACTAGACCATCGGTGCGCAGTCGGAGTAACCACACGCAGAAATAAGGGCGTTCCCCTTCGGCCCGATTCTTCAAGTACGATGCCGGGACCACGCTGCCCGTGCGCTGACCATCGCCACCGACGGGGTCGAGAGCGCGGTGTGTCCGTCGGCGCCGCCCAGCACCGCCTGTTCGCTAGTCGTCGGCAGCCGCCGGCTCGACCTCGTCGCGGCGTCGGGCAGCCTCGCGGAGCTCGTCGGAGATCGCCGGCGTCGACGCCGGATCGACCTGCTCGCCGTCGAGCTCGTCGAGCGACTTAGGGAACTCCCGGAGGTCGTAGTGCAGCGCGATGCCCGCCT
Source organism: Halolamina sediminis (assembly GCF_001282785.1). Classification (NCBI taxonomy): domain Archaea; kingdom Methanobacteriati; phylum Methanobacteriota; class Halobacteria; order Halobacteriales; family Haloferacaceae; genus Halolamina; species Halolamina sediminis. The sequence continues at coordinate 1,623,557 of NZ_CVUA01000001.1, forward strand.
TCGCGCCCTCGCCCATCGCGACCGGGATCTGGTTGTGGCCGGGCGTGAGATCGCCCACCGCGGACACGCCGTCGACGGACGTGCGGCCGTGGTCGTCGACCGCGACGTTGCCGTCGTCGGCGCGCTCCAGCCCCAGCGCGTCCGCGAGATCGGCGTTGTAGTCCGAGCCGTACATCGGGAAGCCGCCGCGGTACTCCCGGACGGTGCCGTCCTCGAACTCGAACGACTCCAGCCAGCCGTCCTCGCCGGTGTTCATCCCCGCGATTTCGGTCTCGATCACGTCGACCGGGTGGGCCCGGAGCTGTCGGTCGGTCTCCTCGCTCCACGCCGGCTCCTCGCCGCGGAGCAGCAGGTCCACCTCGTCGGTGAAGTTGAGCATGATCATCGCGACGTGGGCCGCGCTCTCGCCGGTGCCCATCACGTACACCGACTCGTCGACGAACATGTAGGCGTCACAGTGCAGACAGTAGTGGAGCCCCCGCCCCGTCCGGGGCAGCGGCGGGTCCGGGCGCTCGTCGGCGAACCCCGTCGCGAGCACCACGCGCTCGGCGGTGTACGTCTCCTCACCGACGGCGAGTTCGAAGCTCCCCGCCGAGCCGTCGATGTCGGAGACCATCCCCCGAACGGTGTCGGCGCCGTAGGACTCGATCTGTGCTTTCGCGGTCTGCAGCAGTTCGTTCCCGGAGGTCTCCTCGGTGATCCCGATGACGTTGTGCGTGTCCTGCATCATCGCCGCGCGCCCGCCGCCGCGGTCGATCAACACCGTGTCGTGGCCGAGTCGGGTCGTGTAGAGTGCGGTCGTCAGCCCTGCCGGGCCGCCGCCGACGACGGCGACCTGATAGTCGGAGTCGGCTTCGCTCATACACGTACTCCGCGGCTCGCAGGGAAAAGGGCACCACTCGTGTGCGCGGCCGGCGGGAAGCCGCCCCGCAAGGGATCGCTACGGTTCGGGGAACAGCTCCTCGACGTCCGGCTCCTCGACGACGAGGCGGTAGTCGGTCGCCTCCCGCTCGACGATCCCGTGCCGTTCGAGGTGATCCAGATGCGCGAACGCCTCGCCCGGCCCGTGGAGGATGTGGATCATCTTCAACTCGCCGAACAAGTGGTGGCTCACGGTCCAGGCGTCACACGCGCCGTGGCGCTCGAGCACGTCAACCACGTTTTCCGTCCGCTCGCGGTGGTGGCCGAGGATCTCCCGGGCGCGGCCTGCCGGCTCCTCGATCGGGTCGCGGTGGCCGGGCAGCGCGCGGTCCCAGTCCCGCTCGATCACCTCGACGAGGCTGTCGACGTACTTCGCCAGCGGCGACGCCACTCGCACGTCGGCGCCGCCGACGTTCGGCGTGTACTTCGGGAGGATGACGTCCCCGACGAACGCCTGCCGCTCCCCGTCCGCCTCGAACGCGAAGGCGGTGAGCCCGGCGGAGTGGCCCGGGAGGTGGACCGCCTCGAACTCGGTCCCGTTCACGTCGAAGCGGTCGCCGCCCGTGAACGGCGTCACCGCCACGTCCTCGCCGGCGAGCTCGGCGTGGCCTTCGAGGAAGGAGACCAGTTCCTCGCGCGGGCCGTCCGGGATCTGCCACGCCTCGAACGTCTCCTGCTGGAGCGCTCGATCCTCCATCAGGGACGGCTCCTCACCCGAGACCAGCCCGGCATCGGCCTCGTGGACGTGGACGGTGGCCCCCCCGGCGTTCTGGATCATCCCCGCCAGTCCGGCGTGGTCGTAGTGCCAGTGGGTGAGGAACACGCGGTCGACGTCCGCGGGCGTGACGCCGAACGACGCCAGCCCGTCCACGAACTCCTCACGCGTCGGCTCGGTGGCGACCCCGGCGTCGACGAGCACGGTCTCCTCGCCCTGCAGGAGGTAGACGTTGTTCTCCCCTTCGAAGACGGTGTTCCCCAGACGGATCCGTTCCATAGCGGAACTGTTCAGCGGTCACCCAAGAGGGTTCCCACTTCGCGCGGCGGGGTGCGCGACCGCGGCGAACGGAGGGCGGTAGATTCAAACACGGACTGGGCGTATCGGGAGCCATGCCGGCGGACCTCTACGACGTTCTCGGTGTCCCCGCCGACGCCGCCGCCGAGGAACTGAAGCGCGCGTACCGGGAGCGTGTCCGAAAGTATCACCCGGACGTGAACGACCACCCAGAAGGCGAGGCGCAGTTCAAGCTCGTCAAGACCGCCCACGACGTGCTCTCGGACCCGGCCGAGCGCAAGACGTACGACCGGCTTGGCCACCACGAGTACGTCGAGCAACACCTCGACGGCCTCCCGCCGGTGTCGGTGTTCCCGGAGGAGGACCTGCCGGACGGCACAACTACCGACGACGGGTCGACGGATAGCGGTCCAAGCACCTCCGAACCGATGGATAGGGCGGCGAAATCGTCGACGAACAGCCCCGCGGATACGTCGACCGACGCCGCCACGAGCGATCGATCCGGCGGCTCCACCGCCTCGACTGGGTCGAGCAGTGACTACGGCAGTACGGGAAGCAGCACGTCGACGACCGACAGTCGTTCGTCGACCACTGGGACGACAACCGGAGGGAAGTCCTCGACTGATCGCAGCGACGAGGCCGCCGGCACGGACCGGGACAGCTGGGACGCCGCCGCCAGTTCGACGCAGACGGCGACAGCCGACTCGTCGGTGCCGGAGGGCGTCCGTCGCCGGCGCGGGCTGAAGCGGTGGTACGGCGTCGTCGTGCTCTCGCTCCTCCTCTATGCGGGCGGCCTCGGCGCGTACGCGCTCCCGCGACGGGCCGCGATGCGCTCGTTCGTCGGCGACGTGGCGGCATCGCCGATCCCGACGCTGCTCGGCACGTTCCCGCTGGACTCGCCCACCGAGTACGTCCTCGCGGCGGCCCGGACGGCGACTGCCGGCACGCCGACGCTGGGGCTGGTGCTGCTCGCCGGGACGGTGCTGCTCCCGCTTGTCGTGCTGACGACCGTCGGGCGGTTCGGGCGCGGCGCCGCGTGGGTGTACGCGCTCCCCTCGATCGCGCCGGCGCTCTGTCTCGCGGTCTGGCCGGTCGTCGCGGTCCCGACGTGGGGCGCGCTGCTGGGCCTGATCGTGCTACCCCTTCTCAGCGGCGGCGGGTTCCTCGTCGACGTGGGGCGGTACCTGCTCGCGACGCGGTGAGCCGCGCTATCGAACGTGGTAGCTCTCCCCGCCGGGGAGGAACCGCCCGAGGTCGGTCTCCCGACGGAAATCAGTCGACTGGAGCTCCAGCAGCGACTCGACGAGCCGTTCGGCCTCGTCTCCCGCCCAATCGCTCGGATCCTGAATCGGGAGTACGAGCCAGCCGCTGCCCAGAATCTCCTGCCCGTGGAGGCGGTCCATCTCGATCTCGGTCCGGTGGGCCCGGGCGGTGAACGTTTCGACGACGTGGCGGGTCGCGCGTTCGCCGACCGGCAACAGGACGTGGGCGGCGATCGCGCGGAGTTCGGCGTCGAAGTACCGCTCCATCTCCGTGTACTCGGCGTCGCTCGGGGTATCGTCGGCCGGAACGCACATGTGGAGGTACGAGAGGAACGTTCGATCGACCGCGGGTTCGTCGCCGACGGTGTGGAGCAGCCCCGCCTCGCGGAGGGCGTCCTGGAGGCGTTCGGCCGCCGGCGTGCCCGTGAACGGGACGCCGGTATCGGCGCCGCCGTGGACGCCGGGATGGTCGCCGACGACGTGGAAGTCGGCGTTGGCGTCGCCGTAGCCGGGGACGAAGCGGTCACAGGGCGGCTCCATCCCGAAGGGGTTTGAGACCCGGTCGGTGACGTTTCGCACGCCCGTCCGTAGTGGGCTGGCGGGCTTAGCTGGCGTGGTTCCGGCCGGCGCCCCGCCGGGACCGGAATAGCCATACGCCCCCGCGCCCCAGCCACGGCCGATGAGTCTGAGCGACGAGGCCAGAGAGCGCCTCGCCGACATCGTGACCCTCCAGCCGACCAAGAACAAGGAGCTACAGGACCGCTGGGGGATGGAGTCGGGGAGCGAGGTCCACCAGTATCTCGAATCGGAGCTGAGCGACTACTACTACCGCGACGACGACAGCCTGATCCGGGCGACTGCCGAGGGCGTCGATCTCGTTGACGTTGAGCCCAGCGTCCCCCCGGAGGAGGAGGGCGGGATCCCCGACCGCATCAGGGTTCCCGAACTCCACGTGCAGGTGCTCGACGTGCTCGCGGGCCCCGAGGAGCGCTCCGAGAGCGTCGTGAGCGTGCTCGGGAAGCTCCGGGAGGAGTTCGGCATCGACCCCGACGTCGAGGCCGTGCGGGACGCGCTGGGCAGCCTCCGGCGGAAGAACGTCGTCGAGGTGGAGTACCGGACGGTGCCGACGTTCCGGCTCGCTGCCGAGCGCTCGTCGTTCGACGTCGAGACGATCGAGAGCTGATCCGTCCGGGGGCGGTCGACCGAGCGACTAATCGGCGACCGCGGGCTCCGACTCCCCGGACATCGTGTGGGTGAGCCAGAACACGCCCGTCGCGAACACGACGAACGCCGACGCGGTGAGGAACGCCTGCACGGTGCCGACGAAGTCCTTGATCAGCCCGACGCCGAGCGGGCCGGCGGTCTGCCCGATCTTCCAGGAGATCGACCGCAGCGACATCGCGCTCGCGACCGAGTCGTACTTCTCGCCCTCCTCGACGAACAGCGCCATGCTCGCCGGCAGCCGGATCGAGTCGCCGATCCCCAGTATCGCGTAGGCCAGAAACAGCACGAGGAATCCGCCACCGAGCTCCTGTCCGTGGCCGAAGTAGCCGAGGTAGAACCGTCCCATCGTCTCCTCGGCGGGCAGCGACAGGGGGATCAGCGCGATCCCGAAGCCGTACACCAGCGCGCCGGCGGCGACGAACTTCGCGCGGTCGCCGATCTGGTCGGTGAGGTCGCCGACGTACCCTTGGAGGAGCGACTTGGTGAGCTTCCCGCCGGCGAGGATCCAGCCGATCGCGAACGCGTCGATCCCGAACTCCGTGCGTGCGAGGATGGGGAGGAAGATGATCACCGCCATCTTCCCCACCGAGAACGAGAGCCGGAACAGCACCAGCGAGCGTAGCATCGGCAGCTTCAGCAGCTTCTTGATCGTGCCGATCCCCGATTGGGCCTCGGGATCGTCGACGCCCCCGCCGGGGTTGTCGCGGAGTTCGAAGTAGACGAGGACGAACGCGACCATCGTGACTGCCGCGAGCACGATGAACACCACCCGCGACTGGAGCGGATCGTACATCGAGAGCAGCAGGCCGCCGACTAGATCGCCCGCAAGCGAGGAGAACGCCGCGACCTGATTGTACGAGCCGAGCCAGCGGCCGCTCTCGTCGTCCGGCGAGATCTGCCCGACGACGGTCGAGCCCGTGATCCAGAGGATGCTGGCGCCGATCCCCTGCAGCATCCGGACGAGGACGACCTGGATCGAGCCGTTGGTCGTCCAGAGCGCGCCGGCGCCGACGCTCTTGAGGAGGGCGACGATCTCCGCGTTGACCGGGTCGCCGATGAACATGTACCCCGCGAACACGAGGACGTTGATCAGGAGGCCGGCGAGCAGCCAGCGCTTGGCGTTCCCGGTGTCGATCTTCCGTCCCAACGGGAGAACGATCAGCAGCTGGACCGACGCGAACGCGGTCCCCCACAGCCCCTCGATGAACCCGGAGGTGCCGAACGCGTCGGCGTACAGCGCGAGCGCGATGATGATGGTCGAGTACGCCTGACTCCGGGCGAACGCGGTGCCGGCGAGCGAGAGGAACTCCCGGTTGCGGAGCAGCGCGACGGAGTTGCCGAAACGGGCCACTTTCGTCGGACCGAACACGACACCGACGCATAAAGGAATCCTTCGCCGCAGCCTTTTCCGGGAGGGACGGGCGGTCCGATAAACAGTCACGTCTCTGATTAGACTGTCCCGCTTCAACAGATACATCCCTCTCACTTCACTGGACATCGGCCGGATGCACGCAATCTGCGTGAGTTCGCACGGATCTGAGACGATAGCGTCGGCGAACGGTGTCGAACGACAGGCTGCGGTACTGACCCTCCTTCCGCACTCGTGAGTGTATCGTCGCAGCTCGTGGGCGCAGTCGAATCGTTCCGGGAGAAGTCGGACGTGGCCGTCTTCTCGCTGTCGGTGGCCGCGCTGGTGGGGATCATCGTCGCCGTCGTCGCGTTCTCCGACACCGCCGCCGCGACGCTGGCGACGGCGAACCAGTTCATCGTAGGGAACCTGGGGTGGCTCTACCTCTGGGTCGTGTTCCTCGCCTTCGTCTTCGTCGTCTACGTGATGATCGGCCCGTGGGGCCGGATCAAGCTGGGCGGCCCCGACACGGAGCCGGAGTTCACGTTCTGGCAGTACCTCGTCATGACGTTCACCGCGGGGCTCTCCTCCGGCGGACTGGAGTTCTGGGGCCCGGTCGAGCCGCTGATCCACTACGGGACGCGGCCGCCGTACTTCGACTCCTCGGCGGGGACGTGGGCGCGGATGGCCGACGCCCTGCAGTACGCCATCTACCACTACGGGCTGTCGGCGTGGGCCACCTACCTCGTGTTCGCGGTGGCGATCTCCTACTACGTCTACCGGAGGGGTGCGCCGTTCCGTCCGGCGGTGATTCTCGCGCCGTTCGTCGGCGTCGACAACCTCGACGGCCCGCTGGGGAAACTCGTCGACGCGTTGGCGGTCGTCGTCACCGTCAGCGGGATCACCGTCTCCTTCGGGCTGGGGATCAGCCAGTTCGCCTCCGGCCTCTCGTTCAAGTGGGGGGTCGGCCTCGGCCAGCTCGGCCGGATCGGGCTGATCCTCCTCGTGGGGGTGCTGTTCCTGCTGTCGGTGATCGCCGGCATCCAGAAGGGGATCAAGCGGTTCGCCGACCTCAACGTCGTCCTGCTGATCGGGCTGATGGCGGCGATGTTCGCGTTCGGGCAGGCGACGACACTGGTCAACCTCACCACGCAGGCGCTGACCGGTTACGCGACCGACTTCGTCGGGATGAGCCTCTTCTTCGCGCCGAACGGCGACGCGACGGGCTGGCTCGGCTCGTGGACGCTCTTTTTCTGGCCGTGGTGGCTCACGTTCGCGCCGATGATCGGGATCTTCATGGCCCGGATCTCCAAGGGTCGAACCCTGCGTGAGCTGGTGTTCGCCGGCCTGTTCGGCTCGTTCGCACTGACGGTGCCGTGGTACGCCGCCACCGGCGGCTCCGCGCTGCTGCTCCAGAGCTCCGGCGCCGCGGACCTGCTGGGTGTGTACGAGTCCTCGGGGTTGGAGGCCGTCGGATTCGCGCTGTTCGAGCAGCTACTCCCCTACCCCGCCGTGTTCTCGGCGGCGCTGCTGCTGCTGGTGGTGAGCTTCCTCATCACCACGCTCGACTCCTCGACACTGAGCATCGCGATGATGGCCGCGGGCGGCGAGGAGTCGCCGTCGACGATCAACCGGCTGGTCTGGGGGCTGATGATGGTGCTTCTCACCATCGCGCTCAGCCTCGCCGGCGGGATGCCCGTGCTCCAGTCGTTCACGATTCTCGTCGGGCTCCCGACCGCGATCCTGTGTGCGATCGCGATGCTGGGGATGCTGATCGAGTTCGAACGCGAGTTCCCGATCCTCACCGAGAGCGACAGCGAGGAGAGCGAACGGTCGACGCCGGCGGGACCGTCGGTTCAGCAACAGCGCCAGTCGGCGGGCACCACCTCTGACGACTGAGCCGCCTACAGCTCGATTCGCTCGACCAGATCGTCGTCACCTTTCGTGTTGACGGCGACGATGCGGACGTCGTCTTCGAGCATCGAGTCGTGGAGCTTGTCCTTGAGGAGGTTGTCCACCTGATAGACGCCGGCGGCGTTGATCATCTCGATCTCGACGAGCACGGCCTTCCCGTTGCCCGGCTGGAGGCTCACCTGCCGGATCGCCTGACTGGAGAGGGTGTTGATCCCCCGACCGCCCTCCTCGTAGGGGATGCGCGAGCGGCCACGCTCCATGTCGAGGGCGTCGGCGACGCGGATCACGCCTGCCTCCCGGGTCAGCGGGGTCTCCGCAGTGTGGTGACAGAGAATCGCGTGGAGCACCTCCGCCTTCACGCGCACCTTCTCCGGCGTCTCGTAGAACTGATCGAGGAAGCGGTCGAGCAGGTCCGCCGCCAGCGGGATCGAGTAGTAGGCGTGCTCGTCGCGGTGGACGACGTGGCCCACGTCGTGCAGCGTCGCCGCGAGCGCGACGATCACCGGCTCGTCGGCCTCGTCGAGCCCCTGCTCGCTGGCGCCGTTGAACTCGACGCCGCCGGCTTTCAGCAGGTCGTACAGCCGGAGCGCACGGTTCCGGACGATCTCGATGTGTTTGCTCCCGTGGTCGTTGTACCCCTTCCGCGTGACCGCGTTGACGTTCTGGGCTTCGAGGTAGGCGACGACTTCGGGGTCCTCGACCAGCGCGGGAAGCACCTCGTTGAGTCGGTCGTCGGGGAAGGCGTGCTCCTCCTGCGGGTCGTACTCGTGATCGGAGACTTCCATAGCCATACCCTTCGTCTCGCGGAGCCGACGGAAAAAGGTCGTCGGGTAGCTACTCGCCCGCCGCGGCTGCCAGCGTGCCGTCGGCGATCAGTCGTCCGCCGCAGCTGCCAGCGTGCCGTCGGCGATCAGTCGTCCGCGGCGTTCCGGACCGCCTCGTCGACGGCCTCGTAGTCGGGCTCGTTCCCGGGATCGTCGGCCAGCCAACGGTACGTGACCGCACCGTCGGCGTCGAGAACGAACACCGATCGGCGGGCGACGCCGTCGATGCCGAGGCGTTCGTACCGTGTCCGGACGCCGTAGTCCGCACAGATCGCGCCGTCGTTGTCGGCGACCAGCGGGAACGGTAGCGACTCCACCTCACGGAACTCCGCGAGCGCCCACGGGAGGTCGGTGCTGATTCCGAGCACCGTCGCCGACTCGCTGGCCAGCGGACCGAGCCGGTCCCGGAACGTACAGAACTCCTCGGTGCAGGTGCCGGAGAACGCGGCGGGGAAGAAGGCTAACACGGTCGGCGTTTCGCCGAGATACGCCTCAAGCGGGCGGGGCGTGGTGCCGTCGGCGTCGACAGTTGGCGCGGTGAACCCCGGTGCGTCGTCACCGACCGCCGGCGGTGTGGTGTCGTCCATAGTCGATCGTCTGCCGTCGTCGGGGAAAAGCGCTCCCCCCGATTTCCAAAAGGCCTATAGTCGGGAGTGGGGTACATCCGCATAGAGATGTTCCAGACTGCGCCGCTTCAAGTACCGATCCCCGGGGGCCCCGAGCTCGTCATCATCCTCCTCGTGCTCGTGCTCCTGTTCGGCGCGAACAAGATCCCGAAGCTGGCTCGGTCGACCGGGCAAGCGATGGGTGAGTTCCAGAAGGGCCGACAGGAGCTCAACGAGGAGCTCGAAGAGATGAAGGACGGACCGGACACGGACGACGACACCACCTCCTCGACGACCGACGACACCGAGGAGGAGACGGCGACCGAGACCGAGACGTCGAGCAACTGACGCCGAAGCGGGTTCTTTTGCCCCCCGGCCCGGTAGCGGCCAGTAGGGCGTGTGGCCTAGCGGACAAGGCGAGGGGTTCCTAACTCCTCGATCGTGGGTTCGAATCCCACCACGCCCGTTTTCCGGCGAACGAAGTGAGCCGTGAAAACGGCTCGGTGGGATTCCGAAACAGGGAGGTCGCGCGCAGCGAGCGAACGCGAGCGAGCACGTCCGACCGTGGTTCGAATCCCACCACGCCCGTTCACTCCTTGCAGTCGTTCACTGGCATGGTTTACTCTCACTCCCTCCCGATGGTCGCTTGCGAGAGTCCTACCACGCCCGTCCACCCTCCTCTGTACTGAAGCTAGCGCCCGTCCAGCAGTCGCTTCCACGTCTCGTCGGGCAGTCCGGCGGCCCGGACGCGTTCCCGAACCGCGTTGACGTCGTACTCCACCCGCCGGAGGTCGGCCGTCCGGTCGTCGGTGTCGACGATCGCGTAGGCGGCGCCCGGCTCCCCGTCACGGGGCTGTCCGACGCTGCCGGGGTTGACGACGAGCGTCTCGCCGACCATCTCTGCCCCCTGGACGTGGGTGTGGCCCATCGCCAGGAGCGCGGTGTCGACGGTGGAGCCGACATCCGAGAAATCCGCCGGGTAGACGTAGCGGTCGGTGTGTTCGGGGACCGGATGGCTGTGTGCGACGGTCGTCGAACACGCTTCCAGTCGCCGGCGCTCGGGGAGTTCGTCGAGCCAGGCGAGTTCGTCGTCCCCGAGCTCCTCGTAGGTGTGTTCGAGCCCCGGGCCGGCGGTAGGGTGCCCGCTGTATCGCTCGGGCGTGTTAGCCTCGCGGTCGTGGTTTCCGGCGACACAGACGTCGGCGTGGTCACGAACGAGCGAGAGGCAGGCCGCCGGGTCCGGACCGTACCCGACGATATCCCCGACGCAGACGAGTCGATCGAACGACTCGTCGGCGAGATCCGCGAGGACGGCTCGGAGGGCGGGCTCGTTCGCGTGGACGTCCGAGAGGAGTACGAGACGCATCGGGACCGAAGCTTCGTGCCTCCGAACTATGAAGCCGACGACTCGTTAATAACTCGGTCCGCAATATTTACCAAAGTAGCGCATACTGACCCGCCTATTTAGCAGCGGGATTATTAACCGACGAGCGACTACGGCTAGGTATGAGCGGCGACGAACCAGACGACCCGCGGGAACCACCCGACGAACCCAGCGACGGGGAGTCACTCCAGCTCACCGTCACGGAGATGGACTGCCCGTCCTGTGCCGGGAAAGTCGAGAGCAGCGTCCGCGAACTCGACGCCGTCGAGCGTGTCGACCCGCAGGTCACCACCGGCACGGTCACCGTGAACTACGACCCCGAGGGGACGAATCCCGCGGACGTGGCCGAGCGGATCGAACAGGCGGGCTACACGGTCGACTCCGGCGTCGGTGAGGCCACCGAGACGTTCACCGCCCCCGAGATGGACTGTGCCTCCTGCGCCGGCAAGGTGGAAAACGCGGTCGACGCCGTCGACGGCGTCACCGCCTACCAGACCCAGCCCACGACGGGGAAGGTCACAGTCACGTTCGACCGGGAGCAGACCTCCGCGGGGGCGGTCACGCGGGCGGTCGAGAACGCCGGCTACGAGGTGACGGAGTCGACGGCCGACGGCGACGACGGCGGCGTCGCCGAGACCGGGACTGTCTGGCGGAGCCGGCGGGCGATCAAGACGTGGATCAGCGGCGTCTTCACCGCGCTCGGCCTGCTGCTGGAGTTCGTGCTCACGGGGGCGAACGCCGAGCTCCTCGCCGCCGGGGGAGTGACGCTGGCGATCGCCGACGTCCTGTTCCTCGCCGCGGTCGTCGTCGGCGGGCAGGAGATCGTCCGCGGGGGCTACTACTCGCTGCGGAACCGCAACCTCGACATCGACCTGCTGATGAGCCTCGCGATCGGCGGCGCCGTCGCCGTCAGCCTCGGCTTCGGGGAGGCGCTGTACATGGAGGCCGCGACGCTGGCGTTCCTGTTCAGCGTCGCGGAGCTACTGGAACGCTACTCGATGGACAAGGCACGGAACTCGCTGCAGGAGCTGATGGATCTCTCGCCCGACGAGGCGACGGTGCGGCGCGACGGGGAGGAGACCACGGTCCCCGTCGACGAGGTCGCGGTCGGCGACGTGGTCGTCGTGAAGCCGGGGGAGAAGATCCCCCTCGACGGCGAGGTGATCGACGGCGAGAGCGCGGTCAATCAGGCGCCGATCACCGGCGAGAGCGTGCCCGTCGACAAGACGCCCGGCGACGAGGTGTACGCCGGGACGGTCAACGAACAGGGGTACCTCGAGCTACAGGTCACCTCCGCGGCCGGCGAGAACACGCTCTCCCGGATCATCGAGATGGTGGAGGACGCCCAGTCGAACAAGACCGAACGCGAGCAGTTCGTCGAACGGTTCGCGGGCTACTACACGCCGGTCGTGGTCGCCTTTGCGGTGCTGGTGACGCTGGCGTCGCCCTCGCTGCTCGGCGTCTCGACCACGCAGGCGATCGTCTACGGCCTGACGCTGCTGGTGCTCGCGTGTCCCTGCGCGTTCGTCATCTCCACGCCCGTCTCCGTGGTTTCGGGGATCACCAGCGGCGCGAAAAACGGCGTGCTGATCAAGGGGGGGAACCACCTCGAAGCGATGGGCGAGGTCGACGCCGTCGCCCTCGACAAGACGGGGACGCTCACCGTCGGCGAACTGCGCGTCACTGACGTCGTCCCGCTGGGGGACCACACCGAGGCGGACGTGCTTCGGTGTGCGAAGGGACTCGAATCGCGTTCGGAACACCCCATCGGCGAAGCGATCGTCGAACGCGCCGAGGCGCGGGATGTCGACGACCGCCGGGTCGACGAGTTCGAGAGCATCACCGGCAAGGGCGTCCGGGCGGAGCTCGACGGTCGGACCCACTACGCCGGGAAGCCGGGGCTGTTCGAGGAGCTCGGCTTCGACCTGAACCACGTCCACGCGGCGACCGACGGCGGGGCCGTCACGCAGAAGAGCCAGCAGCTGTGTGAGCGCAACGACTGCGTCGATCTGCTGGAGACGATCGTGCCGGACCTCCAGTCGGAGGGGAAGACGGTGGTCCTCGTCGGTACCGACGACGAGATCGAGGGCGTGATCGCCGTCGCCGACGACGTGCGTCCGGAGGCCGAGCAGGCGGTCGCCGCCCTCCACGATCACGGCGTCGAGCACGTCGCGATGCTGACGGGGGACAACGAACGGACCGCGCGTGCGATCGCCGAGAAGGTGGGCGTCGACGAGTACCGCGCGGAACTGCTCCCGGAGGACAAGGTCGACGCGGTGCAGGAGCTCGACGAGGCGTACGGCGGCGTCGCGATGGTCGGCGACGGGATCAACGACGCCCCCGCGCTCGCCACGGCGACCGTCGGCGTCGCGATGGGCGCGGCGGGCACCGACACCGCGATCGAGACCGCCGACATCGCGCTGATGGGCGACGACCTCTCGCGGCTGCCGTACCTCTACGAGCTCTCCCACGACGCCAACGGCGTGATCCGGCAGAACATCTGGACCAGTCTGGCGGTGAAGGCGGCGCTCGCGCTGGCGGTCCCGTTCGGGGTGGTACCGATCTGGGCGGCGGTACTGGTCGGCGACGCCGGGATGACGCTGGGCGTGACGGGGAACGCGATGCGGCTCTCCCGTATTCAGCCGGAGAATTTCGGGGAGTAAGACGTCGTTACTTGTTCGATTTTCCGGGCGTATCGGTTGGCGTGAGCGTATGTCTGCTCGGTAGCGACTGCAACTGGATCTCGATCATTGGCAACTGAGACCGCAACAGCAACGGCATCTCGATGCTTGACCACTTGCGACCGCAGTGCGCCGGACACAGAGTCCGGCGCAGCACCGAGTCCCCACCCCTCCCCCGCGGGCCGGCGACAACTGCCGGCCCGCGGCGTCCACCGCTACCGCACCGCGGCCGGGGTCGGCGCGAAGCAGGAGCGCCCCTTGTGGGCGCGACCAGCGCGAGGGACGAGTGAGGGCGAAGCCCGAACGAGTCGGTTGGGGAGGCGTGAGGGCTGTGCGGGGCGGTGCTGTCGCAAGTGGTCTACGATCGAGATGCTGTCGCTGTTCGGGGTGGGGCCGTACTGTCGCTGTTCGCGGTGGGGCCGTACTGTCGCTGTTCGCGGTGGGGCCGTACTGTCGCTGTTCGCGGTGGGGCCGTACTGTCGCTGTTCGCCCTAACTCCAAACCACGATAAGCCGAAAAGTACCCAATCAACGATCCAACCACGATCACCCCGCGCCTTCCTCCATCCGCTCGTAGCGCTCCACGAACCGCGACCGACAGGAGGAACAGCAGAAGTGGTACACGTCGCCGCCCAGCCGTTCGGTCTCGCCCTCGCTGTCGACGGTGTTGCCGCACTCGTCACACGTCAGCGCGAACTCCACCCCGCCCAGCGCGGGGCTCCACTCCATCTCGTCCAGGACGCGCACCTCGCGATCGCGCACGTCGGCGTCGCCCACGAGGTCGGTCAGCCAGTCGCGCACGCCGTTGGCCTCGGCACGGGCGGAAAACAGCAGCTCCTCGTCGGCGGTGACGAATAGGTGCTCGACGGCGCTCGCCATCGAGACGCGCTCCCGGAGCTCGGCCAGCCCGTCGTCGACGACGAGGCGGACGAACACGGGGACGCCGGCCCGAAGCTGCGAGCGGTCCACGTCGACCGTGAACCGCTTCAGGACACCCGAGTCCTGCAGCCGCTTTATGCGGTCGGACACCGCCGGTCCCGAGAGCCCAACGTCGTCGCCGATCTCGCTGTACGGTCGGCGGGCGTCCGCGGCCAGTAGTTCGATGATCCGGAGGTCGGTCTCGTCGAGATCTCGCATGGGCGGGGTAAGGAGACCGGGCCCAAAGAGCTTCGCCGTCGCCGTTCTCCGTGTTGATACTCCCAGGCGAGAGTTTTTGCGTGCGGAGTGAGTTACCCAACTAGTCAATGGCTACCGACGAGGGGGACTCGACCCCGAGCCCGCTCGATGGGGAAGTGCAGGACGGGGTCGAGCCCGGGGAGGGGACCGGGACGGCTCCGGACGCCGTCGTCGGCTCGTACACGTGGGACGATTTCCTTCGGGAACACGGTGAGAGCCAAGCGGCGAGCGCGCTCTACCGGCGGTTCGACGAGACGCCGGGTAGCGAGCGCTGGGGGGAGGAGGATCGCACGCTCACGCCCGAGGACTGGGAGCGGACCGACGTGGATCCCGCGGCGTATCTGGGGTTTCCGCCGTGGGAGATCGAGGCCCGGATCGGCGCAGCCGGCCGGGTCGCGGGGGATATCACCGACTACTCACCGCTGATCGGCTACGACGAGACGCCGGTCATCAAGGACATCTACGGCTGGGCGGACTACAAACGCGAGTACTTCTACGACGAGGAGGGGAAGGCGCCGACCGACAGCGACGGCGAACCCGTCGAGTTCGACCCCGACACGGCGCTGGGGTTCCCCGCCGACAGCATCGACCGGACGATGGCCGACTGCGAGCGGGCGGGCGAGGAGCTCGAGGAGCTGATCGACGAGCGCACCGTCGACGTGGACGAGGAGATCGACGAGGACGCGTTCTTCTCTGACACGCAGGGGCGGACGACCGTCGCCAACCGCTACGACTTGGAGAAGACCGTCCCGCTGGCGAAGAAACAGCATTTCCGGGAGCGGGACCGCTACTGGGTGAACAAGCCCTACTCCTACGTGGTGATCTTCCACTCCACGAAGGAGAACGAGATCAAGTACTACGTCGTCGAGCCCCACCTCACCCAGATCGAGGACGAGCTCAGCGACTACCTGACCGACAAGCTGCGGGCGTCGATCAAGTACGAGGACGAGGGCGGCACCGCGGGCGACGAGGACCACCGCCGGTCGGTGATCGAGAGCCGGACCCGGGAGCTGCTCGATCGCTACGACCTCTACGACGAGCCCGACGAGCCGGGCGAGCGCGGCGGGCTGGGCAACCGCATCGCCGACGCGTTCGGCCTCGACCCGAGCGGCGGGGTCTCCGGCCGCGTCGTCGACCTACTGGGCTACGAGGAACCGATCGAGGGCACCCGGCAGTTGGAGGGGATCGAAGTCCGGCCCGAGCCCGTGCTGCTCGAAGAGGACGAGGACACGCTCAACGAGTACCAGGTCGAGAAGCTGCTGTACTATCTCGAACGGGACTTCATCGGCTACGAGCGCATCGACGGGATCAAACACGACATCAACGTCGAGGACATCTCGTGTGACGGCTACAACTCACCCGTCTTCGTCTACCACTCGGACTACGAGCAGATCATCACCAACGTCTACCACGGCGAGGACGAGCTCGACGACTTCGTCGTGAAGCTGGCCCAGCGCTCGGGGAAGGGTATCTCGAAACGCCGGCCGCAGGTCGACGCGACGCTCCCGGACGGCTCCCGTGCCCAGCTCACGCTGGGGAAGGAAGTCTCCGACCACGGCACCAACTACACGATCCGCCAGTTCAAGGACGTGCCGTTCACGCCGGTCGACCTGATCAACTGGCAGACGTTCAGCCTGGACCAGATGGCCTTTCTCTGGCTCTGTATCGAGAACCACAAGTCGCTGATCTTCGCCGGCGGGACGGCCTCCGGGAAGACCACCAGCCTGAACGCCGTTTCGCTCTTTATCCCCTCGAACACGAAGATCGTCTCGATCGAGGACACCCGCGAGGTCGAACTGCCCCAGCGCAACTGGATCGCGTCGGTCACCCGGCCCTCGTTCTCCGACGACGACAAGGGCGACGTCGACGAGTTCGACCTGCTGGAGGCCGCGCTCCGCCAGCGCCCCGACTACATCGTGATGGGCGAGATCCGCGGGGAGGAGGGGCGGACGCTGTTCCAGGTCATGTCCACGGGCCACACCACGTACACGACGTTCCACGCCGACAACGTCGGCGAGGTGCTGAAGCGGTTCACCACCGAGCCGATCAACGTCTCGAAGACGATGTTCACCGCGCTGGACCTCGTCTCGATCCAGACCTCCACCCGGGTGCAGGGCCACAAGGTTCGCCGGAACAAGTCGCTCACGGAGATCAACCACTACGACGCCGAGAACGACGAGATCAACGTGCAGGACGTCTACCAGTGGCAGGCCGAGACCGACGAGTTCCTGAAGATGGGCGACTCGAACACCTTAGAGGAGATCATGTTCGACCGCGGGTGGGACCGCCAGCGGCTCGACGACGAGATATTCAAGCGCCAGACGGTGCTGGCGTACCTGATCCACGAGGGGCTCAACACGTACACGCAGGTGGCGGCGACGTTCCAGGCGTTCATCAACGACCCCGAGACGATCCTCTCGCTGATGGCTAACGACCAGCTCGAAGCGTCGCTGGAGGACCTCCGGGAGATGGAGTCCGTGCTGATCGACATCGATCCCGCGAAGGAGGAGATGGTCCCCCGCCCCGACCCTAACGACGAGATCTTCGAACAGACTGCGGGGATCCTCGAAGAGGCGGAGGAGCGGCTGTTCGAGAAGTACTACGGCGAGACCCCCGACGACGTCGCCGACGCGCTGGTCGACAGCCAGCCACAGGGCGACGTGGAAGCGACACCCGACGCCGCCGGCGAGCTCCCCAGCGGGACCGAGGAGGGCGTCGAACTCGACGAGCCCGAGGGGCCGGCGCTGGACGACGTGGACGGGGAGGACAGCGCGGACGAGTCGACGCCGGAGCTCGAACCGGGCGACGACGAACCGGACGACGACGAGCCGGAAGACGACGAAACCGCCGACGCCGCCGGGCCCGACTTCGACGGAGCCGATACCGATCGGACAGAGGCCGACCGAGAGCCCGAGGAGGGGGGAGACGCCGACGAGGAGAGTGACGAACCCCCGACCGGCGCGAGCGCATCGGCCGTCGATGGGGGCGAGAACGATCAGCCCGAGGATGACGGCGTCGACGAGTCTCACGAGCCGGCGATCCAGTGGGACCCGGAAGGCGACGAGTGGGACGATCCGAGCGACCTGACGACCCATCCGGAGCCCGAGGATTCGGAGTTCGGCTCGTCCGACGACGGAACGGAGGGATCGCTGTTCGACTCCGACGACGACGCGGAGCCGGACGAATCACTGTTCGACTCCGACGACGGCACGGGGACGGAGGAATCGGGGTTGGGTTCGTCCGATGACGACGCGGAGCCGGAGGAGTCGCTGTTCGACTCCGAGGACGAATCGGACGATCTGGACGATCTGTTCCGGAGCCCGTCCGACACCGAACCGGACGATCTGTTCCGGAGTGGGGCCGACGACGAGGAGGGCGAGGAGTAGATGAGCCTGGAACTCGGCGAGGGTCGCGACGACGACTGGGGGACGCTGGCGGACGCGTTCTACCCATTGTACCGCTTCCTGTTCGACACGGAGGGCGATTTCGTCGGCAACGTCGAGGAGAAGCTGACCGAGGCTCGGATGAACCAGGCGGTCGAGCTCTACCTCTCTCGAGCGCTCGCAGTCGGCGTGCTGGTCGGCGGCCTGCTCTGGGCGTTCGGCAGCCTGCTCGGCTGGGCGATCTTCGAGTTCGGGCTGGTGACTCCGGAGTCGCTCAGCCTCGGTATCCCCGCCGGGAACGCCCAAACCGCAGCGATGCTCAGGGCGGCGACGGTGCCCGTGGCGATCCTGCTGTCGGGGCTGGTGTTCGGCAGCATCGGGTTCCTGATGGGGTTCGGCACGCTGGCGGCGATCCCCTACTCCCGGGCGTCGGCCCGCAAGCGGGAGATCAACATGCTGCTCTCGGACTCGGTCTCCTACATGTACGCGCTGTCGGTCGGGGGGCTGAACCAACTCGAGATACTCGAGTCGATGGCCGAGGCCGACGACACGTACGGCGAGGTCGCAAAGGAGTTCCAGAGCATCGTCAACGAGACGGAGTACTTCGGCACCGACTACCGGAACGCGGTGCGCAAGCAGTCGATGGAGACCCCAAGTGACGAGCTCTCGCAGTTCCTCACGGACATGCTCTCGATCATCAACTCCGGGGGGGACATGGAGCAGTTCCTCTACGACAAGAAGGAGAAGCACATGCGCACCGCCAAGCAGGAGCAGGAAACCACACTGGAGACCTTGGAGCTGTTCGGCGAGATGTACATGACGCTGTCGCTGTTCCCGCTCCTGCTGATCATCATCCTCGTCGTGATGAGCATGATGGGCAGCGGCCGGGAGCAGCTCATCTACGGCACCGTCTACGCGCTGATCCCGCTGACGGGGGTCGGCTTTCTCGTGATGATCTCGACGGTAAAACAGGACGAGATCGGCGACGGCTACCTCTCGCCACAGGACGGCAGCGAGCGGCTCGAAGCCAGCCAGCGGGAGGGGTTGATCCACCTCGGCCTGATCGAGGCGTTCACGGGACGGTTCAGCGTGTTCAACCGCATCAAGTCCCGCGAGGGGAACTACAAGACGAAACAGCTGCTGTCGGCGCCACAGATCTTCTTCCGGGACAACCCTCTGTTTACGCTTGCGCTCACGGTGCCGACGGCGGCCGCGGTGGTGGCCGTCCTGTTCGTCAACGGCGCGATGCCGACGGCGTGGGACGGGATGATCGCGAACCCGATCTGGGGGACGTTTGCGTGGTACTACATCCCCTCGTACATGGTGCTGCTCCCGCTGGCGGTGTTCTACGAGTGGAACGGGCTCACCCGGCGGTCGATCACCGGGAAGCTTTCGGAGAACCTCCGGAAGCTCTCCTCGGCCAACGACACCGGACAGACGCTACTCGAATCGATCGAGACGGTCTCTGACACCTCGACGGGGAAGCTCGCCGACGAGTTCGAGGTGATGTACGCGAAGGTGAACTACGGGATGAGCCTGCGGGAGGCGATGGTCGAGTTCAACAACAAGTACCACATCCCGCGGCTGGCCCGGACGATCAAGCTGATCTCGGAAGCACAGGAGGCGTCCAGCCAGATCACCGACGTGCTGTCGACTGCGGCCCAGTCCTCCGAGAACCAGGACGACATCGAACGGGAGCGCAAGTCCCGTACCCGGATGCAGGTCGCGATCATCCTGATGACGTATCTCACGCTGCTTGCGGTGATGGCGATCCTGAAGGTACAGTTCCTCGACACCATGGCGTCGATGGGCGGGAGCGGCGGCGGCGAAGCGGCCGGCGCCGGCGGGCTCAGCTTCGGCGCCAGCATCGACACCCAGCTGCTCTCGCTGCTGTTCTTTCACGCGGTGACGCTGCAGGCGGTGCTCTCGGGGATCATCTCGGGGTACATCCGCGACGCCCAGATCATCTCGGGGGTGAAGTTCGTCGTGATCCTGCAGACGCTTGCGCTGGCGGTCTGGGTGGTGGTCGTATGAGCCGCCGGGAGGTCGTCGGCGATCGGCGGGGCCAGACCGTACTCGACTACGCCATCGGGATCGGGATCTTCCTCGTGGCGGTCACGTTCGTCGTCGCCACGATTCCGGGGATGTTCTCGCCGTTTCTCGGCGCGGGCGACACGCAGGTCGCCGACCGGACCGCCACCTCGCTGGCGACCGAGCGGCTGGGCGCGCCCGACCAGCCGTACGTGCTCGATCGGGACTGCACGGTCGCGTTTTTCGAACAGCTGAACGGCAGCGACCCGCCGGCGGAGGGCTGCCGGTTCGACACGAACGCGACCACGCTGCAGGAGATGTTCGGCCTCGACTCCGGGCAGTCGGTCCAGATCCGGATCGAGAACACGACCGACACCGCGGCGCTCGGGACACACCAAGCGGGGGGCGAGCCGCCGAGCAGCGTCTCGGTGACGACCGCGCGGCGGGTCGTCTCGATCGACGGGGAGAACTACTGGCTGGAGGTGCGTGCGTGGTGAGCGACCGCGGGCAGGCCCGCACGCTGGAGGCGATCACCGCGGGGATGTTGCTGCTGGCCAGCATCGTGTTCGCGCTGCAGGTCACGGCGGTCACGCCGCTGACCGGCAGCACGTCCAGCCAGCACATCGAGAACCAACAGGCCAAGCTCGCGGAGGGGATACTCGCGGCCGAAGCCGAGAGGGGCTCGGTCGTGCCGACGCTGCTCAGCTGGAACGAGGACGGCCACTTCGACGGCGCCGAGGCGGGCGGGTTCCACGGCGGCGGGCCGCCAACTGCGTTCGGGAACGGGCTCGATCGAACGCTCCGCGAGCGGAACATCGCGTTCAACGTGAAGGTGTACTACGTCACCGGGGAGGGGAGCCGTGACTCCGAGCTGCTGGTCGATCTGGGCTCGCCGTCGGACCACGCCTCGACGGCTACGCGCTCGTTTACGGTGTACGACGACGACGTGCTCCACCGCGTCAACGAGACGGCCCAGCGGGCCGAGCCCACGGCCACCACGCTGGAGAACACGTCGATGTCGAACAGCACGTATCTGGGGTACAACGTCGACCCGGACGGCCCCGTGTACAACGTGCTGGAGGTGGAGGTGGTCGTATGGCGGATGTAGACGACCGCGCCCAGCTGATGCTCGTCGGCGCGCTCGTGCTGGCGGTCATATTCGTGACGCTGGCGGTGTTGCTCAACGCCGCCATCTACACCGGCAACGTCGCCACCCGCGACCCGGGCCCGGGCACGGGCGAGGCGATCGAGTACGAGAACGAGGCGACAGCGATGGCGCGGACGACCGTCGGCGAGATCGACGGCGGCGGGAGCGCCACGTACGCGGAACTTCGCGGGAACTTCACCGACACCGTCGGCGATTGGAGTCGTGCCGCCGGCACCCACGCAGTAGTGGGGCTGGTCGAGGCGAGACTGGAGAGCCGCTCCATGCAGAACGGAACCCGAATCACCCAAGCAAGCGACCGGAACTTCACGAGCGACAGCGGCGCAAGGAATTGGACTGTCGCGAACGACAGCCGAGCCCGGGCGTTCCGGCTGAACGTCACCCAAGACTCGCTCGCCTCGACGGATACGCCCGTCGCCGACGGCGCCTTCCGGGTGACGTTCGACAACGGCACCGACGAGTGGGCCACCTACCTCCATCAGAGTGGGGGCGATACCGGCGACGTGGCGGTCAGCGTCGAAGATCCGGACGGGAATGTCGAGAGCTGTACGGTTGACCCCGGCTCAGACGACCGAGCAGTGGTGGACCTCACGGCCGGCACGATCGCCGGCGAGGACTGCTCGGCGATGCAGTTCTTCGGTACCCTCTCCGGGGAGTACACGATCAGATACGTCGACGCGCTCGACGGCGGCGGGAACGAACAGGTCGTCGGCACCTACGCCGTCGTGGTCGACCGCCGGCTGGACCGTCTCGAGACGGGCGCCGACGTCGTCGGGGAGCCGACGGCCACGCGAACGCTGTACAGCGCCGAACTCCGGGTGACGTACCGGACGTCGAACGTCTACTACCAGTCGGAGGTCCGGATCGCGCCGGGTGAGCCCGATGCGTGAGGACGCCCCGGCACCGGAGCCCGACGCCTCGATCGCCGCGGACCGCCGCGGCGTCTCGACGGCGCTCGGCTACACGCTCACGCTCTCGATCACGGCGGTTCTGATCGCGGGGCTGTTGACTGCCGGCGGGACGCTGGTCGAGAACCAACAACGGGCGGTCGTCACCGACGAACTGACCGTGACCGGCCAACAGCTCGCCAGCGGCATCGAGGACGCCGACCGCCTCGCCGGCGCCGCGGACGGGGAGAACGGAACCGTCAGGGTGCGCGTTTGGCTCCCCGACGACGTGGGAACCGGCGGGGGGTACACGCTACAGTTGGTGAACCGATCGGACGAAGCGGGCCAGCCAGCCAGCGGCACCATCGTCGTCACTGCCGAGAGCGTCGACGTGAGCCGGAACGTCAGCTTCCGGACCGAACACCCGGTCGCGAACGAAACACTATCCGGCGGCCCGGTGACGATCCGGGTCGCCGGCGACGGTGACGAGCAGGAACTGGTGGCTGCGCCGACTAACGAGAGCGGACTCGCTGGGGATGGTGGGTCGTGATATCTCCCCCGCTCAGCCGCCCCAGCGAGGGGAGCAACTATCCCCGTGGAGGTCGTATCCGGCGATGATGCGAACGGATCGTGGCGTCTCGAGCGTCGTCGGCGTGGTGTTACTGCTCGGTATCACCATCATCGGGACGGGCGCCGTCGTCGGCATCGGCTCGCAGGCGTTCGCCGACGCCGAGCGGACGGCGACGACCTCACAAGCCGGCCACGCGCTCACGCAGTTCGACTCCAAAGCCGCGATCGTCGCGCTGGGGGAGAGTAGCTCCCAGCGCGTCGATCTCGGCCCCTCCGGCGACGGCGAGTTCGTCGCCGAGAACGACTCGGGCTGGCTTCGGGTCGTCCACCACAACGCCACCGGTAACGGGACCGAGAAGCAGATCTACAACGCCTCGCTGGGCTCAGTGAGCTACCGGAACGGCGACACGGAGATCGCCTATCAGGGCGGCGGGGTCTGGGAGCGCCGTGGCAACGGCAGCGTGATGCGCTCGCCGCCTGAGTTCAACTACCGCCGCGCGACGCTTACACTGCCCGCGATCAGGGTGACCTCCGAGGGGCAGGCGTCGGGCCGAACCACCGCGGTCGTCACACAGAGTGAGGAGTCTCGGCGGGTGTTCCCCAACAGCTCCGCGTCCTACGACGACGGGACGGCGTACGACAACCCGATCACCACCGGGAACGTCACCGTCACCGTCCAGAGCCGCTTCTACGAGGGCTGGGCCGACTTCTTCCGGACCCGGACCAGCGGCAACGTGACCGTCGATCACGACAACCGGCGGGCGACTGTCGAGCTGATCACCCCCGACACGATCGGCGAGTTCCAATGGCTGCAGGTGGATTCGGAGGACGGGCTGACCGCCCGTGGAAAAGCCCCGGGACACACGCTCACGGAGTTCAACGTGACCCTCCAGCCAGACACGAACAAGAACGGGAAGCCGATCGGGAACACGTTCAACAGCCAAGAGGTGTACTTCACGGTGAGCTCGGGCGAGAAGACCCTCGATTACACGATCGCGATCGACAAAGGCTGCCAACAGGGTGGCGGCACCGGGCCGATATCGGTAACCGTCACGTATGGGAACGACACGACGACACAACGGTGGGAGAGCGGCGATACGTCCGCCATGAGCGGCCCCTTCCAGCTGGACTGCGACGGGGACGTTCCGCAGCTCGAAGCGGACTTCACGTCGGATCTGGACCTCGAGTACCAAGGGAGCGAGAACGTCACGTTCGATCACGAGGACGCCCCCGACGAGCCACGAACGTTTGAGTCCGGCGACTCGACCACGATCGAGCAGCTCTCGAACCACTACGTGGCGCTGCTCGGCGACGAGTTCACCGTCAGCGGCGAGCTGAAGAGCTCAGGCTCACAGCTCGACAAGACGGCCTCCACCGGCGTTCTCGACTACGAGACGGACGGTCGGAAGTACATCGCGTACCTCCACGTGACCGAAAACGAGATCGAAGTCGAGCTGGAGTAATCGCCCGTTCACGGGCACTTTTTCGAATCGGCTGACATCGGCGCCTCTCGACAGCGCCGGCGCCTCACCGCGTCCCGCGGCAAACGTTTTTGGGCGCAGAGTTCTGACCTTCGAGTGAACACACATGTCTCAGGACTCAGAAACCGACGAGGACGTCAGTTCGGCGCGGGAACGGCTCGAGGAGGGTGCCGACAAGGCGATCGGCGAGTTCGATCAGGGCGTCGTCGACCTGCTTGCGTGGCTGCTCGACACCGAGACGCGCGCGCGGATCTACGTCTACCTGCGACAGCACCCCGACAGCACCAGCGATGAGGTCGCCGAGGGGACCGGGCTCTACCCGAGCACCGTCCGTGAGGCGCTCGCCGAACTCCACGAGGAGGGGACCGTCTCCCGCGGGAAGCGGGAGAGCGAGGGCGCCGGCAACAACCC
The DNA here is from genome assembly GCF_001282785.1 of Halolamina sediminis. Classification (NCBI taxonomy): domain Archaea; kingdom Methanobacteriati; phylum Methanobacteriota; class Halobacteria; order Halobacteriales; family Haloferacaceae; genus Halolamina; species Halolamina sediminis. Next base: position 1,647,835 of record NZ_CVUA01000001.1, read on the forward strand.
CTACGAGTACGACGCGATCTCGCCCAGCGAGCTCGTCTCCGACGCGGTCGGGCAGGTCCAGAACCAGCTCAACGCCGTGTTCAACCTCGACGAGCGGCTCGATCGGGGCGAGACCGGCGACGACGGCGGGCCCGTGACGATCTCGGTCAGCGACGCCGACGATGGCGACGATCGGACGGACGAGGGCACCGACGATGGCGTGACCGACGACGCCGACGCGAGCGACTCGCCCGACCCCGCCGAGAGCGAATGACTGCGCTTTAACAGTCGGCGGCCCGTTCCCCGGGGTATGCAGGTCGCCATCGGGGGGACGTTCGACCCCGTTCACGACGGTCACCGGGAGCTGTTCCGCCGAGCGTTCGAGCTCGGCGACCTGACCGTCGGCCTCACGTCGGACGAGCTCGCCCCGGAGACACGCCACGTCGATCGGTACGTCCGCCCCTGGTCGGAGCGGAAGACCGATCTCGAAGCCGAACTCGAACCGCTGGCCGAGGAGTACGGCCGCGAGTTCGAGATCCGGACGCTGGAGGAGCCGACCGGTATCGCGACCGAGCCGCAGTTCGACGTCCTGATCGTCTCGCCGGAGACCCAGGAGGGCGGCGAACGGATCAACGAAATCCGGGAACAGCGGGGCCACGAGCCGCTCGACATCGAGGTCGTCGATCACGTCCCCGCGGCGGACGGCGACCGGATCTCTTCGACGCGGATCGTCAGCGGCGAGATCGACCGCCACGGCAACCGCACGCCCGACCGGGAGGGACGCGGGAAGTTCCCGCCCGAAGGCACCGAGTCGGCCTCTTCCTGCGACGCCGAGTAGCTACCACGTCGGCGGGCGAAAGCCCGCTTCCTCCAGCAGCGGTTTCCAGCGCTGCTGGACCGAGAGCCGCGACACGTCCATCGCGTCGGCGACCGCGGTCTGTGCGCGTTCCTCGCCGGACAGCAGCGCGGCCGCGTAGAGCGCGGCGGCCGCGACCGCGGGCTTGGAGCGCTCGCTCTCGGGGACGTTGCTCAGGAACAGGTCCTCGGCGGTCGATCTGGCGTCGGCGCCCAGTTCGAGGCTGTCGGCCGCGCGGTCGATCTCCGCGAGCCACCCCGCTTCTTCGACGCGATCACGGGCGCTGTACACGGTCGAACGTCGTCGTCCAGTCCGATAAACCGTCGGCCTACAGATCGTGGTACGACTCGATTGCCGTGCGCCACGCCTCGGGGATGGGGACCGACTCCTCGGCGTCGCGGTCGTACGCCACTTGCACGCTCTCGACGCTCGCCGCGAGGTTCCCGTCGGCATCGCTGATCTCGTAGGTCATCGGGAGGCTGGACTCGCCGAGGCTGGGCACGTCGACCGCGACGGTGACGGGGCCGTCGTCGAGTTCGATCGGGCGGTGGTAGTCGATCTCGATGCGAGCGAGCACCGAGGAGACCGCCGAGAGGTCGGTGTCGAGCACGTCCGCGAAGTAGTCGACCCGGGCCTGTTCGGCGTAGCTGGCGTACACCGCGTTGTTGACGTGGCCCATCGCGTCGATATCACGAAAGCGCACGCCGACGGTGGTCTCGTAGCTCATGTGCCGACCTCGTCTGGCAGCGAAAAAGGGGCACCGATCCGGGCTCAGTCGTGTTCTTCGACGTCGGCGCCGGCGGCGTTGTTCTTCACGCTCTCGATCCCCTGGCGGGCTTTCTGCTTGCTCGCGTACCCCTCGCCGCTGTCGGCGACGATGTTGCCGTTGTCGTGGCGGAGCCGCCAGCGGTACTGCCCGGCGTCGTCCTCGTACAACTCGAAGGTGGCTTTTGACTCGGCCATCAGTTGGTAATTACCCTCATACCTGAAACTTCTTCCGGCCCTGTCCTTCCCCGGCCACTTTCTGCCCCGAGGCCGCCGCCCGCATCGGCCACCGGAGGAGGTGTACTTTTCCCGATACTCGCGTAACACCGTCCCATGGCAGCGGACCCGGACCCGTCGACAGACGGCGACTTCGACTACCACGGCGGCGAGGTGGCCCGGCCGGGGCTGCTCGACGATCTCGAGTCGCTCGTCGACGGCGACGTGCGCTTCGACAGCTACTCCCGACAGCTCTACGCGACCGACGCCTCGGCGTACGAGGTAACGCCGATCGGGGTCGTATTCCCCGAGTCGACCGCGGACGTGGCCGCCGTCATCGAGTACTGCAGCGAGCGCGGGATCCCCGTGCTCCCTCGCGGCGGCGGCACCAGCCTCGCCGGGCAGACCGTCAACGAGGCGGTCGTCCTCGACTTCACCGCCGAGATGGACGGGATCGGCGAGATCGACCCCGAAGCGGCGACCGCGACCGCCGAGCCCGGGGCGATCCTCGCCGAACTCAACGCCGCCTGCGAACCGCACGGGCTGAAGTTCGCGCCCGACCCCGCGTGGCGGGACAAGTCCGCCCTCGGCGGCGCGATCGGCAACAACTCCACCGGATCGCACTCGCTGAAGTACGGGAAGACCGACGCGTACGTGGAGTCCTGCGAGGCCGTGCTCGCCGACGGCACCGTGGCCGAACTCGGCGAGTCGCGCGTCGGCGATCTACGGGAGCGCGCGGACCCCGACGGCGACCTCCAGCAGCGGATCGCCGCGGACGTCGTCGACGTGCTCGACGACCACGCCGACGAGGTGCGCGAGCGGTACCCCGAACTCAAGCGGAACGTCTCGGGGTACAACCTCGACGTGCTGGTCGACGAAGCGACGGTCGACGGCGAGGTAGCCGACGACGCGACGGTCAACCTCGCGCGCCTGCTGGCGGGCAGCGAGGGGACGCTCGCGATCGTCACGGAAGCGACCGTCTCGCTCGAACCGATCCCCGAGACCAAGGCCGTCGCGCTGCTGGCGTACGGCGACCTGCTCTCGGCGATGGAGGACGTGAGCGCGGTGCTCGAACACGACCCCGCGGCCGTCGAGGTGATGGACGACACGCTGCTCGACCTCGCGCGGGACACCCAGGAGTTCGGCGACGTAGTGGGGATGCTCCCCGAAGGCACCGACTCGGCGCTGCTCGTGGAGTTCTACGCCGGGAGCGGCGACGCGGGGCGGCAGAAGGTCGCCGACCTGCTCGCCGACCGTCGGCCGGGGACCACTACCGCGGCGGAACCGAGCGACCACCCGCCGAGCGCCGGCGACCCCGTCCGTGCCGACGCGGCGATGGAGGCCCACGACGAGACTACACGGGAGCGGTTCTGGAAGATGCGCAAGGCTGGGATGCCGATCCTGCTCTCCAGAACGACCGACGAGAAACACCTCTCGTTCATCGAGGACTGTGCGGTGCCCCCCGAGAAGCTCCCCGAGTACACCCGCCGCTTCCAGCAGGTCCTCGCGGACCACGACACGTTCGCCTCGTTCTACGCCCACGCCGGCCCGGGAGTGCTCCACGTCCGGCCGCTGATCGGGACGAAGACCGACGCCGGCGTCGAGCGCTTCGAGTCGATCGCCGACGCGGTCAGTGACATCGTCGTCGACCTCGGGGGCAGCGTCTCCGGGGAACACGGCGACGGCCGGGCCAGAACGCAGTGGAACCGGAAGCTGTACGGACAGGAGCTTTGGGAGGCGTTCCGCGACCTCAAGTCGGCGTTCGACCCCGACTGGCTGCTGAACCCGGGACAGGTCTGCGGCTACGCGCCCGACGAGCAACGGCCCGGGTCGCTGCCCGAACGCGCCGACGCCGTGGCGATGACCGAGCACCTCCGGTTCGACCCGGAGTACGAGTTCGACGCCGGCTTCGACCCCGAACTCCGCTGGGAGAACGACAACGGGTTCCAGGGGATGGCGGAGCTCTGTCACGGCTGCGGCGGCTGTCGCGGCGGGCAGGAGACCACCGGCGGGGTGATGTGTCCGACCTACCGCGCGGCCGACGAGGAGATTCAGGCCACCCGCGGCCGGGCGAACCTGCTCCGGCAGGCGATGAGCGGCGACCTCCCCGAGGAGGAGATCTTCACCGAGGAGTTCGAGGACGAGGTGCTCGATCTCTGTATCGGCTGTAAGGGCTGTGCGAAGGACTGCCCGAGCGAGGTGGACATGGCGAAGATGAAGACCGAGATCGAGCACGCGCGCCACGAGCGCGAGGGGAGCAGCCTCCGGGAGCGACTGTTCGCCAACGTCGACACGCTCTCGCGGATCGGCAGCCGGCTCGCGCCGCTGTCGAACGTCGCCGCGAGGCTCCCGGGCGCGCGCTGGGCGATGGAGAAGACCGTCGGCATCGCGGCCGACCGGAGCCTGCCGACGTTCCACCGCGAGAGCTTCGCCGACTGGATGGCCGATCGCGAGCCGGCGGTCCCCGAAAGCGAGGCCGAGCGGAAAGCAGTCGTACTCCCGGACACCCACACGAACTACAACGCCCCCGAACAGGGCAAGGCGGCGGTCCGGGTGCTCGAAGCGGCCGGCGTCCACGTCCGACTGGCGGAAAAAGCGGGCTCCAGCGGCCGGCCGCCGCTCTCGAAGGGGTTCGTCGACGAGGCGCGTGAGCAGGCCCGCGAGAACGTCGACGCGCTCGCCCCGAAGGTCGCCGACGGCTGGGACGTGGTCGTCGTCGAGCCGTCCGACGCGGTGATGCTCCAGTCCGATTACCACGATCTGCTGGCCGGCGACGACGTGGCGGCCGTCTCGAACGCTACCTACGGCGTCTTCGAGTACCTCGACGCGTTCCGCCTCGACGACGGCCTCGACGCGGCGGGCGAGGGGGAACTCGTCTACCACGGCCACTGCCACCAGAAAGCGAGCACGAAGGATCACCACGCGGTCGGCGTGCTCCGCCGGGCCGGCTTCGAAGTCGACCCGCTGGACTCCACTTGCTGTGGAATGGCCGGGAGCTTCGGTTACGAGGCCGAACATCTCTCGATGAGCAGAGCGATCGGCCGGATGCTGTTCGATCAGGTCGACGACGCCGACGGCGACGAGGTCGTCGCGCCGGGCGCATCCTGTCGAACCCAGCTCGGCGACCGACCGGACGCCGATGCGGAGCCGCCCCACCCAATCGAGACGCTCGCGGCGGCCGTCGACGTCGACTGACCCCGACGTTCAAGTACGGGAACGGGACCACGCTCCCCGTGACCTGAGAACCGCGGCGGGGCAGCAGCGGGAGCGTGCCACCTGCCTCGCCGGCGGCCTGCCACCTGTTCGCCAGCCTCGGCGTCGACGTCCGGGCTCAGAGCTCGTCCAGCACCTCGCCCAGCGTGTCCAGCCCCGCTTCGACCGCCTCGGGGCTCCGGCCGGCCGAGATCCGGACCCCGGACGGCGCGTCGAAGAACCGCCCCGGCACGACCAACACGCCGGCGTCCCACGCCGCCTCGGCGAGCTCGTCGCCGTCGGCGCGCGGGTGTTCGACGAACCCGTACGTGCAGCCGGCGGCGATCTCGCCGTCGAGCGCCGGGCGGTCATCGACGAACGACGAGAGCAGCTCGTGGTTCCGTCGGAGGTGCGAGCGGGAGTCGGCGACCAGCTCGTCCCGGTGGGCGAAGAAGCGCCGAGCGAGCGCGCGGCTCGGCGCCGCGACGGAGGGGACGTGCATGAACACCTCCCGAGCGCGCTCGACGAACGGCTCCTCGGCGATCAGCCAGCCGATCTGGAGCCCGCCGAGCCCGTGGAACTTCGTGAACGAGCCCGTCACGACCGTGTTGGGGAGCCCCGCCGCCGTGACGCCGCCGAACGCCCCCTCGGCGTCGGCTTCGGCGGTGTAGGGACCGTACACCTCGTCGACGAGCAGCCGGCTGTTCGCGTCGGTGACGGCCTCCCCGACCGACGCCAACTCCGGCCGGGAAGCGAGTCGACCCGTCGGGTTGTGGCGGTTCGTGACGGTGACCAACGCCGTCTGCCCGGAGACGGCCGACGCGATCTCGCCCGGGAGGAGTGGGTAGCCCGATCGGGCGGGGCGCTCGAAGCGCGTCACCGTCCCGCCGATCCCGGCGGGCGTGTGGACGAGCGGATCGTAGCCGGGATCCTCGACGACGATTTCTTCGCCTTCGCTCAGCGACAGCGCCGCGGCGGCGGCGAGGAAGTTCGCGTGGGTTGCCCCCGCGGTCACGAGTACCGACGACTCGTCGACGCCGTACTCCGTGGCGATCGAAGCGGACAGCGACGGCGGATCGTCCGGATCGGCCAGCCCCGAGAGCGGCGGCGGGGTCACCGATCCGTCGGCTCGGTGCGTCCGGAGGTCGCTCGACCCGAGATCGTGGTCGGCCGCCGCCGGCCGCCCCTCGATCCACTCCAGGTAGGGCATCGGTTCGAACATGCTCGCCCAGTAGTGCTGTGGGGGGTTAAGAGTCACCGCCTCCCCTTCTCGTCGTGCGTTATTGGCGATCGTGTACGGCGGCGGCTCTCTCGGCGGCGAGTTCCGGGCTCTCGAACCGCGCGAGGTGTGTCTCGCAGTCGCAATCGGAGGCCCCGAACCCGGGAACGGGGCCGTTCCCGAGTGTTCGCGCCACTGCACATTCGCGGTCCTGGCCGCGCGTGCGCTCGACGGCAACCAGTTCCGTCGCCGGGTGGCTGCCGAAGTAGTCGACGTGCCAGTGACGCACGTCGTGTTCGCCGGCGGCGACGCGACGGTGGCGGTCGATCCGGGAGAAGCCGCCGCTGCCCAGCGCGCTCCCCGTGTAGCAGTAGCCACCCGCCGGGAACCGGTGCTCGCCGAGCGCACCGACCTCGATATGGGTGGCGCTCGGCAGCGAAAAGACGAGCGTGTACGTTCCGCCGTTCATACGTTCACGTCGCCGCCGGCGGTCAAAAGCGGCCGGGACCAGAACCGTCATGGCTCGCGGGCGCCGAGCGGGCGCGTGCACGACCCGCTCGACTGGCTCCGGGAGCGCCAGTACCACGCGGACCAGGTGGCCGCTCACCGGCGAGTGTCAGCCCGGAAGCCCACGTTCGCGGATCTCGACCTCGAACCGCGGCTGGAGAGCGCGCTCGCCGACCGAGGGATCGAGCGACCGTTCCGGCACCAGAGTAACGCGATCGAAGCCGTCAGGGAGGGTGACGACGCCGTGATCGCGACCGAGACCGCCAGCGGGAAGAGCCTCGCCTACACCGTTCCCGCGTTCGAGCGAGCGATGGACCACGGCGGCCGAACGCTGTATCTCGGCCCGCAGAACGCGCTCGTTTCGGACCAGCTAGAGACGCTCTCGGAGCTGGCCCGCGATCTCGGCTTCGGTTCACGCGTCTCGGTCGACCAGTACACCGGCCGACTCTCGAAATCCGAAAAGCGCGACGTGCGGGATCGCCGACCGACCGTGCTGCTCTCGAACCCCGACATGGTCCACTACGCGCTGCTCCCCCACGCCCACCGGCTCTGGGAGTGGTTCTTCTCCTCGCTCGAACTGGTGGTGATCGACGAGGTCCACAGCTACCGCGGCGTGTTCGGCTCGCAGGTCGCGCTGCTGCTCCGGCGGCTGAACCGGATCTGCGAGCGCTACGGCGCCGACCCGACGTACGTCTGCTGCTCGGCGACGATCGGTAACCCGATTGAGCACGCGGCGACGATCACCGGCCGCGACCCCTCGGGGTTCACGCTCGTGGACGACGACGCCTCCGCGACGGGGCCGCGGGACTGGGTGCTCTGGAACCCACCCGAGTACGAACAGGACCGCGACACGGGACGGCGACGCTCCAGTCACGTCGAATCCATGCGACTGTTCACCGACCTCGTGGAGGCGGGCCAGCAGACGCTCGTGTTCACGCGGAGCCGTCAGACCGCCGAGCGCTACGCGGCGGAGTCCGCAAAGGAGCTCCGGAGCCGCGGGTCGACCGAGGTCGCGGGGAAGGTACAGGCATACCAAGGGTCGCTGACCGACGACCGCCGGCGGGAGCTTGAGGATCGGCTCCACAGCGGCGACCTCCGCGGGGCGTGGAGCACGAACGCGCTCGAACTCGGCGTCGACGTGGGCGGGCTGGACGCGGTGATCGTCGACGGCTACCCGGGCACCCGGATGGCGGCGTTCCAGCAGGCCGGGCGTGCCGGTCGGGGCGACGATCCCGCGCTGGTCGTGATGGTGGCCGGCGAGGACCAGTTGGACCAGTACCTGATGAGCAACCCCGAGACGTTCTTCGAGGGCGAACCGGAGGACGCCATCAGCGACCCGGAGAACGAGGCGGTGATGCCCGACCACGTCGCCTCGGCGGCCGCCGAGAACTGGCTCTCCCGAGACGACCGGCGCCACTTCGGCGAACCGTTCCCTGACGTGGTCGCCGACTTGGAGGAGTCGGGCGTGCTGGAGCGTCGCGAGACGGGGAACGGGCTCCGCTGGACCCACGACGGCAGTGAAAGCCCCCAGCACAGCATGAACCTCCGGACGATCGACGACCGCGAGGTCGAGCTCCGTGACTCCCGCTCGAACGACGTGATCGCCTCCCTGTCGTTCTCGGACGCGCTCCGAGACGCCCACCCGGGAGCGATCTACCATCACCAAGGCCAGCGCTACGAGGTCACGGAGTTAGATCTGGACCGGGACACCGCCCGCCTCCAGCCGACCTGGGCGGACTACCACACGCAGGTCCTGACCGAGAAAGACGTGACCGTCCACGAGGACCTGCGGGAGAAGTCGCTGTCGGCCCGCCCCGACACGGCGGTCCGGTTCGCGGACGTCTCCGTAACCGAGCAGATCACCGGGTTCGAGCGCCGTGACGCCGCCTCCGGCGAGACGATGGGGCGGGAGTCGCTGGACCTGCCGGAGACGACGCTCCGGACGAAAGCGTTCTACTGGACGGTCCCCGAGGACGTGGAGGTGGAGATGCGCGCGATGGCCGCCGAGGACGGCGACCCCGAGTACGGATTCAACGGCGGGATCCACGCCGCCGAGCACGGCGTCATCTCGCTGTTCCCGCTGTACCTGCTCTGTGACCGGGCGGATATCGGCGGGCTGTCGACGCCGTACCACGGCCACACCGACCAGTCGACGATCTTCGTCTACGACGGCCACCCCGGCGGCGTCGGGCTGACCCGGCGCAGCTACGACCGGATCGAGGAACTGATGGCCCGGACCGCCCGACTGATCGACGACTGCGACTGCGCCGACGGCTGCCCGTCCTGTGTGCAGTCGCCCCACTGTGGTAACGCGAACGACCCGCTCTCGAAGCCCGAGGCGGTGTTCATGCTCGACGAGCTCACCGGCGGCGACTGATCGGGACCAGGGGGCGACACGGGATCGCGGGGCGCTTTTGCAACGCTTAAACCCACGGCGGCGCTTCCTTCGGGTATGACCGACGACGCCGACGCGGCAGCCGAGGAGCCGACCGACGCCGACGAAGGGACCGAGGTCGAACCCGACGCTGACGCGCCGGAGGCGGAGACCGACGAGGAGCTCGACCGATCGCTGATCGAGCGCGTCGCCGACTACGACGAGAAACTGGCCGAGGCGGTCCGGGAGGACCGCGCCGACTACGAGGAGCGCATCGACGACTTGGAGGGGAAGCTCACCCGGAAACAGGCCGACTTCCAGAACTTCAAGAAGCGCCAACAGAAGAAGCTCGAACAGCAGCAGGCCCGCGCGACCGAGAGTCTAGTCGAGGAGCTGCTCCCGGTCCGGGACAACCTCGCTCGCGCGCTGGAGCAGGACAGCGACGCCGACATCCGCGAGGGCGTCGAGGGGACGCTCCGCGAACTGGACACCGTGCTCGCGGACGAAGGCGTCGAGCGGATCGAGCCCGAGCCCGGCGAGGAGCCCGACCCCGAGCGCCACGAGGTGCTGATGCGCGTCGAGAGCGACCGCCCCGCCGGCACCATCGAGGAGCTCTACCGCCCCGGCTACGAGATGGGCGAGAAGGTGATCCGGACCGCACAGGTCACGGTCAGCGAGGAGTAGCGGTCGGACGACGCTTCGGGATAAACCCTTCTCCACATCCCAACACCGACTGGTAGAACCGCAAGCCGGCAGAGGGACGGTCTGCGGTCGTGAAAGCAACCTTTAACCGATTCAGCCCGGAATACACGACCAAGAATGGCGAGCAACAAGATCCTCGGAATCGACCTCGGTACCACCAACTCCGCCATGGCCGTCATGGAGGGTGGTGATCCCGAGATCATCGTCAACAGCGAGGGCGACCGGACCACGCCGTCGGTCGTCGCGTTCTCCGACGACGGCGAGCGCCTGGTCGGCAAGCCCGCCAAGAACCAGGCGATCCAGAACCCCGACAACACGATCGCCTCCATCAAGCGCCACATGGGCGAGGAAGCGTACGCCGTCGAGGCCGACGGCGAGGAGTACACGCCCGAGCAGATCTCGGCGATGATCCTCCAGAAGCTCAAGCGCGACGCCGAGGAGTATCTCGGCGACGAGGTGGAGAAGGCGGTCATCACGGTTCCCGCGTACTTCAACGACAAGCAGCGACAGGCGACCAAGGACGCCGGCGAGATCGCCGGCTTCGAGGTCGAGCGAATCGTCAACGAGCCGACGGCGGCGTCGATGGCGTACGGGCTCGACGACGACTCCGACCAAACGGTGCTCGTCTACGACCTCGGCGGCGGGACGTTCGACGTGTCGATCCTCGACCTCGGCGGCGGCGTCTACGAGGTCGTCGCGACCAACGGGGACAACGACCTCGGCGGCGACGACTGGGACGAGGCGCTGATGGACCACCTCGCCGACGAGTTCGAGAACGAGCACGGGATCGACCTCCGCGAGGACCGACAGGCGCTTCAGCGGCTCAAGGACGCCGCCGAGGAGGCCAAGATCGAGCTCTCGAACAAGAAAGAGACCACCGTCAACCTCCCGTTCATCACGGCGACGGACTCCGGCCCGGTCCACCTCGAACAGTCGATCACGCGTGCGACGTTCGAGTCGCTGACCGACGACCTGATCGAGCGAACGGTCGAGCCGACCGAGCAGGCGCTCGACGACGCCGGCTACAGCAAGAACGACATCGACGAAGTGATTCTGGTCGGCGGGTCGACCCGGATGCCGCAGGTCCACGAGCAGGTCGAAGATCTCGTCGGGCAGGAGCCCAAGAAGAACGTCAACCCCGACGAGGCAGTCGCACTGGGTGCAGCGATCCAGGGCGGCGTGCTCTCCGGCGACGTCGACGACCTCGTGCTGCTCGACGTGACCCCGCTCTCGCTGGGGATCGAAGTCAAGGGCGGCCTGTTCGAGCGCCTGATCGAGAAGAACACCACGATCCCGACCGAGGAGTCGAAGGTGTTCACCACCGCCGCGGACAACCAGACCTCCGTGCAGGTCCGGGTGTTCCAGGGCGAGCGCGAGATCGCCGAGGAGAACGAGCTGCTGGGTGAGTTCCAGCTGACCGGTATCCCGCCGGCGCCGGCCGGAACGCCCCAGATCGAGGTCACGTTCAACATCGACGAGAACGGGATCGTCAACGTCGAGGCCGAGGATCAGGGCTCGGGTAACGCCGAGTCGATCACCATCGAGGGCGGCGCCGGCCTCTCCGACGAGCAGATCGAGGAGATGCAGCAGGAGGCCGAGCAGCACGCCGAGGAGGACCAGCAGCGCCGCGAGCGAATCGAGGCCCGCAACGAGGCCGAGGGCGCGATCCAGCGCGCCGAGACGCTGATCGACGAGAACGAGGAGAACGTCGACGACGAGACGATCGAGGAGATCGAGGCCGCGATCGACGACGTGCAGGACGTCCTCGACGACGAGGACGCCACCGCCGACGAGCTGAACGAGGCCGCCGAGGAGCTCAGCGAGGAGCTCCAGGAGATCGGCAAGCAGATGTACCAGGAGCAGGCCCAGGCGGGCGCCGGCGGCGCCGGTGCGGGTGCCGCGGGCGGTCCGGGCGGCATGGGCGGCGCCGGCCCCGGCGGCATGGGCGGCGAGTCCGGCGGTGACGACGACGAGTACGTCGACGCCGACTTCGAAGACGTTGACGAAGACGAGTCGTAGACTCGTCTCGTCAGCCAATCAGAAATCTTCGATTTCTGATGACGTCGACGAGAACGACGACGAATAGTCGTCGTTCTCGTCTGCTCACGAGAGCGAAGCGAAGTCCCTCGTGATTTCAGAAAGCGACCGCAGGGAGCTTTCTGAACCGGACTGAGACGAAACTTCCCGAGACGAACTCTTCCCGACTCACTGACGCTCCAGCGGCACGGTCATGCAGTTGATCCCGCCGGCCCCCTGCGTTAGCACGCCTTCCGGAATCCCCTCGCCGTCGGGGAGAACCTCGACGCCTCGTTCCTTCAGGCGCTCGATCGTGCCGTTCAGGTCGGGGTCGTACTCGCCGTCCTCGTCGGTGCGGTGCATCGGGACGATCGTCCCGTCGTCGACGGTCAGGAAGTTCGCCGCCCAGCGTTCTTTCGGTCCCATCTCGACGATATCGTATCCCTTCTCGCGGAGGTACGCGAGCGTCGACGTGGAGCGGTCGAACGCGTAGCAATCGCCCGTTTTCCGGAACACGTCGACCGTCGCCGCCTTGGCCAGCGTCGGGTCGGTCACCGCCAGCCCCTCGGCGGCGAGGTTACACCAGCCGAGCAGGTGGAGCACCCGGGAGCCGATCCCGTGCTGCTCGCGGTGGCGTCGGTCAGCGGCCAGTGGCGCGCGGACGAGCCCCACCTCCTCGAACCCGACCGCACCCGCGTCGATGAACTCCCGGCCCGCCTCGTAGGTGGTCCGGATCACTTCTTCTTCGCCGTCGGTCTCCGCGGAGACGCCCAGCAGCGCGAACTCGTCGGCGGGGAGGAACTCCCCGCCTTCGAGCGGGCGGGACATCTCGTGGGTGAACTCGGCGCCCAGCCCCTCCCACGCCCGGCGGACGATCGGGAGTTCGTCCTGTCGAATCGGCTCGCCCATCTCACAGAGCACCGGCCCCTCGTCGCCGACGACGACGGTGTCGCTCTGGAACAGCGTGTTCGAGATCGGTTGACGGAGTTCGACGTTCGGCCCGTCGCCGCCCTCGGTGAGTCTCGCTCGCGAGAGGATCAGTTCGAGCGTCTCGCGGGCGTCGAACTCGGCGGTCGCCGCGGCCGGATGGCGACCGTCGGGGAGATCGACGTACTCGGCGACGAGATCGTCGAGCGCGCCAGCGTCGGCGAGATCGTCGGCGAGCAGGTGGACCTCGACGCCCGCCCTCGCGAGCGCGTCGGTCATGCGCTCGTGCTCTCGTGTGGCCTGTGCGGGCGGGACGGTCGCGTCGAAGAGATTGGATTCGGGGTCGAGCGCGCCCGACCAGAGTTCGAGGCCGGGGCGGTGGGCGCGGACGTGGGCGAGGCGGTCGTACTCGGCGCGGGCGGTGAACGATGGCATCAGTTACCACGATCTGTGGGTCGGGGGGCGATCAATCCATCGCTGCGTGGGGGCTGCCATCGAACCGCACGACAGAGGTAGGTTTTTCACACGTCCGCCACACGCTTCAGTCGATGTCTTCGACACGCGAGTTCCGCGGGTTCAGCACGGCCCGTGGACGCGTTCCGCGATGGCGGTAACGAACAGCGAATTCTCCAGCAGTCCGTAGCGAGCGAGGTGGCCCATGCGTCGGAGTGACCTCTTTCTCCCCGCGAGCCGCGAGCGCCGCGGCGAGGGGACGGAAGCGACCGAACTCCTCGTGCGTGCGGGGCTGATCCGGGAGTTCGGCAGTGGGCTCTGGGCGCTCACGCCCGCCGGGCAGCGGATTCGGGAGAAAGCCGTCGACCGAATCCGGAGAGGGATGGACGGCGTCGGTGGGCAGGAGGTCACCCTTCCCGGCCTCCAGCAGCGCGAGCGCTGGGAACAGAGCGGCCGTTGGGGATCCTTCGAGGGCGAGATGTTCACCCTCGCGGACCGCGACGGCCGCGACCTCTGTTTCGCGCCCAGCCACGAGGAGGGGATGGTTCACCTGCTCGACGGGCTGGTGCGCTCCTACGACGAGCTCCCCCTGACGCTGTACCAGGTCGGCGCGAAGTTCCGGGACGACCACGCCCGCGCGGGCCTGCTGCGCTGCAAGGAGTTCACGATGAAGGACGCCTACTCGTTCCATACGGGCGAGGCCTCGCTGCGGGAAGGGTACCGCGAGATACGGGCGGCCTACGAGCGCATACTCGCCGATCTCGGCATCGAGTTCGTGATCGCCGACGCCGCCAACAGCGTGATGGGCGGCGACCGCTCGGAGGAGTTTCTCGCGCCCGTCGAGAGCGGGACCTGCGAGCTGTTGGGCTGCACCGCCGACGGCTGCCGGTTCGGCCTGAGCGACGAGTCACCCCGGTTCGACGCGTTCGCGGACGGGGACGACTGCCCCGACTGCGGCGGCAGCCTCCGGAGCAGTGGCGGCGTCGAGGTGGGCCACACGTTCGAACTCGGGACGCGCTACGCCGACGCGATGGGGTTCACGGTCGACGATGCCGACGGCCGGCCCCGCGAGGTTCACATGGGTAGCTACGGGCTCGGCATCGGTCGGATCGTCCAGACGATGGTGATGCAGGGCGGCGCCGACTCGGGGGAAGCGGCCTGTCGTTGGCCCGTCACCGAGTGGGGATCGGTCGCGCCCTACCGAGCCGCGATCGTCCCCATCGGCGACGGGGAGATCGCGGCGGTGGCTACCGAGATTCACGACGCGATCGGCGAGGACTGCCTCCTGTTCGACGGCGAGCAGTCCGTCGGCGAACGGTTCGCCGAGAGCGAACTGCTCGGGATTCCCGCGAAAATCATCCTCGGGAACCACTACCGCGAGACCGGCGAGGTGGAGGTCGAGGACCGCGACGGCGAGAGTCGGTCGGTGGCGCCCGAGGCAGTCCACGACGCCGTCGAACGGTTCGCCGCCGGGAACTGAGCCCGGCGGGCAGCCCTCGGGCCGCGTGGCGGCGGTGCCGCGGGGACGCCGGAAGCCACGCGATTCAAATAGGCCGAGCCAGTTATCCCCGATAACGAATGAGCGAGGACTTCTATGAGGTGCTGGGGGTCTCCCGGGACGCCGACGAGGACGAGATCCAGCAGGCGTTCCGCCAGAAGGCTTCCCAGTACCACCCGGACGTGAGCGACGATCCCGACGCCGAGGAGAAGTTCCGCAAAGCCAAGAAGGCCAAGGAGGTGCTCACCGACGAGGAGAAGCGGCAGGCGTACGACCAGATGGGTCACGAGCGCTTCGAACAGGCCGAGAAGCGCGGCGGCTTCGACCAGGGCGGCGGTGGCGCTGGTGGCATGGGCGGTGGCCCCTTCGGCGGCGGCATGGGTGGCGGGGGCGGCGGCTTCGAGGACATCTTCGAGCAGTTCTTCGGCGGCGGCCGCGGGGGCGGCCGTGGCGGCGGCGGCAACCGCCCGCAGGCCGGTCGAGACATCCGCACCGGCATGTCGATCACGCTTTCGGAGGCCTACGAGGGCGTCAGCAAGGAGTTCACCATCGAGCGCCCCGAGCAGTGTCCCGACTGCGACGGCGCGGGCCACCCCGCCGACGCCGACGTAGAGACCTGCCCGGAGTGTAACGGGCAGGGGCAGGTCACGCAGGTCCAGCAGACGCCGCTGGGTCGCGTCCAGCAGACCCAGACCTGCCGGCGCTGTGGCGGCGAGGGCGAGCTGTACTCCGAGGACTGTAAGACGTGTTCGGGCGACGGCGTCGTCCGGCAGGAGGCCACCCTGCAGGTCGACGTGCCTGCCGGCATCCAGAGCGGGCAGAGCCTCCGGATGAACCGCGAGGGCGCGCCCGGCGAGAACGGCGGCCCCAAGGGCGACCTGCTGATCGAGGTCGAGGTCGAGGACCACCCCGAGTTCGAGCGCGACGGCGCCGACCTCGAGCACCGCCACGCCATCTCGTTCCCGCAGGCCACCTTCGGCGCGACCGTCGAGGTGCCCACGCTCGACGGCCCCGTCGAACTCGACATCCCCGCCGGCACGCAGTCCGGTGAGCGGTTCCGCCTCCAGGGCAAGGGGATGCCTCGGCTGCGCGGGCGCGGGCAGGGCAACCTCTACGTCGACGTGCAGATCGTCACGCCCGACGATCTGAACGAGGAGCAGCGCGAGGCGCTCGAACAGTTCGCCGAGGCCGGCGGCGAGGAGGTCGACGTGGATCGCGGCTTCTTCGAGAAGCTCCGCAGTTCGCTGTAGCCGCCGCGCGATTTTTCACGGCAGCGGCCCACGACTTACGCGCATGAGCCACGACACCGTCAGCTACGACGACGTGGAACCGAAGGCGCCCGGGATGTACTTCCTCCGGGACGCGCTCGACTGCGAGAACCTCGGCGTCACCGTCGTCGAGGCCGACGCCGGCTGGGAGGGGATGGAACACGCCCACGAGAGCGACGGACAAGAGGAGGTGTACGTCCTGCTCGCGGGATCGGCGAAGCTCACCGTCGAGGGTGACACTGTCGACATGGACGCCGGCGACGCCGTCCGCGTCGACGGGGAGGACTCCCGGATGCTCCTGTTCGAGGAAGACGACTCCCGGATGGTGATCGCCGGCGCGCCGTAGAGTCGTCGGCGTACCGTCGAGCCACGGAGCGCTACCCGTCCCGAGCCGTCGACCGCCGGAGCCTTATCGCTCCGGACCGCGTCCCCCGATCATGGACGTAGTCGGCGACCTGCTCGCCCGTGACCGCCGCAGCGATCGACCGGCGCTCTCGATCGGGGACCGCGAGCGGAGCTACCACGAACTGATCACGAACGCGTACAAGGCGGGCAACGTTCTCCGTTTTCACGGCGTCGGCGAGGATCGAACGGTCGCCGTCGCCCCCGTTCCCGACCTGCCGCCCCTCCTCTCGTTCCTCGGCGCCGCCCAGCTCGGCGCCGCAACGCGGTTCGACCCCGCTGCCGGCAGCGACGCCGGCGACCGACTGCTGCTCGTCCCCGCCGCCGAGCAAGCCGCCTACGCCCCCGGTCCCGGCACCAAAATCGCGGTGTTCGGGGGCGAGGCGACCGACGCCGAGACGATCGACTGGGAGGAGTCCGTCTGGAGCGAGAACCCCGCGTTCCCGCCGACCGAGATCGATCCCGGGACGCCGCTGCTCGCCGACGGGGACCGCACGGTGAGCCACGGCGACGCGCTCGCGGCCGCCTCCGAGATCGCGGAGCTCCGCGGGCTCGACGCCGACAGTCGCGTGGTCCTCCGGGAGTCGCTCGCCGACCCGGCTGCGGTGGTCGTCGGGGTGCTCGCACCGCTTCTGGTCGGCGGCTGTATCGTACTCGCCGACCCGGCAGCCACGGCGACAGCGGCAGTCGGTGACCTCGCGGTGGTTTCGGGCGACGCCCCCGAGCCGGCCACCGTCGATCCTGACGAGCTCACGCTCTCACGGAACTGAGAGCCGATGGGTCAGGCCGACGTAGGTAACGGCCGCAGTCGCCCCCACACGGTGTTTTAAGTACGGGTGCCCGGAAGATCGGGCGGATCATGAGTACAGTTGGCGGATACTGGTCTCGGTATCGGTCGGTTCCGATCGTGTATCGTATCGGGGCGGCGTTCCTCCTCGGCTCGGTCGTCGGGCTCGCGGTCGGACAGCCCGCGACGCAGCTCCAGCCGCTGGGCGACCTGTTCGTCCAGATGCTGAGCATGCTGATCATCCCCATTATCGTGTTCACGCTGCTGATGGGGGCGAGACGGCTGACACCGAGCAAGCTCGGCCGGATCGGCGGGCAGGTCGTGGGGCTGTACGCCCTCACGTCCGGGCTCGCCGTCGCCTTCGGGCTGCTGGTGGCGAACCTCATCAACCCCGGCGAGAACCTCGAACTAACCGGCGGCGAGGCGATGGAGGCGGAGGCACCCGACATCGTCGAAGTGATCCTGGGGATCGTCCCCTCGAATCCGATCGGCGCGATGGCCGCGGGCGACATTTTGCCGGTCATCTTCTTCGTTATCGTGTTCGGCTACGCGCTGGCGGTGGTCGAGGAGTCCGACGAGATCTCCGAGCAGGTCAGCGAGGGGATCGAGAGCTTCTACAACCTCGCTGAGGCCGGCGCCGAGGCGATGTTCAAAGTCGTCTGGGGCGTGATGGAGTACGGCGTGCTGGGCGTGTTCGCGCTGATGGCGTCCGTGTTCGGGCAGGCGGGCGTCGACGCGATCGTCCCGTTCGCGCTGTTGATCCTCACGCTGCTGATCGCCGTGAGCCTGCACATCGCCGTCGTCCACCTGGGCGGGCTGGTGATGCTACTGGCCGGCCAGTCGCCGATCAAGTTCCTGCGCGGCGGCCGCGAGGCGCTGATCACGGCGCTGTCGATCCGCTCCTCGTCGGGGACGCTGCCGGTGACGATGAACGACGCCGACGAGAACCTCAAGATCGACGAGAGCGTCTACAGCTTCTCGCTCCCACTGGGCGCGACGATCAACATGGACGGGACCGCGCTGTACCAGGGCGTCGCGGCGATCTTCGCCGCGAACTTGGTCGGGGTCTCACTGACGCTGCCCGAACAGTTCACGGTCGTCGTGGTCGCGGTGCTCGCGAGCATCGGCGCCGCGGGCGTCCCCGGCACGGGGCTGATCATGCTGACGCTGGTGCTGACCCAGCTGGGGCTGCCGCTGGAAGTGGTCGGGTTCGTCGCCGGCGTCGACCCGATCCTCGACCGGCTGCGCACGATGACCAACATCTCCGGCGACCTCGCGGTGACGACGGTCGTCGCGAAGTGGAACAACGCCGTCGACTTCGCGAGCGGCTCGTGGGTGGGAGAGCCGAACGGCTCGGCACCCGCCGACGACTGAGCCGCCACAAAGAGCGGTTCGGTGGCGCTACGACGCGTCTTTCAGCTCGTCGAACGCCTCGGGGTTCTCCATCGAGGAGAGGTCCCCGGGGTCCTCACCCTTGTACGCCGCCTCGATCGCGCGGCGGATCACCTTCCCCGACTGCGTCTTGGGGAACTCGTCGACGAACAGTATCTCGCGAGGGCGGAACGGCTTGCCGTGCTCCTCGCCGACCAGCTCGCGGAGCTCCTCGGCGAGTTCGTCGCTCGACTCGACGCCCTCCTCGGGGATGACGTAGGTCACGACCGCGGTGCCGGTGGTGTCGTCCGGGACGCCAACGGCGGCGGCTTGGTTCACGTCGCCGTGTTCGACAAGCACGCCCTCGATCTCGGCGGGGCCGACCTTCCGGCCGGCGACGTTGAGCGCGTCGTCGGCGCGGCCGTGGAGGAACCAGAACCCCTCCTCGTCCTTCTGGGCGAAGTCGCCGTGGTCCCAGAGATCGTCCCACGTCGACCAGTACTCTTCCAGGTAGCGCTCGTCGCCCGACCAGAGGCTCTTGGTCATCGACGGGCAGGAGTCACGCGCGACGAGGAAGCCGCGCTCGTGGTCCTCCTTCACGGAGTTGCCGTCGTTGTCGACGATGTCGATGTCCATCCCCAGCCCCGGGCCGCCCAGCGTGCCGGGTTTGAGATCGTTGATCGGCAGCGGCATCAGGAAGCAGCCACAGATCTCGGTGCCGCCGGAGATGTTGATGATCGGCGCCTCGCCGCCGCCGACCTGCTCGTAGTACCACAGCCACGACTCGGGGTCCCAGGGTTCGCCCGTCGAACCCAGCAGCCGGAGGCTGGAGAGGTCGTACTGCTCGACGACTTCGTCACCGTGCTTGCGCAGCGCGCGGATCGCAGTCGGGGAGACGCCGAACGTGGTGATCCCGTGCTCCTCGATCATCTCCCAGAATCGGCCGGGATGGGGGTGGTCGGGCGCGCCCTCGTACATGAACGTCGTGCCCGCGAAGTGGTGGTTGCCGATCAGCGTCCACGGCCCCATCATCCAGCCGATGTCGCTGACCCAGAAGAAGCGGTCGGACTCCTTCTGGTCGAAGCCGAAGTGGATCTCCTTCGCGCACTGAGTCAGCACCCCGGCGTGGGTGTGGACGATCCCCTTCGGCTCGCCCGTGGTCCCGGAGGAGTACAGCAGCATCGACTCCTGATCCGACGGCAGCGACTTGGTGTCGTACTCGCCGTCCTGCTCGGCGACCGTGTCGCCCCACCAGTCGTCGCGGTCGTCGTCCCACGGCACGTCTACTTCGGGGTTCTCACGATCACCGAGCCGGTCGAACACGACGACGTTCTCGACGTGGCCGGCCTGCTCGATCGCCTCGTCGGAGCCCGCCTTCAGCCGGACGGGGCTCCCGCGACGGTAGAACCCGTCGCCGGTGAACAGCACCGAGGGCTCGGCGTCGTCGATCCGGGTCGCGGTCGCCTCGACGCCGAACCCCGAGAAGATCGGCACCACGATCGCGCCCACCTTGAAACAGCCGTAGAGGATCGAGATCACCTCCGGCACCATCGGCATGTAGAGGCCAACGGTGTCGCCGGTCTCGATCCCCGCCTCCTCGAGGTAGTTCGCGACGCGATTGGCCTGCCGGTAGAGGTCGTGGAACGTCCGCTCGTCGACTTCGCCGTCCTCGCCCTCCCAGATACAGGCGACCGTGTTGCGCTCGGGGGCGTCAGCCTCGGCGTAGCGGTCCAGCGTGTTGTGGGCGATGTTGATCTCGCCGCCGGGGTACCAGTCGGTGAACTGCGGCCCGTCGCTGTTGTCACGGACCGTATCGTAGGCCTCGTAGAACTCCACGTCGAGGTAGTCCGCCATCTCGTCCCAGAACCAGTCGACGCCCGACTCGGGCTCGCCCTCGATCTCGGTCGTGGTGCGCTCGATCAGCTCCTCGTAGTCGTCGATACCGTACGCCTGCATGAACTGCCAGACGTTGGTCGACTCCACGAACTCCCGATCCGGCTCGTGGACGACCTCGTCGAACCCCTCGCTCGTTTCCATACGTCGGGCGTTTTGGGGGAGCGGGGAAGTAACTTACTCGACGACCGCCGGCCGGAGTTGCCGACCGAGCAGACGAGAGTCGCGTCGTCCGTTCCGGCGGCTGTCAGAGCCCCGCACCGACGGTGGAAGCCGGAAACGGGTCGAACGCCGACCGCTTACGGCTCCGAAGCCGACGAGAAGGAGGACTCGGGGTCCTCCGCCGGCTGGACGAGATCGCCGTCGATGCGGTGTTTGGCCAACTTCGCGCGGAGCATATCGCCTTCGAGGTCGTCGTCGGCCAGCCTCGCGATGAACCGGAGCGACTTCGCGTGGGCGCCGAAGGGGGTTCCCGCGAGCGGGGAGAGCGGACCGGTGGGATGACCCGGCTCGTCGTACTTCTTCGAGTGTGTCTCCTCGAGCGAGAGCGCCTCTAGGTGTTGCTCGACCTCCCGACGGACCCCCGGAGAGATCCACGACAACCCCTCGTAGTACCGGAGCGAACAGAGCGCGCCGGCGGTGCCGAAGGTCGTGCCGAGGTACTTGACCCACTGGAGGAGCGGTTCGGAGCCGTCGAGGGGTCCCTCGAGGAACGGGCGCGTTCCGGAGACGTCTGGCATGGGTCGGCGTTGGGCCACCGCCACCTAAAGTGGGGGGAGCGTTTCGAGAGTTGAGTCGCGCTCAGGCGAGCAGCCCAGCGACGACGATTTCGGTGACGGTGGCAACCAGCGCGCCGGTCCAGACCAGCGCCACGTAGTGGGGGAGCCCGCTCACGAAGTGCCCGCGGTCGGTGATCCGGATCATCACTGACGAGAACAGCGCGTTCAGCAACACGACAGTGAGGAGGAGGAACTCGATGACCGCGATATCGTAGCTCGCCGTCGAGAACAGCGAGTCGACGAACTGCTCGTTCCCCTCGGCGATCCCCGACGTGATCTCGAGCATCTGCTCGGCGACGCCGAGCCCGATGAACGCCGAGAACATCGCCGCCGCCGTCACGCCGTAGACGATCCCGACGAACGTCGTCGTCGCCTGCTGGCGCTGCTCGCGGACGCGGAGCACCTCGTTGAAGTTCGTCGAGATCACCCGGCCGAGCTGTCGAGGTTCCCCGCCCATCCGGCGGCCGACGACGTACATATCGCCGAACTTCTGGATCAGGTACGACCCCGTCTCTGCGGCGAACAGCCGCCACGAGGACTCCGTGTCGATCCGCGTCCGAAGCCGCTTGTAGAGGTCGTCGACGTTGTCCGTCAGCGCGCCGAAATCTTTCTTCCGGAGCGACTCGAGGACGTTCGCGGTCGAAGTCTGTTTGACGGACTCGACGCCGCCCAGCGCGCGGATGAACGACGGGAACCCCTGATCGCGCTCGGTCACCCGCTGCTCCTCTCGGCGCATCGCCAGCCCCGGAAGCAGCAGCGGCGTCGTCGGGATCGCGAGGTAGATCGGCGTCGGCAGCACGTCCGAAGCCAGCGGCGTGAGCCCGAGGCCGACTGCGAGCACGCCGGCCACGGCCAGCCCCGAGAGCGCGACGCCGCCGACGATCGCCGGGCGGACGCGGTGCATCGGCGAGTGGTCGCTCTCGGGGGCGAGCCAGACCGGATCCTTCGGCGCGATGTTGTGAATGAGGAACACGAAGCCGGCTTGGACGATCCCGAACAGAACGATGATGCCGCCGAGCAGCAGCGTGGGTGGCACCGGGATCAGGATGGGGAGCACCGTCGCGAACACGAGAATGAACGTCACCGAGAGCATCAGCGAGAGGTAGAGCTCCTTCATGACGTCGAGTTTGTCGAGCGCCGACTCGTAGCGGATGACGAACTCCTGGATGATCGACTCCTGTTCGTCGAGGAGGAACTCGTCGAGCCCCTGCCCGGCGCCGACGGTGTAGGCCATTCGCCCGAGGAAGTCCGACAGCAGTTCAGAGGGAACGCGCTCGGACCGGCGCCGGCAGGCGTCGTCGAGGGACTGGTTCCACGTGTCGACGAGCGCGGTGATCCGGCCCATCTCTTCGGCGAGTGCACCGTACTCCTCAACGCCGGCGAGGGTCCGAAACACTTCGACGCGATCGATGTTCGTCATGGAGAGGACGGTGATGTGGGTGAGGAAGAGGTGGAACTGCCCGCGGATCTCTCGGCGCTTCCGGTCGGCGATGATCTTCGGGTAGACGAACGCCGCCGTGGGGGCGAGCACGCCGAGGAGGACGGCCGGTGCCGCGACGAGCGGCGGGGGGCTGAACAGAACGAGGGCAACCGCGACGGCGACGGCGACGGCGATACCGGGCAGCAGGACGATGAGCACGTACCGCTCGACGGACATCTCCATGTAGCGGTAGGCCTCGAACACCGACCGGACGACGTCGCGCACTCCAGGGTTCCAGCCGTCCCCGTCTCCCTCGGCGGTGCTCACGGCTCTCCACCGGCCGTGAGGCCGTGGATGTCGATCGGGAGCGCCTCGACGCCGTCGCGCTGGAACGTCTCGATAGCCTCGTTCACCTCGTGGTAGCCGGTCACGTCGGCGTCGATGAGCCGACGGATCACCTCGGCGCGGCGGTCGAGTTCGTCGTAGATGCGCCGGGTGTCGTCGTAGCCCAGCAGCGTCGCGATCCCGTCCTCGAGGACGTGGCTGTTGTTCCGACCCTTGAACGTGACCTCGTCGTCCCGGGGGTCCCAGCCGAACGTCTCACGGGTGACGACCCCGCCCTCGTGTTCGGAGTACCCTTCGATCTCCTGGACGCTCGTGACCCGCCGGAGCACCTCGTCGCCCTGTTTGACACGGTTCTGGAACAGCGCCACGTCGCAGTTGTCCATGAACGTCTCGGGGACGTTGATCGGGTTCGAAGTGAACCGCTGGATCATCGAGACGATATCGCTGGCGTGGAACGTGAGCAGCACCGGGTGGCCCGTCTGGGCCGCCTGAAACGCCATCTGAGCCTCGGCACCACGGACCTCCCCGACGACGATGTAGTCCGGGCGCGATCGGAGGGCGGCGGCCACGAGGTCGAACATGTCCACGTCCGAACCGTCGCCGTTGCTCTCACGGGTGAGCAGCTGCTGCCAGTTGTCGTGGGGGGGCATCACTTCGGCGGTGTCCTCCGCGGTGTAGATCTTGTGGTCCCGCGGGATGAACGAGAACATGGAGTTGAGCGTGGTCGTCTTCCCGGAGGCGGTCTCTCCGACCACGAACACGGTCTGTTCGTTCTCCATGCAGAGCCAGAGGTAGGCGGCGAGTTCGGGAGACAGCGTCCCCCACTTGGTGATCTGGAAAATCGACAGCGGGACGTCCTCCCCCTGTCGGACGGTGAGCGAGGGCCCCTTGATGCTCACGTCGTCCGAGTAGATGATGTTGATCCGCGAGCCGTTCGGAAGCGTCGAGTCGATGACGGGGTCGGAGTCCGAGACGGGCGAGTTCATCCGTTCGCCCATGTTCCGGATCCAGTTGCTGAACGTCTCGAGGTCGCCGAAGTCGACGCTCGTCTCGGTCATGCCGAAGACGCCGTGTTCGACGTAGCAGGCGTGTGGGCCGATGACGTGGATGTCCTCGTTCATCGGGTCGGCCATCACGGGTTCGAGCGGACCGAGCCCGACGATGTCCCGCTGGAGGACGTACCGGAGCCGATCGTACGTCTCGCGGTCGACGACGAACTGGTCGCCCAGTAGCGAGGACCGGAGCCGGTCGAGGGTGGACCCCCCCCTAGCGTCGACGGTCAGGATCTCGTCGACGAGCTCGTCGAGATGCTCGGTGAAGTCGTCGCCCTCGGCGGGTGCGGGCTTCGTGACCGAACGGTCGAGCACCTCGGTCCGGACCTGCTCGTACAGCTGTTGCTCCTCGTCGGACAGCGTCGGCTCCAGACAGCGGTACGTCGGGTCGCGGCCGGTTCCCCCGTGGACGTGGACGTAGATCGGGGGCTCGGCCGGGTAGAGGACGTTCGCCTCCCCGTCCGCGTGTTCCTCCGTCGGCTCCTCGGCGTACACCGGGTACGTACCGGTCTCCTCGTAGAGCGACTGGAGGTGGTCACGGACGTGGGGCTGGGCCTCCGTTACCGCGCGCAGGTCGTCCGTGAGTCGAGTGTTCGATCTCATGCGATGGTTCGCGATTCGATGACGAGGCCGCGGCCCTGCTGGATCGAGAAGCCGATCGTGTCGTCGACCGGGTTCTGCATCCCCGAGAAGCGACGGACCATCGCCTTCTTCCGGATGTTGTTGCCGACGGTCTCGCTGCGGAGTTCGAGGTAGACGTCGGCGGCCGAACGCAGCGGCCGCAGCGCCCGCTCGGTCACGCTGTCGGGGTCGACCGTGAGCAGGACCACCTTGTCGGCGGCCAGCGCGGGATCGAGCTGGCCGATGACGCGCTCCATCGCCCGATCCTCGTCGCCCGAACCGAGCTGCCCGCCGAACCAGCTGTCGCTGCGACAGAGCGAGCCGAAGCCGTCGACCGCGACGGTTCTGGCGTCCCAGAGGGGGCTCGGCTCCACGAGGCGGTGCAGCAGCGGGCGATCGGCCTCGGTGGGCGCCCGGAAGTACCGGAGGTGGCCGTCGAGGAGGTGGTCGACAACATCGTAGGACAGCGAGTGCATCTGGTCGACGAACTCGCCAGTCGAGAGTTGCGTCGAGACCAGCCCGACGGCCGTCCCCTCCTCACAGAGCCCGTAGACGAACCGTGCGGTCAGAGCCGACTTCCCGGCCCCCGTCCCGCCCTCGACGAGCACGAGGCTCCCCTCGGGGATGCCGCCGCCGATTGCGTTGTTGACACGATCTCGTGACTCGAGTCCGATTGACAGGTAGTTCATGTTCTGAAACGGAGGGTCTCACGTTCGCTCTCGACGATGATGGTGACACGGTGGTCTCCACTCGCGATCGGTTCGTTCACGACGATCCGGACGACGCCGCCCTCGTACCACTCGCCGCCGCCGATCACGCTGACGGAGTACTCGGAGGGCGAGACGTACTTCCCGTCGACCAGCACTTCGATGCTCGACCCGTCCGTTCCGATCGTCCGCCGACCGGTGTTTTTCACCAGGATGCGGACCGACTCGTTCTCGTCGTCGTAGACGGCGTCACTGCCCGGATCGCTGATCACGTCGATGTCGGTGTCGATGTCGGCGGCCACGTCGGCCCCTCGCTCGTCGAGGGAGTCGGAGATCCCCCCGACAGTCGTGACCATTACACCCGAGACGGCGGCGGCGACGCTCACCGCCGCGATGAACAGGATCAGTTCCGACACCGACGCGCTCGCCATTCAGCGCACCTCCACCCGGGCGGTAACGGCGACACCCGGCCCGCTCACGACCTTAGTCCGGTTCGGCGCCGAGGCCCGGGAGAGTGTCAGCCTGAGCGTCTCCCCGGGGGCCCAGATGTCGGTTGTCGCGATCCCCTCGACGGTCGTGTTGGCCGCGGTCGGCCGGGCGTACTCGCCGTCGACGAGGAGATCGGTCGCGGCGACGGAGAGGCTGCTCGCGCCGGTGTTCCGGATCGTGACAGTAAGTTCGTCCGTACTCTCGTTGTACGTCGCGTTCACGAATTCGATCGCGGTGTTCTGTCGGGTCAGATCTCGCTCCTCGGCCGCCGTTGCCGCCGCCGATCGGCGGTCGGCGTAGCGGTCGACCGCCGGGTAGACGGTCGCGGCGCTCACGAGGAGGCCGATGAAGATCACCGCCGTCGCGCCGCTGACGCTGAACCCCATCAGATATCGTTCAGACAGGCGAGCACGCGAATGTACTCGTGTGAGACGGCGTGTTCCTCGGCGGTCGGCTCGCGGGCCTGTGTCGGGTCGACGAACACGTCGAGCGCCGGCCCACCGATCACGTCGACGAGTCGCTCCTCGACTTTCGGGGAGATCCAGCCGACGTTCTCGTAGTAGTCGACCGCGCGGAACGCACCCGCGGGCCCGGACCGGTCCATCAGCGTCGCCAGCCACTCCATCACGAGCACCTCGCCCGCGTAGCCGTCGGGGATCGACTCGAGCACCGGGCCGCCGTCCGCGGCCTGTGAGTCCCGAGCGGCGTCGTCGTCCCCGCCCCGGCGCTCCTGGTGGTCGGGGGCCGAACCCGTCTCGAACTCGGCAGCCGCATCGAACGGATCCGCCGCCGGCTCCTCCTGAAGATCGTCGAAGGAGACGACCGGATCCGCCGCCGCCTCCGACTCCTCCGCCGGGGCGTGGTCGTCGCGTGCGGGTTCGTCCGGGGCCGGATCCGCGTCCGGGACCGCCGCGTCGGCCGCCTCGCCGTCGACCCCGGCCATCGGCGAAGCGCCGCCCGCCGCCTCGGTCGGATCGTCGACGAACGGGTTCTCCTCGGCTGCGAGCCGGTCGTAGACGCCGACGAGCTGTCTGACCGTGTCGTTCATCTCGTCGATCGAGTCCGCCATCTCCTCTTGGGAGTTCTGGAGGGCGCGGACCGAGGACTCCGTCGACGAGAGCTCGTCGTCCAGTTCGTCGAGTCGGACGTCGAGCTCGTTGACGTCCGGCCCGTCGTCTTCGGGGGCGGATACTTTCACGGGCGAGCCCTCGTCCCCACCCAGCGCCTCCCGATCGCTTTCTGGCGCTTCCGGCTCCGGGTTCGCGGACGGGTCGCCGTCCGCCGTGTCGGTCGGTCCTTCGTCGGTGTTTTCGTCGTCGTTCGAGCTGAACATGCTGCTGATGATTTCGAACATAGTTTTCTTCCCGCGTACTGTGCCGTCGACGCTCTTGTGAGAATACAGAACCACCGAGCACATAGGTCGCGGGGCGAACTCGAGTCGCGTTTCGAGTCTCGATACGGTCGGCGAAACCGTTCGCTATACTAAGTGGATACCCCCCGGTGAACGAGATGGGAACGAACCCATCCGATAAGGGAGTGAGACTACGACAATGAAACTACCATCACGAGACGACGCCGACCGCGGACAGGTCGGTATCGGGACGCTGATCATCTTCATCGCGCTGGTGCTGGTCGCCGCGGTCGCCGCGGGGGTCCTCATCAACACGGCGGATGATCTCCAGACGCGTGCCTCCGATACCGGGGAGGACGCACAAGCACAGGTATCCAACCAGATCGACGTCGTGTCCGCAACGGGCGCGACCGGCGGCGATAGCAACGTCGATAACGTCACGCTGGTCGTGAAGAAGTCGCCGGGGTCTGACCCAATCGACCTCAGCGCGGCCACGATCGAGTATACGAGTAGTAGTAGTTCGGTGACGCTGACTCAAGGGGGCTCGGCCAACGGAACGGCATTCTCGACGGAAGCGATCGTCGGCAGCGAGGACACGGTCCTCGAGGACACGAATCAGCGAATCGAGATCACGATCAACACGAGCGACATCCAAAGCGGCCTCGCCGAGGGCGAGGACGCCCAGCTGCGGATCGTCGACCAGTCGGGCGCGGAGACGGTCTACGGCGTGAGCGTGCCGGAAGTGCTCACGGGCGACTTCGTGGAAGTGTAGGCGCTCGCGACGACGACCACACACGGCAGCCGGCTGCGTCCGGTGTGACGCGCCGACCGTGTGACTGCGTTCGCCTTTTTCCCAGACTGAAGCGATCGAGTACTGGCTCCAGTAACGATTCGGCGGGAGACCCACCACGGACGCGATAGATGCTCGACGACGACACTGACGACACGACGACCGAACGGGAGGGATCGAGTGACGAACACGTCCAGCCGCTGGGCGAGGACCGGTACGTGGTCAGTCTGGACGAGCGGGTGGAAGCGCCACCGGCCGGCGCGCACGCGCCGGACCCCGGCAGCGATGCGGGTCGAACGCTCGACGACCTCGACGGCGCCTACGCGCTCGAACTCCACGCCCGACACGAGGACGACGCAGACAGTCTCCGCGTCGAGACCAACGACGTGGCAGACGCCTTCGAGTCGCTGCTGCGGTGGTACGCCGAGAAGGTGGCGCCGGCGACCCCGCCCGAAGCTGTCGTGGGGACGCTGCTCGCGAACTCCGATCTCGAGCTCGACGGGCGGAGCTGAGCCGGGTCGGCGTCGACGGCGCCGGCGGACTGCCGGCCGACTCGAAACGGTGTGTGAATCACAGAAGCCCGACGGCTCGTGACTGTGTGAGAACGACAGTCGCTGCCGGTGGACTCGCCACTGGAGAGCACGTCGACAGCGCGGCGACTCGGGGCGGCGTGAGAACTACGACAGCTCGTCGAGGGCAGACCGCAGGAAGAGCCCAAGCGTCAGGTGTTGTTCCATCGCGGCCGTGACACGCTCGACGAGCGCGTCCTCGTCGTCGACCTCGTACTCCTTCGTTCGGACCAGTTCCTGCACCCGGAGCACCTCCTCCTCCTCGAGGTCGTGGAGCTGCGGGTAGACCGTCCCGGGGCTGAGTCTGGTGCCGAAGATGGTCGTGAGGTCACCCATGAGGCTCTTTCCGTTCGTGTTGGACGAACGGTGTGCGACCAGCACCAGCAGGATCTCTTCGAGGTTGTCTTTCACCGTCGACTCGTCGAACGTGAACTCCGCGCCGTCGAACAGCGATCGCTCGACGTGTTCGAGCACGACCTCGGACTGCTGTTCCGGGGTCATGCGGACGTCCATTTCGGGTGGCTCCTCCTCGAGTGAACGTAGTTCCTCGTAGAGTTGGTCGACGGTTGCCCCTGAGGCCGGTTCCGACGCGGCAGCCGCGGACCTCCGCGTCTCGGTGCGGGTGGATTCGTCGTCCGAAGACGGCATATTGACAGTTCCCAGATCGCGGCTCATATCGAAACATCATGGCTCAACTTATCATATAACTATGACAGCATATTCGGATTTTGAGAAAACCTATATAAACTTGTTATCAAAGACGAGAACGCATAAGTGCTGACATGGACAGCCAAAAAACACATGCAGGAAGACAGGGCTGGCAACGGGGTTCTCGAAGCGATCGGTGACGAGCGCACGCGGACCGTGTTGGCGGCTATCGTTAGGAAGCCCGGGCCAGTAAATGATTTGATAGAACAGCTCGATCTCTCTGAAGCGACGATCTATCGGCGGATCGAAACACTCAGAGAACACGATCTCGTGGAGGAGCGGACGCTCGTGGCCGACGACGGCAACCACTACAACGTGTACTGGTCGGATTTCGCCGGGGCGGTGGTGACGTTGGAGGAGGACGGGTACGACGCCCGCGTTCTTCAGGAGGGGGATCTCCCGGACGCCGCCACCCCGATCACGGACAGCTGATCCACCGGTGAGCTGATCTCGGTCGTGGTGCGCTCGATCAGTTCCTCGTAGTCGTCGATGGCGTACGGCTGCATGAACTGCCAGACGTTAGTCCACCACGAACACCCATCCGGCTCGCGGTCGATGAGCCTGTTACTCCCGCCACTCCTCCCGCAACAGCCCGTAGTGGATCGTGTCCACGTACTCGCCGTCGATGAACCGATCCCGGCGCACGCGCCCCTCCTGCTCGAACCCGAGCGACTCGAGCAGCCCCCGCGAGGCGTCGTTGAACTCGTAGGCGATCGCGCCCACCGCGGGGTGGTCGTACGTCGCGAACACGTAGTCGACTGCGAGCCCCACCGCCTCGCCGCCGTACCCCTCGCCGTGGAACTCCGGCGCGAGCCAGTAGGAGAGCTCCGGCCGCCGGTAGCTCATGTCCTCGACGCCGACCCAGCCGACCCGGGTCAGCGCCGACTCATCGGGCGACCCCGGCCCCGCGCCGTCCAGACAGACGAGGAACTGGTCGCCCTCGGACTCGGCCACGTCGCCGAGTTCCGTCCGGCTCCGCAGGGGGTTCCCGATCGGGATCCGGATCTCCGGGTTGGCCGACGCCCGCTGGCAGAACGCCCGATCCTCCTCCTCGACGGTCCGGAGCGTCACCCGCTCGCCCCGACTGACGCTGGCTCCAGGCATGGCTCTCCCCTCCGGGGGTCGGGGAATAGGTTTTGTGAGATCACGTCGAGGGTCCAGAAACCGTGGACTGTTCGAGCGCCCTGCACGCCTGCTCCGCAGTCAGCCGCCGGTCAGTCCTGCTTCGATCCCGTCCACTGCGGGGCGCGGTTGATCTCCTGTTCGGAGTGTTCGTGGAGGATTCCGAGCACGTCGTAGATGAACTCGGTGAGACCCGGCGCCGTCGACGGTTCGAGCGAGATCATCGTCCCCCGGGCGTCGCCCTGGATGAAGTGGACGACGAGCGCGTCGTCGAACGCCCGGATCGTGCAGTACAGCGACCCGACGTCGAAGAGGCTCTCCTGTCTGGTCTGGGAGACGTCCTGCAGTCGGAGGTCGTCGATGATCTCCTGGACGTGGTCGTCGGTGACGCCGTCGCCGACGCCGTCGGCAGTCCGGATATCGGCGGAGTTGTGATCGTAGTGGGCGACGGCACGCACGTTCTCCCCGAGCGCCTCCTACAAGTAGCCGAGTAGCTCCTCCGGGATCTGCTTCGGCAGCGAATCCACCCCGCCGCTCCCGCTCGAGAGCTCCCAGTTTTCCTCGGTCATCGGGGTTCGTTAGGCCCCAAAAGCATAAATCAGTTTAGGACACTGCGAGGCACAGCCCGGAACGGGGCCGATGCCGGTGGGGACAGTCGAGACCATCGAGGAATCTCACAAATCGTGGAATGTGTGAATTTCGCAAGCGTCCGAGACCGTTCGAAAACGGGGGCCGGGAGCCTACTCGTCCTCGGCCATCCGGTCGGCGTCGACCACGTCGACGGCGGCCACGCGGTCGCCGTCAGCGAGGTCCATCACCGTCACGCCCATCGTGTTCCGGCCGACGATCGAGAGGTCCTCCACGGGACAGCGCATGATCTGGCCGGCCTCGCTCATCGTCACGAGGTGGTCGCCCGGCCCGACCGCGTCCAGGGCGGTGACGAACCCGTTGCGGTCGTTGGTCTTGATGTCGATCAGCCCCTTCCCGTTGCGGGACTGCACGCGGTAGGCGTCGAGGTCGGAGCGCTTGCCGTAGCCGTTCTCGGTCACGGTGAGCAGCCACGAGGAGCGCTCCTCGTCGATGCCGGCGACGGCGGCGACCTCGTCGTCGCCTTCGAGATCGACCCCGCGGACCCCGCGGGCGGTCCGGCCCATCGCGCGGGCCTCCGTCTCGTCGAAGCGGATCGACATCCCCTCGCGGGTCGCGATCACGACGTCCTGCGTGCCGTCGGTGACCTCGACGTCGGCGAGCGCGTCGCCGTCCTCGAGACTGATCGCGCGGATCCCCGTCGAGAGGATGTTCTGGAACTCCGAGACGCCGCTGCGCTTGATGTAGCCGCCGCGGGTCACCATCGTGAGGAACTGCTGTTCCTCCTCGTCGCCCTCGGTGTCGATGTCGTCGGTGTTGACGACGGCCTCGATCTGCTCGTCGTCGCCGAGGTCGAGCAGGTTGACCGCGGACTTCCCGCGGGCGGTCCGGGACATCTCCGGCACCTCGTACGTTTTCAGCTTGTACACCTGCCCGTGGTTGGTGAAACAGAGCAGGTAGTCGTGGCTGTTGGCCACGAACACGGAGGCGACCGCGTCGCCCTCCTTCAGCCCGGTGCCGATGATCCCCTTCCCGCCGCGGTTCTGGGCACGGAACTCCTCGAGCTCCATCCGCTTGATGTAGTCGTCCTCGGTCATCACGACCACCTGCTCGGACTCGGGGATCAGGTCCTCGTGGGTGACCGTGCCGGTGTCCTCGATGAATCCCGTCCGGCGCTCGTCGCCGTACTCCTCGGCGACGGCTTCGAGCTCGTCGACGATCACCGAGTCGAGCTCCTCGTCGCTGGCGAGGATGGTCTCGAGGCGGTCGATCGTCGCCTGCACGTCTTCGTACTCCTCCTCGATCGAGGTCCGCTCCATCGAGGTAAGCGAGCCAAGCTGCATCCGGACGACGTGGGCGGCCTGCTCCTCGCTGAACCCCCACTCCGCCTGGAGCATCGCCTTGGCGGCGTCGCGGTCCTCGCTGTTCTGGATCGCCTCGACCACGTCCTCGGCGTTCTCAAGCGCCTTCAGCCGGCCTTCGAGGATGTGGGCGCGGTCCTCGGCCTCCGCGAGGTCGTACTCGCTGCGCCGACGCACCACTTCGCGGCGGTGCTTGATGTACTCCTGCAGCGTCTCTTTTAGCGTGAGCACCTTCGGCTGGCCGTCGACCAGCGCGAGGTTGATCACGCCGAAAGTGGTTTCGAGGTGGGACTCCAGGAGCTGGTTCTTGACGACCTCCGCCATCGCGTCGCGCTTGAGCTCGATCACGATGCGGATGCCGTCGCGGTCGGACTCGTCGCGCAGGTCGCGGATCCCTTCGATCTTCCCCTCGTTGACGTCGTCGGCGATCCGCTCGATCAGGCGGGCCTTGTTCGCCTGGAAGGGGAGTTCGGTGACGACGATGCGGCCCGCCTCCTCGTCGACGTCGAACTTCGCGCGGATGCGGACCCGCCCGCGGCCGGTCTTGTACGCCTGATGGACGCCGTTCCGGCCGACGATGTTCGCGCCCGTCGGGAAGTCCGGCCCCTCGACGTGCTCCATCAGGTCCTCGACGGTCGCCTCGGGGTCCTCGATCAGTTCGATCGTGGCGTCGACGACCTCCCGGAGGTTGTGCGGCGGGACGTTCGTCGACATGCCGACCGCGATCCCCGAACTCCCGTTGACGAGCAGGTTCGGGAACGTCGCGGGCAGCACGTCCGGCTCCGTGAGCCGGTCGTCGTAGTTGCTGGAGAAGTCGACGGTGTCCTTCCCGATGTCGTCGAGCAGCTCCTCGGCGATCGGGGCCATGCGCGCCTCCGTGTAGCGCATCGCGGCCGGCGGGTCGCCGTCGATCGAGCCGAAGTTCCCCTGCCCGTCGACCAGCGGCGCGCGCATCGAGAAGTCCTGTGCCATCCGGGCGAGCGCGTCGTAGATCGCGCTGTCGCCGTGGGGGTGGTAGTCCCCCATGGTGGTCCCGACGATGGAGGAGGACTTCCGGTGGCCGGAGCCGGAGGTGATGCCGTCCTCGTGCATCGCGTAGAGGATGCGCCGGTGGACCGGCTTCAGCCCGTCCCGGACGTCCGGGAGGGCTCGGCCCGCGATGACCGACATCGCGTAGTCGATGTAGCTCTGCTCCATCTCGTCCTCGACGCGGACGTGCTCGACCCGATCGGCCGGCTCGTCCCCGTCGTCGGGCGTGTCCGTGCTCATATGTCCACCCACTCGGCGTCGGTCGCGTGCTCCTTGATGAACTGCTTGCGCGGCTCGACGGCGTCGCCCATCAGCACCGAGAACATCTTGTCCGCGGCGGCGGCGTCGTCGAGCGTGATCTGCTTGAGCACCCGGTTCTCCGGGTTCATCGTCGTCTCCCAGAGCTGGTCGGGGTTCATCTCGCCCAGCCCCTTGAACCGCTGGACCTGCGTGGGGTTGCCGTCACAGACCTCCTCGATCACCTGGTCCCGCTCTTCCTCGCTCATCACGTCGTACGTCTCGCCGCGGTAGCGGATGCGGTACAGCGGCGGCTGGGTCGCGTAGACGTAGCCCGCCTCCAGCAGCGGCTTCATGTGCCGGTAGAACAGCGTCAGCAGCAGCGTGCGGATGTGGGCGCCGTCGACGTCGGCGTCGGTGGCCATGATGATCTTCTCGTAGCGACAGTCCTCGATGTCGAACTCCTCGCCGATCCCCGTGCCGACGGCGGTGATGATCGCGCGGATCTCGTCGTTCTCGAGGATGCGGTCGAGCCGGTGTTTCTCGACGTTGAGGATCTTCCCTTTGATCGGGAGCACAGCCTGGAACGAGGAGTCCCGGGCCTGCTTGGCGCTCCCGCCTGCGGAGTCACCCTCCGCGATGAACAGCTCTGCCTCGCTGGGGTCGCGGCTCTGACAGTCCGCGAGCTTCCCGGGCAGTGCCGTCGACTCCAGTGCTGACTTCCGGCGGGTGAGCTCCTCGGCCTTCTTCGCGGCCTGTCGAGCCTTCGCCGCCTCGGCGGCCTTCGCGACGACCTTCTTCGCGGTGTCGGGGTTCTCCTCGAGGTACGTCCCGAGCCCCTCGTGGACCGTGCTCTCGGTGATCCCGCGAACCTCGCTGTTGCCGAGCTTGGTCTTGGTCTGGCCCTCGAACTGCGGGTCGGGGTGTTTGACCGAGACGACGGCGGTCAGCCCCTCGCGGACGTCCTCGCCCTTGAGGTTGCCGTCGACGTCGCCGATGAGTCCCTGTTCGTTGGCGTAGTCGTTGACGACACGGGTGAGCGCCGTCTTGAACCCCGTGAGGTGGGTGCCGCCCTCGCGGGTGTTGATGTTGTTCGCGAAGCTGTGGATCGACCCCTGGAGTTCCTCGGTGGCCTGCAGCGCCACCTCGACTTGGACGCCATCCTCCTCGTCCGCGAAGTAGATCACGTCGTCGTGGATGGGCGTCTTGGTCTCGTTGAGGAACCGGACGAACGCACGGATGCCGCCCTCGTAGCGGAACGTCTCCGACTCCGGCTCGTGCTCGTCGTCGTCGCGTTCGTCGGCGAGCTCGATGTGGACGCCGCTGTTGAGGAAGGCGAGTTCGCGGAGCCGGCTCTCCAGCGTCGTGAACTCGAACTCCGTGGTCTCGAAGATCTCCTCGTCGGGCCAGAACCGGATCGTGGTGCCCGTCCCGTCGTCGTCCGCGAGGTCGCGGACGCGGTCGATGTCGCCCTGGGGCTCGCCGCGGTGGAACTCGTGGCGCCAGACGGCGCCGTCGCGTTTGACCTCGGCGGTCAGGCGTTTCGCGAGCGCGTTCACCACGCTCACGCCGACGCCGTGGAGCCCCCCGGAGACCTGGTAGGACTTGTTGTCGAACTTCCCGCCGGCGTGGAGGACGGTCATGATGACCTCCAGCGCCGGCCGGTCGTACTCCTCGTGGGTGTCGACGGGGATCCCCCGACCGTCGTCGGTGACGG
The DNA here is from genome assembly GCF_001282785.1 of Halolamina sediminis. Classification (NCBI taxonomy): domain Archaea; kingdom Methanobacteriati; phylum Methanobacteriota; class Halobacteria; order Halobacteriales; family Haloferacaceae; genus Halolamina; species Halolamina sediminis. The sequence goes on from NZ_CVUA01000001.1 coordinate 1,683,145, forward strand.
AGACGGAGCCGTCGTCGTGGATCGTCACCGAGATGCGGTCGCAGTGACCCGCCAACGCCTCGTCGATGGCGTTGTCGACGACCTCGTAGACGAGATGGTGGAGCCCACGGTCGTCGGTGGACCCGATGTACATGGCGGGGCGCTTCCGAACGGCCTGGAGACCCTCCAAGACCTGGATCTGGCCCGCGCCGTAGTCGGCGTTCTCTTCTGACATAGCGCGTACTAACTGGGAGGCGCCCCCGCCCGATAAAGGGCTCGCACGCGCGCGGGAGCGCGCGAACGAAAAATCGCTGCAGGCGTAGTGAAATTTGGCGATTCCCAAAGCGAGCCGACGCGACCGAAAACTGAGTTCGGGGGTGGGGCGATCGGACCGATACCCTCCGGTTTTCGGGGTGCGCGCGAGCAGCGCCTCGGAGCGGCCGCGTGCGATCGGCCGAAAATCCCGTCGTTCTCCCGGAGTTTCAGTTCCACCGAGCTACGAAAGGGACTTTACGTGGGGGACGGGTACCCCGAGTACAGAATGACCTCGCAGCAGACGACACTCGGCGAGGACACCACTACGGCCGAGGAGTTGGCCGAGGGGCAGCGCGAGATCTCCATCGCCGAGTTCTTCGAGAAGAACAAACACATGCTCGGGTTCGACTCGGGCGCCCGGGGGCTGGTGACGGCCGTGAAGGAGGCCGTCGACAACGCTCTCGACGCGACCGAGGAGGCCGGCATCCGGCCCGATATCTACGTCGAGATCCGCGAGGTCGGCGACTACTACCGCCTCGTGGTCGAGGATAACGGGCCCGGGATCACCAAGGAGCAGCTCCCCAAAGTGTTCGGGAAGTTGCTGTACGGCTCGCGGTTCCACAAGCGCGAGCAGAGCCGCGGGCAGCAGGGAATCGGGATCTCCGCGGCCGTGCTCTACTCCCAGCTCACCTCCGGCAAGCCCGCGAAGATCACCTCCCGCACGCAGGGCAGCACCGAGGCGGAGTACTTCGAGCTCATCATCGACACCGACACCAACGAGCCGGAGATCGGGACCGCCGAGACCACCTCGTGGGACCGCAGCCACGGCACCCGCATCGAGTTGGAGATGGAGGCCAACATGCGCGCCCGCCAGCAGCTCCACGACTACATCAAACACACCGCAGTCGTCAACCCCCACGCCCGGATCGAACTTCGAGAGCCGGGGCTGGACGAGCCGCTGAAGTTCGAGCGCGCGACCGACCAGCTCCCCGCCGAGACCGAGGAGATCCGGCCCCACCCCCACGGCGTCGAGCTCGGGACGCTGATCAAGATGCTCGACGCGACCGACTCCTACTCCGTCTCCGGGTTCATGCAGGGGGAGTTCACCCGCGTCGGGAAGAAGACCGCCGACAGCGTCCTCGACAACTTCCGCGACCGCCACTTCGGCCGCGAGCTCGGCTGGCCCGCCCGGAACGGCGCCCCGACCGCCGACGTGGAAGCGGACATCCAAAGCGCCCTCTACGAGGCCGTCTCGAACAAGGGCGCCGACGCGACCGACGTGTTCGCCGAGCGGATCGCGAACAGCCTGACCGAACGCGAGCGGACGACCTACTCCAAGCTCGTGGAGGTCGTCGGCACCGAGACGGGCAAGACGTTCGGCGCGACCGTCCGGGAGAACGCCGTCGCGGCGGCGTGGGCCGAGCTCACCCGGTTCGGTTCCGAGAACGACGAGGGCGACGATCTCGACCGGCTCACACCGACGCTGTACGAGCTAGTCGACGACGCCACCTCGACGCGGAAGGACGATGCCGCGGTCAACGGGCTGGCCGAGCGGCTGGCCGAACGCTTCGTCGCACTGGGCGACGACGACGCCCCCAACCGGATGCGGCTCACCCTCGCCGACCTGAAGACGCTCGTCGACGAGGCCGCCGACACCACCGAGGAGTACGACGACGAGACGTTCGGCGACACCGCCCGCGAGAACGTCGTCGAGTCGCTGTGGTCGCGGATGGAGACCGTCCCGGACGACCCGCCGGACGTGAGCGAAATCGCGGGCGACCGCGACACCGCCTCCGAGCTGCTGGAGGCGATGCGGGAGACGGACATTCTCTCGCCGCCGACGGGCTGTCTCGCCCCGATCACGGCCGAACTGGTCGAGGCCGGGCTCCGGAAGGAGTACGATGCCGACTTCTACGCCGCTTCGACCCGGGACGCCGAGGTTCACGGCGGTGACCCGTTCGTCGTCGAGGCCGGGATCGCCTACGGCGGCGACATCCCCGCCGACGGGAGCGTCGAACTGCTGCGCTTCGCGAACCGCGTGCCGCTGGTGTACCAGCGCGGCGCGTGTGCGACGACGAACGTCGTCAAGCGCATCGGTTGGCGCAACTACGGGCTCGATCAGCCCGGTGGCTCGGGGATGCCCTCGGGGCCGGCGGTGATCTCGATCCACGTCGCCTCCACGAACGTTCCCTTCACCAGCGAGTCGAAGGACGCGCTGGCGTCGGTGCCGGAGATCGAAGACGAGATCGAACTCGCGATCCGGGAGGCCGCCCGCGAGCTCAAATCCTACCTCAACAAGCGCCGCTCGATGGCCAAGCGCCGGGAGAAACAGGACGTGCTCGGACGCATCCTCCCACAGATGGCCGAGAAGGTCGCCGAGGTCACGGGTCGGGACCACCCCGACATCGAGGGCGCGATGGCCCGGATCATGAACAACGTCGGCGTCGATCGCGAGCGCGACGGCGAGACGGTGACGCTGCGAGTCGAGAACCACTCCGATCGGAACGAGAGCCTAGAGATCACCGAGATCGTCTCCGCCGAGCCCGAGGGGCTGCCCGACGGCGTCGACGCGATCGAGATGGACGAGGAGTGGTTCGTGAACTGGAACCCCGACGTGGGGTCGGGCGAGACGGTCGAACTGGAGTACAGCCTGCCGACCGATGCCGACGCCGACGCCACCGTCGACGGCGTCGACGACGAGAAACTCACGGTGAACGCATGAGCACGAAAGACCTGAGCGACGCCGAGGCGCGGGAACGGCTAATCGACCTGGCCGCGGAGTTTTACGACCAGTTCGCGGCCGGCGAGATCCCCCGGATGGAGCTGCCCACCCGGACGAAGAGCAACATCGAGTACGACCCCGAGAAGAGCGTCTGGGTGTACGGCGACCGCAAATCCACCCGGTCGGCCAACTCCGTCAGCGGCGCGCGGAAGCTGCTGAAGGCCGCCTACACGATCGAGTTCCTCGCGAACCAGCTCGACGAGGACCGCTCCTCGACGCTGCGAGAGCTCTACTACCTCTCAGAGTCGTGGGACAACGAGGAGGCTCAGTTCAACGGGCAGGACGAGTCGAACAACCTCGTCGAGGACTTAGAGATCATCACGGGCGTCACCCGCGAGGACTTCCACATGCGGCCCGAGGAGTCCGGCGCGACCCTGATGGGGCCGCTGAAGCTGCGCGAACAGACCCGCCGCGGCGAGCGGGAGATTCACTGCCAGCTCGACGTGGGTGAGGGTGGCTACCAGATCCCGAACAACCCCGACACGATCGAGTTCCTCGACCACGACATCGACTTCGTGCTCTGTGTGGAGACGGGTGGGATGCGGGACCGCCTGATCGAGAACGGGTTCGACGACGAGTACAACTGCCTGATCGTCCACCTCAAAGGCCAACCCGCACGCGCGACCCGGCGGATCACCAAGCGACTCCGCGACGAACTCGACCTGCCGGTCGTGGTGTTCACTGACGGCGACCCGTGGTCCTACCGGATATACGGCTCCGTGGCGTACGGCTCGATCAAGTCCGCCCACCTCTCGGAGTATCTCGCGACCCCGGAGGCTCAGTACGTCGGCATCCGTCCACAGGACATCGTCGACTACGACCTGCCGACGGACCCGCTGTCGGACTCCGACGTGAACGCCCTGGAGTCCGAACTCGAGGACCCGCGCTTCCAGACGGAGTTCTGGGAGGAGCAGATCGAACTGCAGTTGGAGATCGACAAGAAGGCCGAGCAGCAGGCGCTCGCCTCCCGGGGGCTCGACTTCGTGACGGACACGTACCTGCCCGAGCGACTGGAGACGATGGGCGTGCTGTAACTCTTTTTCGGCCGGGTTTCGCCGAGTTGTCGGCTCGCATAGTCGGTCGTTCCGTCGACGCATCTGGTCTCGACGGAGGCGAATCGATATAGCGGTTAGTGATTCAAAACTTCCCCTCGTGGGCCAAGACAAACGCACTGGACTCCGAACTGGACTCAGAGGACGGAGGATATCCGACAGTGAACGACAGCCTTACGCCCCACAGCGGAGAACCGCGAAAGCATGTCCGACGCGTCCGACGAGATGGAGTACCACGTCGAACTCGAACCCGGCGATGTCGCCGACAGCGTCCTGCTCCCGGGCGACCCCGAACGGCTGGACAAGATCACGCCGCTGTGGGACGACCACGAGGAGGTCGCCCACCACCGCGAGTACCGCACTGCAACCGGGAACTACGACGGCGCCCCGATCTCGGTCACCTCCACCGGGATCGGCTCGCCGTCGGCGGCGATCGCCGTCGAGGAACTCGCTCGCGTCGGCGCGGACACGTTCATCCGGGTCGGTTCCTGCGGCGCGATCCAGCCCGAAATGGACGTGGGCGATCTGGTGATCACCCGCGGCGCCGTCCGGCAGGAGGGCACGAGCAAGGAGTACGTCCGGGAGGACTACCCCGCAGTCGCCGACGAGGAGGTCGTCTCGGCGCTTGTCGCGGCCGCCGAGCGACTCGGTCACGACTACCACGTCGGTCTCACGATGTCCGCCGACTCCTTCTACGCCGGGCAGGGGCGGGAAGGGTTCGAAGGGTTCGAAGCCGCCGGCAGCGAGACGCTCGTCGAGGACCTGAAGGAGGCGAACGTGCTCAACATCGAGATGGAGACCGCCGCCATCTGCACGCTCGCGAACGTCTACGGCCTGCGGGCGGGTGCGGTCTGCTCGGTGTTCGCGAACCGCACCACGGGGGAGTTCATGACCGAGGGCGAGTCCGTCGCCGCCGAGACCGCCAGCCTCGCCGTGAAGCTGCTCGCGAAGATGGACGAAGTGAAGGAAGCGGCCGGCGCGGACCGCTGGCACGCCGGCCTCAGTCTTGACTGATCACCGTGCGACCGCCCAGAACCGCACGCTCTGGGGAACTTTCCAAAGCACGTCGGGCAGATCGCTCTCCTCGGGCTCTGTGTGCTCGACCTCGTGGTTGTGGTGTTCGAGCAGCCGCGGGACCTCGAAGCCGGCGTCGACGAGACCGTTGTGCAGGTCTGCGACCGTGCGGTCGAACACCGTCAGCGTCTCCTCGAACGACTCGTCGATCTCGATTTCCCGGGGCCCGTCGTCGACGTAGCTGTGTTCGAGCGTGCCGGACTCCGCATCGAGCGCTTCGTGCAGCGGGTGCAGCACGCTGAACACGAACACGCCCCCCTCACGGAGGACGCGGTGGGCCTCCGCGAACGCGCGGTCGACGTTCTCGACCATCTGGAACGCCGCCTCCGAGGAGGCCACGTCGAAGCGGTCGTCCGGCAGCGGGAGGTCGGTCACGTCGCCCTGCACGAACTGCGCGTCGACAGCGTACTCGTCGCGGAGCGCCCGGGCGTACCGAAGCTGCTCACCCGAGAAGTCGACGCCGACGGCGGGCTCGGCGCCGAGCTCCGCGGTGCCGACGGTGCCCTGCCCGCCGCCACAGCCGAGTTCGACGTACGCCTTCCCCTCGACGCTCTCCAGAACCCCCGGCTGCGGGCCGCCGGGGGCGTCCGCGGCGAACGGTGAGGGTGCGGGTGGAAGCTCACCGTCGTCGGTATCAGAGCGCCAGATCGCCTGGAAGTCGTCGCTCCACTCGTCCCAGAGCTGTCGGTTCGACTGACGGAGGTCGCTCATGACGCTGGCTGTGTCGGGGGTCGGTATCAGTTTTCCGTCCGTTCGAGACGGCGACCCACGCCCAGTCAGCGGAGGTCCGACCACGCGCCCCAGAACCGCTGGAGTGCAGTTAGGTGGCCGACGGCCGCGAACAGGACGAGCAGCAGTTCGACCGCGCCGAAGCCGGCGACGATCTCGCCGGGGAGCACGAACGCGACGACGCCGACGATCCCCACGAGCGCGAGCCGATCCGCCCGGCCGAGTAGGCCACCGTACTGCCGGCCGAGCCCGACCGCCTGGATCTGCGTGCCGAGGTAGGAGGTGAGCAGCACGCCCGTCACCGCGAGCAGGCCCAGCGCGTAGGCGTCCGCGCCCGCCGCGAGCCCGGCGATAATCAGCACGTCGGCGTAGCGATCGAGCACGTGGTCGAGCAGGTCGCCGCCCTTCGAGTCGGTGCCGAGGCTGCGGGCGAGCGCGCCGTCGACGAGATCGAGCCAGCCGTTCGCGAACACGAAGAAGCTGGCCGCGAGATAGAGCCAGAGCGGCCCCTGCCCGCCCGCGAGCGCGAACGCGCCACCGGCGGCACTGGCGAACACGAACGCGACCACGCTCACGCCGTCGGGCGTGAGCCCCAACGCCTCCGCGGCGTCGACGAACGGGACGAGCAGCCGGTCCGCAATATCGCGGTACTGATCGAGCGTCACAGCGCCCCCGTGAAGTCGACCGTGCCGGCCGACGGCTGGCGCTCGCCGCGCAGGACGGCGATCACGTCGTCGACGACGGCCTCGACCGGCCGGTCGGTGGTGTCGATCTCGTAGACGTTCTCCTCGCCGTAGGTTCGGACCGCCTCGCTGAGTACGATGTCCAGTGCCTCGCTCTCGGCGTTCTCGGCGATCTTCGCGTCCGGTTCGTCACGCTCGGCGAGCCGTTCCTCCAGTTCGTCGGGGTGACAGCGCAGCACGATCGCGGCGTCGGCCTCGAAGTGGTGAGCGAGGTGAGAGTCGAGCAGTCCCGACCAGTCGCCGAGGTACTCCCGGATCGCGTCGAGGTCGGCCACGAGCGAGCCGCGCTGCTCGTCCTCACCCTCGTGGAGCCCCTCCTCGCGGATCAGGTCGTTGAGGTGGTAGACGTCGATGCCGCGGCGGTCGCCGACTGCCTCGGCGACGGTCGTCTTACCCGTCCCGGGCGTGCCCGTGAGCGCGACGCGGTCGTCACTCCTGGTCATGCCGTGGCCTCCAACTCGGCGAGCACCTCGTTCAGCGTCTCGACGGCCCGGCGCGTCTCGGCCTCGGTCCCACAGGAGATCCGGATACAGCCCGGGAGGCCGAAGGAGCTGCAGTCCCGGACGATCACGCCCTCGCGCTGGGCGGCCTCGGCGACGGCGCTGCCGTCGCCGACTTCACACAGTACGAAGTTGGCCTCGCTGTCGAACGTCGGGGCGTCGAGTTGGTCGTGGATGTGCGCCCGCGCCCACTCGGCGCTCTCGACGGACGTCTCGACGTGTGCGTCGTCGTCGAGTGCAGCGATGGCGGCCCGCAGCGCCATCTCGCTGGCGGCGAACGGCGTCGAGACCTTCGCGTAGGCGTCGCCCCACGCAGAGGGGACGAGCGCGTAGCCGATCCGGAGGCCGGCGAGCCCGTACGCCTTCGAGAACGTCCGCAGGACTGCGAGGTTCTCGTACTCGTCGAGAAGCTCAGCGGCGGGGGGCTCCTCGGCGAACTCGCCGTAGGCCTCGTCGATCACGACCAGCGAGTCGTCGTCGACCCTGCGGAGGAGTGCCTCGATCTCCTCGCGGGCCATCGTCGCCCCCGTGGGGTTGTGCGGCGACGTGACGAACACCATTCGCTCGCCGTCGTACGCGTCCAGCACGGTGTCGGCGGTCATCTCGAACGCGTCGCCCTTCGAGAGTTCGTAGGTCTCGACGTCACCGTGGTGGTAGCGCGCGCTCATCCCGTAGTAGGAGAAGCCGGGGTCGGGGACGAGCACGGGGTCCGCGGGGTCGAGCATCGCCCGGGAGAGATAGTCGATCGCGCCGTCGGCGCCCGGGCTGACCCAGACCTGCTCGGTGTCGACGTTCCAGTGGTCGGCGAGGTCGGCCGTGAGGTCGGTGTGGGCCGCCTTGGGGTAGACGGAGATCTCGTGGGCGGCGTCCCGGACGGCGTCGACGGCCGCGGGGCTGGCGCCGTGTGGGTTCTCGTTCGAGGAGAGTTTGACGAGCTCGTCGGGATCGAGGCCGAGGTCGCGGGCGACCTCCTCGACCCCCCGGCCGGGGACGTACTCGACGTGGGCGGAGAGGTCGCGTGGTTGCATATCGCGACGTTCTCGGTGATGGGGGATAAGGCTCCCGCCCTCGACTGAGGTTGGGGTCTCGGCGGAGCGTTCTTCGGGGAGAATGGTGAGTGCGTTGTGACTGAAACAGTATCTCTTCAGTAAGGGTGCTGTGACGGCAACAGCATCTCTTCACTGGGTCTACTGCGACGGCGACAGCAGCTCGATCGTTGGCACCTTGCGACCGCACCGCCCCGCACAGCCCTCACGCCTTCCCAGCCGACTCGTTCGGGCTCGTTCGCCCACGGAGGCGTCGTGCGGGCGACCCACGCGTCGCCCGCACTGCCAGCGAGACCGCCGGTCTCGCCCTGCTCACGTCGCGCGCCACCGCCGGCTGCAGTGCGGTCGCGGTGGACGCCTCGCGAGCGCCACGTTGGCGCTCGCGGGGGGAGGGGTGGGGATTCCGTGCTGCGCCGGACCCCGTGTCCGGCACACTGCGGTCACAAGTGGCCATGCTCACTCCGCGGTCCTGTTCGCGATCGAAGAACGAACGGATCACCTCACGACGCCACGACTGACGGCGCTCTCCCCGGAACTGAAAAAGCGAGCCGTTACCGCTGTTACTCCGCGTCCTCCTCGAGCAGCCGCGTCTCGACGGCCGCCTGCACGACCTCGGACACGTCGCCGAGGCTGTTCGAACTGTTCGCGACCACGCCGTTCAGCATCGCCTCGTGGTCACGCAGGCCAGCGACGGTCAGCTCGTCGTCCTCGGGCACGTCGTACGCCTCGGCGACCGCCGCGACCACCACGTCGCCGCGGTCTTGCTCCTCCTCGGCGACGGCGTCGAGCAGGCCCCCGAACACGTCGTCGGCCTCGACCTCGACGCGGCGCTTCAGCGTGCCCGGCGACTCCACGTCGCCACCGAGTAGCCCCGCGAGATACCCTTTCACGGAGCCGACGACGTACTCGTCGAGCGTCTCGTCGAGCGACTCGGCCCGCCGCGCGGCGAAGGCGCACACGAACCGATCGAGTTCGACGTCCAGCGACGAGCGGTCCTCCTCCTCGCTCTCGTAGTCGTCGGTGCTCGCCTCCGGAGTCACCTCCGTCTCGCGCTCGGGGGCGTCATCGCCGCCGTTATCGTCGGCTTCCGGCGTCACGCCGGTGTCGCGGTCGGTCTCCCCGTCGCCGCCGCGATCGTCGCCGCCGGCCTCCGGCGTTACGCCCGTCTCCGAGTCGGCGTCGTCGCCCTCGGTTGCGTCGGCGCCATGGCTCCGCCGGCCGCTCACGTTGTTGCCCGTGCCGAGCGTGTTGATTCGTCCCTCGATGTCCCGTCGTCGGTCGTTGCCGCCGTTGTCAGTCATGGTTGAAGCACCGCGTGCGTGGCCGGCGGGCGCCGCCGTGACCGCGCCCGCGGCCGTGTGCCGCACACACAAGCACCCTCGGGGCAGAGTGAGAAAAAGTCAGCGGAGCAGTACCGGGATCGCGATCAGTCCACCCGGATCGAGGCCGCCCGCGAGCGCGCCCGGTCGACGACCGCCGGCCGGCCGGCGAACCGAACGCGAACACGGTCGCCCTCGTACTCGGCGTCGGCACACCCGTGCTCGTGCGCCCACGCGAGGAACGACTGCGTCTCCCCGGTGTTGGGCAGGTCGAACTGGACCGTTTCACTCGGGAGTGCCGCCGCGACGGTATCGCGCAGGCGGTCTGCGCCATCGCCCGCCAGCGCGCTGACCGTGAGCACTGCGGCGGCCCGATCGCCGGCCACCGACTCCACTGCCTCTCGGCGTTCGTCGAGTGCGTCACCGTCGACGAGATCGACCTTGTTGAGCACGACCAGGAGCTCGCCGCGGGGTGCGTCGAGCTCCCGGAGCGAGACTCGGAGCTTCTCGCGCAGCTTCGGCAGGGGATCGCTCGCGTCGGCGACCAGCAACGCGAGATCGCTATCGGCGATGGCGTCGAGCGTCGCGCTGAATGACGCCACGAGGTCGTGCGGGATCCCATCGACGAGCCCGACGGTGTCGGTCAGCAGGACGCGCCGGCCGTCGATCGCCGCGCGGCGGGTGGTGGTGTCGAGGGTCTTGAACAGTCGATCCGCGACTTCGGCTTCGCCGTCGAGGTCGGCATGCCCCGGCGCCATCCCGTCGATAGAGAGGTCGTCCGCTAGCCGGTGCAGCAGCGTCGACTTGCCCGCGTTGGTGTAGCCAGCGATCGCGACGAGGTCGAATCCCTGGTCGCGGCGCTCGGCCCGGCGCTCGCTTGCGCGGTCGGTCAGATCGTCGAGCTTGTTCTCGACGGTCCGAATCCGCCGCTCGGTGTCGACCACGCGGGAGCCGGTCTCCGCGGCGCGCTGCATGTGGGTTCGCTCCTCGGTCTCCCTGATCCGAGGGAGCTCGTAGCGCAGCCTCGCCCGTTCGACTTGGAGGCGGGCAGCCTCGTCGCCGGCGCCGGCCTCGAAGATCTCGAGCACGAGCCGGTGACGGTCGACGACGCCGGTGCCGTCGGGCAGGAGCGCCGTCAGGGAACTGTACTGCCCGGGCGTGAGCTCCACGTCGAACAGGGCGGCGTCGGCGTCGGTCTCGACCACGCGACGGGCGAGTGCCTCGGCCTTCCCGCGGCCGAGGTTGTACTGGCCGTCCTCGGCGCGGCGCTGGGTGAGCGCGTCGACGACCTCGTACCTCGCTGCGGCGGCGAGGCGTTCGACCTCGGTCGTGTCGGGCTGCTCGTCGGCGTCGCGGGCGACGACGATCGCGGTTCGGTCGGGGTCGCCATCGGCGTCACTGATGTTTGCTCGCTGTGCATCCGTCTCGGCTGGTGGTGAGTGTTGCAACGTTGGTGGGGATGAGTCTCCCACCGTGGACGGGCGACGACGGCAGGATCGGCCCGCGGCCGGCGGGAGACCCGAGGCTGTCGGGGAACGGTGCCACAGGTGGTCTCCCGCTGCTCACAGCGTGGTCGCGGAACCACGGGTGCCGAGGCTGTCGCCTCGCTACTTTCCGAGGCTGTCGCCTCGCCGCCGTCGCGTGAGCCGCGCGGGCTCAGGAGAAGTCGAGCTTCATCGGCTATGCGCTACTGGCGTGGGATCCCGCAAAAAGGTTCGGCCGGTGTGTGACGGCGTCGCGTGCCGGCTGCGTTACTCGTCTTCGAGCTCGTCGACGATCTCCTCGGCGTCGACGTCGGCGTCCTCGAGGTCCTCCTCGATGTCCTCGATCTCCTCTTCGATCTGCTCGGCACCGCCCATGCCGCCCATCATACCGCCCATGCCGCCCATCATGCCGCCGCCGCTGCCGTCGAAGACCTCCTCGACGACCACGCGGTCGAGGTCGAGGCGGTCCATCAGCTCCTGGGCGACCTGGCTCTTCTGGAACATCCACTGCTGGTTCATCTGCATCTGCTGAGTGGCCTCGATGTAGAGGGAGCGCTGCTCGACCTCCTCGGTCGTCGCCTCGCCGTCCTCGTCCTCGCTGGTGATCTCCTCCTCGACCGTCTCGGTCTCGATGCGCAGCTCCGGCTCCATCTGGAGGTACATCCCCAGCAGGCCGGCCGCCTTCTCCTCGTCGTCGTCGACGACGTCGACGATCTCGTACTCGTACTCGAGATCCTCCCCGGCCAGCGGGTGGTTGAAGTCGACGCGGGCACGCCCGCCGATTACGGTCTCGACGTAGCCCTGCTCGCCGTCGATCTGGACCTGCGCGCCGGGGCGGCGGTTCTCCTCGTCCAGCTTGTTGGCGCTGACGGTGCGAACCTCTTCCTCGTCGTACTCGCCGAAGCCGTCCTCGGCGTCGATCTCGACGGTGCCCTCGTCGCCGACCTCGCCGTCGAGCAGCGCGTCGTCGACGCCCGGGAACACGTGGCCCTCGCCGACGACGATGATGCGCGGCGAGAAGTCGTACTCGTCGTCGTCGATGCCGGCCTCCTCGGCGACGTCCTTGCGGGTCGTGTCGACGACGCGGTCGTCGCTGACGGTGCGGACGTTGTAGTCGATACGGACGAAGTCACCGTCCTGGATTCCCGACTCGGTCTCGGCTGCCTCGGCCTCGTTCTCGGCGTCGGCCTCGTTTTCGCTCATACCTCTACGGTCTCGTGTTCCACTCTTAAGGACAACGTTTCGGGGCTGGACGCTCCCGATGCCGGCGGCCCTGCCGACGCGTCGCGGCCGAGAGGGCAGCCTTTTCGTCGCCGCCGCCGTCCCCGGAGTCATGTACGAGGTCGAACTCAAAGTCGCAGCCGACCACGATCCCGTCCGGTCGGCGCTCGCCGACGCCGGCGCCGAGCCCGTCGATCACGTCCGGCAGGTAGACACGTACTACGACGCTCCCCACCGCGAGTTCGCCGAGACAGACGAGGCGCTCCGGCTCCGCGAGGAGACCGACCTCGCTGCCGACGTGACGACGACGAAGCTGACCTACAAGGGCCCGCTCGTCGAGGCCGACTCGAAGACTCGCGAGGAGCACGAGACCGCCGTCGCCAACGGCGACGCCGCCGCGGGAATCCTCGACGGGCTCGGGTTCGAGCCGGCCGCGACCGTCGAGAAGGAGCGCGAACGGTTCGAGTTCGAGGGGTACACCGTCACCCTCGATACGGTCGACGGGCTCGGCTCGTTCGTCGAGGTCGAACGCGAGGCGTCCGAATCCGACATCGAGACGGTGCGGGAGCGGGCACAGGAGCGACTCCGAGCGCTTGGGCTCGACCCCGACGGCCAGATCCGTACGTCCTACCTCGGTCTGCTGCTCGACGCTGATGCCCCACAGTAATTTCCGTCTCCCGGATCGTTTCCGAAGGTTATAGACCCCGCGCCACGGAAGAGGGAGCAATGACGCGGAACGTTCAGGTTTCCGAACTCGACCGGCGGGCGGTCGAGGACCAGCAAGTCGAGATCGTCGAGCGAAAGGGGATCGGCCACCCCGACTCTATCTGCGACGGCATCGCCGAGAGCGTCTCCCGAGCGCTCTCACAGCTCTACCTCGATCGCGTGGGGAAGGTGCTCCACTACAACACCGACGAGACACAGCTCGCTGCGGGCCGTGCCTCGCCGGCCTACGGCGGCGGCGAAGTGATCGAGCCGATCTACATCCTGATCGTCGGCCGCGCGACCAAGAGCTACGAGCGCGACGGCGAGACGATCGAGCTGCCGGTCGACTCGACGGCGCTCGCGGCCGCCCGTGAGTACCTCCAAGAACAGATCCCCGAACTGGAGTACGGGACCGACGTAATCGTCGACATCCAGCTCGGTGAGGGCAGCGGCGACCTGCAGGACGTGTTCGGCGAGGAGGAGGTCCAGGTACCGATGGCCAACGACACCTCCTACGGCGTCGGCCACGCCCCCCTGACCGAGACGGAGACGATCGTCCACGAGATCGAGCGCGGGATCAACACCGAGTACGCCGCCGACCACCCCGAGGTCGGCCCGGACGTGAAGGTGATGGGCAAGCGCGAGGGCGACACGATCGACGTGACCGTCGCCGTCGCGATGGTCGACACGTACGTCGAGAGTCTGGAGGCGTACAAGGCCGCGGTAGAGGAGGTACAGGCGTACGCCGAGAGCGTCGCCCGGGAGCACACCGACCGCGAGATCAGCGTCGAGGTCAACACCGCCGACGACTACGACGCCGGCTCGGTGTACCTCACCGTCACCGGCACCTCCGCCGAGCAGGGCGACGACGGCTCTGTCGGTCGCGGGAACCGCGCCAACGGGCTCATCACGCCGAACCGACCGATGAGCATGGAGGCCACCTCGGGGAAGAACCCCGTCAACCACATCGGGAAGATCTACAACCTCCTCTCGACGGCCACCGCCGAGGACGTCGTCGCGGAAGTCGACGGCATCCGCGACCTCCAACTGCGCCTGCTCTCCCAGATCGGCCGGCCGATCGACGAGCCCCACGTCGCCGACGCGCAGGTCGTCACCGCCGACGGCGTCGACGTGGCCGACATCGAGGGCGAGGTGAGCGACATCGTCGACGACAACCTCGCGAACGTCACCGAGATCACCCGCGAGGCGATCGAGGGCGACATCTCGACGTTCTGAGCGCGCGCTCCCCCCGGCGCAGCCGGGGCGATGAGTGACCGCTCGACCGATCCCGACTGCCAGTTCCTCCGACCGATCGGCTTCGTCGAGGACGAACCGGTTCTCGCAGTGCTGGACTACCGTGGCCTCCACCTCGGCAACCGCCACGCCGCCGACCCCGGCTGCCACGACCGTCGCTTCGACGCCGTCGTCTCCGTCTCGGCCGACGCGTTCCCCCTGACCACCCACCACCATCCGCTGACCGACGGCGAGGGGAACGACTGGGCGGCGTTCGCGGCGGCCGTCGACGCCGTGCGACGACTCTCGCGGACGGCCGACGTGCTCGTCAACTGCAAGGCGGGCGTGAGTCGGAGCACCGCGGTGCTCGCGACGGCGGTCGCCGCCGAGCGGGGTGGGTCGTTCCGGGACGGGCTGAGAACCGTCGAGGCGGCGCGACCGGAGGCGGTGCCACACCCGGCGCTGGTCGAACTGGGGGCCGTCTACCTCGCCGCGAGGGGGTAGCCCCGGAGCCACCGGGCATTTACCGGGGGCGGTCCAGAGACACCCCCATGCAGACGTTCGAACTGACCGCCAGACTGATCGCGGGGGTGGGGTTGATCCTCGCGAACGGCTTTTTCGTCGCGATCGAGTTCGCGCTCACCCGCGCTCGGCAGTTCTCGAAGGAGGAGTTCCTCGGCGACGGGGAGAACAGCGCGGCGCTCGAACGCGCCTGGGAGATGACCAATGACCTCGAACTGTACCTCACCACCTGTCAGGTGGGGATCACCGCCTCCAGCATCGCGGTCGGGATCGTCGCCGAGCCCGCGCTGGGGGCGCTGTTCGAGCCGTTAGTGGGGGTCGGCGTCGGCGCGATCATCGCGTTCCTGATCATCAACCTCGTCCATCTGACCCACGGCGAGCAGACGCCAACCTACCTCGGCGTCGAGCGCTCCCGGCTGGTCTGTCGGTACGGCGCGACGCCGCTGTACTGGTGTAACCGGCTCATCCTTCCGATCATCAAGCTGGGCGACTGGGTCGCGAAGGCCACCCTCGGCCTGTTCGGCGTCGAGATGACCGGCGCGTGGCTGGAGACCGAGGAGGACGCCATCGAGTCCCGTGCCGACCTCCACAAGCGGCTGGGCTCGGTGCTCTCGCAGGGAGAGATGTCCGAGGAACGCCGCGAGGAGGTGTTGAACGCGCTCACTATCGGCGATCAGCAGGTCAAGGACGTGATGGTGCCGACCGAGGAGATCGTGACGCTCTCGACGGCGGTCGACGCCGAGGAGAACTTCCGCCGGATGGAGGAGCACCCCCACACGCGCTACCCGCTGATCGGCGAGGAGGTCGACGACTTCCGGGGGATCGTCTACTTCCCGATGCTCGCTCGCTACCGCGACAGCGTCGCCGAGGGCGAGATCGACTTCACGAACCTCTCGGCGCCGCCGATGACGATGTCCCACGACACCAGCGTCAGCAACGCGATCGACCAGTTCCAGGTCGAGAGCCAGGAGCTCGCGTTCGTGCTGGAGAACGGTGACGTGGTCGGGATGGTGACGGTGACCGACCTGCTCGAGTCGATCACCGGGCAGATCGAGGACCCGATCGACCTGCTGGACGAGGAGTAACGGCCGGGTCCGTCCCGGAAGGAAACACCCATGCTCGCCCGCCCGTTACCCCGCCCGTGCAGCAGTCACCCGACCTCGCGGTCGTCCGCTACGGCGAGGCAGGCATCAAGAGCGACAAGGTCCGCGGGCAGATGCTCGACCGCCTCGCCGAGAACGTGCGGGCAGTCCTCGACGACCGCGGGATCCCCGGGGCGGTCGAGCGCACTTGGTCGCGACTCCTGGTCCGGCCGGCCGAGCCCGAAACGGACTTCTCCGCCGACGAGGCCGCTCGCGCGGCTGCCGACACGTTCGGCGTCGTCTCGACACGGCCCGCGATCTCGACCGCCCCCGAGGCCGAGGCGCTGGCCGAGGCGGCGGTCGCACTGACCGACGACCACCCCGAGGGCGCGACGTTCGCGGTCCGGGCGAACCGCGCCGGGACGGCCGAGACCCACCCGTTCACGAGTCAGGAGGTCGCGTCGGAAGTCGGCGCGGCGATCGGCAACGCGACCGGCGCCGACGTGGATCTCGACGATCCCGACCGCACCTATCGCCTCGACGTCCGGGAGGACGAAGCGTTCGTCTCCGCCGTCGAGTACGACGGGCCGGGGGGGCTCCCCGTCGGGACGCAGGGGACGACGGTCGCGCTGTTCTCCGGCGGGCTCGACTCCCCCGTCGCGGCGTGGGAGCTGTTCAAACGCGGACTGGAGGTCGTCCCCGTCTACCTCGATCTCGGCGACTACGGCGGCCCGGACCACCTCGCTCGCGCGACCGAGACTGCCCGGACGGTCGCCCGCTCGGCGCCGCACGTCGACGCTCGGCTGCGCGTCGTGCCCGCGGGCGACCTCGTCGACGAGCTGGTCGCCGAGACGGGAGCGACGCGGATGCTCTCACTCCGACGCGCGATGCTCCGGGTCGCGGAGGCGGTCGCCGACGACGTCGGCGCCCACTCGATCGCGACCGGAGAGTCGATCGGGCAGAAGTCCTCCCAGACCGGCCCGAACGTTCGCGTCACCGACGCCGCCGCGAGCCTGCCAGTCCACCGCCCCCTACTCACGCGGGACAAGCCCGAGATCGTCGAGCAGGCCCGCGACATCGGCACGTTCGTCGACGCGACGACGAACGTCGGCTGCGAGCGCGTCGCCCCCGACTACCCGGAGACTAACGCGACACTTGCCGAGGTCGAGGCCGCCGAGCCCGACGACCTGCTCGCCCGCGCGGAAGCGCTGGCCGACGAACGCTCCGTCGTCGGCGACCACTGACCCCGGCGCCGGACCGCAACCCACTTCTTCCGCCCCGGCGACCCCCCGACGATGGCGCAGGTCTGTCTGCTGGGCGAGCCCGAGAGCGACCTCCGGTACGAACTGCTCTCCCGGGAGACCGCCCGGGAGGCGCTCTCGACGTACGAGCTCCGGGAGCCGTACGCGAACAGCCTCGCGCTCGACACCGTCTCGATCGGCGCCGCGGTGTCGCTGCTGAACGACTTGAACTGGTACCTCGTCCGGTTCGTCAGGACGGCGCTGGTGCAGTCGGACTCGGTATCGGAGACGGAATGGCTCTCCCGCGAACTCGCGACGGCGATCAGGGACGGTGAGGTGGCCCCCGAGGAGACGGGGACGCTTCTACAGGTGTACGGAGTCGAGGACGGGCGACCGGAGGACGCCGTGTTCGTCGAACGGGAAGGTGAGTGGACTCCGGAACGTGAGGGGTACGACGACGTGCTCGTCGTTCGGGTGACGGAGTCCGAGTTCGACGGGTAGTCAGTCCTCACACTCCCACTGGCAGTCCTCGGCCTCCTCGGCCTCGAACAGCCCGGTGGACATGTACCGCTCGCCGCCGTCGGGGAACACGGTCACTACCAGCGGATCGTCGACCCCCTCCTCGACGAGGCGCTTGACGGTCCGCCGCGCGGCGACGTTGGCGGCGCCGCTTGACTGTCCCACTAGGATCCCCTCCTCGCGGGCCAGACAGCGACACTCCCGCTCGGCGGTCGACAGATCGACGGCCTCGACCGCGTCGATGAGATCTACGTCGAGGTTCGGGGCGACGAACCCCGGGCCCATCCCCTGGTAGTCGTCGTGGCCGGATTTGCCCGTGGAGAGCACGGCGTTCTCTTCTGGCTCGACTGCGACGACCTCCATCTCGGGGAAGGACTCCAAGAGCCGGCGGCTCGTCCCCGTCAGTGTCCCGCCGGTGCCGACGCCGGCGACGAAAGCGTCGATATCGTGGTCGTCGACCTGATCGAGAATCTCCGGGCCCGTCGTCTCGTAGTGGGCCCGGGGGTTGGCGCCGTTCTCGAACTGCCGGACCTGCACGTACTCGCCGGTCGCTTCGAGCTCGTCGGCGCGGTCGCGTGCGTCGCTGATGTCACCGTCGACGACCTCGATGTCGGCGCCGTAGGCGCGCATGATCCGCCGGCGCTCGGGGGATTTCGAGCCGGGGATGACGATCCGCACGTCGTACCCTTTCACCGCGCCGATGAGGGCGAGCCCGATTCCGGTGTTCCCGCTCGTGGGTTCGACGATCGCGTCCCCCTCGCCGAGTTCGCCGGCCTCCTCGGCCGCCCGGATCATGTACAGCGCGGGGCGGTCCTTCGCGGAGCCGCCGGGGTTTTTCGACTCCAGTTTGGCGGCGACCGTACCGACCGGCGACGCCACTTCGACCAGCGGCGAGCCGATGGCGTCGATCACGTTCGCGTCCATCTACCCCGGCCTACCCGGGTCGGGAGTAAAGGGGTAGCGACAGCGGCTTCCCGCGCCGCCGACGGCCGTCAGAGATTTTTACCCACGGACGATCCGTACAACCATGAGCACCGAGAGCACGACGGAGAAACTGCCGTTCGGCGCTGGCGCGGGCACGGGGGTCGCCGCCTACCTGCTCGGCTACCTGATCAGCTACGTCTGGCTGAGCGGCTCCATCGAGGAGCGGCTAGAGGCGTACAACTTCATCGCCGACCTGTTCGGCGGCGAGCCCATCGCCGTCTGGGAGGGCGTCGGCTGGATGTTCTACAACGCCCACTTCGTCAGTACCCGGATCGACGGGTTCGGGGGCACGCAGTCACAGAACTTCATCGCCGGCAGCGACGGCGGGTCGATTGCGCTGCTGTACGCGGTGCCGATCGTCCTGCTGCTCGCGGCGGGGCTGCTGACCGCGCGGCTCGCCGACGCCGAGGCGCCGGCCGACGGCGCGATCGCCGGCGCCGCGGTCGCGATCGGCTACTTCCCGCTGGCGCTGCTCGGTCGGTTCCTGTTCTCCTACCAGGGATCGGCGGCACCGGATCTGGTCACGGCGATCCTGCTCGCTGGACTAGTGTACCCCCTCGTCTTCGGCGCGGTCGGCGGCGTGCTCGGGAGCGCGGTCGGCGACTGATCGGGGGGTGATTTTGGCGGCGGACAGCCGCCGACGTACAAATTCGGAGGCGGCGACTGACAGCCGCCGACGTATGACTTATCCTCGCCGGGGCCCATCTTCGTGTATGGCCAACACAGAGACTGATTCCCCCGAATCGACGCTCTCGACGCTCCAGCCGGACCCGACGTGGAGCGCCGACGCCCACGAGGAGACGGTCGAGGCCCTCGGCGCCGAGGGGCTCACGTTCCGCATCTGGGGCGGCGACTGGTGTGGCGACTGCCGCCAGCAGCTACCCGCCTTCGCGGCCGCGCTTTCGGCCGCGGGCGTGCCCGACGAGCGGATCCACGCCCACGCGGTCGAGCGCGTGGACGGCGAGAAAGTGGGCGACGGTATCGAAGAGTACGGGATCGACCTGATCCCGACGGTGATCGTCGAGCGCGATGGGGAGGAGATCGCGCGGTTCGTCGAAAGCGAGGCCCGACCGATCGCGGTCTACCTCGCCGACGAGATTTCCGGGTGAGTTCGGAATCTTGGTAGAATCCTCGCTCGTAGTAGAATCCCGGCCTTACACCGTTGAGCAAGCAGTTCGACCAGAATCAGATTCGACGTATCATCCCTGAGTAAACATATTTCACTGTGGCGACGGAAGCCGCGATCATGGAACTCCCACACAGTGAACTCGAACCGGAGGAGATCAAACCGGGAGCCGACCTGAACGAGGCCGGCCTTCGGGAGGCGAATCTCACGGACGCCGATCTACAAGGTGCCGACCTCAGTGAGGGTGACCTTCGGGGAGCAACCCTTGTGGACGCCGACCTCCGAAACGCCGACCTCAGTGAAGCTGAACTCGGTGATGCTGATTTCACCGGCGCTGACCTGTCCGGAGCGGATCTTAGCGATGCCCAGCGTGAATCGATCTATCGCGACGACGGTGATTCGATCGACCCCGGTGGCCCGACCTTCAGCGGTGCGAAGCTCCAGAATGCAGACCTGTCGGGCGGTGCGTTCATCGATGGCGACTTCAGTACCGCAGACCTCGGCGACGCCGACCTCACTGATGCCAGGCTATCGGACGCAACGTTCACGGATGCAAGCCTCGACGCTGCCGAGATGACTGGTGCTGATCTGGGCAGCGGCAGCTTGGACGGAGCAACTCTCGTCGACGCGACACTCACGGATGCGACACTGATCGGCTGCAACATGCGGGACGCAGAGTTCACGGACGCCGATCTGTCGAACGCGAATCTGGGCGGTGGCAAAATCGAGGGCGCGACGTTCACCGGAGCGATGGTACCGGACGCGATCCACGATCAGTTAGTCGAACACGGGCTCATTGACGAGGAGTAAGCGGCCGTCACCCGCATCGGTAGCGACGGTACTGTTGTGCCGTGTGTTACC
Organism: Halolamina sediminis; assembly: GCF_001282785.1. NCBI lineage: Archaea > Methanobacteriati > Methanobacteriota > Halobacteria > Halobacteriales > Haloferacaceae > Halolamina > Halolamina sediminis. The sequence goes on from NZ_CVUA01000001.1 coordinate 1,703,602, forward strand.
ACTCCCTGCTCAGCTTTTTACTGTCGTCTCCACTACCAGTGACCGAGGTGACGACGACGTGCTACACAACTCACTGAGCGTGCTTCTCCCCGGCCAGGGGACCCAGTCACGCGACCGCCGTTCGGTCGTGGCCGATGGGTTCCGTGCCCGCCTCACGCGCGTTGTCGTCGCCGCCGTCCGGTGGACGATCTGACGGAGTTCGTCCCCCGACGGCCCCGTCCCGATCCCGACTCGTTCGGGTGCTAACGCTCGAATCCCGGGTACGGCGACGTGGCTCGTATCGCTCCGCTGACGCACCTCCCTCCACAGACGATGTACCCACCACGGAATCCGGACCATCGGACGTATCGCCACCCACCCACCTTCGGAACGATGCTGCTGCTCGCTGCTCTGCCGCTCGCAGTGGTGTTCGCGGCGGCGTTCCCCGCGGTCACCGCCGGCCTGCTCGTCGGCGCCGTCGCGGGGGCGACCCTGCAGCGATAGCTCGCTCCCCTCGCGGGAGTCAGTGACCCGAGACGGTCACACAGTTCTACAGGTTCGCTTCGACCCAGTCCAGCGCTGCCGACAGATCCGTCTCCGGCGGCGAGCAGGTTCGCGACCGACAGGCGTACACCGTCGGTTCGCCGTCGCGGGCCTCGCGTCCGGCCCAGATCGGCGGTGCCTCCTCGAGTCCGAGTTCGTCGAGCCACGCCTCCAGCCCCGCCGCCGTCGGCGGTCGCCGGGCAACGACGGCACCCGGGAGATGGCGGTCAGCGAGCGTCTCGCGCCATTCGCCCGGCAGTTCGTCGGCGGCGACGGTGAGTTCGAGCGAGCCGCGCTCGGCCGCGTCGGCAGCCATCGCGAGCGTCCCGTGCTCGACGGGGCTGGCCTCGATCCGGCCGCGGTGGGTCGCGAGCGTCTCGCGGGCCACTTCGCCGAGATCGTCGTCGGTGAAGTGGTCCAGATCGAGCAGCAGCGCGACCGCGGCGCCGACGCTGGAGGGCGTCGACTGGTCGGTGAGCTCCTGCGGCCGGGCGACGAGCTCCTCCCCGTCGTTCGGCGAGAGGTAGAGCGTCCCGTCCTCGGGGTCGTAGAACGAGTCGGCGACGACGCCAGCGAGATCGAGCGCGAACGCGAGCGGCTCCACGTCGCCGGTCGCTTGGTACAGCTCGAACGCGCCGCGGCCGAGGAACGCGTAGTCCTCGAGGGCGGCGTCGATCCCCACCTGCCCGTCCTTGAACCGGCGGGCGAGCCGGCCGGCATCGGCGTTCCAGAGCTCGTCGCGGACGAAACCAAGCGCCGACTGTGCGCGCTCGATCCGGGCGTCGTCGCCCAGCACGAACCCCGCACGGGCGAACGTCTCGATCAGCAGGCCGTTCCAGCCCGCCAGCACCTTCTCGTCGCGGAGCGGTCGGGGGCGTTCCTCGCGGGCCGCAAACAGCGTCTCGCGGGCGTCTGCCAGCAGTTCCCGAACCGCGGCCGCCGAATCGGGCGCGGTGACCGTCTCTCGCGCGACCTCGATCTCGGCGCCGACCAACTCCGCCACGGGGACGGTCTCGTTCAGAACGCTCGTGCCGCCCTCGAAGTTGCCGCCGGAGACGACGCCGTATCGCCGACAGAACAGCGTCGCCGCCGGCTCGTCGACGTGCTCGCGGACCTCCGCGGGCGTCCAGACGTAGAACGCCCCCTCCTCGCGTTCGGGCTCCTCCCCCTCGTCGAGGCGTGAGGCGGGGGTCTCGCTCCGTGCGTCGAGCGTGCTGAAGAAGCCGCCCTCGGGGTGGGAGAGTTCGCGTTCCGCGAAGTCGAGCGTCTCCCGGACGATCTCGGCGTAGCGCTCCCGCCCCGTCGCGCGATAGCCCGCGAGAAAGGCCGCCGGGATCGTGGCGTTGTCGTACGCCATCTTCTCGAAGTGGGGGACCGTCCAGTCCTCGTCGACGCAGTAGCGGTGGAAGCCGCCGCCGAGGTGGTCGTACAGTCCGCCGCTGCCCATCGCCCCCAACGCGTTCTCGGCGACCGTCAGCGGCTCGGAATCACCCGACAGCGACGCGACACGGAGCAGGAGTTCGACCCGCCCGGGCTGGGGGAACTTCGGGCTCCCCTGCCCGAACCCGCCGTGCTGGCGGTCGGCGCCGCGGATCGCCGCCGCCGCGGCGTCGTCGAGGATCTCGCTGCTCGGCCGCTCGGTCTCTTCCTCCGGGGAGTCCGCGGGCGCCATGCGGTCCCGCGCCGCCGCCGTCCACTGCTCGGCGCGGTTCTCCATCTCCCCGCGCTGCTCGGGGTCGTTCCAGGAGTCGGCGATCTGGCGGCAGAGCTGCTCGAACCCGGGAACGTTCCGCCCAGGCTGCGGCTCGGGCGGGAAGTACGTCCCGACGTAGAACGGCTTCCCCTCGGGCGTCAGAAACGCCGACAGCGGCCACCCGCCGCCGCCGGTGACCAGCTGACAGACAGTCTGGTAGACGCGGTCGAGGTCCGGCCGCTCCTCGCGGTCGACCTTGACCGGGACGAAGTTCTCGTTCAGCACCTCGGCGACCGCGGGGTCCTCGAAGGACTCCTCGGCCATGACGTGACACCAGTGGCAAGCCGAGTAGCCGACCGAGAGGAAGATCGGCACGTCGCGCTCCCGGGCCTCCGCGAGCGCGTCGTCGTCCCACGGCTGCCAGTTCACGGGGTTGTCGGCGTGCTGCTGCAGGTAGGGGCTGGCCGCCCCGGCGAGTCGGTTCCGCGCGTCGCCGCTGGGCGAGTCGGTCATCGTCGGAGAAAGCGCACGGAGGGGGAAGTAGCCGGTGGTCGCGGCGCTACCCGGCCGCGCGGTAGACGACCACGCCGTCGTTCTCGTACGCGCGCTCCCAGTCCGGCGACGCCGCGAACGAACGGTCGAGCGTACCGAACGTCACCTCAGGGTGCCCCCGAACCGTGTAAGCGCCCTTTGGGAGGTAGACGTACTCGGGATCGGCGCCGACGGCTCCCGCCTCTCCCTCGACACAGGACGCCGAATCACACCGAGAAATCGCCTCGAACGACGCCAACTGCGTGGTGTACGCGTCCGGCCCGCGCCACTCCACGCCCCACGGACCGACGAGGATCGTCCGGTCGGCCAACGCCGGGAACCACTCCGCGGCGTCGCCGAGCACGACGAACGTCGCGTCGGGCGCCGTCTCGCGCTCGGCCCACTCCATCGCCGCCACGTCCTCGTCGTCGAGGAACTCGGGCGTCGAGGGGTCGCTTCCGAGCGTCATTTCGTGGGCGAGGTACGCCCCGCCGGCGACGCTCGCGAGGAGGAGACACGCCGCGGCGGCGGCCTCCCGGCGATTGACTGCGCCCGTTCCGGGCAGCGAGATGCTTCCGTCCAGCGCGGGGAGGCGCCGAGCCACGTCGACGGCCGCGACCGCCGCGACGACGCTCCCGACGGTGAAGACGAACCGCGGCTGGGCGAACAGTAGCTCCGCGGCGAGGGTCCACGCCGCGAGGAACCACTCCCGGCGGGCCCACAGTAAGTAGGCGGCGCCGAGCAGCGGCAACGCAGTGGCCGAACTCAGCGCGCCGAAAAGCGTCGCCGCGCCGCCGCCGACGCCGCCGTGGGTGCCCGCGGCGCCCGTGAGCACGGCGATCCCGTGGGTGCTCGTCACCCACAGCAGCCACGGCGTCGCGACGACGGCGCCGCCGAGGCCGACCGCCGCGCTCCGGGCGAGCCCGGCGACTGAGCGGTCCCGGACGCCCCACAGCAGGACGTAGCTGACGACGACGAACAGCGAGTACGTCGGGTGGGTGAGCACCGTCGCGCCGAACGCCAGCGCGCCGACGGCAACCGCCGGCCGCGAGTCGTGTTCGAGCGCCCGGTAGCCGGCGTAGATCGCGGTCAGCGCGTAGCAGAACGCGAACGCCCGCACCACGCCGCCAGCGGAGACGTGCCACTGGAGCAGTTGGGGGTTGAGCGCGACGGCGACGCCCGCGGCCGCGCCCGCGGGCTGCGATCCCGCGTAGTCCCGCGCAAGCAGGTAAACGGGCACGAGCGCGGCCAGTACGCCGACAGAGGGGAGCACGCGGGCTAGCGCGATGGGGGTCGCGCCGAGATCGAGCAGCACCGCGAGCACGTAGAACTGCAGCGGCGGGTAGGCGAAGGGGACGCCCTCGGCAGTGTACCCCGCGATCCGGGCCGGCGGGGCGTAGCCGCCGGCGGCGATCGCGTCGGCGATCCGGAGGTAGAGTCCGGCGCCGTACGCCGGATAGGGGTTGGTCGCGAGGTAGACGGCGACCGCGAGCAGCCCCGCCGCGAGGGTGGCGCCGAACCACCGCGCGTCGTCGCGTGTGATCGGGAGGCGGCCGACGACGCGGCTCATTTCCGGCGGAACTCGATCGGCGATCGGAACGCCACCGTTCTGTCGCGCCAGCAGTACTCCAGCGTCGCCCAGCGCAGCAGGCTGCCGAGCAGGACGACGATCGCGCTCCCCTCCAGCAGGCCGACCCAGCGCGGGAAGGCGTAGGAGATCGCGTTCGCGATCGCTGGGGGCAGCGCGTTCTGGACCCGATCGAACAGCGACGCGTTCTCGGGCGCTGGCTCGTGGCTCGGTAGCCCCAGCGACGCCGCGCTCTCCCCACCCGTGCTCTCGTCACCGGTGCCGAGCCGCTCGGACTCGTAGGGGAACCCCACGTCGGCCGACCAGACGATCTCACCTTCGCGGTCGACCTCGACCACCCGGTCGCCGTTGGAGTCGGTGATCAGCGTGTGGCCGTTCGGAAGCCGGTCGGCGTCGCGGGGCCACTGCATCCGCTGGTCGGTCCACGTCCACGACTCGACCCACTCGCCGTCCTCGCGCTGGTACTCGACGATCCGGCCGTTCTCGGAGTCGCCGACGAGCAGCGCCGGGCCGCCCCGCTCGGCGGGGATGAAGTCGGGGTTGTGCTGCTCGTACAGCGTCGCGTGGTCACCGTCGGTGCCGAGCGTCCAGTTCTCCTTCAGTTCGCCGTCCATGCCGACGAAGGCGACTTGGTCTTGGTTCCGGAGGCTGACCATCACCGCTTTCTGCCCGTCGATCTCGACGTGCTCCACGTCGTTGATGTGGGTCCAGTCCTCGGGGAACGGCCCGCCGCTCGACACGTCGTAGTCTGCCTGTGCTTCCCACGACCACTCGATCAGCCCGGTCGTCGTGTTCACGATGAACGCGCGGTCCTGTGCAATGTCGGCAATTAGGAGTCGCTCGTCGTCGATGCGGTCGGCGTCGTGCCAGCGCGTGGAGTGCTTGCCGGCGGTGATCCGGCTGAACACGTCCGTGCGCTCACCCGTGGTGAGGTTGACGCGCTCGATCCCGTTTCGGGTACAGACCGAGCCGTCACACTCGTCGGCGTCGAGGTGGTCGGCGTAGACGAACTCGACGGTGTGGCTGGTGCCCTCGACGGGGTCGACGTCCCAGTAGCGCGTGTGGTCGTTCTGGTAGTAGTAGACGCTTCCGTCGGGGGCGAACGCCGCGAGTTCGGCCTGCGCCCGCGGCGCGTCGCTCTCGTCGCTGACGAACGCGTTGGAGTCCGTCGCGACGACGGTGATTCCCTCGCGCTCGCCGACGACGGCTTCGTCGCTACCGGACCGGAACGCCTGCTCGACGGCGGGGTCGCCGGTCACACGGTCGTTCGTGCGTTCACTCTCGACGTAGCCGGCGACGACCGTCACTGCCGAGACGACGACCAACGCGGCGAGCAGGAGGCGAGCGGTCCGCTTGGGGAACGACATCGCCGGGAGGGAGTCGGGGCGGGCGGTAAAGTCTGTCTGAAACCGTCGCGGCGCCCGTGCGCCGCGGATCGAGTAGCATAATCCATATATCCGTTCATCGCACACCTGAAGGAAGATGAGCGACCAGCCACGTCTGCCGACGGGCCGACGATCGGTCCTCGCGGCGCTGGGCAGCGGCGTCGCCGCCCTCGGCAGTGGCTGTCTCCGCCGAGCCCGGAACCTCACCGGCTGGCGATCCGCACAGCCCGTCGAACTGCGGATCAAGACGCTGCCGGCCGACGCCGACCCTTACGCCCTCCGGCTCGCACGACGGGTCGCCGCGTGGTTCCGCGAGGCGGGCATCGGCGTCGACGTGCTCCCGATGGCCGAACAGGAGCTCGTACGCCAGTGTCTGCTCCGGTCCGAGTTCGACCTGTTCGTGATGCGGCTGCCAGCGAAGTTCCGCGATCCCGACGCGCTCACCACCCTGCTCCACTCGCGGTTCGCCGACGCCCCGGGCTGGCAGAACCCGTTCAGCTACACCGACCTCGATGCCGACGGCACGATCGAGCGCCAGCGACGGACCAGCGGCGAGCAGCGCCGGGAGGCGCTCGCCGACCTCCAGCGGACGATCGCCCGATCGCAGCCGTTCACCATGCTGACGGTACCCGACGACGTTCGGGCGGCACGAACCGCCGACGACACGAACTGGCGGGCGGCCGATCTGACCGACCCGATGGACTACCTGCAGCTGGATCGCGGCGACGGGCAGCTCCGGGTGGTCGGCACCGATCGCCGGGCGACCACGAACCTGAACCCGCTCTCCGTCGAGTTCCGGCGAAGTGGCGTGTTGACCGGGCTGCTGTACGACCCGCTCGCGCGGCCCCTCGACGGCGAGTACACACCGTGGCTCGCGTCCTCGATCGAGTTCGGGACCGACGAAGCGCCGACCGCGCAGGTCACGCTCCGGGAGGACGTCCGCTGGCACGACGGGGAGTCGTTGACCGCCGACGACGTGGTGTTCACGTACGACCTGCTCGCGGACACGACGCTGGGCGACGACGAGTCGGCTGCGGTGCCGTCCCCGGAGTTCCGCGGCCGGCGCACGCTCGTCGACGAGGTCTCGGTCGTCGACGATCGACGGGTGACGCTGTCGTTCGTCGATGCCGACGAGGACGTGGCTCGGCGTGCGCTGACGGCGCCGATACTTCCCGAACACGTCTGGCGCGACCGGACCGACCCGGCCGCCATTGGCGGTATCCCCGTCGGGACGGTGACCGAGGCGCTGGTCACGAACAACATCCCACCGGTGGGGAGCGGCCCGTTCGAGTTCGTCCGGAACACCCCCCGTGAGCGCCTGCTACTCGAACGTGTCGACGACCACTTCTCGACGCGGGAAGGGACGGCGCTGCCCGGCTGGATCGCCGACTCCGCGCTCGACGCGCTGTCGGTTCGGGTCGTCGGCTCCGACGTGGCCGCCGTCGAGGCAGTGACCGACGGGGAGTCGGACGTGACTGGCACCGCCGTCGGCGCGTCGACGGTCCCCCGGATCGGCCGCGCCGAGGGGACCGAACTGCTCGTGCGTCGGTCGGAGCGGCCGTACGTGCTCGGCTACAACACGGGCCGCCCGCACCTCTCTAACCCCCGGTTCCGGCACACGCTCGCGCGACTGATCGACGGGGCACACCTCGGCGAGGACGTGCTCGACGGCTACGCCCGGCCCGCGGTCGGCCCGCTCCAGGGGACGGAGTGGTACCCCGACGATCTGGCGTGGGACGACGGGAACCCAGTCGTCCCATTCCTCGGACAGCACGGCGAACTCAACGCCGAAGCGGCCCGCGCGTCGTTCCGCGAGGCGGGCTACCAGTACGACGACGACACGCTCGTCGGGGGGGCGACGTGAGCCTGCTGACCGTCCTCTCAAACGTCGTCGCCGTCGTCCTCCTCCTGCATCTGGTGAGCCTCGGCACGCTCCGCTGGCTCTCCGGCGCCGGAATCTGCCGCGGTTCGCTTCGGGAGAACGTCCGCGCAGTCGGTCCGACGGCGGCGGTGCTCGGCGCGCTGCTGCTGGCCAACGGCACCGTCCGGGACGTGGGGGTCCAGCTCTCCTGGCTGATCGGCATCAACGTCACGGGCGCGATTCACGCGATCGAGGGCGGGTTCGTCGCCGGCCTCCAGTCGTACGCGACGCCGCCGCTGACGGCGTACTTCAGCTTCGTCTACGTGTTCGGCTACGTGTTCCTCTTGACGTTCCCGATCGTGCTCTACGTGCTCCACGACGACACGCGTCCACTGTCGGCGACGCTGGTAGCGTACGCACTGAACTACGGTATCGGCCTCGTCTGTTACGTGCTGTTCGTCGCGTACGGCCCCCGGAACTTCATGCCGGGCGCGGTCGAGTCGCTGCTGTTCGCCAACTGGCCGGAGGTGCAGGCGCTCACGAGTCAGGTCAACGAGAACACCAACGTGTTCCCGTCGCTGCACACCTCACTGTCGGCGACGGTGGCGCTGCTGGCCGCCCGGTACCGTTCGACCGCGCCGGGGTGGCTCCCGATCGCGGCGATCGGCGCTGTCTCGGTCGCGATCGCGACGATGTATCTGGGAATCCACTGGCTGACCGACGTGCTCGCCGGCTTCCTGCTCGCGGCGTTCAGCGTCGGCGTCGGCGCCCGGTTCGCCGAGCGCCGACACGGGGAGGACGGGACGGAGTCGCTCGATCGATCACGCGGCACCGCGGGCGGCGTCGTCGAGCAGTTCAGGCGGTAGTTCGGCGGCGTCACCGACGGAACGCCCATCACCCGTATTTGAGCGAACCGACGGTTCGTTGTCTGGGGCCCGGCCGAGGACTGTTTGTGCGGACCGCTGGCAGAATCTCCCGACAGTGAAGAGTACGTATCGAACACCAATGCATAAAACCCTGCCGAGGCATACCACCACAGGAATGCGCCCTCCAGAAAGTACGATCCGTCGGTCACTGAATCGCTCGCCCGTATGAACCGGCGCACGCTCCTGACGGCCGCGTGCGTCGGTACCGCAGCGCTGTCTGGCTGTCTATCGATCCTGCCGTCGGGCAGGCCGGACACGCCCTTGCCCGCCGTTCCAGACGGGTCGTGGACCCAACACGGCAGCGACAGCGGCAACACGTTCGCGCCGGACGTCTCCGCACCCTCGCGGGGAAACCTGGCGTGGGAGTCGGCGGCGTTCACGCGGTGGGACCCGGTCATCGCCGGCGGAACGGTGTACATCACGAACTTCGACGCCAGCAACGAGGGAAGCGCGATCGCCCTCGACGCCCAGGACGGGAGCGAGCAGTGGCGGACCGCTCTCGGCGGGGAGAGCGACCACGGACGAGCGCTCGTCGACGACCGCTTCCTCGTGGCGTACGACGGCGAGCTCGTCGCGCTCGACCGAGGCAACGGCGACGTTCTCTGGCGACAGCTCCTCGGGGAGTCCGAAACCGACGGCAGGCCGAACTACTCTCCGGAACTGCTCGCCGTCGACGACCAGTCGGGTGTCGTCGTCATCCCGCATCAGGATGGCCTCGAAGCGTTCCGGGCGGAGGGCGGCGACCCACACTGGGAGACGGCCGAGGTGGCACAGCAGCGCGTCACGCCGGCGATCCACGACGGCACCGTCTACGCTATCGGGGAGATCGACGGAACGGACGGCCTCGGGGCGTTCGACGTCGAAGACGGAACGACCCGCTGGACGGAGGCACTGACGGAGCCGGCGGTAAGCGCCGATCCGGTAGCGACCGAGCGTGGCGTTTTCGTCGTGGACGGGAACAGCCTCGCCGTCCACGACCCCGAGACCGGAGAGAGAACCACGGAGATCGACGTGCCCGAAATCGACGGGACCGAAAGGACGACAGTGGCCGTGGACGGGGAGACAGCGTTCGTGGCGAACGCTGAGGGGCTACTCGCGGTCGATCTCGCGCGCGGAACGACGCGGGTGCTCCACGACGACGATGTGTACGCCCAAGGGTTCTCCGTCGGGAGCGAGACGGTTATCGCCATGGTGGACGGCTCCGAGTACGTCTCCACCGACCTCCGCGAGACGATCACGGCCTTCGACCGTGAGACGGGGGAGGTCGAGTGGAACTACGTGATGGACGGGTTCCACTCGGTGACGATCCCGCCGGTCCTCGCCGGCGGCGCCGTGTTCTTCGCGACCAGCAGCATCGGCGCGCTGGCGGTACTCGGGGACGTGGAGAAAAACGGCTAGGAGGACGACAGCCTCGGGAGACTCCGGGGAGGGAGGGTTTCGGCCGCGTTCACTCCGCTTCCAAACTCTCGACGACGCCGACGAGCGACTCGCTCTCGGCGTGGCCGTGGTCGACCGACAGCGGCGACACCGACACCTCCCCCTCGATCATCGCGCGGCGGTCGCTCCCGTGGGGGTAGCGCTCCTCGTGCTGGTCCGCGAGCGGGAACGGGTTCTCGAACCCCTCGGTGTCGGGCCAGACCGAGTCCGAGAGCCGGACCGCAGTCTCGCCGTTGCCGAGGTCGCGGTCGACGGCGTCGGTGCGGTGTGCCACGTCGAGGTCGTAGTCGTGTGTGGGGCGGGTGATCCGAGCGTCCGGATCCGGGGCATCGACGGGCGCGTTGACGTTCAGTAGGTCCACGTCGCTGTACGTGTCAGTCGCGAGCGCGCGGTCGAGCAGATCCGCGGCCACCCGCGCGGGCCGGGCGAAGTCGTACTCCTCCGGCGGGTGGGGGAAGAAGTCGACCGCGTGGTACGCCGACACCGCGAGTGCAGGGACGCCGAGAAAGGCCGCCTCGATCCCCGCGCCGACGGTGCCCGAGCGCCCGACGACGTAGTTGCCCGCGTTCGGGCCGTCGTTGACGCCGGAGACGACCGCGTCGAACTCGGTCTCGAGGCCGCTGAGCGCGTAGGCGACGCAGTCCGCCGGGGTCCCTTCGAGAGAGTACCCCCACGGGTGATCGTGGCGGACGGCGCTGCTCGATCGCGTGCGGCCGACGCCGCTCTGGTTCTCGTGGGGCGCGACGACGGTCACGTCGCCCACTGCGGTGAGCTCTTCGCGGAGGGACGCGAGGCCGGAGGCGTCGATCCCGTCGTCGTTCGTGAGGAGGATATCGGGGTCGCTCATACGGGAAGTGGACGCCTGCGGGTAGAAACGGTTGCGGTACGGGGCAGCGGCCGCTAGGAGCCGAGCCAGCGGGCGACTGCGCCAGCCAACAGGACGAGTGCGCCAGCCACGAACGTCCCGGGGATCGGGAGCACGAACACGAACACGCCGAACGCGAGGACGAGCGTAGATGCTCGCATACAGTCGACGGTGGGGAGCCATCGGGATACGGGTTGTGGCGGTATTCGGATCGTGGCGTTCGATCGGTTCGGCCGCGAGTCGGTCGGATCGACCGCGAACACGACCGCGGAGCGAGCATGGCCTCTTGTGACCGCACCGCCCCGCACAACCCACGAACCTCCCCAGCCGACTCGTTCGGCCTCCGGCCTCACTCGTCCCTCGCGCTGACATGCGCCACGAGGGCGCATGCGCTTCGCGCCGACAGCCACAACGTGCGGTGGCGGTGGACGCCGCAGGCCGGCACTTGTCGCCGTCATCAGAAATCGGAAATTTCTGATTGGCAGACGAGAATCTCCGATTCTCGTCGACGGCCCGCGGGGGAGGAGTGGGGACTCGGAACTGTGCCGGGCCTCGTGCCCGGCACCCTGCGGTCGCAAGTGGTCAAGCATCGAGATGCTGTTGCGGTTGCTGTCCCAGTAGCCAACGACCCAGCTACTGTCGGTGCGACGGATTCAGCGAAAGAACTCACCACCTCCAAACCCAACCAAAGAAAGCGACTACCCGACGCTCACATGTCGCTCCAGGCGTCCATCCCCCGACTCACCGAGGAGACCGACGCGATCCACCGGGCCGCGGCCGCCTTCTTCAGGAACTTCGCGCCGATCCCGCCGAAGGTGTCGAACGGGAGCGCGTCGATGTCGTGGGCGACGGCCTCGTCGCCGACGGAGATCAGCGTCCCCTTGTCCTCGTACGTCCACTGCGAGAGCGGCCGGCCCTGCACGGCGTTGACGAGATTCTCGCCCGCCACTTCGGCCGCGGTCCACGCCGCGACCGCCGTCGGCGGCGCGACGTCGTCCTCGCCCTGATCGATCAGCGCCGTGTCGCCGATCGCGAACACGCGGTCGTCGCTGGTCTGGAAGTCACGGTCGGCGAACACGCGCCGGGAGCGCTCGTCCTTGTCGAGGTCGGTGTTCTCCAGTTCCTCCCGCCCCGTGATGCCGCCGGTCCAGACGAGCACGTCGTACGGCATCTCGGCGGGCGCCTCGTCGTCGCCGCCGCCGATGTACACCGTGTCCTCGTCGACACTGGAGATGAACTCGCCGCACTCGATGTTCACGTCTGCGGCCTCCAGCCGGCTGCGGATCGCCTGCTGGACGTCGTCGGGGTTGTTGGGGAACACCTGATCCAGCCCCTCGACGAGGTGGACGTCGATCGGGGCGTCGTGCTCGTCGCGGTACGCCGCGATCTCGCCGGCGGCCTGAATCCCGGAGAGGCCGGCACCGCCGACGATCACCTGTGCGGGATCGGCGACGGAAGCGTCCGCGGCGGCCGTCTTCACGTCCTCGTGGATCTCACGGGCGTCCGCGAGGCTCTTGAGCGTGAGCGCGTGCTCGCGCAGGCCGTCGATCCCGAAGAACGCGGTGGCGCTGCCGACCCCCAGCAGGAGGTAGTCGTAGTCGACCGCGTCGCCGTCTTCGAGTTCGAGCGTTCGGTCGTCGGTGTCGAGGCCGACGACGCGGTCCTGGACGAACTCTCCCCAGTCGGGCAGGATCGACGCACAGGGGATCGTGATCTTCGATGCCACGTCCGGGTTCCGGATCACGCGGTGGGCCTCGTGCAGCACGAGGTGGTAGTCGTGTTCGTTGATCCAGACGAGCTCGACGTCGTCTTCCAGCCCGGCGTCGGGCAGTTCATCCTTGAGCGAGTCGACGGTTCCGGCGCCCGCGTAGCCGGCCCCGACGACGACGATGCGGTCGGTCATAGGCGGAGGTGACACGGGCTCCGGTAAAGTCGCTACGGAACCGTCGCGGGGAATGATCGACCGCTCCGGCCGCGTGACGCCGGCCCAGTCGCCCCAAGCCCCGAGCCCGACTCGGCCGTCGGCCCGGGAACGCAGGAACCAACAGCCCCCGCCGCGACGATCCGACAATGACTGCGCCGAACCGCAACACGCTCTGGGCCCGGGCGATCGTCGACGAGCTCGCCCGGGGCGGCGTCACCGCGGCCTGCATCTCGCCGGGATCGCGATCGACGGCGTTGACGGTCGCGTTCGACGAACACGAGTCGGTCCGGACGTTCTCTCATCTCGACGAACGCGCCGCCGCCTACTTCGCGCTCGGCCGGGCCCGCCGCACCGGCGAGGTGACGCCGCTGGTCTGCACTTCCGGCACGGCCGCCGCGAACTACCACCCCGCGGTGCTGGAGGCCGACCAGTCCCGCGTCCCGCTGCTCGCGCTCACGGCCGACCGCCCACCCGAACTGCGCGATTCGGGCGCGAACCAGACCGCCGACCAGGAGAAGCTGTACGGGGACGCCGTCCGGTGGTACAAGGACCTGCCCGAGCCCGAGGCCGAGGCGCGCAAGCTCCGCTCGCTGCGGACCACCGTCGCCCGCGCGCTGGCCGAGGCCGAGGGAACCGACGCCGGCCCGGTCCACCTCAACTGCCCGTTCCGCAAGCCGCTCGAACCGACCGAGGTGCCCGGCGACGTGCCCGAGGATCTCGAAACGCTGGCCGCCGAGGGGCGAGAGCGCGAGGGCAGCGCCGCCGCCCCCGCCGGCGTCGGTGCCGGATCGTCGTCGCCCGCGTTCGTCGAGCGCACACAGGGGGCGCCCGAGCTCCCCGACACCGAGATTCGTTCGCTTGCGGAGTCCCTCGGCGTCGAGCGCGGCCTGATCGTCGCCGGCCCCGCCGACCCCACCGAGGTCGACCCCGAGGCGATCGTCGCACTCGCCCACGCGACGGGGTTCCCAATTCTCGCGGATCCGCTATCCGGCCTGCGCTTCGGCGGCCACACCCGCGTCGCGCCCGTGCTCGGCGGCTACGACGCCTACCTCGACGAGAGCGTCACCGGTGACTGGCCCGATCCCGAGGCGGTGCTGCGGATCGGCGCCTCCCCGACCTCGAAGCCGCTGCGGAACTATCTCGGCCGGGTCGACGCCGAGCAGTTCGTCGTCGATCCCGCCGGGAAGTGGCGCGAGGCGGAGTTCACCGCGACCGACCTCGTCGTCGCCGACCACTCGCGGCTGGCCGAGGCGCTGGCTCGGGTCGTCGCCGGGCCGGATTCGGCCGATTGGCGGGAACGGTGGGGCGAAGCCGAGCGGACCCACTGGGAGACGGTCGACGCCCACGAGGGGCTATTCGAGGGCGGGATCGTCGCCGACGCCGTCGACGCGGCCCCCGAACCCACGACGCTGTTCGTCTCGAACTCGATGCCCGTGCGGGATCTCGATCGGTTCGCCCGACCGAGCGCGGACGCGGTGACGGCGCTGGGCAACCGCGGCGTCTCGGGGATCGACGGGATCACCTCGACCGCGCTGGGTGCGGGGTCGGCGACGGCAGACCACCTGACGCTCGTGATCGGCGATCTGGCGTACTACCACGACATGAACGCGCTGCTCGCGATCGCGCGCTGTGACGTGGACGCGACCATCGTCCTTCTCAACAACGACGGCGGGGGGATCTTCCACATGCTCCCGATCGAGTCGTTCGAGCCGCCGTTCACCGACCAGTTCAAGACGCCCCACGGGATCGACTTCGAGCCGACGGGCGAGCTGTACGGGCTCGACTACGAACGGGTGGACTCCCGGGAGGAGTTCGTCGACGCCTACAGCGAGGCGGTCGAGAGCGAGGGGAGCACCGTCGTCGAGGTCGTCACCGAGGCCGGCGACTCCCACGCGGTTCGGGACCGCCTGCGGGAGCAGGTGATCGAGGAACTCGGCGGCGACCCGGCGAACTGAGGCGCTCCACGGCCGCGCCGACCGCGGACTTTTTGCGGGCCGGCGTCGCGGTTCCGGTATGGTCTCAGAGCTGTTCGACCCCGAGCGCTGGGAGCAGGTCGACGGCGCCGGCGAGTTCAACGACATCACCTACCACCGCGGCGTGGATTTCCCGGCGGTCCGGATCGCGTTCGACCGTCCCGACGTGCGGAACGCGTTCCGGCCCGGCACAGTGGACGAACTCCACGCCGCGCTCGACCACGCGCGCAAGCAGGCCGACATCGGCGCCGTCCTCCTGACGGGCAACGGCCCCTCCGAGAAGGACGGCGGCTGGGCGTTCTGTGCCGGCGGCGACCAGTCGGTCCGCGGCGGCTCGGGCTACGAGTACCGCGGCGACGACGAGGCCGCCGAGGACGAGTCCGAGTCCGTCAAACAGGCCAAAGCTGGCCGGCTCCACATCCTCGAAGTGCAGCGACTCATTCGGTTCATGCCCAAGCCCGTCGTCGCCGTCGTCCCGGGGTGGGCGGTCGGCGGCGGCCACTCGCTGCACGTGGTCTGTGATCTCACCCTCGCGAGCGAGGAGCACGCGAAGTTCCTCCAGACCGACCCCGACGTGGCCTCCTTCGACGGCGGCTTCGGCTCGGCGTACCTCGCCCGCCAGATCGGCCAGAAGAAGGCTCGTGAAGTGTTCTTCCTCGGGAAGACCTACTCCGCAGAGGAGGCCGTCGACATGGGGATGGCCAACGAGGCCGTTCCACACGACGAGCTGGAGGAGACGGCGATCGAGTGGGCCGAGACGATGACGAGCAAGAGCCCGACGGCGATGCGGATGTTGAAGTACGCGTTCAACATGGCCGACGACGGGATGGTGGGCCAGCAGGTCTTCGCGGGCGAAGCGACGCGGCTCGGGTACATGACCGACGAGGCCAAGGAGGGCCGGGACGCGTTCCTCGAAGGTCGGGAGCCCGACTTCTCGGGCTACCCCTGGCACTACTGATCCGGGAACGGCTCAGAGCCGGCTTCGTGCCCGCTCGAACAGCGCTTCCGCGTGATCGCGGGCGAACAGCGGCTCCGGGAGCTCGGCGAACCACGTGGCGTCGGTGATCGACTCGTCGTCGACGCCGAGATCGCTCCCGACGGTCGTACTCAGGGGCGTCGCCTCGAAGCCCACGACGGTGAACGCCGCCGAGCGCTCGCCGTCGCTACAGACCGACTCGATCGCGCTGTGTGGCCGCTGCGGGACGATCTCGACGCCGGCCTCCTCCTCGACCTCGCGGACGACGCTCTCGGTCAGCGACTCGCCGGGCTGGAGCGTCCCGCCCGGGAGCATCCACGACTCGTCGTCGGCGTCGTAGATCAACAGGACCCGCCCCTCGCCGTCGAGCACGGACGCGACCGTGACCCAGCCGGTGCTGAACGGCTCTCCGTCGACCAGCTCGTCGAACCGTTCGGGCTCGACCTCGTGGACCTGCTCGGTCTCGTAGAGGTCGTCGTAGGTCGTTCGCGGGTCGCTTCGGTCCACGGTTCCTCCTCCCAGCGCACGTCCGAAACGGTTCCGACTTCCGGCAACCACAGTCGCTTTGGGGCGCCCGCGCGAACCGCCGGCAATGAGTTCGAACGCGGAGCCGTCGCGGGCGAAAGCGTGGGTGATGGCCGCCCGCCCCCAGACGATGCCGGCGGCGATCTCCCCGGTGCTCGTCGGCGTCGGCGTCGCCGTCCACGAGGGGTTGTTCGCGCCGATCCCGGCCGCCGCAGCGCTTTTGGGCGCGATCCTGATCCAGATCGGCACCAACTTCGCGAACGACTACTACGACGCGATCCAAGGCGCCGACACGGAGGACCGCGAGGGGTTCACCCGCGTGACCGCGGGCGGGCTGATCGAACCCGCCGCGGTCAAGCGGGCGATGTGGCTCACCTTCGCCGCCGCGATCTTAGTCGGCAGCTACCTCGTCTGGATCGGCGGCGTCCCGATCCTCGTGATCGGCCTGCTCTCGGTCGCCTCCGGGATCGCCTACACCGGGGGGCCGTACCCCTTGGGCTACCACGGGCTCGGCGACCTGTTCGTGTTCGTCTTCTTCGGCCTCGTCGCCGTCACCGGGACCGTCTACGTGCAGGCCGCCGCGGCCGTCGCCGGGGTTCCGATGGGCCTCCCCGAGGGAACGGTGCCGTCGCTCGCACTGCTGGCTAGCCTCCCGATGGCGGGGCTCACGACGAACGTCCTCGTGGTGAACAACGTCCGGGACAAGGAAGAGGACAGCAGAACCGGAAAACGAACGCTCGCCGTTCGTTTCGGCTACGGCGTCTGCCGGGTCGAGTACGTCGCGATGCTCGCACTCGCGTACGCGGTCCCGGTGTTCCTGTTCGTCGAGGGGTTCGGTCCGGCTGTCCTACTCCCCCTCCTGTCGATCCCGCTGGCGGCGGTCGTGGGACGAACCGTCCTGACGCGAACCGACGGCGAGGCGCTCAACCCCGCCTTGGAGCGAACCGGGCAGCTGCTCGCGCTGTACGCGGCGCTGTTCACCACCGGACTGATCCTCGGATGAGCCCGAACATCCGGTCGTTCACGCTGGATCTCGCACGCCCGCTGTCGACCGCCGACAGAACCATCGACGAGCGTCGTGGGTTCCTCGTCGGCATGGAGCGATCGACAGACACGGGAACGGTTCACGGCGTCGGTGAGGCGACGCCGCTTCCGGGGTGGACCGAGGAATACGAGGACTGTGAGGCCGCACTCCGAGATCCGCCCCAGTCGTGGCAGCACACCGACGCCGTTGCGGACGGCGGCCAACCGTCGACGCCGGCTGCCCGTCACGGCTACCGGCTCGCCGTGCTGGACGCGGAAGCGCGATCGAACGGAACGCCGCTCGCAGCGCTACTCGCGGACCGCGGCGGGTTTCCCGGACCGAGCGAATCGGTGCCGGTAAACGCGACAGTGGGGGACGGGAGCGTCGACGAGACCGTCGCCGCCGCTCGGACCGCCGTCGACGCCGGGTTCGACTGTCTCAAGCTCAAAGTCGGGGCGCGATCGCTCGACACCGACCTCGATCGCGTGGCGGCGGTCCGTGATGCCGTCGACGCGACCGTTCGAATCGACGCGAACGGCGCGTGGGACTGTGAGACGGCTACGGAGGCCGTCGATACGTTCGCCTCGATCGGTGTCGAGTACGTCGAACAGCCCCTGCCCGCGACAGAGCTCTCGGGGCTAGCGGCGCTGCGCGGTCGCGGTGTCGAGGTCGCGGTCGACGAGTCGGTCCAGGCAGTCGGGATCCAGGCGGTGCTCGACGCCGGCGCGGCCGACGTGGCGGTGCTGAAGCCGATGGCGCTCGGCGGGCCGGACGCGGCGGTCGCCGCGGCTGGACGGCTGGCGGCCGCCGGCGTCGACCCCGTCGTGACCACGACGATCGACGGCGCCGTCGCTCGGGCCGGCGCGGTCCACGTCGCCGCCGCGATTTCGGGCGACCGCGCGTGCGGGCTCGCAACCGGCGGGATGCTCGCGTCGGATCTGGGCACGGATCCGGTCCCGGTCGTCGACGGGGCGATCGCCGTCCCCGACGGACCGGGGAACGTCGGGGCGGCGTTCGACGACCGCGTGTGGGACTGAGCAGCCGCTTCCCGAGATGGCGAACAGGCGACACGGTCGCTCACAGGGCGGTGTGTCACGCTCCCGCCTCGTTCGCCCTGCGGCAGCTCTCAGCGCACACAGGGGTTGGTCACCCTATCGGGGATAAGGATCGGGGAGGGTGATTAGTCGTCCTCGCCGGCCGACCAGCGCCGGCGAGATCAGTCGCCCCGCTCGGCTGACAGCGTGCCGAACGGATCAGTCGCCCCGCTCGGCTGACAGCGTGCCGAACGGATCAGTCGTCCGCAACGGCGGGCTCGCTACCCGCATCGACGCCGCCGCGGGGCGGCACGGAGTCGAGGCCGACACCCGCAATCGTCAGGACCACCAGCACCAGCGGCGAGAGGAACGCGAAGAAGTAGTACTGCGCGTACTCGGTGAGGATGAGCAGCGAGGTCCCGCCCTGCAGGCCGAACACGCTGGTCATGAACACGCCGCCGGCGTGGTACGGAAGCAGCGCGCCCGTCGGCGTCCCGGCGGACTCGACCGCCCGCGAAAGCACCGAGCTGTCGAGGTCGTGCTCGTCGAACAGCTCCCGCAGCGTCATCCCGGGGACGACGATGCTCATGTACTGCTGGGCGGAGAACGCGTTGACGGCGAACGCCGAGATGCCCGTCCCGATGACGAGGCTACGCTGACCCATGACGAGATCCGCGAGCTGTGCGGCGAGTGTCGAGAGCACGCCCAGATGGTCGAGCAGTCCCCCGAGGGAGAGCGCGAGCACGACCACCGAGATCGTCCACGCCGAGCCAGCGAGCCCGCCGCTCACGAG
Source organism: Halolamina sediminis (assembly GCF_001282785.1). Classification (NCBI taxonomy): domain Archaea; kingdom Methanobacteriati; phylum Methanobacteriota; class Halobacteria; order Halobacteriales; family Haloferacaceae; genus Halolamina; species Halolamina sediminis. The sequence continues at coordinate 1,722,659 of NZ_CVUA01000001.1, forward strand.
CAGTTCGTTCACCAGCGTGACGCCCGTCTCCGGCGCGGTCCCGTTGAGGAACACGTCCCACGCGTCGGTGAACGCGGTGCCCTGCACGAGCACCGTCGTGCCGGCGCCGGCGAACACGCCGGCGACGAGGGAGGCCAGCGCCGGAATCCCGCGGATCGCCAGCGCGAACGTGACGAGCAGCGGGACGAAGACGAGCAAGCCGAGATCGTACGTGCCCGCGAGCGCACCGCGAATCTCGGCGACCCGCCCCGTCGGGATGGCGCCGCCGGCTTGGAGCCCCAGCCAAGCGTACAGCAGCACCGAGAGCCCGAACGCGATCGCGGTGCCGAGCCGCATCGAGAGGATGTGATCGTACAGCTCCGTGTCGGTCACCGCGGCCGCGAGGTTGGTCGTGTCCGAGAGCGGGGACTGCTTGTCACCGGCGTACGCGCCAGAGAGCACCGCTCCCGCCGTCATCGGGATCGGGATGCCGAGCCCCGAACCGATGCCGGTAAAGGCGACGCCCAGCGTCCCCGCGGTCGTCCACGAGGAGCCGATCGAGAACGCAACGACCGCTGCCAGCAGCGCCGTCGCGGGGAGGAACGTTTCGGGCGTGAGTATCCCCAGCCCGTAGTACATCAGCCCCGGGATCGTCCCGGCGGCGATCCACGTCGCGATCAGCGCGTAGATCGTGAAGAGGATCAGAATCGCCTGGAGCCCCATCCGCAGCCCGTGTTCGACCCCGTCGGCGAGGTCGTCGTACCCCACGCCGATCCAGTACCGGCCGACCAGCGCTGCGAGCACGACGCTCCAGAGCAGCGGTGCGTGGGGTGCCATCCCCAGCAGCCCGGAGCCGATACCGAGGAAGACGACGATCCCCAGCGTCGGTACGAGCGCCTGTTCCAGCGTCGGCAACACGTCGGGCGAGCTGTCCGTCGGCGAACCATTCGCAGAGCTCATTTTCGTAGACGGAACAATTACCTTAGGGAATAAAGACCTGACGGGACGGCCGTGTTTTGGGATCAGGTGTCACACGCCACTGTCCAACCGCGGCGCATGGTGGCGCTCACCGCCAAAAGAAAATACTCCCATGCATTTTTATCTATTGAGATATGCGTTATATACATGACTCGCGGGTTCCGGAGCCGAAGCCTCCACGGCGGCCACGAGCCGGACGCCGACGGGGGGTCGTTCGCACCACCGATCCACCAGACGACGTCGTATCGACTGGGCAGCGCCGACCGCGCCGCCGACCTCTACGCGCTGGAGGCCGAGGGCGACGTCTACAGCCGCATCTCGAATCCGACCGTCCGCGCGCTGGAGCACCGGCTGGCGTCGCTCTCCGGCGGAGTCGGGGCCGTCGCGACCAACGCCGGGATGGCCGCCGTCGACGCGCTGACGACCGTACTCGCGAAGTCGGGCGAGAACGTCGTCACCGCGGGCGACCTCTACGGCGGCACGACTGCTTACTTCGCCCACACCGCGACCCGTCGGGGGATCGAGATCAGGACCGTCGACACACTCGACTACGACGGTTACGCCGACGCGATCGACGAGGACACCGCCTACGTCCACGTCGAGACGATGGCTAACCCCTCGCTGGTGACCCCCGACTTCGAACGCCTCGCGACGATCGCCCACGAGCACGCGACGCCGCTGGTCGTCGACAACACGTTCGCCTCCCCGGCGCTCTGTCGGCCGATCGAGCACGGCGCCGACGCCGTCTGGGAGTCCACCACGAAGTGGATCCACGGCTCGGGCACCACCGTCGGCGGCGTCGTGGTCGACGGCGGGACGTTCCCGTGGGACCACCCCGACGCCGACTACGACGAGCTCTCGGGGGTAAACCCCGCCTTCGGCGTCGACTTCGCGGAGCGCTTCGGCGAGGAGGCGCTGACCCACGCGCTCCGCCAGCGCGGGCTCCGACCGCTCGGCGCCCAGCAGACTCCCTTCGACGCGTGGGCGACGCTGCAGGGGCTGGAGACGCTCGACCTGCGGATGGACCGACACTGCGAGAACGCCGGGATCGTCGCCGAGCACCTCCAAGATCACCCCGACGTGGCGTGGGTTACCTACCCCGGGCTCGACGACCACCCGACTCACGACAACGCCGCGCGTTACCTCGAGGGGTTCGGCGGCATGGTCGCATTCGGGCTCGAAGACGGGTTCTCGGCGGGCAAGCAGTTCTGTGAGGAGGTGGAGCTAGCCAGCTTCGTCGCCAACGTCGGCGACGCGCGGACGCTGGTGATTCACCCCGCGAGCACCACCCACGCGCAGTTGAGCGAGGACGAACAGCGCGCCGCGGGCGTCTCCCCCGACCTGATCCGGCTCTCGGTGGGGCTGGAGGAGCCCGAGGACATCGTGGACGACATCGATGCCGCCATCGATCGATCGACATGACGGGGAACACCGACCTCGATCCGACGCCGACACACGTCGCCGACACGCGCTCTGTGGGGGCCTTCGAGTTCGAGCGCGGCGGCTCGGTTCCCGACCTCGAACTGGCGTACGAAACCTACGGCGAGTACGACCCCGACGGCGGCCCGAACGGCGAGGGGAACGCGGTGCTCGTCTGTCACGCGCTCACCGGGAGCCAGCACGTCGCCAGCGCGCCGGGCGGGAGCGGCGCTGATGGCGACGGCGCCGATGGAACGGAGACGGCCGGGCAGGCCCGTGCGTGGTGGGACGACGTCGTCGGTCCCGAGCGAGCCATCGACACGACGGCGTACTTCGTCGTCTGCGTGAACGTCCCGGGCTCCTGCTACGGCTCGACGGGGCCCGCGAGCCCCCACCCCGACGGGGGTGTCTGGGGCAGTTCGTTCCCGGCGGTCACCGTCGGCGACTGGACCCGCGCCCAGCGTCGACTGCTGGACGAACTGGACGTCGAGCGCCTCCACGCCGTCGTCGGCGGCAGCGTCGGCGGGATGAACGTCCTCGACTGGGTGCGGCGGTTCCCCGACGACCTCGACCGAGCGATCCCCGTCGCGGCCGCCCCGCGGCTCGACCAACAGCTGCTGGGGCTCAACGCCACCGCGCGGCGGGCGATCCGCGGGGATCCGGCGTGGCACGACGGCGAGTACGCTGCCGCGGGGAGCCACCCCGACCGGGGGCTCGCGCTGGCGCGCCAGCTCGGCCACCTCAGCTACCTCTCGAAGGCGTCGATGGACCGCAAGTTCGACCGTGGCGAGAGCGAGTACGACGCGGAGTCGCCGTTCCCGGCCGACCCCGCGGCCGAGTCGTTCCCCGAACGGGAGGTGGAGTCCTACCTCGACCACAACGCCGCGCGGTTCGTCGAGCGCTTCGACGCCAACAGCTACCTCTACCTGACCCGCGCGATGGACGACTTCGACCTCGCGGCGGGACACGGCTCCGACGCCGACGCGCTCGCGGCGTTCGGCGGCGAGGCGCTGGTGCTCTCGTTTACGGGCGACTGGCACTTCCCGGCCGAGGCCGGCGGCGCGCTCGCGGACGCCTTCGCGGCGACGGACACTCCCGTCGCCCACCACGTCGTCGACTCCGACCACGGCCACGACGCCTTCCTCGTCGAACCCGAGCGGGTGGGGCCGCCGATCCGCTCGTTCCTCCGGGACGGCGTGGACGGTGATGCCGTCGACGACGCGGACCGTGACGACGCCGGCGACGACGGCGACGCCGACACGGCGAACCCTCGCCTGGCGACGCCCGGAACACCGTGCTCCGGGTTTATGGGCTGAGCATCCACGGGAGCGCCCCACGCCGATTTCCGCGACCGTAGCCCTTTTGACTAACTGAACAGTCTGACTAACCAGTCAGTCAGTATGAGTACGGGAGAGTCGACGAGCGATCTCACGGAAGGAACGTACCGCGCGCTCTGCAAGCACGGGTACGCCGACGTGACCATGGAGGATATCGCCGCGGAGACGGACAGGAGCAAATCCGCCCTTCACTACCACTACGACAGCAAGCACGACCTGCTGATCTCGTTTTTCGAGGATCTGCTGGAGAGCTTCACCGAGCGGCTCGACGCCGTCGAGGGGGACACCGCACACGACCGCCTGCTGGACCTGATCGACACGATCCTGCTCCCGCCGGACGACGACGCCCCCGACCGAGGGTTCCAGACGGCGGTACTGGAGATGAAGGCACAGGGCCCCTACGACGAGGCGTTCCGGGAGCACCTCCAAGCCCACGACCGGACGCTGCGCGACCACGTCGAGGCCGAACTCGCGGCGGGCGTCGAGAGCGGGGAGTTCCGGTCGGATCTCGACGTGGAGGCGTCGGCAGACTTCCTCGTGACCGTGTTCAACGGCGCCCAGACCCGTAGCGTCGCGGTCGGCCGACCGATCGAGGAGACGCGTGAGACGCTGCGGGCCCACATCGACTCGATGATCGTCGCCGGCGGGGGGTGCCAGTGAGCCTCCGCGATCAGCTCGCGGGCGTCCGGCGGCTGTTCGAGCGAGCGTTCAATCAGGAGGAGCTGGACCTAACCGAGGGCGGCATCGCCAAGCCGCTGTTCATCCTCGCGATCCCGATCGTCATCACGAACCTGTTCCAGACCGCCTACAACCTCGCGGACACGTTCTGGGTCGGGCGGTACAGCACCGAGGCGCTGGCGGCGATCAGCTTCGCGTTCCCGATGGTGTTCCTGCTGATCTCGCTGGGGATGGGGCTCTCGGTCGCGGGCAGCGTGTTGATCGCCCAGAACATCGGCGCCGGCGACGAGCGACAGGCCGACTACGCCGCATCCCAAACGGTCTCGTTCGCGGTCGTCGTCTCGATCGTGCTGGGCATCATCGGATACTTCGCCGTCGATACGCTGGTGGAGATCTACGGCGCCTCGCCCGACGTGAAGCCGCTGGCGGTCAACTACATGGAGGTGATCTCGCTTGGCCTGCTGTTCATGTTCGGTTTCTTCGTGTTCATCTCCCTGATGCGCGGGGCCGGCGACACGGTGACGCCGATGCTGGTGATGGCGCTCTCCGTGATCGTCAACATCGTGCTCGACCCGTTCCTCATCTTCGGGTTCCAGGAGAACCCGCTGTTCGCGATCGTCGGGATGCCCGGGCTGCAGGAGCAGCTGTTCGCGATGACGGGCTATACGGGCGACGGGCTGCGTGGCGCCGCCATCGCGACCATCTTCTCCCGGGCGCTGGCGTTCGTAATCGGGCTGGGGATCATGTTCCGCGGGAACCAGGGCGTCCAGATCCGGCTCGGCGATATGGCGCCGGACCTCGAGTTCGCGCGGCGCATCCTCCAGATCGGCGTGCCCGCCTCCGTCGAGGGTGTGGGCCGGGCGCTCTCGGTGAACCTCCTGCTGATCGTCGTCGGACTGTTCGCGACGCCGGTCGTGTCGGCGTACGGGATCGGCACCAGGGTGCTCTCGGTCGTGTTCATGCCCGCGATCGCGATGGCCCGCGGGGTGGAGACGATGAGCGGCCAGAACATCGGCGCGGACAAGCCCGACCGCGCCGCGGCGACCGCCGCGTTCGCGTCGAAGGCGTCGTTCCTGATTCTCTCGGCGGTGGGCGTGGTCGCGTTCGTCTGGGCCGAGCCGATCGTCTCGATCTTCGTCGGCGCCGACCAGCCCGATGCGCCGCAGGTGATCGAGGTCGGGGCGCAGTTCATGCGCTTCGTCGCGCCGACGTTTGGCTTCATGGGGATCATGCGCGCCTACAACGGCAGCTTCCGCGGGGCAGGGAAGACCGCGACCGCGGCGGTGATCTCGGTGGGGACGCTGATGGTGTTCCGGCTGCCGATCGCGTGGCTGGGCTCCCAGACGTTCAACCTCGGCCCGGACGGGCTGTGGCTCTCCTTCGCGCTCTCGAACGCGTTCGGCGCGGCGCTGGCGTACCTCTGGTACCAGCGCGGCACGTGGCGGAGCGTGGACGTCGACCGGACCCGCGGGGCAGCGCCCAGTGACGACTGATTCGTGGCAGTGGTGCGGTGCTTTTCGGTCGGTGGATTCTGAGAGAACGGCGGTCGCTCTGTCAAGGTCTACTTCGACAGCAACAGCGTCTCGACGCGAGACCACTTGCGACTGCACCGCCCCGCACAGCCCACAGATCTCCCCAGCCGACCCGCTCGCATGCGCTCGCTCGTCCCTCGCGCTCGGCTCGCGCACGGAGGCGTCGTGCGGGCGAGCCACGCGTCGCCCGCACGGCCAGCGGGACCGCCGGTCCCGCCCTGCTCGCGCTTCGCCCCCACAGCGACCGTGGTGCGGTAGCGGGGCGGTGGTCGCCGCGGGCCGGCGCCGGTCGCCGGCCCGCGGGGGAAGGGTGGGGATTCGGTACTGCGCCGAACCTCGTGTTCGGCGCACTGCGGTCACAAGTGGTCTACGAACGAGTTGCTGTTGCCGTCGTTGTCACTGAACAGCAGTCAGTTGAACGAAGAAGTAGACGCTACTACCGGACGATCCGACAGCGCTCCCCGGCACGCGCGACGTAGCCCGCCGACTGCAGCGAGCGCAGCGTCGGCAGCAGTTCGATCAGCTGCAGGTCGAGCGCCTCGGCGATCCCGTCGACGGTCGCTTCCACGACCGACGAGAGGTAGACGTACACGAGCTTCCCGGCGGTCGACTCGACGTCCGCCGGCGGTTCGGTACTGAGTTCCGTCGTCGCGTCGCCCGCGCTGGGCTGAGTCTGCGTCATTGAATACGCCGATGAGTTCGACATCCGTAAAGGTTAGTTACAACGATCGTCGAATTCAGAGCCCGTCGGTGCGCTCCATCCCGGAGTCGATCCCGGACTGCATGAACTGGGCGAGGATGCGGCCGATGCTGCTCTCGGCGGTCCACATCGCCTCCTCGCCCACGGCATCGTCTGTCGTCGCCGACAGCAACACGGTGTCGCCGTCGACCATCAGCGCCCGGCCGGCGAAATCCCCGGGGTTGTCCTCGTCCATCACGAACACCCGGACCGGGCTGTCGGCGAACCGCTCGCGCTGGTCCGGTTCGGCGGTGACGACGATCACGGCGACCCCCTCGCGGGCGCGCTCCCGCAGCGTCTCCGCCAGCGCGGCGGGGATCGACCGGGCGTCGGGCGCGACGAACACCACCCGGTCGGTCGCCGTCCGGAGCAGGTCACCCACGCGGTCGTCGATCGGTTGTCGGCCGCGCAGCGTCGCGACCGTGCCGCCGGTGTCGCCGTCGTCGCCCTCGGTCCGGAGCTCCGCCAGGTTCTCGAACGCCCGGTCCCGTTCACGTTCGAGTCGCTGTCCCAACTGCTCTCGGGCGGTTTCGAGGCTCACCGGTCGGTACTCCTTGGGCGAGGACGCGACCAGTTCGACCAGCCCGCGTTCGAGCAGGTCGTCGGCGGCGCCGTACACCTGCGACCGGGGCACCTCCGATACGTCGCTGATCTCCTGTGCCGTCCCCGTCCCGAGGCGCTGCAGCGCCGCGAACACTCGTGCCTCGTAGTTCGACAGCCCGAGTCGCTTCAGCGCGTCGACGGCGTCTCGTGTACTCATTGGCGTGGCGGGACCTCCAGTCGACCGGGGCTTCGTCGGGGGGCGATATGAGTGACCGGGGTCCGCATGAAGTATATTTTGTAGTAATCTACAATATTTATCTTCGTCGGGAAACAGGGAACAGTCGATGAAGCTCGCCGAGCGCTACGCCGCGGTCGTGACCGACCACAGCAAGCTGGTGATCGCTGCCGTCCTCGTGCTCTCGCTGGTGGTCGGTGCCGGCGCGGGCAGCGTCGACGGCGGGCTCACGATCGCCGGGTTCAGCAGCGACTCGCCGGAGGCGGCCGCGCTCGACGACATCGAGCGGAACTTCTCGGTCGCCGGCGAGAACACGACGACCGCACAGGTGGTCGTCCGGGGTGAGAACGTCCTCACCAAGGAGTCGCTGCTCGAAACACTCCGACTCCAGCGCGCGATCAGGGCGGACGACTCGATCAACGCGACGCTGCGGGGCGAGCAGCCGACCGTCGGCGTCTCCAACGTCGTCGCGACGGCGGCGTACTACGAGTCCCGCGGCGGGGGCGGCCCGCCGCCGTCGCTGAGCGAGCAGATCGATCAACTGGAGTCGATGTCCGCCGGCGAGGTGGAGTCGACCGTCGACCGCGTCCTCGATCCCGAGGCCGACACCCGCGGCGACCCCTACGCGCTGCTCTCGACGGAGTACGAGCCGGGGTCGACGACCGCGCCCGCCCGGATTCTTCTGGTGTATCAGGACACCAGCGGCGCGGCGACCGATAGCCTCCCCGCCGACGTGACCGACGCCCAGCTCGAACTGCAGGATCTCGCGGCCGCAGAGATCACCTCGACCGACCAGTTCACGTTCGCCACGGGGATCGTCGACGAGGAGAGCGGGCAGGCCACCGGCGAGAGCTTCGCGCTGATCTCGCCGGTTGCGCTGCTGCTGATCCTCGCGGTGCTGGGGATCGCCTATCGCGACGCGATCGACGTGCTGTTGGGGCTGTTCGGCGTCGCGCTGGTGCTGGTCTGGATGGCCGGCTTCCTCGGCTGGGCCGGCATCGGCATCACGCAGATCCTGATCGCCGTCCCGTTCCTGCTGATCGGGCTGAGCATCGACTACGCGCTCCACGTGGTGATGCGCTACCGCGAGGCCGCCACCGACGACCCCGAGATCGAGCCTCGGGTGGCGATGCGCCGCGGGCTGGCGGGCGTCGTCGTCGCGATCGGCGCCGCGACGTTCACGACCGCGGTCGGCTTCCTCTCGAACGCGGTGAGCCCGATCGTCTCGATCCGGGAGTTCGGCCTCGTCAGCGGGTTCGGTATCGCGGCCGCGTTCGTCGTGTTCGGCCTGCTGTTCCCGGCGCTGAAGCTGGAGGTCGACCGGCTCCGCGCCCGGGTGGGTTGGGATCCCGATCGCCGCCCGTTCGGCCGTGGCGAGCGCGTCGGGCGCCTGCTGCGTGTCGGCCCCGAGCTCGCCCGCCGGGCGCCGTACGTGGTGCTCGCGATCGCGGTCGTGCTCGCGGCCGGCGGCGGCGTCGCGGCGACGGGGATCGATACGACGCTGGACCAGACGGCGTTTCTCCCGCAGGACTCGCCGGACTGGATGAACGTCCTCCCCGCGGCGATCCAGCCGAGCGACTACGACCTCCGGGAGAACGCCGAATACCTCAACGAGAACTTCGTCCAGTCCCGCGGGGACTCGCGGGCGGAGTTCCTGATACGCGGCCCCGTCGCCGACCCCGGGGCGCTCGACGCGCTCGCAAACGGTCGTGACGCGCTCCGGGACACCGACTCCGCGGCAGTACGTGCCGACGGCAGCCTCCAAGTGACCGGCCCGATCGAGACGATCACCGCCGTCGCCGCCGAGAACGACACTGTCGCCGCGATGGTCGACGACGCCGACACTGACGGCGACGGTGTGCCCGACGAGAACCTCGCGGCGATCTACGATGCCGTCTACGACGCGAACCCGGAGGCGGCCGCGGCGACGATCCACCGCGAGGGCGGCGAGTACCGCTCGCTGCGTGTCTCCGTCGCGCTGACCGGCACGACGAACACGCGGACGATCACCGAGGAGATGCGGGGCGTCGCGACCGAGATGGAGTCCGGAAGCAGCCTCGACGCCGTCGCGACCGGTTCGCCGATCACGACCGAGCTAGTCCAGCGGTCGCTGCTGCGGACGCTGGTCGAGGGGTTCCTGATCACGTTCGGTGTGATCCTCGCGTTCCTCGCCGTCATCTTCCGACTGCGGTACGGCTCGGCGACGCTCGGCGCGGTGGTGCTGTTCCCCGTGGTGCTCGCGCAGGCGTGGCTGTTCGGCACGATGTATCTCGCCGAGCTGGCGTTCACGACCGAGACCGCGATCATCGCCGCCATCGGAATCGGGATCGGCGTCGACTACGCGATCCACATCGGCGAGCGGTTCGTCGACGAACGTGGCGGCGGTCACGAGCCGATCGCCGCCCTGACTCGGACCGTCCAGGGCACCGGCGGCGCGCTGCTGGCCAGCGCGGCGACGACGGCCGCGGGGTTCGGCGTGCTCGCGCTGGCGCTCGTGCCCTCGCTCCAGCGATTCGGCTTCATCACTGCGGTCGCGATCAGCTACGCGTTCCTCGCGAGCGTGCTGGTGCTGCCGAGCCTGCTGACAGTGTGGGAGCGGTTCGACGGGTCGGCGTCGGCCGAGCCCGGCCGCTGAGGCTCAGTCCCGCAGGTGCCGCCACGTCGCGAGCGAGATCGCCCCGGCGGCCCCGAGCAGGCCGAACCCGGGGGCGCTCACGGTCTTGCTCTCGGCAGCCGGCGTCGACGTGGGCGCGGGAGACGACGGTGTCGACGTACCGGGAGTGGAGGACGGCGTCGGCTCCACGGTCGGCGTGGGCGTCTCGGTGTCGGTCAACGCCGGCGGCGACGCCTGCTCGCCGGCGCGGTTCGGGAAGGTGACCAACGCACCCTTGCCGGCGTTGTACCGCCCCCGCGAGTGGCTGCTGGCGACGAAGAACTCCTCGGTGGCGTACTGGGCGGTCCAGAACGTCCACTCGTGGGGGTCGCGCCACCACGCCAGCAGCTCCGGGTTCCGCGGATCGCTCACGTCGTGGATCTTGACGCCGCCGTCGTACCACGAGCTGTAGAGGCGCTCGCCCCTGATCTCGAAGTTGTGCGGCGTGGTGTTGATCTCGGCCTTCTCGGGGTTTCGGGAGTGCGGCGCCTCGATCGTCGCGAGCCGCTCCGGCGCGGTCTCCTCGCGCACGTCCCAGAGTTCGACCTCGCCGAGGGGCTGGATCTCCGTCCCCTCTGTGAGTTCGGTCGGCCACGCCTCCTTGTTGAGGGCGAGCAGCGAGGCGTCGTCGTTCACGGCCGCCGTGTGGTGGTTCCCCGGCATGCTCAGCGAGTGGACGACGGCGTCCTCCGACGGTATCTCCGCGAGCGTCTCCGCCGACCGACCGCCGATCCGGGTCACAACCGTCGGTGCTGCCGGGTCACTCACGTCGAGGACGAACGTGCCCGCATCCCACTCGACGACGTACGCACGGTCGCCCTGCGCGTACACGTCGTGCGCGAAACGCAGCAGGCCGTCCACCTCCGCCCACGCCGGGTCGGCGTCTCGCGGCGCCCACCGCCCGAGTTCGGTCGGCTCGTCGGCGACGCCGACGAGCACCACCTCGCTCCCGTTGACCAGGTACGCACGCTCCTCGGTCAGTTCGGCGTTGTGGATGGGGAACTCGGTCTCGTGGAAGGCGACGCGCTCCGGGTCTTTGGGGTCCGTGACGTCGTACAGCAGGAACCCCTCGACGACCGGTTCCTCGTGCCCGTTCGCGGGGCCGGCCACGAGCAGCCGATCGCCGGCGACCTTCACGTCGAGGATCTCCTGCATCGGCCCGCCTTCTCGTTCCGACAACAGCCCCGTCCGGCGCTGGAGCACGGCGGGCTCGTTCGGCGTGGAGATGTCGACGACCGCGAACCCGTCCTGGGTCGCGACGTACGCCGTCTCGCTCTCGGGGCCGACGACGGCCTCGGTCGCGCCGGTGATCGAGACGGAGCCGAGCGGTTCGAACGCAGATTGTGTAGCCGATGCGGTGGCAGGGAGGGCGCCGACGGCGGGGATCGCACAGCCGGCGGCCCGGAGGAACTGACGCCGGTGCATCGCCCCGACGGTGGGCCCAGCGGAGCAAAAGCGTGCTGGAGAGTGAAACGAAATTCGTTGCTTCCCCGCCCATCCGAACGTGTTCGGAGCCACGGGTAGGGGGCGAGAGCGCGTAGCGTCGACCATGTCCGGTCTCTCACCCTTCGGCGGCGGCGGGAACGACGACGCGACGTTCGACGAGGAGGGCGAGTTCGTCCCCGAACACCTCCCAGAATCCGGCGAGTTCCTCGAGGGGCACGACGTGCTCGCCGAGGACGAACACGTCGCCGTCCACGATGTCGCACGGGAACTGTTCGAGGAACGCGGCGTGTACGACATGACGTTCGGCTACAACCTCGCGCGACTCAACCTCGACACGCGCCACCCCGGGGCCGGGTTCCGATACGCCGAAGAGGCGGACGACCCGGCCGTGCTGCGCGCCGAGTTCACGCCGACGACGGCGTTCTGCCCGCAGACACACACCCTCACTATCGGCGCGTTCCGGGCCTGGAACGGGCTCGCCGAGCGCCACGGCTACGAAATCGTCCGGATCCGCGCGGCCCCGATGCATCAGGAGAGCGACGCGGTCAACGAACAGCTCCGGTCGCTGGAAGAGGAGTACCGTGAGACGGGGAGCGTTCCGGATGCGGACGACAGCGAGGACGGTGGGTCGACGACGGGCTCGCCGGACGCGCCGTTCTGACCCCGCCGTCGACAGTCTCGCCGCCGCTCTCGACTCTGAACTACGACTCCTCGGTGGCGGGCGCGAGGACGACGATGGCCGTGCTCGGCTCGACTGCGTGAGGGGAGATCGAACGCTCGCCGCTGAATCGGGCGAGCTCACCCGCCTCCAGTTCGTGCGTCTCGTCGTCGAGCGAGACCTCTAGCTGACCGTCGAGAAGGTGGAGGACGACGTTCGTCCCGGGGTGGGTGTGGGCGGGAACTCCCTCGCCGGCGTCGAGTTCGAGCCGGACCGTCCGGGGGTCGCGCTGCTCGAACACCTCCGCGTGGGGTGTGTCGGTCAGGTCGTCGATCGCGGTGATCTCGGGCATCGACGGGACTCCGTTCGGGCCGGCCCTGAGCGTTCGGCCGAAGACGTTCGTGCCGCCGGCTCAGTCGCGGTCGGCCGACGCCGACGCGCCGTCGGACTCGACCGTCGCCCACGTCCCGAGCAGTACCGTGAGCAGCGACTGCGGCGCGTGCTCGCGGACGACGCCGGCGACGTTCACGACGAACAGCAGCGTCCCGACGAGGACCGCGATCCCGGCGACCGCCGAAACCGCCGACGGGAGGTCGAGCAGGCCGTCGGCGACGAGCAGCGTCGTCCCGCCGAGAAGACACCAGAAGTCCGCCGCTGCGAGCCGGTCGTCGTACAGGTCGTCGACCATCGGCACCGGCTCGTACCCCAGACGGTCGCTGTAGCGGTGGACCCAGACGACGAAGGGGACGACGTGGTAGACAGTGCCGAGGACGACGAAGCCGACGACGCCGAGCAGGAGCAGGTGGCTCACGCCCGGTCGACCCAGCAGCGCGCTCCGCGCGAGCGGATCCGCGAGCCACGCGGGCAACGCGAGCGCGGCCCAGATCGCGGTCGCCGCGGCAACGACCGCATACCGCGAGAGCATCGGCGTCCGCTCGACCTGCGTCTCCCAGAGCCGGCGGGCGAGCACGACCGCGAACGCGACGAGCGCGAACGCGACGAGAACGCCGCCGGCGCGCGCGACAGTGGCCGATTCCGCGAGTCGGCCGGCTGCGAGCAGGAGCACGCCCGTCGGGTAGCCGAACTCCTCGAATCGGCCGAGCGGGACGTCGATCCCGTGGAGTTCGGTCTGGGTGAACATCGTCCCGAGCTGGTAGAGCGCGCCCAGCACCGTCGTGAGCACCGCACCGAACACGGCGAGTGTCGCGTGGGCGCCGACGACGGCCGGTCGGGGGACGGGGAGCACCGACGGTCGAACGAAGCCGACCGCCAGCAGGAGCCCCAGCAGCGTCGCGAGGAGGAAGAAGCCGAGCGCGAGCGCGAAGTGACGCTCGGTCGTGTCGAACGGTCGCACCCGGGCCAGCGTCCGGCCGATGTTGTAGACGAACACCCAGAACCCCAGCAGCATCGCCGCGCCGAAGGCTGGCAGGAGCGCGAGCTGCCCGGTGAGCAGGCCGGCGGCGAACCCCACCAGCCCGCCCGCGATCAGCGGGAGCTGGATCGCGGCGAGCCGCGTCGAGTGGAGGTCGACGCCCGACCAGACCGGCACGAACTGCGTCATCGCACCGGCGATCGTGAGACAGACCCACCCCACGAGCAGCAGGTGGGCGTGGGCGAGCGAGAGCAGTCCCAGACGGAGATCGGCGACAGCCGCGACGCCGGCCACTACGCCGAGCGGGAGGAACGCGCTCGCGACGAGGAAATGTCGCAGCGGGACGGTCATCGGCGGCTGACGGTCGGCGTCGACGTCGCCGGGGATCGCGCTCATACCGGCGGAACGGGCCCCAGCGGCCTCCCAATGGCTGCGAACACGTTCGGGTCGGCTACCGCTTGGGGAACCGCGCCACGTACTCGTCGTCGTCGCGCTGTTCGACGCTGTAGCCGTCTGGGTCGAACGCCTCGACCTCGGCCTGCATCTCGTAGAACAGGGGTTTGGGCTCGTGGTCGTTGACGATCACCAGCTCGTCGCCGCTGTCGAGCGAGTCGAACGCGTCGTGGATCTTCGGGTGGCGGTCCGACGGCGGGATCTCACGAACGTCGAGTGTGGTCTCGGACATCGACTTCCGATAGCGGGCCAGTCCCCCAGAGGGTTCGCCCGAACTTGTTCGGTTCTCGTCGGCCGGCGGAGTGTCCCGAACGTGTTCGGCAGCACCGATTGGTGGGGCAGGGCAGTACGATGAGGTATCGATGCCATGTCCCAGCGACACTCTCACTGCGACCGACCCGGGGCCAGTCGTAGACGCCCGCTGCCGGCCGAGTACCCCTCGATCGGCCGGCCCGCGAGCGACGCCGACGAGCGCAGGGTAGCCGACCATGAACACCTCACGACACCGGGACGATGACCGGACAGCTGTACGAGGCGAGCAGTCACGCCGAACGGAGAACGATGAAGCGTGACCCGATCGCGGTCGAGGCGCCGGAGCTACAGGACGTGCTCGACGCACTGGACGATCCGGACTGCCGAGCGATCCTCGGGCAGCTCGACAGCCCGATGGCCGCCAAAGAGCTCTCAGAGGCGTGTGAGATTCCGCAATCGACGACCTACCGCAAGCTGGACCTGCTCAGCGACGCCTCGCTGGTCGATGAACGGACGGAGATCCGCGACGACGGCCGCCACACGACCCGGTACGTCGCGGACTTCGAGGAGATCCAGGTCTCGCTGGACGAGGACGGTTCGCTCGAACTCGCGATCGGCCGCAGGGAGTCGACGCCCGAAGAGCGGCTCTCGGCGCTCTGGTCGGAGGTGCGCACCGAAACATGAACGTCGCCGTCGTCGTACTCAAGACCCTCACGCTCGTTCTCGGCGGCTCGATCACGCTGTACGCGGTCCGGGCCTATCGGCGCAACGGGTCGCCGGCGCTGCGGGCGCTCGCGATCGGGTTCGGCGCGATCACCGTCGGTGCGCTGCTTGCGGGGATCGTCGACCAGCTCCTGCCGGTGAACAACGAGTTCGCACTCGTCGTCGAGAGCGCGTTCACGACGCTGGGGTTCGGCGTGATCCTCTACTCGCTGTACGTGGAGTAGGGGGATCGTCGGCCCCGTCGTTCCGAGCCCGCAGCTCGGACACCGGGAATTATACTCCCGTCGGCCGATCCGGAGCCATGGCACTCGCGAACCCCGACCTCACTGGCTCGACGGCGTTCATCACCGGCACGACCCGCGGAATCGGCAAACAGCTCGCGCTCGCGCTCGCCGACCACGGCTGCAACGTCGTCTCGACGGGCAAGACGACCGACGACGACGAGACCGAGCTCGCGGGCTCGATCGAGCAGACGGCCCGCGAGGTACGCGAGCGTGGGGCCGAGGCGATCGCGCTCGAACTCGACCTCCGCGACGAGGACCGCGTCGAGGCAATCGTCGACGAAGCGATCGACCAGTTCGGCGAGATCGACATCGTGATCAACAACGCCAGCGCGATCCAGTTGGCGAACGTCGCGGACCTGCCGGCCGACCGGTTCGACCTGCTGACCGACGTGAACGTCCGCGGCAGCCACCTCGTCGCGCACGCGTTCGCCGACCACCTCGCGGACCAGGAAGAGGCGTGGCTGCTGTCGAACTCACCGCCGATCACCACCGACCGCTCGCCCGGGAAGGCGCCGTACGCGTGGTCGAAGCTCGGGATGTCGTTCATCGCGCTGTCGCTCGCCGAGGAGCTGAAAAGCGACGGCGTCGGCTGTAACACGTTCTGGCCGGTGACGACGATCGACACCCGCGCGAGCCGCTACTTCGGGCTCGGAACCGAGGACGACTGGCGTACCCCGGAGATCGTCTCGGACGCGGTGCTCGAGATCCTCGCACGCGACCCCGCGGAGTGTACGGGCAACAGCTTCTACGACGAGACGCTGCTGCGCGAGGCCGGCGTCACCGACTTCTCCGAGTACAACGTCACCGAGGGCGATCCGGCGCCGATGTCGGCCCGGATGTTCGACCCGGCGTTCGAGCGCGAGGCGTGATCGGTTCCGCCACAGAAACGAGGATCAGGTAGCCTGGAACCCCGGCGGGCACGACTCGGGCGCCACAGGACGGAATTCGCGAAGGTTCAGACGCTCCGGCGCCGAACCAACCGACTCGCCAGCCACGTCCCCGCGACGCTCCACGCGACCAGCGCCGCCACGAGCACCGGCATCGTCACGCCCGAGCCGACCAGCACGTCCGCCATCCCGCCGGTCACCGTCGGCACCGACTGCAGCGCGAGCACGCGAAACGCGGTGGCAGGGTTCGCGAGCACGAAGACGGCCAGCCAGTCCGGCCCCACGATGTCGGCGGCGATCAGCCCGACCGAGACGAGGTCGTGGACCAGCGCGACCCAGACCCACAGCAGCAACGCGCCGCCGAGGGCGTGGGTCTTCTCCGCTGCGAGCGTCGACAGCAGGGTCGACAGCGCGAGAAACGCCGCGCCGCCCAGTACTGCCGCACCGATGAGGCCGAGATACGCGGGGGTGAACCGCCCCTGGGCCGCGAGCCAGAGCCCGCCGACGCCGAAGCCGGCGACGACCGCACCCGTGAACACCGCGAGCCGGCCGAGATACGTGCCGATGACGATGCGACTGCGTGGAACGGGGAGCGCAAACAGCACGCCGAGCCAGCCGGACTCGTCGCTGCCGACGACCGCGTCGTAGCCGAACAGCAGCGCGACCAGCGGGAGCAGCAGCGCCGAGAGTTCGACGAGGCTGACGACGACCGCGTCGGCGCGGACCACCCCGCCTTGCCCGCCGAGGGCGACGACGAGCACCGACAGCGAGGCGAACAGCGCCGCCAGCGCGAACGCCCAGCGATTCCGGACCGCGAGCGCGAACTCCAACCGCGCGACGGTGGCGACCTGATCGAGCGCCGACCCCTCGCTCACCCCCGTCGGGAGGCTGAACGCGGGCTCCTCGGTGACACCCTCTTCCTCGGCGCTCACGTCGGTCATCGCTCCACCTCCGCCGATGCCGGCTGCCCGCTCTCGGCATCACCAGTCGCCGGCGCCGGCTGCTCGCGCTCGGCGCCCGATACAGTTTCCTCGCGACTGCCGCCGGCGTCGGCGATCAGCGCGCCGAAGCCGGCTTCGAGCTCGTCGCCCTCGCCCAGCTCCCGCAGCTCGCCGACGGCGCCGTCGAACAGCAGGTCGCCGTCGTGGAGCACCGCGGCGTCGTCACACAGCGCCTCGACCTCCGCGAGCACGTGGGTCGTGAGCACGACGGTCAGGTCGGACTCCTCGCGCAGGCGGTCGAGGATCCGGTGGAACTCCGCGACGCCCAGCGGGTCGAGGCCGGCGGTCGGCTCATCGAGCAGGAGCAGCCGCGGGCGGTCGAGCAGCGCCGACGCGAGCGCGAGCCGGCGGTTCATCCCGTTGGAGTAGCCGCCGACCCGGCGATCCGCCGCGTCGTCGAGACCGACAGTCCCGAGCGCGGCGGCGACTCGGTCGGCGCGTTCGGCCTTGGGCACGCCACGGAGGCGGGCGTGGTAGCCGAGCACCTCCCGCCCCGTGAGCGCGTCCGGGAACCCCGCGTGCTCGGGGACGTACCCCACAACGTCGCGGAGCCGGTGGCCGGCGTCGGTCACGTCCGTACCGCCCACGGTCACGGTCCCCGAGTCGGGGGTGAGGTGGCCGACGAGCAGCTTGAACAGCGTGGACTTGCCGGCACCGTTGGTGCCCAGCAGGCCGAACGTCGTGCCCGCCTCGATCGACAGGCTCACGCCGTCGAGCGCGGTCACGTCGCCGTATCGTTTCGTCAGATCAGTCGTCGCTATCGCGTGCATAGTGATCCCTCCAGTCGTGTGGCGAGCGTTCGAGCGGGTGGTAGTCGACGACGCCCGGCGCGTCGACGATCGGGAGCGTGCGCTCGGCCCGGCGGATCGCCTCGAACGCCGGGCTGTTGGTGAACACCGCGGCGGCCGGGTTCTCCCGGACCAGCGTCTCGACCAGCCCGGCGGGGCGGTAGCGGAGCTCGCTCACGCCGTCGTCGTCCAGATCGGCGGCGCCGCCATCGCTCCAGTAGTTCCCGCGCCCGGAGCCGTTCCAGACGTGGGTGTCGCTGGTGACCGCCTGCACGTGCCGACCGTTGCCGACGAAGCTGTTGCCGACGACACGCTCCCCGCTGGTGCCGGCGGTCAGGTGGAAGCCGATCCGGTTCCCCAGCACGAGGTTGTCCCTGATCTCGTTGTCCGCGGAGTTCAGCGAGTAGATCCCGCGTTGGTTGTCGACGAGCGTGTTCCCCCGGATCGTCGAGTAGTCGATGCGCTTGAGCAGGAGCCCGTGGCCGCTGGTGCCGGTGTTGTTCGCGGCGGTGTTGTTCACCACCGCGATCTCCTCGGAGAGCATCAGCGCGTACCCCACGTCGTTGTCGACGGCGGTGTTGTTCACGAGGCGGTTGCGGTGGGAGTACATGTAGTGGACGCCGTAGCGCAGGTCCCAGAGCGTGTTCCCGCGGGCGGTCACGTCCGACGCCCACGAGTAGTAGATGCCGTCCCGGGCGTCGGTGATCCGGTTGTCCTCGAGCAGCGTGCCGGTCGTCTTCCAGAGCTGGACGCCGTTGCCGCGGTAGGACCGCGGCGTCACCGACTCCCGGCCGACGATCGTGTTGTTGCGCAGGGTCGCGTCGTCGACGCCGTCGACCCAGACGCCGAACGTAATCTCGGTCAGTCGGCTGTCGGCGACGGTGACGTTGGGCGCGTCGATCCAGACGCCGGCGTCGTTGGTCGAGGTGTCCATCCCGGAGTTGCGGATCCAGAGGTCCCGAACGGTGACGTTCGCGGCCGCAATCGTGAGCACGTCACCCTCTTGCCCGCCGTCGATCACCGCGCGGGCGTCCGGCGCCGCCGTGACGGTCACCCCCGTGGTGTTCACGACGACGCGGTCGCCGAACCGGCCGCGGAGCCGGACCGTCTCGCCCGGTTCGGCGGCGTCGACGGCGCGCTGGACGGAGTCGAACGACTCGTCGCCGACGGTGGCGACGCCGGACTCAGTCACGGGATCGAACGCGAAGCCGTCGGGGCGTTCCGCGTCCGCGTCGGGCGTCGGCGCCGCCGACGTAGGGGCGACTGCCACCCCCGCGAGCGCGGCGGCAACCACGACCACGAGCGCGACGAACCCGCGTTCGAGTCCGGCGTCGTCCATCAGCGCTGCACCTCCGTTCGGCCGACCCGCTCCCGCAGGCGGTCCGGCACCGCCCGAACGAGCCGGGGCAGTTCACCCACCGTCGCCGTCGAGCCCCGGGCCAGCCACGCGACCACCAGCAGGCCGATGGCGACCACCGTCAGGTAGGCGCCGACGCCGAACCGGGAGTAGCTGGTGATGTTCGCCACCGCGTACTTCCCCCACAGCGGCGGCGTGAACGGGTCCACGCCCATCACTGGCGCGTCGGGGTCGAGCGTGTGGCCCGCCTGATAGAGCCGGTACTGGATGTCCGCCAGCAGGATCCCGAACACCAGCACCGAGCCGACCAGCTGGGCGGTGAGCCCGCGGCGGAGCTTCCGCGCCGTCGGTGCGACGGCGACGAACAGGCTGGCCGCCGCCACGCCGACGAACGCCAGCGGGCCGAGCGACCACTCCGGCACGTCGATCGCGTCGGGGTGGGGCTCGTAGTTCGGCGGCCAGTACACCGGGTCCGGGTAGTAGAACCCGATGTAGCTGTTCAGGCGGGCGATCTCGACGTAGTCGCCGCTGATCCGCGGGTAGGCGTACAGCCCAAGCGACAGCGTCTCGCTGGGGTACTGGACGGCGTCCATCCGGATGTGCCACATCGGGAAGAGGAGGGCGACCACGAGTAGCGCCGCCGCTAGCAGCGGCAGCAGCCGCCTGATCTCGCCGAACTGGCTCGGTTTCGGGCGTTCCATGGTCCTACTCTGAGGGCTCGACGATCATTCGCGAGCGCATCTCCAGGTGGAGCGCGCTGCAGAAGTACGTACAGTAGATCCAGTACACCCCGGGCTCGTCGGCGGTGAACGTCACCTGCCGCGTGTCCTGTGGCGCAAGCGCGAGGTTCACGTCGTGCTCGGGGATCGCCAGCCCGTGGACGATGTCCTGTGTCCCCTCGATGTTGGTCGCGGTCAGGGTGACCTCGTCGCCCTCCTTGACGGTGAAGTCACGCAGGCCGTACTCGCTGCGCTTGACCGAGGCGTACACCTCGACGGTGGAGTCGTCGACGCGCTCGACCCGGGAGTTCTCCTGGGTGACGTACTCCTCCTCGTAGTCCTCCTTGTTCCACGTCGTCGCCGGCTCGATCTTGTCCTTGTGGGCGAAGATCGCGTCGTGGGGCTCGGGGTAGACGGGGTGGTCCGCGACCAGCTCCATCCCGCCGGTCTCGTTGTCCTCGTCGTTCCCGATGTAGATCAGCTGGTCGTTGTCGGGGTAGATCGGTCCGACCGGGAGGAAGCGGTCCTTCGAGAGCTTGTTGAGCGCGACCAGCCAGTTGCCCTCCGGCTCGGTCGACATCGCCTGCACCGCCTGGATGTGGCCGGGGTTGTAGTGCACGTCGATCTTGCCGAGGATCGGCTCCTCGGAGCCCTTCTCGGCGTTGACGGCCTGTTCGATGTCCCACTTCACGACCTGGGAGTCGATGAACAGGGAAGTGTAGGCGTGCCCGCGGTCGTCGTAGGTCGTGTGCAGCGGCCCGAGGCCGACCTTCGGCTGGCCGACGATCGTGTCCGCGGGGTCGTCGGCGGTGCCCAGCTTCTCGATGTCGATGATCGACACCGTCGGCGAGAGCTTCCCGGCGACCATCCCGTAGTTGCCGTCCGGCGTCACCTCGACGCAGTGGGGCGACTTCGGCGTCGGGATGTAGCGCACGATCGGGTCGTCGCCCTCGTTGTGCGGGCTCTCCTTCGTCCCGTCGACGACGGGGACGCCGTTGACCTCCTCGTACTCGCCGGCGTCGACGAGCTCCTGGATCGCCGGCACGTCGAACGCCTTCAGGTCGTCCCGGTCGTCCTTGGTCATCTCCTCGACTTCGACGCCCTCCTCGTCGTTGTAGGAGGAGGACAGCACCCAGCGACCGTCCTTGTCGGAGTCGACGATGTCGAGCTGGCCGTCGACCTCGACCTGCCAGAGCACGTCCATGCTCTCGGGGTCGAGCGCGGTGAACACCGAGACGTACTCCTCGGGGTTGTTCACGTCCCGGCCGTCGTTGGGAATCGGCGTCCGGAACTCGCTGTTGGCAAACACGTAGTCGGTGTCCGGGCTCTGGATACAGCAGCCGTGGACCGACTGGACGTTGGGGATGTCGACGATGGCGTCGGTCTCGAAGTAGGTGAGGTTCACCCGGGCGACCCGGCCGTTGGCTTTGTCGTTGACGTAGATGTACTCCCCGTCGTACTTCCCGTCGGTCTCCGAGAGGCTCGGGTGGTGGGAGTCCCCCCACGTGTAGTCGCCGGCCTCCTCCAGCATCTCGTCAGTCCCGTCGTCGAAACCGTACCCCTTGGCCGGCTCGCGGTTGAACACCGGGATCCGGGTGAGCTGGCGCATCGACGGGATACCGTACACTCGGATGTCGCCGGCGTGGCCGCCCGACCAGAAGCCGTAGTACTCGTCGTGCTCGCCCGGCGGCACCTTGTGGTCGGGCACGTCGCCGCCGCTGTTCGACTCGGTATCAGTGTTGTTACCCAGGGCACCCGTGCCCGCACAGCCCGCGAGCCCGCCGATCGCGCCGACGGCTGCGCCCGCCTTCATGACGTCCCGACGGGTGGCGCCGCCGCCCAGCGAGGGGAGCGTCGACTCCGCCTCGGGGGCGTCGGGGCCCTCCACGTCCGCGAGCAGTTCGTTCAGCTGTGCCTCGTGCTCCTCGAACAGCTCCTCGGAATCTTTCGGCTCGGTTCCGCTCGCGTCGTCCTCGGTGGGTTCGTTAGTGCTCATGTTAGACCACCCGCACGTAGCCGACCATCCCGTTCATCTCGTGGGGGATGCAGTAGTACTCGTACTCCCCGGTCGTCTCGAACGTGTGTTCGTACGTCTCGCCCTCGGTGACGTTCCCCTCGTCGGGGTACGCCGCCACGGCGGCGTCCTGACTGTCGAAGCCGCCGGAGGCGAAGTACTCGGCGCCGTCGGGGACGTTGTCCTCGTAGGCGGTCACCGAGTGGCCGATCGAGCCGACGTTCTCCCAGGTGACCGTCGTCCCGGCCTCCACCTCGATCCGCTTGGGGGCGAACGCCAGCTGATCGTTCATGTCGACGGTGCTCGTCTGCTCCCAGGACTCGCCGCTGCCGCCGCCCGACTCCGTGGGCGTCGGCGTGTCCGTCGGGGAGTCGGTGCTGCTGCCGCCGGAACAGCCGGCCAGCCCCAACCCGATCCCCGTCGACGCCAGTGCGACCACGTACCGTCGTCGCGTCATCTCCTCAGTCATGGTTCGACAGGTCGGCGTTCGGGGTGCCACCAAAAGAACGGTCGAGCGAATTCCCACGGTATCAGAACTCACGAACCCGTTCGGGCAGGGGTTTATCTGTGTTCCCGGGGCGAACGGACCGCGAGTTCAGTTCGTGAGTTAGCCGTGGAAAACAACGCGTCGCCCCCCGATGCTCGCAGCTCTCTCGACCTCGCGCGCGGTTTCGGGCCGGCCCTACCCCCCGATGATCGGCTGGGGCTCCTCCTCCAGTCCGGCGGCGAACTCTTTCATCACGCGCTCCTCCGCGCGGTGGAGCGTCTCACTGACCGTCGACTTCGCCAGCCCCACCGCGTCGGCGAGTTCGGTCAGCGAGCACTTCCGGGGCGTGTCGTAGTAGCCGCGCTCGATCGCCTCGCGGACGATCGTCCCCTGGCGGTCAGTCAGCAGCGCCTCGGAGCCGGCGACCTCCTGCTGGAGGTAGTCGACGGTGAAAGAGACGCCGAGCGCCGAGAGCTGGTCGCCCAGCTCGGAGATGGCGTCCTGTGAGGCGGTCAGCGTCCACGTCGCCTCGCCGTCCTCGATCTCGAACGGCATCTCCAGTGGGAGCCCGGAGTCACGCGCCGCCAGCAGCAACAGGGGGAGGTGCGTCCGGAACTGGATCAGAGTCTGCCGATCGCCCCGCTGGAGCACCTCCACGTCGTCGACGGAGTCGTGGCCGGAGACGTCGGCGACGACCGACTCGGGATCGCGGGCAGCGACCTCCGCCAAGCCGACGCCGGCGTCGGTCTCGGTCATCGCCGCCAGGATCCGGATCGTGGCGTCGCCGTGGGCGCGGGTGATCTCTCCGGGCCAGGTTCGTTCGGGAATCGTGAGGGTGAGTTTGGCTTCGGGCATTGCTCTATCACGGCGTCGGGGACGGATAACCCAGTCGATACTCCCGAACATGTTCGGAGGTCCGGTTCCGGACGGCGCCACCGCCGAACTCGTTCGGCACAACTGCCACCCTCACGGCCGAGGAGTTCGATATATGCCCGACAGGACCCTCGACGCCCGAGATATCGACGGGGAGCCGTTCGGCCGGATCGTCGACGAGCTGGAGACGCTCGGGGAGACTGAGCAGCTGGAACTGGTCAACAGCTTCGAGCCCGAACCGCTGTACGGCGTGCTCGATCGGCGCGGGTTCGATCACGAGACCGAACAGGTCGGGGAAAACGAGTGGCGCGTCGTGATCGAGCAGGCCTGAGGCTCACTCGCTCCAGATCGCGGTGGTCGCGCTGCCGTCTTCCTCGACCGTCTCGTAGCTGTACCCGCGCTCTTCGAGCCGCGGGTAGAGATGCTGAGGGCGGCGGTCGTTCGTCTGGACGAGCACGGCGCCGTCGGACAGTTCTTCGAGCCGTTCGAGGGTGTTCCGGAGCGGCTTCGGCGGGGGCAGATCGCTGGCGTCGAGGTGATGCTGGGGTCGATCCAGTGGCGCGTCGTCGAACCGGTCGTCGAGGGTCGGTCGCCGGTCTGTGGCCATACGTGTCCGTCGGGGTGGCGTCGGCGGGAGGGTTGTGCCGAACTGGTTCGGGACCGGGCGTTAGCAGAGAGTCGTCCTACTCGGCTTCGAGATACCCCTTCCGGCAGTCCGGGCAGATGTCGCCCGGGCGGCTGTCGAGCGTCGATTCGGAGGCCGTGAGCCCACACTCGGGACACCGTAGCTCTCCGTCCGTCACACTGGTGTGCGCTGTGTCGGAGTTAGTTAGTTCCTGCGCCGAGTCCTGCCTCGTCGGCCCCACCGACACACTCATGGACTGAGACACCCGATCGTGCGGTATGAACACACACGGTGACCACGATGTCCAGTGAGGCGGACGAACCGGTGAAGACGATCTGCCCGTACTGCGGCGTCGGCTGTGGGATCCGCGTCCGCGAGGGCGAGGAGCGCGGCGAGATGAACTTCGTGCCGTGGGGTGACGCCCCGGTCAACGAGGGCAGCGTCTGCATCAAGGGCGGCGCGGCGACGCATGTCGTCGACCACGAGGACCGACTGACCGAGCCGCTGATCAAGGAAGACGGGGAGTTCCGGGAAGCGACGTGGGACGAGGCGCTGAGCCGGGTCGTCGACGAGATGGAGTCGATCCGTGAACGGCACGGCCCCGATGGAATGGGCTTTTTCGGCTCCTCGAAGACGTTCAACGAGGAGAACTACCTGCTCCAGAAGCTGGCGCGGCGGTACGGCACGAACCAGATCGACAACTGCACCCGGATGTGTCACGCCTCGACCGTCTGGGCGCTGCGGACGAGCCTCGGGATGGGTGCCATGACCAACAGCATGGCCGATCTGGAGGACGCCGCGGACGTGCTGTGGATCCAAGGCGCCAACCCCGGCGAGCAACACCCCATCGCCAACAGCCAGTACTTCCGGCAGGCGGTGCTCGAGGGCGCGACGGTGATCCAGGTCGACCCCCACGCCAACAAGACCACCGAGTCGTTCGACATCGAGGGCACCGAGCGCCACATGCATCTCCAGCTCGAGCCGGGGACGGACATCCCCCTGCTCAACGTCGTGCTGAAGACGATCCTCGAACGCCACGAGGCGGAGCCCGACGCAGGGTGGATCGACGAAGCGTTCGTCGAGGAGCGCACCAAGGGGTTCGAGGACCTGCGGGAGACGCTCGCCGACTTCGACAAGCAGGCCGCCGCCGAGGAGTGTGGCGTCCCGCTCGAAGAGATCGAACGCGCCGCCGAGAAGTACGCGATGGGGACCGACGCCGCCATCTTCACCGGGATGGGGATGTCCCAGCACACCTGCGGCGTCGACAACGTCCAGAACGAGATCAACCTCGCGCTGATCACGGGGAACCTCGGCAAGCCCGGCGCGGGCGTGAACCCCCTTCGCGGGCAGAACAACGTTCAGGGCACCTGCGACGTGGGTGCGATGCCGAACGTGCTTCCGGGGTATCAGTTGGTCGACGACGACGAGGCCCGCGAGTCCGTCGAGGAGGTGTGGGGGTTCGAGATCCCGTCCGAACCGGGGCTGACGAACGTCGAGATCTCCCACGCGATCGGCGACACGGTCCACGGGCTGTACGTGATGGGCGAGAACCCCATCATGAGCGAGCCGGACGGGAACGCGACCGAGCGACGGTTCCGCGAGGATCTGGGCTTCCTCGTGGTGCAGGACATCTTCATGACCGAAACCGCCGAGCTCGCGGACGTGGTGCTGCCGGCGACGACGTGGGCCGAACGCGGCGGGACGGTCACCAACACCGACCGCCGGGTCCAGCGGATGCGCGGCGCCCACAAAGTCCACGAGAACACGCGCCACGACCTCGACATCCTCTCGGAGGTCGGGACGCGGCTGTTCGACGAGGGGTTCGACTTCGATGGGCCCGAGGCGGTGTTCGAGGAGCTCCGCGAGGTGTGCCCGATCATGCACGGCATGAGCTACGACGCGCTCGGGGAGGAGGGGCTGCACTGGCCCTGCTACGAGCCGGGCGACGAGGGCGACCCGTACCTCTACGAGGACTCCTTCGAGACCGAGGACGGCCTCGCCCGGATCGAGGGCGTCGTCCACCAGGCACCCAAGGAGACACCCGACGAGGAGTACCCCCTCGTGCTCACGACGGCGCGGCTGGAGGAGCAGTACAACACGGGGACGATGAGCCGTCGCTCGCCGACGCTGTCCCGCCAGCAGCCGGAGAACTTCGTCGACGTCCACCCCACCGACGCCGAGCGCTACGGGATCGAGGACGGCGACGACGTGGTGCTGCGCTCCCGCCGCGGGGAGATCACGGTCCGGGCGGACGTGACCGAGGCGATCAAGGAGGGCGTCGTCTGGACCACGCCACACTTCGCGGCCGCTTCGGCGAACCGGCTGACGAACGACGTGCTCGACGAACGGTCGAAGATTCCGGAGTACAAGGCGGCCACCGCGGAGATCGAGGTCGATCTCGAGCCAGCGGGTGGGGCGTCCGCGGACGACTGAGTCCGCGGCGGACCGGTTTTCCGTTTTAGCACCTCGGTCGGTCGATCCACAGGCCGTCGTCGCCCGTTTCAGACCCCACTGGGGGGCGGGCGATCCGTGCGAACGGGCGACCCATCGGGCGTTCACTCGGCAGCGCTGTTTCGCCCGTCGACCGCCCGGGCGTTTCGATGGGCGAACCAGAATCGAAAGGATGCCGCAGGCACAACCGCCACTATGGATCAGTACCACGAAGGCGATGGGGGGAGGCCGTCGTCAGAAGGGGGTGTAAACTGGCACCTCGATGTGGGGGACGGAGACGCCGAACAGTCCGAGCCCGTGTGCGATCGGCATCCACCCCATGACGAGAAACGCCAGGCCGAGGGCACGGTGGAGCCGTGCACGGTGGCGGTTCCCGATCGACTGGAGCACGGTGCCGTAGAGGAACAACGTGGGGAACGTTCCCAGCCCGAGCAGCGCGAGCGAGACCGCCCCCTTCGCCGGCGACCCCTGTGCGAAGGCGTAGAGGAACGCGGGGTAGAGGATCGGGCAGGGGAGGAGCCCGTGGACCAGACCGAGGCCGACGATCCCCGACCCGTTCGTCCACTCGTCGACGTGGGCGGTAAGGCGACCGTACACGCTGCTGAACCACCCGCCCCCGCTGCCGAACAGTCCGTGCCCGCCGAACTCACCGAGCGCGTACCGGGCGCCCACGACGAGGATGAGGACGCCGACCACCAGCCCGGAGACGGCACGGACGGTGTCGCCGACCGCGGTTACCGTCGACGCCGCACCGTAGACGACCGAGCCCAGCGCGCCGAACACCGCACCGATGGCGGCGTAGCTCACCGTTCGGCCCGCGTTGAACAGCGCGTGTTGGCGGACCTCGTACAGCGAGAGAACGTTCTCGCTTTCACTCTCCATCCGGTCGGCGTACATCGTCACCAAGGGGCCGCACATCCCCAGACAGTGGGCGCCGCCGAGCAGCCCGACGATCAGGAACACGGCCGTTTCGACGTTCCCGGTCGGCAGCGGGCCGGCGTGGGCCGGCAGCGTCGCCGGGATCATCGTTCACCGTGGCGGGGTGGGTCGGTCCGCGGCGGTCGGTGGCGGTTCATGTCGCCGGACTACGGGCGGTGGGAGGTTGGCCGTTCTGGTGCGGTTCTCGAATCACGAGGCCCGAACGGGTGGCGATGACCGCGACTGAACAGGGGGAGTGTGCGCTCTGTGGCCTGCCGCTCTCTCGCGGTCGTGTCGAGGGCGAGGACGCAGTGTACTGCTGTACGGGCTGTCGGGACGTCCACGACGCGCTCGGCGACGCTGCAGTCGACAGCGGCGACGTGCGCGAGGCGGTCGCCGACGACTCGACGCTCGACGAGGAGCCCCCCGAGGGGTACGAGCGGTCGTACCTCCACGTGAGTGGGATGCACTGTACGACCTGCGAGGCGTTCTTGGAATCCGTCGCGGGGAAGGGGGAGGGGATCCACGGCGCGCAGGCGAGCTACGTCACCGAGACGGTCCGCGTCGACCACGACCCGGCGGTCGTCGACGAGGACGGAGTTCAGGACCGGCTCACGACCGCGGGCTACGTCGCCGACGACCGCGAGGAGGGCACCGCGGGCTCCCACGCCGAGGAGACGCTACTGTGGCGGATCGCGGCGGGCGTGATGCTCGGGATGGCGGTGATGCTCCCCTATTTCGTCTACATCTACCCCGTCCACTTCGGGCTCTACCCGCCGTGGCTGGCCGAGATGGCCGAGGCCCAGCTGCAGGGGGCGACGTACTTCTACGCCGTACTGTTCCTGCTGACCTCGTTGGTGCTGTTCGGCGTCGGGAAACCGATCCTGCGCGGCGCACTCGTGAGCCTGCGGGCCAAGGCGCCGAACATGGACTTGCTGGTGGCGCTGGCGGCGCTCAGCGCGTACGCTTACAGCACGCTCGCGGCCGCACTCGGCCGGATCGACATCTACTACGACGTGACGGTCGCCATCGTCGTGGTCGTCACCGCGGGCAACTACTACGAGTCGTCGATCAAGAAGCGCGCGATGGGGATGCTCTCCGAGCTCGGCGACGAGCAGGTCTCCTCGGCGACCCTGCTCGACGACGGGGAGACGGCGACCGTCGACGTGAGCCGGCTGACCGAGGGCGACCGCGTGCTCGTCCGGACCGGCGACCGAATCCCCGTCGACGGCGTCGTCACCGACGGCGAGGGGACCGTCGACGAGGCGGTCGTCACCGGCGAGTCCCTGCCAGTTTCGAAGGCGCCGGGCGACGAGGTGGTCGGCGGCTCGGTGCTGTCGGACGGCTCGCTCACCGTCGAAGTGGGCGAAGGGGCGACCAGCAGCATCGACCGCGTGACGAACCTGCTGTGGAACCTCCAGAGCGCCAACAGCGGTGTCCAGAAGCTCGCCGACCGGCTGGCGGTGATCTTCGTTCCAGCGGTCGTGCTACTGGCGGCGGTCGCCGGCGTCGGCTACCTCGCCGCCGGGGCCGACCCGACGCGGGCGGTGCTCATCTCGCTGACCGTGCTGCTCGTCTCCTGTCCGTGTGCGCTGGGGCTCGCGACGCCGCTGGCGGTCGCCTCGGGTATCCGCGACGCGATCGAGCGGAACATCGTCGTGTTCGACGAGACGGTGTTCGAGCGGTTCCGCGGCGTCGACACCGTGGTGTTCGACAAGACGGGGACGCTCACCACGGGCGAACTTGAGCTCAAGCGTTCGGACGCCCCCGAGGGGGCCCTCGCCGCCGCCGCCGCACTCGAACGGCGCTCTTCCCACCCCGTCGCGGCCGCGATCGCCGACGCGTTCGCGGGCGACTGGGCTGACGATCCCGTGACGTCGTTCGAGAGCCACACCAACGGCGTCGCGGGCACCGTCGACGGCGCCGATGCCGTGGTCGGCCACCCGGACCTGTTCGAGGAGTACGGTTGGACGGTCGCCGACGACCTTCGCGACCGGGCAGCCGCGGTTCGCTCGAACGGCGACCTCCCGATCCTCGTCGGGCGTGACGGCGAGGCGGAGGGGGTGATCGTCCTCGGCGATCAACCCCGGCCGGGCTGGGAGGAGACCGTCACCGGGCTCGCAGACCGGGGCGTCGACGTCGTGTTGCTCACCGGCGACGAGTCCGAGGCGGCGGCGACGTTCCGCGACCACCCCGCGATCGACCGGGTGTTCGCCGGCGTCCCCCCGGAGGGGAAGGCGGAGACGGTCCGCCGGCTCGGGACCGACCGGACGCTCGCGATGGTCGGCGACGGGACCAATGACGGCCCCGCACTGGCCAGCGCCGACCTCGGGATCGCGCTGGGCAGCGGCACCGCCATCGCGGTCGACGCCGCGGACGTCGCGATCGTCGACGACGACCTCGGCTCGTTGGAGACGGTGTTCGACCTCTCGACGGCGACCGGCCGACGCGTCAAACAGAACATCGGCTGGGCGTTCTGCTACAACGCTATCGCCATCCCGCTCGCGCTGTCGGGCACGCTGAACCCCCTGTTCGCCGCCGTCGCGATGGCTTCGAGCAGTCTTCTGGTCGTGGCGAACTCCTCCCGCCCGCTACTCGAAGCGGGGGAGTGAGCGGGCTCTCGGACGCCGAACCGAACCGTCGGCTCCCGGCCACGGAAGGGGCGGTTCCCCGGCCCCACCGAGCTAGCGGGGCGGTCGTCCGAGCCGGTTCCGCGGGCGAGCCAGTGCAGTCTCCCCGCCTGCCGCCGGCTTACTCTCCCCGTGTGATCCACTCCCTCCGTCCCGACCACGTTTATCCCGACTGTCGCCCGCCTCAGCACGTCCGTCGGAGGCTGTTCGGTCGGTTGGGACGCTGGGTTCGGGGAGCCGGAGGGCGATGGGAATCTATAACTTCTCGTCTGGCACTTTGAGAGATAGTGTATCAGTTTACGCCGGACGAAATAGACCGAGTGCGCGCTGATTACCAAGCGAAGCAGCAGGGCGCCGAGGACGTGGGCAGCAAGCGAGTTGGGAACCTCGCCGAGATCGCTTGATGTGAGCGTTCTACGCCGAACAATCGAAGGATTTCTTTGGTTTCTCGAAGCGAACAACCGGTCGCGTGAAGCCGGACGGCGAACGCCCTAACGGGCATCGCGGTCCGTTCACGCTCCCAACATTCAAGATCCGCTGTTTTCAACGTCTCTCTGAGCAGTTCTTGGTTGCACATAGACACCGAAACCAACGGACTGCTCACTTCTCAAACTGGCTTAACTAGACAGTCCCCGACGTTCGGTCATGTTTGTACGGATTGGTTCTCGAACGACCCTCCCGAAAGAGGTGGGTTCAGCTGGGACTTGCGTTCTGTATCGACAGTGTCGGTGGTCCAGGCGGGTCGTCGAGCAGTTCATCCAGCAACCGTTGCCCGACGGCGACGAATTAGTCCCGGGGTTTCTCCGGGATCGGCTCCGGGAGCTACTGATCCGAATCACGCGTTGCCGGCTTTCTGTCAGTCGACAGGAACGCTTCGATCAGCTTCCGCTGTGCCCGGCGGAGGTGGTACAGCATCGTCGAGCCCGTGATGTCCAGCGTGTCGGCCACCTCCTCGGCGGTACTCCCGCGCGGCGACGTGAAGTAATCCGACAGATAGGCAGTCCGGAGTACCGCCCGCTGTCTGTCTGTCAGGCGATCATCGAGCGCATCGCGGAACGACTCGGCCGACGCGGATCTCCGAGCAGTCTTCGTCTTCGAGACGAGTTCAGTCCCGTCGACGCGAGCGTCGACGGCCTCGACCATTCGGCGAACGTCGCCGTCCGGCGGCGCTGCGGCGACGAGACGGGCGGAATCAGCCGCGTACTCGGCCGTGTTGACCGTTGCGCCCCAGTTGATGAGCACCCGGACCGGTGATTCGCCGACGAGCGTGGCCTGTACCAGCGAGTCCCCCTCCGATCGGACCCACCGCACGTCGGTGACGCGGTCGTCATCGGAGAGCACGTCGTCGATCGCGTCGGGGGCGCCGCCCGCTCGGAGGTAACAAACCACCGCTCCTTCCCCACGTGGGACCACCCCTTCGAGCGATAGCTCGCTGCCCGCCTCACGGGCTGCACGGGTAAACGGCAGCGTCCCGTCGGTGACCGAGAGTGTTACTTGGGTGACCGTGTCAGCGGCAAGCATTCCCTCCTGCCTGATCGCCCGGATGGCGAACCCGGCGACGCTCCCGAGCGTCTCGAGCGCAGCGCGCTCCTGCTGGCTGAACCCGGCTTCGTCTGCCGAGTACACCGAGACGACGCCGTAAACCGACCCCTGGTATGCGAGCGGGACCACGAGAGACGACTGGAGACCGTTACCGAACGCCGCCCGGCGGACGCCCCGAGGGACGCGGTCGTCCGCGGCGAGCGGTGTGACGAGCTGGGTCTCCCCTGTCTCGACGGCCACCTGTTCGGGTAAGCGTGTCTCGCTGCTGAGGCTCTCGCCGATGCGGTCCTGTAGCACCGTCGGGCTCCCCGCGGCAGCGAGAGTCCGCAGGCGCTCGGCTGGGAACTCCCGCTCCCCGACCCACGCGAATCGGTAGAGGTCAGTGCCGCCGAGACGCTCACATACTGTCTCACCCACGTCCACGCGATCGTCGGCGTCGATGACGCGCTGAAGCACATCCGTAACTAACGCGTTGATCCGCTGGACACGGTCGAGGCGCTGCTCCAGCCGCTCGACAGCCCGTTCGGTCTCACGGTGCTCCGTTCGGTCCCGGACGTAGACGACTACGTCCTCGCCGACCCGAACATCGACGGCGAGCCAGCGGTCGATTTCCGGGTAGTACTCGACGAAGGAGCGTTCGCCACTCGGACCGCCGTCGAACGCCGCCCGTAGCGTTCCGGCGGCCGACCGCGGGAAGTGCTCGCGGATGTCGTCGCCCCGACCGAGGTCGATAACGGCCGTTGCGGCATCGTTGACCGCCGTGACCTGACCCTCGGGCGTCGTCTCGATGACCCCGATCGGGGCCTTTCTGAGTGCGTCGTCCATCGTTTTGTAGTCGAACTACGGGTACGTAGAGTGTCGGCGTAGTTAGCCTTCCGCCGGGCGAACCTCGAACCGGGCACCGCCGGCGTCGCTTGCGGTGAGCGAAATAGTCCAGCCGTGTGCCTCCGCGATGCGTTCGACGATCGTCAGCCCCAGCCCGGTTCCGCCTCCCGACCGGTCGGTGGTGTAACCGGGGGCGAACACCCGGTCACGCTCGGCCTCAGGGATACCGACCCCGTCGTCGGCCACGAAGAAGCCGCCGTCGACGCGCCCGACACGGACCTGTGTCGGTGCATCGTGTGTCCTGTTCGCCGGACTGTGCTCGACTGCGTTGCGGAACAGATTTTCGAACAGCCGTTGCAGGCGGTCCGGATCGGCCGCGATCGTGGGGAGATCAGCGGCCAGCGTCAGCGAGGCCCCGGCGGTATCGACGGTCGCCCACGCGTCGGCCGCCACGTCGGCAACGCCGACGTTGTCAGTAAGCTCAATCGCCCCCTCCCGCTGAGAGAGGGTGAGAACGTCTTGAATGATCCGCTCCATCCGCTCGTGGGACGCTCTGATCTGATCGAAGTGCTCCTCGGCCCCCGTTTCGCGGGCCGCACGGAGGTGGGCGTTTGCCACGTCTAGTGGGTTCCGGAGATCGTGGCTGACGATGCTGGCGATACGGTCAACCGCGACGCCGGTCGCGAGTTCCGTCAGCAGGAGGCCTCGTTCGCCGTCGAGGGTTCGGAGCCGGTAATCGGCAGCGTCGCCCGGCACTGCGCCCGCGGCACGGAGTTCGGTGTCGACCGTGTCACCGGCCCTGAGCGCCGAACAAAGCTCCTCGACAGTGCCCTCGTTGACAGCAGTGTCGGATCGCAGCCAGTTCTCTACAGGCGTCCCGGTCGCAACCGGGCTGAACGCCGCTTCGAACGCCTCGTTGACCGCAGCAATCTCTGGCGATCGGTCCGAAATCTCGTACCGGACGAACGGGTCGGGAACCGCGTCGATCGGGAGGCTCGACGCCTCATCCGCCATGGCGATCACCGGCGCTCGGCCGAAATGTGGTCGGTACGACGCTGGCTGTCCGACGAAGTGGGCCGCTCGGCGGGAGTGGACACCGGCGAGCCGTCGTCGGGTGCATACCTCCAGTCTTCCACGGCCGTACATATAGGTCCCCACTCTAACAATACCGACACCCCCGGGAAATCGGGTCGCGGCCGGTCGTGCTGCGTAGGTCTCTACAGGCTGATAAGGCCGAGTGCCTCGGGGGTTGCCCCCAAGGCGGTTCACTGACGAACGAGGCGAGTGCCCGGAAGGTCGACCCCGAAGCGGCTCACGGAAACCGAACGATACCGTTGATCACTCGTGTACGTTCGGGACCGTCGGACACCGTTGCCGGGACTGAAACACCCCACGGCCATTATCATCGCCTCGCGTAAACGTCAAGTATGAACTACATTGCGGCCGATACGTGGCGGTACGCCCTCCTCGGCGGTATCGCGTCGATCCCGCTTTCGGCCGGCCTTTACTGGCTGACGGCGGCGGGCAGTACCTTCTCGCTCAACATGGTGTTCTTCGGCGGTGTCCTCGCGGGTTACTTCGCCGAGATCAGGGCCCCACAGATCGACATCACCGCTGTCGGTATCCGTACCGGACTGGTCGGTGGCCTCCCGGCACTCGTGCTCCTCCTCGAAGCAACGTCCGGGCTCGCCGGCCCGGTCTGGTTTCGTGCGGTGGGCGGACTGCTGTTTGTTGGCACGTTCGTAGTCTTCACGTTCGCCATCGCCGTGGTGGCCGGCGCCTTCGGCGCGGTCGGCGGGAGCTGGCTGGCCGGGAAAACTCGGGGGTGATTCTGCTCCCGGATGGTCTGGGGGTGGCTGTACTGAGTTCCACTAGTCACAGGATCGAGCCCGGACACGGCCATTGATTCGGGTGGGTCTGCATAGTTAGAGAGGACACAGGGAGACGTTCAGGCTGTTAGCCGTCCGATACAGGGAGAAGGGGGCCGATCCTCCGTCTACAACCGATGGCTTCGTCCGTATCAGGAACCCCGTTCCGTATCCGACAACGGCTCTCCAGCTTCCTCGTTCACCTCCGTAGCGTCGTTCCGGACTCGTTCCGGGACGGCTTCGACAGCGCGACGTTCGGCGTGCTCGTTGCCGCGATCGCGGTCGCGGGCTACCTCCAAGGCGCGCTCTCGATGGTCGTCACGCTTCCGGCCGTCCTCGGCGGCGCGAGCGTCGTGGTTTTGCAGGCGGTGATGGCCTGTTTCACCCTTTCCGGGCTCTTCGGGCTCTCGTCAGTGGCGCTGCTCGGCCAGCTGGCGTTCACGTCCGAGAACCAGCGTCCGATGACGGGGCCAACCGTTACTGCGGTAGTCCCCGTCCACGAGGACGCCCCAGTCCTCCACCGGAGCGTCGAGAGCCTGCTGTCGAGCCGCTACGACTCGCTCCGGGTCGTGATCGTCGCCGAACCCGGAGACGACGCCTCGATTCGACGCGCGCGTGAGTACACAGGTGAGGACCGCGTCGACCTGCTGATCAACACCCGCTCCCCCGGTAGTAAAGCCGGTGCGGTGAACTACGCCGCAGCGGTGACTGAGAGCGAACTCCTCGCAGTGTTCGACGCGGACGAACAGGTCGACCGCCGGTTCGTCTCGGCGGCTGTCGCACAGCTCGAGGACTGCGACGTGGTGCAGGGACGGACGATCCCCGACCCGAACGGAGTCGTCGAAACGGTCGCGTACTACGAATCGGTCGTACTCGGCGACCTCAGTCAGCGGCTCCTCACTACGCTCACCGACTTCACCACGGCCGCCAGCCGGACCATCGTGATGCGGCGGGCGGCGTTCGAGACGGTCGGCGGGTACGACCCGTCGAAGCTCACCGAGGACTACGCGTTCGCGTTCGCCTGCTACGAGGCGGGCGTCGACGTGGTCGAGCAGTTCTCCTACGCCTCGACCATCGAGGCAGCCCACACGGCAGCTGACTGGTGGGGGCAGCGAAAGCGTTGGATGACTGGCTACGCGCAGGTGCTCCACAGCCTGGTGATGGGGAGTCTCAGCCCGCAGAACTACCGATCACTGGTGTCGCCAGCCATCTGTGCTGGCTCGGTACTCGGCAACGTGTTCATGCTCTCGCTGGTCTCGAAGATGGCAGTACTCGTCGTCAACGGTGCCGCCAAGTGGACGCTGCTGCCGGCAGCGACGCTCGTCGGTGCGGCGCTAGCGCTCAGGGCCTACGACGCCAATGCTGGTCGCCTCGAACGAGTCGGGATCGGCTACCTGTTCGTGCCGGCCGTCCTGCCGATGTACAGCCTCGCCGGCATCAAAGCTGTCGTCGAGTACGTTCTCAGCTGGGACGGCGAGTGGTACAGCGTCGCGAAGGGACAGGAATCGGGATGACCATCCTGGGGACGTGAAGGCGCCACGGGCCAACGAGATTGGTGAACCACCTCGGGGCGTTCGGCTCGACTGCTCCTAAATGCCTTTCCCCGCGTTCGGATCTCGAAACAGCGACTGGGCGATGAAGGGGAAAGCGACGGTAGAACGTACTTGGATGGCCCACAACGTATCCAGACGACGGTTCCTCGGTACACTCGGCGTGATCGGAGGCGCCGCAGGCGCCGGCTGCATCGGTGCTCCCACAGAGGACGAGAGCACACAGACAGAGGCGACAGACGACGAGACGGTGACTGACGAGCCGAGAGCCTCCCCGACGGTTTCCGGGCCGAGCGGGACTCCCGAGTCGCTCCTCCGTCAGTACGTCGAATCAACCGTGGCGGCGTCGGACCCCGCCGTCGTCGGGGCGTACTTCCACCCGATACATCCGTTCCACCCCGAGAACATCGACCCCGAAACGGCGGGACCGTGGCTGCTCCGGGACGAACCGGTGTCACAAGTCGCGGTCGAAACGATGGACCGGGAGGTGACGACCGATCTCGTCCGGACATCACCGTTCCTGCAGGGGGACAGAGCCGACAGCGAGACGATCGAGGACGCGCTCACCGGCGAAGAGGCCGCCGTCGTCGAGGTGACGATCACCGATTCGAGTGGTGACACGAGCGAGTTCAGCGCGGTTACGGTGACCCACGACGGGAACTGGGTGATCCTGACCCAGGGGGTCCGGATCGAGGCGGACGTCTCCGACCCCGGCCCGTTCGACGTACGTGTCGTCGACAAGGTCACGTTCAACACCGATGAGGACCGCGCTCGCGTCCACTTCGTCGAATCACCGGTCGCCGATCGCGTGACTGCGAAGGCGGCGAACGCGACCTCCTCCCGGTCGTCGTCGACACCGGGAGTCATCACGTACTTCGACGTGAATCTGGATCCGACGGGTGACGAACTGGTGGTCACCGCAACCGTCGACGGCGAGACCCGGACGATCCATCGCGAACAGTACCCCGAGTCGGCGCGGGTCGTCGAGGGGATCACCTACGACGACGATCCTGACTCGGACCTGTTCGACGCCACAGCTCGGGTCTCGTTCACCGGCAACCAATCGGGTGACCGACTCACCGTCTCCTCGACGGTGCATGGTGGTGAGACGATGACCGAACCGGCCGAGAACGCGACGTACAGCGTCGTCGGCATCGACCCGGGAGGCGACGAAGTGGTCGTCACACTGACCAACGATGGGACGACGGCGGAAGTTCACCGGGAGCGGTACCACCAGTCGTAGGCGACGAGAGCGACGTCGGACCGCGGCGTACGCTTCCGGTTCGCAAAAAAAAAAGGTATCGAACCGCGCTACCCGTCGATGACCGACACCCCGACATCTACGGCGGTCTCGTTCCGTACATCGCCGTAGATCGTGTACCGTTGGTCGGCCTCGATACTGAGCAGGCTGAACTCGTCGCTCGTGTAGAGATAGCCCGTGATCCCGCCGACTTCGACGGCCTCGTACATCTCCGACTCCTCGTAGTCGAAGTTCCCGGTCGACTCGGCCTGCGTGCTGACAGTGATCGTCCGATTGCCGTCGCTGTAGCCCAGCGTGACGCCGTAGTAGTTCTCGCCGTCGATCGTCGTGCCGTGGTCGTAACTGAACCCGTCGCCGATCTCAGCGTCCGGGACTGAAACGTTCGCGGCCGCTGCGAGTTCGTCGTAGGTGTCGAACTCCGTAATCTCCGGGCCGACGGCCGCCGTCGGATCCGTTGCGTCATCGGGCACGTCGAGGTCGAACGTCCCGTCCGGGATCTCCTCGTTCAGCGTGACGTTCTCGTACGTCACCGTCGAACTGTGGTTGTACTCCTCACTTCGTGTCTGACTGTCCGTCCGGACCGGGAAGTACGTCTCCGTGTCGAGATACACAGTCGTCTCCGTCTCGACGTCGGCGTCGCGCTGGAACTGCTCTTCCGGAGTCACGTCCAGCGCGTAGGTCTCCTGTCCGTCGACGGTTTCGATGCCGAGGTATTCGTAGTCGACCATGGACTCGTTCGCCAGCGACTCGATTCGGGGGAGGAGGGTTCCCGACTGGACTTCGTACTCCGAGACAGTGTTCTCCTCGGAGTCGTACGTGATCACCGCGCTGTCGTTTCGTACTGTCGTGACCGAATCGCTTCCGATCGAGGCGTTCACCGTCTCGGTCCGCTTCAGGAACGACTCGAGGTCCGCGTCGACGCGGACGGTGTTCGTAGAGGTCTGATTGTTGAACGTGAGCTCGGCGGTGCGGGTGAACTGGACGGTTTCGAGGGTCGATACCTGCTCGAGGAACGCGTCGATTACCTCCTCACCGTCGGCTGTTTCTCCGGCCTGTGCGTCCGTCATGGAGGGCGAACCGGCGAACGCGACGCCCACGGCACCACTGGTCAGCAGCATCGCTGCAGTGAGTACCGCAACCACCGTTTGCCGGCCTCTGCTCGGGGACATAGCGACCGGTTCTACACCCCCCACTTGGATAGGCCTACAGACGGCTATCGTCCCCAGCAACGCGAACCCGGGTTTTAACACCGATCGCCGAAGCGGCTACGGCCCCGCCTCGCGGTTCCGAGACGATCCCCGCCGCGTCGCCACGGCCGACGGATCTCGAAGCTCGTCGGAGTACGTTCCGCGGGGTACGTCGCTCTCGCGAGATCGCATCGGCTGACTGCCAATCCGACGGGGAAACAACCCATCCGCGCGTTCGAGCGCGGGACGGTTCCGACGGTCCGCCGCAAAGAGTCGGTCGTCAGTTTCGGTATCCGAGCATCTGAGCACTCACGAGGCTATCCTGAACCGGGAACGGGTCTACAGATAAGCAAGGCGAGTGCCACGGGGCTTGACCCCAAGGCGGTTCAGCGAATCGGTCCGGCGGAGCGAGTGGTGGCTACGTATCGTCGTTACGTTTGTCCGCCCTCCTCGTAGGGTTGGACGATTACGAACCCCTCGGAGTCGCCGAACTCCATCTGTACCCGCTCGCCGGACTGCTGGCCGATCTCGATGGCCTTGTTCGTCCCGATCGACGGTGAGAGGTTGGCGCTCCAGGCCACGGTCGAATCGGGGTCGGTCGTGACTGGCGGCCTCATCACGACGGGGTCGCCGTGGGTTGTGATGGCCACGTCGCCGGGGCCGGTGAGGAACACGTTCGTCAGCCCGCCCGCAGCGGCTTGGGAGAGGCCGCCGACGGTACCGATCTCGTAATCGATACCCTCCTCGAAGGCGAGCACATCGGTCCCGTTGACTGAGATCGACTCGTCGGCGTCCAACGAGAGGATCTGTACCTTCTTGCCCTGATCGGCGACGTACAGCGTCCCCGATCCTTCGGCCTCCATGATCGGTGTCCCCTCGCCGCTGACGGCGTCCTTGACGAAGCCAGCGAGACCGCCCTCGGCGGAGGATTTGCCGGTGAACGTCACGTTCCCGGTGTAGGCGATCATCGAGCCGGCTTTTACCATCGTGATTCCGTCGAAGGGGATCTCTAACAACCGTTTGTTGACTTTTCGGAAACTGTCACCGCTCGATTCGGGAGCATTGGCGTCGACGAACTCGTCGAGTTGCATTGGACACTCGTACGTAAGTTCAGTCGGAAAAAGCTCTATCTCCCTGTTTCCGTTCGTGCAACACGGCACCCACAACACGAAAGTGAGGCGCAGAGCAACAGTTCGTGTTACCTTCCATCACGGTCGACGCTCTCGAACTTCGCGAGCAGCGTGTCATCGTCGAGCAACCGCTGTGCCCGCCGTTCGAGGCGGGTCGCCCGCTCGCGGACCGCCTCGAACTGCTCGTGGTTCTCGCGTTGTTCGGGGCTCGTTTGGGCGGTCAACACCGTCTGTGTCGACTTCGCGCCGAAGTACTTCCCGAGAGTCTCGTAGGCGAGAATCTGCCGCTGCTGATCGACGACCGACCGAACGTCCTCACGATCAATCGGCTTACACAGGTAATCGTCGAACGGTAATTCCAACACGTCGAACTCCGGGTCGATCGCAGTCACCATCACGACACGGCCCTCGAACCCGCGCTCGGCGAGTCGAGTGAGCACCTCGTCGCCCGAGACGTCCGGCATGTGCCGATCCAGGAGGAGGATGTCGACAGGCCGGTTTTCGATGACTGAGAACGCCTCCTGCCCACCGTAGGCAGTATCCACCGTACACTCGCCACGGAGTCGGAGCGCGTAGGCGTCGGCGACTTCCTTCTCGTCGTCAACAACGAGAACCCTCGGATCCTGATTGGTGTCGGTGTCCGCCATGGCGGGGAATCGTAGCCCTGAGTTGCTCCCGGAGCATCATAACTGGTTCCGTTCGGCGCGTCGGGGCACCGCAGTCTGCATGGTTAGACACTGAATCGGGCGGGCGTTCCGATACTGAGCACGTCCTGCAAAGGGGTATCCGCCACACTGCAGTTGTATGGCTGCACGCCTCCAACCGAGTCACGATCGCGACGAAGAGATGGAATCCCGACCGTCGACGGCGGAGCTGCTTGACCTGTTCGGGGACGAGTACACGCGTCGGGTGTTCGAGGCAGTCTCGGAACGGCCGCGCGGCGGGCGTGCCGTCGCCGAAGAAGCGGGAGTGTCCCGAGCGACCGCCTACCGTCGGCTCAACGACCTCCAGGACGCCGGACTCGTCAGGAGCGAACAGCGGATCGCTCTCGACGGCCACCATCGTGAACAGTTCGCCGCCACCGCCCGCCACCTCTCGGTTTCGATCGAGGACGGCGATATCGAAGCGTCGATCAGTTTCACTCGGTAGCGTCCCGATCGTACGGTTCCCGTCTGCCCTTCGGCGAAGATGTGATACGCAGTTCCGTTGTACCCGACGAGCCACGTCTCGTGGCGAACAGTTCGCTGCGGTCACTCCGAGTCGCGGACACGTTCTCCAGCATGGTCGTCATGACGGAGTGTTCGTCGCATCCCGGCTCAGCGGTCATCGACTTCTCGTCAGGGGTCTCTACTGCCGTCCCTACTCCATATCGAGGACGACGGATGGGTTAAGCACTGCCGGTGAGGGGGACCGAGAGGAGGACAGCCCCGCTCGTGAGGACGTTGCGGCGTCGCATATCAGCCTCCACCAACGCACCGGTGAATGTTTTCCGCATCATCCGTCTCCCTCGGTCGTCCCGGTGCCGTCGGACTCGTCGTCCGACGAGTTCGAGATCGAAGACGTACCAGCGCCGTGGAACGAGACGACGACGACGGTTCCGTCGGCGTCGGCGCGCTCGAACTCGAGTTCTGCACCGAGTTGATTGACTGCCCAGTTAACGAACCAGAGGCCGACACCGAGCCCGTGTTCGAGTTGAGTTTCGCCCGACCCGGTCAACAGTTCGCGTTCGCGATCGGGGATGCCCGGGCCGTCATCGGTGACACGGAGTCTCGGCGTGCCGTCGGCAGTCCTGTCCACGTCGATCTCGACCCGAGCGGGGTCGCTCGAGTGGACGATCCCGTTCTCGACGAGTTCGGTCACGAGCCGGCGGACGACCGTGGGTTGGGAGGCGATACAGAGGTGGTCCGGCCCCTGGACCGAGACGCTGTCCTCGGGGTACTCCTCACGGGCGGTCGTGGCGACTTCACGGGCAACGGACACGAGGTCGACCGGTGATGGTGAATCGCTGCTGTCGGTCATCAACGCCTCGGCATCGCGAGCTTTCCGGCTGGTCGACGCCAGATCGGCCGCACTCTCTCGAATCGCCCTGCGATGGGTCCCCTCGGCGATGTGATCGGCGTGAGCGAGGATCACGTCGAGCTTGTTCCGGAGGTTGTGTCTGAGCACGCGATTGAGAACGGAGAGCCGTTGCTCGCGGGTCTGCTGATCGGTCACGTCTCGGAGCACCACGGCTCTAGCGACCGGGTCGCCCCCCTCGTCACCCTCGACGGCGGAGACGGTGAACTGGAACTGCCGGTACCCCTTCGCAGTTCGGAGGGCGGTCACCCCGGTCGATCCGGGGGACAGGTCAGCGCCGTCGATACCGTCGACGATCGACGCCACAGGCGTGTCGATCATGGCCCGCGTGGATCGGTTGAACAGTTCTTCGGCGGTCACGTTCGCGTCGAGGACGTGACCATCCCAGTCGACGACGATGACGGCCTCCTGCAGCGCTTCGACGACTCGTGACCGGGCGACGTAGTCCGCCTTCGGGAACCCTGTCAGTACGGGATACTGCCGGAGCGCGAACAAAAGCAATACGCCGGAGAGGAGCAGGCCGGCCGTCACGCCGTCGACGATGTGATTACCGTCGCGCCACGTCCCGACGACGTACGGCGCCGAGACGGCCCCGACCTGGACCAGCAGCTGCCCTTTCGAGATGCGCGCGTGGTTCCAGCCGTATCTGAGAAAGACGAATCCCGCATAGACGTACACCACGAACAACAGCATCAGTTCAGTCCCGGCGAGTGACGCCAGGGAGCGCTGAACCTCCTCCATAGAGGGATCACCGTTGAACGTGATCGCCGCGCCGACGAGGGGGAGCGCGAGGAGAACGAACATCGCGATCCGCGGACGTGTCAGTCCAGTACCGCGGCCGGTGTAGCCGAGTACGTAGACCAGCCAGACCGCGGGGATGAAGACGATCGGTAGGACCTGTACGATCGCGGCCCTTCCCGAGCCGACGGACCAGGCGTGTGGAAGCTCGGAGACCAACGACAGGAGGGCCCACAGCAGGAGCCCACCGGTCAGAGCGACGAATGGGGCCGCGTTCGGCCGGGTCCGGTCATCAACGGCCCGCCACGTTGCCCACGCCAACAGTGCGACGGCAACGACGTCGGCGGCGATCGAGGCCGAAAGCACGAGGATCCTCATCGTTGTGGCTGTATGATCTGACAGTCTCGGCGCATCCGTAATGAGAGCGGTGATCGGTCACACTCGTGTCGAGAGGAGCTCACGGGGAGGCTCCTCCCCGAAGCTGACGGAACGCGTCGCCAACGACGGTGATGGAGACAACGTTGAACGCCGATATGACTACGAGGCTTACTACCTGTGCTGCTGCGAGATCGATCAGCGAAAGCAGCCCGATGCCGGCGTTCACGACCCCGAGCGCAACGATGGCGGCGAGGCCGATCGAAAGGCCGTGTAACTCCTCCTGA
The DNA here is from genome assembly GCF_001282785.1 of Halolamina sediminis. NCBI lineage: Archaea > Methanobacteriati > Methanobacteriota > Halobacteria > Halobacteriales > Haloferacaceae > Halolamina > Halolamina sediminis. The sequence goes on from NZ_CVUA01000001.1 coordinate 1,765,529, forward strand.
AGAGTCGACTGGAGGACAGTGTTGAACGCGATGAGGACGGCTGCCTGTGCGAGCAGTACGGGAACGAACACAGCCACGCCGGAACGGGACAGCGAGTTCCTGATACCTCGTCCGACCGAGCGACTGGTAGAGAACGACATACCGATGCTTCCTGCCAGGTGGCGTTTAACCATTGGAGGCCTGTTTCAGGGTTAGAGACATGGACTGTTTCAGGTAGGGAAACGCTACACTCCAATACTTCCCTGCTGCACGCCGAGTTGCACCTGCCCGTCGTCGCGAACGACGGGTCGCAGTCCACCGGCCCCTCCCCCTCGGCCCTCCCCCCTCGCCCGAACCGTCCGGTCGGTCGTCCCAGTACGTCGCGACCCCCCGTGGGCGACAGCGTTCGCACAGCTGCAACTGGCCTTGAAGATGCCCGAGTTCGACCCGGAATCGTACCTCCAGGCCACTGGAAGGCTACTCACAGAATACCCAGAACGTGGCCGCCTTGAATCGAGCCCGCGAGCCGGACCTACCAGTCCACCCGGGTCAGGATATCGAGTACGTGGTCGTCGACGACGAGAAATCCGGACATGCCCGGGGGTGGAGAGTTGAGGTGAAAGAATCTAACGTCGCTACCCACGTTTCTGCTGTTCGTTCAACCAATTCTTCGCGAGCTCGTTGAAGTCGACGTCGTCGAACCGGGAGACAGCTTCGAGGACGTCGGTAGCCGTCGACGGCTCGACGCGGAGCCCGAACGTGTAGGCCTCGCCGCCGACGGAGCCAGACAGACTTGCGTGCGCGGATGATGCTCAGCATGTCGAGCTCGAGTAAGCGATCACGCATCCGACGGTGGCAAGTTGGTCGGCATCGTGTGGTCTGACAGCGAGTTATACACGTCATAGACATCGCGAGTCCGGATCCCGGAATGCCCCCCGAGTTCGAGGATCGTCACGGCAGCCAGTGCGAGGTGCCCCTGTGTCGTAAGTTGTTCTATCCCCTCGATGATGAGCTCGCGCTCAGCTTCGCTCAACGGCCACGAGCCGCTCGTTGTTCGACGCGTAGACGAACTCGTCTCCCACGGCGACCGATCCAACGGTACTGTCCGTGTCGACCGTCCACTTCGTTTCCCCGGTAAGCGAGAACGCGTACAGGGTATTGTCGTTCGAGCCGGCGTACACGGTCCCGTCGTCGACCACCGGCTCGTACACGCTCCGATTGTCGGCGGTGAACGACCACCGCTCGGATCCGTCCTGCCGGCTTCGGGAGACTAGCCGTCCGCTGTCACGGCCGTTACAGCCGAGGTAGATCGCGTCCGTGTCGACGACGGGACGCGTCCCGCGTTTCAGTGACGGCGTCTCGACGTTCCACAGTATGGCTCCGTCCTCGATATCCAGCGCGAGCAATCGTCCCTCACGACCCGGGACCGGCGCGGTTGCCACGTAGACGACTCCATCGGCGATCGTCGGACTCCGAGTTTCGGTCTCGGTCCGATATGTCCACCGTTGCTCGCCGTCGGTGTCGAACGCGGTGACGACGCCGTCGGCTCGGTTCGTGAAGACGACGACATCCTCCGTGGCTGCCAGTCTGGTGAGGCGTTCGCCATCCGTGGGCACGCGCCATTCTATATCTCCCCCGTCGGCGTCGATGGCGAGCAAGTCGTCGCCGTTCGCGTACACCCGCCCCCCGTTGACGGTTACGCCCGATCTGAGCGGAGAGTCGACTGACCATACCTGCTCCCCGTCCGACCGACGAAGGGCACGGAGTCCGTCGCACGCCGAGACGTAGACCCGACGATCGTCGACGGCGAGTTCACTGCGGAGACAGAGACGTTCGTCGAAGTTGTCTTCTTCGTAGGCGACCGTCCACTGGTCGCTTCCATCGGTCGGCGACAGTGCATAGAGTGTCAGCCGATCGAGGATGTAGATCGTTCCGTCGTTGAGAAGGGGCGTCCCAGAGACCTGTCGCTGCCATTCGACGCGATCACTGGCCGGGCCTGACTGGCCGATACACCCGGCACCGAGACCGACAAGGAGGGTACCGACGGACTGGAGGGTAACTCTACGGGAGACCATACACCATCGAGATACCGACCAACAAAGTATTTTAACCAATAGATCCACCTGTTGCTGTTGTATCTGCCGTGTTGGATAGGTGCTAAGTCACCGTTAGAGTGGTTCACAGAGCGGTTCTATGTTGGAGATGGCGAATATGAGAGCGATTTCATGGAACTGTCGATACCAGCCGAGCGAGCGCTTCGTTGTCGAATACGATGTTTCGGGTATCCAGCGCTGAGAGTAGCTTTTTGTCCGGATGAACGCGTTATGTCCTAGCGTCAGCGGTTTCGATCCATGCTGTAAGTTGAGTGGATCGACACCGAGGGCGTAGAACTCGTATTTCGTGATCTAGCTGTGGAAGGCTTTGTCGGCAGCCACTCATAGCAGGTCGTCCGCGTTCCGGCGGACGACCTACGGCCCGGTCTTCGTATTGTGTTTCCACCGGGCCGAGATATGTACGTCGAGGACGAGGGTGTCATAGAACGATTCGCACGGCGTTTCTTTCGCTGCAACCGAGGTGAACTATCCATTCACTACACCGGCTTATTTATCGGAGTGTGAAGTCACTAGTTCCTTATCAAGGCAGTTGTGTGCGATCCTATTCCAGTTACGGTCTAAACACCTTTTCAAACAGTATCGCGTTTGACTCTGTATGAATAATCGTAATTTCGAGTTCATCAGCGTCTGGGCCTGTCCTGCCGGGTTGGCTCCGGAAGTCGGCTTCACCAACATTTATTTCGAATTGAACCGTTTCACCGACGTCCCAGACGTTGTCGTCAGTCGGGTAATCTTCTATAATCACTTGGTTCGGATCTGCGGGACCGGCATCTCCGTATCCCTTGCTAATTAAGCCATTATCGTTGTGTAAGTTTTCTTCGTCGATATCGCTGCCATCTGCCGGTAGATTGATCAGCCGTTCCGTAGTGTCCACGTCAGGACCAGAGGCTCTAACGGCTATCTCGATGTTTTCAACCATTACGCTGTCCCCAGCAAGGTGGGTCACCCGAACTTCTTGATCGTCCGCTCCTGGAATAAAATCGCCACTCGTCTGCGCAACTGTCGGAGCTGGTTCATTGAGATCTTCTGTGATGCTAAGAACGGCAGCAGAAACAGTTGCACTGAGAATAACGACAACTGCAACCATCAAAACAACTGCAATGACTGAAGAAACAGCACGGCGCTGCTGAGTCATGTATTTAACTATATTCTACCAACATAAGTAACTTCGCGGATCCCTTTTGAGTATAAATGTCGTATGTTGTATGATTATCAGGACTTTTCTTTCGGATGGTAGAATCCTTGACGGTCAATATAGACAACCGTACTTAGGGACTGGTGTCCGAAAACAGTCAACAGAATTAGTACCTACACTCAGCATCATCAGACAAAACCCTGTACTGGTACAGGATACCATTCAGGTATCGACTGAAATATATCGGCGCATTGAGGGAGGGTAGTTAAGGTAGGGCCTCTCTACTGCCAATTATTGTGCAGTACGGAAAGAAATGGGGACGGAGGGATTTGAACCCCCGATCGACTGATATCTCCGGTGCGCCTCGGTCCTCCAGAGGGTCGTCGTCGCCGGCGATGATCAGTCGCCGACTCGGTATATCAGTCTGGAGTTCGTCACCGGGCGCGTGGCCTCTGGAGTCAGTCGCCATCCCGGGCTTGGCCACGTCCCCTTGCACTCCTCGCTACATCCGTTCCGTGTAAAGGGATTTCGATCCGATTCAGTCCCGGTCGACTTCCGCCCAGTCGCACTCCTGGCACTTGTAGGCGGTAACGAACTCCGTCACGCTGGGCATGTAGCCGACGCTGATCACGTCGCCGCCACAGTCCGGGCAGTCCCGGTCGGCGTCCTCGATCGGTTCGGCCTCCAGCACGTCGTCGCCCTCGACCTGTTCGGCCAGCGATTCCGGCGTCACCATCCGTCCCTGCACGACACGGTTGCTCATGTCCCACCCCTCGGCCCCCGGGCCCGTAAGCCCTGTCGGTCCGCCGCGGGCGCGGCGCGAGAACCACCCTCACGGGACCGACAGGTCCACAGGGTTTTTGCGCTCGGCCCCGTCGGCTCGGGTATGGGATTTGGATCGTACGACGAGTCTGAGCAGGAGAACCAGAACCAGGACACCAACGATCAGGCCGAGGGCGTCGACATCGACGGCGGCGAGGAGGGCGACCTCTCCTTCGAGTCCACCGAGTCGACCGACGAACTGGTCGGCAAGCTCGACGAGATGCGCGACGACGACGAAGACGACGAGTAGGCCCGTGACCCCCGCGTCACGAGCCCCCGTTCGTTCTTGATCGAACGACCGAACAGCCTCGGCTCAGAGCCGTTCGAGTAGCTCCGCGAACTCCTCGACGTCGTCCATCTCCTTTCGTAGCACGCCCAGCGCACGCCGGAGCGAGCCGTGCTCCGCGAGATAGGTGACTCCCACCGCCGACTTGAGCGCGTTGGCGGTGCCGCCGGTCACGACCGTCGGTCCGAGCTGTGCCACCGCGTCGTCACCGACCGAGATCAGCCAGCCCGGGCTCTCCCAGTGCCACTGCTGAACGTCCACGAACCCGCCGTCGGCCGTCGCCGCGGCGACGACGTTCCGCGCGACCGTCTCCGCGGCTCGCACGGCCGCGGAGGCGCTTGCGGGCACCGGCTCGCCGTCGGCGTCGACGATCCGCACCGCATCCCCCAGCGCGAACGTCCGCTCGTCGAGGCGGAGATCGCCGCGGACCTGCGGGCGATCGCCGGCCATGGCCTCGTTCCCGCGGATGCCGCCGGTCCAGACGAACTGGTCGTAGGCGATCGTTCCCCTCTCGGTCGTGATCGTCGCGTCGTCCGCCGCAGTCACGGTGGTCCCCGTCCGCACGTCCACCCCCTGCTCGTCGAGGAGGTCGCGGGTCGCCCGCTGGAACTGCTCGGGGAAGCCGGGCGCGACGGTCGCCTCCTGTTCGAGCAGGACGATCTCGACGCTGTCAGCCACGTCGCGCTCGCGAGCCATCGCGGCCAGTTCGCCCGCGACCTGCACGCCGGAGAGGCCGGCGCCGCCGACGACGACCGTCCCGGTCCGCTCGGTGTCGGTCGCCGGGTCGTCGTGGCCCAGTTGGTCGACCACCGCCTCGAACTCCCGGCGAATCGTCGCGGCGTGTTCCAGCCGTTTGAGCGGTGTCGCGTGCTCTTCGACGCCCGGGATGCCGTAGAACGCCGTGTCGGCCCCGAGCGCGACCACACAGTAGTCGTAGCCGAGTTCGTCGCCGCCGGCCAGCGAGACGGTCCGACCCTCGCGGTCCACATCGGTAACTTCCCCCTCCCGCAGCGTCGCTCGATCGAGAATCTCCCCCAGCGGCACCGAGATGTCGTCGACGTAGTCGGGCTCCCGGACCGCCCGGTGGAGCTCGTGCTGGACCAGATGGTTCCCCGTGTCGTCGACCAGCGTGAGCGTCGCCGACGCCGGGAGCCGCCGCTCCAGTTTTCGTGTCACCGTGAGGCCGGCGTAACCGCCACCGAGCACTAGAACGTCCATGGTCGGTGTTGGGTCCCCGACGACAAAACGGTGTTCACGCCGGAGTGTTCACGTCGTTCGCGGCTACGAGACGCCTTCGCTCGCGGTGAACGCCTCGTGTGCCCCTTCGTCGATCACGGCCCGGAGCTGTTCGGCCACGTCGTACACGTCCGCGTAGCCGACGTACAGCGGCGCCGGACAGATCCGGATCACGTTCGGCGGGCGGTAGTCGACGACCACCCCCCGCTCGCGGAGCGCCTGACTCACGCGGTCGGCGTCGGGGTGCTCGACGGCGACGTGGCCGCCGCGGCGCTCGTCTGCCGCGGGCGTTCCGACCGAATACTCGTAGCCCGCGTCGGCCAGATCCTCGACCAGCGTCGCGAGCAGCTCCGTCAGTTCGAGCGACTTCGCCCGCACCCGGTCGATCCCGGCCTCGTCGAGCAGGTCGAGCGAGCCCTCAAGCGGCGCCGCCGACAGCATCGGCACGGTGCCGATCTGCCACGCGCCCGCCGACTGCTCGGGCCTGTACGTGAGTTCGAGGTCGAACTGGCTCGCTTTCTCGTTCCCCCACCAGCCCGGCAGGGCGGGCGCCAGCCCGTGGTAGCGCTCGTTCACGTACAGCCCCGCGATGGCTCCCGGGCCGGCGTTGAGGTACTTGTAGGAACACCAGACCGCGAAGTCCACGTCGGCCGCCGAGAACTCGTGGGGGACTGCGCCGACGGAGTGGGCGGCGTCGAACCCGGCGAGTGCGTCGTGGTCGTGGGCGAGTTCGGTCAGCGCGTCCACATCGAACAGTTGCCCCGATCGGTAGAGCACGGTCGGCATGAACAGGATCCCCACGTCGTCGCCCATCGCCGCCGCGACATCCTCGTACTCAATCGTCCGGCCGTCCCGGCTCTCCACCAGCCGGAGGTGTTCGTCGGGGTCCAGCCCGCGCTGGCGGAACTGTGCGCGGATCGCGTAGTGGTCGGTCGGGAAGTCGAGTTCGTTCGCGACGACGACGTTGCCCGAGGCGTCGACCGGCGAGTCGTCGAGAGCGTCGGGCGCGTCCATCGCCCGTGCCGGCACGTCGGCGACGTGATCGAGGAACGTCCCGACCAGGCTGTGGATGTTGATGGTGGTGGAGTTGGCGATCACGACCTCCTCCGACTCGGCGCCGACGTACGGCGCGAGACGCTCGCCGAGGTGTTCGGCGTACTCCCACCACGGCTGTTCGCCCTCCGTCCAGCCCTCGATGCCGCGCTCGCGCCACTCGTCGACCACGCGGTCGAGCGTGCGTTCGGCGTCGTCGCTGATCGGCCCCAGCGAGTTCCCGTCCATGTACAGCTCGCTGGGCACGTCGAAGCGGTCGCGGTACGCCGACAGCGGGTCGGCGGCGTCCCGCGCGGCGGCGTCCTCGCGGGCGATCGAGAAGGGGCTGCTCATGCACGGTTCTCCGTCCCGCCCGACAAAGGCGTTACCACACCGGCCGCCGCCCCATTCGCGGCTCACTCCTCGCCGGCCAACTCGGCGTAGGCGTCCCACGAGGGGTCCCGCGGCGGCTCGGTCCACTCCTCGCCGCGGAACCGGACACCCGAACCTTCTACGACTTTCCCGACTTCGGCGACGGGCGTCCCCCGACGCTCGATCGCCGCCCGGACCGCGTCGGCGTCCTCGGGCGCGACCGCGAGCACGAGCGTCCCCGAACTGGTGGATTTCCACGGGTCGATCCCCAGCGCCGCACAGACCGCGTCGACGCCCGACCGCATCGGCGCCGCCGCGTGGTCGATCTCGAACCGGACCCCGGCGCTGCCGGCCATCTCACAGAACGCGCCGAGCAAGCCCCCCTCCGTCGCGTCGTGCATCGCGGTCACTTCCCTTGTCTCCGCAGCGGTCACGGCGTCGCGGACCAGCGTGGCCTCGTCCAGCCCCGTGGCGGCCTCGGCAACCGTCTCGGGCGACAGCCCGCGCTCGCCGAGTTCCTCGGGGTACAGCGACGCGAACAGGCCCGCGGTCTCGACGGCCGGCCCGCGAGTCACGAGCAGGCGGTCGCCCGGGCGCGCGCCGTCCGGGCGCACGACCGCCGCGGGGTCGCAGACGCCCATCGCCGTCGCCGCGCCGACCCACGGGAACTCGGCGCCGGGGTAGCGCGCGGTGTGACCTGTGAGCACGCTGATCCCCAGATCACGACACTCCTCGTGGATCGCGCCCCAGAGCGCGTCGAACTGTTCGTCGGTGATGGACTCGGACAGCGAGAAGGAGATCGCGAGGTGGCTGGGGACGACGCCGGCGACGGCCACGTCCGAGAGCGCGACGTGGAGCGCGAACCGGCCCGCGCGTTCGAACCCCAGCGCCGGGAGCACCGAGATCGGGTCGGTCGCGACCGCCAGCCCCGTCCCGTCGAGGTCGAGCAGGCCGAAGTCGACGCCCGCAGTCGGGCCAAGCGCCACGTCGTCGCGCTCGGCGCCGAGTCGGGGGGCGATCCGCTCGGCGAAGAACGTCCGGTCGATCTTGCCGCTGTCGGTCATGTTTCCGGCTGCGGGCGGCGGCGACGTATGCCTGCCGACCGACGGCGACCGCTCGTCAGTCCTCGGACTTCTCGGCCCGTAGCGGGCGCTCGCTGATCAGCCGACAGTCGAACCGCGGGTGCTCGGCGAAGTGGCGCACGATCAGGTGGCGTCGGGAGCCGGTGACGCCCTGCTCACCCACCGCCTCGGCCCCGAACTCGGGGGGTAGCGATTCGAACAGCGCCCGCAGCGCCTCGAAGGAGTCGAACACCTGTTCGTTTCCCGGCGTGTCGGCGCCTCGGCGGGCGACGGTGTAGCTCCCGTCGCGGCGGTACTGTCCGACGGTCCGGAACAGCGCCAGTCGGCGCTCCAGCGCGTCGCCGACGGACTCCCGCAGCGCGAGCGCGGCCTCGCGGGGCAAGCGATACGTCTCGCCGTCGACGGTCAGCCGGACCGCCCCGTCCTCACGCTCGGCCGCGACCGCGGTCTCGTCGTGCGAGAAGAACCCGATCAGGAGCGTGTTCACTCCGCATAGTCGAACGCAGCACCGCCACCGCGAAGAACGTGTCGGCGCTCAGTGACGTGTTGTCACGCCACGGAACCACCGACCGCGAGGAGTCCGTCGTCGGTCGGTGTCGGCGTCGGTGTGGCTGTCTCGTCGTCAGTGGGCGTGTCGTCGGGCGTCGCCGTCTCCTCGTCGTCGGGTGCTGTCGCCGTTTCAGTTCCGTCGGGCGTGGGCGTGGCCTCGCCCTCGGTGCCGCCGTCGGACGCACCCCCACCGAAGATGTCGGTCTCGATGGTGCGCTGGATGGAGTCGAGCCGGATCTCGATGGTGTCGCCGCCGAACGAGGAGAGGTCGATCCGGGCGTAGAACGTCACCTCCAGTTGTGTCGTCTGCTCGTTCTGGAGGTGGGTGACCCACCACTCGTCGAGGTTCTCGTTCTGCAGCGCCGTCGTCGCGCGGACGGTCTCGCGCTCTCCGGGGGCGATGCTGACCGCGCTCTCGGTCGCGCCCTCGCCCATCGTGACGGTGTTCATCTCGATCTCGTAGCCGATCTCCGAGATCGCGACCGGCGTCGGGTTGGGGTTGTACAGCTCGAAGGCGGTGTCGATCTCGGTGGTCTCGTTGCTCACCGCGCCCCACTGGCCGCTGGTGCTGTTGAGCCAGAGCACGGGCTCGGGAGCGAACGGCCGGTCGACGTCGATCGGCCGGTCCTCCTCGCTGTTGAACCCGCCGATGACGTTCGTGTTCACCGACCGTTCGATCTGTGGGTCGAACGACTGGCCCAGCAGGTCCGAGTGGATCGAGGCGTCGACGGTCAGCGTGGTGTTCTCGCCGTTCTCGACGTGGGTGACCCACCACGGCGGGATGCGGTCGTTGTTCATCCGCGTCGTGAGCGGGATCGAACTGTTGCCGCTGGCGTTCACCCCCAGCCCCTCGCGCCCGCCGGTAGCCATCCGGACGCCGTTCATCTCGACGGCGTAGTCGATCGTGAGCCCACCCAGCCGCAGCCCGAACGGGTTGGGGTTGTCGACGACGATCTCGGACTCGATCGTCGTGGTCGACTCGTTCACCGGGCCGAACGCGTTGTCGACGACGACGACCGAGGGCGCGCCGATGATCCCGACCGCCCACGCCCCGCCGATCGAGAGCGACAGCACTCCGAGCACTGCGGCGGCGATCTTCAGCGTCGACGCCGCCGCGAGTTTCCCACCCAACATGGCCGGCCATGAACGGTCCTCCCCTTTAGCGTCGTCGGGCACGGGACGGAAGCGTGTCGCTCATGCTGTCGGAGGTCGAACTCTCGATATGGACGAACGAGTACGGACCGTAGTCGGGCTCGGTGGCGCGTCGATACTCGTCGTTGGGGGGACGCTCGCGACGGGCTTGCTCCCGAGCACGCCACGCTCACAGCTGCTCGCGGGGGGACTGATCGTCGCCGGCTTCGCACTTGGCCTTCTCACGCTGGGTGAGTTCGAACTTCCCGATTAGTCGGCACGGAACGCGTTGCCGGCGATCAGCCCACAGCACAACACCGCCGCCCCCATCGTCAGCAGGGGGTTGAGCAGCCCGCCGATCGCCAGCGGGATCGCGGCGACGTTGTACAGCAGCGCGAGCCGGTCGTTCCAGCGCCGCCGCCGGTAGCTCTCCGCCGAGTGGTCGAACGCCGCGGCGACGCCGGAGAGGTCGTCCTCGACCACCGCCAGATCCGAGGCCTCGGCCGCGAGTGCGGTCCCGCTCCCGAGCGAGATCCCCAGATCCGCCGCGGCCAGCGCCGGCGCGTCGTTGGTCCCGTCGCCGACCATCGCGACCGGCCCGTCGGCGCGCAGCCGCCGGACCGCCGCCGACTTCCCGGCCGGGGGGACGCCCGCGAACACGTGGGTGACGTGCGGGCTGGCGGCGAACTCGGCGGCCGCGGACTCGTCGTCGCCCGTGAGCACGACCACGTCGAGCCCCCGGTCGGCGAGGCGTTCGAGCGTCGACGCCCAGTCGGGCCGGGCCTCGTCGCCGACGATCACGATTCCCGCCGCCGCGCCGTCCTCCCCGACGAGCACCGGGAGCTTCCCGGCCTCGCGGGCCTCGCTCGCCCGGGACGCGATGTTGTCAGGCACCGACCAGCCGCGCTCCGCGAACAGGTCGGGGTTCCCGACGAGCAGCTGCCGGCCGTCGACAGTTCCCTCGACGCCGGTCGGGTGGCTGGTGAACGACTCGACCGTGTTGTCGTCGCCGCCGAACGCGTCGACGATCGCCGCGGCCGCGGGGTGGGCGGCCCGTCGTTCGAGTTCGGCGGCCGCCGCGAGCAGGTCCGCTGGCGCGTCGTAATCGAGCAGCTCCATCCGGCCGGTGGTGAGCGTCCCGGTCTTGTCGAACACGACCGTCTCGACGCCGCGCAGCCGCTCGAACGTCGTCTCGTCGAACACCGCGACGCCGTCCTCGAGCGCGCGGGCGACGCTCGTCCCCGCCGACAGCGGCGTCGAGAACCCCAGCGCCCACGGCGAGGCGGCGATGAACGTCGTGAGCAGCCCGACGACGCCGACCGCGATCCGGCCGCCGCTCAGCACGAACGAGCCGACGCCGACGAGCAGTGCCACCGCGACCAGCGGCGGCGTTACTCGCTCGGCGATTCGGTTCGCGCGGCGCTGGCCCCCGTGGGCGGCGCTCTGGAACCCCCAGACCGACGCCGCGAGCCGGTCGACGCTGCTCGCCACGCCGTCGCCGACGGTGATCGTCGCCGCGCCCGTGCTGACGATCGAGCCGCCGATCAGTTCGTCGCCCGCCCGCTTCCGAACGGGCGCCGACTCGCCGGTGACGACCGCCTCGTCGACGGTACACTCGCCCTCCGTGAGCGTGCCGTCCACGGGCACGCGCTCGCCCTCGGGGACGAGCACGCGGTCGCCCGGTTCGAGTGCGTCGACCGGGACGGTCTCGCTCCCGGCGTCGGTCTCGCGGGTCGCGTCCGCCACGCGGGACACCGTGAGATCGGTCAGCGCGCTCGCGGCGTTGCGCTTCGTGAGCGACTCGTAGAACGTCGCGCCGGTGACGCCGGCGACCGCCACCACCGCGAGGTCGTAGTAGGCGCCGAACGTCCCCGCGAAGTAGCCCGCGACCCCGAACAGGTACGCCGCGATCGCGGTCAACGTCACGAGTAGCCCCGTGTTGGGTTTCCTGAGGACGATCGCGATGTAGGCGTCCCGGAGCACGGGCGCGCCGGTGACGACGATGACGACGAACGTCAACACGAGGAACACGGGGACGACGGTCGTGATGCTCGCGCCGCCGCCCAGCGGGTCGGCGAAGCCCAGCAGCGCCGCGAGGTGGGAGGGGTAGAACACGACGGCGTAGGGGAGCAACAGGAACGAGGCGAACACCACCCCGGCTGCGTAGCGGTAGCCCAACGCACCGTCGACGACGCCGCCGTCGGTGTCGACCGAGCTCCCGGGCTCGCGATCCTCACGCGGCGTGGCGTCGTAGCCGAGGCCGGAGAGCGCCTCGGTCAGTTCCTCGACCGGCGGCTCGCCGTCGCAGTCGACGCGGATCGACTCGGTGACGTAGCTCGCGTCGGCGGCGACGACGCCGTCGACGCCGCGTGCGACGGCTTCGAGGTACGCCTCACAGGTCGCAGAATGCATCCCCTCGACCGAGAAGAACGCCGACGTGGTCCCGTCGGCCGCGGCGTCGGCCGTCTCGGGCCCGGTGTCGGCGGGCTCAGCGAGGGTTTCGGCGATCGACCGACAGCCCGCCGAGCAGAACGCCCCGTCGCGGTGCTCGGGAACGGGGCTGTCACAGAGGTCGCAAGCGGACGGTTCGGACACGGGCGAGGGTACGTCGCCGTGGCGTAAGCCCTGTCGGTTCGGGCCCGGTTAGCTCCGGTAGCGCTGTTCGATCACCGGGCCGGGATCCTCGTACTCCTCGCGGTGGCGGAGACACCGGCTCTCCCGCCCCTCGCCGACGTCGTTGGCGTCGGGGTGTTCCTCGGTGCAGACGCTGCCGAACGCCTCGTCCAGCCGCGTCGCGGCGCCGTCTTCGTCGCCGGCACGGGCCATCTCCACGGCCTCGTACACGACCGACGCCGCGTCGTCGGGCATGTTCAGCGTGATGTCGCCGTCGGCTTCCTCCTCGGCGTCGAACAGTTCGAGCAGGAGCTCGTCGACCGTCGACACGTCCTGCACGCCAAGCCGCTCTTTGACCACGTCGACGATGCTCTTCTCGGCGTTCGCGCGGGCCCGGAGCACCGAGTGGAGCTGGTCGAGCGCCTCCCAGTGTTCGCCGGAGACGCTGTACTCGTCGGGGCGGATCTTCGCCGGGCAACGCGTCGAGAACCGACAGCCCGTCGGCGGGTCCCGCGGGCTCGGCGGCGTCCCGCGCAGCGTGATACGCTCGCCGGTCTCGACCAACGAGCCGGGAATCGCCGACAGCAGCGACTCGGTGTAGGGGTGAGAGGGGTCGGTGAACACCTCCTCGGTTGGGCCGAGCTCCATCACCTCACCCAGGTACATCACCGCCACGCGGTCGGCGATGTGGCGGACGACGCTCAGGTCGTGGGCGATGAACAGGAAGGTGAGCCCGAGCTCCTCCTGTAAGTCTTCGAGGAGGTTGATGATCCGGGCCTGGACGCTCACGTCGAGTGCGCTCACGGGTTCGTCGAGCACGAGGAACCGCGGTTCGAGCGCGAGCGCGCGGGCGATGCCCACGCGCTGACTCTGCCCGCCGGAGAACTGGTGGGGGTAGCGGTAGAAGTGCTCCTCCTGCAGCCCCACCTGTTCGAGCAGGTCGCGCACGCGGTCCTCGCGCATCTCCGAGGCGTGTTTGGTCACCTCGACGCTGATCTCCACCTCGTCGATCTCGACCTCCACGTCGTCGATCGACAGCGGTGCGTTCTTGCGGACGGTGACGCTGTCGTCGATGCCGACAGTGATGTCGGGGCGTTCGCCGTCCTCGGCGCGGTGGACGAGTTTCCCCGACACCTCGCGGTCGTCGCTGACCGACACTGCGAGGTTCGGCCAGTCGTGGGCGTCGAGCGGCTCGCGGATGATCTCGCCGACGGTCATCCGCTCGTTCAGGCTGGCCTCGGGGTCCTGGAACACCATCTGGGCCTGACTCTGCCACTCCCGGAGCTCCCGGCCCGAGATGCTGGTCACGTCGGTGTCGTCGGCGACGACCTCACCCTCGGTCGCCTTCTCGAGGTTGAGAATCGTCCGCCCCAGTGTGGTCTTCCCACAGCCGGACTCGCCGACGAGCCCGAGCGTCTCGCCCTCGCGGATGTCGAAGCTCACGCCGTCGACCGCCTTGACGGGGTCGCTGCCGAGCAGGCCGCCGTCGTCGTAGTACTTCTTCAGGTCGCGGACTTCGAGGAACGGTTCGGCGCTCACGCGCGCTCACCCCCGTCGTTCGCGAACTTCTCCTCGGGCGCCGACTCCTCGAACCGGTCGTCGTACAGGAGACACGCCGCCTCGTGGTCGACGTTCCCGTCGCCGACGTCGATCCGTTCGGGGTGGACCGCCTCGCAGTCCTCGAACGCGTGGGGACACCGCGGCGCGAACCGGCAGCTCGTTGGCTCGCTGGTCGATGTCGGCACCTCACCTTCGATCGTTGGCAGCCGTTCGTCGCCGGCGGTCCGGCCGGGGATGCTCGCGAGCAGCCCCCGGGTGTAGGGGTGGCGGGGGTTGTCGAACAGCTCGTCGACCGGCGCGCTCTCGACGAACTCGCCGGCGTACATCACGTTCACGCGGTCGGTCGTCTCCTCGATCACGCCCATGTCGTGAGTAATGAACAGCACGCCCAGGTTCTCCTCGCGCTGGAGCTCGTCCAGCAGTTCGAGGATCTGGGCCTGAATCGTCACGTCGAGTGCGGTCGTCGGCTCGTCACAGACCAGCAGGTCCGGGTCACAGGCCAGCGCGATCGCGATCACCGCACGCTGGCGCATCCCGCCGGAGAACTGGTGGGGGTACTCCGACACGCGGCGGGCGGCGTCGGGGATGCCAACGTCCTCCAGCAGTTCGATCGCGGCCTCGGTGGCCTCCTGCCCCCGGAGGTCCTGATGGATTCGCAGGGCCTCCTTGATCTGGTTCCCGACGGTGTAGACGGGGTTGAGCGAGTTCATCGGGTCCTGGAACACGATCGCGATGTCGCCGCGGTGTTCGTCCCAGTTGCCGCCGACGAGCTCGTCGCCGCAGAACTCGATCGACCCCTCCTCGATCACGCCGGGCTCCTCGACCAGCCCGAGCACCGAGCGGGCGGTGACGGACTTGCCCGACCCGGACTCGCCGACGAGGCCGACGGTCTCGCCGCGCTGGACGTCGAAGCTCACGCCGTCGACGGCGCGGATCGTCTCCTTGTCGGTGTGGAACACGGTGCGGAGGTTCTCGACGGAGAGCAGCGTGTCGCTCACGCGCCACCCCCTGCCCCGGCGGTCTCGCCGCCGGCGCTGTCGGACTGCGGGTCGATCGCGTCGCGGATCCCGTCACCCAGCGCGTTGAACCCGGTCACGACCAGCGTGATCAGGATGCCGGGGATCAGCGAGATGTGCCAGGAGCCGGTGCGGACGTAGTCCTGGCCGAGGTTGATCGCCCGTCCCCACTCGGGCGTCGGTGGCTGCACCCCCAGCCCGAGGAAGGACAGCCCCGCGATGGAGATGATCGCGCCACCCAGCGTCATCGAGCCGTAGATCAGCAGGTAGCCGGTCACGTAGGGAAGCATGTGTTTGCGCATGATCGTGAGCGGCGTCTGCCCGAAGCTCCGGGCGGCGTCGATCCACTCCCGCTCGGAAATCTGCAGCGCCGGCCCACGGATGGAGCGCCACATGTACGTCCAGCCAGTGAACGCGAAGATCAGCGCGAGCAGGAACCCGCCGCTGTACACGTCGCTGATCCACGTCTCCCTGAGGACGGTCGTCAGCATGATCAGCAACAGGAGCTGGGGCATCGCCATCACGGCGTCGGAGACGAGCACCATCCCCAGGTCGATCCGCCCCTTGTAGTACGCCGAGGTCAGCGCGAGCGAGGCGGCGATCGACGCACTCAGCGCGACCGAGAGCACGCCGATGACCAAGGAGATCCGTGAGCCCACTGCGAGGAACGTGAACAGGTCCCTGCCGTTCTGCATCGTGCCGAACGGGTGGAACCGCCCGTAGTCGTCGTACGTCCAGAGCCCGACGTTCTCGTCGTTCCCTACCGAGAGGGAGTTGAGGTTGGCCTGGCCGACGACGACCTCCTCGACGGACTGGGTCTCGGTGTCCCAGTAGCTGATCTCGTGGCCGTAGGAGTTGCGCATGTTCTGGTCGACGGTCGTCGGCCCCAACGCGGGGGCGAACACCGCCATCGTCACGAACATGAACACGATCACCAGCCCGAAGATCCCCCACTTGTGCCCGCGGAACCGGTTGAGCATGTCGTCACGGGGGGTCCAGTCGGCGGCGCGGTGCTCCTGGCGGTAGATCCGCAGCCCCCAGATGACCCAGCCGAGGGCGGCGAAGGCGTAGAGATAGATGAGCGTCGCCCGCAGCGCCCACGCCATGGCCGGCGCCAGTCCGAGGAACGTCCCCTCGTAGCCGCTCCCGTCGTAGTACCCCTGGTTGGGGACCGTCTCGCGGGAGAGCAACGTCGGGATCGACTGGAGCGCGTTCTCGAGGCTGGTCAGGAAGCCGACGCTCTCAACGCCGGGCAGCGCGAGCACCGCGTCGATACCCAGCCCGACGACGAAGTTCGCGAGCGCCCCGAACTGGAGCACGAGGAGGAACACACCAACGGCCGCCCACAGCGCGGTCCGGCCGTCGGTCAGCGTCTCCGTGAACCGGGAGGTCTTCACCGCCATCTCACTCGCCCTCCAGCCCGACGCGTGGGTCGATCAGCGTGTACAGCACGTCCTGAATGAGATTGATTCCGACGATCATGAGGATGAATACGTACATCAGCGTCCCGACAAGCGGGAGGTCGCCCTGGATGGCCGCCTGGAAGAACAGGTAGCCGATCCCGTTGATCCCGAACACGGACTCGACGAGCACGCTGCCGCCGATCAGCAGGAACGCCTCGCTGGTGATGATCGGGACCAGCGGCACCAGCGCGTTCCGGAGGATGTGTTTGTACACGAGCGCGCGGTCGGAGACGCCCTTGACTTTGGCGAGCTCGACGTAGTCTTGGTTCTTCACTTCGAGCACGGCCGTCCGGCCGATACGCATCTCGTTCCCCATCGACGCCGACCCGAGGACGATCGCGGCGGGCGCCACTTTCTTGATCGCCTGCAGGGTCGCGTTCGGGTTCGTAAAGAGGGCTAGCGGGTTCCCCGAGAGATAGCTGAGATCGGGGTTGCCGGAGATACCGGAGGTGAGGTTCGGCCCGAGCGTCTCCCAACTGAAGCCGAAGATCGCCTGGGAGCTGCCGAGCACTGCGAGCAGCATGATCCCGAGCCAGAAGTTCGGCATCGCCCGCCAGACGATCCCGCCCATCGAAGCGGTGTAGTCGGCCACGGTGTTCGACCGCATGCCGGCGTAGAACCCCAACGGAACGCCGATGAAGATCGCGATCAGCACCGACCAGAACCCCAGCCAGAGCGTCCGCGGGAGGAAGTCGAGGATGAGCGCGTTCACGTTCGACCCCTGGTAGAGCAGCCACGTCTGGCCGAGGTCGAACATCAGCAGACTCGAAACCCAGTCGACGTAGTGCTGGAGCGGGGGTTGGTTCAGTCCCAACTGCGTCTGTGCGGCCTGATACGCGGCCGGGTCACGCGTCTGTCCCTCGCTCAGCAGGCGTGCGGCGGGGTCGATCGGCCCCTGGAAGATGATGTACCACGTCATCGACGTCCCCAGCCACACGACCGGGATCGCCATGAGCAGCCGTTTGGCGAGGTACTTGGCTCTGCTCACGTCTGGCCTCCGTCGGTCGGCTGTTCGATGCGCACGTTACGGAGGTCGAGACCGCGTATTTGGTGCATTCGTGTGCGTTCGCGCAGGGGTAGGAAGGCGGTATTGAAAAGACGGCCGATCGCTGCTCTACCGGCTGAGCGTGAGATCGGTGAACGTCTGGTTCTCCATCACACCGTACATCTCGACGTCGACGTCCTGGTGCCAGAAGCGCTGGCTGGCGGGGTTGACGATCGGGAGCTCCTGGACCGAGAGCCAGTTGCCCTCCTCGACGGTCTGGAACGCCTCGGCCTCCTCCTCGGCCGTGGAGTCCGAAGGAGCGTAGTTCTGCTCCCACGCGTCGATCGTCGTCTGTCGGAGCTCCTCGTCGAAGTAGCTCCCCTCCGCGCCCCAGCGGGTGAACTGCGTCGACGGGTTCCCGCCGAACAGGAAGCGCAGGAAGTTCTCCGGGCCGGGGTACTCCATCCCGTCACCCAGCGCGAACACTTCCATCTCGCCGCCGATGGCCTGGCTGATGATGGTGCCGAACTGCGCCTCGGTGATGTCCATCTCGATGTGGGCCTGCCGGAGCTTGGACTGCAGCCGGGTGAGCACCCGCTGGTAGCCGCTGTTGCCCGAGATCGTCGTCGCAGTGATCTCGAACGTGTTGTCGGAGCTGTAGCCGGCTTCCTCCATCACCTGCCGGGCGGACTCGAGATCCGTCTCGGCGTAGCCGTACGGGTAGCCGTCGGCGGCGCCTTCGAGGTTGGACTGGTAGCCGTCCTCGGCGTGGCGGGTGTACGTCTCGCCCGCGGAGACGCCCTCCTCGAAGGTGGGGTACGCCGCCGGCGGCACGATGTGGTACGCCGGCGTGGCAGTCCCCTTGTAGACGTTCTCCGCGACGTCGTGCTGGTTCAGCGCGTACGCGAACGCCCGCCGGACCGGTCGCGGTACCTCGAGCGTGTTGAACACGAGGTACTCCGTGGTCAGCGAGGCAATCTGGCCGTAGTTGACCGTCTGGCCGCCAAGGTCGTACGTCCCGATCTCCTTGGCACCCTGGTCCTCCTCGATGTTCACGTTGCCCGGCGTGAACGAGGCCGTCGGCATCCCTTCGAGGATGTCGGCGTTCCCGTTCTCGAAGCGGTTGAGCCGGGTGTTGCCGTCGGGGACGACCGTGTAGACGATCTCGTCGATCTGGGGCTGGGTGCCGTAGTAGCCGTCGAACGCCGACAGCGTGATCGCGTCACCCTTGCTCCAAGAGTCGACCTCGAACGCGCCGGCGCCGGCGAAGGTTGGGCCGTCGCCGGAGGTGCTGAAGAACTCGTTGTAGGAGTACTCGCCGTCGTACCCCTCGATGTCGCCGACCGAGTTCTCGGGCAGGATCGCGAACGTGCCGCCCGAGATCTGGAACAGCGACCACGAGAACGCGCTCCGCAGCGTCATTTCGAACGTGTAGTCGTCGACGGCCTCGACCGCGAGCGACTCCGGGACGATGTCGTCGAGCGTCTCCTCGTCCTCGGGTTGGGCGATGGAGGCGTCCTTCTCGTGGTCGATCGTCATCGTCTCGCCGATGATGTCGTCCTGGTTCCGGGAGTTCTCGGACTCCGCGAGCCGGCGGAAGGAGTAGACGACGTCGTGTGCCGTCACGTCGTCGCCGTTGTGGAACGTGGCGTCCTCACGCAGCGTGAACGTGTACGTGAGGCCGTCGTCGGACAGCTCGTAATCCGTCGCGAGCGCCGCCTCCGGCGGGTACTCCCCGTCCGGGAACATCATCAACTGCTGGTTGTACTGGTTGTAGCCGGCACCGGACCCCTTCGCGTTGATCGGGTCCAGCGTCTGGATAGCGCCGGTCGCCATCATCTGGAGGGTGCCGCCGGACTGGGGCGTGCCCTCCGGCTCGGTGTCGGTGTCGTCGGAGCCGCCTGCCGGCTCGTCAGTGGGCGATTCCGTCGCTGTTTGATCGGGTGCATTACCGCCGCAGCCGGCGAGCGCCGCCGCAACGCCGGTGCCTGCCGCCGCTAAGAACGATCGCCGAGTGCTCTCCTCGGGCATCACCCCTACAGGATTACCGCCTGCAGAAATAGTTTGCCCTCTGAGTGTGCGTTTGGGACAGTACGTCCCAATATCGAGCGTTTGAGACAGTGCCACTATATATCGATACATATCCGACCGCCGGCCGTCGAAGCTCCGTGGGCTTATCAACCGGGTGCCCACACACCCCGTATGGCCGTCGATCCAGTCGACCACAGTGGTAGCGCACCGGGGAACGTGATGGCACGCCTCCAGCGCCCGTGCAGCGACGAACGGACCCGCATCGCCGTCGTCGCGGACCCGCACGTCTCCACGCGCGAAGAGGGCACGTCGAAGCTGTTCGAGCACACCGAGGCCCACCTCGCGAGCGCAGTCGCGGACATCAACGACCGCGACGTGGACTACACGCTCTGTGTCGGCGATATCACCAAGGACGGCGAGCGCTGGAACTACGACGCCGCCGACGAGATCCTCGCCGATCTCGACAGCCCGTTCCGCTCGGTTCCGGGCAACCACGACGTGGAGAAGGAGGGGTACGACCACGAGAACCTCCCCCTGAGCGAGTTCGAAGAGCGCTACACGCCGGACGGGCTGCCGTTCCACGAACGCGTCGACGGCGTCGACGTGGTCGGCCTCAACAGCGCCGGCGGCGACGACTGGCTGACCGACTCCCACGACGGGCTCGTCACCGACCACCAACTCGAGTGGCTCGACGAGACGCTGCCCGAACTCGAGAACCCCCTGATTGCGGTCCACCACAACCTCCCGACGATGTCCGAGCAGTTGGTCCAGCACCGCGACAACAACGAGCCGGAGATGGCGATCCCGCCGACGATGCGCAACCCCGAGCCGTTCCTCGACACGCTCGAAGCCCACGACGCGCCGCTGGTCGTCACCGGCCACCTCCACCTCCCCTCGGCCACGAAGGAGCGAGGCGTCCGCGAGATCATGTCGCCGACGACCTGCTCGTTCCCGCAGTCGTACCTGCTGTTCGACGTCGGCCCCGAGGGCACCGAGATCCGACTGGTCCCCGTCACCGACCACGAGGGGATGATGCTCGGTCACTACGAGCGCCATCAAGACTCGATCACCGGCAAGGGGCTGACCGACATGGCCGCGGTCCGGCTGGCGCAGTTCCCGCTAGTCGACGAGTCCTGAGCGATCGGCGCCACGACTCACAGGGGGTCGAGAACGTATCTCCCGCGTCGCAGTCGGGGAGATCGGGACGGTACTTACGTCGGTGGCGCCACGACCGGCAGATATGTTCGGACTCCCTCCAAGTTCGGTCGAGTGGCTGGCGGTCGGCGCCGTGCTGGCGGCGTTGGGGGCGCTGATCAAGTTCGGCGGCTGGACGTTCCTGATCGCCGGCTACGACGAGTCGACGCCCGTCCCCGAGGACGTCGCGGCGAACATGGTGGGCAACACCGTCCTCCGTCTCGGCGTGGCGCTACTGGCGGTCGGCGCCGTCGGGGCAGTGTCGGGCGTACCGTCGTTCACCGGCCCGCTGCTCGCGGTCGTGATCGTCGTCGCCGTCGGTAGGCTGCTCTACCGCCTCAACACGTACGACCCGGGGGCATCGTAAGCTGTTTCACCGCAGCATTCGACCCCTCGCCGTGGTCCACCCGCACCTGCTCGTGCTCGTCACCGGCCTCGCCCTCCTCCCCGTCGCGGCCGAACTCTGGTCGCGCTACTTGGGTGCCAATCCGGAGAACTGGCCCGATCGGGCGCTGATCCGTGTCGGGAGCGCTCTGCTGGTTTTGGCGCTCGTGGGGTTCGACGGCGCGTTCGGACTGATCCCTGATCCGGGCGTGTCGGCGGGCATCGCGACCGCGGCGGAGCTCGTCCTCTTCGGGCTCTCACTCGCCGCCTACGCCGCGTTCTGGTACCGCCGCGACTGAGCTACCTGTCCCGTTCCAGTATCCACCGAACCCCGAGCGCGTCGACGACGGCGCCCGCCTCGGGCACGTGTGCGAGCGTGCGCGTCCGGTCCGCGTTCACGCCGTCGTCCGGCTCCTCGTCGGGGTCGGGCAGCCCGAACTCGGGCGTCGTGTCCGGGGCGTCGGCCTCCAGATCGAGCGTCTCGGTGTCGAAGGCGCGGTCCACGAGGTCGCGGTCGATCGCCACGCCGTCGACAGCCTGTCGCCGGAGCCGCGCCTGTGCCGCGTCGAGCAGTGTGCTGTCGACGACGAGCAGCCCGTCGTAGCAACGGTACTCGACGGCGCCGTAGGTGAGGTAGCGCGCGACGGCCCGGGCGGCGACGAACGGTGCGAGGACGGCAAACGCGACCAGCGCGGCCGCCGGGAGCCCCCCCGCGAGGAGGCCAAAGCCGCCACCGACGAACGCGAAAAACGCGATCGGGCTCGTCACGCCGTACGCCAGCCCACGGAGAAGCGCGTCAACGAGCGCGGCCCCCCGCGGCGGCCGCTGTGTGACCCTCGGCTCCCCCTCGGGCTCCTCGACGGGCTCGGGGGCGACGGCAGTCGCTGTGCTCCCGAACATCCGGGCCAGCACGCCGTGGCGGTCCTCGTCGGCCTCGATCCGGAGCCCCCACAGGTCGAGGAGCAACTTCCCGCCGACCAGCAGCGCGAGGACGACCTCGCCGCGGTCGGCGGCGACCCCCGCAGCGTCGACACCAACCCCGACCACGAGGAGGGATCCGATCCCGAGCAGGCTCGTAAACGGCGGCGCGAACGCCGACTGTGCGGAGTGCTCGCGGTAGCCGCCACGGACGAAGTACTCGAGAAGCTCCTCCCCGCTCCGGAGGACCAACACCGTCAGCAGCCCGAGGCCGATCGCGGCCGCCTCGTCGTCGGTCACGCCGCCGCTGGCGACGAAGCCGAACAGCGCGAACACGAACAGCAGCAGGACCGAGCCGATCACGGCGCCGCCGAACAGCGGCGGGAGGTTCCGCGGGTAGATTCCGGGGATCGGCCCGGGCATCGGGATCGACCCCCTGAGCCGGTGGACCAGCCCAGCGAGCCGGGAGCGGTCGACGGTGCCACGGGAGCGCTTGGCCGCGAACGGGATCTTCACCAGTGCCAGTGCGAACACGACCGCGAGCTCGGTGACGAGCACGCCGAACAGCACCGCGATCGACCAGTCGAGAAACACCACCCCCGCCGGCACCACGAGGTTCGACGCGATCACGACGGCGACGGCGTCGAGGTCGGGAACGTCCCCGGCCATCAGTACGGCCCGTGCTCGTCGAACCGCCGAACTGCCTCACGGTAACCGATCCAGCCGGCCAGCACGCCGCCGGCGGTCAGCAACGCACCGGCGCCGAACTGAACGATAGCCGGCGGTAGCGACCGGATGCCGGCGCCGAGGGCGTCGAACGACGACGCGATCGCGGCGAGTCCCCCCGACTCCCCGGCCACGAGGCCGAGCAGGAAGCCGGGGACAGTGCCGACGCCCGACACGACGAGCCGGACGATTTCCGGCGCGACGGCGACGCCCACCAGCATCGCGCCGGGGACGAACACGAGCACGGTGTGCAGCGTGCCGGCGAGCAGCCGCGGCGGCCGAACCTCGTCGCTGTTGCCGATCCGGATCGCGCTGTAGCGTGGGAACCAGATCCCGACCGCCGGCGCCAGCGCGGCGCCGACGGCGCTCAGCAGGCAGCCGATCGCCGCGAGCGCCAGCGCCGAGCCGAGCCCGTGGCCGCCGGCGACGGCGACCGAAAACGTGAGCGCAGCGACGATCGGGCCGGTGAACATCGCCGGCGCGAGCAGCCCGCGGACGTACGTCCGCCCGGAAACAGTCGTCAGCGTCATCGGCAGCACCGGCCCCTCGTCGCCCAGCGGATTGAGCGCGAACGCGGCGCCGCCGACCCAGCCCGCGATCAGCGCGACCGCCGGCCCGAACGCCGACGGGGAGACTGTGCCCTGTAGGATCATGCTCCCCAGCCCAGAGATGCCGCCGAACACTGGCACCATCAGGAAGTTCAGTCGCTGCGGCTCGCGTCTCGCCCGCAGCAGTGTCCACCGGGCGACCTGCTGGACGGGCCCGCTCACCAGCGGCACCGTGACCGGGGAAATCCCGCGTTCGAGCGCCCCGGCGGTGGAGCGCTCGGTCGTCGCCGTCGCCGCGTCGTCGCTCTCGGTCGGGTCGACCTCGTCACCGAACCACAGCGAGGCGGCGACCCGCTGGGCGGCCCAGCCGCCGGCGATCAGCACTGCACCGACGGTGAGCAGCCCGCCCGCGGCGTGGGCTGGGGAGAACTCGATCGGCGTTCCGGCCGCCAGCAGCTCGACGATCCAGCCCAGCGGGACGGCGCTCAGCAGCGCGGGGTCGAGCGAGTAGCGGATCGACGGGAGCTGGAACAGCATGTACAGCCCGAAGAAGCCGATGGCGACGAGCGCGCTCAGTGCGGTCCGGTGGCGGGCGACGAACGGGACTCGGGCGACGAGCCACGCCGTGGAGTACCCCGCGAGCCGGCCAGCGACGACGGCGCTGGCGACGAACAGGCAGCCGACCAGCGGCACCGTCAGTAGCGGCGCCGGCGTCGCGAACGCGTAGGCGCCGACGAGGGTCACGAGCCCCGCGGTCGGGAGCACGTACGTCAGCACGCGCAGCGACTCCGCGACGATCCCGCCGACGACGGCGGTCCGGGGGGAGACTGTCGTCAGCACGAACGGCGCCGCCACGGGCTCGCTGTGTGCCGACGACGTCCGCTGGCCCAGCAGGAAGACGCCGAACAGCCAGAACAGCGTCGCGCCGCCACGCAGCGCGGCCGGGACAGCGTGCCCGGCCGGCACGTTCTCCCGGACGATCGGTGCGAACAGTGCCGCCATCCCGCCGAGCATCAGCGTCGGAAGCAGGACACTGAACGCCAGCAACACCAGCCGGCCCGTGTCCTCGCGGATCGCCCGAATCGAGCGCCGGTACTCGAAGATACCCGCCCGGAGTGCGTGCCGGAGCCAGTTCGGCTCAGCCATCGCCCTCGCTCGGCGCCGCGTCGACGGCGTCGGTCGTGAGTTCGAGGAACGCGTCCTCCAGCGAGCGCGCCTCGCCGGTCTCCGCGCGGCGCTGCAGTTCGGCGGGCGCGCCCTCGGCGACCAGCTCGCCGTCGTAGAGGATCCCCACCGCGTCGGCGACTTCCTCGACTACCGGGAGGATGTGTGTCGAGAGAAACACGGTCGTCCCGCCCTCGGCGAGCTCGACGATCAGTTGCCGGAGCGTCCGGGCCGCACGCGGGTCGAGCCCGGAGGTCGGCTCGTCGAGGAACACCACGTCGGGCTCGTGGAGCACCGCCTGCACGTAGGCGACTTTCTGCCGCATCCCCTTCGAGTAGTCGGCGATGCGGCCCGACGCGTCCTCGGGCGGCAGGTCGAGGCGGTCGAGCAGGTCGTCGACGCGCTCGCTGG
The DNA here is from genome assembly GCF_001282785.1 of Halolamina sediminis. NCBI lineage: Archaea > Methanobacteriati > Methanobacteriota > Halobacteria > Halobacteriales > Haloferacaceae > Halolamina > Halolamina sediminis. The sequence goes on from NZ_CVUA01000001.1 coordinate 1,790,280, forward strand.
CGCGCTCGGGGTCGAGATCGCGCAGGCCGGCGGCGTAGTCGAGCTGTTCGTACGCGGTCGCGTGATCGTACAGCGGCGGCTCTTCGGGCAGATAGCCGATCCGGGGGCGGAGGGCGTCGCGGTCGGTCGCGTCGGCGCCGGCGACCGTCGCGCGGCCCCGGGTCGGACGGACGAGCCCGGTCAGCATCCGCATCGTCGTCGTCTTCCCGGCGCCGTTGGGGCCGAGGAAGCCGAACACGCTGCCTGAGTCGACCGCGAGGTCGAGGTCCGTGACTGCGACGGTGTCGCCGTACTGTTTGGTCAGGTCGGTAGTCTCGATGGCGGGCATGAGTGGGAAGCGGGACACCGTCGTCTGGCGGCGCTGCCCCCAAAGGCGTACCGACCCGGCGGCCGGCATGACCCGACTGATCGCCCGAGAGGGGAAGGGTTATCCGCCGTGTCGTGCTGTGTATTCACATGGACGAGACCGACGACCTCTTCGTCGCGAGCCTGATGAGCACCGACGTCAAAACCGTCACACAGGACACGCTAGTCGAGGACGCCGCCGAAGTGATGCTCGACAACGACATCGGATCGGTCGTCGTCGTCGACGGTGACGGTGCCCTCGAGGGGATCCTCACGCGGACGGACTTCGTGTCGATCGTCGCGGGGCAGAAGCCCAAAGACCAGACGCCCGTGAAGGAGTACATGACTCGGGACGTCGAGACCGCGAAAGCCGGCGACTCGATCCGGACGATCGCCGACCGGATGATCGAGGCGAGGTTCCACCACATGCCCGTCGTCGACGACACCGAGGGACTGATCGGCATGATCACCACCTCCGACCTCACCGCGTACCTCTCGACGGTGCAGACGCCGAGCCCCTAACGCCGCGCCGCGACGACGACGTGTTCCTCGCCGGTCGCCCGCTCGCTCACCGAGCGGTAGCTACGGAGATGCGGCCGGAGGTCGAGATCGCGGTGGTGGACGACGAGAAGCACGCCGTCGCCCGTGAGGACGCGGGACGCGCCGCCGAGGAGCGACGAGAGTACGCCGTCCCCTGCATGAGTCGGAGGGTTACAGAGCACGCGGTCGAAGCGCTCGTCGGCGACCCCCGCGACGCCGTCGGCGGTGACGACGCCGCCATCGACGCCCGCCGCCCGAAGGCTACAGGTCGCGGCACGCGTCGCGATCCGGCTGTCGTCGGTCAGCGTGACCGAGCAGTCGGCCGTCCGTGCCGCGTAGATCCCCAGCGGGCCGGCGCCACAGCAGAGGTCGAGGACGCGGTCGCCGTCGTCGACCGCCGCCGTGGCCGCCAGCAGCCGCGTCCCGTGATCGAGGCGGCCGGCAGCGAACATCCCCGGCAGCGTGACCAGCGGGAACGGGACGCCGTCGACGCGGGCGGTGAACCGCGTCGGCTCCACGTACTGCGGCGATTCGAACTCGGCCGGACGCTCGGCCACGTAGACGGAACAGCCGTCGGTCGAGGTGATGGTCCGGCAGCCGCCGGTCAGTTCACGGAGGCAGTCCGCGTAGCGCGAGCCGCCCGCTCCGTCCGTGGCGGCGACGAACAGCCGACCGCCCGGCCGGAGCGTCGCCAGCGCGTCGGCGATCCGCTGTTTGCCGAGCGCGATCGGAGTGTGACTCTCCGGCGCGTACGACGCCGTGTCGTAGCGCTGGGTGAGGCGGCCGAGGTCGGCGACAACCGCCGTGTGGGCGTCGGCACCGTTCTCGGCGGCGTTCCGCCGGCAGAGCGTCGCCCGGCGGGCGCTGGCCTCGGTCATCCGGACGGATACCGCCGAGGCCGCGATCCCCACCCCCACGACGCCGTAGTTCGACTGGACCGAGAGGTGGTCGCCGGGAGCGGCGCCGTGGAGCGAGCGGAGCAGGACCAGTTCGTCGGTGCGGAAGGAGGCGGGCGAGGCAGCGCCGTCGGCGGTGTGGAACCGGTAGCTGTCGGGGCCGTCCGCGACCCCGGCGGCCAGTTCGAGCGGCCCGGTCATCGCCGGGCTCCCGTCCGGCTGGCGGTTCGGGACGAGCGTCGGCGTGGAGTGTCGGTCGGCGTGCGGTGCTGTCGTAGCGTCGGGTGTGCGTGCATTCGGGAAACGTCGGACTCGTCGGTGTTCGAGCGGGACGAGCCACGCCGACCGGCGGGAGAAAGCGGGTGCTCACGGCGGGGCGTGGCACCGAGTACCGAAAGCGCGACGCCCGTCCGCCCCCGGCCTCACCGGGCGCGGCGACGAGCGTCCACAGTCGGCAGGCCGACCGGCCCGACGGGGTTACCGCGACGGGACCGACCGAGAGCCCTTCTTCACGCGACCGGTGCTGCCAGCGCCCGACACTTGATGCTACCGACGTTTCGCTCGCATACTTATAAGCCGTCAGGGGAGAAACATGGCAGTCGACGATGTCAACTGAACGAACCGACGAGGGGACGCTGCGATCGGTGTACCGACGGCGGATCGGCGACCCGACCACCGACGACGAGGTCAGGGGGTACTGGCTGTTCGTTGTCGGACTGGTGCTCGCCGTGGCGGGGGTGTTGCTCTTCCTCGCCAGCGAGCCCCGGGGCGGACTGAGACAGCTCTCGCTGGTCGGGATCAGCGTCGGGCTGATCCTCCTGCTGGTGGGGCCGGTGATCCGGCTCCCGCTCCAACCGCGGGCGACGACGCTGGTCGCCGTCGGCGCCACGGTCGCGGCGATCGGCGTCGCCTACTTCGTCGCGGTGTTCCCGGGGGAATGGTCCGTCCGGAACGGGAACACGGTCGTGATCGGGCTCTACGGGCTCGGACTGCTGGCCATCGGGGCCGGCGGCGTGCTCGTTCCCCTGCTCTCCGGCCGGGGCGACGAGGCCGCCGACCTCCGGCGCGAACTCGCCGAGCTCGACGACGTGCTCGAAGACAGTGCCGCCGACGAGGCCGACCTCGCCGCACGGGTCGCAGCGCTCCGGAGCGAGCTGGCGGCGTCGAACGACGCCGCGGCGTCGCTGGGCAGGGCGGTCACGGCGATGTCGGAGGAGCTCGCCGACGCCGAGGCCGACGAAGCTGACCTCGCCGCGCGGCTCTGGTCGCTCCGGCAGAGTCAGGCGCGGTTCGAACTGTACGAGGACAAAGGCGGGGAGTTCCGCTGGCGGCTCCGCCACCGCAACGGCAACATCGTCGCGACGAGCGGCGAGGGGTACAGCCAGCGGCACAACGCACAGAAGGGGCTCGAGAGCGTCCGGCGCAACGCGCTCGGGGCGACGCTGCTGCGCGTCGAGTCCGAGGACGAACTCGCCGAGCCGGGCGAGACGTTCGAGCCGCCAGAGGTCGTCGAGAGCCAGACGACGTTCGAGCTGTACGAGGACAAGGGCGGAGAGTTCCGCTGGCGGCTCCGCCACGACAACGGCAACATCGTCGGCGACGGCGGCGAGGGGTACAGCCGGCGGTCGGGCGCCCGCGACGCGATCGAGCGCGTCCAGGAGTACGCCGGTCCCGCGGAGTACCTGCGCCTCGACCCGACCGGGTTCGAGATCTATCGCGACGTCGCCGGTGAGTGGCGCTGGCGGCTCGTCCACCGGAACGGGAACGTCCTCGGCGACGGGGGCGAGGGGTACACCCGCCGCCGCGACGCCCGCCGCGCGGTCGACCGCGTCCGCGGGGGGCTCGACGAACTGACGTTCGAGACGTACGAGGATAGCGCCGGCGAGCACCGCTGGCGGCTCAAGTCCGCCAACGGGCAGATCGTCGCCGACAGCGGCGAGGGGTACAGCCGGAAATCGAGCGTCGAGGACGCCGTCGAACGCGTACGGGAGTACGCGCCGGAGGCCGACGTGCTGGACATCGGCCGCGCGTCGTTCGAGGTGTACGAGGATCAGGGTGGGGAGTTCCGCTGGCGGCTCCGCCACCGCAACGGCCAGATCGTCGCGACCGGCAGCGAGGGGTACGCCGAGAAGTCCAAAACCGAGGACGCAGTCGATCGGTTCAAGCTGAACGCGCCGGGTTCCGAGATCGAGGATCTCGACGCTGCGGCGGCCGCCGAAGCTGAGGACGGTGACGACGGGAACGGCGACGGAGAGTAGTCCCCCTCAGCGCCGCCAGTACTCCGGCACCAGACAGACCAACAGGGGGATGATCTCCAGCCGGCCGGCCCACATCAGCACCACCATGAACAGCTTCGAGCTGTCGGGGAAGCCGATGTAGCCGCCCATCGGGCCGAGGCGGTAGAACGCCGGCCCGACGTTGCCGAGTGTCGAAGCGGTCCCCGATATCACTTCGAGCACCGTGAAGTCGAGGCCTGCGCGGGCGACGTCGAGGAACAGAAGCAGTGCCCCGAGGAAGAAGATCGTGATGTACAGCAGCGTGAACGCCATGATCCCCCGAACCGCGCGGTCATCGAGCGTGTTTCCGCCCAGCCGGACGGGCCGAACCGCCTCGGGGTGGGCGGTCGTGAACAGCTCGCGGCGGAGTACTTTCGCGATGACGATCCAGCGGACGATCTTGATCGCCCCGCCGGTCGAGCCGGCGGAGCCACCGACGAACATCGCGAACAGGAGCGCGTACTGCGCCGGCGGCGCCCAGACGTCGAAGTCCATGCTGGCGTAGCCGGTGGTCGTGACGATCGAGACGGTCTGGAACAGCGCGTGGCGAACAGTCGGTTCGAGGTTGCCGCTGATCGCGGCGACGGTCTCAGACAGGTAGGCAGCGTCGAACGTCGCGCCCTCAGGGACGCCAGACGCGAACCCGCCGGTGAACAGCAGCCCGGAGACGATGGCCGTCAGCACCGCCATCACGCCGAGGAAACCCCGGAACTCGGTGTCCTCGAACAGCTCGCGGGGGGAGCCGGCGATCGCCTGCCAGATCAGCGCGAAGTTGGTGCCCGCGATCACCATGAACGGGATGATCACCCACTGGACCGCCGCCGAGAACGCCTCGATGCTGCGGGCCTGCGGCGAGAACCCGCCGGTCGGCATCGTCGTCAGTCCGTGAGCGACGGCGTTGTACGCGTCCATGTTCGGGCCGGCCATCCCGGCGAGGTCGAGCCCGTACAGCAGCAGGATCTCGACCACCGTGATCGCGAGGTAGGCGCCCCAGAGCACCCGCGCGGTCTCGGCGATCTTCGGCGTCAGCTTCTCGATCCCCGGGCCGGGCGCCTCGGCGTCCATCAACTGCGCGCCGCCCACGGAGAGTTCGGGCAGGATCGCGACCGCGAGCACGACGATCCCCATCCCACCGAGCCACTGGGTGAGCTGGCGCCAGATCATCACTCCCCGGGTGTGGTCAGTGACGTTGATGTTCCCCAGCACGGTCGCACCGGTGGTGGTAAAGCCCGACATCGACTCGAACAGCGCGTTCACGGGGTTGCCGAGCGTCGATCCGGGGTGGACGGGCTCCACGAGCAGCGGGATGCCGTGGGCCTCGATCAGGTACGGGATTGTCCCCACGAGTGCGACTGCGATCCACGTGGTCGCCACCATCAGGAACCCCTCACGGCGCTCGATATCCGGGTCGGGGGCGAGCCGTTCGAGCCCCCACCCGGCCGCCAGCGTGATCGCGATGGTGGGCAGGAACGGTGCGAGCGTCTCGCCGTAGAGCAGCGCGACGACGACCGGAAGCAGCAGCGGGACGGAGAGGTACTTCAGTACCGTCCCGACGAGGCTCAGGCTGGCGCGGTAATCGACGCGTATCGACACGGTTGTTTCGGGGTGAGATGCGTTCGGCGCTTCAAGCTACTGTTTCGGGGGCGCTCCCCGGCGGGGGCTCACTGTCACAGCGCCGCGGAGACCTCGTCGGCGTGCTCGGTCTCGACGAACAGTACGACGTGGTCGCCGGCTTCGAGTTCGGTCCCGCCGCGGGGGACGACGTACTCCCCACCGCGGGTGATGGCGCCGATCACCACGTCCGCGGGGAGCAGCTGGATCGACTCCCGGATCGGCTTGCCCACCAGCGGGCTGTCCTCGTCGACTTCGACCTCCAGCACCTCCGCCAGCCCGTTCTCGACCAGCGCGACGTTCTCGGCGCCGCCTGTCCGGGTGAACCGGGTGATCTCCTCGGCGACCACCTCGCGGGGGTTGATGCCCACGTCGATGCCGACCGCCTCGAACAGGTCGACGTACTCCGACTGGTCGATCACGGCGATGCTGCGCTCGGTGCCGACCCGCTCGGCCAGCAGGGAGGCGAGGAGGTTCTTCTCGTCGGAGTCGAGCGCGGAGACGATCACCTCCGCGTCGCCGATGTGCTCGCGTTCGAGGAACTCGATGTCGGTCGCGTCAGTCTCCATCACCATCGTGTCCGGGAGCTCCTCGGCGAGCCAGCGGGCCCGATCGGCGTCCTGTTCGAGCAGGCGCGCGGAGACGCCGCGCTCGGAGAGCAGTCTGGCGACGTGGTAGCCGATCTCACTGCCGCCGACGATCACCACCTCGCCGGAGAGGGCGGCCTCCTCGGGCGCGACGTCGCCGGCGAACCGTCGGACGCTTCGGGGCGTCCCGATCACCACGAGGCGGTCGTCGGCGCGGATGGTGGTCGTCCCGGTCGGGATCAACAGCTCCTCCTCCCTGATGATTGCCGCGAACGTCAGCGAGTCGTACGTGTCCGCCGCCGCGACCGACTGTCCCGCGATCGGCGAGCTCGCCCCCACGTCGAACTCCGCCATCTCGACGCGCCCGTCGGCGAACGTGTCCGCGTCGCGGGCGGCGGGCAGCCCGACGACGCGGACGATCGACTCCGCGGCCAGCAGGTACGTACAGACCATGAAGTCGACGCCGAACGCCTTTCGTGAGCGCTCCCACGTCCGGAGGTACTCGGTGTTTTTCACTCGGGCGATGGTGAACGCGTCGGAGATCGCCTTCACTGTCGAGGAGACGACGATGTTGGTCTCGTCGTTGTCGGTGGAGGCGATCACCATGTCCGCGTCGGCCACATCGGCCCCTTCGAGCGCGCTGAGGCTGGTGCCGTCGCCCTCGATCGCGAGCACGTCGAGGCTGTAGTTGAGCTCCTCGACGCGGTCGGGGTCCTGTTCGACTATGACGACGTCGTGGGCGTCACTCAGGTCGGCAGCGATGCTCTCACCGACCTGGCCGGCGCCAACGATGATTACGCGCACGAGTAGGTCACTTGTCGAAAGCCACTGTTTCCCACCGTATCACGTTTTCTCTTCGGCCGGGAACGCAGAGCCCGCCGTGTCTGTGCCGGTCTCCACGGTGAGTTCGACCGACCGTGGCTCGCCTTCGAGGTCCGCGACGGCCCGCTCGACGACGGTTCGAGCCTCCGACTCGATTTTCGGTTTCACTTTCTCGACTACCCAGCCCAGCGACACCAGCGAAGGGAGGTCGATCAGCCCGCTGTGGGCGGTCTCGGGGGCGTACGCGACTTCGAACCGGACCCCGGTCGCCGTCTCGGCCCAGTCGGGGGCGTCCTCTGGGAGGGACCGCTCGGCGACCAGCCAGCGGCCGCCGGCGTCGAAATCGCCCAGCAGTTCCCACTCGATGCGCTCGTTCTCGACGGTCTCGATCACTGCCGACCGCGCGGTGTACTCGAGCTTCCACCACGAGAACCGCAGCGCGTAGCGCGCGGACTCACCGGGGCCGGGGTCGAGTTCGTCGACGCGGTCGAGGTACTCGGAGTAGTTCGCGTACCCCGGGAACGCCTCCAGAAACTCGTACACTTCCTCGACCGGCCGGTAGACGACCGTCTCGACGGCGAGCCGCTCCATACCCCACCCACGCGGCGGGAGGGGTATAGCTTCGGTGGTCGTGGTACCGCCACGCCGGTAGCGCGGATCGGCGACGTTACCCTCCGTTCCGGGCGATCCCGGCAGCTGCTGCCGGTTACAGCACCCGGCTTCGATGGGTTCTTCCGGTGGCGCGGGGTTTCGCTTCGTAATGAGTGCGGAGGAGGGGAGCGTGTTCGACGTGTACCGGGAGCGCGTCGAGCGGCCGCTCTACCGTCTTTTCACGGAGTACAGCGCGGGACGGATACGCTGGCTGATCCTGGGAATGATGGGCAACATCGTCGCCCGGTCGGCGAGCCTGTTGCCGCCGGTGGTCCTCGGTGCAGCGCTGGACAGCGTGTTCCAGGACACCAGCGCGTTCACGATTCCGTTCTTCCCGGGGGCGTGGATCCCGGCGACCGACACCGCGCAGTTCTGGTTCTCGGTGGAGCTGATACTGGGCTCGTTCGTCGTGACCGCGGTGTTCACCACGCTGTACGGCATCGCCGCCAACAACTACGCCCACCGCGTGATGCACGCGGTCCGGACGGACAGCTTCGAGACGATGCAGCGGCTGGACATGACCTTCTTCGACGACAAGCAGACCGGGGAGGTCATGTCCGTGCTGAACAACGACGCCAACAACCTCGAGAACTTCCTCGACAACGGGCTTCAGAACTCGATCCGGCTGACGGTGATGATCGTCGGGATCGCGATGATCCTGTTCTCGCTGAACTGGCAGTTGGCGCTCGTGACGCTGGTCGTCGTCCCCGCGATCGTCGGGCTGACGATGTGGTTCATGCGCGCCGTCGAGCCTCGGTACGTCGACCGACGGGCGAGCGTCGGCAACCTCAACACGCGGCTGGAGAACGCGCTCGCCGGCGTCGAACTGGTCAAGACCAGCGGCACCGAGTCCTACGAGAGCGACCGCGTCGAGAACGCGTCGTGGCGCTACTTCCGGGACACGATGGCGGTGCTACGGCTGAGCTACATCTACCGGCCCGGGATGGAGCTGCTGGCGGGACTCTCCTTCGCGGTGACGTTCATCGTCGGCGGGCTCTGGGTGTTTCAGGGCCCGCCGCTGTTTTTCAGCGGCGATCTCAGCGGCGGGGATCTGGTGGTGTTCGTCCTGATGACCCAGCGCATCGTCACACCGCTGGCGCAGGTGTCGAACATCATTGACCAGTACGAGAACGCCAAGGCGTCCTCCGAGCGCATCTTCGGGCTAATGGATATCCCCTCCCAGATCACCGAGACCGACGACCCGATCGAACTTGACGAGGTCGAGGGCCGCGTCGAGTACGACGACGTGAGCTTCGGCTACGCCGACGTGGAGCAGGACGGGCCCGAGGAGATGGTGCTCGAGAACGTCGACTTCGAGGCCAAGCCCGGCGAGGACGTGGCGCTGGTCGGCCCGACCGGCGCCGGGAAGTCGACGCTGCTCAAACTGCTACTGCGGCTGTACGACCCCGTCGACGGCGAGGTGCGCATCGACGGTCACGACCTGCGCGAGCTATCCCTCGAGACGCTGCGGAGCCACGTCGGCTACGTCTCCCAGTCGACGTTCCTGTTCGACGGCACCGTCGCAGAGAACATCCGGTACGGCCGGTTCGACGCCGACCGCGAGGCGGTCGTCGAGGCCGCGAAGGCCGCGGAGGCTCACGCGTTCATCGAGTCGCTGCCGGAGGGGTACGACACCCGGATCGGCGAGCGCGGCGTGAAGCTCTCAGGCGGGCAGCAGCAGCGGCTCTCGATCGCCCGGACGATGCTGCAGGACCCCGACGTGCTCGTGCTCGACGAGGCCACCAGCGCGGTCGACACGGAGACGGAGATGCTGATCCAGCGCAGCCTCGACCGCCTGAGCGAGGACTGCACCACCTTCGAGATCGCCCACCGGCTCTCGACGGTGCGGGACGCCGACACGATCCTCGTGCTCGAGGACGGGGAGATCGTCGAACGCGGCGATCACGAGGAACTGCTCGAAGCCGACGGCCTCTACGCGAAGCTCTGGGGCGTCCAGGCCGGCGAGATCGACGACCTGCCGGAGGAGTTCGTCCAGCGCGCCCGCGAACGCGCCGCCCAGCGCACGGACATGCTCGAAGAGGACATCGACGCCGACGACGACTGACCGCCGGCAGCACCGATCCCGCCGCCCCGATTTTCAAGTACGATCCCGCGAGCAGCGGCGCCGTGGTCTGAACGACGCCCGGGGCGGGGAGCGCCTGTGCGGTGTGTCGCTCCGGGCCGGGAAGCACCGCCTGTTCGCCACCGCGGAGGGGAGTAGGAACTCTTTCCTCCGCGACCGAGAAACGTCGGGTAGTGGAGACCACGACCAAGTGGCTGACGGCGGCCGTCGCAGCGGGGGTGTTCCTGGCGAGCGCCTTCCTCCTCGGAAACGCGCTGTTGGGCGCCGTCGCGGCGGTGACGGTGGTGTGGGCAGCCATCACCCACGACCGCGACGGGAGCCTCTCCGCGTTCCCCGTGCTGATCGCCGGGGCGGTGGTCTGTATGGGCATCCTGAGCGACGGCTACCTCATCTACGCGCTGGTCGGCGCGAACGTCGTGCTCTGGGTCGGGCGGAACGGCCTCCCCGAACTCCGAAGTTCCTAACCCCGTGTGGGGGCTCCCAGCGGGCATGTCCGATTCGAGCGAGACTGCGAACGACGAGGAGCCACAGCGCCGCGAACTGCTGATCGTCGGCGGCGGGATCGCCGGCCTGACCGCCGCGCTGTTCACCGCTCGCGCGGGGCTCGACACGCTGGTGTACGACGGCGGGGAGTCGATCCTGCGCCGGAACGCCCACTTGGAGAACTTCCCGGGGTTTCCCGCGGGCGTCAACCCCCGACTCTTCGCCGACATGCTCCACGCACAGGCGACGAGAAACGGCGTCGATCTGGTCGCCGGCCGGATCACGGAGCTTCGGCACGCCGAGGGCGAGGGGTTCGTTGCGGTCGCCGAGGACGGCGACGAGGTTCGCGCCGAGAAGGTGATCGCCGCCTCGTGGTCGAACACCGACTACCTCGACCCGGTCGGCCCGGCGATCCGGTCGGCAGGCAGCAAGCAGTTCCTCGAGGACGAGGACGGCCGGACCGGCGTCGACGGGCTCTACGCGGCGGGTCGGCTCGCCGAGCGCTACCACCAGGCCGTCGTCGCGGCCGGCGACGGTGCGCGAACGGCGATCACGCTAATCCACGACTCCGATACGCCGTTCTACCACGACTGGGTGACTCCGGAGGGGTACTTCACCGATCGCGACCGCGAGGTGCCGCCGGGCTGTGAGGAGATCGGCGAGGCCGAGTGTGCGGCTCGGCGGGCGGAGTCCCGCGCGGCGATGCGGGAGTACTTCGCCGAGGCACACGAGCAGCGCCAGCGAACCCACCCGAGCCTCGTCGACGACGAGAAGGGGCGACTCGACGGGGAGTGATACCGACCACGGCGCGTGACCCGTCGCGGGTTCCGTCCCGCGACGACGGAACTATTGCCGTGATCGTGTCACACCAAATCGACGGCGCGAGAGCCATCGTCGATAACTCAAACGGCTCTTTGTGGTTAGCCAACCCTTTAGCGAGTTCCGCCGAGAGAGACGGGTATGCGAGGCAAACGGCCGCTCGCCGCCGTCGGGGTCGCGCTCCTGCTCGTGCTCGCGGGCTGTGCGGGCGGGGGGAACCCCGGCGACGGCGCCACGCAGGCGGCGCTAGGCGGCGACGAGCCCGAGTACCAGCAAGCGACCGGAACGGCCGCGGAGGCCGACAGCGAGAGCGCGTCCGCGAGCAACCGGATGCGGATCTACACCGCCAAGCTCACCGTCCGCGTCGACGAGTTCGAGCCGAGCCGGTCGAACCTCTCGACCGCGGCCGAGGCCCACGGCGGCTACGTCGGAAACTCACAGATCACGAGCAACGACTGGGACGACGCGACCTACCGCGACGGCCGCTTCACCTACCGCGTGCCCGCGGAGAACTACTCCGCGTTCCTCGAGGAAGTGCGGGCTGAGGGCACCGTCGTCCGTGAGGAGGAGAACGTACAGGACGTGACCGGTCAGCACGCCGACCTCGAAGCCCGGCTCTCGAACCTCCGCGCCGAGCGCGATCGGCTCCGCGAGCTGTACGAGGAGGCCAACGACACCGAGGACGTGCTGGCGGTCCAACGCGAGCTCTCGGACGTGCAGGGCGAGATCGAGTCGATCGAGGCCCGGCTGGAGTCGCTTGAGAACCGCGTCGCATACGCCACGGTGACCGTCGAACTCCGCGAGGAACGCCCCGACGATCCGGTCAATACCGAGAACTGGTACGACACCGGCGTGATCGCCGCGTTCCTCGAATCCGTCGACGGCGCCGTAGTCGCGCTCCGAGCCGCGGTAGTCGGGCTGGCGTACGCCCTCCCGTACCTGATCGCGTTCGGCGTGCCGCTGTTCGGCCTCGGACTGGTGTTCAAGCGCTACGTCGTCGGTGACAGGTCGATACGCGGCGGTGGCGGGGGAGAGTCGCCGGTCGACGAGGGCGACGAGCCACCGAACGAGGGCGAAGGGTAGCCGCCCGCGCTTCCGCTTGCCGAACGCTTTTCGCGCTCCGGGTAAACGCCGCCCCATGAGCGAACTCCCGCTCCACGCGTACTACGACCTCACGCAGATCGGCGAGATCGCCGTCTCCCCCGACGGCGACCGCGCCGCCTTTACCACTACCGAGTCCGACCCCGACGCCGACGAACCGGTGTCGTCGCTGTTCGTCGTCCCCACCGACGGCAGTCGCGATCCCCACCGACTGACCCGCGTCTCCGGTGCCGGATCGCCGCAATGGTCGCCCGGCGGCGACCGCCTCGGCTTCCTCGCGGCCCGCGACGAGGACAGCGACCTCCGGGTCGGCCGTGACGAGGACGAAGAAGAGGACGAGGAGGAGGAAGCCGGACCGAACGGTGCCGGCGGCGGCAGCGACGAGGAACCGAACTCCCAGCTCTGGGTGTTCGACCTCGCACTCGGCGGCGACGCCCAGCAGATCACCGAGTTCGAGGAGGGCGTCCGTGAGTTCGACTGGGCGCCCGACGGCGAGCGTATCGTCGTCACCGCCCGGGACCCGACCGAGGCCGAATCGGCCTACCTCGACGAACGCCGCGACGGCGGGCCCGTCGAGACCGAGCGCGTCCAGCACAAACTCGACGGCGCCGGCTACCTCGACACCGTCACCAGCTACCTGTTCGTGGTGGGCGAGGACGCGGTGCGCGGCGACGACGCCGCGGACGCCGACTCCGCACGGAAGCTCGAGGACGCCTACGGCCGCGGCGCGTTCGAGGGGCTGAGCGGGCTCCAGCCCGACTGGGGCGCCGGCGGGGAGATCGCGTTCGTCTCCTACCGCGGCGACGACCCCGACAGCACGCTGGAGACCGACGTGTTCACCGTCTCCCCGGACGGCGGCGACGCGACGGCGATCACCGACGGCGGGCTGAGCTGCAACAGCCCGACGTGGTCCCCCAACGGGGAGCGCCTCGCCTTCTCGGCGGGCGACGACGAGAACTGGTGTATCCCGACCGAGGCCCGCGTCTGGGACGGCGAAGAGCACGTCTCGGTCACGGGCGATCTCGACCGCACGCTCGCACGCGGCGCGTCGTTCGAGTGGGTAGACGACCAGACGTTCTACACGCTGGTCGGCGACGAAGCCCGGACGCGGCTGATTCGGTGTGACGTTCACGAATCGCGAAGCGATTCGTTAGCCAGCCAGAACGCGGAGCGTTCTGGCGACGCCGCCGACGCCGACTGGGAACGCACGTTCGAGGCCCAGGGCGACGATCGCGCCGTCGCCGGCCTCTCGATCGGCGGCGAAACGGCGGCGATGGGGCTCGCCCACCCCAGCGAGGGCCACGACCCCTACGCCCTGCCCGTCGACGATCTCGCAGCCGACGAGGAGCCCGAGTCGCTCACGCAGCTGGCCGAGGTGAACGCCGAGCTCACCGAGGAGTACGAGATGCCCGAAGTCCGCCGCGTGACGTTCGAGAACGACGGCTGGGAGATTTCGGGCGTGCTGTACCATCCGCCGGAGTACGAACCCGGGAAGTCCGAGCCGGCGCCGACGGTGTGTGCGATCCACGGCGGGCCGGTGTCCTACGACGAGCCCACGTTCAGCTTCGCCCACGCGGCACTCACCACCCGCGGCTATCTGGTGTTCCGACCGAACTACCGCGGCGGCTCCTCGTTCGGCCGGAAGTTCTGCGAGACGCTTCACGGCCAGTGGGGGACCGTCGAGGCCAGCGACATCGCCGCCGGGATCGAGTCGCTGGTCGACCGCGGCTGGACCGACCCCGATCGTGTGTTCGGCTACGGCTTCTCCTACGGCGGGATCGCACAGGGGTACCTGGTGACGCAGTACCCCGACCTGTTCACCGCCGCGGCGCCCGAACACGGCATCTACGACCTGCGCTCGGCGTACGGCACCGACGACTCCCACATCTGGATGGAGAACGAGTACGGCTACCCGTGGGAGAACCCCGAGGACATCGACGCCTCCTCGGCGATCACGGATATCGGGAGCGTGGAGACGCCGCTGCTCGTCGCCGCCGGGGGGCAGGACTGGCGCTGTCCGCCCTCCCAGTCCGAACAGCTCTACGTCGCGGCCCAGCAGGCCGGCGCGGACTGTCGGCTCGTCGTCTACGAGGACGAACACCACAACATCGGCGACCCCGACCGCGCGATCCACCGGCTGGAGGAGATCACGGCGTGGTACCGTCGGCACGATCCGGCGGTGAGCGATCCCGACGCCGCCGACCCCCACGGTCGCGAAGCGGACGGAGAGTAGACCGAAGTAGCCGGAGCCACGACCGGGGGCTGTGGAAGTCCCGGAAGACGCCCCCGCGAACTGCCCCGTCTGTGGCGCGGCGTACGACTCGGTCTCCCGCCACGCCGAGGGAGTGATGGTGTCGCTACAAGCGACCGAACGCTACGCACGTGTCTGTTTCGAGCCGGTAACCGTCGGCGCGACCGCCCGGATCGACTTCTATCACCACACCCACGAGCAAGCGTAGCTCACTCCTTCCAGCGCTTGCGTGCCGCTTCGAGCTCGGCGTCGCCGCCCTGACCGTGGAGCGTCGACGAGCCGAAGCCGGCGAGCAGGGCGACGAACGTCAGCACGGCCAGCACCGAGAGCAGCGGCGTCGGCTGGCGCAACAGCGTCGCGCCGATCCCGTCGAGCGCGAGGAGGAAGCCGTACACGACGGCCGAGAGCGCGGAGATTAGGGCGCCGACGCCGTCGAACGCACGGACGGCGTAGCCGAACGTCGCGGCCACGAACACGAACGGCACCGGCGCGAACGAACGGAGCGTAAAGGAGGGGCTCGTAGTGAGTAGCACGAGCACGAAGATTACCGCCAGCAGCGGCACGAGCCGCAGAATCGCTGCCCAGAACGACCAGTAGGTCACCGGCCGCTCGACGGTCAGCCAGCGGTCCACCGGATCCGGGAATCTCGACACACACGACAACTGGACGAGCAGTCCCTAAAGCGTGACTGTCGGCCTACCCGTCGCCGTTCTCGTCGACGATCACGACCTCGCCGTCCTCGACGCGGACGTTGATCAGCGTCTTGTAGTCGACCTGCCCGTCGAGCTCGTTCTCGCCGGCCTTCTTGATCACCGCCACCACGTCGGTCACGTCGGCGCCGATGCCGTCGAGCGCCTCGCAGATCGCCGAGAGCGTGCCACCCGTCGAGAGCACGTCGTCGATCACGAGCACCGAGTCGCCGGCCTCCACGTCGTTGATGTACATCTCCGACTCCGAGTAGCCGGTCTGCTGGGAGAGCGACACCTCACCCTCCAGCCCGTACTGGCGCTTGCGAATCACGACGATCGGCACGTCGGTCATCAGCGAGAGCGCGGTCGAGATGTGGATCCCCATCGCCGCGGGGGTGACGATCTTGTCAACGTCCTCGAGCTCCACTTTCCGGCAGATCTTGATCACGATCTCCCGGAGCAGCCCCGGCTCCAGCGTCGGAACGCCGTCGCTGATCGGGTGGACGAAGTACTGGTACTCGCCTTTCTCGATGATCGGCGCCTCCAGAAGCGACCGGCGGAGTTGATCCATGTCGCCCGTTCCGCAGGTGGCCGGTAAAACGTGGCGGTCTGCGACGGGGGGTGGGGGCGAGTTGCACGGTGTGCGTCGCCACAGACCCGCGTACCCGTCACACACCCACAGCCGACACCGGGAAAGGCGAGGCGGCCGAACGCCGGGTATGGAGCGTCACTACCTCTCGATGGGCTGGCGGGACGCGCTGTTCGCCCACTGGCCCGTCGACGCCGCGGTCGTCGATGACCGGCTCCCGGCCGGGCTCACTGCCCGGACCCACGACGGCAGCGCGTGGCTGGGGATCATCGCGTTCGTGATGGAGGACATCCGGCCGCGGGGGGTTCCAACACCGCTCGGGCTCACGTTCGGCGAGGCGAACCTCCGAACGTACGTCGCGGGCCCGGACGGCGGCGAGGGGATCTACTTCTTCAACCTCGACGCCGACGACCGGCTGAGCGTCAGAATCGCCCGGCAGTTCTACCAGCTCCCCTACTACACCGCCCACATGGAGATCGACCGGGCGAGTGAGGCCCCGGGCGAGACCGGCCCCCACGAGCGGACGATCGAGCTGGCCAGCCACCGCGCCCACGCCGGCGTTCCGGACGCCCACCTCGACGCCACCTACGGCCCGGTAGGCGAGCGGTTCCGACCCGAAGACGGGACGCTCGAACAGTTCCTCGTCGAGAACTACCGGTTCTACCTCGCCGAGGGGGACGTGGGCGAGCGGGACGGAACCGACCCCAGCCTCTTCTACGGCGACGTCGCCCACCCGCCGTGGGATCTCTACGAGGCGGACCTCGACCTCCGCTCGACGGACTTCTTCGAGGCCAACGGGTTCGAGCGCCCCGACACGGCGCCGCTAGCACACTACTCGCCGGGCGTTCCGGTGCGGGCCGATCGGATCAGGAAAGTCGACTGATCAGTGGAACGTCTGGAACTCCGCCGTCCGGCCGTCGGGATCGCTCGCGAAGAACTGGTAGATGTCGTACGTCTCGTTCTCGTGGGGCTCCTCGTCGGCAGCATCGCCGACGCGCTCGTGCATCGCGTCGACGGCCGCCGCGTCGTCGTAGACGAACGTCAGGATCCCTTCGGTCTCCGTCTCCTCGCCGCCACAGAAGCCGAACCGGAACCCCCGGAAGGAGAGGATCGTACAGCCCGGCTGTTCGAGCCATGTCTCGGCGCCGACGACGTCGCGGTACCAGTCGACGACCGTCTCGCGGTTCTCGGTTCGGAAGAAGACGATTCCGCCGGTTCCGTCGGGCAGATCGGCGTCGGAGTCGACCATACCCCGGTTGGTCGCGTCGAGGACATAAATCCCGTCGACTGCGTCCACCCGGCCGTCGGCGACAACCGTCAGTCGCCGCGCGGCACCGCGTACGCGCCGGCGAGGAAGAACACCGTCGACAGCGCCGCGAGCATACCCAGATCTCCCAGTGCGAGCGCGACCGGATCGACGCCGGCCGACGTTTGGGCGCCCGTGTAGGTCAGCGATCGCACGCCGCGAGCGAAGTACGTTAGCGGCGAGAGGTTCGTGATCGGGCGGAACCACGTCGGTAGTAGCGCCGGGGTGACGAACGTCTCCGAGAGGAACAGCAGGGGAAGCGCCACTGAGTTGCTCGCGGCGATGACGCCGTCCTGTGAGTCTGCCAGTCGGCCGAGAACCGCCCCCAGCCCGCAGAACAGCGCAACGCCCAGCGCGACGAAGGGAATCAGGAACAGTAGGTGGGCGCCGACGGCGATCTGCGCGTCGACGAGCGCGACCACGAGGCCGAAGATCAGCAGCGAGGCGGCGCCGATCACGAACACGTTCACGAGCGTGTGTGCGAGCAGCCACTCCCAGCGGCGCAGCGGCGTCGTCGCCAGCTTCTCGAAGCGGCTCCCCTCGCAGTGGCGCGCGAACTCGCTGCCCACCCGCGACAGCGGCGTGAACAGCACGACGACGGCGAGGTAGCCGGGGAGGTAGTAGCCCGGCGGCTCCGCGAACAGCCCGCCGCCGGTGGGCTGAGTGCCCACGAGTACGCCGAAGATCAGCACGATGATCACCGGGAAGAAGAAGGTAAAAAACACCGCCGTGCGCCGGCGCAGGAACGCCTTCGCGCCCGCGCGGCACTCGCTACCGATCCGGCCGAAGCGGCTCATCGCTCCACCTCCGCCTCGGCGGGGGGTTCTGCGGGCCCCGCGACGCCGTCTCCACGGAACGACTCACCCGTGAGTTCGAGGTAGACGTCCTCGAGCGTCGGTTCCGTCCAAGTGAACGACTCGTACTCGATCCCGGCGGCCGCGAGCACGTCGACCGCGTCGTCGATCTCCGCGGCGTCGACGTCGTGAAGCGTGAGCCGGCCGGCGGACGCTTCGACGCGGAAACCGTGGTCAGCGAGGGGGTCGGCACCGGCCTCGGTCCGGATTTCGAGGCGCGACTCGCCGCCGTGTTCCGCGATCAGCGCGGCGGGCGATCCCTCGGCCACGACCTCGCCGTCGGCCAGCATCGCCACCTCGTCGGCGAGCCGTTCGACCTCGTCCATCGAGTGGCTGGTGAGCACGACCGTCGTCCCCGCGGCCGCGAGTTCCTCGATCAGCGTCCAGAGGTCCCGGCGGCCCGCGGGGTCGATCCCGGTGGTCGGCTCGTCGAGGAACAGCACGTCCGGATCGTTGACGAGCGTGATGCCCACGCAGGCCCGGCGCTGCTGGCCGCCGGAGAGTTCCTCGTACCACGTGCCCGCCGACTCGTCGAGGCCGACCTCGGCGATAACCGAGGACACGTCGCGGGCCTCGTCGTAGAGGTCGGCGTAGTAGCCCAGCAGCTCCCGGACGGTGAGGCGTTCCGGTGGGGAGAACGACTGCGGGAGCAGGCCGATCCACGATCGGTCGACGGTCTCGGGCGAGCTACCGAGCAGCGACACCTCGCCCTCGTAGTTGGTCGTGCCGGTGAGACAGCGTACGAGGGAGGTCTTCCCCGCGCCGTTCGGGCCGATGAGCCCGAACACCGTCCCGGCGGGCACCGACAGCGAGACGCCGTCGACGGCGACGAGGTCGCCGTAGCGTTTGGTCACGTCGTCAGCGACGACTGCCGCGTCCATGGTCGGGGTGGGCGACGGCGGGAGGAAAAGCGTTCGTTCTCGGCGGGAGCATCAGACCGCGGCCGGGGCACCGGTCGACAGCGTGAGCCGTGCCGACGTCGGCATCGGGTAGTCGGCCATTGGGCTCCGAGCGGCGACGGACTCTAGGGACTCGGCAATCCAGGACTGCGTCAGCGTCAGCGAGCCGGCGCGCCAACGCCGGAGCAGGATCGCCGCGGAGAGCCCTCCGCGACCCCACGCGTAGGCGCCGCCGACGACCGCGGCCGGGAGCTCCCCTAGCCCCATCGCGGCGAGGAACTCGGCCCCACCGATCCACGTCGGCGCGAGCAGCACGACCGAGGCGAGAAGCAGTAGATCGCCCGTCACCCCCGTGTACCCATCGCTCGGCGTCATTCACTCGTGCCGAGGGAGCTATCGGTGATAAATGTTTTGTGGTGACTATCAGGGTCGATACTGGCCACCTCCGGCGGACGACCCATCGGGAGAGAGACGGTTACGTACTACACCTGCCACCGTGCAAAGAGTTAGGGGTCGAGCGGCCAACTTTCGAACGTGACCGACGTAATCGTCGTCGGCGGTGGTCCCGCCGGACTGAGCGCTGCACTGTTCGCCGAGAAGAACGGCCTCGAAACCACGGTGTTCGACACCGACAAGACGTGGATGCACAAGGCCCACCTGTTCAACTACCCCGGCGTGGGCTCACAGGACGGGACGGCCTTCCTCGATACGCTGCGCACACAGGTCGACAGCTTCGGCGTCGACCGGAAGCAGGGCGTCGAGGTGACCGACGTGACGACGACCGACGACGGGTTCGCCGTGACCACCGAGGACGGTGAGCACGAGGCGCCGTACGTGGTGCTCGCGACGGGTGCGAACCGCGACCTCGCGGAGGATCTGGGCTGTGAACTCACCGACGAGGGCGTCGTCGACGCCGACGTGACGATGGAGACCAGTGTCGAGAACGCCTACGCCACGGGCGCGATGATCCGCGCCGAGGAGTGGCAGGCGGTCATCTCCGCGGGCGACGGCGCCGCCGCCGCGCTCAACATCCTCAGCAAGGAGAAAGGCGAACACTACCACGACTTCGACGTGCCCGCCGACGCCGAGTCGACGTTCGGGGCGATGACCGACGAGGAGTAACGCGTTCACACGAACGTTTTTTCGCCGGGCGTCCCCGTACCGCCCGCCATGGGTGACGACGCGTGCTATCGGGAGTTCTGCCCCGAGTGCGACCTGCAAGAGACTGTCGTCGACGAGGCGTGTCCGGAGTGTGGGGCGGACCTCCCGACGGAGTGAGGGCCGAAGGGGAGGGGGGTGACCGACCCGTCTCAGAGGTTGACCGCGAGCAGCCACGCCTGCCCGAGCGCGAGCGTCCCGAGGAGGAGATGCGCCAGTACGTCGAACAGCCGGGGGTCCAGCCCGTAATCTCTCTCGGTGACGAGGCGCGTGATCCGCAGCACGACGTACGTGACGACCGTGACCGCAGGGATGGCGACCAGCCCCAGCAGCCGGGGGCCGCGCGTGGTCGATATCTGTCCGTCGAGCCCCACGTGCCAGCCGACGATCATCTGCTCGGGGAGCGCGGGCGCGACGACGACGCCGGCCGCGACAGTCGCGATCACCAGCGCGAGCGACGTGAGCTCCGGGAGCGCACGACGGGGGAGAGTCACGCCTCCACCCCCGCCGTCTCGGCCGTCGCACGCCGTTCCGGCCGATCACCCGTCCACGTCGGCGTCCGTCTCTCCCCTGCGGAGAGCGTCTCGGGGCCGTAGCGAGCCACCAGTCCGAGCGCCGACAGGCCGAAGCCGGCGACCAGCAGGGCAGTGAACGGCACCGGGAGCGCCGACGGCCCACCGACGGCTTGCAGCGGGAGGTTCACGCTCGCGTTGAGCATCCCGTGCATCAGGATCGCCGCGGGCACACAGCCCCGCGAGCCGTTGTACAGCCACGTGAACGCGACCGAGGCGACGACGACAAACGCTGCGTAGCCCGCGGGTGCCGTCTCGTACACGCCGAAGACGAACATCGGTGCGTGCCACAGCGCCCAGACGGCGCCGACAACGACGCTCGCAGTCAGCGCGCTGTAGCGGGCCTGCAGGTGTGGGAGCGCGAACCCACGCCAGCCGAACTCCTCCTGTCCGCCGCCGAGCAGCGTAGCGAAGACGACGTTGATCGCGAACGCCGCGAGCGCGGGACGGAGAGTTCCCTTCGCGAGGCCGTCCGCGAGCACGAACATCGCGACGCCCATCGCCGAACTGACCCCGAGGGGAAGCGCCAGCGCGGCGGCGTACCACCGCGGCGAGCGCCGCCAGTCGAGCGTCGACACGAGCCAGCCCCGAACGGACTCGCCGCGCAGGCGGGTAACGACGGCGGCGGCGGCCAGCGGCCCGAACGCGCCGGGAAGGGCCGCGACTTTCACCATCGGCCCGTCGACGGCCGGGAGAACGGGGAGCCACACGCCCCACGAGAACGCGAGCGTGAGTGCGAAGTACGTTGCGGCGGGGTGTCGGTCGACCGCGTCGAGTGGAGAGTCGGACATCGCTACCAGTCACATTGCGGGGAGGGTCAATAGAGGCGGAGCCAGCGCTTCACGCGCTGAAGCGTCCGGTAGCTCTTTAGGTGGTTTTCCCGACAACGCCCACACAGTGAGTGAGGAGCTCGAGGCGGTCGCCGGGCTGCTGGAGGACGAGACAGCCCGGGCTATCCTCACTCGAACGAACAGAGAACCCATGTCCGCAAGCGAACTCGAACAGCGGTGTGACGCGTCGGGGCCGACGATCTACCGGCGGCTCGAACGGCTCCGGGAGCACGACCTGATCGAGGAACGGACCCGGCCGGATCCGGAGGCTGGCCACCACAAGCAGGTGTACGCCCCGAACCTCCGGCGGGTGACCGTCGAGCTCGTCGACGGCGAACTCCACCTCGAGATCGACCGCCGGGAGGACATGTCCGACCGATTCACGCGATTGATCGAGGGGATCTGAGATGTTCGAACCACTCCAAGTGGGCGCGACCACCGGCGCGTTCCTGCAGGCCTACGAGATGGTCGGCGCGGCGCTGGGGCTGTTCATCGCCTATCTCGCCTACCGCGGCTACCGGCGCAACGACAGCCGACCGATGCTGTACCTCGCGATCGGCTTCGGGATCATCCTCGGACTCCCGGTTCCGGTCGTGGCGGTCTCGCTACTGTTCCCGTCGATCCCCGGTCCCGTGAATCAGGCGTTCATCCAGACGCTGGAGATTGGTGGGCTGCTCTGTATCATCTACGCGCTCCGTATGGAGCCGTAGCCGGGATCGTCGGGCCCTACACTTTTACTGACTGGGTGTCGTGTCACCCCTACTGTATGTTCTCGAGACGGTCCCCGTCCACCGGCACCGAAGGGCAAACCACCCCGGAGACCGGATGAGCCTCGTCACCACCGCCGGCGGCCTCGTCGTCGCGTTCGCCGGCTACCCCACCGCACGCCGGATCGGCGGGCGGTTCGCCACGCCCGCGGTGCTTCCGGACGACGAGACAGTCCGGGAGCACCTGCTGAAGTGGTTCGTAACGGGCGTACTGCTGGCGTATGTGGTGGGCGTCGAGGGAAACTCGTTTGCCTCGCTCGGGGCGACGCTGCCGCCGTCGATACCGATCGCCGGCGGCGTCGGCGGCGTCGCCGGCCTGCTCGTCTGGTGGATCGGCGGGCTCGTCGGCACGATCGCGCTCTCGACGGTCGCGTACAACCTCTTCCGGCATTTCGAGTGGGACACGGGCGAGGCGTTCTCCGCGGAGCAGGGCGAGCGACCGGCCGCGGTGTTCCTGTTCACCGCGGTCACCGCCGGGCTCACCGAGTCCCTCCTCTATCAGGCCTACCCGATCGAGCGGCTCGCCGCACTGTCGGGGTCGGTCGTCATCGCTGGCGTCGTCTCGTGGCTCGTCTTCACCGTAGTCCACTACGCGACCGGCCGATTCTCGCTGCAGGCGACAGTGTACACGAGCGTGCCCGCACTGGCAGTGACGGTGCTGTACGTGCTTTCGGGCAGCGTCTACGTCATCGTGCTCGTCCACGCGACGGTGAACGCGCTCAGCTTCCTCTCGCAGTAGGGAGTCGTAGTTGGCTACACACAGCCACGGCAACGACTCCGAGCGAGCGGCCGACGCCGCTTGCTGGTCACGCGCCGTGATCGGCTATACACAGCTACGGCATCGGTTCGGAGCCTGCGCGACGGAGCGCGCAGGCGCTCACGCGCCGTAGCTGGTTACAGGTTGCTCGCGCCGGCACCGCCCTCGATCGGGAGCGCGACGCCGTTGATGTAGGAGGACTTCGGCGAGGAGAGGAAGGCGACGGTGTCGCCCAGCTCCATCGGCTCGCCGATGCGCTCCATCGGGATGCCGTCGCCCCAGTCGGCCAGCCCTTCCTCGTAGTCGTCGTAGTCGCCGCGGTCGACCGCCTGCTCGACGAGCTCCTCGATCCGCGAGGTCTCGTGAGGGCCGGGCAGCACCGCGTTCGAGCGGACCTCCGGCGCGAGCTCCTTCGAGAGCGTCTTCTCCAGCCCGATCACGGCCATCCGGACGGAGTTCGAGAGGACGAGCGAGTCGATCGCCTCCTTCACCGAGCGGGAGGTGACGAACGTCATCGTCCCGTGGTCGGACTCCTTCAGATGCGGCGCCGCCGCCCGGACCGTCCGGACCGCGCTCATCACCAGCAGGTCGAACGCCTCGTACCAGTCCTCGTCGTCAGTCTCGAGGAACGCGCCGCTGGGCGGGCCGCCGGCGCTGGTGACCAGTGTGTCGATCCCGCCGAACTCCTCGACCGTCCGCTCGACGAGGTGTTCGATGTCGTCTTTCTCCGTCAGGTCGCCCTGGACGCCGACGACCTCGCCGTCGCCGACGCCGTCGATCTCCTCGACGGCCTCGGCGAGTCGATCCTCGTCTCGACCGTTGACGACGACGTTGGCGCCCTCGCGAGCCAGCGCCGTCGCCGACGCCTTGCCGAGACCGCTGCTCGATGCCGTCACCAGTGCGCTCGTGTCGTCGAGTTCCAGATCCATACCGTACTCTGCACTCGGGGAGACCTTAAACCCGACTCGCTCCGGAAACGCCTGCGGGGTTCTCCGAGCAGAGTTTTTCGGCAAGCCTAAACCATCTCCTCTCCTCCGAGTATCCATGAGCGAGTACACGCTCGCGGACGTGAGCGTCGTGATGGGCAGCTACAACGAGGCGGAGGCAATCGGACCAGTGCTGGAGGATATCGACGAGGCCACCGACGGACAAGCCGAGGTCGTCGTCGTCGACAGTTCGAGCGACGGCACTGCCGAGATCGCCCGCGACCACGGCGCGACCGTGATCGAGCAGGAGCCCCAGGGGTACGGGTACGCGGTGTGTAAGGCGCTGCTGTCGGCGACCAACCCCGTACGGATCACCACCGACTGCGACGGCACCTACCCGATGGCGCGGATCCCGGACTTCCTCGACCTCATCAACGAGGGGTACGACGTGGTCAGCGGCGACCGGCTCTACCACGGTGCGGACACGATGCCGACGCTGAACCGCTTCGGCAACTACGCCTTTGCGGGGCTGTCGAGCGTGCTCTCGGGGGAGTACCTCCACGACGTGACGACGGGGATGCGCGCCTACCACGAGGACGTGATCGAGGAGATCACCTGGACGGAGAACACCGGGCTCTCGGCGGAGCTGCTGATCCGGCCGGCGATGCGCGGGTACGAGATCCGCGAGGAGCCGATCGCCTACGACGAACGGCTGGGCGAGACGAAGCTCGACCCGTTCTCCGGCGGCGCCGAGATCGCGGGTTCGATCCTGGGAGTGTGTGCGGCGGAGCGCAAGCGGCAGTTGACGAGTCTGTTCTAACCGTCTCTGTGACGCCGTTCGGTTCTCTCGGGCCGAGTAGCGAGGGGTACGGCTGAACGGATCGACCCCTGTCGACAACTCGAGTACGTGACTGAATGGAGCAGCTACTACCCATTTTGGAAAATACTTATTACACTGTGTCAGATATACCCGACATACGATGCTGAAGCTGCAACGGGACGTTCCGCTCGCAGTCGCGGTGATCGGGATGGTGCTCGCGACTGTCGGCGCGGATCTGGCGTCGTCGCCGGAGCTCGCGCTCGGGTTGGTGATCGGCGGCTCGGCGCTCACCTGGGGGACGCTCCTCGTGATGGCGCTGTTCATCGACGACAGAGTGTGGGGCCGCCTGATGAGCGACGAGCGCATGAACCGAATCACCCACCGTGCGGGCGCCGCGGCGTGGCTCTGCACGCTGGCGACGCTCGTCACGCTGGCACGGGCGGTCGACTACTCCCCGGTGGGCGTCTCGACCCAGAACGCGCTGCTGGCGGCGGCAGCCGTCGCGATCGTGGCGTTCCTCGGGTCGATGGGCTACCACAGCCGGCGGATGTGACCGATGGAGAACGATCTCAAAGTCTGGCGAGCGAAAGCGGACGTGACACAGGCGGAGCTCGCGAAGGAACTCGACGTGGCGCGACAGACGATCAACGCGATCGAGCGCGGTCGGTACGACCCCTCGCTCGAACTCGCCTTCAAGCTCGCCCGTTACTTCGACTGTTCGATCGAAGAGATATTCACGTACGAACCGGACGACGGCACCTGATTCACCCCACTCACGATGCCCTCCACGAACGACAGTTCGAACGCACAGTCTGACGATCACTCCACCCTCCGCCCGGTCGGCGTCGCGATCGGACTCGCGGTAGCGGGCCTCGTCGTCAACGTCGGCGCGAGTTTCCTCGCCGGCCTGATCGCTGCCCTCGCCCTCGGGCCGGAAGCGGTGCTGAACGACGGGACGGTGCAGTTCGCGCTCGGGCTCCCGGGCCAACTGCTCGTGTTCGCGTTCGCGCTCGGCTACGTCCGCTGGCGGTCGCTGGACCTCCCTATCAGTCTGCCCTCGCGGAACGGATCGCTGCTGGTCGGCGCGATCGTGGCCGCCTCCGTCGCCGCCGCGTTCGGCCTGACGCTGCTCCGGCAGGCCGTGTCGGGCAGCATCACGTCGACGATCGGCGGCATGGTGTCGGCGACCCCGTCGCTTACGCTGTGGATCGGCGTCACGTCGGTCCTCCTGATCGCCCCCGCCGAAGAGCTCCTGTTTCGCGGCGCAGTGCAGGGCCGCCTCGGCGAGCAGTTCGGCACGTGGCCGGCGGTGGCGGGCGCGAGCACGCTGTTCGCGGGGTGGCACCTCCTCAACTTCGACGGAACGGCGCTCGGAACGCTGCTGGCCGCCGGCGTCGTCGGCGCCGTCTCGCTCCTCTGGGGGTACGCCTACGAGCGCACCGGAAACTTCGCCGTTCCCGTCCTCACCCACGGGCTGTACAATCTGACGCTGATGGCGATCACGTACGCGCAACTGACCGCGTAGTCACGACGAACACACCCACTCAGACCGATGTTCGAGAACGCAGTTCCGAAAGTCGACGTCGAGAAACGAGTAACGATCGCGCTGTCACTGATCGCCGTCGCGGCGGGAGTGATCGCCGCGTACTACACGGGACAGACCGGGGAGCCGCACCCGCTGTTCGTGGGCTGTGCGGGCCTGACCGTGTTCGTGCTGTTGTTCACGTCTGACGAGTAGCACCACCGGCGAACGAACAGTTTCACGGACCGGCCCTCCGAACGGGGCGTCGTGTCCCGCGACCAGTTCCTCCCCACTCGACTCCTCCTCTTCGTCGCCCTGCTCGTCGTCCTCCCCGCCTACGGGCTCTACACGGGCGATATCGCCGTTCTCTGGACCTCGGTACTACTCGGCGGCGCACTGTTCGTCTGGAAGTGGCGCTGGTGGTGGATGCCCATCCGGGAGTACGTCAGCCCCGGCGCAGACCAGCCGTAAACCCGCGAACACTATCCGGAAACGGCCTCTACCGTCGCGTTCGCGAACTGCCCGGGCGGCGACGGGCCCAGCCCCGCCGGCACACAGCGATCCGGCACCGGACAGCGCTCCCGTGTCGGCGACAGCGCGCGCACCTCGTCGCCGGCGGTGTCGATCGGGAACACGAGCTGGTAGCTGAACCCCGCGCTCGGCCCGGTGGAGACGAACACCGTGACACGAAGCTCGTCGCGGTCCTCAACCTCGAACGTGCCCGGCTGTCGGATCCCCTCGCCGGCGAGTCGCGCCGTGCTCTCGTTGACGGTGAGCGTCAGCCCGAGGGTCCCCGGACTCTCGGTCGCGGCGGCGTACGTCTGCCCGCCGTCGCCGCCGGCGCGGATCGACACCGACTGGGCGCCCTCGGGGACGCCGACCGCCGCGTCAATCCTGACCGACTCCCCCGAGATACGCTCGACGGGGCGCAGTTCGGCTGTCACGCGCTCGCCGTCGACGGGGTTCCACGGGCCGCGCATCACGTACCGCCGGAGCTCGTGGTCGGGGTTAGCGGCGGCCACGTCGAGCTCGTCGTAGTCGCCGATGGCGTACAGCGACGGGCCGTCGAACTCCGGGTCGTTCCGGACCGCCTGGAACGGGTGGTTCAGCCACGGGCCGTACACCGGGGTGAGGAACGTGAGCGTCTGCTCGTCGGTCTGATTACCGCCGAGGGCGGCGTTGCCCATCGAGAGCCCGCCTTCCTCCTCGAACGGTTCGTAGGCGGCCGCGAGCTCCTCGCTGACCCCCGCGTTGTGCTCCAGCGGGCGCTCCGCCGCGTCGGCAGCGACGGGCGCGGCGACCCCCGCCGCCACGATCACGACGGCAAGCGCGACTCGGCCGGCCGTCAGCGCGTCCGGAAGTCGCCGGGCGGCGACACTCCCCAGCCTGTCGGCACCCCACACGACGGCGACAGCGCCGAACACCGCAGTCGGGACGAGCACGTCGTAGTGGTAGTACGGGCCGAGGCTGTGGATCAACCCGTCGTCCTGCGCGGTGAGCGCGCCGAGGATGTTGAAGTTCCCCCAGAACGCGACGTTGCCCGCCGCGATCGAGACGAACATCCCCGCGACGGTCGCGCGCCGGCGGGTGAGCGCTGCGGACGCGCGCTCGCTCGCGTCCTGCACGCGGCCGAGCACTGCCGATCCCGCGGTCGCGGCGACGCCGGCGGCGGCGAGTGCGGCGCCCACCGTCCCCATCGCGACCCACTCGGTGAACAGCTGGGAGAGCACGCGGCGGTTCGACTCGATCCCGAGTTCGAGCGTGTAGTTCTCCTCGTGGCCGAGGATCTCGCGGTGGCCGAAGCCGGGGCCGTCCTCCGGCGCGAACGCTTGGTACGGGAACACGAGGGGCTCGCCCGTCACGAGCACGTTGTACCCCAGCGCGACCAGCACGCCGACGATGCCGAGCCCCGCAGTCAGGAGGCGGCGGACGAACAGCTCCTGCTGGGCATCGGTCACGTCGTCGAACGGCGCCCGCCACGCGCCCGAGCGGAGGAGCGTCCCGACCGCGTGGAGGATGAACGGCGACGCGAACAGCACGGCGGTGTACGGTCGGGCGAAGAAGGCGGTCGCGATCGCGGCGCCGGCGACCGCCGCCATTCGCCGGCTCCCGGTCCGCTCCCCGCGGAGGTACCCCACCGCGAAGCAGAGTTCGAACGCCGCCGTCGCCGCGTAGGGGAGGTACACCCCCGAGTGGATCAGGAACAGCGGCGACGCGAGCACGAGGACGCCCGCGACGGCGCCGACCCGCCAGTCGAACAGCTCGCGGGCCAGCGCCGCGGTGCCGGCGACGACGGCCGCCGAAATCCCCGCCAGCGCGATCGGGTAGCCGCCCAGAACGCGTCCCAGCGCGAACACGGCGGCCGGGACGGGCTGGTACTTCGAGTACAGCCCGCGCGCGCTCTCGACGAAGAACCACGGGTGGAACGGCCCGTCGACCGGCGGTTGGAGGAACAGCTTTCCGGAGAGCAGCAGCTCGGCCTGCTGGAGGTAGACGCCCTCGTCGTGGTTGATCGAGTGGTACGGAAAGACGCGGGTCGCGACGAGGAACGAGATGACCGCGGCGACGAGCGCGAGCAGGAGGATCGCGACCCGGCCGCGGTCGAGGCGGTCCCGGGCAGCGTCGACGGCGGTTCGGAGCGTCGCAGTCACCGCGGCGGAGTCGGCGGGCTGCCCGGACATCTACGCCGCGGGGTACCAAGCGAGGGTGTGGTCGGCGACGAGACGGACGCGCACGCGCTCGCCCACGTCGACCTCCTCGGCGTGGTTGTGCAGGCAGCGCACCACGGGGCCGTCGTCGAGCTCGACGTGGTAGACGAACGAGGGGCCGGTGTACTGGCGGCGGACCACCACGCCGTCCGCAGTTGGGGCCGAGGGCGTCCCCCCGTCGGCGGCCGAATCCGTCGGCGCCCCCCCGTCCGCGCTCGCTCTGACGGCCTCGGTCTCGGCGGAGATGGGGCCGGCCTCGCCGTCGACCGGCGCGAGCCGGAGGTCGTCGGGGCGGACCAGCACGTCCACCTCTGCGCCGACGTACTCGTCGGTCACGCCTTTCAGCAGGTCGCGGCCGTAGGAGCCGATCGTCGTGTCGACGGAGCTGTCGGTGATCTCCCCGGGGACGAAGCTGGCCTGGCCGAGAAAGGAGGCGACGAAGCGGGACTCGGGGTGTTCGAACAGCGACTCGGGGCTGCCGACCTGTTCGACGTGGCCGTCGGACATCACCGCCACGCGGTCGGAGATCGACAGCGCCTCCTCCTGATCGTGGGTGACCGAGACCGCGGTGACGCCGGCCTCGTTGAGGATCCGAGTCACCTCCTCGCGCATCTCGACTCTGAGCGCCACGTCGAGGTTCGAGAACGGCTCGTCGAGCAGCAACACGTCGGGTTCGGGGGCGAGCGAGCGCGCGAGCGCGACCCGCTGGCGCTGCCCGCCGGAGAGTTCCGTCGGGGAGCGGTCGCCGTACCCCTCGAGCCCGACGAGGTCGAGCAGGTCGGCGACGCGTTGCTGTGCGACGTCGCCGTCGCGGTCGTCGAGGCCGAACGCGACGTTCTCGGCGACCGAGAGGTGGGGGAACAGCGCGAACTCCTGGAACACCATCCCCACGTCGCGCTCCTCCGGCGGGACCGTTCGTCCCTCGCCGGCGACGACCTCGCCGCCGACGCGGACGGTGCCCTCGGTGGGCGATTCGAGGCCGGCGATCGTGCGCAGCGTGGTGGTCTTCCCACAGCCCGACGGCCCGAGGAGCGTGAGAAGTTCGCCCTCCCGGACTGCGAGATCGACGCCGTCGACGGCCCGCTCGCCCGCGAACTCCTTGGCGACGTTCGAGAGTTCGAGCACCGTCTCGGCGTCGTCGTCGACGCTCGTGTCCGCCCGCTCGGCTGCTCGCTCCGCCGCTCGCTCGTCGGTCGTGGGGGTGTATTCGTTGCTCATTGATCGCGTCCCTGAACGAGGAGGGGGATCATCGAGAGTCCGGACACCACCACCAGCACCAGCGCCGGCAGCGCCGCCCGGCCGTAGTAGCCGCCCTCCTGAACTCGCCAGATGTACGTCACCAGCGTTGTAAACCCTGTCGGGTGGAGGATCAGTGTCGTGTCGAGCTCCTTCATCGTCGTCAGGAAGACGAGCGCCGCGCCAGCGAGCACGCCTGGGGCGATCAGCGGCAGCGTCACCCGCCGGAACACTCGCCGCGGCGGCTCGCCGAGCACGCGCGCGGCGCCGAGCAGCGACGGATCGACCCCGAGCACCGACGACCGGGTCGCGCCGACGGCTTGGGGCAGGAACCGCACGACGTAGGCGAACACCAGCAGCGGGAGTGACTGGTACACCGCCCGCGCGGCGGTGGGCCCGAACCACTCCGCCAGCTGATTGCTGCTGAAGAACACCAGTGCGAGCGCGAGCACGACCCCCGGCATCGCGTAGCCCAGATACGTCGCCCGCTCGGTCAGCCACGCGAACGTGGACCGTGAACGGCCGGAGTAGTACGCCACGGGGATCGCCAGCGCGAGCGTCACGGCCGCCGCCAGCGCGGCGACGTAGACGGAGTTGAGCGCGAAACCGGCCTCGAACGCCCGGCCGCCCACCTCGTACGCCAGCGCCTCGGCGCGGACGAACCACATCGTCAGGATGCCGACCGGGAGCGCGAGCGTGAACGTCGACACGAGGGCGGGCAGCAGCATCGCCGGCCAGCGGAACCGCCCCAGCGAGATCAACACCGACGACGAGGAGGCCGCGCCGTAGCCCGAGTCCTCGCCGTCACCGATTCGGGACTCCAGCGCGACCACGACGGCGGTGACGGTCAACAGCTGCAGCGACAGCAGGGTGGCGTTGTTCCGGCCGTCGCCGAAGCTGTTGAGCTCGACGTAGATCATCCGCGTGAACACGTCGTACTGCATGATCGTCGGCGTCCCGAAGTCCGACAGCGCGTACAGCGCGACGAGCAGCGCACCCGCGGTCACGGCGGGGAGGATCTGTGGCAGTATCACCCGCCGGAACGCCGCGAAGTAGTCGACGTTGAGCGTGCGCGCGGCCTCCAGTTGGGTCTCGTCGAAGGAGAGCAGCGCCGCGCGGGCGGTGAGGAACACGTACGGGTAGACAAACAGCGTCAGCACCAGCGCGGTGCCACCGAGCCCGTACACCTCGGGGATCTGGACGCCCAGCGGCGCGAGCGCGTCCGCGAGCTCGCCGTCGGGACCGAACGCCGAGACGTACGCGAACGCGCCGACGTAGCTGGGGATCACCAGCGGGAGCGCGATGACGACGGTCCAGAACCGGCGGAACGGCAGGTCGGTCTGGACGGTCAACACCGCAAGCGGGACGCCCAACAGCACCGAGGCGGTCGTGACGATCGCGACGAGCGCGAGGCTGTTGGCGAACACGTCGCCCGACGAACCGATCAGCGACCGTGCCTCCGCGAGCGGCACCTCGCCGGCTCGCAGCAACAGCCAGAGCAGCGGCGACAGCACCGCGGCTGCGATGGCTCCCGAGAGCAGGACCAGCGGCGTCGAGACGCCGTCGTCGTCCAGCCCGAGGAACCGCCGAGCGAACAGCCGGAGGCGCCCCTCCGGTTCGCGAGTGGTGTCGCCAGCGGCGCCCATTACAGGACGCCGACCTCACGCATGAGTTCGACCGTCGGCCCGATCTCGGAGAGCCGCGCGAGGTCGAACTCGGGGGGGTTGAGCTCGTCGATACGCGGGAGGTCGCCAACCGGCGGCACGCCCGGGATCATCGGGTAGGCGTACGCGCGGGTCGCGAAGTACTCCTGGGCCTCCGCCGAGAGCAGGTGCCGGACGAAGGTCCGTGCAAGCTCCTGCTGGGGGCTCGGCTCCAGCACCGCGGCGCCGGCGACGTTGATCAGCGCGCCCGCGTCGCCGCTGGTAAAGGCGAGGTCGATCGGCGCGCTCGGTCGCGCGGCCTGTACGCGGAGCGCGTAGTAGTGGTTCGCGAAGCCGGCCTGGATCTCGCCGTCGGCGACGGCGTTGGAGACGAAGAACTCGTTCGCGTACTCGGTGATGCCAGCGTCGACCATCCCCTGCAGCCACTGCCGGGTGGCCTCCTTGCCCTCCGTGATCCGCATCGCGGTGATGAACGCTTGGAACGCGCCGTAGGTCGGGCCCCAGCCCATGTTGCCCGCGATGCCGGAGTCGGGCAGGTCCATCACGTCGTCCGGGATGTCGCTCTCGTCGAGCGCCTCCGTGTTGTACGGGATCGCCCGGGCGCGGCCGGCGGTGCCGACCCACGCGCCGTTGGGGTGGAACTCCTCGGGCACGGGGTCGGTCACCTCGCTCGGGAGCTCGCTGGTCAGCTCCTCGGCGGCGACGGCCGCGAGCGAGCCGGCGTCGACCGACCAGAACACGTCGGCGGGCGTCGCCGACCCCTCGGTGATGATCGTGTTCGCGGCGTCGGCGGTGCCGGAGACCCGGGGGGTCGCCGAGAAGTCGGGGTAGATCTCCTCCAGCTTGTTGATCAGGTCGCGGTAGAGGCCGCCCTCCCCGCCGCCGAGGTAGATGGTGAGCTCGCCCTCGAGGTTCGGCAGTTCCTCGATCCGGGTGCCGCCGACCTCGTCACGGCCCTGCGCGAGCACGCCCGAGCCACGGAACTCCGAGAACTCGGCGCCCAGGCTGCCGTCGCCGCCGCTCCCGCTCGGCGTGTCGGTGGCGGTGCCGTTCCCGTCAGCCGGCGTGCCCTCGGTTTCGGTCCCGCCGCCGTTACAGCCGGCGACGCCGACGAGGCCGGCGCTCGCGAGGCTCGCGAGCAGCCGGCGGCGGCGCTTGGAAGTCGGTTCGTCAGTCATCGGCGGGCACCTCCACGGTGTCCGCGGCGGTCGGTTCGATCGCGTCGAGACAGTCGATCCAGTCGTTCATGTATTCACCACAGTAGTTCAGGAACGCGCCGTTGTTCCACTCCTCGAAATCGCCGGTCGCGAGCGCGTCGGCCATCGACGCGAACGCCTCGCGGTAGGACGTCGCGCCGGCGGCGGCGTCGTCGATCACTTCCCAGACGTGCTCGTTGAGCTCGAGCCCGGCGACCTCGTTCTGGAGGTCGTCAAACGTCGAGCGCGGCGCCTTGTTGTGCTCACACAGCGGGCCGCCGTTGTACACCTGCTTGCCCAGCACGTCGGCGGCGCGCTTCAGGAACAGCCCCGACCAGATGTCGTCGAAGCGGCCCACGTCCCAGCGGTTGTCGTCCATCGGTAGCTGGTAGAACGCGGGGATCACCTCGCGGCGGAACGCGAGGTTCATCGAGCAGACGGTCAGGTACTGGCCCTCTGCGGCGACGAAGTCCTCGCCGAAGTCGTCGCGAGTCGTGCGACTCTGGGCCTGCCCCTGCAGGTCGCCGTCCATCAGGATTCGCACTGCGTCGAGGTCGGGGACGTTCGTCCAAAGACCCTGCGAAGCGACGACGTCGTCGACGTGGGTGGGCTCGCGGTCGACGTCCTCGTCCATCGCCGCGTAGGGGTAGCCACGCGGGTAGAGGTCGCCGTCGGCGTCGTCGAGCACGTTCACCCACGACTCGTCTGAGGCGCGGGACTCGATCTCGCCCTCGTAAGAGAGGTTCTCCATGTGGGTGCCGAAGAAGTCCTCGTCATCGTGGGGCAGCGTGTCGTCGTCGATGAACACGCCGTAGTCGAAGCGCTCGTGGGCCCACATGTACAGCAGCCCGAAGGAGGTCTGGGCGTGGCTGGCCTCGGGAATTAGGTGTGCGTACTCACTGGCACCCTGCTCGGCGAACCACTCCTCGCGGGCGGTACCGTCGAAGACGGCGCCATCGACGCCGAGCTGGTCGAGCATCGTCGCCATCTCGTCGGTGTCACAGAAGTCCTCCGTGACCAGCACGACGAACAGGCGGTCGGTGTCGAACCCGTGTTCGCGGGCGTTGGCGATGTACGCCTCCATACACTCGTACTCCCGTATCGTGGGGACGATCACGCAGATGTCCTGCTCACTCATTGCTCGCCGATTGTTTAGGGAGTCCTAAAACGTTGCCGATTTTTCGGGCAGCCAAAACCAGTTGGGCGATCGACAGTCCGAGTCAGAGGCGCGACTCGATCGCGTCGGCGGCTCTCAGCGACAGCGCGGCGATGGTGAGCGTGGGGTTCATCGCGCCGCCGGTGACGAAGGTCGAGCTGCCGGCGATCGTGAGGTTCCCGAGGTCGTGGGTGCGGAGGTCGGGGTCGACGACGCTCGACTCGGGGTCGGTACCCATCCGGGTCGTGCCCATGTGGTGGTAAGCGGGGCCCGTCGAGTCCGGGCCGACGACCCACTCGATTTCGGCGCCCATCTCCTCCAAGACGGCGCGCTGGATCTCGTTGGCCCGCTCGATCGTCCGGCGGGTGCGCTCGTCGAGCGACCAGACGACCTCGGGCACGGGGTTGCCGTGGTCGTCGGTGCGCGAGCGGTCGAGCGTGACGCGGTTCTCCGCACGGGGGAGCTGTTCGACGAGCGCGCCCATCGCGACGTGATTCCCGTAGCCCGCGCGGATCTCTTCGAGCAGGTCGTCGCCGAAGCTCTCCGCCCCCATCGCGATGTCCGCGGGCGCGGGGCCGGCGTAGTTGAGACACTCCAGCTTGATCGCCCCGCGGCTCGCGTCCTCGCGGTCGTAGAACTGGTGGCTCTCGGTGGTGTTGAAGCCGACGTGTTTCTGCCGGGTGCGTTCGTCGAGGCGGCCGCCGACGCCGGCGAACAGGTGGTCCATGAAGTACCGCCCGACCGCGCCGGAGCCGTTCGCGAGCCCGTCGGGGTACTGCTCGCTTTCCGAGAGCAGCAGCAGGCGTGGCGTCTCCACGCCGCCCGCCGCGAGCACGAACTCCTCGGCCTCCTGTCGGTACGTCTCGCCCTCAGGCGTGACGTACACCGCAGCGGTGACGCGCTCGCCCGACGAATCGTGTTCGAGCCGCTGGACGGGCACCTCGTCGATCACACGAGCGCCCTCGCCCTCGGCGCTGTCGACGTGTCGCAGCGCGTGGTACTTCGCGCCCGAGGGACAGATCGGCCGGCAGGTGCCGTAGCCGACGCAGGCGCTCTCGCCGTCGGTCGGTTCGGAGTTGCGAGCGTTGGGCACCGAGTGGGTCGTGATCTCCAGTTCCTCACACGCCTCGGCGAACAGCGAGTCGCTGTAGGACGGCGGGAACGCGGGCAGCGGGTGGGGCTGCTCCCGCGGCGGCGCGAAGGGGTTGTCCGACGCGCCCGCGACCGCGAGCGCCTCCTCCGCGGCGGCGTAGTAGGGACGGAGGTCCGCGTAGTCGATGGGCCAATCCTCGGCGATGCCGAGCTCCGAGTCGAGTCGGAAGTCCTGCTCGTGCAGGCGCATCACCATCCCCTGCCAGTGGAGCGTCGAGCCGCCGACGCCCTTCACGCGGGCGGCGTTGAGTGGGTAGAACCGATCACCGCCGGAGGTGTACGCGTCGCGGGGGCCGCCCATCCCCCAGATCGGCGTGTCGTCGCCGGGCCGGAGGTGGGTCTCCATCCGTTCCTCGCGGTCGTCGGGGTCGAACCGCGGGCCCGCTTCGAGCACGACCACTTCGTGCCCGGCCGCGGCGAGACGGTCCGCGACGATCGCGCCCGCGGGGCCGGCGCCGACGATACACACGTCGGCGTTCTCGGTGGGCGTGCGATCCTGAGAGGACTGGACTCTGCTCATTCCGGCCCCCGCTGGTAACTGGCTGTGCCGCCCGGATACCCCGGCGGGTTCTCGAGACCCGCCAGCGACGCGCCCGTGGGCGACGCGTACAGGCCGAACAGGAGGTCGTTCACGAGATAGTAGCGCACCCGCTGGTCGTCGTCGCCGTCCGGGTCGGGATCGGCGGTGTCGACGGCCATATAGGAGAGCAGTTCCTCGCGGGTCCCGGCGTCGAGGTCGGCGTACGCCGCCCCTTCGAGGCTCTCGGCGTACTCGTTCAGCGTCGCGACCGCGTCGAGCATCCCGCGGCCGTGCTCGGGACGCTCGCGCACGCGGGGTCGAACCCACTCCGTGACGAACTCGCCGACGTTCTCCACCTCGCTGGGGTAGAGCACGCCCGCGAGTGCCACGAGCGTCTCCAGATCGTCGTCACCCAGTTCGGGATCGGCGTCGCCGCTGGGTTCCCCCTCGTCCCACGAGTCGGCGTCCGGTGCGGAACAGCCCGCGACGCTGCCAATCCCCGCCGCCGACAGCGCCGCGAGCGCGTCCCGTCGAGTCAGCTGCATCCCTCGACGGAGGATTTGGTCAGCCTAAAGAAGAGCGTTGTGGAAGCGGTCGGCTACCGGAGTCGTTCCGAGGCGATCTCGGCGCCCTCGACGAGCGCTTCGAGTTTGGGCCACGCGATGTCGGGGTGGACCATCCCGAGACCGGCCTGCGTGCCGAACCCGCAGTCGGGCGCGGCGACGATCTCGGTGTCGTCGGGGACGACGGTCGCGACGCGCTCGATGCGGTCGGCGATCGTCTCCGGGTGGTCGATGATGTTCGTCTTCACGTCGACGACGCCGGGGATCAGCGTCCAGCCGTCGGGCAGGGGGTGCTCGGCGAAGGCGCGGTACTCGTGCTGGTGGCGGGGGTTGGCCTGCTCGACGCTCAGCCCCGAGATGTCGGCCTCGTACAGCGTGGGCAGCATGTCGACAAGGTCGGTGTCGAGGTGGTGGGGGCCCTCGTAGCTCCCCCAACAGGTGTGGAGGCGGACCTGCTCCTCGGGGATGCCCGAGAGCGCCTCGTTGAGCGCGTCGACGTGGAGCTCGACGACCTCGCGGAACTCCTCGACGCTGTCGTCGGCGAACAGGTGGCTGTGGCCCGTCGCGAGCAGGTCCGGCGCGTCGATCTGGATCGTCGCGCCCGTCTCCGCGAAGAGCTCGTACTCCTCGGCCATCGCGTCGGCGATGTCGAACACGTACTCCGCGTGGTCGTCGTAGTGCTCGTCGACGTGGGTCGCCGCGACGACGCTGGGGGAGGCGGTCGTGAAGAACGTGTTCTCGATGTCGACGCCCGTACCCTCCAGCGCTTCGCGGAGCTGTTCGACTTCCTGCTCGGCGGCGTCGTGGCCCTCGTAGCGGATCTCGCCGGTCACCGCGGGCTGTTTCGCGAGGTCGATCACGTCGGTCTCGAACGTGTCCTCCGCGACGGCGGGGTACTCCTCCAGATCGGCCCACAGCTCCTGCTCGCGCTTGCCGCCGATGTTGGTGAGTCGATCGCCCACGTAGTAGTTGAACGAGACGCGGGGCTGCTCGCCGTTGTTGATCTCGTCGATGCCCGTTTCGAGCTGGCGGTCGACGATGTCGTGGGTGGCCTCGCGGCTCACGCGGTCCCACTCCTCGGGGTCCACGTCGCCGCCGGCCTCGCGGGTCCGCAGCAGGTCGAGCAGCTCCGGGGGCCGCGGGAGGCTGCCGATGTGTGTCGTCTGGATCCGATCGCCGTCGTGAGTCGACATACTCGGTAATAATTTTACTCACAAATATAACCAGTGGTTTTGCAGAGGGCGATAGACCGGCCGGAAACCGTCCATTCAAGCGGGTCCGTGCCGGGGTGGGCAACATGGACGGAAACGACCGGCGGATCGTGGGGCTGGCGGGGGCGGCCCACGCGCTGGTCCACACGTACGAACTCTCGGTGCCCATCCTCGTGGGGATCTGGCTGGCAGAGTTCGCGACGACGGCGGCCGAGCTCGGTATCGTCGTCGCGGTCGGGATGGCGCTGTTTGGTATCGGCGCGCTGCCGGGCGGTGTGCTCGCGGACCGCTACGGCTCGCGGAAGCTGATCGCGCTCTGTCTGGTCGGCATGGGAGGGTCGTTCCTCGTGCTCTCGGTCGCGCCTGGCGCCGCCGCGGGGGCGATCGGCTCGGTCCCCGTGATCTCGACCAGCCCCGCGGTGATCGCGATCGCGGTCGCGCTGGTGCTGTGGGGCGCCGCGGCCAGCGTCTACCACCCCGCGGGGCTCGCGCTGATCAGCAAGGGCGTCTCCGAGCAGGGCCGGGGCTTCGCGCTGCACGGGATGGCCGGCAACATCGGCATCGCGGCGGGGCCGCTGGCGACGACGGTGATGCTCGCGTTCCTCGACTGGGAGACGGTCGCGGCGGTGCTGGCGGTACCGGCGTTCGTCGCGGCCGCCGCTACG
This sequence comes from Halolamina sediminis, assembly GCF_001282785.1. Classification (NCBI taxonomy): domain Archaea; kingdom Methanobacteriati; phylum Methanobacteriota; class Halobacteria; order Halobacteriales; family Haloferacaceae; genus Halolamina; species Halolamina sediminis. The sequence goes on from NZ_CVUA01000001.1 coordinate 1,828,505, forward strand.
CTGTTCGTCGACGTCGACGAGCGAAGCTCGTCTGCCAGTCAGACGCAGTCTGACGACGTCGACGAGTCGACCCACCGGAGCGACGACGACGAGGAGGACGACACGCCCGACACCATCGGCGAGTTCCTCGACGTGTCGATGATGGTCGCAAAGAGCGCGTTCGCGTTCGTGTTCGTCGTCGTGATGATGAACGGGCTCTACTACCGCGGCGTGCTGACGTTCCTGCCCGAACTGCTCGCGGGACTGGAGACGTTCCAGCCGATCGAGATCGCCGGCGAACCGCAGGAGCCGGCGAACTACGTCTACTCGGGCCTGCTCGCAGTCGGTATCGCCGGCCAGTACGTCGGCGGCCGGCTGACCGAGCGGCTCTCGCCGGGGCAGGGGATCGCGTACGCCTTCGGCGCGCTGGCGGTGCTTGCGGTGCTGTTCCTCCCGCTGGCGTCGATGGGCGCGGCGCCGCTGCTGCTGGTGAGTGCGGTGCTCGGCTTCGCGCTGTTCATCGTCCAGCCGATCTATCAGGCCGCCGTCGCGGAGTACACTCCCGAGTCCGCCCGCGGGCTCTCCTACGGCTACACCTACCTCGGCAACTTCGGCGTCGGCGCGCTCGGCGCGGGGCTGGCCGGCGTGATCCTGACGTACTCGAACCAGACAGTGCTGTTCCTCGTGTTCGCGCTGATCGCCGGGATCGCCAGCGGCGTCGGCGTGCTGTTGCTGCGGCGGTAGTCGGCTGACGGTGGAGATCCCCACCGTGTCGGTCTCACGACACGGTTTCGGTTCAGAGTTTGCTGATCGTCACGACGTACTGGCTCCCACAGTCACACTCGAGGAGTTCGTCACAGTTCGACCCGCCGGCGTGACTGAGCGTTCCCGCACAGTCATCGCACTCGATCTGGACGCCAGTCATGTTGCTCAACTAACTTTTCTGCGAGGGAATAAATGTTGGCCAATAACTACGTCCCGCCTCCCCGGGAGGTGGCGCGGATCGACCCTCACTCGGTGTCGACGAGCACTCGCTCGCCGTCGGACGCGAACACCGCGTCGACCACGTGCTGCACGCGGTTCGCTTCCGCGAAGCTTACCAGATCGCCGCCGTCGCCGTCCAACTCGGCGACGAACTCCTCGACTAACTGCAGCGTCGTCTCGCCGGGTTCGTCCACGGCCACCTGCTGCTCGGTCCCCTCGCTACTCTCGGCGAGTCGGTACCAGTCGAGCAGCGTCAACGACCCCTCGGTACCGACGACGGTCATCGAGTTCTGCTCGTCCGCGCCGCAGTCGGTCAGCAGGTCGATCGTTCCCGGGACGCCGTCGGCCGCGAAGTAGCCCGTGATCGACGCCTCGTAGCGCCCGGGGGCGGTGTACTCGACCGCGGTGTCCACCCAGTCGACGCCGCCGAACGCCTCCTGTACCCCGAACAGGTAGTGGGTGCCGACCTCCCGGAGGGGGCCACCCTGCTCGCGGCCGGCGAGCCACTCGACGTCCTGCCACTCGCGAGGCCACTGCGGGAAGCGGAACGTGAGCTCGATCCGCCGGGGCTCGCCGATATCGCCGGCGTCGATTCGGTCGATCAGCTCCCGGACGCCCGGCGTGTAGCGGAACGGGAGGTTGATCGCCGTCGGCTGGTCGCTCCGGTCGGCCAGCGCCACAAGCTCGGCGCCGACGCTTGCGTCCTCGGCGATCGGCTTCTCACAGAGCACCGGCTTCCCGGCGTCGACAGCGGCCTCGACCACCTCGCGGTGGGCGTTCGGCGGTACGCCGACGTAGACAATGTCGACCGCGTCCTCGGCGACCATCGTCTCGTGGTCGGTGTAGGCCGCGCAGTCGTACTCCGCGGCGAACGATTCGACCTTCGACTCCAGCAGATCGCAGGCGGCGTGGAGGGTCGTCCCGACGTGTGCCTCGAACGCGTCGGCCAGCCGGTGGCCGATGACCCCACAGCCGACGACGGCAACGTTGTACACAGCGGGCGGAGGGAACGAGAGGGTTTCAGCCTTCGGTCGGCGGCGACCGCTGCGGGTCGGCCACCGACCGCGCTCCGCCGGGGTTATGTCCCCAGCCGGCGACACCGGAGACGTGCAGACGACCGACGACGGCGTGTTCGGCCGGCTTCCCGGACGGTACGCACACGCCTATCTGGTGCTGACGTTTTTCGTCCTCCCGGCGGTGGCGGTGGTGCTGAGCGGCGGCGGCGTACAGCGGCCGCCCGGCCCGATCGCGACCGCGCTGCTCGTCGCGATCGTCGTCCACCACGGCCTGTTCCTCGTCGCGTCGGTGCTGCTGGACTAGACGTCCAGCGGCGGCTCCCGCCCGTCGGCGACCACGTAGGCGTCGTACACCGCGTACAGCCAGACGGCGGGGTAGAGTACGATCCCGACCAGCGCCAGCACCGACAGCATCGCGACGAAGCTGGCGACGACGATCGTCGCACCCTTCGCGGGCTCGCGGTTGTAGAACTGCCCGAGCCCCGGCAGGATCGCGGAGTACACCGCGGCCACGAACGGGTTCTCCCCGTTGGTCAACACCTCGATCAGGTCGTCCATCGACGACCCCGGCGACTGCTGGCGGACGCCACACTTCGGGCAGATCTCCGCCTTCTCGGTGATGATCGCGCCGCAGTCCCGGCAGTACACCTGCCCGTCGTCGGGCGTCGATCCGTCGTCGCTGTCGGGAGTCCTCGACCCGTCGTCGCTGGAGGGGTTCTCGCAGGGACCGTCGTCAGTCATACCCCGTACTGGGCGTCCGAAGGGGGTAGCTCTTGTGGCATACCCGGGGGCTTTTGCTGCTGGCGCTGCCCGGTTCGACCGATGCCATCGGCCGCCGTCGCGCGTTACTACGCGTACAAGGCAACGAAAGCGGTCGAGCTCTACCGGCCGATCATGTACCTCTACTTCGCGAGCGCCGGGCTCTCCTTCTTCCAGATCACGGTGCTCGAAGCCGCCTACAACGTGACGACGGTGCTGGGGGAGATCCCCACGGGCTACCTCGGTGACTGGCTCGGCCGGCGCAACGGGCTGATCGTCGGCACGTCCACGATCGCACTCACGCTGCTGGGGCTCGGACTGGCCGGGGGACTCGACGAATCGCTGACGTTCCCCGCCTTCCTCGGGCTGTACGTCTGCTGGTCGCTGGGCTACACGTTCCGCTCGGGCACGGAGGACGCGTGGCTCTACGACTCGCTGGTCGGCGACGGCCGCTCCTTCTCGGATCTGCGGGGCCGCGGCGAGTCGTTCGCGCTCGCGGCGGGCGTCGTCGCCGCGGTCGTCGGCGGCTACCTCGCGTCGGCCGACCTCGCCTACCCCTTCTACGCGGCGGCGGCAGTGACGGGCGTCGGCGCTCTGATTCTGCTGACCGTCGACGACGACGGCGACGATCCCGCCGACCGGACCACGCTGTCGGCCAGCCTCGACGCGGTGCGGGCGGCGTTTGCCGACCGGCGGCTCCGCTCGTTCCTCGTGCTCTACTACGTGCTGTTCGCGGCGGCGACGTATCTCGCGTTCATCTTCCTCCAGCCTCGGATCGAGACCGTCGCCGCGGGCTACGGGTTGGGCGACGTGGAGACGCTGTTGGGGTGGTACTACGGCGCGATCAGCCTCGTGGCCGCGGCGGTCACGTACCGGGCGGAGTGGATCCGATCGACTGTGGGGCTTCGCTCGTGGTTCCTCGTCGTCCCGCTCGCGGTGGGGCTGCTGCTCGTCGGCCAGTGGGTGCTGCCGGTGTCTGCGTTCATCGCGTTCGTGCTCGTGCGGGGGCTCTCGGAGGCGACCAGGGTGTTCGCGAGCCAGTACGTCAACGACAGGATCGATGCCGTCGGGCGTGCGACGGCGCTGAGCGCGATGTCGATGGTGAGCGGGCTGGCCGTCGTCCCGTTCCAGCTCGGCAGCGGGCTGCTCTCCGACGCTGTCTCCCCGGGCGTCGCCCTCGCCGCGGCGGGCGCGGTGCTGTTCGTCGGGAGCGTCGTCGTCCACCTCCTCAGCGTGCCCGTCGACGAGTAGGAGCGAAGCTGGCGGGATTGGTAAGCCTCTTCGCGGTCCGGGAAGAACGCCGGAACGAGTGTCCCGCACTGCAGACGTCCTCCGGCTGCCCATCCTCTACATCGGGCTGGCGCTGGCACGCTTCGGCCTGATCGACCGCGAGCGGGCGATCGAGACTGCCGATCTGGCGTGGCCCCGCATCGTCACCGGCGTCGCCCGGATGTCGAAAAACGCCGCCGACGTGGCGATGGTCGGCGCGGTACTCGGCGCCGACGCGATCGCCGGCGTCGGGGTGGCGGGCCCGTTCTGGGGACTCGCGTTCGCGATCGGCGGCGGCGTCGCCGGCGGGACGATCGCGCTGGTCTCCCAGCGCTACGGCGCGGACGCCTACGAGAAGCTCGGGCTGGCGGTCCGCTCCAGCACGCTGCTGGTGATCGTCGTCTCGCTCCCCGTGACGCTCACGTTCTGGCTGGTGCCCGAGCAGTTGGTCAGGCTGATCAACAGCGACCCGACCCAGATCGACTACGCCGCACGCTACCTCCGGGTCGTCGGGCTGGGCATCCCCTTCGCGGGGCTGAACCTCGTGGGGAGCCGCGTGCTCGTCGGCGCCGACGACGCCTACACCGCGATGCAGGTCCGGGCCGGCGGCGCGGTCGTCAACGTCGTCCTCAACGCCGTGTTCATCGTCGTCCTCGGCTGGGGCGTCGAGGGTGCGGCGCTGGGCACCGTGCTCTCGAACGTGTTCGCGGTGACCGCGTTCGCGCTCGGGCTCTCGCGTGGGGCGATCCCCGGCTTCGGCGACTTCCCCGTCGAGATCGACCCTGTCGGGACGTACGTCGACCCCGGGACGCTGCGCGATCTGGTCCGGATCGGCACCCCCGTCGGCGCGCGCAACCTCGTCTGGACCGCCGCGGAGTTCCCGATGCTCGCCTTCCTCGGGAACTACCGCGACGGCACGCTCGCGGCCTTTGTCGTCGCACGACGCATCTGGGGGATCATGAACACGCCCGGCTGGGGGTTCGGCCTCGCGGCCTCCAGCCTCTCCGGGCAGGCGCTCGGACAGGGGAAGGAGGCGCTCGCGGAGGCGTACGGCCGTGACATCATCCGCTTCTCGGTCGCGACGTACGCGGTCTCGGCGGCGATCACTGCGGCCTTCGCCGGGCCGCTGGTGAGCCTGTTCATCAACAGCGACTCCCCGCCCGCGACCGAACCGATCGCTGTCAGCCTGATCTACGCGGCCTGTGTCGCGCTGCTGTTCCGGGGAATCTCGGGCTCCTCGATCGGCCCGCTGGACGCCAGCGGCGACACCCGCGTCCCGTTCCTGAGCCAGTTCCTCGGGATGTTCTGCTGTTCGATCCCGCTGGTCTACCTCGGCTCGGTGACCGCGCTGGGCATCTGGGGCGTGTATCTCGCGTTCATGGCAGAGACGATCGTCCCCGCGGCGATCAACTACTGGCGGTTCAACAGCGGGAAGTGGAAGGAGATCAGCCGCGACATCCGGCCCGAGCAGGACGACCCGGCGACGACGGTCGACTGACTCCCCGGAGCCATTGGCGGCGTGAGAACGCTTAACTCCGAGCCACCCCCCGCGCCGGTATGTCCGAACTCCTGTTGTGTGGCGGCACCGTCCACACGCTCGACGACGATCGACGGGTCGCCGACAGCGTCCTGTTCCGCGACGGTCGCGTGGCCGCAGTCGGCGACACCGCGACGGTCGAGGAGGCCGCGACCGATGCCGAGACGATCGATCTTGCTGGACGGACTGTTCTCCCGGGGTTCAACGACGCCCACACCCACGTGTTCTCGGTTGGGATCGGCCTGCTGGAGACCGACCTCTCGGCAGCCGACGACCGCGGGGAAGCGCTGGCGCTGCTGGCCGAGAATGCGGAGTCGACGCCGGCCGGGGAGTGGGTGCTCGGCTTCCAGTACGACGAGAGCACCTGGCCCGCGGGCGGGCGCGACTACCTCACGAAGGCCGAACTCGACGCGGTCTCCGAGGAGCACCCGATCGTCGCGGTCCGCGTCGACGGCCACTCGGCGACGCTCAACAGCCGCGCGCTCGAAGCAGTCGACTTCGCCGGCGTCGAACACGACGTGCGAACCGAGAGCGGCGAGCCGACCGGCCGAGTCGTCGAGGACGCCACGGGCCGCGTGCGGGCGGCCTCCTACCCGGACGTGCCGAAAGCCCGCGAGGCGCTGGACGCCGCAATCGATCGCTACCACGAACTCGGCGTCACGTCGATCCAGACCGTCGCGGGGCTGACCCGCGTCCGAGACCACGGCTACGTCCAGCAGGAGGCGCTGTTCGCCCACTGGCGCGACGACGACCTCGACCTCCGGACGACGTTCTACGTGCCGCAGTGGCAGGCGGCGTCGCTGTCGGACCTGGAGATCGCCTCGGGGTTCGGCGACGACTGGCTGCGCGTCGGCGGGCTGAAGACGTTCTCCGACGGCTCGATCGGCTCCGAGACCGCCAAGACCCACCGCGAGTACGCCGGCGGCGGCCACGGGGAGATGGTGAACGACCGCGAGCAGCTCCGGGAGTGGTTCGCCCGCGCCGCGCGCACGAACCAGCAGATCGCGACCCACGCGATCGGTGGCGCGGCGATCGACGTGGTGATCGACGAGTACGAGCGTGCCCTCGAATCGTACGACGAGGAGTTCGACCCGCGGCTCCGGATCGAGCACGCCGAACTCGCGACCGACGAGGCGATCGATCGCATGGCCGACCTCGGCATCGTCGCGTCGATGCAGCCCAACTTCCTCCAGTGGAACGGCGCGGACGGGCTGTACGAGAACCGCCTCGGGAGCGACGTACGCCCCGAGAACAACCGCTACCGCGACGTGCTCGACGCCGGCGTCCCGCTGGCCTTTGGCAGCGACAAGATGCCGCCCGGACCGCTGTACGGGATGAGCTTCGCCGTCGAGTCTCCCTACGAGAGCCAGCGGCTCACCGTCGACGAGGCGCTCGTTGCCTCCACGCGCGGCGCCGCCTACGCGGAGTTCCAAGCGGACGAGAAAGGCGTCCTCGAACCGGGGCGCTTCGCCGACGCGGTCGTGCTCGATTCCGACCCCTACGAGAACGCCGACTCGTTCGAGGAGATCGGCGTCGAACTGACGGTGCTCGACGGCGACGTGGTGTACGACGGCCGATGACGATGCAGGACCTCACCCACCCCATCGAGTCCGGGATGCCCGTCTACCCCGGCGACCCCGCGGTCAGCGTCGACGCCGCGGACACGTTCGCGGCCGACGGCTGCCGGGTCAGCGAACTCACCTGCGGGAGCCACGCGGGCACGCACGTCGACGCGCCATCTCACACCGAGAAGGACGGCGACACGCTCGGTTCCTACCCCGTCTCGGCGTTCGTCCGCGACGCCGTGGTCGTCGACTGCACCGACCTCGACGCGCGGGAGCCGATCCCCGCCGGCCGCGTGCCGGATCCGGCCGGCGCGGACTGTGCGGTGTTCCGGACCGGCTGGGACCGTCACTGGGAGTGCGAGCGCTACCGCGACCACCCCTACCTCTCGGTGGCCGCCGCCGAGCGCTGTGCCGACCGCGGGCTCGCCGTCGCGATCGACGCGTTCAGCCCGGATCCGACGCCGCCGGCCGAGGGAGAGATGCACCTCGACGGCCGCGATCCCTTCGGCGCCCACCACGCGCTGCTCGGGGCGGGCGTGCTGGTGTTCGAGAATCTCACGAACCTCGGTAGCGTCTCCGAGCGCTTCGAGCTCCGGGCCCAGCCGATCGCACTGGGCGGCGACGGCGCGCCGGTCCGAGCGGTGGCGGTCGATGGAGCGGACCGAGAGTAGCGCGGGAGGGAGCCGAGCGAAAGCGGTTTCGGCGTCGGCGTCGAATCTCGAACATGGATCGACGCGAGTTCCTCGCTACGCTCGGGGCGGCGTCGACGGTCGCCGTCGCGGGCTGTTCCTCCGACGACGCCGGAGAGACCGGCGGCGCGCCGTTCGAACACCCCGGTAGCATCGACGAGACGATGGTCGCGAACGGCGACTACCCCGACGACGGTGATCCGACCGACGGGCGCCCGCCGGCGTTCCCGGACCCACCCGAGTCGCCGGGCGTCGACCCCGACGCACTGGAGACGCTGACGGTCAACGACGAGGCGGTCCGGCTGCTCCCGATCGAATCGGCCCGGGCGTGGTACCTGCGTGCCGAGGCCCGGTTCGTCGACGCACGCGGGCTGAGACAGTACACGCGCTCACACCTCTACGGCAGCGTGCTCTCGCCGGCGCAGCAGGGCTCGACCGGCGGCGGCATCGACGGCTGGCCGACCGACGCGCGCATCGTCGCCTACTGTGGCTGCCCGCACCACCTCTCCTCGCTCCGGGCCGCCGGGCTCCAGAAGGCCGGTTACGAGGACGTGTACGTCATCGACGAGGGGTTCCGCGAGTGGTCAGATCATGGCTACCCGATGGCCGGCACGGCGTTCGGCGAGAGTGACGACGCGGCGCTCTCTGAGTGGCGGATCGACGGCGAGGTCGCCGCGGAGTACGCGGGTGAGTACGCTTGGGCGTCGGTCGATCGACAGTACGAGGCCGCCCCGATCGGCGACGACGGCCGCTTCTCGATCCACCTGCGCTTCGCCGGCGTCGACGCCGACACCGAGGTTCGGGTCTCGACGCCGGCGTTCACCCGCACGCGACCGCTGGGCGAGCTCGCGGAGAGCACGGTCCGCTGACGCCGCCGGTCTCGTACCGGGCGTCCGGTAACACTGATGTCACCGACTTACCTCAGGGTCAAGAACTGCTTAAGGGTCGCGCGCGCATACGGGCATCCGTGCGCGAGAATATTGTTCGATCTATCGGTACCGACGCCCCGCCGGCGCGCGGGCGCCCGGCGACAACCACCCGCAGCGTGGGGCGACAGTGAGCGACGTCGCCACCGAGGCCGAGATGGCCGACCTGCCCCCCAGCGCGAAGCTGGTCCACCTCGTCCTCCAAGAGAACGACCGCATGACCCAGAGCCAGGTCACCGAGGAGACCCAGCTCGCCGGCCGCACCGTGCGCGACGCGCTCGGCCGCCTCGAGGACGCCGGGCTGGTGACCGAGGAGATCTGCTTGAAGGACGCCCGCAAGCGAGTGTACACCGCGAACAGCCCCGAGTCCGGCGAGGTCGACCACGCCGAATCCGACGCCCCCGAAGGCGCCGCGACGGGCGACTAGCGACGCATTCTGCCAGTCGACGCTGGATCGCCCCCGGTTGCTGAAAGCGTTCTGTCCACTCGGGGAACCGACCGACGGCACCGTGACTGGCGAGTCCGTTCTCGATGGCGTGGAGAGCGTTGCCGGACGACGGCCAGCGCTGTTCGAGTTAGTCGGCGTCAGTCCTGCTCGCGTTCGTCGAGAATCCGCTCGACGATCTCGTCGGCGTGCTCGGCCAGCACGCGGACGGCAGCGTCGTGGAACTCGCGGCCGGTCACGTCGCGGATCCCGTGTTCCCGGCGGAGCAGGCTCTCCACCTCGAACTCGGCGTCCTCGAGCAGTTCCAGCGTCTCCGGCCGGACGTAGATGCTCTTTGCGGTGGTCACGTCGAACTCAAAGGCAGGTCCAGCGCCGGACTCCTCGGCGTCGTCAGCGTCCGCCGGCTCCTCGGGCTCGGCGTCGGTCTCCTCGTCGGCATCGGAGAGACCGGCGAAGCGGTTGTCGTCAGGCATTCTCCTCCACGGTCTCGGCGAGTTTGTCGAGTCTGTCGAGCATGTCGTTGTCGGGGTCGTACTCCCGGAGCGTCTGGCCGTCGCGCCACGCGCGGCTGAACGCGATGCGGTGGCGGATCCCCGGCCCCGGGGAGTCGGGGTCGTCGAACTCGGCGGACCGGCAGAACTCGGGCAGGTGCTCCGCGAACGGCGAGTTCTCTAGGTCCTCGATGATGCGTCGCTCCTCGTTGTTGCCCGTGAGATCGTTCGGGACGATCGCGAGCAGCTCCAGATCCACCTCGTTGCGGATGGGGACGATCTGCTGGTCCCACATACGCTCGAAGCCGCTGACGCTGGGTTCGCTCATCAGCAGCGGGACGATCACGTTGCCGGCGCCGATCAGCGCGGCATCGGACAGCGGCCCCAAGCTCGGCGGCGAGTCGACGACGACGTAGTCGTACGTCTCCTCGAGCAGCGGTTCGACGATCCGGCGGCGCACCCAGAGCATCCCGAACGTGGAGTTCCGAACGCGGTCGGCGATCTCGTCGAGGTCGACGTGGGCGGGGAACACGTCGAACCCATCCCGCTCGACGACCACCTCGCTCGCGTCGACGGGATCGTCGTCGGTCAGCACGTCGCCGACGTGGGGGCTCGCCCGCTCGTACTCCTCCTTGAGGCCGACGCCCTCCGTGGCGTTGCCCTGCTGATCGAGGTCGACCAGCAGCACGTCGTGGCCACGGACCGCGAGCGCGTCCGCGAGATTGATCGCGACGGTGGTCTTTCCCACACCCCCCTTCTGAAGCGAGACGGCCACGGCGCCACCCATCAGGCTGCCACCCCGCGATCCGACCCGGGTGGACGGCTCTCGCGCTCGCCCGCCCGTGCGGTCGCTGCGTCCCGAATCATACGTTCGGGGATCCGCCGCGGAGTACTTAAGAGTTCTCACGATGCGTGAACCGCCGATACTCCGAGAGCAGTCTAGAATTCTCAAAATTTTCGAAAATTTCGAATAGTGTAAGTCGTTCCGCCATCACATCGTTCGTTTTCGCCCAATACCCACGATATCCCGGCGTTGTACCCCCGATACCGCGTGAATTCGCCCGTGAGCGGGATCGTGGCCGAACAGCCGCCAGCGGCCCCGAGACTGCGAAAAACCGCCGTGGCTTCGGTATCCTGTGATTTTTATCAACTCCGGTGCTCGCTCCGTCCAGACCCGAATGAACACGAGAAAGCTTGGAATGCTCGTCGTCGCAACGGTACTCACCCTCCCGTGGCTGGGCGGGTGGCTGAGCGGGGCGGCCGGCGGTCTGGCAGCCCTCCCGACCGTCGCCGTCGCCGGCGTCGGCATCCTCGGCGCCTCGTTCCTGCTGACGTGGGGCGCCGAGACCGCCGAGAAAGACGTGCCACGGGCGTTCGCGATCGCGGTGCTCGCAGTGCTCGCGGTCGCGCCGGAGTACGCCGTCGACGCGCTGTACGCGTGGCAGGCCGGCGTGCAGGCCGGCACGCCTGCCGGCGCCGAGGCCGGCAACCTCGCGGTCGCGAACATGACCGGCGCGAACCGCATCCTGATCGGTATCGGCTGGGCCGGCGTCGCGCTGTACACGGTGTTCCGCTCGGGCGCCGACGAGGACCCCGCCGTGAAGGATCGTAGCGGCTTCCTCAAAGACGCCGTCTCGCTCGACCGCGACATCAGCCTCGAAATCGCGTTCCTGCTGGCCGCGACCGCGTGGGCGTTCCTCGTCCCGCTCGGCCCCGGGATCGACATCTTCGACATGGCGTTCCTCGTCGGGTTGTACATCCTCTACATCGGGGTCGTACTCCGCGGTGAGCCCGAAGAGCACGCCGAACACGTCGGCGTCCCGGCGATGCTGGGGAGGATCCCCAACCCGTATCGGGCGCTGACGGTGATCACGCTGTTCGCGTTCTCGGGCATGATCATCTTCACCGCCGTCGAGCCGTTCGCCCACAGCCTCGAACTGCTGGGCGAGGACATCGGCATCCCCTCCTTCTTCATGATCCAGTGGATCGCGCCGCTGGCTTCGGAGTCGCCGGAGCTCATCGTCGTCGTCGTGCTGGTCCGGAAGGCCCGCTCGACCGCGGGGTTCAACGCGCTGATCTCCTCGAAGCTGAACCAGTGGACCCTGCTGATCGGGACGCTGGTGATCGTCCACTCGATCGCGCTGGGCGAGTACGGCGCGCTGGCGTTCGACGCGAAGCAGGAGGCCGAGATCTGGATCACCGCGGCGCAGTCGCTGTTCGCGCTCGCGCTGATCATCAACTTCGAGATCGACGTGCGGGAGGCGGTCGGGCTGTTCCTCCTGTTCATCTCGCAGGTGGTGCTCGAGTTCCTCGCGCTCCGGGAGATTGTCCACCTTCCGGTCACGGAGATCCAGCTGCTACACCTGTTCACTGCGACGTACATCCTGCTCGCACTCGGGCTGTTCGCCGCCCGCCGCGAGGCACTGGTCCAGCTCGTCCACGACACGCGCGGGATCATCGAGAGCGCCGTCCACGGCGAGCCCGAGGAGAACCCCGTGGCGGACGACTGAGGTGCGGCGACTGTCAGCCACACCTCTGTAACGGGGAACTGATCGTCACGGCACGCGGTCAGCCGTGGCGGGCGAGTGATCGTCACGGCACGCGGTCAGCCGTGGCGGGCGAGTGATCTCGCCGACGACTTTCTGCCGGTGAAGCCGACCGAAGCCGTAGGAACGGCCGCGGGGCGTACGTTTTTGATGCCGCCACGCCCATCGGAGCCATGGACGAACTGTCCCCGGAGCGGTTCTACGATTTCTCGATCGCGACCGGCGCCACCGTTTCCCCCGACGGGGAGCGGGTGGCGTTCCTGGTCAGCGAGTTCGACGCCGAGGAGGACGACCGCCACACGTCGCTGTTCGTCGCACCGACCGACGGCTCCGCCGATCCCTACCGGCTCACCCGCGCCTCCAGCGCGTCCTCGCCGCAGTGGTCGCCCGACGGCGACCGCCTCGCGTTCGTCGCGGCCCGCGAGACCGACGCCGGCGTCGCCGTCGAGAACGGGGCGGAGGAAGGCGCGGACGACGAGGAGGAGAACGGCGGCCCGGTGGGCGAGGGACCGAAACCGCAGGTCTGGTCGTTCGACATGGAGCGCGGCGGCGACGCCCGCCAGCTCACCGACCGCGACTACGGCGTCGCGGAGTTCGACTGGGGCCCGGACGGCGAGCGCCTCGTGATCGCCGCCCGCGATCCCACCGAGGAGGACGAGGAGTACCTGCAGCAGCGCAACGAGGACGGGCCGATCGAGATCGACCGACTCCAGCACAAAGGCGACGGTGCGGGCTGGATGGACGAGGTGTCCAGCTACCTGTTCGTCGTCGACGCCGACAGCCGCGAGACGGTCCGGCTCGACAACGCCTACGACGACGAGGAAAAGGGCGACCGCCGGGGGCTCCAGCCCGCGTGGTCGCCCGACGGCGACCGGATCGCGTTCGTCGCCCAGCACGAGGAAGACCCCGACGACACCCACGTCCGGAACGTCTACACGATCCGCCCGGACGGCACGGGGTACCAGCAGCTGACTGACGCCGGAATGCGCGTCCAGCAGCCGCGATGGTCGCCCGACGGGAGCCGGATCGCCGTCGGCGGCGGTGACCCGTACAACTGGTACAAGCCGACCGAGGCGTACGTGCTCGACGTGGAGAGCGGCGATTTTCGGTCGGTCTCGGAGTCGCTCGACCGCACGATCGCGTTCGGCGGCAACCCCCACTGGCTCGACGACGACACGCTCGTCGGCCTGTTCGGCGACGAGGGGAACACCCGGATGGTCCGCCTCGACGCCGAGGAAGACGATCCCGAGCGTGTGTTCGTCGCGCAGGGCCGGAGCAGATCCGTCTCGGGGCTCTCGGTCTCGGCGGACGGCGACACGCTCGCGTTCCGAATGGCCGATCCCACGGCGGGCGCCGACATCTACGCGATGGGGCGTGAGGGGCTCGACGTTGACGGGAGCGAAGCTCCCGTTCGCCAACCGGAAACGGGGACCGTTTCCGGTGACGCGGAGAAGGGCGCCGATGCCGACGAGGCGGGACTTGCACGCGTCAGCGAGGTCAACGCCGATCTGGTCGACGAACACCACGACTGCGTGCGCGTCTCCTGGGAGAACTCCGACGGCGTCACTATCCACGGGCTGGCGTACCTCCCGCCGGGATTCGATCCGGAGGATCCCGACCCGCGTCCGGTGGTCTCCTCGGTCCACGGCGGGCCGATGTCGTACGACTCGCCGGCGTTCGGCTTCGATCAACTGTTCTGGACGAGCAACGACTACATCGTCCTCCGAACCAACTACCGCGGCTCGACCTCCTACGGGCAGGAGTTCGCCGAGCGACTGCGCGGGACTCGGGGTGACAAGGAGGTCGACGACGTGGTCACGGGCGTCGAACACCTCGTCGAGGAGGGGTGGGCCGACGAGGACCGACTCTACCTCACCGGCTTCTCCTACGGCGGCGTCACCACCGCCGCGACGGTGACGAAGTCCGACGTCTTCGCCGCTGCGGCGGCCGAGCACGGCATCTACGACTTCTACGCCACGTTCGGCACCGACGACAACCACCTCTGGCACGAGGACGAGTTCGGCCTACCGTGGGAGAACGTCGACACGTACCGCGAGATCTCCTCGATCACCGACGTCGGCGGCGTCGACACGCCGCTTCTGGTCACCGCCGGCGAGAACGACTGGCGCTGCCCGCCGACGCAGGCCGAACAGCTGTTCGTCTCGGTGCGAAAGCAGGGCGTCGACTCGCGGCTGGTGATCTACCCCGACGAACACCACAACATCGGCGATCCCGACCGCGCGATCCACCGGCTCGAGGAGCTGGAGCGCTGGTTCGCCGAGCACTGAGCCGCGCTAGTCGACGGCGTCCGGAACGCGAACGGAACCATCCGTTCTCCCTTCTGTCGGTCGGTTTCACACCATCACGAACCGAACGGAACCACCCGAAGAGGCTTCATTGCGATACCGAACCGAGAGGGCGTATGGCGACCCATCGACCGACTGGTACGCACAAAGGCCGAGAACACGTACAGGAGTCGAACGGGAAGAGGAGCAGTGACCCAGGAGGAGATCGGCGACGACGCGTCCGCCGTGGCGCAGTACCGGCGCGTCGGCGGCGGGGGCAGTCGCGGACCATCGGCGCTCGGGACGACCGCTCAGCACGGGGGAGCCGACCCGTGCGACGACGAGCCGAACGGGACGCCCGCGTCCCGCCGGTTGTCCGGGCGCTCGCGCGACTGTTCGGGATCGAACCGCCGCGCGGGCTGGGTCGACTGCTCGGCACGTCCACGAACGGTTCGACCAGCGCGATCGCGACTGGCGCGCTGCTCTGGATCGCACTCTACGCGGGCTGGCACGCCG
The DNA here is from genome assembly GCF_001282785.1 of Halolamina sediminis. Taxonomy (NCBI): domain Archaea; kingdom Methanobacteriati; phylum Methanobacteriota; class Halobacteria; order Halobacteriales; family Haloferacaceae; genus Halolamina; species Halolamina sediminis. The sequence continues at coordinate 1,843,512 of NZ_CVUA01000001.1, forward strand.
GCGTCGTCGATGCCGAGGCGGCGATCTGGCTCTCCGCGGGCGCCGTCGTCGCCGCGCTCCACACTTTGGGGCTGGACCGTCGAGACAGTGTCCGGCCGCGGAATCGGACCGAGCATCGGCGCCGGCGTGACCGAGCGACATCTCGGGAAGCGGCGCCTCAGGCGTCCTGCGAAGCGAGCCGGTAGCGCTTCCCCCGAGCGCCGCGCTCGGTCTCGATCAGGTTGTAGTGTTCCAGCTTCGGCAGGTGGCTCTTCCGAAGCGCGCGGAGCGTGATGGGGTCGGCGTGGGCCCGCTCGTACCGCTCGTACAGCTCCTTCTGGATCAGCGGGCCCTCGTCCTCGATACACTCGTACAGCACGCGCTGGTGGTCGTTGAGCTTCGAGATAGTCTTCTGGCGGACCTCGGCCTCGGCGTCGAAGACGGCGTCCTCGACGAGCCGCGACGGGATCGCCGACAGCCCCTCCCGCTCGCTCTTGCGGGCGGCCACGCGGAGCGCGGTGATCGCCTGCCGGGCGTCACCGTCGACGCGTTCGGCGATGCGTTTCAGCGTCTCGCGCTCGACGGTACCGGCTTCCAGACCCTGTGCGGCCCGACGGTCGAGGATTTCCGTGACCGTCTCGACGGTGTAGCGGTCGAACTGCACGCGATAGCCCACGGAGACGCGGGAGTGGACGCGCTCGTCGAGCCGCGCGAGCAGGTCCACCTCGCGGTTCGCGATGCAGATCCACGCCAGGCCGGGCACCGAGTGGAGGTCGTACAGCGTGTTCGGCTCCTGGAGCTGGTCGACCTCGTCGAGCACGACGACGCTTGGCCCGTCGAGGCCGGTCTGGAGCGCGTCGATCAGGTCACGAGTCGCCGCGTTCTTCGGGACCACGGCGTCGACGAGTTCGTTCGCCGCGCGTTCGAGCACGCTGCGCCGCGTGTAGTCCGTCCAGCAGTTGACGTAGGCGGTCGGCACGTCGAGCACCTCGCGGCGGAGCGCCCGAACGGCGGCGCGGGCGACGGTGGTCTTGCCGGCGCCGCTTGGGCCGAACAGGAAGCAGTTCTCGGCGCGTGCGCCGTGCTCGACGGGCGCGAGCGCGTCGGTCACCTCGTTCATCTGGCTGTTGCGCCCGACGATCTCCCGGGGGAGATGCTCGTCTTCGAAGACCGTCCCGTCTCGCAGCATCTACCCGGATCGGTGGGCCGACGACGGCATAAGTGCCCCCCCTGTCGTTCCGATCGGTTCCGTTCGGGGTCGTCCCCAGTAGTTGAGACTGCTCTCTCAATACATAGGCCGCGGGCACAGTTTGCTCACTGACAACGGGTACTACGTCGATCGCTTGAACTCGAAGCGCGCCCCGCCATCGGTTCCGTCCGTCACCGAAACCGTCCAGCCGTGTGCCTTCGCGATATCGGCCACGATCGAGAGCCCGAACCCGGTTCCCCCTTCACTGGAGGTGACACCGTGTTTGAACACGTCGTCTCGCCTCTCTTGGGGAATCCCGCTGCCGGTATCCTCGACGTAGAACCCGTTGTGCTCATCTAGTCGACCCACAGTCACCATGACGTCAGCACCCCCGTGTTCGACTGCGTTCCGGAACAGATTCTCGAAGAGTTGGGTCAGGCGCCCTGCATCGCCAGTGACCGTCGGAACTCCATCTTCGACTGTAAGCGTTGCCTCCTCAGTGTCGACGTATCCCCACGCCTCCGTCGTAATACTCTCGAGGTCGATCTCTTCTGGATTCTCGATCGTCGTCTCCCCACGTGCCAGCGTCAGGAGGTCCTCGATGAGTCGTTGTATTCGGTCGTGTGCGGACTCGACTTTTTCAAAGTGCTCCGCGTTCCCCGTCTCCTCTGCGATTTCGAGGAACCCCATTGCGACGGAGAGCGGGTTCCGAAGGTCGTGGGCAACGACGCTCGCGAACTGGTCGAGTCGTTCGTTCTGTCGGTGTAGTTCTTCCTCCCTGCTCGCTCGTGCGAGTGCTGCCTCGACAGTCGCGCCGAGGATCCGGAACAGGTCGACGTCCGTCTCGGAAAAGACCTGCGTGGAAACTGACCCCGTCGACATGAGTCCATACTCACCCAGTGGGACGAGAATCTCACTCCGTATCTCTGTGTCCGGATTGTAGGGTTGACCCTGGGCTTGGACATCATCATATATCTGGGTTTCTCCGGACTCGAACACCTCCCAAGCGAGACTGTCTCCCGGAGTGAACCGGGGAGGCTCACCAAACAGGTCTCGTGCTGCGGACGTTTCCGTGATCGGGACGAGCACGTTCTCCCGGTCGTCGTACTCCCAAATGCCGGTGATATCGAGGTCGAGTATCTCGGCCGCGGCATCGACGGCGATTGCTCCGATCTCGTCGCTCGATTCAGCGCCGCTAAGCTGCTGTGCGGTGTCCTGAAGCGAACGGAGGCGAGCTTCCAGCTCTTTCTGTTCGGTGATGTCCTCCAAGACGGCGAGGATGCTCGTGGTTTCTCCGTCTGAATCTGTAACCAGCGCGACCGACAAGAGCAGGTCCAGTTCGTCCCCGGCCTTCGTCTCTCGCCGTATCTCCTTCGCTCGGATTCGCTCGCCGTTCAGGACGCGCTGGCGGTGTGAGGCGAACTCTTCTTGCTGCTCGTCCGGGACTATCGGATTGAACTCCCCAAGCACTTCTTCGCGCGACCAGCCGAACATGGTTTCAGCCTCGTCGTTCCAGCGGATGACGGCCCCGTCGGTGTCGATCTCCATGACGGTGAGTGGTGTGGCCTCGATGAGTGACTCCAGTCGCTGGTTCGTCGCTTCGAGTTCGCGCTCCCGTTCGACCTGCTCGGTGACGTTTCTGGCGATGCCCACGACGCGAACGGTCTCGCCATCGACGACGACCGGTGCGAGGCTGGTCTCCCAGAACTGCGCACCGTCACCGATGTCGAGCTCTTCGCGGTACGAGATCGGGGCACCCTGATCGACGCAGCGAGTGTAATTAGCCTCGAGTTCAGCACCCTCCTGGTCGCCGAACACGTCTCGTGGCGTCTTGCCGCGAACTTCCTCGGTCGTAATTCCGGTCTGTGACTCGTAGCCGGGGCTGAGTCTGGCGAACTCGAACGACGGGTCCTCACCAGCGGTATCGACGTCAAGCAAGAATATCGCGTCCCCGGACGTTTCGAGCAACGCTTCGTATTCCTTCGCGAGCTCTCGGTGCTCACGGCGTTCCGCTTTTCGCTCCGTTATATCCTGAAAAACACCCCGAAGTGCTGAGTCACCGCGCTGTGTGTCGTCGACGTATTCTCCCCAAGCCTGGACGTCACGCACCTCCCCGTCGGGCCGAACGATTCGGAGGTCGAGGTCGTACGGTTCCCCGTCTTCGATCGCTCGGTCGACTGCTGCGGTAATCGCCTCTCTGTCGTCGGGGTGGTAGAACTCGATCGCGTCGTCGAGCGTTGGCTCGAAGTCCTCGTCGACACGGTGAATCTGACGGACCCCGTCAGACCAGACGAGTTCGCCACTCGATGGGAAGTATTCCCAGATTCCGATGTCTGCGATATCCTGGACGTGGTCGAACAGGAACTCCTGACGTTCGAGTTCGGTACGGTCACGACGACGCGAGAGTTCGGTACTCACGAGTTGTGCTACCAGCTCGACGAACGTTCGTTCGAGCGCTCCGAACGGTGCGGCCCGCGTCGTTGGACTCGAGAAATTGACTGTTCCGTAGCGAGTGTCGTCGACGACGAGTGGCACGCCGATGTACGACGCTAACTCGAACTCACGGTAGGCAGGATGCGTCTCTTTTCCGTCGCTAACGGCGTCTGCGAACGAACAGACCGAATCCGTACCGACGACTTCCGCACAGTACGTCGATTCGAGGTCGAACTGATCGCCAGCTTCGATGTCGGCCTCCGGTGCGTGAACTGCTTCGACCGTGTAGTCGCTGTCCTGGATTCGCGAGACGATGCCGATTTCGAGTCCGAGCGTCTGACAGCCGACTTCCAGTAGCTTCTGGAGGCGTGATTCGGCCGAGACGTCGCTTTCTGCCATGACGGCTTGGAGGTCCTCGAGTGCGTCCCGCTCTCGTTCCAGTTGCCGCTTCACCTCGCTCTCTTCGGTGACGTCTCGAGCGACAACGAGCACCTGCTTGCTCTGTTTACTCTGGAACGGGGTTACTCGGACGTCGAACGTCCGCTCGCCGGTCCCGGCCACGACGTCGAGTTGGAGGTCTGCATCGTACAACCCGGGGGGCCCGCCATCGCTCTCGATCTCGTCGAGCGTCGATTCGACTGCTTGGGAGAATCGTGTTACATCGGGATCGCTAACGCGGTCACCGACGACCGTTTCGAGCTGTTGTCCTGTGAGTTGGGCCGACTGATCCCCTGCGAGCAACCGCTTCGCGGCCGTATTCGCGAACTCGACGTTCCCCGTCTCGTCGAGGACGAACACGACGTCGTGGATGTTCTCCAGAATCGCGTCACTGCGCTCTAGCTCCAGTTCCCGTTCTCGCTCGGTAGTAATGTCGCGTGAAAAGACGCTCAGCCCGTCGTCATCCGGGAACGCTCGCACTTCGACCCAGTAGTCGAACGGCTCTTCCAGACGCTGTTCGAACGATACCGGCTCACCAGTCTCCATCGCCGTTCGATACTTGTCTTCGAGTTCCGTCCCGACGATCGACGGAAACTCCTCCCAGATGGTTTCTCCGACGACCGCGCTGGGGTCACGATCGACTCGCTCGGCCATTTTGTCGTTCATATACTCGATTCGCCACTCGGTATCGACAGCGTAAATCGCGTCAGTTGCGCGTTCGAGCGTTCGCCGGAAGCGCCGTTTCGTCTGCTCGGCCTCCGTTCGTTTACGAGCAGCCTTCGTGAGCGTTCGGATTCGGGCCGCGAGCAGTGTGAAGTTATCACGCTCCGATCGGACTGGGATGTAGTCCGAGACGCCGGCACGAGTCGCTTCGCTCGCGATTTCCTCGCTTCCCTGTCCAGTAAAGAGGAGTATCGGAACATCGTCGTTCTGCTGGCGAACCGACTCTGTGAGCTCGATGCCGTCGGAACCTTCGATCGAATACGCCGTTACGATACAGTCGATCCGGTCCGCAGCAAGATATTGCAGTGCTTCGTCGGTACTGTCGGCAGGTATACAGTCGATCTCGGTACTCGTCTGTTGGAGCTTGGTTTGAACCAACTCCGCGAACGCGGGATCGGAGTTCACGTAGAGGACGCGGATTGGATCGTCCAGTTCGTCAGTAGTACCGAGCACAGTTACAGAGACTTGACTGTCTAACTGGTTAAATATTCCTTGCGAGACCCACTCGTAGTCTATTGAGGTCGCTGTCGACTGCAAAGCGAAATGAAAGAGTAGCCGGTTGGAGAGCGATCTGGGTTAGTTCCTACAAATAGAACTGGCAAAATTCACGGACGACAGCTCGGCTAAATACCGTATATCCTCAACCACCGGGTTGATATCGTCCTATACGGTTTGTTTGTTCGAACGGGGCCACGACGGCCGACAGCCCGACCTACCCCCGAAGCGCGTCGCTGAGATCCCGCCCGACGCGCGAGGCGACCGTCTCGGCGGCGTCGATCTCCATCGTCGCGAACCCGTGGACCTGTGCAGGGTAGTTCTCGTAGCGGACGTCGACGCCGTCGGCCAGCAGCTGTTCAGCGTACCTCTTGCCGGCGTCCCGAAGCGGGTCGAACCCCGCGGTGACTACCGTCGCGGGCGCGACGCCCGAGAGGTCGTCAGCCCGTGCGGGGTCGGCGTAGGGGTTGCGCTGGTGGATCTCGCTGCCGTAGTAGCACTTTTCGAAGAAACGCAGGTCCCCTTCGTTCAGCACGATTCCCGCGTTCTGTCGGACCGACTCCTGTTCCTCTTCGGCGCCGGTCGCCGGGTAGATAAGCGCCTGATGGGCCAGGTCTGGCCCGCCGCGTTCGGCGGCCATCAGCGCGACGATGGCCGCGAGCGTCCCGCCCGCGCTGTCGCCCGCGACCGCGAGCCCCTCGGCGCCACCGAGGGAGCCGGGGTTGGATGCGGCCCACTCCGTCGCCGCGTACGCGTCTTCGACGGCCGCGGGGAACGGATTTTCCGGCGCGAGCCGGTAGGCGACCGAGAGCACCGCACAGCCGCTCTCGCGGGCCAGCCGCCGGCAGAGGACGTCGTGGGTCTCCAGGCCACCGAAGACGTAGCCCCCACCGTGGAAGAACACGACCGTCGGACCGTCGCCCGTGTCGGCCGGCCGGTATCGGCGGGCCCTGAGCTCCCCGTCTGGGCCGGGGATCGTGAGGTCGGTGACGCTGCCGACCGCCGGGGGGTTCCGGTTCCCGTACTTCGCCGCTAGCCGGGCGACGGGACGGAGCAGCTTCAGCCCGAGCCGGCTGTGTGGAAGCGAGAATCGCTGCCTGTCGAGTGCCGCCTTCGCCTGCGGGTCGATCTCGTCTGCCTGCACGCGCCGACGTTCGACCGGCGGCGGGATATAGCCACCGAGCGGAAAATTCACACCGCTCCAGCGTGGAAGGGCAGATATGGCCCAGATCGAAGTCGACCTGCCCGACCGTATCACCGGCGAACTCGACCGACTCGTCGAATCCGGCGAGTTCCTGAACCGTGAGCGTGCCGTCGAGGACTTGCTCCAGCGCGGCGTCTCCGCCTACGACATCGAGGAGGAGCCCACCGAGGAACTGGACAGCGACCTGTTCACCCAGACCGTCGAGGACCAGCAGGACCCCGCGATGCAGGAGGGAAGCAACGAGGACGAACCGACGTTCTGAGCGCTCCCGCCGTCCCAGCTTTTTCCACGCGTCGTCGTTCCCCGAGCGTCGACGCCACGCTCGCTACCGAGCAGTGACTACCGGGCGTAGAAGCAAGTAAGGAGGACGACGCCCGATGTGGGGCGGGCGAACGTGAAGATCACGCCGGACCGTTGGGATGTGGGGTGGGGGATGCCGGAATGCGTCGGCGGAACGGTCCAGTGTCCTCCTTACTGCATCGAAACTAACGGGCTGCTGCATTATTTAACTGTCGGCTATACTGACCGAGCTGAAAGCTCACAGGGGCTATCAGGTCATCAGTTAGTCGGCGCCCCGTCGGGAAGCCGTTCGTCGTCGTCGGCTCGGGTCCGCCGTCGACCGCGGTGTCGGTAGTCTGCCGACGCGTCTGGTCCCTCGGTAGAACCGATGGCTTCCCCCATTTTCGGGAGACGTACCGGCCTCCTCTCAACGTCTATCCTCGTTGTTCAGCTGTGATCAGTGTTGCTCGCCCACAGTGCCCTCAAACAGCGTCTAAAACACCGGCTACATGGCCGTATACGCGATAGGAGGACCTGTGGTTACGCATTAATCGAAAAAGTGACTGTGCCTATTAGAAAATATATTTTCATAGTGGCTATTTTGATTTAACTATACGTAATTATATCTCCCCTACCACGAACGCCATGCCCAGGTTGGACAACCTTAAGACACGGAAGCCGCACTATACTCGTGATGGCAAAGACAAACCAAGAGTGGTGGCCACAGATGCTGAACGTGGACATCCTCGACGACAACGCACGGGACGTGAGCCCGTACGGGGAGGAGTTCGACTACGCGGAGGAGTTCGAGAAGCTCGACCTCGAGGAGGTGAAAGGCGACATCCGGCAGGTGATGATGGACTCGAAGGACTGGTGGCCGGCGGACTACGGCACGTACGGTCCCTTCTTCATCCGGATGGCCTGGCACAGCGCCGGGACCTACCGGACCGCCGACGGCCGCGCCGGCGCCGCCGGCGGCCTGCAGCGGCTCCCGCCCGAGAGTAGCTGGCCGGACAACATCAACCTCGACAAGGCGCGCCGCCTGCTCCAGCCGGTCAAGCTGAAGTACGGCCGCAAGCTCTCGTGGGGCGACCTGATCGTCCTCGCGGGGAACGTCGCCCTGGAGACGATGGGGTTCGAGACGTTCGGCTTCGCGGGCGGCCGCGACGACGAGTTCAAGTCCAACGAGGCGACCGTCTGGGGGCCCGAGCAGGAGTGGGAGGAGACCTCGCCCGAGCGCTTCGAGGACGGCGAAGTTGGCTACCTCAAGGACCCGCTCGCGAACACCGTGATGGGCCTCATCTACGTGAACCCGGAGGGGCCCTACGGCGAGCCCGACGTCGAGGGCTCCGCCGCGAACATCCGCGAGACGTTCTCCCGCATGGCGATGAACGACGAGGAGACCGTCGCCCTCATCGCCGGCGGCCACACGTTCGGGAAGGTCCACGGCGCCGACGACCCCGACGAGCACATGGGCCCCGAACCCGAGGCAGCGCCCATCGACGAACAGGGGCTCGGCTGGGACTACGACCTCGACGAGGTCCCCGGGATGATCACCAGCGGGATCGAGGGTCCCTGGACCGACGCGCCGACACAGTGGGACACGACGTACGTCGACAACCTGCTCGACCACGAGTGGACCTCGGTCAAGGGTCCCGGCGGCGCGTGGCAGTGGACGCCAGTCGACGCCGACGAGGTCGACGACGCCCCGGGCGCCCAGAACCCCGAGGAGTCGGAGGAGCCGATGATGCTGACGACCGACGTGGCGCTGAAGCACGACGACGACTACCGCGAGGTGCTGGAGCGCTTCCAGGAGAACCCCGACGAGTTCCAGGAGGCGTTCGCGAAGGCGTGGTACAAGCTCATCCACCGCGACATGGGCCCGCCCGAGCGACTCCTCGGCCCGGAAGTCCCCGACGAAACGTTCGTCTGGCAGGACCCGATCCCGGACGCCGACTACGACTTCGTCGGTGACGAGGAGATCGCCCACCTGAAAGAGGAGATCCTCGCGACGGATCTGACCGTCCCTCAGCTCGCGAAGACTGCGTGGGCCTCCGCATCGACGTACCGCGACAGCGACAAGCGCGGCGGCGCCAACGGCGGCCGCATCCGCCTCGAACCCCAGCGCAGCTGGGAGGTCAACGAGCCCGAGGAGCTCGCGACGGTGCTGGAGACGCTCGAAGGCGTGCAGGCGGCGTTCAACGACTCGCGTGACGACGACGTGCGCGTCTCGCTCGCGGATCTGATCGTCCTCGGCGGCAACGCGGCCGTCGAGCAGGCCGCCGCCGACGCCGGCTACGACGTGACGGTGCCGTTCGAGCCCGGCCGCACCGACGCGACCGCGGAGCAGACCGACGAGGAGTCCTTCGAGCACCTCGAGCCGAAGGTCGACGGCTTCCGGAACTACCTCGGGAGCGGCGACTACGACGACATGTACGACTCCCCCGAGGAGCGCATGGTCGACAAAGCCGAGCTGCTGAACCTCACGGTGCCCGAGATGACGGCACTGGTCGGCGGGATGCGTTCGCTGGGCGCGACCTACGGCGACAGCGACCGCGGCGTGTTCACCGACGAGCCGGGCACGCTGACCAACGACTTCTTCGACGTCCTGCTCGACATGGAGTACGAGTGGGTCTCCGTCGACGAGGACGACGAGGTGTTCGAGGTCCGCGACCGCGAGACCGGCGAGGCCGAGTACGACGCGACCCGCCTCGACCTCATCTTCGGCTCGAACGCCCGACTCCGGGCCACCGCGGACGTCTACGGCGCCGACGACGGCGAGGAGCAGCTCGTCGAGGACTTCGTCGACGCGTGGACGAAGGTCATGCGGAACGACCGCTTCGACCTGGAGTAAACGCGACACCCTCAGTTTTCGAGTTTTTCTTCGACGGTTAGCCGCCGGGCTCGGGAGTGGAAGGCGGCGAGTACACAACAGGAGCCGGCCTGGGGACCGGACCATTGTCACATACCACAACTATATGCCCACCGGGAAGCCAGGGGAATCACATCGAGATGGCCGACACCGACGGTGCCGAACGGGGGTGGGCGCCGCCCCGACTGGTGAGGCTGGTTCCACACCTCGTTTTCGCCGCGGCGGGCTGGTGCTGTTCGTCGGGCTCTCCCAGTTCGCGCTGCTGCTGCTCGACGGCGGGTCGGCGACGATCGCGCTGCTCGATCTGGTGTTCATCGGCGGCCCGGGGGCGATACTCGTGTACGCCGGCTACTGGCTTCCGGGGTCGGAGATACCCGCGAACTACTACCCCCGAATCCTCGGCTGGATCAGCGGCGGCGTGGCCGTGATGTTCGGCTTCATCCTGCTGTGCGACCTCCACCCGGGCGTCAGCGCCGATTGGTCCGTCGGAACCCAGGCCATCGCGCTGATGATCGGCTCGATCGGCGGGCTGATGATCGGCGTCGAGCAGACGACCGCGAGGGTCCGCGCCGAGGAGCTCGAAACGCGGGCCCGCGAACTCACCGAACAGGAGCGCCGGCTCACCCGGCAGAACGAACAGTTAGAGCAGTTCGCCGACGTTGTCTCCCACGACCTGCGGAACCCGCTGAACGTCGCACAGGGCCGGCTGACGCTTGCCCAGGAGGAGTGTGACAGCGAGCACCTCGACGACGTCGATCAGGCCCACGCTCGGATGGAAACACTCATCGAGGACCTGCTCACGCTGTCCCGGCAGGGGGACACCGCCGTCGATCCGGAGCCGATCGACCTCGCGACCGTGGCCCGGAACTGTTGGTCGAACGTAAAAACGGGCGACGCCGAGCTGTCGGTCGCCCTCGACCGAGCCATCCTCGCCGACGAGAGCCGCGTGAAACAGCTCCTGGAGGACCTCGTTCGGAACGCGATCGAACACGGGGCGGCGGGGGAGCCCGTGACGATCACCGTCGGGGAGCTGCCCGAGGGGTTCTACGTCGAGGACACCGGGCCCGGGATCCCCGAGCCGGAGCGCGGCGACGTGTTCGAGGCCGGCTACTCGACCAACCGGAACGGGACGGGGTTCGGTCTGAGCATCGTCGCGGAAGTCGTCGACGCCCACGGGTGGGAGATCAGCGTCGTCGAGGGGACAGAGGGGGGCGCCCGGTTCGAGATCACCGGCGTCGAGTTCGCCGGATAGCCGTCGGTCAGGCCCACCGCCCGGCGATCCCGACCGCACCGGCGCCGGCGACGAGAAACGCCGGCTCGTACGTCCCGAGCGCGTCGTACGTCGCGCCCGCGGCGGCGGGCGCGAGCAGCCCTGAAACCGCGAACGCCACGGAAACGAGGCCGAACACCGCGTTGATGTTCTCGCGACCGAACAGCGCCGCGACCAGCGGCGACAGCAGCGCGCCGTTGCCGCCGTAGGCCAGCCCGAACACGAGTGCGAACGCGCCGACCCCGGCCGTCGACGACGCGACCGCCAGCCACAGCGTCGCCAGCCCCATCACCACGGAACAGGCCACAAACACCCGTACCCGCCCAACGGTGTCGGCGACGTGCCCGATCGCGACGCGGCCGAGCGCGCTCGTGAGGCCGACCGTCGCCAGCGCCCACGGTCCGACCGCGGCCGGCAGGCCCATCCCCGACGCGTAGAGCACGAGATGTGCGAGGACGGCGTACAGCGAGCCATAGATCAGCACCCAGCCCGCCCGCTCAGAGGTAGATCGCAACCGTCTGGACGGCGAACGCGAGCGAGGCTGGCCCACGCGCGCCGCCGAAGGCGTCAACGATCCGTTCGAGGAAAACCCCGAAGGAGTAGCTCAGGCCGAAAACGACGAACGTCCCCAGAAACGAGGCCGCGACGACCGCCCAGCCGTAGTACGGACGCCGCATCGGTAACGGGCTGTCCCGCCGGGAAGAAAACGGTTCGGTCGGGATGTCCCCACCCCCAGCCCGCATCTCGGCCAGTCAGTAGCTGTAACTGTCCACGGTTTCGCCGTCGGCGTCGGCCAGGGTCGCCGTATCTCCGCCGTTGTTCCAGACGTAGCCTTCATCCCAGTTCCGGAGGATATCGGCGTCGGGGACCGTGCCGCCAGACTTCCCGTCGTTGGAGACGACGACCGTCTCGCCCGCACCGAGCGCGGTGGCGGGGAACGTGTAGGTATGGTCGGCCGCGTCGCCAACGCTCCAGTTCTCCATCTCGACGGTGGCCGAGCCGGTGTTCTCCATCAGCACGTACTCGGTTTCACCGCTGACTTCGACGATAGTGACGCTCGGACTCTCGCCGCCGCCGTCCGTTGACGCCGTGAACGGGTCGAACAGCTCCGTCCCGTCGGCGAAGTTCGTGGTCGCCGGGTTGCTCGCCCCGGCGAGGTTGTCGTCGCCGTCGGTGACCGCGGTAGTAGTGAAGCCGACGTCGGCGTCGAGATCGGCGAGGAGTGGGTCGAAGTTGCCGAGCGCATCGGTGTCCGCGGCGGTCCCCAACAGGACGATCGCGCCGCCGGCGTCCGCGAACGTCGTGATACGGTCGCGCTCGTCGGTGGAGAGCGCCTCCGTCGGCGTCGAGACGACCAGGGCGCTCGCGACCGTCTCGTCGCCGTCGAGCAGTGCGGGGCCGTTGTCGTCCAGCAGGTCGTTGGTGGGCTGGAACGCGATCGAGTCGAGCGCGGCCGTGGACTGGCCTTCGAGGTAGCGCTGGTAGTAGGCGGCGTCCTCGGCGGCGATCGAGAAGCCGGCATTGAACTGGCCGTGGCCGCCGTCGATCAGCACGCGCCCGTCGATGCCGCCTGCGAGGCGGTCGATCACGTTGGTCAGGAACGGGTACTGGCCGTAGCCCTCGATGCCGGGGCCACCCTCGTCCGACTCGAACTCCTCGTCGACGATCGGCCCGCCGAGGACTGCAACGCCGGCGTCGTCGTCGAGCGCGACGAGCGGGTCGTCGCCCTCGGAGGAGACGACGGTCGTGCCACCCGACACCGCGACCGGCTCGGGGAAGAACAGCGACTCGACGGCCGAATCGCCGGACTCCGGCACCGCGCTCGTGTCGGAGACGGACCAGAGGTTCGTGCCGGCGTCACGTGCGGCCCGCTCGTGGTCCCAGTACCGATCGTGGTTCGCGAACCCCGAGGAGTAGAGCCGGGCGTAGCCGTCTTCGATCACGCGTTCGTTGTACACGTCGCCGTTGGGGAGTTCGAGATACCCCAGCAGGCGCCCGTAGCTCCCACGAAGCGGCTCGTTGTCGTCGAACGTGAGCGTGACCGTCTCGCCGTTCAGGAGATCCTCCGCGTACGCCGAGGCGGCGTCGGCCTCCTCCCGGAGCGCATCGCCGTCGGTGACGCCCTCGTACTCTTCGATCCGCTCCTCGGTGTCGCCCGTCTCGGCCGTGTCGACGCCGAGGATCCGAACGGTCTTTTCGGTGCCGTCGGCGAACTGGACGTCGGCCGTGTCGCCGTCCGCGACGCTGACAACGTCCACCTCGTAGGACTCGTCACGATCCAGTTCGAGACCAATCCCCGCGCGTTCCCCAAACAGGCTGGGATGGTCGTCGGTGTTGAACTGTGTCGTCGTGAACGCGAAGTCGCCGTCACCGTTCAACACCTGATTGTCGTTGAACCGGATCGCCGTCGACAGCGCCGCCGCGATCTCGTTGAGGTTGCTCGTCGCGTCGAAGTTGTTGTAGTCGGACTGATCCATGAGGACGACCAGCCCGCCGTCGTCGGCAAACGACGCGAGCGCCTCGAGCTCCGCGTCCGAGAACGTGTCCGCGGGGGAGGTGATCACGACACCGTCAGCGTCGGCCAGATCGGCCGCGATGTCGGTGGTCGCCGACAGCGTGTAGTCGGCGTCCTCGACGTACGTCTCGATCGCGGTGTGTGCCGCCAGATCGTAGAACTGCCCGTGGCCCTCGTCCCAGAGTACCGTCCCCGACCCCAGCTCGCGGTCGAAGAGATTCAGGAACAGCTCGTCGTTACCGTACTGGGCGAACGCCGTGTCGTCTTGGACGAACGGGACGCCGGCCGCGAAGATCCCGTCGTCGTACGCCATCAGCGGCAACGGGTCGTCGTCGCCGTAAGGAACGGAGTCGCCGTTGCCGTCCTCATCGACGGACTGTGCACCGGCCTCGGCCCTAACGACGATTTGTTCGTCAGTGAGGCCACCGGGGTCGCCCGGCAGTTCGCCGTCGGGGAGCGAGCCCGGGGTGTCGGTACCGAGCAAGCTGGCCGTCGAGTCGAAGCTGAGCGTCCCGATCAGCTCCTCCGGGACGGGCTCGGACTCCTCGTCGCCCCCGTCGTCGGACCCGTCCTGTGGCGGCTCCCCTGCGCCGTGGATCGTCAGGTCCACGTCGTAGCTGTCGGTCGATATCTCGGTCGTGTCGATGTAGACGCCCAAGGGGATCGACTCCCCGATACCCAGCTCTACTGCATCACCTTCCGAGAACTGCGTGTCACGGTTCGAGTGAGTGTAGAGATAGAACGCCCCGTCGGCGAACGTCGACGACTCGACGCTCGTCCAGACGTACGTCGACGACGTTCCCTGGTTCTGGACCCACAGCGTGTCGTCGAACGTGTACGTCGAGTCTCCGCCGACGCCCACCCCACCGTTGCTGTTGCCGCTGAAGTCTAGCACCACCTGTCCGTCGTCCTCGTCGACGAACGCCCCGTTCTGGTCACCCGGCCCCAACGCGAGGTAGGCGTTCGAGTCGCCCGTGACGGTGACCTCCGCCTGTCGATTCGCCTCCACTGTCGAGAACGCGCCGGATCCGAGAGCCATGCTCGTTCCCGCCGCCGTCCCGACCCCGATGAGTAGATTACGCCGTTTCATTGGTGTCTCCCCGAACTGGCCGCTCCGACCGCCCGGGATACCGCCGACGGTCCACACGGACCGTCCACGTGTCTGACATTCGCAAAGAAACGTGGATAAACGTAGCTATTACCCCTATATAATACCTACAAACATGAGATACTGCGATGGACGGCTCGCTACCCAAACAGCGACGCAACCCCAGAGAACGACCACCGACGAGGACGGAACTCTCCCGTCGTGATCAGTACGGCACTGCGTACAGCACGATCGCGAGGAACGGGACCAGCGCCAGCAGCATCGCGATCGCGTAGCCGAACATCTCCCGCGCTTTCACGCCGGTGATTGCCAGCAACGGCAGCGCCCAGAACGGGTTCAGCAGGTTCGTGTGGGCGTCGCCGACCGCGTACGCGATCGTCGCCTGCCCGTAGGGAACGCCGAGATCCTGTGCAGCCTGCAGCACCGAGGGGCCGACGACTCTCACGCCCACCGGTCCCGCGACGGAACGTATCCGCTCAGTCCGACTTCTCAGGCGGGTGCAGGCTTCCGTGTGAACGCCGAACTATTGATACGCTGTCAGTGCTACGTGTTCGTATGGACAATTCGATCCAACAGCTCCGGGACTTCGGGACGCGATCGCTGGTGCTCCACGGGCTGATGGGGCTCTCGTTCGTCTGTGCGGTCGCCTCGGCGTTCACACTCTCCGGACAGGTGGGGCTGGTGTCGTTCGTCGCCTTCGTCAACCTCACCGCGGGGCTGTGGATCTCCCACTCCGTCCACTCGCTGGGTAACTCCTTCACCGACGACGACTACGACGGGGTGTTGAGCCACCTATGAGCAGTTCCCCTGGCATCTTCGACGACGTGGCTTGGGAGCGGTTCCTCCGCATCGGCGCGCTCATCGCGTTCGTCACGGCGACGTTCGTCTTCACCGCCTCCGAAATACTTCCGGGCGACCTGTCGACGATCGCGATCGGCGCCATCGGGTCGGTCGGGGTCGTGACCGCGATCATCGGCTTCCTGATCGCCGCGGCGTCGACGTTCGACCACGCCGAGGAGCGGGCCGAAGGCGCCTCGAATCCGGAAGCCGACCCCAACCGAGAGCGAGACGAGAGTCCGCGAGCGAGCGACAGCAAAGAAGCCGAGTAGGCCGTCCCGGGAACGATCGGCCGAACCGTGGGCGCCGTCGCCTACAGTTCGGGCGTCGTCGTCGCCTGCGGTAGCCGACGCTTGAGGAAGTCATCCAGCGTGCGCAGCATCCGGATCTTCTGGTCGATGTCCGAGGAGGCGTGGCCCTCCTCGCCGAGCTCGACGTATTCGTAGTCCGCGTCTTCGCCTTCCTCGAACCCGGCTTCCTCCAGCGCGTCCCGGAAGATTCGGGCCTGCGAGACGGGGACGCGGCGGTCGTTGACGCCGTGGACCATCAGCAGCGGCGCCGCGAGGTTCTCGACGTGGGTCACCGGCGAGCGCTCCCGGTAGAGCTCGGGGTTCTCCGTGGGCGTGCCGAGGTACTTCTCCATGAGCTCGGTCCGGAAGTGCGGCATCGTGTTCTCGAACATGTCTTCCAGATCGGTCACGCCGATCCACGCGATCCCCGCGGCGTACAGCTCGGGGTACTGGACCATCTGCCAGTACGCCGAGTAGCCGCCGTAGGAGCCGCCGAACACGACGACGCGCTCCTCGTCGACCCAGTCCTCGGCGGTGACCTGTCGGACGGCCTCGGCGATGTCCGCCTGCTCGCCGCCGCCCCAGTCGTCGTAGAGGCGCTCGACGAACTCCCGGCCCCGACCGGTCGAGCCGCGATAGTTCACTTTCAGCACCGAGTACCCCCGTGAGAGCAGGAACTGGGTGTACATGTCGAACGTCTTGTAGTCCGCGGCTCGGGGGCCACCGTGAGGGTTGACCACCAGCGGCGACGGCCGTTCGCCGGAGTCGTACAGCAGCGCGCCGATCTCGAGGCTGTCGTGGCTCTCGAAGGTGAAGTACTCGGCCGGGACGAAGCGGGCGGGGTCGAACTCGCCGTACTCCGCGGCCAGTAGCGTCTCCGTCCCGCCCGTCCTGAGGTCGTGGGCCAGCAGGTCCGACCGGCTGTCGGAGGTGGTGTGGTTCACGAGCACGCGGTCGCCGTCGAGGGCCGGGGCACGGGCGCCGGAGAACGCGGCGACGCCCTCGGGTACGTCGAGTTCGCGGCTCTCGCCGCTCTCGATGTCGTACACCAGCGGCACGACCGCAGCATCGCGGGTCCGGAGCGCGAGGAACCGCTCGCCGTCGGGGAGGAACGCCACCGGGCTCTCCTCGGCGGTCAGATCGCCGAACCACGCCACGTCGTCGCTCTCCAGATCGTAGACGCCACAGCGACTGAAGTTCTCGGTGTTGTCCGAGACCAGCAGGCGGCCGCCGTCGGGACTCCAGTCGGCGAAGCTGGCCTCGGCGCCGTCCTCGCCGATGTGGAGGTTCCGCGGGTCGGAGCCGTCGGCGGCGGCGACGTACACGTCCTGATTGTTGTAGTCGTCGGACTCGTTGGTCGTGTACGCCAGCCGATCGACGTCGGGCGAGAAACCGCCGCTGCCGGCCGCACGGTCGTAGTCGGTCAGCTTCGACACCTCACCCGAGGGGAGGTCGTACGCGAAGAGGTTCATCTGGCCGTCGCGGTTCGAGCCAAGCAGGAGCGTCTCGCCGTCGTCGGCCACCTCGACCAGCGCGGTCTGCCCGTCAAGCTCGGTGAGCTGTTCGACCTCGCCCTCCCGCTCGCCGCGGACGCCGATCCGGTAGATGTCGTTCTGCTCGTTACCGCCCTCGTCGTCGTGAAAGTACACCCAGTCGCCGTCGGCGCTCCAGTCGACGTGCCAGCGGGCGTTGCGGGGCACTTCGCCGTCGCTGATCTGTCGGCGCTCGCCGGTCTCCACGTCGAGGACGTGGAGTTCGTTCCGGCCGGTGACGTCGTAGTAGAGGGCGACGCGGTCGCCGTCGGGGGACGCGACGGCGTGCTGGAAGCTCGGAAGGCTCGCGAGGCGTTCGAGGAAGTCGTCTGCCATAGCCACACTCTCTCACCCCGGGGGTAAAGTGTTGACTGAACAGTCAGTATGGGCCGGCTTTCAGCGGTGCTGGTCCCAGAAGCGCTCGACGCCGAAATCCAGCATATCCGGCGAAACGGGCTGGAACTCCTCTCGCTCCCGTTCGGGCAGGTACTCCCGGACCGAGTTCCAGGATGCCCGCGCATAGCGGGCGTCGACGAGCGCACGGATGCCGACTTCCTCGGGGCCGCGGATCACGCGGCCGATGGCCTGCCGGGCTTTGCGGACCGCCGGGACCGTCAACGCAGTTTCGAACCCATCTCCAAACTCGCGGTCGTAGGCGGTCCGAACCGCCCGCGTGCGCGGCGAGGCGGTGTTGATGATCGGCACACCGCAGACGACCGCCGCCGCGAGTCGGTCGCCCTGATAGTCGACGCCCTCGGTCAGCGTCCCGCGGATGCTCGTCACCAGGGCTTTCGGCTCGCCCTGGAAGAACTCGGCTTTCAGTTCCTCGGTCACTTCGTCCGTCGAGGAACTGTCGAGCAGCACGGGCTTCTCGAGGCGGTCCTCGAGTTCGGCGGCCATCCACTCGGCTTCGCCGTAGCTGGGCATTCCCACGAGCACGTTCCCCGGCGAGCGCGCGACGGTGGCAGCGGCGTCGACGTGCATCCGACGGCACTCGGTCCCCTCGCCCGGTTCACCCCGGTTCCCGTACGTGAACTTCGGTGCGTCGACGGCGAAGGAGGCGCGGTTCCCCTCGGGGAACCCCAGCCCGTAGCTCCGAGTCGTGACCGGCCGCCCCTCCGATTCGAGGTGGTTCAACCCCGTCACCTCCCGGAACACGTCGAGCGGCTCGAGCGTCGCGCTCATCAGGACGCCGCCGCCGAACTCCGCGAGTTGGTCGCCGATCGCGCGACTGGGGACGCAGTTGTGCAGGGAGAGCCGCGCGTTGTACGCCCGGCGCCAGGAGTCCGGCCGCTCCGTCTCGTCCCATGTCCGCGAGAGTTCGACCTCGCGGAAGAACGACTCGTGATCCTCGCGGTACCACGCGTTCAGCACTCGACCGACCGCCGTGACCGCCCGCGAGGCGTCCTCCTCTTCGACCTCGTTCAGGATCCGGGCGACGACGGCGCCGACGACTGCCGCCCGCGACCAGACCGCCTCGCCGAACCCCTCACGCTCCGCCCACTCGGTGATTTCGTCGGGCTGAGGCGTCTCTGGGTCCCGCAGCGGCAGTTCGTGGTCCTCCAGTTCGGTCAACTCCGCGCGCCAGCCCGGGCGCTCGCGGTTGAGGTGGGCTTTTACCCGCCGATCCAGCTCCTCGCGCAACGATTCGCAGAAATCCCGCAAATTGCGAAGTTCGTCCAGTTTCACGTCGCTCTCCTGCAGCTCCCCGCGGACGAGGTCGGCGTCGTCGTTCCCCGTCGAAGGCGTCGCCTCGTCGGCGAACTCGACTGCTTGGAGAATCCGCGTCAGTTCCGACACCGCGTCGCGCAGGGTCCGGTCGCCCACGCCGTCGCTCACCAGATCCCGCACCCGTGGTTCGAGCATGTGCGCCTCGTCACAGACGACGAACGTCGAGTCGTCGACGAGCGCGCCGGTGAACTGCCCCGACGTGGTTGGGTCGAACGCGTGGTAGTAGTTCCCGATCACGACCTCGACGTGGCCGAGGACCGCCCCCATCACCGAGTGCGGGCAGCTCCCGTGGCTCGCCGCGAGGCCGACCAGCTCCTCGGTGTCGATCAGCCCGCGGTCGGTGAAGTCGAACGGCACCGCCTCCGCGGGATCGCCGTCCTCCGGGAGGTCGGCGAGGTACTGCGCGTAGAACGGGCAGTACTCCGTGCTCCCCGTGCCGGTGCCGTACTCCTCGGTGTCCGGGCGGTACGGCGTCGGTTCCCCCGCGGTTTCGAGATAGTCGGCGCCGGCGCTGCCCGAGTCAGCGATTCCGACCTGCTGGCTACGGGCCTGACTCGCGAGCGCGTCGGCAGTCGTCGGTCCGCCGTCGCTGGTGAGGTTCCGAGTGCGCTCGCGCAGCCCCTCACAGCGGTCGTACACGTTCTCGTCGTCGACGCCGCCGCGGTTCTCGCGGGCGTACGGGCACACGTCGGCCTTCCCGACGAGCGTCAGCCCCGAGACGGGGTCGTACGCCTCGGGGAGGTTCTCGTTGATCGTCCCGAGATCCGCCTCGAACTGGCGCAGCTGCTGCTTGACGCTTGTGAGGACCAGCACGCGCTCGAAGTCGGAGTCCGGATCCCGCACTCGGTCCAGCCCCGCAGAAAGCGCGAGCATCGTCTTTCCCGTTCCACAGGCGCCCTCGAGCGCGAGGAAGCCGCCGTCGTCCGCTGCGTCGAGGGCCGCCTCGATCCCGTCACGCTGCTCGGGGTACGGTTCCGGGTGGCCGAACAGGTCGCGCCAACTCACTACCGGAGACTGGGCGGCGGCCAGTTTAGGCATGTCGAACGTGGCCGCGTTCCCGCCCTTGAACGCTCGGCCGACCACTCAAGTACGATGACGGGACCACCCACCCCGTGACCTGAGACGGCCGGGTGGGAGACGAGGCGGGAGCGCGAGAGATCCCACCCCGATGCAGTCTCGCCTGTCAGCCAACCTCCAACCCCGTCGCAGGTGCGGGACGACGAGGAGCCTCGCTAGGTGTCCGTGAGTGGGTAACGTTTACTACAGCTCACGTAAACGTACCGTCCGAATGCTATCTCCTTCGGCTCACACGAAACTATCGTCCGGGCAGCACGGCGGCGTCCCCGTCGTTGGAGGTCGGTCAGGGTGACCGACGACGAGTCCGACCAGTCCGAATCACCGTCGTACACGCGGATCGACAGTTTTCGTGCGGGCTCCGTGCAGGCAGCAGCCGGCGGGGAAACCGGTCTCGTCGTCGCCGACGACGAGGGGACCGCCGTGCTGATCGGCGCCGGCACGCGACGGACGCTCGTCGACGATGCGACCGGGGCCGACGTCGCGATGGCCGACCACGCCTACCTCCTCACTGCCGACGGACTGGAAGCGTTCGACGCCGACGGGGAGCGAGTGTGGACCGTCGACGTCGACGGCGAAAGCGTGGAGGCCGATCCGGCGGCTGGCGACGTGTACGTCGCGACGGGCGAAGGGACGTTCGTCCGGTTCGACGCCGAGAGCGGTGCGGAGCTGGGGCGGTTCGACCAGTCTCGTCCCGACCTGGCCGAGACGCCGGCGATCGCGGCCGCCGATAGCCAGGTCGCGGTCGCACTCTGGACGTTCTTGACCGTCTTCTCCGCGGCGGGGGAGGAGCTCACCGCCATCACGCTCGACGGCGCGGCAGTCGACGTCGGCTTTCTGGACGGCACTGTCGTCGTCTCGCTGAAGGACGGCCAGCTGATCGCCTACGACGAAGGAGCCAAACGGTGGGAGAGCGATCGAGGGTTCACGTGGCTGGCCGACGGCGCGGAGACGGCGCTGCTGGGGTACGCCGGGAACCAGGCCTGCCTCGTCGACAGGGACGGCGGCGTTACCGAACTTCGTGACGTTCGCGGCGAGCCGATCGCCGCCACGTCGGACACGTCGCTGCTGGCGACCCACCACAACGGCACGGTGACCGTCTACGGTGCAGTCGACGCCGGGGCGGAGAGTATCTCCGTGTCGATAGACGACGACGCCATCACGCCGTCGAACTCAGTCGTCGAAGTCGCGTTCGAGAACGACGGCGGGGGGCCGGCCGAGACGACGGCGTCGGTCGACGTCGACGGCGCGACTCCGTCGACGCCGACGCTCTCGGCGACGATCCCGCCCGGCGGCCGCGTCGACGAGCGCGTGTCGCTCCGGGACATCGACGAGGACAGAGAGTCGGTCACGGTGACGGTCGTGGCCGACGGCCAGGAGTCGACGGTGACGGTGCCGATCGAGACCGAACAGCGCGACATCGCCGTCTCAGTCGATCCTCTCGGCGTCGACCACGGCGAGGCGACGGTCGAGGTGACCGTCGCCAACGAGGGAAGTGTCCCCCTCACGGACGTGGTCGCGAGCGAGCGAGAGATCGGAACGGTTCGACCCGGGGCGGAGCACACCTTCCGGATCGAGGGCGAACTCCCGACCTCGCCGGTTAGCGTCCGGACCGCGGAGCTCTCACCGTCGACGTTCGGAACCGAACTCCCGCCGACGCCGACGGATATCGGCCTCGACGTCGACGAAAACGGGCTGCTCGTCGTCTCCCTCGAGAACGACACTCCCGCCCCGGTGCTTGACGAGCTCACCCTCGAGAACGCCCACACCGTCGACGGGGAGCTGTCCTTCGAGATCGAGATCCCCGAACGCGGCCAGTACCGCCTCTCGGTTCCCGTGCTGGAGGCGGGAGAACGGTCCGTCGCCGTGGACACGGCCGCGGGTCGCGTCTCCCGGCAGCTCTCGCTCGATCGGACGCCCGGGTTCGAGCAATCCCGAGCCGAGCCCCGGACCGTCTCGGCCGGCTCCAGCGCGGACCGGCTCGACGACGGCGAGCCGAGCGACCAGGGGACGGCCTCAGTGGATCGGAGCTTCTCGACGGAGACGCCCACCCGCGGTGAGCGGTTCGTTGAGCGGCTCTCAGTGGGGAACGACGGCGAGGAAAGCGTCCAGTTCGAGCTCGTTGCCGACGACGGCGACTACCGGATCCCGGTCACCGTCGACGCCGGGAGCGAAGCCGTCGGACGGCGCGATCACGCCGCGTTCGGCGACGAGATCACGGTGCCGGCAGTGCGCCTCGAAAGCGACGACGGCGAGGCGTTCGCCCCGGCACGCTCGCTGCCGGTCGAAGCCGGGGCGATCGAACCACGGATCACGTGGGCCGCGACCGACGACGGCTGCGAGCTCTGGTACGAGTTCACGAGCGACGACACCGCGTGTGAGCTGTCGGCGGTGTCGTTCCCGGGCGGGCCGAGCGTCCCCCTCGACCTCGAACTCGGGGCGAACGAGACCGGAACCGGGACCGTCACCGTCGACTGGCGGCCCGACAGCGAGGTGGTCCGTGCGACCGTCACGGGACGGGGCCGGGAGGTCGAGACGCTCGTTCCCAACGAGTCGCTAGTCGATCGAACGACCAGCCGACTCGACGATCTGGCGGTCGACGCCGACGCCGAGTGGGGGAACGCCGACCAGCCCAACTCGAACGTCTACCTCCGGTTCGAGAACGAGGGCGACGAGCCGATCCGTGACCTACGCTTCGAGGCGGAGGGCCCGGACCTCGACGAGTGGACGGTGCCGAAACACGTCGACGAGATCGCACCGGGCGACGGCCCGACCGAGTATCCGATCCACCTCGTTTCGGTCGGTCCGAACACTACGGGCGAAGTCGAGGTCGAGGTGACGGCCGAGGGCGGCGCCGAACGGCTGTTCACCGTGCGCGTCTCGGCCGACGAGAACGCCGAGGTGCCGCCCGGCGCGATCAGCGTCCAGGACAGCAGCCCGTCGTCGGTCCGGTTCCCCGACAGCGTCTCCGGGCCGTACCGCTAACCGCCGTCGAGCAGGAAGTCGCCCGAGGCGGAGGCGGTCACGTCCCGGTAGTAGGCATAGAGGTTGAGTCCCGTCCTGCCCAGCAGCGCGAGGACCCCGAGCCCGTACACGCCGGTCGCGCCGTAGAGCCCGTACTGGCTCACCTGGAGCCGCTGACCGACCGTGTTCGCCCGCTGTCGGGTCGCGTCGCGCTCCTCGGTGGCCCCGGCGCGCTCGTACAGGTCGACCGCAGTGTCGTACCGGTCCGAGATCAGGCCCGTGGTCGTCCCGACCTCGTCGAGCCGTGCTGGATTCAACACGAGCGGGTAGTCGACCAACACGATCGTCGCGTTGGCGGCGTACCCCTCGTACGCCGCCGCTCCCGCGGTCCGGTTCGCCGCCGCGGCCTCGACGGTCCGGAGATACTCTTGGGAGGCGCGCTTGTAGGCTTCCTCACGCTCCGTGGCGGTCTCCTGGTCGCCCGTATACTCGCTCAGGCGCATCAACGCGCGGTAGGCCTGTGCGTTCCGGTAGATCGAGCTGTTCTCCTCCAGCATCTCCCGGTAGTGCGTCTGTTGAATCGACGCCGTCTCGTCGAACGCGGTCTCGGCGGCGGCGACCGACTCGTCCCCAGTGTTCCGGAGCTCGTTCTGCTCGATCCCGCCGACGTACTGTCGCATCTGGTCACGGGCGGCCGCAGCGCGGGCGAGCGAGCGCTGTGCGGCCGAGTAGTTTCCGCTGTCCTGTGCGGCGCGTGCCTGTTCGAGCGAGTCGACGAACAGCAGCGTCGCCCGACCGGCCGCGAGCGCACGGGAGAGCACGGAGTTCGAGAGATCGCTGTCGCCGCGCAGTCGCTCTTCGAGGTCGAGCAGCATCGTGTTCATCGGCCCCGTCGTCGCCGCTTGCCAGTCGCCGCCGCCGGCCCGCTCCTCCAGCGGGTTCGTGATCTGGTCGAAGCTGTACGGTCTCGCTCGCGCCGTTACGGTGATGTTCCGGGCCTCGACGTTCTCACCGGAGATCCTGAACGTCCACCGGTACTGCTCGTACAGTTCGGCCTCCGTGTCGAACTGGACGGCGACGATGAACGGGGAGGAGTCGCCGGACTCGATCCGGCTCGGGGGCCGCTCGACGACCGTCAGCCACCGGTCGGGCCCGGACACTTTCGTGATCTCCAGCCCCTCGATCGCCTCGTAGCCGAGCCGCTCCTGGACGTCGATCGTCCGTGTCTGGTTCGCGGTGATCGTGAGCTCCCCGTAGGAGACCTCCGTCTGGGCCGCGAGCTCCGGCTCCTGCGTGATCGTCACGGTCTCGACGACCGTCATCCTCCCCGCGGACTCGGTGTCGACGGTGACCGCGACGTCGTACGTCCCCTCTGGCGTGTCCGGATCGGCGGAGATGTCGAGGACCGCCTCGCCGGTCGAGAGTCCCTCGATCGTCGCCGGCGCCTCGTCGATCGACGCCGAGATGTACTCCTCGCCGGAGCGCATCGACGCCGAAGTGCTGACGACGTTCATCTCCAAGTCGCCGGAGTTCCTGATGTCGACCTCGGTCGTCGTGTCGAACGACGTCACCGACGACCGCGGCTCGTCGAACTCGAGTTGGGTCTCCGCGAAGCTGACGTCCTCGAGGATCGCCGGATAGATCGACCGCGCGGAGACCGTGACGACGGTGCTCGGCGCGTCCCGATCGTCGGGCGTGAGCTCCACGTCCCAGCTGAGATCCTCGTGCTGTCCGACGTTCTCGTCGACCGACACCGACGCGGTCGCCGTGGCGCTCCCGCCGGGCTCCGTCGAGAGGTATCGCGTCCCGCTGATCGAGAGGCTGGCCGATTGCTCGCTCCCGATCGTCGTGGCGGAGAGCCCGTCGATACCCTCGTAGCCGCCGGCTTCCTCGATCGTGAACTCGACCTCGCGGTCGGTGCCGTTGAGCACGTCGCCGACCTCGATCTCCCCGCCGGACACCGACGCGATCGGCGGCCGCCTGACTTCGATCGGCACCGATACCTCCTCGGTGTTGCCGAGGTTGTCGGTCAACGTCATCTGGAAGCTGTACTGGCCGGGCTCGATCGAGTCGCCACCGGTCACCGTCACGTCGACGACACCGGACGAGCCGCCGTCGATCGTTCCGGGGAGGTCGGCCTCCGCCGACAGCCCGCTGGGGAGCCCGGAGAACGACACGTCAGACAGCACCATCGCCCCTTGGCCGTCGTTCGGGATCTGAACGTCGAAGGAAGTCGACTCGCTCTGTGCGTTCGGATCCTGGTAGACGAGTTCCTGAGTCGACGGTGAGACGTAGCCGAATTGGGGGTAGAGCTTGTCGACGGAGAGTTCGAGCGGTTCGGACGCGACCGTCCCGCCGTTCTGGTTCTGGACGGTGGCGGTCCCGCCGTAGCTCCCCTGGTCGACCGACCCCATCACGCTGACGTCGTACGTCACTTCGTAGCTGCCGCCGGCGACCACGTCCCAGCTCGTCGCCATCCCCGAGCCGGAGCCGTCAGTCCGCTCCCAGGAGGCGAACTGGAACGTGACGTCCCCGTTTGCCCGGGTGATCTGTTCGGTCGCGTCGACGGTCGCGTTCGCGTCGGCGGTGAACGTAAAGGAGAGCTGGTCGGTCTCGCTCTCGTCGGGCAGCGCCGCGTCGACCTCGACCGACGTGAACGCGCCTGCCGCCGGCACGGCCGCGCCCACGACGAGCACGAGACAGGCGAGGAGGGTGAGGCTCCGAACTCCGGTCGATCGCTTCACGACTCACCCACCTCCACGGAGGCCGCCGGGACGATGCGTCCCACCTGTGCGTACTCCAGGTCCTCGCTCCAGGTGGCGATCCGTGCCGCGATCGGCGCGACGACGAGGACGATCACGAGCGCGTAGCCGAACAGCAGTACCGTCGACGCGATCACCAGCGAGAGCATCGCCTGATCCGTCCAATCGGAGAGGCCGGCGACCTGCTCGGCGTCCTCCGAGATCGAGTGCCTGTCCACGATCTGGGTCGCGGTGTCGCTCGCCGCGTTCGCCTCGCGCGCCTGGCGGTACTGTCCGAACACACCCGGCCCGAGCCCGGTCATCGCAGCGACCGGGCTGGCACACGACTCACTACAGCCCGATCTGAACGAACTCGCCAGCGACACCGCGGTCTCGAGCTCCGCCTGATCGGCCTCGAACGTGGTCCGGGTCTGGGTCAGTTCGGCGCTCACCCGGGAGAACTGCGTCGTCGCGCCGCCGCGTTCGAGCGCGACGGCGGCGGCCTCGAAGTACTGGATCTTCGCCGACGTGTTCTCGGCGGAGCGACCCTGTTCGTAGAGCGCGTCCCCCTGCTGGCGGTAGAACCGCTCCAGGCCGAGCTGTGCGAGCGTCGCGTACTGCCCGCCGTCGGCCGCCTCGACGCGACTGATCGCCTCGCCGGTTCGGTTGGCCATCGTGACGCTCTCGGCCACGCTCCCGTTCTGGGCGGCGGCATAGGCATCGCTGAACGTCTCGAGCGTCGCGAGGATCGCCGACATCCGTTCCCGGTCGGTCGCCGTGAACTCGCCTACCTGCACGGCGGTGATCGCCTGACTCCGCATCACTTCGAACTCGCTGTACGTCTCGAGCGCCGGCGCCTCCTCGTACTCCTGCAGCGCCGCGAGGTACTCGTCGGCCGTCTCCGGGTCCGCGGCCGACGCCGCGACCGGCGTCCCGCTCGCGGCGAAGACGCTCCCGAGGAGGAGCGCGGTCACGATCAGTCGTGAGAGTGTCGATCGGTGCATAGTCTAGAACCTCGTGTGCTGGAGCCGTTCGCGAAGCTCCCCGCGGTCGAACAGCCCGTCCACCGCATCGGCGAACCCGATGACGACGAACGCGACGGCGGCGTTCCGGGTCGCGTCCGGCTTCTGCGTGCTCCGAGCGTAGTCCCGGAGCTCGTCGAGCACGTCGCTGGCCGGCGAGACGATGTTCAGTTCCTCCCGTTCGGCGTCGACCCGCTCATCGACCTCGCTGAGACGCTGGCGGATCTCGGTCTGCTGGTCGAGGCGCTCCTGCCCGGCGAGATCGAACAGCGTCGCGACCTCGAACTCGTCCCACTCGGCGGCCGCCGCCGGGAGATCCGCACACGCGTTGAACAGATCGACGTTCTGCTTCGTGTTCAGCGCGTTGTCGACGACGGTGATGACGCCCTGCCCGGCATCGAGCAGCGCCGCGGCCACCGCGTCGGGGTCGACACCCGTCCCGGCGAACTGGTCACCGCGATCCGGCAGCGACTCGACCACGTCGACGAGCGCGTGGCCGACGCTCGCGTAGTAGCTGTGGACCGCGGTGTCGATCTGACTGGAAGGGACCAGCTCGTCGGCCGCCGTCCGGAGCGCCTCGATATCGTCGCGGTACGAGTCGATCGAGAACCGGAACTCGACGTCGAGATCGGCCGTCACAGACTCGTCGGCACCGATCTCGACGGTCTCACGGTCCGGATCGAACGCCGAGCCGTCGGCCGTCGCGAGCAGCTCGTAACTGCCCACCTGCACGTCCTCGAACTCGTAGATCCCGGGATCGGTCGACTGCTCGACCGTCGGGGCTGCCTCGCTCCGTGTCCCCTCGGCAGCCCGAATCCGGAGGTCGACCGCGTCGGTCGGCTCGCCGTCGATGCCCGTTCGGACCCGGAGCGTCCCCGTCTTCTCGACCAACGAGATGGAGTCGGGGAAGACACTGGGGTCGGCGACGTGGCGCGAGACCGACTCGAACCGGTCGTGCTCCACGACGATATCGAAATCCGTCGCATCGGCCGAGACGTCGAACTGGGCCCGACCGCCCTCGTCCGTCTCTCGGGTGAGGTGGGTCTGTCCGCCCGAGACGACCGCGACCGTCACGCCGGGGATCGGCTCGCCGTCGTCGTCGCGAACCGTGAGCGTCCGGGAGACCGGGCCGAGGGTCAGCCGGACCGGCCCGGAGTCGGCGAGCTCCACCGTCCGGCTGGTGCTGATCCCGTTGTACGTCGTCTCGATCTCGACCGGCTTTCTGGGCACCTCGATGCGTGACTCCCCGTCGGTGATCTCGTGGGTCTCACTGCTCGTGTCGACCTGATACCCCTCCTTCGTCCGCTGCTGTCGGGGCGTCACCTGTACCGTCACGGGGTCGGTGATCCGGCTATCGCTGTACCCGTCGATCACGGAGACCGTGAGCTTTCGCGGGCCGGACGCACCGCCGCCCGTGGCACCGTCGTCGGAGGAGGTCCGCCAGAGGATCAACAGTACGAGCCCCAGGAGAACTGCGAGCGTGAGGATCGCTCCGACGAGGACGTTGTTCCCCCCAGTCGAGGGGATCAGACCACCCTCCGTCGGCTCCGGTGTGGCCGTTCCCTCGGTGGATTGGGAGGCTGAAGCGCCGCCAGCGATATCGACGAACACCGACGAGCCGTCACTGTAGAGCAGCACGAGCGTGTTCACGCCGCCGCTATCGTTTCCCGGGAGTGTCACGGTCCCGGACTGCTGGGTGACGTTATCGAGCACTCGAACGCCCGAACTCCCGTTCAGTACCGCTCGATCGACGCTCCCGTCGGGGAGAGTCCCGTCGGCGATGGTGACGGTGCCGTTCTCGATCGAACCCGAGAGCGTTCCCGCGGGCTCGAAGGAGCCGTTGAGCACCGTCTGCCCGTCGAACTCGACTGTGACATCGCCCGCGCCGGCCACGTACTCGTTAGCCAGTTGGATCTGCTGGCTGGAGGCGTTCACGGTGGAGACGTACGCCGCCGCGGGGTCGTCGGTCGTGAGAGTGACGTGGTACGCCGAGCCGTCGACCAGAAGCGGTGACGAGACGACCACGCCGCCGCTCCGGAGCGACACGTCCGTTTCGGCGATCTCCCCGAGGTCGATGCTCCCCTGGGTGACGAACTGCAGTTCGCTGTCGGCTGCCGACAGCGTCACGGTCGCTGGCGGCCGCAGCAACGGTCCGAGCGGCCCACGTTCGAGTCGCAGAACGCCGTTCTCGCTGATCGTGCCCGTGGCCGTCACCGGCTCGCCGCCGAGCGCCGACACCTCGACGTCGACGGAGTCGGCACCGAGCCCCGCAGCCGTGGCGTTCATCGTGAGTCGCCCGTCGCTGTCGAAGCTGGCCGACCCCGAGTCGACCCCCAGATACCGGAGGTCTATCGTCCGATTGAACTCCTCCGTCCCGTTGTACGTCACTCTCACGCGGGCGTCTGCCAGCGAGGAGTCGGGCAACGCGTCGACCGGGACTTCACGGCCCCACCAGTTCGGATCCTCCGTCTCCGTTTCGTTCGTCTCGAGTTCGATCGTCTCGTTGTTCGCGGTCACGCTGACGCCGACGCCCTGCCGGTCGGGGAACGTCGCGTTGTCGAACTCGATCAGCAGATTGCCGTCGGCCTGCTGGTTCACTCTGACGTCGCCGTCGGCCGAGTCCTCGGCAACGCCGACGCCGACGGCGGCCACGCTGGAGACGACGAGCGCGATCACGGCGAGCGTCGCGAGGAGGCGTCGTTCGGTCATCGGCCCGACCCGTTCACCTCCAGGTACCGCGTCAAGTTCTCCTCTAACTGCTCGATCTCGTTCATCGAAATCGCCGCCTCGGAGTCGTTCTGCAGCTTCTGTGCCTGCTCGAACTGCCGTTTCGTCTCCTCGTACTCCGCCCACGACTGATCCAGCAGCGGATTCAGGTCGAACCCCCCGAGCAGGAGCAGCACGTCGACGTTGTTCCCGCGGCCGGGTTTCAGCGTGACCGTCGAGAGCCCCTTCGCGCTCGAGATCCCCTTGTCGCGCTTCCAGCGGCCGAACGCGTTCTCGACGCCGGATTTGGTCACCTCGCCCGACTCGACGAGGTGTGCGGGGGCGCGGACGACCGCGAACGCCGCCCGGGAGGTGGACGCGTCCATCGGGACGAACGACTGGTCGGCCGCCCGGTCGAACATGATCTCGTAGTCGAGCATGTCGTAGTGGAGACCCGTCGCGACGCCGGGGGTGAAGTGGTAGACGCCGATGTTCGATGGTTGGGCGATGTAGTCCTCCGCGTCGATGACGCGCTCGGCGTTCCGGCCGGCGCTGATCAGCAGGTCGATCGCGGTGACGATCCGCTCGTTCACTGCGTCGTACTGGTCGGTCGAGTCGTCGCCCTTCTCGATGTGCGTGTTGCTCGCGAGCAGCACCGCGTCGGCGTTCTGTGTCACGTCGCGGCGCATGAGCAGCCGCGAGAGCCCCATGACCGCGTTGAACTGCTGCTGGGACGGCTCGTGCTCGTACGGCCACGCCGCGAACGCCATGTTGACCGCGCTCTGGACCCACTCCGGTCGCTCCCCTTCGACGTTCGAGCCGGTCGAAAGCTGTTCGATGAGGTACGGGATCGACCCGTTCCCGGTCCCGCCACCGAGGGTGGTGACGTGAAGCAGGGCGTCGGCGCCGAGCATCCGCTCCGTGACGGCGTCGTAGATCACGTCGAAGTGTTCCTCGGCCATCTTTTCGCCCTTCGCGAAGTCGTTCCCCACGCCGCGTCGGGGGCCGAAGATCGTGATGTGGTCGCCGTACTCTTCGAGGATGTCGGCGTCCTGCATCAGGTTCTCCATGTCGGCGCGGTTGGTGTTGAGCAGCGTCACCCGGTCGTCGATCCCGGGGCTCTCCTCGCGGCTGAGGAACGTCGACGCGATCCGGCCGCCACCTTCGCCGGAGGAGACGATCCCCCACTGGGTGTAGGCACCGGACATCAGGCGCTCACCCCATCGTCGGTGACGGTGACGTCGAGGTCGAGCTCCGTCAGGGTGTTCGTGATCAGTTCGTCGGACGCCGGAACGGAGAGGAATCTGGTGCGCATGTCGTCGTAGGTGAGTGTTTCGTCGTCGTCGTCGAGGTGGTGGGTTACGAGCGTCCGGAGCCGCGAAACGAACCGCTCGTGGTCGTAGACGAGGAGTCGCCCGTCGTCCATCCGGGCGGTGTACCCGGCGTCGTCGGCCCACAGCAGCAGGAGACAGGGGAGGTAGTCGTCCGCGATCGGCAGGTCGGTGTCGGGCGTCAGGTAGCCGTCCGCCTCGAAGCGATCCTCGAGCTCGGGGGCGACCGTCGGCAGCTGGTCCCGCACCGCGTCCTCGTGGTCGCCACAGAGTCGGTCACGGAGCGACCGCTCCGAGAGCACGAGCCGTTCGGCGGCGTCGTCGTCGAGTTCGATCGTGGTCTCGGCGTCGACGATCGCCTCGGCCGGAACGCTCGCCGTCACCGTGTAGGAGCCGTACGGCACGTCGTCGAACGTTACGGCCGTCGAGGTCCCGATCGCGGCCGTCTCGCGCTCGGTCGCGTTCTCGCCGTCGAGCTCGATCGTGACCTCGTCGGCCGCCGCAGAGTCGTCGGCGAGTTCGGCCGTCACCTCGAGGCCGTAGGTCTCGCCGCTGCCGCCGGTGACGAGCACGCCGCGTCGCTCGTCGAACGTCACGCGGGGCTCGTCCTGTGCGTACAGTTCGAAGAACCGCTCGGGCTCCTTGACGGGGAGGTCCTCGCCGTCGACTTCCCCCTGCTTCCGGAGCGCCTCCTCGATCCGCTCGCTCACGATGCCGTAGGAGTCGGCGACCGCGGCCTTCTCCTCGGCGATGTCGAGCGCGGCGAGCAGTTCGTCGGTCGCGGTCTCCCAGCGCTCGGTGAACGCTTCGAGATCGTCAGCCGAGCGCAACTCCTCAATGTAGTTCGTGTAGATCGCGTCCGGCGTAGTGTAGAACTCCGGCGGCACGTCGCTGCTCTCGACGGTATCGTCTGCCCCCTCGAGATCCGACCGGAGCGTCGAGACGACGTCGATCGCCACGCGGCGGACGTCCGCCGACGCGCTTTCGAGCTGGTCGGTCGAGAGCGCCGACTCCATCTCCTCCAGCTGGCTGCGGACGCTGGAGATCCGGTCGCGCTGCTCCGCGGAGAGGTACGGGTCGACCTCGGCGTCGTCGATCGCCCCGAGCAGCGAGACCAGCGCGTCGCGGTCGGCGGAGAACTCCTCGGCCGTCGAGCGCTCGACGCGCTCGCGTGCACGTTCGAGCTTCTCCATCGCGCTCTCCCACTCCCCCACGTCGAGATGGTCCCTGATCGACTGGAACTGCTTCTGGAGGTTCGCGCGATCACCGCCGTACTCGCCGACCGTCCGCTCGATGCGATCGATCGCCCGGTCGAAAACCTCACGGGTCACGTCACGGCTGCGTTCGATCGTGCGTTCGGCCTCGGACACGTCGGGCGAATCGCCGTCCGGGGCGGAGATGGAGACCGACTCGAACGGGTCGGCGTCCTCGTCGAGGAACTCCGACTGCACCTCGTCGGCCGCCTCCCGGGAGCGATCGACCTCCTCGCGGGCGAACCCCGCGAACGACGAGGAGACGGTCGCGGAGAACGACTCCACGTCGCTCTCGAGTTCCTCCAGTTTGTGGACGCTCTCGAGGGATTCGAGCCGGTAGGAGCCGTCGTCGACGTCGACGTGGATCCCGGCGGACTCGAAGCTGTCGGCGAGATGCTGCGCGTCGGTTTTTGCCGCCGACGCGTCCCAGCGGGGGTAGTCCCGACTCAGGCGGTTGAGCCGGCTCAGCTCCTCGCGGAACGAGGATGCGACCGACTCGGCCATGCTTCTCGTGAACTCCCCCTCGGTCGTGTTGCGGCGGGCGACCGTCCCCCGGACGTAGAGCCCGATAGCGACGATGACCACCAGCGGGGCGCCGACCCCGACGGCGTACACGCCGAGGGTCGAACCGAAATAGAGGAACGCCGCCGCGCCGAGGGCGGTCGTCACGAGGACGATACCTGCGATACCGAGTGCCGCTCTGTACTGTCGTTTCATAGGATCACCTCGAAGAGCGTCGGCCACTGGAGGGCGCCGACGGCGATGCCGGCAAGAAGCGCGAGGATACCGAGTACGAGTGGCAGTGCGACCTGTTTGGGGCTGTACTGCGTCGCGGTCGAGACGCCGCGGTCGATCTCGATCTTGCTCAGCGTCCGCCGAGAGAGGGCGTAGCCGGCGACGGCGCCGACGAGGAGGCCGCCGACGAGCCCGCCACCGACGAACAGCCGAACGCGCATGACCGCCGCGCTCCGACGCTGCTCGGCCGCCTCGATGTAGGACCGGAGCGACTCACGAGCCGCCGTTCTCGCGTCGGCGGCCGTGCTGTTCGACTCCTCGACGATCGTCGCGACCGCCTGTCCGTCGCCGGATCGCGCGGCCGGGATCACGCTCCGCTGGAGGTCGGTCGTCCGTTGGGAGAGTTCGCTCCCGTTGAGCGCCGCGATGGCGCTTTGGACCGCCGAACTGTTCGTCGCGTCCGAAGAGACGTTCGAGAGTACCGTCGAGTTCGTCCGGACGGTGTCGATCGAGCGCAGCCAGCTCCGCTCCGCCTTTTCGAACTCCCCACTCGCTTCCTCGCTCGGGAACCGCATCGTTCGGTCGGCGACTGACGACTCCGCACGGTAGCCGGTCTGGATCTGGATGGTCGTCCCAGTGATGTCGGGACGGTTCTCGACGCCGGCCTTCGGATCGACCGGCTCAGTCCCCGCTTCGAGCGTGAGCACGATACTGTTCTCGCGTTCGCTCTCGACCGACACCCCGTCGACGGCATTCGCGTCGAACCCGCCCCACGCGGTCGGGTACTGCTGGGCCTCGCCATCCTGACAAACGTACATCGTCACCGTCGTTCCGGGGTAGTACGACTGGACCCCGTCGATTCGTTCGTCCGTATCGAGGTAGAACACCGCCGTCGTGCCGTCAGTCCCCCCACACGGGTTCTCGGGTGAGGCAGCCGCAGTCGCGACGCCGGTCGTCGCCGCGACGACGAGAACGAGCGCGAGAACGAGGATCGAGTATCGCCGTCGCATCATCGCATCCCCCTGTTCTGGTAGGCGTAGACGGTTCCGCCGAGAAGACCGATACCGAGGCCGAGCGCGGCCCCGAACCCGAGCGGCATGACGATGCTCTTGGCAACGTCAGTCGCGGTGGCCGTCACCTCGCGCTGCTGATCGGCCGCCGCGGCGAGTTCGTCGATCGTCTCCGGGTTTCCGGTCGTATCCCCGGTGAGCGTGAGCACGGCCCCCGCAGCGACGAGGAGAAGGACGATCACGGCCACGACGCCGAGGAGACGGCGGTTCACGTCGTCACACCTCCATCGTGTCGCTCGGCGACCTCCTCGATCTCCTGCAGCCGGTCGATGTCCTCGCGAGCGTACGTGAGAAGTGTCGTAAACGAAGCCAAGTTGCGTTCCGTCAGCGTCATCCCGAGGTTCACCTCCGGACAGTAGGAGTCGAGGAGGTTCCGCACCACCGACGCCTGAATGCGGTAGTCGTCGTCGACGATGTACGGTGCCGGCGCGCGGATCTGCCCGATCGCCTTGCGCGTCTCTTCGGGGACGAGCCCGTCGACGCTCCGTTTCGACACCGCGATCCGGGACAGCGCCGCCCCGTCGACGGATTTCCGGCCGAGGAACGGCAGGATGTAGCCGGGCAGCGTCCGCGTCATCGTGATCGAGCGGCCCAGCGCCGCGTAGCCGACCTCCTCCTCGGGCAGGCGCAGCGAGGTGACGACGTCCCGGAGGTCGATGATCGGCGCGTCGAGGTCCTCGTAGCTTCCCGGGTCGATCCGTTCGAGGATCGGCCCGGAGATGAGGTCGACGATGGCCGAGGCGACGTACTCGTTGTACTCGTGGAAGCGCCCCTCGGCGGCGTCCTCGTAGGCGAGCCGCTGATTGTCGACGAGGATCATCCCGTCGATGTGCTCTTCGAGCCGGTCGAGCCCGTACATCGTGTTCGCCGCCTGCCGCGTCGCACGAACCTCGTCGTCGTCCTTCGTGGCTCGCGCGGTGTTCGGAAGCACCCCCACGGCGATGACGTGTGTCGTCTCCTCCCCGTACTCCCGGAGTGCCTCCGCCAGGTGCGGCGCGATCCCACAGCCCGTCCCACCACCTAACCCCAAGAACAGGAACGCGTACGGCGGCGTCTCGTCCCCGAACCGTGTCCGGTACGCGTCACGGATGGCGTCGCCCTGATCGGCGACGACTTCGTCGGCCTTCCGGGGGTCACGGCCGAACCCGCCGGCGACCTGTTCCTCGAATCCCGCCGTGTTCCCCGGCACGAGGCCGACGCCTTCGGCGATCCCGTACCACGCGTCCCGTTCGATGTTGGAGAGGTTCTGCAGATCCCGTATAGTGGAGTTGAACGCCACTGGCGTCGCGAGCTGGGCCACACGCTGGTGGTCGAACACCGCGTCGACGATGGCACACCCCGCTTGGCCCGCACCCACGAATAGGTATGGCATTGATACATTCGGGAGTAATTATCCAAGCCACATATAATACTGTCGTAAATTGAGGTGATCGGCGAACGTCGATCGGTAGGCACCGCCTAATCGGGCGTACTGCCACGTTGTGGTTCCGCGAGTTCGCTGAAGCCAACTTTTTTTGTCACTCGACATATCCCTCCGTTGTACAATGGCGAACTCCCTGAAGAAGCTGATCCGGAGCCCGTCTTTCGTCGAGTTCGTCTCCGGAATCCTCTACCTCTCTATCGTTGGCGTCGTCGCGTCGTTCCTGCTCGAAAGCCTCTGGCTGCCGGCGTGGGAGAGCCGTGGGATCGCCTTCCGAACGGTGCGCCTGATCGGGCGGACGATCGGGACGTTCTTCCCGAGCGAGAGCTTCCTGTTCGTGCTCCCGTTCCCGTTGGGGGTGTTCGTTGGCGTCTCACTCGTCTGGTTCGTCGACACGTACAAGCGGTACCAGGCAATCGTTCTCTGGGCCGGCATCGGCATCGTGGTCGCACAGCTCCTGATCATGGGTCGGCTGTTCGACGTCCTGATCCAGAACTTCTCGCTGCTCATTCTCTCGTCGCTCGTCCTCGGCGTCGTCGCCGGGATCCAGATCGGCGGCATCCCGCTGATCGGGTGGCTCCGCCGGGACCGCGACCACCTGATCGGCAGCCCGCCGAACGAGTTCGACCGCGCCCCGCTGGCGGTGTGGGGGATCCTCCTCCTCATGGTCGTCGCCGGCCTCGTCGACGCACACCTCTCGCTCGGGTTCGGCGGCGGCCCCGTCGAACCGACCCGGGTCGAGCAGCTCGGCGGGAACGTCGTCGGGAGCGCGATCCTGCTCGGCGCGTTCTGGAAGTTCACCGAGTACGAGTCCGAGATCAGGACGGTCCAGATCGGCCCCGCACGGGGCGGGAAAACCGCGATCCTGGGCGGGCTGTACAACCACCTCGAAACGGAGAACAGCATCACGATCCTCCGCGGCGGGGAGTTCGACACGGCGATCAGCAACCGGATCGAGAACGGCGAGTTCCCGCCACGGAACCAGCTCCGCGAGGTGGATCGGGGGCGACAGTACCGGTTCCTCGAGATCCCGTTCGTCTCCGACCGCCGGTTCTTCCGGAAGAAGGTCGTCGTCGGGACCCTCGACTACCCGGGCGAGCTCATCACCGGCGGGTCGAACTGGAAGCCGCTCGACGAGGAGCTCGAAGCGGTCAGACAGGAGGAGCGACACGACCTGATACTCGACCACGAGTACATCGAGAACGAGGTCGACGTGCCGGTGCTGGCGCCCGCGGCGTTGAAGATCGACGCCGCGCTGGGGCGGCTCAGTTCGGCGTTCTCGTCGACCGACCAGTGGGAGGAGGCCGAACGCGTGCTCGAGAACGCCGAGTCGCTGTCGTACCAGGAGACGGTCCCGCCAGAGGCGCTGGCGAACGCGCTCTCCCGGCTCGTCGACGGAGCCGACACGATCCTGTTCACCGTCCCGCTGGACGATTTCGCCCAGCGTGCCGCGGCGGCGGGACAGATGCCACAGCACACCGACGCCTACTGGCTGCGGCGGACCGGCGGGCAGTACGAGGTGTACAGCACGGACGGCGAACTGGTCGGGCGGTACGACACGCTCGACGATCTGGAGTTCGAGGCGATCCTCGAGGAGGCCCCCGAGGTCATTACCGACCTCCCCCGGTACGACCATCCGGAGCTCGGCGACGTGCGGCTGGTGATCGAGGGGCGGCCGGCTCGGACCCCCTCCAGCGAGTACCGCGAGGTGTACGAGGGGATCGTCGACCAGTGTGACACCGGGGCGAAGTCGTTCGTCTGGGTCGCGTCGATGTCGGACTACGCGAAGCGACACTTCACCGCCGCCTACACCGCCTACGTGGGGAACAACGAGACGCGGAGCAGTCTGAACCCCACCGAGATCCTGAGCAGCGAGACGCTCCCCAACCACCCGTCGCTCCCCCACGAGGACGGCGTGTACACCACGTTCGCCGACTGGATCGAGACCCAGTACCTGGACGTGCCGGAGAACTGGGACGGCTACCGGCGGTCGCTCCGGGAGCGAACCCAAGAGGAGTTCCTCTACCCGCTCTGGTACGACGTCGAGTCGGACGAGCAGGGCGAGCGAATCAAGACCGGGAGTCGCCCCATCCTCCAGGGCGCCGACCGGCTGATCGACCGGATCGAGGGGCGGACGCTCGTCCGGACCTACCCGTGGCGGTCCCACCTGCCGGGTAGCGAGTCACTGTCGAAGTCCGAGGAGATGGTCGAGAACATGAGAGAAAGCCTCAACACGGAGCGATCGGCGAACGAGCTCGGGATCGAAACCGAGAACGAGGAGGTCGGGGTTGGAACCGAAAGCGAACACGCCGAGGCGGACCGATGAGCTGTCGACTCTACACGGCGACGAACGCGAACTGCATCGTCGGCGGGGAGCCGCCGGCGGGGGAGTCGGCGACGATTCGGGAGGACTTCGAGGCGGGCGTCAGCCTCGTCGTCGACACGACCGGCGAGGAGACGACGGTTCGCGGTGCCGTTCCCGCACACCGTGAGGCACCCGAGGCGCTCGTCGGCGTCGTCACCGGCCCCCGCGGCGACGACCCGCTGCGCAACTACCACGACGCCGTTCGGGACGTGTTCGACGACCGCCCCGGCTGGCGGGTCCGCACAGACGTCGTCAACGGCCGTCTGTTCGAGGCGCTGGGTCGGCCGGCCGGCCCGACACCCGGCGAGGAACTGCTTTCGTCGGTCCGGACCCACCGCCGGGACGGCGAGCACGTCGAGATCGGCGTCCCCGACGCGGCGAACGCGGCGGAGGTCCTTCGAGCGCTCCTCGATCGGGAGGGCGACGGAGTGTACGTGATCTCTACCCAGGAGCCGCCGGACCACGTCGGGACAGACGTGTTCGTCCACCTCGCCGACCGCTACACCAGCCCGGAGCTGGTCGATCTGGAGACGGATCTCTCCCCGGGCGAACGGGTGGGCCGCCGGGTCGACGAGCTCGTCGACGAGCTCCCCCCGCCAGCGGTCGCGTCACGACTCGAATCCGAGACCCAACAGCGGGACGTGTCGCTGGGGTTCGAGGCCGACTCTTCTGGCGGCGGGCTCGGGAGGACGGTGCTCGCCGGTGTGGGTATCGGGCTCGCGGTCGCCGTACTCCTCGCCGGGGTTGGGCCCGCCACGAGCGGGAGCCAAGTCACGCTCGATCTCGGGTGGCTGCCGATCGCCCCCACCCTCCCGCCGTGGGCGCCGTTGGCCGCCGGAGTAGTCGCCGTCGTCTCCGCCGTCTCAGTGCCCGGCGTCCGTCGGCTGTTCGGTGACGCGATCGGTATCGGTGCCGTTCTGGGTAGTCGACGGAAGCTCGAACCGGAGCAGCGCGAACGGCTGGAGACGGTCGCCGCCATCCTCGAACAGCAGGCCCTCGAGATGGACGGCGACCCGTACCGGACTGCGAAATCGGGGCTAAAATCACGGCCGATACAGCCGGCCCAGCGGAGCGTCGTTCACCGACTCGTCGGAGTGCTGGGGGCGCTCGTCCCGGCAGTCATCGTCGTCGTCGCGGCGTGGCTGCTCCTCGGCATGCTCTCGACGGAGATCGTGACGCTGGCCCTGTTCGCGATCGCTGCAGTCGCACTGGGGGTGAGAGTCGGGGTCACGTTAGGGGCAGTCGGCGCCAGCTTCGGGAAGCTCTTCTCTGGCGGCTCGTCGGATCGGGAGACCAACGAACAGCAGCGACAGGAGGCTGACGACGCGGCCGCCGAACGCGATGACGACGACTCCGATCTCGGGATCCGGACGGCCGACGAAGCTGACGACGGGGTCGGGGCCGGCGACGGCTCGAACCCGATCCCTGATCCGGCGAAGCAGGATCGTGAAGGCGGAGAAGGCTCCGAGCCGCCAGCCGACGACGGGTCGTTCCCGATCGCCGGGTCGGACCGCGACGACGAGACGGAAGACGGGACGACGGAACCGGCCGATCCGGCCGGCGACGAGGCGGGGATCGCGCAGAGCACCGACGAGACCGAGGGAGATGTGGGAATCACGACGACGGATCCCGACACGCCCGAACGCGATGCCACGGACGACGTGTTCGGCGGCGAACAACGAATCGAGACGGCGAGCGAGGAGACGGAGAGCGACGAACCGGACCACCTGTTCGACACGGCGACGGAGCGTGACGGGCAGGAATCACGCGACGACGCCGAGGAAAAGCCGACCACGTCCGACGACGAGCGGTCCCGAACGATCGATGGGGAGCGATCCACTACGGCCGGTGAGGCGCGATCCGACGACGCGGATCCGACGGCTGACGAGCGGGGGTCGAAGACCGGGGTTGCCCGGAGCACCGGTCCGAAATCGACGGGGACCGACGCCCACGAACCGACGACCCGGGGACCGTTCGAGCAGTTCTTCGACGAGTACCCGGTGACGATGGCGCCGGTCGTCACCGACGAACGCGTGTTCGTCGCCGGCGACGCCGGGCTCCACGACCGTTCGATCCCGGTCGACCGGAACTGGCTCCCGCAACGACACCTCGACACCGTCCGTCTCGGGACCACGCAGGCACATCTCACGCGCCTGAGCCACGACGGGACGCGTGACGACACGATCCCGTTCACGAACCCGTTCGCGGAGCCGATCGTCGGCGGGGACGGCACCGTCTACGTCGTCGATTCCTCGTTGACGGTTGCGGCACTCGGTGAGGCCGGACCGCCCGCGATCCAGACGTTCCGACACGAGCCGAACCACTTCAGCGGCGATCGATGGCTGTACGTCTCCGACCGGCGCGGGAGCCGCATCCTCGGCGCCGACCTGCAGGTGAAACAGGAGCTCTCCGGCGTGTTCGCCGTCTCGCCCATGGTGGCTGGGGGCTCGGTGACGCTCTGTTTCGAGGACGGGCAGAGCCGTCGGATCGACCTCACGAACAACCGTGCCACGGATTTCTCCGCCCCTGCCGGGGAGTTCGTCGGCTCCGTTGTCGCGGATGGGACACCGTACATCGCGAGCGAGTCGGGAGTGGTCTGGTCGGGGGAACGGGGAGGATGGCAGAAGCGGATGGACGCCCACCGGCCCGGGTTCCGGTGGCTCACGGCGAACGACGACGCGATCGTCATGGCGGGGCGGTCGGTCATCTACACGCTCGGGACGGGGATGCACCGGGTCGACAGCTTGGAGACGACCGTCTCCTCGGCGCCGGTCGTAACCGACGACAGCGTCTACTTCGCGTCGAACGGCGAGCTGGTTCGGGCCGACCCCGAACTGAACACGACCGCCCGGATCGACCTCCCGTGGCGGTCGGTCGACGGGCTAGCCGCCGGGGACGACCGGCTGTTCGTCGTCGCCGACGGCGCCGTCTGGACGGCCCCGTTCTCGGCCGTTCGGTAGGGGCCGGAATCGGCCGGTAAGCGCTTCCTACTCGATCGGTGAAAACACGACTTCTGATGCTGATTAAGCGGTGTTTACGAGCACCCGAAGACAGCTTCATTCGGCAGGCTCAAACGGTGTGCTCATCACACAGATTTATGTAGAGATAACTTCAATCGATAGAGTAGAATGGCTCGTTGTAACACCCCCGACACGCTGATTGGCGTCGGAGGGGGCGGGAGTAAGGTGGTTTACAAGTTCATGGAACAGGACTGGATCCTCGAGGACGTCCTGGACACCGAGAACTACGAACGGGACGAACCGGGGGAGCTCCAGGCCTACACGATCGACACGGCCACGGGAGACGACTGGCACGACGAGCGCTACGGGCCGATCAACCGAAAGATCCGGAGCCTGCTCGACGATATCGACACGGCGAACGATCTGCTGGATATGGGGATCGAGCAGCGCAACCTCGTCGAGTCCATCCCGAACCGATGGACCGAGAAGGGGAACATGACCGCCCCGGGGGCGATCAAGGAGCTGCTGGAGCGGCGGAACGCGAACAACTGGTGGCTGAAAGACGACCGCGAACCGCTCTCGCACGTCCAGCGGGAGGGGTTCAGCGGCGGCGTCTACCGGCGCCGTGCCGTGAGCAAGGCACTCTACCACATCAACGAGCACGTCGGCGACTCCGTCGTCCCGAACAACCCCGGGGAGACCGTCATGGTGACGACGCTCGGGGGCGGGACGGGGTCGGGGATCTTCATCGACATGGCGATGGAGATGGAGGCCGACAGCATCGACCTGTTCGCCGTCATTCCCTCCGTCGGCGACCAGACGAAACAGAA
Source organism: Halolamina sediminis (assembly GCF_001282785.1). Classification (NCBI taxonomy): domain Archaea; kingdom Methanobacteriati; phylum Methanobacteriota; class Halobacteria; order Halobacteriales; family Haloferacaceae; genus Halolamina; species Halolamina sediminis. The sequence goes on from NZ_CVUA01000001.1 coordinate 1,884,878, forward strand.
GACGAACGCCTTTGCCGCGCTCTCCGAGCTCGAGTACCTCTGGATCAACGACGAGAGCCCGTTCCGGTCGGTGACGTTGGTCCCCCACGTCGGGAGCGTGAGCGACGACGACTTCGAGATGGCGACCGTCCGGAGCATCCTCGCCCACCAGAACGGGATGATCGGCGGGAACCTGTACGACTCGCTCAACCCCCAAAGCACGAACGGCCCGCCGGAGTTCTCGGCGTTCTCGATGGCCGTCCCGTACACGATGGAGTACGAGGTCGACCAGCGCGAGAGCGCCCGAGAGGAGGTCGAAGAGACGCTCTCGGAGAAGCTCGACGAGCTCACTGCCGAAGGGTACCTCTACAAGGTCGTCGAGACGTACCTCCAGGAGAACTTCCCCTCGGCGATGGAGGCCGCCGAACAGGACGTCTCGACCGAGCCGGTCGTGAACCAGGCGATGGAGCTCCGGAACCGGTACGCGGACGTCCGCGACACGCTGCTCACCGACGACGGGCTCCGGGTCGCGGGGTTGGACGACGAGCGCAAGACGATCCGGGATCAGGTGCAGGTGCAGGCCAACGGCGAGGTCCAGCTCCCGGACGACGTGGCGGAGCCGGAAGCGGCCCGACAGTTCATCGAACAGGCGCCGAGCATCGCACACATCGAGCCTAGCGACATCGACAACGAGGGCGCCCTCGGCTACCTCCTCGCGTCGGTCGTCCGGAAGGAGATCGGGAACATCGAGAAGCGGTGGCAGCTGTTCAAGAAAATCTCGGCGATCACCGCGGAGAACGTCGAGGGCTCTCACGCGCTGACGGTCTCGCAGGCACGGATGGTGCGGGACGTGCTCCGGGACATCGTACTCGACCCCGATCAGGAGACGTACCACCACGTTCAGAACCCATCCTTCGACGAAACGCTCGAACAGGTCGAAAGCGCCGTGAGCCAGCTCGTCGAGGAGCACGACCAGCTGGTGACGCTCCGGGACCGCGTCGACGACGAAGTCGACGACTGGATACAGACGTGGCATGAGAAGGTTCGAAGCGACACGGCCCAGGTCGCGGCGGTCAACGAACACCGCGCCGACATCGTCTCCCTCGTCGACGAGCTGGAGTCGGCGATCGAGGCCCGCCTCACCACGATCAACGACGCGACCACCGAGAGCGGGATGCGGGGGAGCCTGAACTTCGACTCCTTCGGCACTCTCAACGAGAAGCTCGACGCCGTCGGCGCCGAGCGGATCGACGGCGAGGGGATCAGGGAGGCGCTCGAGCTGCTGGTCGACATCAAGACGGCAGTGTTGGAGCACAACTCCGGCATCCTCCCGGGGCGCCCGGACAAGTCCGAGGAGTTCGACAACAAGTATCGGGAGCTCCAGACGCTCGGCGACTGGTTCACGATCAACCCTCAGCGCAGCTCGAAGGACGTTCGTGACCCGTTCAACTGTATCTTCGATCCCTCGACGATCCAGCGGGAGGCCCAGATCGACCACTCCTACGACGCAGCCATCGACCGCATGACCGCCGCCTTCGAGGAGCAGTTCACCGACGCCGGGACGCTGATCGAGTTCGGTCCCGAGGACCTCGCGATCGACGACCCCGTGGTCGAGAAGACGGTTCCGACCGACCGCAACCCCTCGGCGCTACGCGAACAGCTCGTCGACGATCTCGGGTCGAGCAACGCCGCCGACCCGCACTTGCTACTGGACGACGTGATGCCGCTCGACGCCGGCAGCACGCGCGGCGACAGCGTTTCCCACCACCTGTACGACCGCTACATCCAGCCGTTCGACGAGGAGATCGACGACGTGAAGCAGGGGCTCCATATCCGTGGTGGCAACGACGTCGTCAGCACGGGCGGCACCGTAGAGGCGCTCGAACGGCTCCGTGCGATCGCCAGCGTCCACGCCGAAGCCGTCGACGAGGACGTGTCGGTGCCCGAAGTCACCCCCCCAGAGGACACCGAGACGTACGGTCGCGACTTCGCTCGCGGCTACGAGGGGATCTACGACTTCGACGTCGAGCCGTCCGTCCCCGCGAACAACGGCGACCACCCGTACCTTCGTCGCGGGGAGACCAACCCGGAGGACTTGGTCAGCTCGCCGCGGAGCATCGAGGAGTCCGCGGTGCTGGAGAACCACGAGGACGAGATCTTCCGGTTCTTCGGGAACTCCCTCGAAGCCATGTTCGAGAACAAGCACGGGCGGGCGCCGATCAACGACTTCTCGCCGCGGGCGCTGAAGGATCGCTCCGAGAGCGACCCGACGTACGACGGGCTCCGGTACGTCTCGGCGTACATGTCCCGGGCGCTGAAGTACGTCGACGATCCCACGACGCCGGCGGATAACCCGCTCCACCCGGCCGTCACCGAGACGCTGGAGGATCACACGATGATCAACTCGGAGACGTACCACGAGGAGCAGTACGACATCGGGAACCCCGACGAGATCACGATGGTCACCTTCATCGGCGGGCTCACGATGGACAACCTCAGCGTCGTCACCGATCCGGACGGCTACCAGCCGACCTACCGACAGGTCAGCCGGAACAACTCCTTCATCCCGACCCACCACACTGTCGGGATCGGCGGGATGTGGCAGTACTACCACCGGCTCCACGAGTGGACACGCGAGTCGGACGACGACGTGAACTACGGCGCCTACGTCTACCGCGACGACGTTCGGCCGCTCCACCACGACCAAGAGTTCGTCCTCCACATGAACGACGACTCCGACGCGGAGGTCAAGGAACTGCTCAACGGGATGTTCGGCTCCGGCCGGTTCCCGAGCATGCTGGAGCGGGAAGACGAGCAGGCCGAGCAGCAGTAGTACTCCCGCCCCCTAATGAACCTTCCTTCCAGCCAAACCCGAAAAGAGATCGCCGTCGTCGTCACGGCCTTTGTCAGCCTCGCCGTCACGATACCGGCCGTCGCCGGCGCCGCGTCGACCGTCTGGGCTAACGGCGGCCTGCTCCGAACGCTGTCGGGGGCCGTCGCGGGCGTCGCGGGCGTGACGCTCGACTTCCCGGTCGTCATCCTCGGCGGGCTCCTGGCGGGCTGGTTCGCGCTGTTCCTGTTCGACGGGACCAAGCGAATCCAGGCCGGCCTAGTGTTAGTCGTGGCGCTGGTCGCGCTGCTGCCGACGCTCGGGAATCTCGGGCGGGTGATCGGTGCGGTGCAGCGCGAGTTCCTCACCTTCGGCGTCGCGGTGCTGCTCGGCGTGCTTTCCGGTGGTGTCACCTCGCGAGTGTACGGTGTCAAGGTCCCACACCAACTCTCGATCCGCGAGCGGCTCCGGTGGATCCAGTTCCCCGTCGCAAGCCGGGCGTTCTTCTACACGGTGTCAGTACTGGTGTTGCTGGCCGTCGTGCAGTACGTCCAGTACGCCACCTCGATCCTCGACACGGTCGTGACGCTGCTTGCGGGGGCGGTCGCCGTCTTCGCGCTGTCGGTGTTCATGACCTACGAGTACCAGAAATCCGTCGTGACGATCACGGCGGAGAACGACCGGCGCGCCGAGCCGTACGTCCTCGGCGGGCTGTTCGACCACGCCGAAACCGACCGCGAGGGGTTCCCAATCGACGGGAACCATCTCCTCCGACAGGCTGCGACCGCGAAGAACGAGGACTCGCTACCGGACGGGTTCGACTCGCCAGTGTCGTTCGGCTTCCTCTCGGGCGACGTGACCGAGCGAACCGCGAAGGTCACGAGCGAAGGGTTCAGCACCCGTGACGTGAACCGGAACCGACTGGAAGAGCGACTGCGCGAGCGCAACGGCGCGTACGCGCAGACGAAGCAGCTACTCCGGTGGATCCGCCACCACCTCGTTCTGATCATGCCTGCGTTCGTCCGCAACGTGCTCGTCTACCAGGAGGGGACGGTGCTCAATCGGCTCGACCACGCCGACACGCTGTTGCTGCTGACGCGAACACCGGGCGCCGACGAGGAGCCGCCGGCGGGTGCCGATCTGTACGGACTGTTGACCGAGCTGTACGCCAACGATCCGGGCACCGACATCGTGATCGCGACGAGCGACGCCCGGGAACCGGCGAACGAGTTCGACGAGGGGATCGACGTCACGATCGACCCGTTTCGATCCGAAGTCGCCGACCGCCTCGGGATTCCTCCCGAAGGCGTCGGCGTGGAGTATCAGGTCGTCCCCACGAACCGCTTCGACGGCGACGACGAGGGGTTCGACGCGCTCATCGACTCACTCTGATCCCCCCTCGCGGCTCTCTCCTCGATCGCCCGTCAGCCAAACGCTTACCTTCGGCGCCATCGCGCACTCGGGTATGACGAGCAACGCTTCTGGCACGAGTCGGAGGCTCTCGAACCGAGCCCGGACGAGGGGGTGCTGAGTCGGATGCCCGAAGCGGAGGAGCAGACGAACGTCGACGATCTACTCGACGAGCTCGAGGCGCTCGAACTCGAACTCGCCGACGAGGACCACGAGACCCAGTCCCGGGTGCGCGAGAGCATCCGGATGGCCAGACGGATCGACGAGGACACCCCCGTCTTCGGTCGGGTGATCACAGGGTTCGACCGCCACGACGCTGCCGAGGCGCTGGTCGGGAGCGTCGTGTTCGGCATCCCGATGGTGATCGAGGGCGGCACGCTCGAGGCGGGCGTCTACCTCGCGACCCATCCGATCTACTTCGTCGCGACGCTGCTGTTCGGCGTCAGCATCGTCACCGGGCTACTGTACGTGGCCGAGATCCAGGACGTGCGCGTCGTCGACCCGATACTGGGCATCGTCCCGCGACGGCCCGTGGGGCTGCTCACGATCGCCGCCCTGACGGCGCTGTTCATGATGACCGCGTGGGGCCGCGTCGACTGGACCGAGCCCTGGGTCGCGATCTGTCAGACGGCGGTCTGTTTCGTCGGGATGGCGATCGGCGGTGCACTGGGGGATATCCTCCCCGGGAGCTGACGCTGCCGGCAGATGTCGCCCACGGGGAACAATGGCCACGACGTTTATGCCCATCTCCCGGTAACGGAACCGTATGGAGCTATCACGTCGAAAAGTCGGTGGGTTGACAGTAGCAGGGATCGCGGGGCTAGCGGGCTGTAGCGGTTCCACCAGCTTCAGCGCCGAGTACGCCACCACCGACACCGGGGACACCGGGTACGAACAGACCGGCCAGCGACAGCCGACGATGACCCGGACGTTCGCGGGGCAGGAGGTCGAGGTGACGAACACGGTGACGGAGTACCGGAAGGAGATCGACCTCGGCCCGCTGGGGAGTTCCGACGTCGGCGTGTTCGCGGCGTTCACCTCACCGCAGGTCCAACTCGCCGGGCAGTCGTTCAACCCGATCGCGAACCTCGACCCCGGGGAGCTCGTCCAGCGCTTCCAGCAGCGGTTCGACAACATGGAGGACGTGAGTGAGGAGTCCGAGGAGGAGGTCGAGATGCTCGGCTCCGCCCGGACGGTGACGAAGTTCTCCGCGACGGTGAGCGTCGACGGCAACGAGGTGCCGGTGTTCCTGCTCGTCGCGAACTTCAACCACGAGTCCGACGTGGTCGTCCCGATGGGGATCTTCCCGCAGGAACGGGAGGACGAGGAGGGGCCGAACGTCCGCCAGCTGATGTCGAACCTGAGTCACCCCGCCTGAGGGGGCGGTCGGAGGGGCGACAAGCTTTATCGGCCGTCGGGTCCCAACTCCGAGACATGGTCGAAGCGTTCGTCCGCCTACTGTGTCCGGAGTGTACCAAGGAGTGGGAGTCGAACCCGACGGATCTCCCCGAGTCCGACCAGAACCTCAGCTGCCCGGACTGTCACGCGACCCGGCGGCTGGCGCAGTTCATGCGGACCGACCGCGACCTCGAAGTCGTCCAGCAGTTCGAGTAACGCGGTTCTCAGTCGCGGATCGACGCCATGTGGTCGATCCGTGACTCCACCAGTTCTTCGGTTCCCACGTCCTCGCGGACGCGGAGCCCCTCGCCCGCCGCCGCGAGTGCGTCAGCCGCGATCGATTCCGCGGTCGGGATGTCGTCGGCGACGCCGACGACCGCGAACGATCGCGAGGTCGTGGTGAACAGGCCGTCCTCGCGGTCGTCGACGGAGGCGTAGAACAGCAGCGCGTCGCCGCCGTGTGCGTCGGCGGCAGCCGCGACGGTCGACTCGTCGACCTCGATCTCGCTCCCGGCGTCGGGGTCGGTCGGGTAGCCCGCCGGCACGGCGTACTTACAGACCGTCGCGCGGTTTTCGAACGCCGGCTCTGGTAGCGACTCTCCCTCCCGGGCGGCCGTCACAATATCCAGCAGCGGTGTCTCCATCACGGGGAGAACGTTCATCGCTTCGGGGTCGCCGAAGCGGGCGTTGAACTCCACCACTTTCGGCCCCTCGTCGGTCAGCATGAACTGCCCGTACAGCACGCCAGTGTACTCCGGCAGGGCGTCGACAGTGGCTTCCAGCACGCTCGCGGCGCTGTAGTACTCCTGTGGCGTCATGAACGGGAGCGTCGCCCCGGCGTCGCTGTAGCTCCCCATGCCGCCGGTGTTCGGTCCCTCGTCGCCCTCGTAGGCGCGCTTGTGGTCCTGTACGGCCGGCGTCAGCCGCATCTCCCCGTCGTTGACGAACGCCTGCACGGTGAACTCCTCGCCGACGAGGCGCTCCTCGATCACCCACTCGTCGTGGCCGCTCCCCCGGACGTACTCGGCGGCCTCGGCGTGGCTCACCTGATCGCCGGTGACGCGGACGCCCTTCCCGCCGGTGAGTCCGGTGGGCTTGACCGCCACGTCGCCCTCGACGTCCTCCACGTACGCCGCGGCCGCCTCGGCCTCGTCGAACGTCTCGAACTCGGGCGTCCCCGGGATCTCGTGTTCGGCCATGAACTCCCGCTGGTAGGCTTTGTCCGTCTCGATCCGGGCAGCCTCGGCGGTCGGGCCGAACGTGAACACGCCAGCGTCGTTCAGCGCGTCGGCGACGCCGGCCGCCAGCGCCGACTCAGGCCCGATCACCGCGGCATCCGCGTCGATCCTCTCGGCGTACGCGACGACCGCCGCGGTGTCGGTCTCGTCGGTGATCTCGGTTCCGGCCGCGAGCGAGCCGATCCCCGGGTTCCGGTTGCTGGCCAGCGCGTACACCTCGGCGTCGGGCGCCAGCGCACGCGTGATCGCGTGTTCGCGGCCGCCCCCGCCGATCACCAGCACGGTTTCGGACATGGGCGGAGGATATGAACACAGGAGTGTAAAGGTTCTCTTCCGAGCCAGTATCGAAATACACGAACGCGGATATCTACAGGATGCGTTTGCCGAACGCGCTGGCCGCGAGCTCGACTGCTAGTTCTGCGGTCTCGTTGTGCTGGTCGAGCGTGGGGTTGACCTCGACCAGTTCCATCGAGCGCATGCCGCCATCGGCGGCGACCTGCTCCATCGCGTGGTGGGCCTCGCGGTAGTCGACGCCGCCCCGGACCGGGGTACCGACGCCGGGCGCGATCGTCGGGTCGAGCCAGTCGAGGTCCAGGCTGACGTGGTAGCCGTCGGTGCCGTCGTTGGCGACCGCAAGCGCGTCGTCGACCACTTCGTCGAGCCCGCGGTCGTCGATCTCGGACATCGTGAACGCGCTGATCTCGCTGCCCCGGAGCAGTTCGCGCTCGGCGTCGTCGACCGAGCGCAGGCCGACGATCGCGACGTTCGCCGGGGAGAGCGACGGCGCGTTGGCCCAGTCGACGCCAGCCCACTCCTTCACGCCCAGCAGCGCCGCCAGAGGCATCCCGTGTACGTTGCCCGAGGGCGTCGTTGTCGGCGTGTTCAGGTCGCCGTGGGCGTCGAACCAGACTGCGCCGATCTCGGCGTCGGCTGCCGACCCGGAGACGGTTCCGATGGCGATCGAGTGGTCGCCGCCCAACACCAGCGGGGTGGCGCCGTCCGCGATCGACCCGCGAACCTCCTCGGCCAGCCGGCTACAGACATCCTCGGTCTCCCGGAGGAACCGGGCTTTCCCCTTACTGGGTGTGCGGTAGTGGGCGTCGCGCTCCTCGGCACGCGGCACGAGTAGATCGCCCGCGTCCTCGTCGTCGACGCCAGCGTCAGAGAGACCCTCACTCAGTCCGCCGTAGCGGATCGCCGACGGCCCCATGTCGACCCCGCGCCGGTCTTGCCCGTAGTCTGTCGGCGCGCCGATGATCCGTACCGTCTGTCGACTCTTTTCGACGCTTCCGTTTTCGGACATGTACGCCGATACGGTGCCCGCGGGGTTAGCTTCCCGGGATTCGCTTCTGCGAGACGGTCCGGTAGGAGCCCCCTATCGACTGTTCGGTCAGTTCTCCCCGGGCGTCGTTCGATGGCAAATTACCGAGGTTCGATATCGCGAGATATAGTTTACAAGTCGCCGTGGCGTCACGGGAACTCGACTGAACAGCGTCAGTTCACCGCCGGCCGAGGAGTTAAGCACCCCGCGACCTCGGTTGCGGGCGTGAAACAACGGCTGTTCGACGACGTGGACGACCTTACCGACCGGATGGACGAACTCGCGGTCGATCTCTGGGAGCACCCGGAGTTGGGGCTCCACGAGGAGCGTGCAAGCAGGCTACTCAGCGAGGCACTGGCCGACGCCGGGTTCGACGTCACCACCGGTGTTGGCGGCATGCCGACGGCGTTCGTCGCGAGCTACGCCGTCGGGGAGGGGCCGACGATCGGGATCCTCGGCGAGTACGACGCGCTTCCCGGCCTCTCACAGGCGGTCGCGACGGAGCGCTCGCCGATCGAGCCCGGTGGACCGGGCCACGGCTGCGGCCACAACCTGTTCGGGACCGCGGGCGTCGGCGCCGCGATCGCCGTCGCCCGGGCGCTGGATCGCGGCGATACCGAAGGCGAAATCCGGTTCTACGGCTGTCCCGCCGAGGAGACGTTGGTAGGGAAGACGTTCATGGCCCGCGACGGCGTGTTCGACGACCTCGCGGCCGCCGTGACGTGGCATCCGAGCGACCACACGGCACCACAGCGCGGTAGTTCACTCGCGATGGACTCGCTATCGTTTACCTTCGAGGGCGAGAGCGCCCACGCCGCGGCGTCGCCCGAATCCGGCCGGAGCGCACTCGACGGCGTCCAGCTGCTCAACACGGGCGTCGAGTACATGCGCGAGCACGTTCCGGAGGCGGTGCGCGTCCACTACAACGTCCAGCAGGGCGGCGATGCGCCCAACGTCGTGCCCGCGGAGGCGTCGGTCTGGTACTTCGTCCGTGCGCCGACGCGAGACGGTGTCGAGCGGGTGACCGACTGGCTGCGCGAGATCGCAGCGGGCGCGGCGACGATGAGCCGGACCGAGGTGAACGAACGCTACTACACCGGCGTCCACCGACTCGTTTCCAACTCGGTCATCGCGGATACGTTCCGGGAGAACATGGCCGAACTCGGTACCGTGACGTTCAGCGAGGAGGAACGCGAACTCGCCGCCAAGCTCCAAGAGACGTTTCCAGAGGGGGCAATCGAGGATCGGCTCGCGGAGTTCGAACCGCCACACGATGACGTAGCCGCCGACGCGCCGCTGTACGGCGAACCGATGGACGCCTTCGACGAGGGCGATCCCGGCGGCGGCTCGACCGACGTCGGCGAAGTGAGCCAGATCACGCCCACCGCACAGTTCCGCGCGACGACGTGGGCGTTGGGCACGCCCGGCCACTCCTGGCAGGCCGTCGTCGCGAACGGCGACTTCGGCCGAACGGCGCTGCCCTACGTCGCGAAGCTGCTCGCGGGCTCGACGCTCGACCTGCTGGCCGACGGGGAGGAACTCGCCGCTGCACGCGAGGAGTTCGAACGAGAGGTGGATGGCTACGAGAACCCGCTCCCCGCCGATGCGGAGCCACCGTTCGAACTCACACGATGATCGACGCCAACGGGACCGAACCGGTGAGAGGTGTTGATCGACGTGGAGAGTACCGAATAACGAAGATCAACAAAGCCGGTACACGTATTTGGGGGAATTGCGGTACCTTTCTAGAGGATTAGGGCACTAATCCCTGTTACCGGTACGTTGATGTGCTCGGCGACGGACGCTCGACCCATGGCCGAGGACGCCGACAACGAGACGGTACAGGTCAAGACGCGGGTACCCGCCCACCAGCGTGAGCGGTGGCGGGAGGCTGCCGACGAACTCGGGATGAGTCAGAGCGAGTTCGTCCGGACGATGGTACAGGCGGGCCGGAGCGGCTTCGAGCCGGCCGACGAGCCGGGGGGGACGAGCAACCCCGAGAAAGGCAGTCCTTCGGGCTCGAACCCCAGGGGTGACACCCTCGAAACGCGTGTCCACGAAGTCCTCTCTTCAGAGGAGGCCGTCGGCTGGGACGAACTGGTCGACGCGGTGCTGGGCGACTTCGAAGATCGGCTCGACCGGATCACACAGGAGTCAGAGCAGATCCGCTACAGCGGCAGGGACGGGGGGTACGTGCTCGATGGCGAGTAGGTCTCCCGACGCCGAGGTGGCCGACCCGGTCAACTACTACCTCGAAGATATGGAGATGCACGGTCGGGCCGAGCGCACCCGCGACGCCTACGAACGAGTGCTTCGGGGGTTCGCCGAGTTCCTCGAAAGTCGGTCCACCGATCCCGGATCCGCCGGCCACCGGGACTGTCTGGCGTGGCTCCACTCCCTGCGGTCGGAGCTGTCGCCGAGCACCGTCGCCACCTACGCCACGACGGTCAATCGCTTCTACGACTACATGAACCGGGTGGGCGCCTTCGAGGAGAACCCCATGGCGCTGGTGATGGAGGAGATGGACGAGTCGATCGAGAAAGACCCCGAGCGTCGGGACGTCGACGTGGCGACGATGGGGGAGTTCCTCGGTCGGATCTCTCACCCGCTCCATCACGCGATCGTCCTGACGCTGTTGAAAACCGGGATGCGCGTCGGCGAGCTGTGTAACCTCGACTACCGGGACCTGCGACTCGCCGAGCCCGGCCTCGAAGGGTACGACCTCGACGGCCGGCCGCAGCTCGACGGCCGTGGCGACGCGATATACGTCGACAGCGCGCCCGCACGCGGGGAGGAGTACAACGGTGAGGTCCGCGAGGAGTCGAACAAGCGTAAGCGGTCGACGGTGATCCCCGTCGACGACGAACTCCGGCGCGGACTCCGGCGCTGGCTGGCGATCCGGCCGGACTCGCCGTCGCCGGCGGAGCCGTTGTTCCTCTCGACCGCGGGCGACTGGGGGGAACGGCTCACCGCACGGGCGGTCAGACACTACGTCCGGAACTACGCCGAGGAGATGGGCTGGTACGAGCCCGGCGCGGGAGCGGGCGAGAACGTCACCCCCCACTACTTCCGGCACTTCTTCACCACGCACCTCCGTGATCGTACCGGCGATCGCGGCGTCGTGAAGTACCTCCGAGGGGACGTGGCCAGCGACGTGATCGACACCTACACCCACAACTGGGGGGACCAAGTCCGAGAGACGTACGTCGCGAACATCTACCGGTTCGATTGAGCGACGAGCAGCGAACACGTAAATCGTATATCGCGATATCGAATGCGGCGGGAGAAGATTCAACTTCGCCCCGCCACGAGAGCGGCCGTGCCCTCCCGCAGAGCGTTCCTCGCGGCCGCAGGCGCCAGTGTCGGCCTCGCCGGTTGCGTCTCAGGTGGTCTCCCGAACGGAGAACTCGACAGTGTCGGCGGCGAGTGGCGAATGGACGGTCGCGACGCGACCCATACACGACGCGTCGAAGACGGACCCAACGACCCCACGACGGTCTGGGGGCGAGAGCTGGACGGCACGCGGGCCGCCGGAACGCCCGCGCTCGCCGACGAACGACTGTACGTTCCTGCGGACGCCGTGACGCCAGAGTCGCGCTCCTTCAATCGGCTCTACGCCCTGGGTGCACGGACCGGCGAGACGTACTGGTGGGCGCCGCTCCGGATCGACCTCAACGGCCCGCCGGCAGTCGTCGGCGACCGTATTCTCGTCAGTGGGAAACGATCGCTCGAACGCGGTCGAGTGGTCTGCTTCGGATCGCGTTACGGCGAGGAAGAGTGGCTGTACGACATCGACGCTCGCCTGACCGCACCGCCGACCGTCGCAGGCGGCGTCGCCTACGTTCCGGACTGGACCGGTACCGTCCACGCGCTGTGGGTCGCGGACGGGTCGGTGCTGTGGTCGCGCCGGATCCAAGACTCGGTCGACCAGGGGAACACGACGTTCACGACTCCGGCCGCAGTCGACGGCGACACGCTGTACGTCGGCTCGAACTCCGGGGTGACGGGGATCGTCGCGCTGAGAACCGACGACGGCGGGGAGCAGTGGCGCGCGGAGACCAACCCCGTCACTGGCGGGCCGGTGGTCCACGACGACCTGCTGCTCATCCAGAGCTACGGACTCGTCGTCGCGTACGGGACCGACGGCGAGCGGCGCTGGGGGTTCAATCTACTTAACGGCGGCCACCAGCCAATGGCCGTCGACGACGGGCACGTCTACGCTGCCAGCCCGGAGATCCTCTACGCGATCACCCACGACGGGGAGCGATCGTGGACCTACGAGCGATCTGATGGGCGAGCCGGTGTCCCCACGGTCGTCGATGACAGTGTTCTCCTCCGCGGGGAGGACCGACTGACGGCGCTCTCAGCAACGACGGGGGAGGAGCAGTGGTCCAGATCGACCGAGGGGGTAGGGGACGTCGTCGCGACCCCGGAAGCGCTGTTCGTCACTGGAGACGGTGGACGGCTACTGGCGTTGGGCGAGCCCTGAGCGGTCGCGAGAAGGGTTCTCAGGCGATATCCCGGGAGGTGTCGATGTTGACGCTCTCGGCCAGCCGGAGCTTGATCGGCTCGGAGAGGGCCTTCCCGCCGCGGAACTTGGGGATCACGAGGCGGTTCTCCACCTCGGCGTTTGTGACGGTCGTCTGCAGGTCGAACACGACGTCTGCGACGTGGGCGGTCAGGTCACGATGGTTCGGCACGTCGACGCCGTTCAGCCCGTGGAGGATCGCGACGCCGCCGGTGTTGACCATCACGGTCTGGAGTTCGTTGAGGAAGCGCCGGTAGCGCCCCCGGTCGTAGCGCTCCAGCGCGTCGACCACGTCGACGATCAGCGTCGCTTCCTCGGGCAGCGTACCGATCAAGCGGTTCGCCCGGTCGAGCGGTGCGTCACCGCCCACATCGCGGACCGTCGGATCGCCCGTCCGGGTAGTCGTCCGGTCGATCGCGTCGGTCACGGCCTGATCGGAGCGGATGGTCGTGAGATAGAGGGTCTGTCGCTCGGCGGTGAGTTCGTAGAGGAACAGCTCCGACTGGCTGGCGGGTTCGGCGGAGAGCAGCACGATCGAGCCCGCCGGGAGGCCGCCCTCGATCTCGCGGTCGAGGACGTTGATGCCGGTCGAGAGCCGTCTCGCCATGAACTCTGATACTGGTTTGTGGACCAAAAGCGTTCCGTGCAGCTGTCAGGCGCTCACAACGACGTCGTCGCGTCGAGGAGCGCGGCCGCGGCCGCCTCGTACCGCTCGCGGACCCGCCGGTCGTCGAGTGGTCGACCCGCGGCGTCGGGAACGACGCCGAGGAGCGGACAGCCGAGCAGTTCCGCCACGTTCGGCGGACGGGCGAGCGTGCGGGTGAGGACCGCTCCGAGGACGGGCGTGCCGACCGCGCGGGCCATCGACGCTGTCTTAGCAGCGTCCCGCAGCGCCGGTGCACAAGCAGTGCTCACCAGCACGACGCCGTCGGCGATCCGGAGCGGCGTCGCGGCGTCGACACCCGCACCAGCGGGCGTGTCGACGAGCGTGTGGGCGTCGGCCTCCACCCGGAGGCGTTCGAGGCACTGATCGAGCGAGTCGGGACGATCCTCCGGCGTGGGAAGGACACGACAGTCGTGTGCCGGACAGACGTGGGGCCTCTCGTCGGCGGGAACGCCGGCGAGCGCGTGGAGGTTCGGCATGTCGCAGTCGGCATCGACGACCAACGGGCGGTCGGGGAGGGCAGCGGCGAGGCCGAGCGCGGTCGTGGTCTTCCCGACGCCGCCCTTGCCGCCAGCGATCGCGAGCATGGCGCTACTGGTCGCGGTTTCCGACAAAAGCTCTCGGGTGAGAAGTGGCCGCAATCAGTCCTGACAGACGGCGACTCTCCGTGTCGCAGTCAGTCCTGACAGCAGCCGCCGGCCTCGCCACCGAAGTCGACGACGAGCTCGGAGGAGATCGCGTCGTTCACCGCATCGAGGCGTGCCTGAAACGCCTCCTGGGCCTCGAGGAACTCCGCCATCTCGGGCAGCGAGTGAAGCTCGTGCTGGGCCTGTCGGACCTCGTCGACCAGCTCCTGATCGGCCTCGCCGGTCTTCCGAGCAGTCGTGAGTTCGGCCCGGAGCGACTCGAACTGCTCGATGCGCTGCTGGGCCTCCTCGCTCGCCTCGACGGCGCGTTTGGCTGCCTCGAAGCGCTCGTACTCGTCGGTGGCGGCGATGCGTTCGCCGAGTTCGGCACCGAGATCCTCGACGGTCTTGGCGACGCTCATACTCGGAATTGGTGACGGGCAGATTTAGGGCTACCGACTGCGGCTCCCGACCCTCGCCCGGAGCCGTTTTGAGTGGCGCGTTTGAACGCCGGGCCATGTCGGTGCTGCTCGCGGCGGTCGCGACGCTCGTGGCGACGGGAGTCGTCTGGAAAGGATCGGAGATGCTGGAGGAGGCGAGCGATCAGCTCTCGACGCACTACGGACTGCCGCCGGTGATACAGGGGTCCGTCGTCGCCGCGATCGGATCGAGCTTCCCGGAGCTGTCGATCGCGGTGCTGTCGGCCGTGCTCCACGGATCGTTCGACCTCGGAGTCGGCGCCGTTGTCGGGTCGGCAGTGTTCAACATCCTCGTCATTCCCGGCGTGGCGGCGCTGCTCTCCGAGGACGAGCTGAACGCCAGCCGCGACGTGGTGTACAAGGAGGCGCTGTTCTACATGCTCTCCGTCGCGGCGTTGCTGCTGGTGTTCTCGCTGGGCGTGATCTACTACCCCGCCGAGAGCTCGCGGCTGGCCGCGGAGATTCCGCCGTGGCTCGGGATGGTGCTCATCGGGCTCTACGGACTCTACGTGTTCATCCAGTACGCCGACACCGTAGAGTACGCCGCCGAGCCCCCAACAGAGTCCGTGAACGTCGCTCGACAGTGGGGCGCGCTCCTGCTCAGCCTCGCGCTCGTGCTCGTGGCAGTCGAGGGGTTCGTCTACGGCGCGGACGTGTTCGCCGCCGCCTTCGGCGTGCCGGAAGCAGTCTGGGGCCTGACCGTCGTCGCCGCCGCCACCTCGCTACCGGACACGCTGGTGTCGGTCCGGGCCGCCCGCGAGGGGCGGGGCGTGACCAGCCTCGGGAACGTGCTCGGGAGCAACGTGTTCGACCTACTCGTCGCCGTCCCCGCCGGGATCGTGCTCGCCGGCGGCGCGGTGATCAACTACGGGGTCGCTGTCCCGATGATGACGTTCCTCGTCGTGGCGACGGTCGCGCTGTTCACCGCGCTCCGGACGGATCTCCAGCTCAGCGACCGCGAGGCGTGGCTGCTGCTCGTGTTCTACGCGGTGTTCGTGGTGTGGATGCTGCTGGAGACGTTCGCCGTCCTCAACGTCGTCCCCGGGCTCTGATCGACCGGACGACCGTGGCGGGCTACGCCTGTTCCTCGACGAACGCCTGCACCGCGTCGAGTTCGTCCGGGCCGATCCCGTGACCGCCCTCGAACGTGCCGAACGTCACGGCTGCGCCGGCCTCGCGCATCCCCTCCGCGGCCGCCTCCGAGCGACTGGCGGGGATGATCTGATCGGCCGCGCCGGCGGCGACGAACACGGGTTTGCCCTCGATCCCGTCCGGCGAGCGGCCGGCGTGGGAGTCGGCGAGGTAGCCGTGGTGGGCGGCGACCCACGCGAACGTGTCGGGCTGTTCGAGCACCAGCGAGAGGCTGGTGATCGCGCCCTGACTGAACCCCAGCAGGCCGAGGCTGTCGGCGTCGAGGTCGTAGGCGTCGATCGCGGCGTCGACGGACTCGGCGACCACGTCGAGGCTGCGCCGGAACCCATCGGGGTCGGGCTGGCTCGACTCGAGGCCGCCGCCGGAGAGGTCGAGATCGTACCACGTGTAGCCGCCACGCAGGCGGTCCGGCGCGCGGAAGCTGACGACGTGACGGTCGCCGGGCAGGCGGTCCGCGATGGGGAGGAGGTCCTGTTCGTCGGCGCCGCGGCCGTGGAGAACGAACAAAGCGTTACCGGTGGGGTTGTCGGGCTCGCGGTGGACGTGTTCGAGCGGGATGTCGGTCATTGGGAGTGGGTTGTCGGGGCACGCGTTTGAACGTCTCCCTCGCGGCACGTCGGCGGGCTACCCGAGACGCCGGAGGAGGTAGGCAAGGAGGAAGACGGCCGCCGAGCCGCCGACCGGGGCGGCGTATCCGGGCGCGCCGATCGTGAGCACGGCCGCCGCGACGGCCGACCCGCCGGCGAGCACCGCGTATCCGAGAGCCGGGTCGCCGGCGCCGCGGTCAGCGGGCGGCTTGGTTCGGACCGTCAGCTCCCCACGTTCGAGCTGGTCCAGCGTCCGGTCGAGTCTGGTGGGGAGTCTAGCCATCGCGGGCACCGACTGCCGGGCGTCGGCCAGCGAGTCCTCGACCATCGCGGCGAGCTCGCTCTCGATCAGCCCCTGTTCGAGCAGGAACGTCCGGACGGCCGCGAGGAAGTCGAACTCCGGATCGAGCTGCCGACAGACGCCCTCGCCGACGGTGCCGACACGAACGAGCAACATCACGTCGGGCGGGATGCGGAACGGGAACTCCCGGAGCGACGTGATGAGTTCGGTGATGATGGTTCGCCACGTGACCTCCGACCGTCCGGCGAGGTTCTCGATGACGAGTTCGAGCACGCGCCTGACCTCGGCGCGGTCGACGCCGCGTTCGAAAACGTCGAGCGCGATCAGCGCGTCGACGAGCCCGTCGGTGTCCCGCTGGACCAGCGCCCGATAGAGGTCGACGATGTCGTCCTGTGTCGTCGCCGGGAGCCGTTCGCTCATCCCGAAGTCGAAGATCAGCAGCCGGCCGTCCTCGGTGACCGCGAGGTTGCCCGGGTGCGGGTCGGCGTGAAACACGCCGTCGACCAGCCCCATCTCCAGGTAGATCTCCGTGATCCACGTCGCCATCTCGTGTGGCCCGACGTCGACGCCGTCGAACGCGTCGTCGTCGGTCACCTTCCGGCCGGTCAGGTACTCCATGGCGAGCACGCGCTCCGAGGAGAGCTCCTCGTAGCCGGCGGGGATCACGACGCGGTCGTCGTCGGCGAAGTTCGTCCGGATGTCGTCCATGATCGCCCGCTCCCGGGCGAAGTCGAGCTCGTCGATGATGACTTCCTCGAAGTCGTCGGCGACGTTCCGAACCGAGTACCGCTGTCGCTCGTCGAGAAACGGGGTGACCAGCGGGAGCAGCCCCCGGATCACCCGGAGGTCGCGCTCGATCAGGGGCTTGAGCCCCGGCCGGCGAACTTTCAGAGCGATCCGCTCGTCGCCGTAGGCGACCGTGTAGACGAACGCGAGCGAGCCGCCGGCGACCCGTTCGAGCGTCGACAGGTCGAGCTCGTCGCCGAGCTCCGCCTCGAGGACCGTCCGCGGATCGCCCCCGACGTCCTCGGGTATCTCGTCCTGGAGAGTCCCGAACACGTCGGCGTACGTCGGCGGAACGATGTCCGGGCGCGTCGAGAGCACCTGCCCGATCTTGACGAACGCCGGGCCGAGCGCCACCATCGTGTCCCGGATGCGCTCGGCCCGCCGGCGGTGGCTCTGCTCGCTCACCTGCCGGGCGGGGCCGAACAGGAGGAACCGCCGGCGGTCACGGAGGAAGCTGACCGCGAAGGGGAGAAACCGGAGAACGACGAGCAGGTACCGCCTGACGAGCCCGATCATCTCACCGCGACACCGGCCGGCAACACTCCGTCCTGCTGTCCATGCCCGACGGTTCGGGCATACGACCAATAAATACTGGGCCGGGAGCCGCCGGGCGGTCCGACACCGAGACTGCGGGACCACCGGGTTGATAAGCGACCCAACACAGCCAACGAGTATGGACGAAGAGGTCCCGGACCAGTACGACCCACGGGCGGTGGAGGACACCGTCTCGGCGTACTGGGACGACCACGACGCCTACGAACGGACCAAGGAGGCACACGCCGACGACCCGCCATTCTTCTTCGTCGACGGCCCGCCGTACACCTCCGGGCAGATGCACCTGGGCACGGCGTGGAACAAGACCCTCAAGGACGCCGTCATCCGCCGGAAACGGATGGAGGGCCACCACGTCACCGACCGGCCTGGCTACGACATGCACGGCCTGCCCATCGAGACGAAAGTCGAGCAGGAGCTCGGCTTCGACTCCAAGCAGGACATCGAGGAGTACGGAATGGAGAAGTTCATCGAGGAGTGCAAGCGGTTCGCCGTCGAGAACCGCGAGAACATGGACGAGGACTTCCAGTCCATCGGCGTCTGGATGGACTGGGAGAACCCCTACCAGACGATCTCGCCGGAGTACATGGAGTCGGCGTGGTGGGCGTTCTCGCAGGCTCACGACAACGGGCTCGTCGAGCAGGGCAAGCGCTCGATTACCCAGTGCCCGCGGTGTGAAACCGCGATCGCGAAAAACGAGGTCGAGTACCACCAGGTCGAGGATCCCTCGATCTACGTGCAGTTCCCGCTGGCCGACCGCGAGGGAAGCCTCGTCGCGTGGACCACGACCCCGTGGACCGTCCCGGCGAACACGTTCGTCGCCGTCGACGAGGCCGCGACGTACGCGAAAGTACGCGCCGAGAACGGCGGTGAGACGGACGTGCTGTACGTCGCGACCGACTGCGTCGAGGACGTGCTGAAGAAGGGTCGGTACGACGAGTACGAGATCGAAGAGGAGCTCGCAGGCGAGGAGCTCGTGGGGTGGCAGTACGACCACCCGCTCGCCGAGGAGGTGCCCGACCACCCCGACTTCACCGGCGCCGGCGAAGTGTACCACGCCGACTACGTCGAGACCGACCGCACCGGACTGGTCCACTCCGCGCCCGGCCACGGGCAGGAGGACTTCGAGCGCGGCGACGAACTCGGGCTGGACATCTTCTGCCCCGTGGGCAGCGACGGCGTCTACGACGAGCGCGCCGGGAAGTACGCCGGCCAGTTCGTCCGCGACGCCAACGAGGAGATCATCGACGACCTCCGGGAGAACGGCTACCTGCTCGCCCACGAGACGTACACCCACGACTACGGCCAGTGCTGGCGGTGTGACACGGACATCATCTTCCTCGCGACCGAGCAGTGGTTCGTCACCGTCACCGACGTGAAGGAGGAGCTGCTCGAGAACATGGAAGACAGCGAGTGGCACCCGGCAGAGGCCCGGGACAACCGCTTCCGGAACTTCATCGAGGACTCGCCGGACTGGAACGTCTCCCGGCAGCGCTACTGGGGGATCCCGATCCCGATCTGGACGCCCGAGGACAGCACCGCCGAGGAGACGACCGAGGACGACTGGATCGTCGTCGGCACGCGCGAGGAGCTCGCGGAACGCGCCGATCAGGACGTGGCGGCCGAGGAGCTCGACCTCCACCGGCCGACCGTCGACGACCTGACGATCACCGAGGGTGACACGACCTACACCCGCGTTCCGGACGTGTTCGACGTGTGGCTGGACTCCTCAGTCGCCTCGTGGGGCACGCTCGACTACCCCAGCCAGCAAGAGAACTTCGACGAGTTCTGGCCCGCCGACGTGATCGTCGAGGCCCACGACCAGACCCGCGGCTGGTTCTGGTCCCAGCTCGGGATGGGCACCGCCGCGGTCGATCAGGTGCCGTACGACGAGGTCGTGATGCACGGGTTCGCGCTGGACAGCGACGGCCGCAAGATGTCCAAGAGCCTCGGCAACATCGTCACGCCCCACGAGGCGATCGAGGAGGTCGGCCGCGACCCCCTCCGGGCGTACCTGCTCCAGCACGACCAGCACGGCGCCGACCTACGCTTCGAGTGGGAGGGGCTCGACGAGATGCAGTCGACGCTCAACATCCTCTGGAACGTGTTCCGGTTCCCGCTGCCGTACATGGAGCTGGACGACTACGACCCCGGCGAGGCCGACCTGAGCGACGGCGACCGCTCGGTCGTCGACGAGTGGGTGCTCTCCCGGCTCCAGACGGTCGAGCAGGAGACCGAGGACGCGTGGGAGGAGTACGCCGTCCACGACGCCCTCAACACGCTGCTCGACTTCGTGACCGAGGACGTGAGCCGGTTCTACGTGAAGGCGATCCGCGAGCGCATGTGGGAGGAAAGTGACTCGGCGAGCAAGCGCGCCGCGTACGCGACGCTCTCGACCGTGCTGAACGAGGTCGTCCGCCTGCTCGCGCCCTTTACCCCCTATCTCGCCGACCGGATGTACCAGACGCTCGACGGCGAGACCGAGACGGTCCACATGCTCGAGGCGGCGACGCCGGACGACGACCTGCACGACCCCGATCTGGAGCGGAACATGGCCGTACTCCGCGACGTAGAGGAGGCCGCCGCGAACGCCCGCCAGCAGGGCGGCCGGAAGCTCCGCTGGCCCGTCCAGGAGGTCGTGATCGAGACCGACGACGAGACGGTCGCCGACGCGATGCGCGATCTGGAGGATCTGTTCCTCGAGCGCGTGAACGCACAGAAGCTCACCGTCACCGAGGACTACGAGGAGCTCGTGGCGGTCGCGGACCCGCAGATGAGCGTGATCGGTCCGGCGTTCGGCGGCGACGCACAGGACGTGATGGCCGCCGTCCGCGGCGAGCCCCGCGAGGGAGTCGAAGGCGGCGTCGAGGTGAACGGCGAGACCGTCGAACTGACCGAGGAGATGGTCGAGTACGAGACCGAGCCGCCCGAGCACGTCTCCGGCGCCGAGTTCGACGGAGGGTCCGTCTACGTGAACACCGAACTCACCGAGGCGATCGAGCGTGAAGGGTACGCCCGCGACCTGATCCGCCGAGTACAGGAGACCCGCAAGCGCCTCGAACTCGACGTGGAGGAGGAGATCCGCGTCGCGGTCGATATCGACGACGAGCGCGTGGCGGGGTTCTTCGACGACCGTCGCGATCTCGTCGCCGAGGAGGTCCGAGCCGCCGAGTTCGTCGACGTGAGCGAGATCGACGAGGACAGCGGCCTCGTCGAGGAGTGGGAGATCGAAGGCGTTCCGGTCACGATTGGCGTCGAGCCCGTCGACGGCTGAGCGACGCGCTCCCTCCTGCGAGCTTTTTTGGCCGATGACGGGACCATCTCGTTGCGTGACCTGAACACCGCGGCGCGACGAAGACGCAACTCCGGAGCTGTCGCGCCGGCTGTCCGCTCCGGCTGTTCGCTACTCCCCGACCACGTCGGCGTCGGCAGGGCCGACCGCACCGAACTCCCGAGCCAGCTCGTCGAGCCGCTCGGGAGTCCCTGCTTCCGGAAGCGGCCCCTCGGCAGTTCGGCAGGGCTCCTCGACGCCCAGATCCCCGCAGACGCGATCAGCTACAGCTTCGGCCATGCGCCGGTACGTCGTGAGCTTCCCGCCGACGACGCTGACTAGCCCCGGCGCAGCGTCGTGGGCGACGACCGCGAAATCCCGGGAGATGCCCCGCCCTTCGCGGTCGAGTTCGTCCGGTTCGTACAGTGGCCGGAGCCCCCAGTACGTCCGTTCGACCGTCGCGTCGGCCACCGCCGGCAGCATCGCGGCACACTCCGTCACCGTCCGCTCGACTTCCCAGTCCTCGCGCTCGAACGTGTCGGGGTCGTCGACGGCGACGCTGGTCGTCCCGAGAACCGCCTGCTCGCCGTGGGGAACGACGATATCGCCGTCGGCCGGCTCTCGGCACCGGTTGAGAACCGGCCCGAGGCCCGAATAGTCGACGGCCACCATCACGCCCCGAGTCGGGCGCATCCCCAGATCGGCGCCGGCCATCGCGGCGACCTCGCCCGCCCATGGACCTGCGGCGTTCACCACCGAATCGGCGACGATCGTGGGTCCGCCGTCGACGTGCACGGCGAGACGTTCGGAGTCCGAACCGGCGTCGATGTCGGTCACCGCCGATCCGGTGTGGATGCTCGCGCCATGGTCGCGAGCACTCGCCGCTGTCGCGGCTACGAGCCGTGCGGGGGAGACGACGCCGTCGGGAACGGCGAACCCCTCTTCGACAGCCCCGGCGGCTCCGGGGACGCGCTCGCGGAGCTCGTCGGGGTTGAGACGCGTCGGCTCCATCCCGACCTCGCGGCAGGCGTCGAGCTTCCGCTCGAAGTAGTCGGGATCGTCGCCCGCGAGCCGGACGAACAGGCCGCCGGACTCGACGACACAGCCAGGGGCAATCTCGCGGAGGGTTCGGTTCTCCCGCAAGCAGTCGGCGGCTCCCTCGGGATCGGACTCGGCGTATCGAGCGCCGCTGTGGAGCACGCCGTGTGAGCACCCCGACGTGCCGGCGTTGAGCCCCGTGCCGCGTTCGAGCAGCGCCACGTCGACACCGCGCATCGCGAGGTCGCGAGCGACGCCGACGCCGGTCGCGCCGCCGCCGATCACGGCTACCTCCGTCTCGACAGTCATCGGCGGGGTTCAGTCGCGCCGGGACTTCAGCGTTCCCGCTCGGACCGAAAGAGTCGACTCCCGTGCGGCCCGAACGGGACGCGTGCACGTCCACGTGAACGCCGCCGAGAGCGTCGACGGGAAGCTCTCGACACGCGAGCGCGAGCAGGTGCCGATCTCCGGCCCGGCGGACTTCGACCGGATGGACGAGCTCCGGGCGGGCGTCGACGGCGTGCTGGTCGGGGTCGGAACCGTGCTGGCGGACGATCCGAGGTTGACCGTCAAGGACGCCGACAGGCGCGCCCGGCGGGAACGCCACGGAAAGCCGGCGAACCCCGCCCGCGTGGTCGCAGACTCCCGCGCACGGACGCCGCCGGACGCCGAAGTGCTGGACAATGCAGCTGCGACGTACGTGCTCGTGAGCGAAGACGCCGACGACGCCGACGTGGCAGCGCTCTCGGCGTCCGGTGCGACCGTGATCACGGCGGGGTCCGGGCGAGTCGACCTCACCGCGGCGTTCGACCGTCTCGAAGCGCACGGCGTCGAGCGCCTGCTCGTCGAGGGCGGCGGCGAGCTCATCTTCTCGCTGTTCGAGGCCGACCTCGTCGACCGGCTGACCGTCTACGTCGGCTCGGTCGTGATCGGCGGCCGGGACGCGCCGACGCTCGCGGACGGCGAAGGGTTCACCGACCCCGACTCCTTCCCGGAGCTGTCGCTGACGGAGGTCGAACGGCTCGACGACGGGGTCGTGTTGGCTTACGACGCCTGAGTGCCGTCAGTCGAAGGCGGTGACAAGCTCGTCGTGGGCCTCGCCGTTCGAGGCGATGATGCCGCCGTCGCCGGGCGTCCAGCGGTCCCCGTCGAGATTGGTGACGGTGCCGCCCGCTTCTCGGACCATGTGGACGCCGCCGACGGTGTCCCACGGCGAGAGTTCGACGCCGGAGACGGCGGCGTCGAGCTCGCCGGCGGCGACCGAGGAGAGCGCGTACTGCGAGCTCCCGAAGCGGCGGCTGTCACCGAACTCTTCGGCGATGGTGGTGATGTACTCCGCCAGCTTCCGGCGGTCTCGGGGTTCGAGACCGAAGATCGGGTTGATCGTGAACGTCCCGGGGTCCGATCGGTCGCTCACGCTGCAGGACTCGCCGTTGCGCATCGCCCCGTCGTCGGCGGCGGCGAAGCTGTCACCCAGTGCGGGGAATTCGTTGACGGCGGCGACGGCGTCGCCGTCCTCGACGGCGGCGACCGCACAGCCCCAGATCCGGTTGCCCGCGACGAAGTTGTTGGTGCCGTCGATCGGGTCGACGACCCAGGCGTCGCCGCTCTCGGGGAGGGCGGTCCGGGTATCGACGTCCGGCAGTTCCTCCTCGCCGACGATCACCGCGTCGGAGTCGTCCTCGCGAAACATCCCCACCACGTGGCGCTGGACCTCGCGGTCGAACTCCGTCACCGAGTCGAGCGCGTTCTTCTTCGTCTCGACGGTCAGCGGCCCGCGGAACCCCCCGTGTGCGACCTCGGCGCCCGCTCTGGCGGCCTCGCGGGCGAGCGTCAGGCGTGTGGTGCTGTCCATAACACCCCGTGTCTCACCCAGAGCCAAGGGTCGTTCGGTCCGGGCTACTCGCCACTTCCGTAAGCGTTCGTTCGCCGGTCGGACGGGTGGGACGAACCCTTATTAGCCATCGCGGCCCAACTCCGCACGATGGACGTAGACAAACACGCCGAGGAGCTCGCCTCCGCTCTCGGTGTTGACAAACAGGAGGTCAAAGAAGATCTGGAGAACCTCCTCCAGTACAGCGTTCCGATCGACGAGGCCAAACAGAGCGTCCGCCGGAAACACGGCGACGGTGGGGGGGGCGACGCCACCCCCGAATCGGTCGACGTGGCCGACCTGACGACCGAGCGCGACAACGTCACCGTGACGGTCCGCGTGCTCACGAAGGGGACGCGCTCGATCCGGTACCAGGGCGACGACATCACCATCCGCGAAGGTGAGTTCGCCGACGGGACGGGCACCGTCTCCTACACCGCCTGGCAGGAGTTCGGCTTCGAGCCGGGCGACACGGTCACCGTCGGCAACGCCGGCGTCCGCGAGTGGGAGGGCAGCCCCGAACTCAATCTAGGCGACAGCACCAGCGTCGCGCTGGAGACCGACGACCTCGACGTACCGTACGAGATCGGCGGCGAGCGCGACCTGATCGAACTCGAGCCGGGGGATCGCGGCCGGACTGTCGAGGTACAGGTCGTCGAGGTCGAGGAACGGACGATCGACGGCCGGGACGGCGAAACCGAGATCCTCTCGGGCGTCATCGGCGACGAGACCGGCCGACTCCCCTTCACCGACTGGGATCCCCACCCCGAGATCGAGACGGGCGAGAGCGTCCGGCTCGAGGACGTGTACGTCCGGGAGTACCGCGGCGCGCCCTCCGTGAACGTCTCGGAGTTCTCGACGGTGACGGCGGTGGACGAAGCCGTCTCGGTCACCGACTCGGCGCCGTCGATGTCGATCGGCGAGGCTGTCACCGGCGGCGGGCTGTTCGACGTGGAGCTTTCCGGCAACGTGATCGAGGTCCGGGACGGCTCCGGGCTGATCCAGCGCTGTCCTGAGTGCAACCGCGCGATCCAGAACGGCGAGTGTCGCTCCCACGGCGACGTGGAGGGCGAGGACGACCTCCGGACGAAGGCGATCCTCGACGACGGCACCGGGACGTGTACGGTGATCCTCGGCCGCGATCTGACCGAGGAGATCTACGGCGGCGACCTCGACGACGCCCGTGAGGCCGCCCGCGAGGCGATGGACCGCGAGGTCGTCGCCGAGACGATCGCCGGGGCGCTGGTTGGCGACGCCTACCGCGCCCGCGGCTCGCTCTCGGTCGACGAGTACGGCGCCAACATGAACGCCGACGCGTTCGAGCCCGTCGAGGAGGATCCCGAGACGGAAGCGCGTGACCTCCTCGCAGAGCTGGGGGTGGGCGCATGAGCGCCGACTCCGGCCCGGGCAACCGCGAGATCGCCCGCCGGCTGTTCGCCGCGGAGTTCGACGACGCCACGCTCTCCTACTCGGAGAGCGACGAGGAGCGCGCGCCGAACTACGTCGTGACGCCGACGGGCGCGCGCGTGAACCGCCTGTTCGCCGTCGGCGTGCTGACCGAGGTCGAGGAGGTCAACGAGGACAGCCTCCGTGGGCGCGTCGTCGACCCGACGGGGGCGTTCGTCACCTACGCCGGGCAGTACCAGCCCGACGAACACGCCTTCTTGAGCCGTACCGAGCCGCCAACGTTCGTCGCGCTCTCGGGGAAGGCCCGGACGTTCGAACCGGAGGACTCCGACCGCGTGTTCACCTCCGTCCGCCCGGAGAGCATCAACGAAGTCGACGCCGAGACGCGGGACCGCTGGGTGGTCTCCGCGGCCGAACGCACGCTCCACCGGCTCGCCGTCTTCGCGGCCGCGCTCGACTCGGACCTGCGCGGCGACGACCTCCGTGACGCGCTCGTTGCCGACGGCGTCGGCCCCTCGCTGGCTGCCGGTGTGCCGAAAGCGATCGAGCACTACGACACCGGAACCGCCTACCTCGAAGCCGTCCGGTCGCTCGCGGTCGAAGCAGTCGAACAGGTGGCCGGTGAGCGCGACGTCGTCCGCTCGCTGGAGACCGAGCCGAGCGACGGCGGCCCAGCGGAGCTCGGTCTGCTCCCCGAAGTGGATCTCGACCTCGCCGGCACCGGGTCGACGACCGAGACAGCGTCCGAACCGACGGCCGACGACGCGGAATCGACCGAACCGGACTCGACTGGCGAAGGGACGTCACCGACGGAAACCGAATCCACCGGATCAGAATCAGTCGAGTCGGAGGAAGAGGAAACAGAGCAGTCCGAAGAACCCGAATCGGTTGAGACGGCGCCAGAGGAAACCGAAGGCGGAGAGAAGTCCCCCGAAGCGTCTACGGAGACGGCTCAGGCGGACGAGAAAACGAATCCGGACACAACCGAAGTCGACGAAGAGACGTCGGAGGGGACGGACGAGGAGGCGACTGAGGAACTCGGTGACTTCGACGCCGGCGAGTCGGTCCAAGAGACCGTCGAGGAAGAGGCCGAGGAGATCGGCGACTTCGATCCCGAGGAGACCGTCGACGACGAGGAAGCCCTGACCGAGGAGGAGCGTCAGGAGGTCAAACAGGAGTTCGGCGCGGAGTTCTCGACGGGTAGCGAGGTCGGCGAACCCGGCGAGGCCGGCATCGACGTGCCCTCTTCCGAGGAGGAACTCGAAGAGATCGAGGCCGAAGTGACCGGTGAGGAGCCCGACGAAACCGAACCGGAAGAAGAGCCTGACGAGGACGCCGGCGACCTCGATCTGGAGGACGCCGTCATCAACGTGATGAGCGAACTGGACGATGGCGACGGCGCCGACCGCGAGGCAGTCGTCGCGCGCGTCGTCGACGAGCACGGCGTCGACGCCGGCGCCGTCGAGGACGCGGTGCAGGACGCGATGATGAGCGGGAAGTGCTACGAGCCCACCGACGGCACGCTCAAGGCGATCTGATGGGCGAGCCAGCGGTCGAACCCGTCCCCGGCGCGCCGGCGGCGACGCTCGACCTCGGCGACGAGCGGGCGCTCGCTGTCGCGGACTACCACGCCGGGATCGAGGTCGGCCTGCGCTACGAGCGCGGCGTCGAACTCGACTCGAACGCCGACGAGCGACGGCAGCGGCTGCTCTCCCTGCTCGACCGAACGGGCGCCGACCGCGTGGTCGTGCTCGGTGATCTGGTTCACCGGATCGCCGAGCCCGACGGCGCAGAGGCCGAGGAGGTTCGGGACCTGCTCGACGCGCTCGACGCGCGTGCAGTGCCGCTCACGCTCGCGAAGGGAAACCACGACGGCGGCATCGGCGACGTGTTCCCAGATCGGATCGACCTGCTCCCGGCCGAGGGGGCACGGGTCGGTTCGATCGGGATGGTCCACGGCCACACGTGGCCAACCGCTGAGGCGCTCTCGGCGTCGACGCTCTGTATGGGCCACGAGCACCCGTCGGTTCGGCTGACCGACGAGGTCGGCGGAAGCCGGGTCGAGCGGGCGTGGCTCCGCGGGCCGCTGCGGCGGGCGCCGTTCCGCGACGCGCTCGGCGACGACGCCGACGAGCTCGCGTGGCACGAGCCGGAGCTGGTGGTGTTCCCCGCGTTCAACGACCGCTCCGGCGGGACGTGGATCAACGTCGAGGGGGAGTCGTTCCTCGCGCCGTTCCTGCCCGAGGCGCTTGCGAGCGGCGAGGCGTACCTGACCGACGGGACACGGCTCGGCCCGTACCGGAGGGTCTGAGTCGGGCTACTCGACGCGGTCGAACGCCGCCCGGAGCCGGTCGGCCGAGTGGACACAGAGGGCCTGATCGGGGCTGAACGACTCGATCGTGATCGTCCCGTCGAACCCCGCCGCGGTCAGTTCGGCAGCGACGGGTTCGTAGTCGATCTCGCCGTCGCCGAGCGCGAGGTGGGTGTCCCCGCGGGCGCGGACGTCGTGGACGTGAAGGTGGGTCACGAGGTGGGCGTAGTCGGCGAGGAACGACTCGATCGCCACCTGCCCGTCCTCCTCGAACGCGTGTCCCACGTCGAAACAGCAGGCGGCGCCGCAGTCCTCGAGGACCCGGCCGACGGTGTCGAGGTCGTAGCCGCGGTCGAGCTTCCCGAGGTTTTCGAACGTGACCTCGACGCCGCGCTCGGCGCCTGCCGCGTCGAGCCGGCGGACGTTCTCCCGGAACAGGTCGAGGTCGTCGCGGCTCCCGCGGTTGGCGGTGCAGTGTGCGACCGCCCGGTCGGCACCCGCCGCCGCCGCGAGATCGAGCGCCCGTTCGACGTAGGCGTGGGCGCCGTCGGCGTGTTCCGGCGGGGCGTGAACCAGCGGTTGCTCGATGGGCAGGTGGACGATCAGGTCGAGGTCGGCCTCGTTACAGCGCTCCCGGACGGACTCGGGGTCGAACTCGCGGAGGGGGACGTTCGACTCGCCGAGGGAGGGCTCGACGAACGCGAAGCTGTCGGGCGTCTCGGGGATGCGATCGGGGAACGGGCCGACGCTGTTGCCGTACTGCATCGTTTCCCGCTCCCGGCGGTCGGGGGTAGGTTTTCGGGTTCTCAGAGCAGCAGCGCGACCGTCCCGACCGCCGCGGCGACGACGGCCGCCCACCACACCGGGGTCCGCTCGTCGGGACCGCCGGCCCACTCGGGGCTGAGCACGCCGACCAGCGCGACCAGCGTCAGCAGGGAGAAGCCGGCGAGCGCGGCGACGTTGCCGGGCCAGACGCCGACCCGGACAACCGCGATCGCCCACGAGAGACACTGCGTGCCGCCGAGCCAGCAGAGGGCGAGCCAGAACGTGCGACGGGGCGTGAACTCCACGAGAAGGTAGGCGGGCGCGGCGACCGAAAAGCTGGCGGGCGAAATCCTCAAGCCGGCGGCGGGACAGCCGCGGGTATGGAGATCCGCGACGCCGTTCCCGGCGACGCCGCCGCCGTCGCTTCCCTCGCCCGGGAATCGTGGCACGCTGCCTACGACGACCTGCTGGGCGCGGGGACGGTCGATGCGACGGTCGAGGAGTGGTACGACACCGAGTCGCTACGGGAGGAAATCCGGGAGGTGGACGCGGCCGACGGTGCCTGCTTTCTCGTCGCCGACGACGACGGCGTGATCGGCTTCGCCAACGCCGGCCCAGCACGGGACTGGGAGAGCGACCCCGACGGCCCGGACGCCTTCTTCTCGCGGCTCTACGTCGCGCCCGAGCACTGGGGGGCGGGCGTCGGCAGCGAACTCACGGCTCACGTCGCCCGCCAGCTCCGCGCGGCGGGCCACGAACACGTCTGGCTGGAGGTGTTCGACGGGAACGAACGAGGCCGGGGGTTCTACGAGTCGATCGGCTTCGAGCGGATCGGCAGCGTCACCGAATCGTTCGGCGGGACCGAGGTGACGACGCTGCATCTCGCGGCGCCGCTGTCACGGCTAGTCGAAGCGTCGCAGTCAGTCGAATAGGCTGCCGCCGGCGGAAGGTTCATACCCGAACCCACCCTCACGCCGGCAATGAGCGATCTCCTTCGCACGCCCGACCGGCGCGTCTGCGAGCGCTGCGGGCGGCTCGAACGGTACGACGGCGGGGTATGGCGGGCCGACCGGCTCGGCGAGGTGTACTGCATCCACGAGTGGGACATCGACGGTACGTTCGTCCCGATCGAGGGCGAGTCCGCGGCCGCGGCCGAGAAGTGCTGAGCCGACGCGAGGACACGGTCCCGGCACCGTCCCTACCCGGAAAGTGCTGAACGGTAGCACCGAAATTTCGAGGCGTGAAACCACGAGCGCGGCTCGTTTGGGTGGAGGGCCGAGACGTCCGGCTCCGAACTAGCCGGGCGTCAGCGGGGAGAGGATGTCCCGACGGCGGGATGCCGCCGTTGGAAGTGATCGGGGTGTGTCATCCAGGGAGTCGGGGATAGGGCGGACTCCCTCGTCGATCGTCGGGCGCACCCAACAGGGTGCCGCGGGGACCGCGCCACCGGAGGGGCGCCACGCTCCAGTATTGGTGGGGGAACCATCAACGTCTCCCCGCGTTTCAGGGTCTGATACTGTGCTGGGCGGATAAGTCGGGGCGAGGCCGCCGTGGTTTCCCTCCCCCGCAAAACTGAGAGGATGCAACAACCCTTTTCGCCGTGGCCCCGGAACCCGGAGGTATGGCAGACGAACCCGACGAGGCCGACGGCTCGGAGGAAAGTGCTGAGGGCGAGGAGGAGAAGTCGTTCCGCGAACGCGTCGAGGAGATCCGCGAGCGCCGCGAGGAGGAGCGTGAGGAGGGCGAGGCGCCCGGCCCGGAGGGGATGGGCGGCGGCCCGCCCGGCATGGGCGGCGAGGGTCCCGGCGGCGGCAACCCCTTCGCACAGATGATGTCCGGCATGATGGGCGGCGGTGGCGGCCCCGGTGGCATGGGCGGCGGCGGCGGCGCGCCCGGAATGGGCGGCGGTCCCGGCGGCATGGGCACCGAAGCCGGCGGCGAGGGCGGCGAGGGCAGCGAGCGACAGGCCCAGGCCACCGAGGACATGGTGCGTGAGGTCCGACAGCTCCGCGACGAGGTCCGCGACGCGACGCGGGAACTGCGGCGGATCGCCGACGCGCTCGAGGACTGAGGCGCCGACGTTCTGCGGTCTTCTCTTCACGCGAGAGCGACAGCGTTAGCTCTCGTGGCGTCGTGACGGGTGGATAAGCGAAGGGGTAGCCGGTCAGTCCGCGCTGGTCGGCTGCTGGTGGAACGGCGCGCTGGCGATCCGCTCGCGGAACGAGGGGAGCGCGTCCCGACCCTTCGAGCTCATCGCGCTCACGACCGCGAACACCTCCTTCCGGGACACCTTCACGCCGCGCTCGGTCAGCACGTCCTCCGGGTGCTCGCGGACCTCCCGGAGCGTCCCCACTGCGAGCAGGAACGGCACCGCCCACGCTTCGAGCGTGTTGCCGTCCCGCAGCGGGACGTGCTGGAGGTACGTCCCGGCGTCGTCGAGGTACGACCGCGCGAGGTCGGTCGTACGGCGGACGACCGAGGTCGCACCCTCGCGTTTGGCGGGGTCGAGCACCTCCTCCTGTTCGACGCCCTCCTCGGCCAGCCACTCGGCGGGGAGGTAGACGTTGTTCTCCTCGTCGTAGTCGTCGTACACGTCCTTCGAGACGTTGACCAGCTGGAGCAGCAGGCCGAACTCCTCGGCGGTCTCGTACAGCGTTCGCTCGCGCTCGTCGTCGATCTCTCCCCGGGTCACCAGGTTGGTGATGAGGTTCCCGACGGTGCCGGCGGCGTAGTAGCAGTACTCCTCCAGTTCGTGTCTGTCGTCGATGCGGAGGCCACCCTCGTCGGCGTAGCGCTCGACGAAGTCGGCCATCCCGTCGACCATCTCCCGGACCGGCGGCGTGATCGCCTCGCGCACGTCGACGGGCAGCGCCTCGAACGTCGCGACGATCCGGCGGGCGCTCGCGACGACCGCCCAGTCGGCGTTGCGCTCGTCCTCGGCGGGGAGCCACTTCTCGACCGCAGCCGCGAACGCGTCGATCTCGGTATCGTCGGTCGGGTCGAGCACGGCGTCGTACGTGCGAAGCAGCGCCGCCTGTTCCGCGGGCGGGATGTGGGAGGCGTCCTCGACGGTGTCCGCGACCCGGCAGAGGAGGTAGCCCAGACAGATGTAGGAGTCCATGGGCTCCTCGAGCACGTCTACCGTCAGGGCGAACGTGCGGGAGACGTCTTGGACGGCCTCGTGACACCACGCGAGGTCATCGGACGGAACGTCGGCGAGGGGGTCGGGTCCGGGCATTCGGTTTGCAGGGTCTACGTGCAGCGGCGTTAAAAGTCTCTCCCAAGCGGTTCGCGAGCCGTCGTGTTCCGACCGCGGCCACCGGGCCAGGGCCGGGTAGAAAACCCTAAGCCCGCTCCGGGAGGAGACGGAGGTATGGACTTCAGTCTGGACGCCGAACAGCGCCAGATCCGCGACACGGTCGCCGAGTTCGTCGACGAGGAGGTGGTCCCCCGGGCCGCCGAGATCGACGAGACAGACGAGTACCCGGAGGACCTCGTCGACCAGATGGCCGAACTGGGGCTGATGGGGATGCCGTTCCCCACGGAGTACGGCGGGGCCGGGCTCGACTACCACTCCTACGCGATCGGCATCGAGGAGATCTCGCGAGGCTCCGGCGGGCTCGGCACGATCGTCGCCGCCCACACCTCGCTCGCCGGCAATATGCTGTACGAGTTCGGCGACGAGAGCCAGAAGGAGGAGTACCTCACGCCGCTCGCTGAAGGCTCCGACGTCGGCGCGTTCGCGCTCTCGGAGGCTGGCGCCGGCAGCGACGTGCCCGCGATGACCACGACCGCCGAGCGGGAGGGCGACGAGTACGTCATCGACGGCGGGAAGCTCTGGACCTCCAACGGCTCGGTCGCGGATACAGTAGTCGTGTTCGCGAAAACGGACCCCGACGCGGGCAACCGGGGGATCTCCTCTTTCGTCGTCCGGCCCGAGACCGACGACGGCTTCATCGTCGAGAACACCGAGCACAAACTCGGCGACAAGGGCTGTCCCACCGCTGAGCTCCGGTTCGACGGGCTGCGGGTGCCGGCCGAACGCCGACTCGGCGAGGAGGGCGACGGGTTCGTCCAGTCGCTCAAGACGCTCAACGGCGGCCGCATCTCCATCGCCGCCCGTGGCGTCGGGATCGCCCGCGCGGCCAAGGAGGCCGCGACGGAGTACGCCACCGACCGCGAGCAGTTCGACCAGCCTATTTCGGAGTTCCAGGCGATCCAGCACAAGCTCGCGGACATGGACACGAAGGTCCAGAGCGCGAAGCTGCTGATGCACAAAGCCGCGGACCTGAAGATCCGCGGCGAGGACTACATCAAGGCATCCGCCCAAGCCAAGCTCAAGGCCAGCGAAGTCAGCCGCGAGGTGGCGAACGAGGCGATCCAAGTCCACGGCGGCTACGGCTACACGAAGGACTTCCCGGTCGAGCGCTACTACCGCGACGCCAAACTCAACGAGATCTACGAGGGGACCAGCGAGGTGCTGCGGAACACGATCGCCGACCGGATGCTGGACTAAACGGGGTCTCGAGCGTTACTCTGCCGATTCCTCGTTGCCCACTAACCGAAGGCCAACGCCGATGCGTGAACCCTCGTGGGTCGTCTCCGAGACGAGTTCGCCGTTCGATCGCTTGACGATCCAGTAGACCAGCCAGAGCCCGATGCCGGAGCCGTGGCTCAGGTCCGTCTCCTTCTCCTCGTCGAGCACCTGGAGTTCGTGCTCGGGGATACCGGGGCCGTTGTCCGCGACGAACAGCGTCACCCACTCCTCCCCGACCGACGCGGAGATGTCGACAGTCGGGTCGTCGACGCGGTCGTTGTGAACGATCGCATTCTCGACGAGTTCCCGAATCGCGAGGTCGAGTTTCGGGTGGGCGATGGCCATCACGGACGGCACGTCGACGGTTATCGACACCGCTTCCTCCCCCACCTCGACGCCGGTGATCGCGCGCTCGACGACGCGCTCGAGCGAGAGCGGTTGGGCCTGCCCCTCCGTGAATATCTGGCCGACGTCTTTCGTCTTTCTCGTGATCGCGATGAGCTCGTCGGCCGTCGACCGGATGCGGGTCGCGTACTCCCCGCCGTCGTCCTCCTGCAGCATCTCCGCATAGCCGGCGATGACGTTCAGCCGGTTCCGGAAGTTGTGCCGAAAGATGCGGCTTGTGACCTGCCGGAACAGCTCCAGGTCCTGCTGGCGGTTCGTGATCGGAGTCACGTCCGTCAGCACGATCACTTCGCCCTGTGTTCCGCGGTAGTCCCTCACCGGGGAGTGCTTGACCGAGTAGTACCGGACCCCGTCCTCCTGGGGGAACGAGATCGTCTGCGGTTCGTCGGTCGCGGACGCGTCGTACTGCGAGCCGAGCACCGCCGACACCGGCTCGAACTTCACGTCCCGCGCGAACAGCTCTACCGCCTTACGGTTGGCGTCGACGACGATGCCCGACGGGCTCGCGACGAGGATGGCGTCCTCGACCTGTTCGAACGCTTGGCCACGGGCGACGGCCGCGAGTTTGAGGAGACCGCTTCGCTGGGTCGAGACGGCGAACGCGAGCCCCGACAGCGAGAACACGACCGAGGTCAGGTCGAAGTAGATCGGCACGAGCTCGGCGACTTTCACCAACGTCGAGAGCGCCAGGATCGAGAACAGGAGCATGATGGAGAACACCTGGCGACGGCGCGTACCCGTCGCGCGGATGGCCTCCCCGAGCAACATCCCGGTCGACAGCGTCACCAGTAGGTAGCCGTACACCTTGACGACGAGTAGCTTCACCGGCCCCCCGAACTGCGGGAAGTGGAGCACACCCGCCGAGTCCACGTAGTACTCCGACGTAAACACCAGATTGTCCGGGTTCCACCACGAGAGCACGAACAGGCCGACGACCGGGAGGAAGAGGCCGACGACCAGCAGGTTCGCCGGGCGCTTACTAGAGACGTACTCGTAGACGAACAGGAACATCGACACCGATGTCGCCGGGAGGATGGCCCAGAAGACGTTCGCCACCGCCAGCGTGAGCTCGGGCGACCGGACGAGCGTGAACGTGGCGAACGTCAGCGCCCAGAGCCCGCCGAACACCATGGTCGTGAGAAACCAGACGACGCCCGGTTTCTCCCGCTCGTCGCGGAGGAGATAGACGTTTGCTACCGCTGGAACCACCCCCGAGAACATGAGCACTACCGCGACCCACCGAGTCAACAGTGGTGGCATTACCGGGGGCTTGTCGAAGAGTACTCATAACGGTATTCGTCCCGAGCGGTGACCGTCATCCGGTCGGCGACGCCCCCACCGCGATCCGGCAGCCAACAGCTACCGCTCATCGACCGGCACTCACGGGCCGAGAGAGCGTTCGGAACACTCGAAGCAGTCCGAGATACAGAACCGGCAGGATCACGCTCACGGCTCCACCGACGAGCCAGAACACGCCGACGCCGCACAGTTTGAGGCAGACGACCAGCGCCGTTGCGCGTCGCGGGCCGAGGAGGCTGGCGACGGTGTCCCGTCGGAGTCGCTGATCGCCGTCGGCGTCGTCGACGTTCCGGGACTCCACGCCGGCGAAGACGATCACCACCCAGCCGAGGAGGACGGCGCCGACGGCAGGCGGCGAGACGACGGGCCCGGTCACGAGCACGCTCGTGACGACGAGCGCCCCCCAGGCGAGCGCCACCGCGAGCGAATCGAGCACCGGGTGGCCCTTCAGCGACGAGTACGCCCAGAGCACCGCGAACGGCAGGTGAGCGATGCCGAGCATGACCAGCCCGTCCACCGTCCCGAGCGGAACGGCCGAGAACAGCACCAGCTCGTAGGCAGCCAGCGCCAGCAGCTCCGTCACGTGCAGCGGCCCCTCGTACCGCTCGACGAGCCGGGTTCGCTGCGGGTGGTTGAGCCGGTCCTCGGGCGCGATCGACCGGCGATCCCTGACGTAGACGAAGTAGATGGCGAAGCCGGGAAGGAACAGCTCCCGGAGCACCCCTCGCACCGGGATGCCCAGCGCGACGGCCGTGGCCCCGACCATCAGCACCGAGGCGACGACGAGCCAGAGATTCAACGCCAGAAACAGCGCGACGGCGTCGGCGCCGACGTCGCGGAACCCACGCTGGGCGTCCGGACTGGCTCCGTGCGCCCGCCGACCGTGGGTTCCCAGACGCATCTGTGGGACTCAGGGCCTGCCGTCCGGCGAGTACGTGGTCAGGACGAACTCCCCGCAGTCGATGGTTCCCGGCTCCGAGAGGGTGTACTGGACCGCCGTGTCGATCGCGTTGTCCCTGGTGAACAGCGTCCGGTCGGTCTCCGCGGGGTCTTCGCCCTCGTAGTAGAACGACCAGCCAGCCAGGACGATGCCGTTGCCGCCTTTCTCACAGGTTTTCCTGACGAACTCACCGGTCGGTTCGTCGAAGTGGAACGTGCGGGTGCCGTCGGGGAGTTCGTCGACGGGGACAGCCGCCCTCCCACCTTTCCCCTTCGCCGCGGCGGTACCCATCGTGCCGGCGCCGAGCAGAAGCCCGGTGGCGCCGGCCCCCACACCGGCCAGAAGTCGGCGCCGGGTGGTCGTCGAGTCGTCCGATCGCGAGTCCTGTGACGGGCCGCCCGCGCTGAGGTTCGGGACGTTCACAGATACGGAGTCGGGGTGGCCCCTTTTGATTGTTCGGACGAAGTTATCAATGATAGGAACGAGACGGCACGAGGGTGGGGTGGCCGACGCTACTGCTCGACGACCTCCGGAGGGAGCTCCAGCCCGCCGGAGATGGTCCGCTGGGGAAACGGGATCTCGATGCCCGCCTCGTCGAAACGCTGTTTGACGTTCCTGACGTACTCCGAGCGGATCTTCACGAAGTCCGCCCGCGAGGGGTTGTCGATCCAGATCCGCGAGCGCAGGCCGACGTAGGAGTCCGCGAGCTCGGTCAGCCGGACGCTCGGGGCCGGGTCGGTGAGGATGTCGGGGTGGCGCTCGGCCTCGTCGACGATGATGTCGGTCGCTTTCTCCACGTCGTCGTCGTAGCCGATGCCGAACGTGAACTGCAGGCGGAGCGTGTCCTTCGCGACGGGGTTTTTGATGACGCCGTCGGTGAGCTGGGAGTTCGGCACGGTGAGCAGTTCGTTGTCGAACGTCCGGACGCGGGTGACCCGGAAGGAGATGTCCTCGACGATCCCGGAGTTGCCGTCCCACTCGATCCAGTCGCCGATGCGGAACGGCCGGTCGGCGTAGATGAAGACGCCGGCGACGAAGTTCGCGATCACGTCCTGCATCGCGAAGCCGATCGCCAGCGTCGCGGCGGCGGCGACCGTCGCCAGCGACTGGAGGAAGTCCCCGAAGCCGGCGAAGCCGAACGCGACGGTGATCGCCACGAACACGATCAGGACCGACGTGATCTTGATCAGCGGACGGCGGGCGTGGATCTCCAGCCCGCGGGCGTCGAGGACGCGGTCGACCAGCGGGACGGCCGTCGCCTTGCCCACGCCGTAGATGACCGCGAACACCGCCAAGAAAACCAGAAAGGCGCCGATGGCGTTCGCCAGCACCGTCGGAAGGAACTGATCGAGGAAGGCCGCGACCACCTGGTTCGCATCGAGGGTCGACCCCCCCGGAGTCGGCGTCGTCTGCAGGATCGCCATCAGTGGAACACCGCCGTGTGCCCGCGGGTGTCGATCACCTCCGCGTCGACGCGCTCGGCCAGTGCCGCCGCCAGCTCCTCGGTGTCGTCGGTACCGCGGGCCGACCGCAGGAACTTCGCCTTCACCAGTTCCTCGTTGTTCAGCTGGTCGTCGAGTTCGTCGACGACGGCGTCGATCCCCTTCTTCCCCACCCAGACGGTCACGTCGAGCTCGTGTGCCTGCTTTCGCAGCTCGTCAGACATTGTTATCGGAACGACTCGCCGGGGAAGCTTTGAAGCTTCGATCTGGGGAGCGCTCAGTCTCGGTAGGGGTAGCGGGCGATCGCCCCGCAGTCACAGCGCCGGATCACGCGCCCGCGCTGGACCCGCACCCGGACGTTCACGCCCGGGCGCTGGAACACGTCGCAGTCGTCGCAGGTCGAGCGCGCGAACCGCCGGGGGAGCGAGAGGCGGTTGCGTTCGGCGAGCCGCCGGGCCAGCCGCACGTACTCCCGCGAACGGTCGTACTGCCCCGCCGACGCGGCGGCCTCGGCCAGCGCGGCGAGGCGCTCGATCCGCTCCTCGGCGATCCCGGCGCTCATCTCTCGTCAGTACCGAGAGGGCTGTCGGGGTTATCGCTTTCGGGGATCGCTCGGGGAAGTGGCTGTGTCGACGACGGCCGCAGGCCGGAACGTTGATCAATCCGACCTCCGAAGAACGACGAAAGCCGTGCGCGTTCTCGACTACCTCGAACTGGAAGACCGGATCCGCGGCGGGATCGTCACCGCCACCCGCCAGCAGCGCAAGGCGCTCCAGGGGGCGGGCGTCGACGTGGTCGAGTCGCCGTGGGTCGGCGACGGCCCCGTCGACGCGGCGACGTCTCGGCTCACTGGTGGCCGTGCGTTCCGGGAGTACGACGTGGCCCACTGCAACATCGTCGGCCCGGGAAGCGTCGCCGTCGCCCGACACGCCACGCGCAACGACATCCCGCTCGTGCTGCACGCCCACGTTACCGCGGAGGATTTCGGCGAGTCGTTCCGCTTCACCGACCGGCTCGCGCCCGCGCTGCGGCCGTACCTGCGGTGGTTCTACTCGCAGGCGGATCTGGTGCTCTGCCCCAGTGAGTACACGAAAGGAGTGCTCCGGGAGTACCCCGTGGTGACCCCGATCGAGCCGGTCACCAACGGCGTCGACGTCGACTCGTTGGAGGGGTTCGAGACGCTGCGCGAAGAGACCCGCGAGCGGTTCGATCTGGAGGGGATGGTGGTGTTCTGCGTCGGCGAGGTGTTCGAGCGCAAGGGGTTGACGACGTTCTGCGAGGTGGCGAAGGAGACGGAGTACGACTTCGCGTGGTTCGGCCACTACGAGGAGGGCGCCGCCGCCGGCGAGGCGACGCGCTACTGGACGAACAACCCCCCCGAGAACGTCACGTTCACGGGGTGGATGGACGACAAGCGCGCCGCCTTCGGCGCAGGGGACGTGTACCTGTTCCCGACCAAGGACGAGAACCAGGGGATCGCCGCGCTGGAGGCGATGGCCTGCGGGAAGGCGGTCGTGCTCCGGGACATTCCGGTGTTCGAGGAGTTCTTCACCGACGGCGAGGACTGTCTGAAGTGCGACAGCCGCGAGGGGTTCGTCGACGCGCTCCGGCGACTCGACGAGAACCCCGACCTGCAGGAGCGACTGGGGGAGAACGCCCGCGAGACTGCCGCCGAGCACTCCCTCGACCGCGTGGGCGAGCGGTTGGTCGAGCAGTACGAGCGCCTCGTGGGGGAGAGCCATTCCGGAACCCCTTAACCGCGCCTCGGACAACCGCTCGCGCATGGAGTCGGTCGCGGCGTTCACGGACACCTACCTGCCAACGGTCAACGGCGTCACCTACACCGTCCAGAGCTGGCGGGACCGCTGGCGGGAGCGCGGCGGCCGGATGGAGATTGTCTACCCCGACTCGCCCGACCGAGCGCCCGAGGCGGACGAACATCCGGTTCGGTCGCTGCCGCTGCCGATCTACGCGGGCTACCGGCTCGGGCTCCCCCGCGTCCCCGACGCCGTCACGGACGTCGACGTCGTCCACGCGCACACGCCGTTCTCGCTGGGGCTCGCCGGGATGCGCCTCGCCCGGAGCCGCGACCTCCCGCTGGTCGCGACGTACCACACGCCGACCTCTGAGTACGCCAGCTACCTCTCCTCGTGGGGACCGATTCGGAAGCGGACTGCGGCGCTGAGCCGGCGCTACGAGTCGTGGTTCCTGAATCGGGCCGACGCCGTGATCGTCCCCTCGGCGGCGACCGGCGAGTACGTCGCCACGGAGCTCGGGGTCGACGACCCGCAGGTCGTCCCCAACGGCGTCGACACCGAGCGCTTTCGTCCCGTCGACTCGGCGGCGTTCCGCGAGCGCCACGGCCTCCCCGACGATCGGACGCTCGTCGGTTACACGGGGCGGCACGGCCACGAGAAGTCGCTCCCGGCGATCCTCGCCGCCTGCGACCGCCTCGATCGGGACGTGACGGTGGTGTTCGGCGGCGACGGTCCGGCCCGGACGAAACTGGAAGAGGCTGCCCGGAAGCGGGACGTCGACGCGCGGTTCCTGGGCTTTCTGGATCGCGACGAGCTGCCGGCGTTCTACGCCGGCCTCGACGCGTTTCTGTTCCCCAGCCCGGTCGAGACGCAGGGGCTGGTCGCCCTGGAGGCGTTCGCCTGCGGGACGCCCGTCGTCGGCGTCGACAGCGGCGCCCTCTCGGACACCGTCGACGACGGCGGGACGGGGTATCACTTCGAGCCGGGCGATATCGACGGGTTCGCGGCCGCGATCGAGCGCACGCTCGACGAACGCGTACGCCTGCGGGAGAACTGTCTCGACCGCCGGGCGTCGATCAGCGTCGAACACGCGGTGGATCGGCTCGCGGAGATCTACGCCGCGGTCCGGGAGTGAGCGGTTCGGCGAATCACGGCGCTTAAATTCGGGCCGGCG
The DNA here is from genome assembly GCF_001282785.1 of Halolamina sediminis. Classification (NCBI taxonomy): domain Archaea; kingdom Methanobacteriati; phylum Methanobacteriota; class Halobacteria; order Halobacteriales; family Haloferacaceae; genus Halolamina; species Halolamina sediminis. The sequence continues at coordinate 1,924,948 of NZ_CVUA01000001.1, forward strand.
GAACGAACCACTATGAGCTTCGAGAAAGGCGACACGGTCGTTCTTCACGACGAACACAGCGAGTTCGACGGCGAGGAGGGGGAGATCACGCAGGTGATGGAGACGATGTTCGGCGACCCCAACTACACGATCGTCTTCGAGGACGGGCAGGAGGCCGGGATTCCGGAGGACCAGCTCGAACTGGTCGCGGAAGCCGGCGACGAGGACCCCGAAGAGTAAACCGATCGCGTCCTTCTCCGTCGAGGAAGCCTTTTGCGCGCTGCACCCCTACCGACAGGCATGCCCAGCGTCCCGTTTCACTACGTCGACCTGCGGACCTTCTGCTACGCGACGGAGGACGAGAAACGCGTCGAGCAGGCGCTCCGACAGTTCCTCCCCGAGGAGTACGAGATCGAGCGCGAGGTCAACCGCGGCCACCACGGCGACCGGATCGTGGTGTTCTCCGCCCGTGTCGACAACGCCGACGACGTGCGCTACGTGCTCCGCCAGCTGAGCGACCTGTCTGACATCGAGAACGTGATCGGCGAACTCGACGAGCGCGTCGACGAGAACTGCGCCTTTTTCCTCCGGCTGGACAAGCAGGACGCGTTCAAAGGGGAGGTCGAACGCGGCCCGGGGATCACCCTGCGTGCGAAGGTCGAAGCCTACCCCGCGAAACAGCCCGCGGCCGTCGAGAACGCCCGCGAAGCGCTGGAGAGCGCCCGGGAACACACCGAAGCTTGAGTCCCGGTCCGTTCAGTCGTTCTTCCACTTGATGCTGCAGCCACGCGAGGGGCGATCCTCGATATCGACTTCCTCCCCGGCGAGCACCGCGTCGATCGCGTCCCGGATGTAGAACTCCGAGGGCTCCTCGTCGGGGTTGAGCGCGTCGTCGAGGCGGCCGTGGTACGCGAGCGTCCACGAGTCGGCTTCCTTTCTGAACAGGAACGGGTCGGGTGTACAGACCGCGCCGTAGGCGTCGGCGGCTTCCTGACGCTCGTCCCGGAGGTAGGCGTCGTAGTCGATCTCGCCGGACTCGACGTACGCCTGCATCTCCTCGAAGCTGTCCTGGGGGTACTCCTCGGCGTCGTTGGGGTTGATGCCGACGATCGCGGCGTCCTCGTACTCGTCGGCGAGCTCGTTCAGCAGGTCGAACTTCGCCTGTGCGTACGGGCAGTGGTTGCAAGTGAACACGAGCAGCAGCGCGTCGCTGTCGGCGAACGTCTCCAGCGTGTACGTCTCGCCGTCGACGCCCTCCAGCGAGAACTCGGGCGCCTCGTCGCCGCGTGCCAGTTCGGACTCGGACTCTTTCGCGACCATAGGTCCGGGTTCGCTCGCCGATCGGAAGCCGGTTTCGCCCGCCACGTCAGGCCACGTTCCGCTCGTGGAGGAGCTCCCCCCTCTCGAAGCGGTCGCTGCCGAGCTCCGAGACGTCGACCGTCGACGCCTCGCCGTCGAGAAGTAGCTCCGCGACGACCTGTCCGGTCGCAGGCGCGTGCTGGAACCCGTGGCCCGAGAACCCGACCGCCTGTACGAACCCGGGGCGCGACTCCTCGACGATCGGGTGGTGGTCGGGCGTGACCGCGTACAGCCCGGCCCAGCCGCGCTTCAGTCGGGTGCCGTCGCCGAAGTAGTCACAGTACACCGCGGCGCGCTCGACCGTCTCGGCGGCCCACCCCACGTCGTAGGACGCAGAGAACGAGTCCGGATCGGGCGTCTCCGGCTCGTCGTCGAAGTAGCCGCCGACGATCGCGGCGCCGTCGCGTTCCGGCCGGAAGTGCGAGCTCGTCTCTAAGTCGATCGTGAGCGGGTCGTCCTCCGGCACCGAGCGCTCCGGATCGACGACGAGCGCCTGCCGGCGCTGTGGCTCGACCGGAATCTCGATACCCGCCATCGCGGCGAGTTCGGCGGCCCACGGCCCCGTCGCGTTGATCACGGCGTCTGCGTCGATGGTGCCGTCGCTCGGCGCGCCGTCGCCTGCCACGTCGACGCCGACGACACGCCCGTCAGCCAGTCGTACGTCGGTGACGGCCGTCCCGGTCCGCACGTCGACCCCGCGCTCGCGGGCCGCGTCGGCGAACCCCTGCAGCGCGAGATAAGGATCCGCGAAGCCGTCGTGGGGGTTGTACGTCGCGGCCGTGACCGCGTCGGGGTCGACGCCCGCACAGTAGTCGGTGACCGCGTCGGGGGTCAGGAGCTCCGTCTCGGCGCCGCGCTCGCGCTGGAGATCGGCCTGCCGCTCCAGCCCCTGCGCGGTCTCCTCGGTCCGCGCGAGCAGCAGGTAGCCCGCCTGTCGGAACGCGATGTCCACGCCGAAACGGTCCTCGAACGCCTCCCACACCGGCCGGCTGGCCAGCGAGAGGTCGACGTTGACCGCCGTCGAGAACTGACACCGGATCCCGCCCAGCGCTCGCGAGGTGCTCCCGTCACCGAGGCTGCCCCGCTCACAGAGCACCACCGTCGCGCCGCGGTCGGCCAGCGCGACCGCGCTCGACAGCCCCACGATCCCGCCGCCGACGACAACGACTCGCATACGACCCCTCGGCGTGGTGTGGGCAAAACCGTTGTGCCGGCCCCATCACGGGTGGCGAACAGACGACGCGTGGCTGGCTCACGGGGGGCGCGTCGTGCTCCCGCCTCGACTCCCCCGTGGTTGGTCTCAGTACCGGGTCGGTGGGCGTGGTCCCGTCATCGCCCTTGAACGCTCGGCCAAGAGCTATCTTCGCGGGGGTGGATGTGGGCCGTATGCGCGTGCTCTCCGACGACGACGTGGCGGAGCTGCTCGACCTCGACGAGCTGCTGCCGGCGATCGAACGGGCGTTCCGCAAGCAGGGCCGCGGCGAGGTCGAGCGCCCCGACCGACCGCATTTCCCGGTCGGCACGGGGATCGAGGGGGACGAACCGCTGGGAACGGGGCTGACGATGCCGGCGTACATCCACGGCGACGACCACTACGCCACGAAGCTCGCGAGCGTTCACGAGGGGAACGCCGAGCGCGGGCTGCCGACTGTGCAGGCCCAGATCGCCGTCACCGACGCCCGGACGGGCGAGCCGACCGCGCTGCTCGCAGGGACCCGGATCACGAACGCCCGGACGGGCTGTATCGGTGGACTGGCGGCCGACCGGCTCGCAGTCGGCGACGGGCCGGTGACGCTCGGAATCGTCGGCGCCGGGACGCAGGCACGCTGGCAGGCTCGCGCGATCGCGGCCGCGCGGAGCGTCGACTCGGTTCGGGTCTACTCGCCGAGTGATTCGCGGGCGGCGTGTGCGGCCGACCTGCGAGCCGAGGGGATCGACGCCGCGGCGGTCGACTCGGCGGGGGCGGCGGTGGCGGACGCCGACGTGGTCGTGACGGCGACGACCGCGACCGAGCCGGTGTTTCCGGGCGACGCGCTCGCGCCCGGGACGCTGGTCGTCGCTGTCGGCGCCTACACCACCGAGATGCGCGAACTCGACGCGACGGCGGTCTCGCGGGCGGCGCGGCTGTTCGCGGACGTGCCGGCAGAAGCGGCCGAGACCGGCGACTTCCCGGACCACGACGGGTCCGCGTTCACGCCGCTGTCGGCGGTGTTCGAGGGGGAGGCCGGGCGGGAGTCGGCGACGGAGATACTCGTCGTCGCGTCGGTCGGGTCGGCGGTGCTCGACGCCGCGGCGGCGACAGCGCTCGTCGAGCGGGCGCAGACGGAGAACGTCGGCACAGAAGTCGGGCTCTGAGCTACTCTTGGACGCCGCCGAACGGGTCGTCTTCGGTGTCGTCGGCGAACGGCTCGCTCCCCTCCACGTCGTCGAAGGGATCGTCCACGTCCTCGAACTCGCGAAACAGCGACTCGAACTCCCCGCTCTCGCTCATCTCGTCGATCGTGGTGTCGAGCTCCTCGCGGAGCTGCTGCAGCCGGTCGGTGAGCTGCTGGTACTCCTCGTTCTCGGCGAGTTCGGCGTCGGTCTTCTCGGCCTCGAGCAGCGCCTTCTTCGAGGAGAGCGAGAACAGCTCTTGGACGCCGGTGTCGTACGTGCTGCGGCGCTCCAGGTCGCCGACGGTCTCGAGCAGCTCCTCGCGCGCGACGGGCTTGACGAGGTAGTCGTCGAACCCCATCCCGAGCACGTCGAAGTCGGGCTCGACCGCGGTCACCATCGCGACCTGGCAGTCGATCCCGCGCTCCTGGATCGCGTCGAGCACCTCGTCGCCGGAGAGGCCGGGCATGCGCCGGTCGAGCAGCACGATGTCGACCCCGCTATCGAGGTTCTCGAGGGCCTCACGGCCGCCGTAGGCGGTTCGGACGCGGTAGTCGCTGCCGAGCCACGCGGCGTAGAGGTCTGCCAGATCTGACTCGTCCTCGACCACGAGTACGAGAGGGCGATCGTCACTCATCTGATATGGAGCGCTTAGCTCTGGCGGAGAAGGGGCGTCCGGCTATATCAAAATACCCCTTCCGGCCTTCGTTGTAGCTCCGACCACCGAACGGGGTTACTCGTTCGGGCTGTAGTTGGGCGCCTCGTCGGTGATCATCACGTCGTGGGGGTGGCCCTCGGTCTGCCCGGCCGAGGAGACCCGGATGAACTCCGAGCGCTCCTTGAACTCGGGGATCGACTCGGCGCCGACGTACCCCATCCCGGACTGCATCCCGCCGACGAGCTGGTGGAGCTCGGAGGCCAGCGTCCCCGTGTAGGGGGTCGCCGCCTCCACGCCCTCGGGAACGTACTCCTCGTCGTTCTCCTCTTTGAGGTAGCGCTCGCCGCCGCCGGACTGCATCGCGCCGACGCTGCCCATTCCGCGGTACTGCTTGTACTTCTTCCCGTTCATGGTGATCACGCGGCCGGGTGCCTCGTCCGTCCCGGCGAAGTAGGAGCCGAGCATCACCGCGTCGGCGCCGGCGGCGATCGCCTTGATCGCGTCGCCGGAGTAGCGGATCCCCCCGTCGGCGATCACGGGTACGTCGTGCTCGCTGGCCACGTCGGCCACCTCGGCGACGGCGGTAATCTGGGGCATCCCCGCGCCGGAGACGACCCGCGTCGTACAGATGCTGCCCGGGCCGATGCCGACCTTGATCCCGTCGGCGAAGTCGACGCAGGCCTCCGCGGCCTCCCGGGTCCCGACGTTGCCGACGACCACGTCGGCGTCGACGGTCTCGGTGATGGCTCTCGCCGAGTCGAGGACGTTGAGGTTGTGCGCGTGGGCACAGTCGATGAACAGCACGTCGGCGCCGGCCTCGTCGGCGGCGATCGCGCGCTCGTCCTCGAAGGGGCCGACAGCGGCGCCGACGCGCAGGCGGCCGTCCTCGTCGCGGGCCGCGTTCTCGTTCTCGCGGCGCGCGAGGATCCCCTGCATCGTCACGAGCCCGACCAGTCGGTCCTCGTCGTCGACGATGGGGACGCGCTCGATCTTGTGGTCGTACATGAGTTCGAGCGCGTCACGGGCGCTCACGTCCTCGCCGGCAGTGATGACCTCGTCGGTCATCGCCTCTCGAACGGTGTCGCTTTCGCCGACTTCGAGGTACGGGCGGATGTCGGTGCCGGAGATGATCCCCAGCACGGTGTCGTCCTCGTCGACGACCGGCGCGCCCGAGACGCCCTCGTGCTCCATCATCTCGTCGACGTCGTCGACGGTCTGCTCGGGCGCGGCGGTGACGACGTTCTCCCGCCGGATCACCAGCTCGTCGGCGCGTTTGACCTGTGCGATCTGGGCCTCCATCTCCGGGGCGTCCATGTTGCGGTGGAGCACGCCCAGCCCGCCCTCGCGGGCCATCCCGATAGCCATCCCGGCCTCGGTGACGGTGTCCATCGCCGCCGAGAGGACGGGAATCTGGAGCTCGACGTTCCGCGAGACGCGCGTGGACACGTCTGCGGCGTCGGGCTCGACACGACTCTCCATCGGCCGCAGGAGCACGTCGTCGAACGTCAGCGCCTCCGGCACTCGCAGCTTCTCTGAGAAGGGTTCGGACCCGTTACTCGCCATGTTGTCGGTGGTGAGTCTCGGCCCAAAAGCGTTCCGAGTCACGGAACTGTGTGGCGCTCGTCCACACACATACAACCGTGGCCGCACCGATCTGACGATGCCACCAACGTATCTTCAGTTCTATCCCTATTTCGCCATGAGTTCTTCGACTAACGTCCAGTTTCGCTGACGATCCGGCCGTGTTCATGGGGCCCACTCTCACACAACGTTTATCGCCCTATCCGCGGAAGTAAGGGTATGGACGTCGACCGTCTCGCTACGTCGTGCATCGTCGGCCAGCCGAACGTCAGTGCCGCCGACTCGCTCAAACCGACGTGGCGAACAGTACGACGTTTCCTCCCGAAATTTACAGGATTCGCGTTCGGCCGCGGCTATCCGGAGTCGGGAGCATACCACCGTTTGGCCACGGGTGAGGCCGCCAGCTAGTCGTGAGCGTTTCGGACCACCCGATCGCGCTCCGCCTCGAACAGCAGGTCGGCGGCGCCACGCGCCTGCTGGCGACGGTGATGGGGCTCCCGCTCGTCGACGGGATCTTCCCCGCGCTTGTCGTCGCCGGCGCGCTCACCACCGAGACCGGGGCGATCTCCCCCGGCGGCGTGCTCCAGACCGGCCTCCTCATCTTCGGCGGCTCGGCCACCGTCGCGGTCATCCTCGCGGAGATGGAGGGCACGCCGACCGAGAAGGCAAGCTCCGTGCTGCTGGTCGGCGCCGTCCTCGTCCCGATCGCGGTCGTCGAGGCGGCGTTCGCCCAGACGCTGTACTCGCTGTTCGACCCCGACGTGTTCCAGCGCTTCGCCGGCCTGGTGATCCTCGCGATCGCCGCGAAAACCGCCAGCGCCGAGGTCGGCACGTACCTCCCGGGCCCCGGCGCGATCGTCGGGCTGGGGATGATCGCCAGCTTCCGCGGCGGTGCCGAGCTTTCGATGAACTTCGAACTCGCGACGCTGCTGCCCGCGGCCGCCGCCGCCGGGACCGGCGTCGCGTTCGCGCTCGGCGTCGCCCTCGGCGCGCCGACGCTGCAGGGCGCGGTCGACATCGATCGCTTCCGGTTCGGGAGCTCGGTCGCGTTGGGGATGCTCGCAGTCGACGTGCTCGGCCTGCTGGCGACCGAACAGCCCGTCGCGCTGGGCGTGCTCGCGGTGACGGCGCTGCTGTCCTACGACCCCGACTCGGCCGAGGAGAGCGAGGAGGCAACGCCCGACGAGTCCGAGTCCGACGAACCGTCGACGACGTACAGCCCCGACGCCGACAGCGAGGACCGACCCGTCGACATCGCCGCGGAGCTGGCGGTCGACCGGGACGACAATTCGGGCGCGATGAGTGCGGCCGACGGGGGGAGTGTCGAGCGTGACGCCGCCGAGGAGTCGCCCGACGAGCCGGAGCGACCGCCGTACCTCTAGCGGCGGCTGAGCCACCAGACCGCGGCGACCCCGAGCAGCACCGTCACGCCGCCGAGGAAGAACAGCAGCCCCGGCGGGAGCGCGAGTGCATCTTCTGCGGCCCGGACCGCCTCGGGCGTCGGCGTCGCCGTGGGCTCCGGCGTCGTCTGGGCGATCCCGATGTCGCCGGACTCCGTCTCGGTCGCGACTTTTGTGGCCGTCCCGTCGGCGCCGGTTTCGTACTCCCCGGCGCCGCCGGTCTGCCCGAACGGTAGCGGGAGCTCGCCGAAGTACGCCTGCACGAGCAGACTCGTGAGCCCCAGCGCCGCGACCGCGCCGACGAGCCGGGAGAGCGCCGCCTTCAGCCCGGTCGTCTCCTCTTCCGTGCCGGCGTAGACGATCAGCGGCGCGTCCGCCGGGCCGTACACCGTCATCTCGCGCCCCTTCTCGGAGTACACCGTATCGACCGGCTCGATCAGGCCGGCGTCCTCGAGGTTGCCGATGTGGTACTGGGCGTTCTGGAGCGAGAGGTCCAGCCGGTCGGCGACGCCGGAGGGTGTAGCGGGGTCGTCGTGGAACTCACGCAGCATCTCCCGGGCGGTGTCCGAGGAGAGCGCGGCGAGGGTCTCGCCGGCCTCCTCGCTGTCGACGCCGAGCACCCGTGGCTCGGGGTCGGGGTCGGCGTCGGGGGTGGAGGGCAGTATGTCGACCATACAGTCCGGGTTTCGTGCGGTCCGTTGAAACTCTGTTCCCTCTCGGGCGACCCAGCGTCGCTCAGTCGCCCCGCTCGGGCACGACTAGCACGCGCAGGTCGTTCACGTTGGTCCCCGTCGGGCCAGTCACGAGCGCCGCGTCGCGGTCGGCGAGGTAGCCAAGCGAGTCGTTGCGGCCGAGCGCGTCGCGGGCGACCTTTCGGTCCTCGACCGTTCCGCCGTCGACGAGCGCGCCCGCGGCGTCGGTCGCGCCGTCGCGGCCGTCCGTGTCGATCGCAGCCACGACGAGTTCGTCGCCGGCGCCGTCGGCGCTACCGGCCAGCGAGAGTCCGGCGGAAAGCGCGAACTCGAGGTTCGGGCCGCCCTCACCCTCGCCGTGGACGTCGACGGTCGCTTCCCCACCGGAGAGCAGGACTGCGGGCGGTTCGACCGGGTCGCCGGCGATCGCGGCCTCCTCGGCGATCGCAACGTGTGTCGGTGCAGTCGCGCGTGCCACGCCGCGGACACGCGAGGAGAGCACGCAGGGCTCGTACCCCCGCTCTGCGGCCGCCGCCGCCGCGGCATCGATGGCCGTCCGAGCGCCGGCGACGACGTGGGTCGTGCCGAGAAGCTCCGCATCCGTGCCGGGCGTTTCGGGGAACTCGCCCGCGTCGCCGGCATCGAGGTGGGTGCGGACCGTCGGTACGTCGATCCCGTGGCGGCCGATCACCGCGAGCGCGTCGGCGTACGTCGTCCCGTCGGGCACGGTCGGCCCCGAACCGATCACCGGCGGCGGATCGCCGACCACGTCGCTCATCGCGAGCGTGTGCACCGTGGCGGGGGCGGCCGCCGCCGCAAGCCGCCCGCCTTTCGCTCGGGAGATGTGCTTCCGGACGGCGTTGATCTCGTCGATGTCGGCGCCGGCGTCGAGCAGCGCGCGGGTCGATCGCCGGAGGTCGCCGACGGAGAGCTCGCCCGCGGGCGCGGCCAGCAGCGCGCTCGCGCCGCCCGTGACGGCCGCGAGCACGAGCGTGCGCTCGTCCGCGGTCTCGGTCAGTTCGAGCAGTTCCTCGGTGGCTGCGACGCCCTCGGGGGTCGGAAGCGGGTGGCCGCCGCCCTCGACGGCCACCGGGCCGATCGACCCGCCGGCCGCGGGGTCGGCCTCGGGAACGACGATCAGGCCGTCGTCGATCCGGTCGCCGAGGCGGGCGTCGAGCGCCCGGACGATCCCCGGCGCGGCCTTGCCGCCGCCGAGGACGAGCACGCGGTCGAACTCGGCGAAGTCGACGGTGGCGCTCTCGTCGGTAGTGATTTCGAGGCTGTCGTTGTCGACGGCAAGGGCGTCACGGGTCGCGTGCTCGGGGTCGACGCCCCGGACCCCCGCCGCGAGGCAGTCGAGCGCGACCTCGTGGGCGGGTGAGCGGGCGTGGCTCTCGCGGTTCTCGAACACGTCCCCGGCTGGGGCGGCGGCGAGCAAAACGGTTCGGGGTGGGGAGCGCGCTTCGTCACGGTCAAGGCCCACGGGGGCGGAACCGGTCTCAATGAGTGATTCGGACGGCAGCGTGCGGGTCGTGGGGACCGCGCACGTCTCCGCCGAGAGCGTCCGGGAGGTCGAGGAGACCATCGAGGCGGAGCGCCCGGACGTGGTCGCCGTCGAACTGGACGAGGGGCGGTACAACCAGATGCGCGGCGAGGAGCCCGAGGACCTGAACGCGGGCGACCTGCTGGAGGGGAACACCGTGTTCCAGTTCCTCGCGTACTGGATGCTCTCGTACGTGCAGGCACGGATGGGCGACCGCTTCGACATCCAGCCCGGCGCGGAGATGCTCGCGGCTGTCGAGACCGCGGAGGATCTGGACATCGAGCTCGCGCTGGTCGACCGGGACATCCAGGAGACGATCCGGCGGTTCTGGGCGCGGATGGGGATCTTCGAGAAGCTCCGGGTCGTCGGCTCGCTGGCGTTCGGGATCACCGACCCCCGGATCGGCGGCGTCGTGTTCGGCCTCCTCGTGGGGATCGTGCTCGGGCCGATCCTCGGGATCTTCGGCGGCGCGGTCGGCGTCACCCAACCGTTGCTCGTCGGGCTCACCGGCAGCGCGCTGGTCGGGCTGGTCGCGGCGTACGGGCTCTCGGAGGTGACGCTGCGCGCGCTGGACGACGACGTGCTGGCGCTGGGTGTCGCCGCCGCGGGCGCGGTCGGCCTCGGCGCGTTCGCCGGCGTCGGCCTCGGCTTGACCGACGCGCTGGTCACGCAGTACCTCGGCAACTTCGTGATCACCGCGGTCGGGTCGATGACGCTCGGGCTCTCGGCGGGGCTGGTCGTCGGCGCCGTCGTCGCGGCCGCGATGGGGCTGGTGCTCGATCAGGGCGAGCCGGCCGACGAGGAGATGGAGGAGCTGCTCGACCCCGACGAGCTGACCGACACCGACGTGGTGACCGCGATGATGGAGGAGTTTCGGGAGTTCTCCCCCGGCGGCGCCGAGGCGCTGATCGACGAACGCGACGCCTACATCGCCCACAACCTCGTCGATCTGCGCGAGCAGGGGAAAGACGTGGTCGCGATCGTCGGCGCGGGCCACCAGCAGGGGATCGAAGCGTACCTCGCTCATCCGGAGCGCCTGCCGCCGAAGTCGTCGCTGACCGGCCAGAAGGAGCGTCTACTCCCGTGGGGGAAGATCGTCGCGGTCGGCATCACCGGCGCGTTCGTCGCCTTCTTCGTGCTGCTGGCGATGGCGGGCGTCGAGGACCGCTTCCTGCTCGAACTGTTCGGGGCGTGGTTCGTGGTCAACGGCGTGTTCGCCGCGGGGCTCGCGCGGCTTGCGGGCGCGCGCTGGCCGTCGGCGCTGGTCGGCGGCTCGGTCGCGTGGCTCACCTCCGTGAACCCCCTGCTCGCGCCGGGCTGGTTCGCGGGCTACGTCGAACTCCGGTACACGACCGTCAACGTCGGCGACATCGACACGCTGAACGGGCTCCTCGACGATCAGGAGACGCCGTTGGGCGAGCTGGTGGGGCAGATGTTCGAGGTGCCGCTGTTCAAGCTCATCATGATCGTCGCGTTGACGAACGTCGGCAGCTTCGTCGCGTCGTTCCTGTTCGCGCTGTACGTGCTGCCCGCGTTCTTCGGCGATATCGGCGGGGCCGCGGCGGTGCCGGAGCTGCTGATCGAGGGAGCGCGCAACAGCGCCCGTACGGTCTGGGGGTGGGTCGCGTGAGCGCCCCGCGAGGCGGCGGCGAACGGTTCGACCCATCGCTGCGGTTCTCCGCGAGCGAGATCCAGGACCTCCTGATCGCGTGGCTCGCGCTGGGGCTCGCGTTCGCGATCTTCTTCGCCGGCGGCGGGAACCGCGCGATCGCGCTGCTCACCGGGAATCCGACGGCGTTCGCGATCGCACTCGTGGTGTCGCTGCTGACTGCCGGGATAGGGTTCCTGCTCCACGAGATCGGCCACAAGGTGATGGCGGTACGGTACGGCAACATCGCGGCGTTCCGCGCGGAGTACAACATGCTGTTTCTGGCGATCATGAGCGCCTTTCTGGGGTTCATCTTCGCCGCGCCGGGGGCAGTCCACCACCGCGGCCGGCTGACCGACCGCCAGCACGGGCTGATCGCGCTGGCGGGGCCGGCGGTGAACATCGTGCTCGCGGCGGTGTTCGTCCCGCTGTGGGTGGGTGGGCTGACGCTCGACATCGGCCTGCTCGAACTGCTCGGGGGGCGCGGGCTCGCGGTGAACCTGTTCCTCGCGGCGTTCAACATGATCCCCATCGGCGCGCTCGACGGGCGGACCGTGATCGACTGGAGCAAGGCAGTGTGGGTGGGCGTGTTCCTACCGAGTATCGCCGTGACGGTGTACGTGGTGTTCGTGCTGGGTATCGGGTTCTGAGTTTTCGGCTTTGGAAGGGTAATCGCGGTTTTCTTGGGTTCGTCGGCGACCGCGACAGATGGGTTTCGGCTCTCGGCCACCGCAACCGCGACGGGATCTCGATGCTTGGCAACTTGCGACCGCAGTGCGCCGGGCATGAAGCCCGGCGCGGCACCGAGTCCCCACCCCTCCCCCCGCCGGCGCCGACGATCGGCGCCGGCGAGGCATCCACCGCGACCGCTGCCGGCGGTGGCGCGCGACGTGAGCGCCTCCGTGCGCGAACGAGCGCGCGAGGGACGAGTGACTGAGCGACAGCGAAGGAACGAGTCGGCTGGGGAGGTGTGAGGGCTGTGCGGGGCGGTTGCGGTCTCAAGTGGTCTAGCTCACTCCGCGGTCGTGTTCGCGGTCAGGACACCGAACTCCGCGGTCAGGACACCGAACTCCGCGGTCAGGACACCGAACTCCGCGGTCGTGTTCGCGGTTCGAACACCGAATTCTGCGGTCAAGACACCGAACTCCGCAGTCAAGCCACGATCAGGACATCGACTCCGCACTCTCCACCGTCGTAGAAAGCACCCGAGCTACGCAGTATCCCACACTTACCCAAACCCAGCAGGAGGGGAGCGGAGGACTTTTGCGCCGTCCTCCCGCCGCTTCTGACATGACCGAAGAGGAGGGGCTGACCTACTCCGAGGCGGGCGTTAACATCGCCGACAGCGAGGCGGCGACGGCCGCGCTGGTCGGCGCCGCCGGCGCCGCGGGCGAAGGCACCGATAGCGACTACGCCGGCCTGCTCGACATCGGCGACCGCTACCTCGCGCTGGCGACCGACGGCGTCGGCACGAAACTCCTCGTCGCCGAAGCAATGGCTGACTACTCCACCGTCGGGATCGACTGCATCGCGATGAACGCCAACGACCTCGTCGCCGCGGGCGTGCGCCCGGTGGCGTTCGTCGACTACCTCGCGGTCGACGAGCCCGACGAGACGTTCGCCGAGCAGATCGGCGAAGGGCTCGCCGCCGGCGCCGAGGCTGCCGACCTCGAGCTCGTCGGCGGCGAGACTGCGGTGATGCCCGAGGTCGTGAAGGGGCTCGATCTCGCGGGCACCTGTGCGGGGCTGGCGGCGAAAGACGCCGTCTTCCCCGGCAGCGCCGAGGTCGGCGACGCGCTGGTGGGCTGGGAATCCTCCGGCATCCACTCCAACGGCCTCACGCTGGCCCGCGAGGCCGTCACCCGGGAGTACCAGTACACCGACCCCTACCCCGGCGAGCGCTACGACGCTGTCGGTGACGCGCTACTGGAGCCGACGCGGCTCTACACCGACCTGCTCGACCCCATGCGCGCACACGACGTTCGCGCCGCGGCGCACGTCACCGGTGGCGGCTGGACCAACCTCGAACGACTCGGGGATTTCCACTACGAGATCGACGACCCCTGGCCCCGGCAGGAGGTGTTCGACTTCGTGCAGGACCTCGGCGAGGTGAGCGACGAGGAGATGCACCGGACGTTCAACATGGGTACCGGGTTCGTCGCCGCCGTCGATCCCGAGCAGGCGAACTCGCTCGTGGGGGAGACGGACGGTCGCGTGATCGGGCAGGTGGAAGAGGGCGAGGGCGTCAGTATTCGCGGGCTGGAGCTGTAGCCGTCCGACTGGACAGAAGACACTTAGCAGGGTCGGGTCAACCGGGAAGCGATGCCCTCCAGACGCGACGCGCTTGGCGTACTCGCCTGTGCACTCGGGAGCACCGCGCTCGCGGGGTGTCTCGGTGAGGGAGACGGATCACCGACCACCGGAAGCGTGACTTCTTCCGAGGGTCCGACCGACGAGCCGTCGGCCACCCCCGAGCCGACGGCCGAACCAGCCGTGCTCGGGGACACACTCACCGTCGGCGGTGTCGATCTCACGCTCCGGCGTGTGGTCGCCCAGGGGTCGCTACTCACGGTTTACACCGATTCCGGCACCGTCACGGAGAACCCCAGCGGACGCTACGTCCTCGCGAAGCTGTCGACGACAGACGAGTCGGCCCCCCCGGCCGGCGAGTACGCGCTATCCGTCGACGGCTCCCCAGTCCGATCAGTCGTAGCGGGCGGGAACTTTTGGACAACACCGGGCGGGAGACGAACCCTTTACACACCACCCGAAGCCGCCGGCAGCGAGGGCCCCGGCGGCTGGCTGGCGTTCCCGGTCGAGGGCAGCCTCGCCGCGCAGTCACCCCGCCTCACCGTCGGTGGCGCATCGTGGCGACTCCCGGAGCGGGCCATCGAACGAATCCGGAAGCCGGCCGCCGAGTACGAACTGGTGAGCTTCGACTACCCCGAGACGGTCGTACCGGAGGAGTCGTTCACGGTGTCAGTGACGGCCGAGAACGTCGGATCAGTGGCGGGGACGTTCCGCGGGATGCTGAACACGAGCGTCCAGTACGCCTCCTACCCCCGCCCGATCCGTCTCGATCTGGCGCCGGGCGAGCAGGGGACGTGGGAACTGTCCTATGGTGTCAGAGAGGGACTGAACGAGCCGGGCGACAGCGGCGGCCTCCACCTCGAAACCGTCGGGGGTGACGCCGACGGGCGGATCGAAGCCGTCGCCGGCACCGCAGTCGGAACGGCGACGGAGAACTAAGAGAGGTGACTCGCGATGTCCGCCTCGGTGATGATCCCCGCAGCCTCGCCGCCCTCCGTGACGATCACCGCCTTGTAGTGGTCGAGCAGGTTCCGGATCTCGTCGACGGTCGCGTCGGCGCTCACCGTCGGGAACGACTCGCTCATCACCTCGGCGACGGGCAGCTCGCCGACGTTCTCGCCGGCGTGGACCACGTCGGACTGGGAGATCGAGCCCACCGGGACCCCGTTCTGAATCACCGGGAGCTGTGAGTACGCCTCCTCGTCCATCAGTTCGACCGCGTCGCTGACCGAGTCGTCCGGACTCACGTGGACCACGTTCTCGTGCATGAGGTCCGCCGCCCGGACAACCTCGCCCTCGGCCTCGTCGAGCGCTTCGACGATCCGCCGGAGCGTCGAGAGCCGCGGGTCCACGTCGTCGTTCTCGACGCGGGCGATCAACGGCTGGGAGACCTCGGCGCGTTCCGCCAGCGCCGACTGCGTCAGCCCCACCGCGTTCCGCCGCTCGCGCAGGTCCTCGGGTGTCGGCAGCTCCATGCCCGCGAATAACTAGGGGTAATTTGAAAGCGTTTCGGAAAGCTGGGGGTTACTCGGCGCTCGCGCCCTCGTCGCCCTCCTCGGTCTGCACGGTCTGGATGACCTCCAGGGGGACGTCACGCAGCGCGCCGCCGACCTCGCTTTTGGCGATGCGGGTGGCGTGCTCCTCGTTCTCGGCGTTGAAGATGTCGATCTCGAGCACCAGCCCGACGAGCGCGGTGCTCGCGGCAATAAAGGCGGAGTCGAACGGCTCGCCACAGGCCGGGCAGTCGGTCAGCCCCACCTCGACGTCGACGTACTCCTTGTCGGCTTCGTTGAGTCGGCGGCCGGACTCGGAGACGGCGACGCCGATGGCGTCGTCGATGTCCTCGACGTCTCGCACGAGCCACGCAGCCTCCATCACGACGTGATAGTTGCTCATACAGCTACTCCACCACCAGCAGGCAAAGTTTCGTTGGTTCGCCGGCGCCAGCGCGGCCGACGCGGGGAACCGACTCTCGTGGCCCCGATCGGGGTGCCGATCGCCCCGTCCGGGAACTCGTCGGCTACAGCTCGACCTCGGCGTTGGAAACGTACTTTTCCTTCGCCCGGCTGGTCTCCGGCCCTTCCGGAACGAGGCCGGGTGAGGAGATCTCGTCGTCGAACCGGTCCGGATCCAGGGTGACTGAGTCGAGGACCTCCGCGAACGTCGTGCCGTCCCGGCCGGTGACGTGGACGAACCCACCGTACTGCCGTTGCTCGATCGGCGTCGTCTCCGGGTCAGGGAACGCGTCCCGGATGCAATCGACGCGCTCGCGGAGATACGCCGCAGCCTGATGCTGGGTGTACTGACAGTCGGCGTAGTACTGCTTGTGGCCGCGGTCGTCGAGATCCGCCTCGAGATGTTTGGCGGACTCGTACCGGACGGCGTCGTCGCTGATGTCGCCGGTGAGGAAGCTGAGGTTCACGGTGAAGCAGTCCGGATAGCGGAGGATCACCAGGAAGAAGATCTGCTCGTCGACGGTGTACCGTTCCTGCAGCCGGTAGTAACACTCCAGATAGTACGCCGCGAGCGCGCCGACCCAGTCGTCACGCTCGCCCTCGAGGTACGCGGTCGCGACGTCGTAGTAGTCCTCGCCGGCGACCTGCTGGAGGCGGTATTTGAAGCTCTGTTGGGTCTCCGCTAGCTCGTCCTCGTACACCTCCGTCAGCGGAACGTCCGGATCGTCGAGTAGCTCGGCCTTTCGCTGGCCGGCGTCGGCGATCCGCGTCATGTTCTCGTGGAGCGATTGCTCCGCCGCCACGTCCGGGAGCGGGATGCGGACCGCCTGTCGGTGCAGGATCTCGGTCCCCGACGCCATGCGCTCACTCCAGTCACTCATGCGTCATTATCTGTCACCGAGTACGTCACACGGGGTCTTGAAATCGCCGAAAGCCTCGGTAGCGTTGCACACTGACGGGTACAGAGTGTACTGCTCGCGTTCTGCCGGAACCACGAGTCAGGTCCGGCCCCACGTCCAGCGCGTGTCGAGGACGTACCGATACACGCCGCTGAGGAGGATCGCCACGGCGTTCGCCAGCAGATACTGCACCCCCTGAAAGTCGACGAGCGCGTACAGCACCGCCAGCTGGATCGGGATGGCCGTCCCCCGCACGATATTGGTCTTCAGCAGGCCGGTGAGGTACGCGCCCCACCCCGAGTTCCGCATCGCCGCGAACGTCCAGGCGTTGTTGAGCACGTACGTCATGACGATCGTGATCTCGATCGCGACAGTCGCGCCCAGCAGGTAGTTCACCCTGCCCACGTCGACGAACAGCCAGAGCAGCAACATCTGCACCCCCGCAGTCGTCGTGCCCACGATCATGTACCGCCGGAGCCGGACCGCGAGCGGGCCGCTCACGAGGCTGCGCAGAAGCGCGCGGACCATCTAGCGGTAGCCTAGCGCCTCCAGTCGGTGTTCGAGATCCTCGTCGACGCCGTCGGCCGCGGCCGCCGCGTCGCCGTCGGCAGCGCGGAGCAGGTCGGCGTGGGCGCCGACGAGCTCGCCGAACTCCTCGATCACGGCTCGCTCTTCGGGGCCGGGATCGTCGCTCAGATCGTCCTGCTGGGTCGGGTCGTCGGGACGGAAGTACAGCTCGTGCGCGCCGCCGTCGTCGTCGACCGCCGGCGAGGAGCCGGCGCCGACGTTCTCGACGTACGTCCAGTCGCGGTCGCGGACGCTCACCAGTAGGTCGCCGTCGTCGAGCGATCGCGGGATCGGCTGGCTGGTCACGCTCTCGCCCCGGACGGTGACCGAGACGACGGGCTCGTCGGCCGGCTCCGCACCGTCGCGGACGCTCGGCGCGACGCTCGCCCCCTGCCACGCGTCGGGCGCGTCGACGCCGAGCAGGTCGGTCACCGTCGGCGGGATCGCGTCGAGGCCGACCTGTCGCTCGACCCGTCCGCCCTCGCCCCCGGGGACGTCCACGACGAACGGAACGTGGATCAGTTCGTCGTACAGCTTCGGGTAGTGTGCGAGGTGGCCGTGTTCTTGGAACTCCTCGCCGTGGTCGCCCGCGACGACGACCGCCGTCTCGTCGGCGACGCCGGCGGTTTCGAGCGCGTCGAGCACGCGGCCGACGCTGGCGTCGACCTGCCGGACTGCGGCCTGATAGAGGGTGCGGAGATCGTCGAGCGTGCGCTCGCCGACGTTCCAGCCCAGCCCCGTCCGGGTGTGGGCGTGGATCATCCGGTGGGTGCCGAGCAGGCCGTCGGAGACCTCGCGGATGTACCGCGGCGCGGGGACGTACGGCGTGTGGGCGTCCATGTAGTGGATCCAGAGGAAGAACGGCTCCTCGACCGACTCCACGTAGTCGGTCGCCGCGTGCTCCACGTCGAACATCCGCGAGGTGTCGAGGAACGGCCGCTCGTCGGTGCCGCCGCGGAGCCACGAGCCGAATCGCCGGGCGGGCGAGGTCGCAAGTTGGAGCCACGCCTCCACCGTCGGGTGGGTCGCGAGATACTTGCTGTAGATGCTGGAGCCGACACTGGCGACGAACGGCTCGAACTCGTCGAACCCGTCGTCGTACCCCCAGTGGGAGGTCAGAAAGCCGTTGGCGGCGTTGAACCCGGCCGTCGAGAACCCCGCTTCGGAGAGCGTCTCCGCCAGCGTCTCCGTGCCGTCGACACCGATGCGTCCGGTGTCGCCGAACACGGGGCGAGAGGCCATGATCGACGGGAACGAGAACGGCGTCCAGTTACCGGTGGCGAACGCGCGGTCGAACGTCGTCCCGCGGTCGACGATGCTGTCGAGGACGGGCGTGTGCCGGTCGTCGTCGTACGCACCCACGGCGTCGGCCCGGAGCGAGTCGACCGTGACGAGCACGACGTTCGAGATGTCGGAGTCGGTCATGAGGATGCCCCCGCACGTCTGCGGCCCGGAGTAGGTGAGCCGCCGATCGAGCGACGGGGGCGAGTGTATACCTCCAACCCAGCGCCCTGGGAGTATAAGTAGCACCATCCCGGAGTCGATCGCCGACCTCCCTCGTTTTCCCGAGCGCTCCCGAACGGCCACGGAGTGGACGAAGCGCTGCTCCAGCGCCGGCAGGTCGCGGTGTACGCCGTCGCAGTGCTGTTCGCGGCCGCCGTCGGCCCCAACCGTCCAGCGGCAGCGCCGACCCTCGAACGCCTGATCGCCCGGAAACGCTACGAGTTCGACTACGTACCCCTGGTGGCGAACCTCCTCGAACTCGTCCCCGTGCGCGACGAGGAGGAGCGGCAGGTCGTGCTGAAAGCCGTCAACTACTACGACGAGGGGATGACGCCGTTCGACGCGCTCCACGCGGCGACGGTGGAGACACGAGGGATGGGTGTCCTCTCCTCCCAGAACGACTACGACGGGATCGAGGTCGAACGGGTCCTACTCGAACCAACCGACGAGGAGTAGATCTTCGAGAGACGACGCGGTCATCCCCCACCGCGAACGACGTGGCCGTACTTCAACAGGCTCACGAACACGCCCCCACCGACCGCGTTCCCGACAGTCGAGAACGCGAGGAACGTGACGTAGTCGAGCACCGTTATCTCGGCGGTGAGAAACAGCCCGAACAGCACCTCGACGTTGCCCGCGATCGAGTGCGGAAGGTGGAGAACACCGATCGAGGCGGTGACGAGCCAGATGATGAGCAGGCGGCTGGTGGTCTCCTTCGCGGCGGTTATCAGCCACGCCAACAGGCCCATGAGCCACCCCGCGAGGATGCCCGCAACGAACAGCCATCCGGGCCCGTGAGAGACCATCTTTCGAGCGATGGCGACGAACGACTCCGGGCTCGCGACCCCGAGTTCGGCATCAACACGACGACGAACGCGGTGAACACTGCGCCGCCAGCGATGTTGCTGACCCAGATCAACCCCCAGAGCCGACCTAACTTCCCGAGCGACTCTCGGTTGTCGAGGACGGGCATCACCGCGAGCGTCGTGTGTTCGGTGAACAGCTCCGAGCGCGCGATGATGACGAAGATGAACCCGACGGAGTACGCACTCGCCAGTAGTAGCTCCGTCCCGAGATCACCGTACCCGCCGTCGCTGACCGTGAGCAGGACCGCCATCAGCAGCGGCCCGAACCCGATATCGAGACCCGCGGAGAACCCCGACAGGAGGAGTCCAGTCGTTCCCCGCTCCATCTCGTGCTGGGCGGATTCGATCACCGATTAGAGGATCTCCGGTGCCGTGGACTGCTCTCCGGAGATCTCTACATCGGTATCTGAGTCGCCCACATCAACCCTCTCCGTTCTCGGGGCGTCCAGATCCGTCGAGACAGTGCATGCGGGCCACTACGAGGCGAGAATGAAAAAGCGGTGTGTTAACAGTTATCGGCTTCCCCGCTGTTCGACCTTGTTCAAATAGATGAAATACACTATGCACACTACTGAGCTGTTTTGATTGAAACCATCAACTACTCGATAGTGGTAAGATTCTTTGTCTGTGGTATCGTACTCACCTCTATGTCAGCAGAGACGGATGGACAGGGACGGCTGTACATCCCAAAAGAGGTGCGCGAGAAGTACGGCCAGAAGTATCACATCGTTATGTACGAGGACAGAATCGAGTTGATTCCGGTCGCGGACGACCCACTTGCCGCGGTCCGCGAGGCGGCAGGCCAGCTTCACGATGCATCAGTTGAGGAAATTCGAGAGGACATCGAGGCGGAGGCGAAAGACGAGGCTGAGGAAGCCGGCGGCGATAGATGACGGTGTACGTCGAGACGGATTTCCTGCTCGCACTCGCCAAAGATACTGATTGGTTGCAGGACACCGCTGAGGACGCTCTCGGCGAGTACGACGTCGAAACGTCACCGTTCTCGTATCTCGAACTTCTCCTCGCCCGAGAACGCTACGAGTTCGACTACGTTCCGCTGGTGGCGAACCTGCTCGAACTCGTCCCTGTGCGGAACGAGGAGGAGAAACAAGTAGTTCTGAAAGCTGTCAACTACTACGACGAGGGAATGACGCCGTTCGACTCCTTCCACGCGGCGACTGCGGAAACGCGAGGGATGGACGTACTCTCCTCTGAGAAGGACTACGAAGATATCGAGGTAGAACGAGTCCCACTCGAACCAACTGACGAGGAATGACTCAGGACGGAGGAGATAGTCCCAGCTGAACGACGCGTGGACTCGTAGTGGTTGTCGTATCCCGTGTGCAACAGACTTGTGTCGAATCTTCCGCCTGCTCATCAAGTCTGAAATTTCGTATGGTGGCGTCGAGAGTCGACCCAGCCTCACTAATACGCAGTTAGAAGCTCTGAAACAGTCGTCCGTACGCCTACCGGCTCTCTCTTTGTTCGACCTTGTTCAGTTCGATCAGCAGCCGGAAGATCGCCTTCACGAGGTTCGAGTCCACGTCGAATCGCTCGGCGTTCTCGCCGGCGCGGTCCATCACCGCCTGCTCCTGATCCTCGTCGGTGGTCGGGAGCCCCTGTTCTTCCTTCACGTCGGCAATGGTGTCCGCGACGTAGGTGCGCTGGGCGATGAGCTCGACCAGTTCGCGGTCGATCTGCTGGATCTCCTCGCGCAGTTCCTCCAGGGTCATGTCGTCGGGTGTGCGTTCGCTCATAGGTATCTGCCTCCGGTCGCCCGCGTCTCGGTCCGCAGCGTCTCGCCGGCTCGCTCCTGCCAGCGCTCCTCGACCGCTTCCAGCCCCTCCGGGTCGCCGACGGCGACGACGCTCGGTCCCGTGCCGGAGAGCGAGACGCCCTCGACGTGGGGCATCGCTTCGACCGCGGGCTCGGCCGAGAAGCCCAGCGCCGCCGAGAACGCGAGCCCGTTGAGCGTCATCGCCGTCCCGTACTCGCCGTCGAGTGCGAGCTCCTCGACTAGCTCGGCCATCGGCGCCACGCGCTCACAGCGCTCGGCGTCGGCGTCGGCGGAGTAGGCCCGTTCCGGCGGCGTCCAGACTAGCGCCGTCCAGTCAACCTCCTCTCGAGCGAGCAGTTCGTCGGCGGTGTTGTCGGTGACGGTGAGTCCCCCGAGCATCGACGCGCTGGCATCGTCGAACGCGCCGGTGACGGTGACGCCCGCCTCGCGTGCGGCTTCGACACCGATCCGGCAGGCGTCCTCGTGGTCGACGATCCCCGCGAGCCCGAGCGCGTCGGCAGTCGCGAGCACGGCCGCGTTCGCGGCCGCGGAGGAGCTTTTCAGCCCTGCGGCGGTCGGCACCTCGCTCTCGGTTCGGACCGTGCCGCCGACCGACCCCCGCGCCGGGAGGTCGGCGGTCGCTGCGGGATCGTCGCCCCAGCGCTCGACTGCGAGATCCACGCAGCGTTCGATCAGGTCGGTGTCGGCGTCGGGCTGGCCGTCGATCGCCCCCTCGATGTCGCCTGAGCCGTCGAGTTCGACGTGGGCGGCGGTGTCGAAATCGAGCGCGAACGCGGCCCCCCGGCCGGTCGCGAGCGCGTTGAGAACCGTCCCCGCGCCGGGCGCCGCGGCGTGGCCGTCCATGTCCGTACTGGAACGGGTCCCGGGCTTGAAGCTGGTGGTCGCGGCGACGGAGGGTTACAGCAGCCGCGCGCCCTGAGTGGAGACGCGGGTCCGGTTTGCCAGCACGCCCTCGCAGTCGACGGCGAGGACCGTCTCCCCGAGCATCGCCATCGTCGCGGCGCCGCCGGCGTCCTCAACGCGAGCCACGTCGTCGGCGACGCGCTCGGTGGGGAGGTCCAGCGCCCGCGCGAACGGCCACGAGCGCTCGACCACCCCGCGGAGCGTGGGCGGCTCCGGCAGTGTGTCGAGCACCGCACCGCCCTCCTCGCGGACCCGGTCCATCAGCGCCTCGTCGGCCAGCGCGTCGGCGGTCGAGAGCCCGCCGTAGGAAACGTACTCGACGGGCTCGTCCGTTTCGACGCGCTGTCGACCGTCACCGACGTTGTACAGCAGCCCGCCAGCGTCCTGAATGAACACGTCGCCGAGCCCGGTTCCGGCGGCGACTTCGGCCTCGTGGCTGTGCTCGACGAGCTCGTCGCGAGCGTGACCGAGTTCGAACCGCTCGTTCGCGGCGAGTGCGGTCGCGAGCGTGGCGGCGCCGCTGGCGCCGAACCCCGCACCGAGGGGGACCTGCGGGCGCACGTCGACCGCGGCGGCGACGCCGAGGCGACCCAGCACGCGCTCGATGGGGTCGAACTCGGTCGGCTCGCCGTCGACGGTTACCGCGGTTTCGTCGGCGTCGTCGACGGAAACGGTCACGCCGTCTTCGAGCGCGACGCTGGCGCCGCGGGAGCCGGACTCGACCTGATCGGGAGCGAACACGGCCGTCACGCTGGCCGGGGCGAAGGCGTCCATGGTTTAGGGGTGGAGAGTGGTGTAGTTGAATCCGTGTGGTTTCGGGTTTCTCCGTTCTCGGTCGGGTGGGCGTCAACGTCGGGTCTGACTCCAACCGCAACAGCTCGATGCTTGGCCACTTGCGACCGCACCGCCACACACAGCCCACAGACCTCCCCAGCCGACTCGCTCCCTCACTTCGTTCGGTTACTCATCCCTCGCGCTGGCTCGTCCACGGAGGGACTGGCGTTTCGCGCCGACCGCGGTGCGGTGGCGGTGGACGCCTCGCGCTCGCCACCAGTCGGCGAGGCAACCGGAAGCCGTCGGCTTCCGGTGCCAATCAGAAATCTTCGATTTCTGATGACTGGCCTCGTGTCCGGCACACTGCGGCTGCAAGTGGTCTCGCGTCGAACTGCTGTTGCGGTTCCAGCGGACGGCTATTGCTGTTCCGGAAATTCCCTATCCAACACCGACCGGAACCCCGTACAAAACACCCGGAGAGTGACACTCGACAGAAAATATCTCGATCCCTACAACTCGGCGTCCAGAAACGCGAGCTCGTGGTTCAGCGTCCGCTCCAGCTCCACGCCCGCAAGCGCGGCGTAGTGCGAACTCGGCACCCTGACCAGCGAGGCGTCTCGGACCGACTCGCTCGCCGCCGCGACCGCATCCGGCGGCGCCACCTCGTCGTGCTCGCCGGCGACGAACAGCGTCGGGCAGTTCACGTCTGTCACGGCCGAACTCAGATCGTGGCGCTGGAGCTTCACAAGCGAACGTGCGGGCGTCGTCCCGGGCTCACGGCCCAACAGGTCGCGCACGTCCCGGGCGGCGCCGGTTGCGGTGATCGCCGCCACCTCGCCCGCGTCGCCGAACAGCGGGACCCTGAGCCCCCGTTCGTCGGCGTCGACGCCGCGGAGCCGTTCCAGCGCCGAGGCCGGGTAGTCCGCGACACCGCGCGCGAGCCCGCGGAGCCGGGGGCGGAGCCACGAGGGCAGCAGCGTCGCGCCGTCGAGCACCGGGAACCGGGCGACAACGGCGTCGACCGCGAACGAGTCCGCGGCGGCCGCGAGGGCGGTGGCCGCCGAGAGATCCATTCCCCACAGCGCGAGGCGGTCACCGTCGACCTCCGGGCCGTCCCGCGCGGCCTCGATCGCTGCGTCGAGATCCGCGCGCTGGCGGCCGGGTGAGAGCAGGCGGTCCCCCCCGACGCTGCCGAAGCCGCGGTGGTCGAACGCCAGCGCCGCGTACCCCCGCTCCGCGAACCGCTCGGCGGTCGCTTCGAGCGTCGGCCGCCACGGGAGCCCCGCGCCGGGGGTGAGCACGATCACGGGCGCGTCCGCCGGCCGGTCCGGCGTGAACAGGTGGCCCTGCCGGCCGTCGAGCCCCACGTCGCGAGTGGAGAACGCGTAGCGGCTCGGCTTCCCGCGGCGGGCGTGGCTCCCGCTCACGGCGACCACTCGCCGGGCCGGCGATCGGGACGGAGTCGGTTCATGGCGGCGATTGCGCCGGCGTGGAGTAAAGCGTTCCCGTGGGGCGCGGGAGAACGGGCGGCGGTCGGCGAAGGAGAAGGGCTATCGAGCGGAGGTGTCTCTACCAGCGGAGCAGCCCGCGGAGCCGGTCGAGCACGCTCCGGTCCCGCTTGCGTTCCGCCAGCAGCACCGAGCAGTCCACGTCGGCCACCACGTCGGGTACCAGCGAGCCGGTGAGCATCCGCGAGAGCACGCCGCGCTCGGTCGCGCCCAGGATCACCAGCGTGGCGTCCCCGGCCGCGTCCTCGATCGCGCGCTCGGCGTCGCCGGTTTCGACGCGGAGTTCGGCGTCGACCTCCTGGGCCTCGGCCCAGCCTTCGAGGAACTCCCGTCCCGCCGACTCGTCGTCGGCGACGTGCAGCAGGGTGAGCTCGGATCCGTACTCCGACTGGAGCAGCTTGGCGACCTCGACGGAGAGCTCCGAGTCCGGGCCGCCCGCAGTGGGGATCAGGATTCGCTCGGGGTCGAACCCGCGGTCCTTGAGCACGAGGAAGTCACAGGGCAGGTCGCTCGTGACCTCCTCGACGGCGCCCTCGACGCGACCGCCGCTGTCGGGGCCCCAACCCATCACCACGAGGTCGGCCTCGTGGTCCGCGGCGGCGTCGAACACCTCGCCGATTCCTCGGTGGGAGATAATCGTGTTCGTCTCGACCTCGACGTCGAACGTCTCGGCGTCGGTCCGGGCGTCCTCGAGCACCGTTCGGTGGTCTTCCTCCAGCCGCTCGACGTGGTCGGCGGCGTAGCTGAGCGAGGTCTGGTCCGGGACGGTGATCACGTGGACCGCGTCGACGACGCCGCCGCGCTGCTTGGCGATCGCGCTCGCGAGCGTGATGAGCTCTTTCTCGTGGGCCGGGTTCGCGAGCGGCACCATTACGCGGTACTGGTTGTCCCCCGTGGGCTGGACGCTCTCGGCGGCGTCGACGGCGGCGTCGGGCATCTCCTCCTCCCGAGAGAGGATGTACTCGCTCAACAACCCCTGCTTCTCGGTCCTGCTCCGGGCGTAGCCGAGGTACCAGATCGCCGCGAACAGCACGATGGCGGCACCGACCAGCCGCGGAACGGGCTCGATGTAGTAGATGAGCGCGAAGGAGAGCAGCCCGCCGACGATTGGAGTGAACGGGTAGAGCGGGACGGTGAAGGAGGGCTCGTAGTCGATGGCGTCGGCCTCGCGCATCACGACCAGCGCGATGTTGAGCAGGCCGTAGATCACCAAGTGGAGGAAGCTCCCGATCGACGCCAGCGTGTTGATCGGCGCGGCGACGATGAACAGGAGGATGAACGAGCCCGTCAGCGCGATCGAGCGGTACGGCGTGCCGAAGCGCGGGTGGATCTCGTTGAGGTCCGGCGTCACGATGCGGTCCCGCCCCATCGCGAAGTTGATGCGCGAGGACGCCATGATCGAGGCGTTCGCGCTGGAGGCCGTCGCGAGCAGGCCGCCGAACAGCATCGCGCCCGCGCCGATCGGCCCCATCAGCAGCCGGGCGACCTCGACGACCGCGATGTTGTCGGCTTCCGACTGGGCCTGAATGAACCCGGGCTCGACCGCGGCGCTCATCACGACCAACACGAGCGCGTAGATGATCGTCACGATCACGACCGAGCCGATGATCGCCCGCGGGAGGTTCTTCCCGGGCTCTTTGATCTCCTCGGCGACGCTGGTGATCTGGACGAAGCCGAGGTAGGAGACAAAGATGAGGCCGGTCGCCTCCAGCATCGGCGTCAGCCCCTTCGACCCCGGGATGTTCGCGGGGGCCGCGCGGGTCGCGCCGTACACCGTGAACACGGTCAGGATCAGCACCAGAATGACCACGATGACGTTCTGGAGCCGTCCGGTCTCCTTGGCGCCGATGTAGTTGACGAGGACGAACAGCGTCGCCGCCAGCAGGCCGATGAACTTGATCCACGGGACGGTGAACCCGGCAATCAGGAACCCGTCCGGGAGGCCGGCGATGCCGACGACGTACTCCCCGAAGCCGACCATGTAGAACGCGGAGGCGAATGCCAGCCCCAGCCAGTTCGCCCAGCCGGCGATCGAGCCGAACAGCGGGCCCAACGCCTCGTTGACGTAGAAGTACGCGCCGCCGGAGCGGGGCATCGCCGTCCCGAGTTCGCTGGCCGACAGCGCGGTGAACAGGGCGATCCCCCCGCCGAGCACGAACGAGACGATGGCGAACGAGCCGGCACGGGTGATCGCCTCTCCGGGGAGGACGAAGATGCCGGCCCCGATCATCGTCCCGACGCCGATGGTCAGCGCCGCCAGCGGGCCGAGGTCCTTGGCGAGCTCCTCGTCGCTCATTCAGTTCGTCCCGGGAGTGTGATAACCGGGCGGTCGGCTTCGGTCACCAGTCGGAGCGTGCGGTCGCCCGCGAGGAACTGCTGGAGGCGGCTCCCCTCCCGGGGCTGGAACGCGATCGCGCTCGCGCCGGTCTCGGCGGCGGTGTCGATGACGCCTTGGACGACGTTCCGCCGGTAGACGGTCTCGGTTTCGGCGTCGGGGAACCGCTCGCGGAACCCCGAGAACGCCGCCTCGGCAATCGACTCGGACTGCTCGACGGGCGTCTTGTCCGGGACGCCGCCGCCCTTCTCGACGACGTGGACCACGGTCACGCGCTCGGGATCGTACGGCGCCAGCGCGACCGCCGTCTCGCGGGCGTCCTTTTCAGTCGCGACCGGAACGAGCAGGTGTGACAAAAGTGCGGCTGACGGTTCGTCGCTCATAGGTGGCTGTACTGTTGCCCCGGGTTTAATGCTGTCTTCTGCGGTGGCTTCGGCCACCCGGAACGGCGGCGGGAGTCGCCGCTCACCTTCGGCCGAAAGTCGCCGGTGCTGCCGCTGCGGTGTTCAGTCTCGGATCCGCGGAGAAAACTGTGCCGGCTACCGGAGTTCGTCGAGAGCGACGGCGCTGTCGACGTCGGCAGTGACCCACTCGGTGGTCGACATCTCCTCCCCGGGGAAGACGGTGACCTCCGAGGGGTCGTCGTCGTCGTCGTACAGACAACTCAGCCCGAACTCGGGGTACGATACCAGCGGGTCGCCCGATGGCGTCTGTTGGACACTCATGGTGGTCCCTCGTTCAGCGCGTCGGCCGGCACGCTTCGCCTGACGCTACACACGGTAGACAGATAAACGCTTCAGTACCGATCGGCGTGAATCGAAGTCCCTCCAGCGGGGACCGGTATCGCAGTCGCTGTTCGATCTGTCGTCGGGTCGGACCGCGGCCGCAGGATCAGTCGGCGGTGGCGGCGATCGTCTCCGTCTCCGCCTCTTCGCCGTCTTCGAGTTCGTCGGTGACGCCGTGGATCAGCGCGAATACGGCTGCCTTGTGGTCAGTTTTCGATCGGTGAATGGATGTCGGCTGCACGCCCAGCTCCCGGTACTCTTCGGAGACAGTGTCCCCCGCTGCGTCGAACTGGCTCTGAAGCTCCGCGAGAAGGCCGTGCAGGTGGATGAGCTCCTGCTTCTTCATGGTCACCGGCTATATCGGCCGGAGGGTTATAACCTTACTCTGAGTCGGAGTACCACGGTCCCCGTTCGTGGGCCGGATCGGGGATCTACTGTCGGGATTCTATCACCCGACCCCCCGCTCGTGGTCAGCAGCGTCGGGACCACGGGGACGTGTACCGCGCGCCCCGACCGCGAGTGGCGGGCAGCGCTGTCGTCCCGTCTTCTACCCCTTGACTTCAGCCCGGTCTGTACCGACGTGCTCTGTCGGTTCCGGGACGCCGAGTACCTCACGTTCACCGAGAACGTCGACGTGCTCGGGATCTCGCTCGAACCCTGTTACGCCCACAAGGAGTTCATCGATCGATACGACATCCCGTTCCCCCTGTCGAGCGACTCGACCGGCCGCGTCACCGAACAGTTCGGGCTGGCCGACGACGAGTGGGAGCGCCACCTCGGTGTCCCGAAACGGGCGCTCGTGACCATCGACGAGTCCCACGAGGTTCGATACAAGTGGCATACGGAGGACGGCTACGAGAGCCCGAACTACGACGAGTTCCACGAGAGCGTTCTGTCACTTTCGAAGGAGTGCTGCTCGCGGCAGTCGACCGAGTTCGATGGGTAGGTTCGGCCGGCTCCCCCCGAGTACGCTCTCTCGAGGTGACGTCGGGAACCGGATCACAATTTCTGTCACTCGGTCAATCACAAAAATCTGAATCCGTAATATGAACCCCAGTAAAATGTGTAGCAGGCTACTACCAGACGAACAGAGATGAAAACGTCCACCACAGCCGCGGTACGCGAGGAGAGCTTCTCCGAGGGGGCACTCGACCACCTCAACCTCGCACTACAGGCAGAGAGCGTCGAGACGAAGAACTTCCACATTCGAACCGCGTTACAGTATCAGTTCGGGGCGCTCGATGAGTAAGGACGAACCGACCTCCTCGATCGACGAAACGGGCCACCCGCTTTGAGACCATGACTGGGGGGAGGAGATGGGTGAGCGGTACGCGACACTCCAAGTACGCGACGAGTCAGTGCTGTTGAACCTGCCATGGAACGAGACGGAGGGCGCGTTCGTGGTCTCGAGTCGGAGGCAGCCAGTCAGTTGACGGGATTCCTCGACGAGTGTCTGAAACACGGCCATCGCGACAGCGTCTCGCTTCGACCGTCCTCGAAAAGCGAGTAGGCTGTACTCCCTGACCGGCGCCCGATGTACAGGCCGGGACGGCCACCCCGCTACTCCGGGCTGTCGGACTCCGGGACGCCGTCGAAGATCGCTTTCACCACCGCCACCAGACTGTTCGAGGAGCCCTCGCTCCAGATCGCGGTCTCCGAGGCGTCCCCGCCCTCGCCGACGATGCTCACGAGCACTTTCCGGCCGTCGACGATCATGAGCCGGCCCGCCCGCGTCTCCGACCAGCCCCACGTCGGCTCGGTGACCGTCGCGTCCGGGAACTGCGATCGGAGCCGCTCCTGCCCAGCCGTCGACCCGCCCGTGAGCCTGAGCGAGACCCCCCGAGCCGCGGCCCCCTGCAGCCCCTCGACCAGTTCGGCCGAGAGGCTGTCTCCGGCAGTCAGGTAGACGATCCGCTCCTCGGCGCCGTCGAAGAACTCTAACAGCCGCTCCGTGACGGCTGGCTGGCCGTCCACCGTCCAAACCCCCCGCTGTTCGCTCTGGCGGTCGGTCGGCTCGAGTTCGGTCAGCGCCGTCCGGAGCACGTCCAGCCGGTGTTCGAACTCCCGTTTGAGCGTCCGGCCCGCAGTCTCGCTGGAGATGGCCCAGAACTGCTTGGGCGAGGACTGGAGCGTGTCGACCAGCCCCCGGTCCTGTAGCTCCTCGACCGCTCCGTACACCCGGGTGCGCGGTACCTCCGCGACCTGACTCACGTCTCTGGCCGTTCCGGAGCCCAAGCTCGCGAGCGCCACGAACGTCCGAGCGGCGTACGTGCTCAGTCCGAACCGTTCGAGCTGCTCGATGGCTTCGGATTCCGGATCTTGGAGTGGGTCGTTGGACATCGATATTGGTGGCGTGCGGTGACAGCTGCCCGGCTGGCCGGACTGCAGTACGGGGGCGTCGACACCGCTCTCGCGTGTACTACTGGCTGTGTCCACGCCGTTATCTCTTTTGTGATTAAACGAGTAACTACTTTCTGTCAGTTCGAAAGAAGCTTCATCGTAAATCGTCCCGTACCGTGTTACTGGGAGAGTAACGTTTACCGTAGATTGAAAGAACTATCCCAATAGAGCAGCTCTCTGTAGATATTTCGACTGTTAACTCTGTCACGGGACCAGTGACAAAACCTATCCCACTACCGCCGAAACGGTAGACCGACCCCGGGGCTCCCTCGGACGGTCGGCTTACA
Source organism: Halolamina sediminis (assembly GCF_001282785.1). Taxonomy (NCBI): domain Archaea; kingdom Methanobacteriati; phylum Methanobacteriota; class Halobacteria; order Halobacteriales; family Haloferacaceae; genus Halolamina; species Halolamina sediminis. The sequence goes on from NZ_CVUA01000001.1 coordinate 1,955,071, forward strand.
TGGACACACCTGAAAACGTGCGGGAGGCGATCGAGGTACTCCAACAGCTCGGCTTGAAGGAGTACGAAGCCCGGTGTTTCGTCGGGCTGACCCGCCTCAGTACGGGCACCGCGAAGTCGCTCAGCGACCTGACCGAGGTCCCCAGGACCCGCGTGTACGACGCGATCCGGGTGCTGGAGGCGAAGGGGCTGGTCGAGATACAGCACTCCAGCCCCCAGCAGTTCCGCGCGGTCTCGCTGGGGGAGGCGACCGAGACCCTCCGCGACCAGTACGACGACCGCATCGAGCGACTGCACGACTCGCTTGGCGCGGTCACTGCCGTCGACGAGGAGGAGGAGTCCCCGATCCAGGAGGTGTGGGCGATGAGCGGACGGGAGGCGATCGAGAACCGGACGGACGGGCTCCTCGAGACCGCGACGGAGGAGATCGTGCTCGTCGTCGGCGACGAGTCGCTGCTGACCGAGGAGCTCGTCGCCGGCGACGAGTCGCTGCTGACCGAGGAGCTCGTCGCGACGCTCAACGACGTCGACGGCGACATCGAACTCGTCGTCGGCGCGCTGACGGAGCCGCTAAAGCGCCGGATCCAGGCGGCCGTCCCCGACGCCACGACGTTCGTCTCCGGACTGGAGTGGCTCCACGCCGCGGACGCCGAGGACGAGACGGCGATCGGGCGGCTCCTGCTGGTCGACCGCTCGACGATCCTCGTGAGTTCGATCATCCCCGACAGCGGCGAGGAGCAAGCGATCTTCGGCGAGGGGTTCGGGAACGGGCTGGTCGTCATCGCCCGTCGCCTCATGGCACAGGGACTGATCCCCGCCCGCGACCCGACTCGCTAACTCGAACGCGTCGGCGCGGTGACCGCGTTCCGTGCCGCCCCGCGACGGCGATGCTTCTCCCCTTGCTTCCGAGGTGTCTGGCCTGTCGTCACGTTCGCCGTCGCGTGGTTCAGCGGCCGCTTTCGGACGTGCGTTCTGCTAGGAAGGAGAGTCGCTGAGAAGGACGTATCCGGGCTGTAAGGCCCGAACCTTCCTTATTCTGAGCCGAACATCTGGCGCATCATCGGATGCATCTCCATCAGCTGCTCCTCGGCGATCTCCTCGTACAGCTTGTACGTAATGGAGACCGTCAGCAGCAGCCCCGTTCCGGAGACCTGCCCGATGGTGCCGAGCATGTTCGCCATCACCGCCAGCAGCCCGACGAGGGCGCCACCGATGACGGTGACCTGCGGGATGTACCGCTCCATCACCTTCTCGATCACCTGTGGGTTCTGCCGGAAGCCGGGGATCTGCATCCCGGAGTTCTGGATCTGCTGGGCGGTCGCCTCCGGGCCCATCCCGGTGGTCTCCACCCAGAAGATCGCGAAGATCGCACCGCCGACGATCATGAACGTCAGGTCGATGCCGATCCGGAGCAGCACCTGCCACCAGTCGGCGGTGACAGTCGCGCCCACGAACCACATCCACTGGTCGGGGCTCTGGATCGGCTTGAGGTACCAGAACAGCCCCTCGACGACCTGCCCGGTCTGGGTGTCGTACTCGCCCAGCCAGACGGGCATGCCGTTCCACTGGCTGTGGAGGATCTGCCCGAGGAACTGCAGGTTCGCCTGCAGCGCACGGACGAGGATCATCGGCAGGACGCTGGCGTAGATGAGCTTCACGGGGAACTTCCCGCGGGCGCCCTTCACGCGAGCGTGCGAGAGCGGGATCTCGATCCGGACGCTCTCGGCGTAGACGACCACGACGAAGATTAGCACCGTCGTGATCATCGCGAGGATCATCCCCTGCCCGAGGAAGATCGCGCTCAACCCCTCGGTCGTCAGCGGCGAGCCCGGGAGCTCGGCGCTCCCAGTGATGATCCCGATCCAGGAGGAGACGAAGCCGCTGTTGCCCGTCAGCCCCTGCCAACCGAACAGGCCGCTGACGAGGCGCTGGCTCACGCCGGCGATGATGAACAGGCCGACCCCGGAGCCGACGCCCCACTTGCTCACGATCTCGTCCATGAACAGGATCAGGATCCCGCCGACGAGGATCTGCGCGAACAGCAGCGCCTCGACGCCACGGAGACCGATCCCGAGCGACTGCGCGACCACCGGGTCGGCGCTCAGAATCGGGCTCGCGAACACCATCGGCGCGCCGGTCAGGACACACATCACGACGACCAGCAGCTTCTGGAGCCCCTGGTACAGCACCTGATCGCGCGGGTCGTTCTCGGTGTCCAGCCCGAGCAGGTCGGCCCCGCCCAGCAGCTGAAGCACGATCGACGCCGTCACGATCGGGCCGATCCCGAGCTGCAGGATCGAGCCGGACGCGCCGGCGAGGATCGAACGGAACTGGCCGTAGAAGTCAGTCCCCCCCGTCTGGAGCCCGTACAGGGTGACGTTCGTCAGGAAGAAGTACATCACGAGGATGCCGGCGGTCCACAGCAGCTTGCGCTTGAAGGGGACGTGCCCCTCCGGCCGTGCGACCGTCGGCATCCGCGTGAGCACTGGTTCGGCGGTCTCCTTCCAGCTCATTGTCAGTCCTCGCTGGCTTCTTCAGATTCGGCGGCTTGTTCGGCCTCCCGCTCGGCACGCTCCTCGGCGCGCTCGGAGACGGTGGTCGAGCCCCCGGCGTCCTCGATCAGCTCGGTCGCGGCGTCGCTGAACGCGTCGGCGGTGACGTGCAGCTCCTGGCGGACCTGCCCGTTGCCGAGCACCTTCACCACGTCGGCCTCCCAGCCGTCCTCGGCCACGTCGCGAGCGTCGATGGTGTAGGCGCCGTCGTCGTTCTCGGCGACGCCCTCCGCCGCCAGCAGCGCCGCGTCCTCGTCGATCTTCTGGACGCGCACCTCGGCGACGTTGTCCTGTACCTCGTCGGGCTGGGTGAAGCCGTGCTTCGCCCAGGGCCCGTAGTGGTGCATCTCGTGTTTGCGGCTGCCCGCCTTGCCGCGGCCGCCACGGTGGCCGGCGCCGCGCCGGTTCTTGTGGCTGCCGCCGCCGTGGGTGCGGGAACCGCGCTGTCGTCGTTTCTTGCTGGTCATTATCGCATCGCCTCCAGGAGCGGGTCGATCTCCTCGTGGGGACCGAGTTCGCCGCCCGTGCTGTCCGGATGCTTGATGCCGTCGTGCCCGCCACGGGGCGGGTGGAGTCGCAGCGTCGGGGAGATGTTCTGCTCGCGCAGCGTCGTCTCCTCCGCCAGCAGCGCCTCCGCCAGCGCCTCGAAGCTGTCGTACTCCGTCTCCGCGGCGAGATACTCCTCGTCGACGTCGGCCTCGCCCTCGAGCGCGTCCGCACGCGTCTCGAGCACGAGCGCCAGCGTCTCCACCGAGGGCTCACCGTGGGCGACGAAGTCGTTGACCTTCGCGACCATCCCGTCGTACGTGTCTGTCTCGGGAACGAGCGCGGCGTGGTTGACGCGGCCGATGTTGAGCATGTCCAGCGTGTCGCGCTGGCCCGCGGTCATGTCGATGTTGCCGCGGAGTTGGACGACTGCTCGCATCAGTTGCTCACCCCGTCGTCGGCCTCTCGCTGGACGCGTCGCGCGCGGTCAGGCGTGCGTGCCTGCGAGGCGTTCTCGAGCGCGTTGAACGTCGCCTTCGCGAGGTTGACCGTCGTCCGCGTGTTCCCGTTGGACTGGGTCCAGGCGTCCTGGATCCCGGCCAGTTCGAGGATGTTCCGGACGGTCTCGGCGCCGGCCAGCCCGAGCCCCTGCGGGGCCGGGATGACTTCGACCTCGACGGAGCCGGCCTTGCCTTCGGCACGCCGGGTCAGCGAGTTCACGCCGCCGGCCTGGTCCTCCCAGGAGCCGGAGCCGCGGTCGACACTGATCACGTTCAGCTTCGCGACCTCGATCGCCTTCTGGATCGCGCCGCCGACCTGATCGTCTCGCCCCTCGGCGTAGCCGAGGTAGCCGTCGCGGTTACCCACGACGACGACACAGCGGAACTTCACCCGCCGGCCCGAGTCGGTCATGCGCTGGACCATGTTGATGTCCAGTACCTCGTCCTCCATGCCGGGGAGGAGCTGGTCGACGATCTCGTGCTCCTTCAGTGGGAGCCCGGACTGCAGCGCCTCCTCCATGGAGGTGATCTCTCCGTCCTGCACTTGCTTGCCGAGCCGGGTCACCGGCTCCCAGCCGTCGTTCTGGCTCATTCGTGGTCCTCCTGGAGCGTCTCCCGCACGTCGTCGAAGTGCTCGGGCAGCTCCGTGGCGTCGAACTCCCCGCTGTACAGATCATCCTCGAGCTGCTCGGCGTACTCGGCGATATGCTCGCCGCGGTTGCGCGACCAGTCCGCGAGGACGCTGTCACTGTGGGGGATCTCGAGCCCCGCGTCGATTGCACCTTCCTGTACTGCGAACGCCTTGTTGCCGGGCGTCGCCGTGTTGAGACCCAGATCGAGCACGGCCTCGTCGAGGCCGGCGTCGATCGCTCGCAGGCCCGCGAGATAGCCCGTCAGGTACGCGCTCGGTAGGTTCCCGGTGGGAGCCTCCCAGCCGTACTCCGACAGGTCCTCGCTGGACGCTGCGGCGTGGATCTCGTCGCCGTCGGGTCCGGGACTGGCCAGCTGCGCCCTGACGTGCTTGTTGCTCACCCGGGCGACCAGGCGAGGCTTGCCGGATTTCAGCAGGCGCAACCGCTGATGGTAGTCCGTCCGAACCTCACGGCGACGACGCATCGGCACCTTGTATCGTGGTCCTGTTGCCATTAGTCGTCGCCTCCGATCTCGACGTCGTAGTTGTTCTCCGCGAAGGCCTCGAGGCGGGCGACGCTGTCGAACTCGCCGCCGCTTGCCTTGTTGTAGAGCTCGCGGTACTGGGAGGCGTCGAGGACCTCCTCGTCGTCGCGAAGCTCCTTCAGCCGGGAGCGCTGGGCGCGGATCCGGCTGACCCACTCGTCCTTCTCGCTGCGCCGGGCGCCGGACTTCCCCTTCCGGGAGCCGGCACCGGTCTGGTGCCCGTAGTCGCGCTTCGCTTTGCGGTCGCGGGCACGGCCGCGGGAGTTGGACTTCTCGTCTTCCGCGCGGATCGTTCCGTCCGCGATCAGATCGCGGATGTCCTCGCGGGTGATCGCGTCCGCGAGCTCGTCCTGTGCCTCCGGATCGAACCAGACGCGGTTCTCGCCGACGTCCAGCTCTTCGGCTGCGAGTCGCTTCTGTGCGCTCAGATCCGTCATTCCTCTACCTCCACTTCGACGTAGGTCGGGTTGAGGACACGAATACCGGCGTCCTCACACTCCTCCTCGATGCGCTCGCGCTTGCGGGCGCCGACCTTCGAGGCGATGCGGACCGCTTCCGTGTCGCCGTCGACGCCGTCGAGGTCGTCGACGTTGTGGACGTACACTTCCTCGAAGCCGCTCGGGTGCAGGTCGCGTGCGGCCTTCGGCGAGCGGAAGCCCGCCTCGACCTTCGGACCCTTGCCCTTGATCGAACGGCGCTGCTTCGAGAGGGTACCACGGGGGCGCCGCCACGAGGTGGGGACCCGCTTCTTCTTGTGGTAGTCCTGTCGGTTGAACTGCGGCTTGCCCTCGCGGTGCTTCTGGGCGAGCGCGGCCGCGGTGTCGTCGTCGAGGTCGGGCGTCTTGTCGGCGTGGCCGCGAGGCTGGAGCTCCGTCTCCACTTCTTCGTCCTCGTCGGCCTCCTCCTCGTCTGCCTCGTCCTCGATCTCGGCCTCGGTCTCCTCTTCGACTTCGAGGCCACCGACGTCGGCCTTGATCCGGGCCGCGAGGGCGTTGCCGACCCCGTCGACCTCGGCGAGTTCGGACTGCGAGGCGGCCTTGAGGTCCTCGACGGAGTCGTAGCCGGCCTCCGCGAGCGTCTCGGCCTTGGAGGGCCCGACGCCGCTGATGTCCTCGATCTCCTCGGGTGCGTCGTCAGCCATCAGGCATCACCCGTGGGTTTCTGCGTGATGTACACGCCGTCCTGGAACACGCGGTTGTCCTTGTCGCTGACCCGCGTGAGCTGTTCGATGTCCGCTGCGGTCTGGCCGACGGCCTCCTTGTCGGAGCCCGACAGGGTGAGCTGCTCGCCGTCGACTTCGACCTGCGTGTCGCCCCGGATCGGCGTCCGCCGCGGGGCGCGCTCGCCGAGGAAGTTCTCGATGACGATCTCCTCGCCCTGCACTTCCACCTGCATCGGGAAGTGGGCGTAGAAGACCTCCATCTCGTAGGTCCAGCCCTCGGTTACGCCGTGGAACATGTTCCGAACGTGGCTCTCGAAGGTGCCGACCGTCGCGCGGGTGTTGGCGTCCGAGTCCTCGGGCGCCTCGATCACCACGCTGTCGTCCTCGACGCTGACGTCGACGTCGGGGTACCAGAGGCGTCGGGTGACCGAGCCGTTGGGACCCTCGACGGTCAGGTCGAGATGGTCGAGCTCCGCGGAGACGTCGTCCGGGATAGTGAGTTCTGTTCTGCTCATCAGTAGACGTATGCGATTATCTGGCCACCGATGCCCTGTTCGCGGGCCTCGTAGTGGCTCATGACGCCGTGGCTGGTCGTGACGATGAGCGACCCGTAGTCACGGGCCGGGAGGAACCGCTTCTCCCACTGCTCGTACTCGTCAGCGCCGACCGAGTAGCGGGGCTTGACCGCCCCGCAGTCGTTGATGGCGCCACTCAGTTCGACCTCGAACTTGCCTGCTCGGCCGTCGTCGACGAACTCGAAGCCGCCGATGTACCCGCGGTCGTAGAAGACCTCGAGGATACTGCCGATCACGTTCGAGGCGGGTGCTACCGTGTGGTCGAGGTGCCCGACGCTCTCGGCGTTGTCGATGCCGGAGAGGGCACTCACCAGTGGGTCGTTTCCTGCCATAGTTATCGATACTTCCGGAAGCCCATGCTGCGGGCGATCTCTCGGAAACACTGCCGGCAGACGAAGACGCCGTACTTGCTCACCAGCCCCTCGGTGCGCTCGCAGCGTCGGCACTGCCGCTCCTGCGTGCTGCCCTGGGTGGCGTGCTCGCCGGTCTCTTCGTTCCCGGTGTGTTCGCCGTCTAGTTCACTCATTCGTCGATCTCCACGTCGAACTCGGTCTCGAGGAACGCGATGGCGTCCTCGGCGGTCATGCGGTGCGTCTCGGGGATCGACCGGGTGCCCTGGTCGCGCTTGGCGACGCGGTAGCCCGGTCGGACCAGCGTGACTGTCACGTCGAGCCCGTAGATCCCCGTCTGGGGGTCGTACTCCTGGCTCGGGAACGCGGTGTGCTCGTCGACGCCGAAGCTGACGTTGCCGGCCTCGTCGAACTGTGAGGCGCTGATCTCCGCCAGCGGGAGCGCCGTCTCGAGGAACTCGCGGGCGTCCTCGTTCCGGAGGGTGACCTTCGCGCCGATCGGGTCGCCCTCGCGGATGTCGAACGCCTGCACGGTGCGCTTCGCCGAGGTTCGGACCGACTGCTGGCCCGTGATCTCCTCGACGATCTCCTCGGCGTTCCCGAGGTCGCGCCCGCCCTGGCCGACGCCCATGTGGACGACGACCTTCTCGATGGACGGTTCGCGCATCGGGTGGAACTCCGCTTCGGCTTCACTCATCGTCATCACCCACGAAGTTCTCGTCGATGGTGACGACGTACTCCTCGACGGTCTCGAAGGAGCCGTCGTCGGTGGCGACGGTGACGCTGTTGCGGCCGGAGCCGGGGGTGACGAGGATCTCCTCGACCTCGCCGATCTCGCCGGCGTGCTGGCCGTCGACGGCGGTGACGAGCGCGCCCTCGCCGTACTCGAAGTGTGCGACGATCTCCTTGTCCTCGTTGTCGATCACCAGCGAGTCGCCCGCGCTGTACTCGTCGGCGTCCTCCTCGTGGAGGGTGGTGCCGTCGTGCAGCGAGAGCTGGAACGCGCCGCCGCTGACCTGGCGCTTGTCGGTGATCTTCCCGAGTCGGGAGGCCGCGCTCTCCTCGTCGATCGGGGTGAGCGCGAGGCGGCCGCCCTCGCCGGGGAACACGCGGAAGTACTCCTCGCGGGCCGGGAACGCCAGGATGTCGAACATCCCGATCGGCCGGGCCTCGTCGGCGACGGCGTCGCCGTTGACGAGCACCGCGTCGTTGTTCAGCGCGTAGCGAGCCTCCTTGCGGGAGTCCACGTAGCCGAGCACGTCCCGGAGCACGATGAGCAGGGGAACCCCGTCCTCACCGTGGGGGCCGGCGTCGGCCTTGACCGTGAACGTCTCCTCCTTCCGTTCGACCGGCCAGGAGTTCGGTACCGAGAGTCGCTTCTGATGGTTCGTCATTCGTTGTCCTCCTCGAGACGCGCCTGCCGGATCTCGTCGTCGAGATCCAGTTCGGTCACGCGGACGTTCGAGGCGTCGAGCGGCCGGGGAACCTCCTCCCCGTCCGTCTTCTCCACGGTGACCTCCTCGACGTGGATGACCTCGCCCCGGAGATCGACCTCCAGGACTTCGCCCTCCTCGCCGGCGTGGTCGCCGCGGAGCACCTCGACGGTGTCGCCCGCGTTGACGCGGACGTTCCGCTGGCCGTACTCCTCGCGGAGCTCGGCCGTCAGCGTGGCCCGAACCTGCTTCTGCTTCTCGTGCAGGTCGGCGTCTCGCTTCTGGTTTCGTTGTTTGCGTGGCTGTCGTGTCATGCTTAGACGATCATCGTCGCCGTGCTGGCGATGGTGCCGAACCGCTCAGCGACCTCGCGAGCGACGGGCCCCTTGATCTCCGTACCGCGGGGCTCCTCGTTCTCGTCGATGATGACGGCGGCGTTGTCCTCGAACTTGAGGCGCTCGCCGTTCGGTCGCCGGATCGGCTTTCGCTGGCGAACGACCACCGCTTCGAGCACCTGGCGGCGCATTTCGGGCGTGCCCTTGGTGACCGAGACGGTGATCTTGTCGCCGATGCCGGCTTTCGGGTGACGGTTCTTCGTCCCCGAGTAGCCGGTGATGCTGATGACCTTGAGCTCGCGGGCGCCGGTGTTGTCGGCGCAGACGATCTTCGAGCCCTTCTCCAGACCCTGCGTGACGTCGGCTTTCAGCGCCTCCATCATTCACCCCCGTCGTCGAGAACGTCGACGACGACGTGCGATTTGGTCTTCGAGAGCGGTCGTGTCTCTGCGATGCGAACCGTGTCACCCTCCTCCGTGTCCACACACGGCGGCAGGTGTGCCGGGACGCGGGATCGACGCTTCATGTACCGATCGTACTTCGGCACACGAACGTCGTACTCCCGCTCCACGACGACGGTCTTGTCCATGTCGGTGGAGGCGACTTCACCCTCGAGCGTCTGCCCGCGCACGGAGAGGTCCCCGTGGAACGGACAGTTCTCGTCGGAGCAGGTCTCCTCCGGTTGTTCTACGTTTAGTCCGATTGCCATGTCGAATCACCCCCGCGCTCGGTTCGCGCGGTGGGTCGTGAGAGCAGTCGTTCGCCATCCACCGTTACGTAGACCGTATCCTGGCACTCGCCGGTTCGGGGAGAGTCGTCCTCCTCGAACTGGCTCGCCCCCCGACCCTGACTCCGGGGCGGGGCGGACGGGCCAGACTTACCGGGGCGGACCCCGGCAGTTTCCGTCCCGAGTTGGGATACGGACCCGGACGCCTCGGCGGCGCCCGCGGCTTCATCTGCGGCGGGAGCGACGCTGGCTCTCGCAGCGTCCTCCGCGTTCGTGATAGCGAACTCGAAGCAGCTCCCCGACTTGGGGACCTGCCGCACCCGACGCCCGTCGTCGACGTGGAACGTCTTCATCGTCTCGACCACGACGCGGCCGCTGATCCCGACGAGGTCGGGGTTGGCGGCGTCGGCTACCCGGACGGGCAGCCCGTTGAGCTCGTGTCGTGTGAGGGTATCGGGTGTGAGTGCCATCGTGCGTTACTCCTGAATCTCGGCCGCTTCGACGTCGTCGCCTTCCTCGTTCTGGATCGTCTTGATCCGGGCGATCGTGCGGCGAAGCTCGCCGACGCGGCCGGGGTTCTCCGGCGCGCCACCCGCCGCCTGCACGGCGCGAGCGTTCAGGAGCTCGGTCTCGAGCTCCTCGAGCTCGGCCGCCCGCTCGGCGGGCGTCATGTCTCTGATCTCTTCAGTGTAGAGAATCGCCATGTATTACTCCTCCGTTTCCTCGTCGTCTTCGGCGTCTTCGGCCTCCTCCATCTCGGAGACGAGATCGGCCGCTTCCTCTTCGACGTCCTCGTCGAGCTCCTCCTCGTCGGCCGTCTCCACGGCCTCCTCGGATGCGGTCTCGACGTCGTCTTCCTCGACGTCCTCGGTCTCCTCGGCGGCCTCGACGACCTCCTCGGCGGCCTCGACGACCTCCTCGACGACCTCCTCGTCGATGACTTCCTCGGGATCCTCGTCGGGGAGCTCGGGCTCCTCGTGCTCGGGCGCCTCGGGGATCTCCTCCTCCTCGACGTCGGCGAGCAGCTCCTCGACGCCCTCGCCGGTCTCGGCCTGCTCGACTTCCGGCGGCTCCGAGGTCTCGGTGATCTCGAAGTCGTCGGGGAGCTCCGCGTCCGGTCCGATGACCTTGACGTTGACCCCGATGGTGCCAAGCTTCATCACGGCGACGCCCTGGCCCTCGTCGACGACCGACTGGGCGGGCTCGCCGTTGTGCTTAATGTAGCCGCGGTTGAACTTCTCGACGCGCGAGCGAGCGCCGGTGACCTTCCCCGAGAGGACGATCTCCGCGCCCAGCGCGCCGGCCTCCATCATGCGGTCGATGGTGGTGTGGCCCGCCTTGCGGAAGTACCAGCCACGCTCCAGTGCGTTGGCCAGTCGGTCCGCGACGATCTGTGCGTTGAGGTCGGGTTCGTCGACCTCCTGCACGTCGATCTGCGGGTCCTCCATGTCGAAGCGGTCCTCGAGCTCGGTCGTGATCTTCCGGATGTTCTTCCCACCCTTCCCGATCACCATCCCGGGCTTCTCGGCCTTGAGGACGATCTGGGTCCCCATCGGCGTCTTCGCGATGTCCATGCCGCCGTAGCCGGCGCGGCTGAGCTCGTCCGCGAAGAACTCGTCGATCTGGCTCCGCTGCAGGCCGTTCTCGATGAACTGCTGTTCGTCCGCCATCAGTTATCTTCCTCCTCTTCGAGGATGATTTCCACGTCCACTTCGACGGTGTTCCAGGGGTCGGCGGTCCCCATCGCGCGGGGGTTTCGGCCGACCTGCTCGCCGACCTTGTGGGCCGCGACGTGGGAGATGGTCATCTCCTCGCCGTCGAACCCCTGATGGTCGGCGTTGTTCTTGGCGTTGGTCAGCAGCTTGAGGAAGTCCTTGCTGGCCTTCTCCGGGAAGCGGCCGGCGTCCCAGCCGTCGATGTCGGATCGGTGTCCGACGCCGCTGTTGTGCTGCTTGAACGGCACCGAGCGGTCGCCCTCGATAACCGCGTCGAGGTACTCCTCGGCCTCGGTGACCGTCTTGCCTTTGATGGCCTTCGAGATGGCCTTGCTGTGCTTCAGGCTGATCTGACGCTCCCGCAGCATGGCTTTCGCCGTGGTCTCCGGGTCGGCGTCGACACTGTAGCTGATTCCCATAGGTTACTTGAGTGGCACGAACTTCGAGGACCGGGTCGCGCCGATGCCGGCCTGACCGTGCTCGACGGTGGATCGGGTGAGGTGGAACTCACCGAGGTAGTGGCCGATCATCTCCGGCTCGACCTTCACGCGGTCGAAGCTGTGGCCGTTGTACACCTCGAAGGTGAGGCCGACGAACTCGGGCAGGATCGGCATGTCCCGGAGGTGCGTCCGGAGCGGATCGTTCGCGGTCTCCTCCTCGGTCGCGTCCCGGGCTGCCTCGACCAGCTTGCGGTGGTCGACGCCGAGTCCCCGGTCGATAGTTCGCCGCACGCGGGCGGGTAGCAGTTCCACGACCTCGTCGAGATCCATCTCTTCGAGGTCCTCGAGCGTGTGACCGCGGTAGGTGAACTCCCCTTCGCGGCCGGTTCGGTATTCCGAGCTCATGGTTTACTCTCCCCCCTTGCCACCGCTGCGGCCGGTGCGCTTGGAGGCGATGTCGCCCACCTTCCGTCCCGGCGGGGCGTCCCGCGAGACGGACTTGGGCTGACCGGGGTGCTGGCGGCCGCCGCCACCGAACGGGTGGTCGACGGCGTTCATCGCGACCCCACGGACACGCGGGTATTTGGTCCCGCGGGCCTTCATCTTGTGGTGCTTGTTGCCGGCTTTGACGAACGGCTTCTCCGTTCGCCCACCGCCGGCGACGACGCCGATGGTGGCTCGGCAGGCCGGCGGGAGCCGGCGAACCTCGCCGCTGGGCAGCTGGACGACCGCGACGTCGCGGTCGTGGCTCATCAGCTGTGCCGAGACGCCGGAGGCGCGGGCGAACTTCCCGCCGTCGCCCACCTGGCTCTCGACGTTACAGATCGGGATCCCCTCCGGGATCTCCGCGAGCGGCAGCGTGTTACCGGGCTTGATCTCGGCGGAGACACCCACCTGCAGGGTGTCGCCGACGGCGATACCTTCGGGAGCGAGCACGAGCCGACGGTCGCCGTCCTCGAACTCGACGTCCGCCAGCGGCGCGCTGCGGGCGGGGTCGTGTTCGATGTCGACGACTTCGCCGGAGATCGTGTCGTGCTCCTCGCTTTTCTTGTGTTCGAGGTCAGCTTTGTAGCGGTGGGAAGGCGCCCGGAACGTGGGCGTCCCGCGGCCACGCCGCTGCCCCTGAATTCGTCGTCCCATGTGTCAGAACACCCCGATCCGCGAGGCGATCTCCTGTGCGTCGTCCTCCTCGGAGAGGCGGACGATCGCCTTCTTCTTGCCCTGCGGCGTGACCATCGTGTTCAGCGAGTCGACGGTCACGTCGTAGCTGGACTCGATCTCCGCCTCGATGGTGGGCTTGTCCGCGTCGACGTTGACGATGAACTGGAGCGTGTTGTCGAAGTCCATCTGGTCCATCGCCTTCTCGGTGACCAGCGGGTGTTCGATGATTCCAGTCATCGGTCGGCCACCTCCTCGACGGCGCTTTCCGTCCAGAGCGTCAGTCGGCCGGCGTCGGTGCCGGGTGCGAGGTCCTCAGTGTTCACGTCCGCGGCGGTCGCGACGTCAACGCCCGCGAGGTTGCGTGCGGCACGCGAGGGCTCCTCACTGGTGACGACCAGTACCGACTTCGGCTCGGTGTACTTCCGGCCACGGGCTTTCCCCTGACCGGCACGCACGCTCTTGCCGTCGTCAGCGCGCTCGACGTCGTCGTGGATACCCAGCGCCTCGAAGGCCTCGACGGCCTCCTTGGTCTTGTTGAGTTCCTCGAACTCGTCGCTCACGACGAGCGGGAGTTCGAGATCCTCGTCGAAGTCGTGACCGCGCTCGGTCACGAGTTCGGCGTCGGTCGTGGCGGCGATGGCAGAGCGGGTCGCGAGCTTGCGCTCCTTGTCGTTGACCTTCTTGCCCTGGTCCTTCTCGGCTTTCGGCGGGTGTGCCGCGCGGCCACCGACGGCCTGCGGGACACGCCGCGCGCGTCCGTTCTCCTGAGGTACGTGCGCCATGCCGCGGCCCGACCCCATCGACTCGGCGGGGGTGCGGAGCCCGGCGTACTCGTCGGCGCCGTACGCCTGCTTTCGGTTGGCCTGGGCGGCCTGCACGGCGCCTTTGATGAGGTCCGGGCGGAACGTCGTCTCGAACACCGCCGGGAGCTCGACCTCGTCGCCGTCCGAGCCGTCCAGGTTTCGGATAGTTGCTTGCATTGTGTGTTACCCTTGGTTGGAGGCCGTGGAGACGTAGCGCACCTCGGGATCGAGGCGCGGCTGGTCGTTCGGCCGAATCGCGGGGCGGAAGCGCAGGAGGCGCTGATCGGGGCCCGGCAGCGAGCCCTTCACGAGGGCGTACTGCCCGTCGACCTCGCCGTAGTTGACGAAGCCGCCGTCGACGGAGGCGTCGTCGCCCTCGCCGAAGTCGATCAGGCGCTTGTTGAGCTCCGTCCGCTGGTGGTAGCCGGTCTGGCCCTGCTGGGGAACCGTCGAGCGAACGCGGCTCGGGTTCCACGGGCCGAGGTTACCGATGCGGCGCCGCCAGCCCTGACGGGCGTGCTTGCCCTTCCGCTTCTGGACGCCCCAGCGCTTGACGGGACCCTGCGTCCCTTTGCCCTTGGTGATCCCCGAGGCGTCGAGGTACTCGCCCGCTCGGAAGACGTCGCCGAACTCGTGTTCGCCGCCGTCCTCGACCAGGTCGAGCGCGAACTCGGCACGCTCCTGCAGGGAGCCGCCGCCGACTCGCGTCTCCATCACGTCGGGTTCCTTCTTGGGGATGTTCTGCAGCGTCGCGGGGGTGGTGTGGGTGATGACCCGAAGGTCGTCGACCGCACCCTCCTCGACGAGCGCTCGCAGTTCCTCAGCGTCGCCCTCGAAGTCGTTCTCCGCCGGCAGGTCGAGCGCGCGGTCGAGCTCGTCGTGGAACTCGGTCGCCCAAACCTCGGTTGCCGGCTTCGATCCGTACGCCGTGTCCTCGTAGGCTCGCACGGCGATCGCGTGCATCGGGGGGGTCTCGACGACGGTAACGGGGACGGACTCCTCCATCCCGTTCCGCGGCGAGTCCTCCTCGTCGTTGACCATCACGACGTGGGTCATGCCGGCCTTGTAGCCAGCGAACCCCTGCAGCGCAGGGGAGCCCTCGTCGTCCGGCCACGAGCGGATACGCGGCACTTCCGACGCCGCACGCGTTCGCGGGCCGAAGCCCAGCGAGCCTTTTCGTGGTCTGCTTGGTTGTGGCATGTTCGTTTTCCTCCGCGCTCAGTCCCTGAGCGCGAGCGGGGCGAGCGTAGCGAACACCGCTTCCTCGGTGCGCACTACCTCGCTGCCCTGGTCCGGAACCGTATTTAGCCAGAGGTCGAACCCGGGTGAGTCGGGTTCGACGGGGAGATCGTTCGGGGATGCCCCGATGATCTCCGGAAGCCCGCGGCCCGGCGAGCCGAAGACGACGGTGGCGCCGTCCCGGTAGCGCGGGGCGATCTCGGCCAGCCGCGAACGGGTGAGTTCGTCCCCGTGGCGCGACGTGCCGATGCGAATGCCCGCGTCCTCGCGGGCGAGGGCTTCCTGGATGTCCACGCAGGCGTCGACGGTGAACCCGGATGGGTCCTCGTCGACGAGCCGTGCGCGGACGGGTTCTCGCGAAGAGACCCTGACTGTGACGCGCTCTCCCTCTTCGACCGCCATCGACGGCGGGACGAGCAGGGAGATCGGGTGTTGCAGTCCGCAATTGACCCGGACGCGGTCGTCAGGTCCGACCTCGGTCACGATTCCTTCTCTCGACTCCGGGGTTTCACCCTCGGAGCCGGTCCGTGGGGAGACACGCATGGGGGGGAGAACGCCTGCGTAGCGCAGTTCGTCGCGTTCGTCCCAGACCTCCTTCCGGAGGTAGGGGGGTGTGGCCGCGTAGGCCAACACCGTGCGGACGAACTCCCCGCCCCAGCGGCCCTCGGCTTCCCGGTCGGGGAAGACGAGGATTCGCTCGATCCGGTAGATGGCCGCGGCGCGAGCCACGTACCCGAGCTTCCGGGTCGCCTCGCGCTTGTCCTCGGCCTCCCGGACGAGCGACGACGGAACGACGAGTGTGGTGCCGTCCGTCATGTGCCTCGCCACTGGACTGTACCTCCACTTCCGAACGACACCGTAAAAGGGTAGCGACTCAGCACGGGGGCTGTGACGGCGTCACACGGCCCGAGACGCCCGTTGGCCGGTTTCTTTCGCTCGTGAGTCTGTGTCGTGGATGTCGTTCACGGACGGCGCGATACCCCGCCGCCGGCCGTCGATTGGCAGCGTTTCGGAAGCCTTAAGAAGAAAACCGCACTTGGTGGGAATGCGAAGGAACGCGCTGGTAGTGTAGTGGTATCACGTGACCTTGCCATGGTCACAACCTGGGTTCAAATCCCAGCCAGCGCATGATTTTCCGCGCCACCAACTCGCGAGAGCCGAGTTACTTCTGTTGCGACCAATGTTCGAGCGGTGAGCTTCCGAACCCACGTCGACGTCGACGAATGGACGAGAGGCAAGTCCGTGCTCGATCTTTACACTCCCCGGAAACCCTCCGCAGAACCCTCCTATCGTTCGACGTCGGTCCTTCCGACACGAGAATCTCCGGAACCATTATGCGTATTAAGCGGTTCTTGAGACGTAACGAGTGAAGTTTGACAACCGTGCAAACGGGATTCTGGTCGCGCTCGGTTGTCTGTTAGGCGCGATTGTTGTTTCTGAGTTCACCTGGCTTATACTTTCGAGCCGGCTTCACCTGATAAATGCCGTCTACGTCACCGGCCTCCTGACGAGCCTTCCGGGGATCGTCGGACTCGTCGCGGGTGGGAGGTATCTGTCGCGCTCGTCGCTCTCCGGCGGGCAGCAGTTCCGCGTGCTGAAGTGGACCGTCGCCGGGGGGATCGGGTTCATGCTGGTGAACGCCGTGCTGATTCTCACGATGCCGCCGGAGAACGTCCTGATCGTCGTCGGGTGGACGCGGTGGTCGCTCAGCATCGGCGTCGGCGGGGGGTTCCTGATCGGCTACTACGAGGCACGGGCGGTGGAGCGTGCTGTGAATGCCGAGCGCGCATCCGTCCAAGCGAAGGAGTCCGAGGAGCGCCGGGAGATGCTCGACTACCTCAACTCCCTCCTCCGACACGAGGTGCTGAACACCGCCGCCGTCATCAGCGGCTACGCCGACCTACTCAAACAGCGATCCAGCGAGGAGGACCCCGACTACGAGTACCTCGACGTCATCGAGCGGCAGGCGAACGAGCTCACCGGGACGACCAAGGACGTGCGTCTGCTGCTGCAGTCCCTCGAAGAGGGGACCGACCTCGGCCCCGTGGATCTCACCGACGTGCTGGCGGAGGAGCTCGACAAACTGGAGGACCGGTACGGTTACGTGGAGACCGACGCGGAGATCCCTGACGGCGTGTACGTCCGTGCCGACGAGCTTCTCAAACGTGTGTTCTCGAACCTGCTCAACAACGCGGTCGAACACAACGAGAGCGGCCACCCCCACGTCACTGTCTCGGTCTCCGCGGGACCGGACACCGTCGACGTCCGCGTCGCGGACAACGGCTCGGGCATCCCCGAAGCCGAGCGCGACCTGCTGTTCGAGACGGCGACGGGGAAGACGGACCACGGGATCGGTCTCACCATCGTCGCGCGGTTGGTCGAGCGATACGGCGGGGCCGTCGAACTCACCGACACCGGCCCGGAGGGCACCGTGTTCACCGTGACACTACCGAGGGTCGAGCCGGAATCGTCGACGGACTCCCCACAGGAAGCGTCGACCGCAACCGCGTCGTCGCCCCCGGAGTAGCCTGTCGACCCATCGCCCGTCGAATCGTGGACCGCCAACCACAGCCGCCGCGCGTCAGACCTCCCGAGTGTCCTCGCTTTCGGGGGGTTCGCTCCTCTCCCCCTCGACGGTCTCGTCGACGGTTCGCTCAAGCGTCGCGTCGGTCTCGATCCGAACCACGCCCGAGAGCGAGCAGAGCTCGGCGACGCCCGCTTCGGGCAGCCGAACGAGCCAGCAGTCGAACCCGAGTTCTTCGACCACCCCGCCGCCGGCGTCCGTGAGGGTGTCGTGGAGCCCCGCTGGCTCCGCACCGTCGTCGAGTTCGACGACCAGCGTCGCCGGCGCCTCGCCCGGGTCGTCCCGCATCCGTCGGACCGGGTGTGAGAGGTACACGGTCGACAGTGGCGGTGCGGTCGGGCAAAAACGTTCGGCCGAGGCCGGAACGTTCAAGCCGGCGACAGCCCCAGTCGGGGTGTGACTGGGAGTACCACGAGCAGGGGGCGAACGCCGTGACTATCTCGATCGCGGCCCGCGATCCCGAGTCCGGGCAGGTCGGCGTCGCCGTCGCGTCGGCGTTCCCTGCGGTCGGGGCAGTCTGCCCGTGGGTGAGCGCCGAGGGCGCCGTCGTCACCCAGTCGTGGGACGCCGGCGCCGACTACGGGGAGGCGCTGCTCGCCCTGCTCGACCGAGGGATCTCGCTCCCGACGGCGGCGGAGGCGTTCGTCGCCGGCCGGGCAGGGTCTGTCGGCCTCCAGCTTCACGGGATCGACGCCGACGGGGGGACGTACGCCCACACCGGCGAGAAGTGCGTCGAGCACGCCGACCACTACGTCGGCGAGGAGTACACTGTCGGCGGGGACCTGCTCGCGAGCCCCGAGGTGATCGACGCTGTCGCCGCCGCGTTCGAGCGCGCGACCGGGCGGTTCACCGACCGGCTGCTGACGGCGCTGGAAGCCAGCGAGTCCGCCGGCGGCGACAAGCGCGGTGACAACCTCAGCGCCGCGGTGCTGGTGTACGGCGACCCGCACAAGCTCTACCACAACCTCAGAGTCGACGCGCCCGGCCAGCCGATCGCGGACCTGCGCGAGGCGTACGAGTCCGCACTGGAGACCGAGCGCGGGATGGACGACGAGGAGATGCAGAAGTTCTGGGGCGACGCCGTCCCCGAGACGATCCGCGAGTACCCGATCCGGTACTGAGCGGGTGGGGCTACTGCAGTTCGGCGCGCTCGAACCGCCGGTAGCCGACGATGACGGGAATCGTCGCCCAGCCCAGCAGGACTGCGAGTCCGAAAACGTTCGGAGCGTGGGGTCCGGGAACGGCTGTGCCGTACAGCAGACCCTCGATCAGTTCGGGGACGTAGTAGCGTGCGGCGTTGAACGCTTCCGCAGGGCTAAGGCGGTTGACGTAGAGATACCACGTCGGCTCGTCAAGCGAGTAGAAGACCGTTGCCTGAGAGGGGACTTGGCTGCTTCCCGTGAACGCAAACGAGAACAGTGGCAAGACGAGGTTCCGCCAGAGCGGTTCGACCAGCGCGTACAGACCCATCACGAGGCCGATCGCGCGGGTCTCGCTTGCGACGGAACTGGACACGCCGACGGTCAGCCCGATCCACGCCAGCGCGAACAGCAACAGCGCGATCGTTCCGCCGATCACGTCGACGGCCTCCATACCTCCGAACCCGACGGTGACGACGACGCTCATCACCGCCAGAGAGAGCAGGACGGTCGTCGTCAGAATCAACGATCGCCCGAGATACGTCCCGAACACCACGTCCCGGCGGGTGCCCGGCTGTCCCAAGAGAACCCGGATGCTTCCGGAACTCCGTTCGCCGACGATCGACTTGAACCCGATACCGATGGCGGCGAGAGGCAGCCAGAGGGTGAACTGGGCGACCGCCAGAACGAACGGTCGAGTGTGCTGATCGGCGATCGGCGTCGACATGAACGAGAGGACGTGTGAGAGGCTGAGAACCGTCATAGCCCCAGCAATCACCCAGATCGAACGGGTCCGCAGCGAGTCCTTGAAGTCCTTCCGCGCGATTACTGCCAGCGCGTTCATGCGTCGGCCTCCTCGGCGGTAAGCCGGGCAAACAGGTCACCGAGCGACGCCTCCTCGATCTCGATGTCGGTTACGGACGCCCCGGACGCCTCGACCCGGGCGATGACGGTGGACTTCGCGTCGGCGTCAGTCAACCGGACTTCGACCCGTCCCTCGGCGATCTCGACCGCGCTAACACCGTCGATATCGCCGAGTTCGAGGTCTATCGGCGTCGTGTCGACCGAGAGGGAAAGCATCGAGCGGCTGTCGAACCGGTCCCGAAGCCCGTCGATCGTATCGACGGCGACGAGTTCGCCGTCGTCGATGATTCCGACACGGTCACAGACCGCTTCGACCTGTTCGAGGATATGGGTCGAGAAGAAGACGGTCGTTCCGCGGTCGGCCTCCTCACGGATTATCTCTCGGATGTCCTGTACCCCGTTCGGGTCGATGCCGGACGTCGGTTCATCCAGTACGAGCACGTCGGGATCGCCGATGAGCGCCATCCCGAACGCGAGTCGCTGTGACATCCCCTTCGAGTAGCTCCCGGCCGCTTCGTCACCGGCGTCGGCGAGGCCGACACGGGCGAGAACCGCCTCGGGGTCCTCCCCGCTATCGTTGAGGGAGACGGCGAGTTCGATATGTTCGCGCCCGGTGAGCGAGTCGTAGAGGCCGTAGTCGTCCGGGAGAACGCCGAGATCCCGCCGGACCTTACGGGGGAACTGCTGGGGGTCGTGGCCCGTGATCTCCGCCTCCCCGTCGGTCGGGCGGACGAAATCGAGGAGGATGTCGATCATCGTCGACTTTCCGGCGCCGTTGGGGCCGAGAAATCCAAATATCTCCCCGCGCTCGACTGTGAGATCGAACGCTTGGAGGGCTATCGTGTCTCCGTACTGCTTGGTTAGGTTGGAGGTTTCGATGGCGGCCATCTGCGGGGAGTAGACGATCCCTTGCCACTCACAAATGCGTTTTGAAACGTGAGGGGATTGATGTTTAGGTCCCTGGGATCGATGACGCCTCCCCCGGTCGCGGGGGCGCTACGGGTCGAGCGGCCATGCTCGGTACCCGCGCTACAACACCAGCGACTCCCGCAGCGCCTCGCTCCCCCGCTCCTCGTGGATCCGGCGCTGTCGCCGACTC
This sequence comes from Halolamina sediminis, assembly GCF_001282785.1. Lineage (NCBI taxonomy): Archaea > Methanobacteriati > Methanobacteriota > Halobacteria > Halobacteriales > Haloferacaceae > Halolamina > Halolamina sediminis. The sequence continues at coordinate 1,975,410 of NZ_CVUA01000001.1, forward strand.
CCGCTCTCCCGATCGAGGAGCGCCGTCAACGCGTCGTTCCCGATCCGGTCGCAGGTGCGCTCGATCGCCGTCGTGAGGTCGATCGTCGACTCACCGTCGCGGTCGACGAACGTCGCGTCGTGGCCGTGTCGCGTCGCGCGCCACTTGTTCTCGTCGAGCAGCTCCCGGCGCAGCCCCGCGCCGAGGGAGTCGCGCTTCCCGTCCTCGTAGCGCTCCGCGAGGTCGATCACCATCGCGTGGATCCCCTCGACGAACGCGTCGACGACCGCGGGGTCGACCTGCCCGTCCGGGGTCCGAATCTCGACGGTGCCGTGGCCGGTGTGGGGGCGTACGTCGAACCAGAGTTCGCCGCGGTCCTCGACGGACCCCTGCTCGACCATCCGACGCTCGTACTGCTCGAACGCCGCGTAGTCCTCGAACGCGGTGGGCATCCCGGTGTTGGGGAGGTTCTCGAATATCTTCGCCCGCGCAGAGGCGAGCCCCGTGTCGAACCCGTTCCAGAACGGGGAGTTGGCCGACAGCGCCAACAGTGGCGGCATCTCCCACCGAAGCTCGTTGGCGATCCAAACCGCCTTGTCCGGGTCGTCGACGCCGATGTGGACGTGCAGGCCCGCGGTCGTGTTACGGTGCTGTGGGTACTGGATCCGTTCGAGCTGGGAGCGGTACCGCGGCTTCTCGGCGTGATCGAGCTCGCGCCAGCGCGCCTCGGGGTGGAGTCCCGCCGCCGCGATCTGATAGCCGTGATCCTCGGCGTGCTCGACGAGGGCTTCCCGCACCGCGAGCAGGTGGTCCTCGGCCTCGCTCACGTCCTCGATCTGCGGGGTCTGGGTCTCGATGGTGAACTTGAACAGCTCGTGGTCCAGCTTCCCCGCGAGCGGTGCCGGCGGCTCGGCGTCGCCGTACACCAGCTCGTCGACACCCGAGACCGGCAGCCCCTCGTCGTCGACGACGTAGAACTCCTCCTCGATCCCGAGGGTTCCCATCCGGTCGAAGCTCTCGCGGGAGCCCAGTTCCTCCATTTGCTCCACAGTCAGAGCCCCCACCTCAATAGGGTGCCGGCTCCGGAACGCGTGGCCGAGGCGCGCGTTCAGAGATCGATCCGGGCGAACCGTCGAACGCCGAGCGCCAGCGGAACCGTCGCCCAGAGGGTGAGCACGAGAGCCATCGCTCCCGATCCCAGAAGCGGCGTGGTGACCGCGACACCGTAGATCGCACCCGGATCGCTGATCACCTGACTGTACGCGCCGAACGGGCTCAGTCGCCCGAGCAACTGAAACGCCACTCGCGGCGCGGGGACCCCGAGGTCGGCGAGGACGCCGTGGAGGATCGACGCGACCTGCGGCCAGAGCAGCGTTCCGGCGAACAGTCCGACCGCCCCCACGACGGCACGTGTCGCGGAGTCGACGGTGACGGAGACTGCGAGCCCGAGCGAGACGTAGGTCACCCCAACCGCCAGCGTGAACAGCACGAAGCCGGCCAGTCGGCCCGGCGCCACCTGCGCGGGGAGGGCGAGGAAGACGACCACACAGGCACAGAGCCCCGCAGCCAGCGACCCGACGACGACGAGCAGGCGAGCGCAGAGTACGCCCGCCGCGACCGTCGCCCGCTCGATCGGTGTGGCGAGCAGCAGGCGGAGCCGCCCGGCATCCCGGGCGCCGGCCACGGCCGGCGCGGCGGCGAGCACGCCGACGAGCGGAACCGCACCGCCCACGACCAGCCACGTCGACAGCAGCAGGAACCGGAAGCCCGGATCGTCCCCCAGCCCGAACCCGACGAGGACGCCGCCGACCGGCGCGGCGAGGAGGACCACCAGCACGGCCTTGAGCAGAAGCGACCGCCGGACGACGAGCAGGTCGTGGCGCGCGACCTCCGTGACGCTCACGGCGACCCACCGTCCTGTGCCGCAAGCGCACCGTCGGCAGCGGCTCTCGCGTCGCTGTCGGTCGTGTACTGTTCGAACAGCCGCTCCAAGGAGCGCCCCTCGACCGAGAAATCCGCCACCGTCGCGGCGTCCACGGCGGCCGCGACGGCCTCGGCCTTGGCCGGCGCCTCACGACAGCCGAGGACGACTTCCCAGCCGTCGACAGTCACGTCGAACACCCCGTCGACCGTCCGGAGACGGCGCAGGACTGGTTCGCCGGGCGCCTCGTCGAGTTCCAACCGGAGTCGCTCGGCGCCGCCGGTTCGCTGTCTGAGCCCGTCGACGGTGTCGACCGCCACGAGCCGGCCGTCGTTCATGATCCCGACGCGGTCACACACCGCCTCGACCTGCGCGAGGTGGTGGCTGGAGAAGAAGACGGCCGTTCCGTCGTCGACGGCGCCGCGGACGATCTCGCGCAGGGTCGTGATTCCGGTCGGATCGAGGCCGCCCGAGGGCTCGTCGAGCACGAGAAGGTCGGGATCGCCCGCGATCGCGGTCGCGAGCGCGAGTCGCTGCCGCATCCCCTTCGAGAACCCCCCGGCGGGACGGTCGCGGTCGGCGGCGTCGAGGCCGACCACATCACACAGGCGGTCGGGGTCGTCGTCGACCCCTTTCAGCCGGCAGATGGAGCGGAGGTGCTCGCGTGCGGTCAGCCCCTCGAACACCCCGTAGCGTTCGGGCAACACGCCGACGTCCCGCCGCAGGACGCTCCCGGCCGCGGTGGTGTCCCGACCGAGAAGTTCCGCTCGGCCGGCGGTCGGCGTTGCGAACCCCAGCAGGAGATCGATGGTCGTGGACTTCCCGGCGCCGTTCGGCCCGAGGAAGCCGAACGCCTCGCCAGCGTCGACTCTCAGGTCGAGGTCGTCGACGGCGGTGACGGCGCCGTACTCCTTCCGGAGCCCGTCCGTCCGGATAGCTGCCATACCTGTCCGCTGTGTCGGCGAGGTGTAAAGTACAGGGATAGAACAAACGGCCGTCGAAGCTTGTGGCGTGCTCTCGTGGCGCTTACCGCTTCCGGGCGACGATCCCGAGGTGATCGTCGTGGTAGCGGTCCAGCCGCATCGTTTCGAGCAGTTCGTACTCCGCCCGCAACGTCTCCCGGACGTCCTCGAACACCTCGTCCGGCTCCGCGACCACGTCCTCGCTGCGGGCCTTGATCGCCGCCAGCAGCAGGCCGTCGTCGGCGAGGAACGCCGCGTTCCGGGTCGCCACCTCGGCCTGCCCGCGGGTCGCCACGTCCTGCACGATGCAGTCGAGCCCGGACTCCACGACGCCGGCGTACTCCCGTGGCTTCCGGGCGTCGGCGAGCAGTGGGAACAGGTTCGGCCGGCTCTCGGCCACGTCGACCAGATCCCGGACCGGTCGCGGCGCGAACTCCACCGCGTACGTCGGCCCCGCGAAGTCGGCGACGTGGCTGACGGTCGTCCCGGAAGCGGCACCGAGGTACAGCACTGACTCCCCGCCCTGCAGACGAGTGTCCATCCCGAGTTCGAGCATCGCACCGAGCTTCGACCGCCCGGCGTCCCACACCCGCCGGGCGTCGACGATCGGTTCGCCGTACACCGGTTCGCCCTCGGTCGTCAAGCGATCCTCGCCGGCGACAGTCCGGCGCTCGACGCCGGCGGGAAGCTCACTCATCGGCCACCTCCTCCTCGTCCGTCGCACGCGCGCGAATCGTCTCCATCCGCTCCCGCAGGTCCTCGTGGACGCTCTCCCGGCGGTCGCCGCTGTAGTAGTCGATCCGGGCGACGATCGAGAGCTTCCCTGCGAGCGCGCGCGCTGCCGAGCCGCGGTCCTCGGGACGCGTGCCGCGGACGAACTCGTGGGTGAAAATCACGCCGTGTTTGGGCGAGGGAGCGTGCCCCCGCAGGTGCGCGAACAGCGCGTCCTCCGCGCCGAGCACCTGCACGGTGCCGGAGGGTTTCTTCGCGAGCGATTCCAGCCCGCCGGCAAGCGAGATAAGGCGTGCGGCGAGCACGGGGCCGGCCATCTCTGCGAGGTTCGGCGCCACCTCGGGCGCGCGGCGCTCGATGAACGCCCGCAGGTCGTCGCGTTCCTCGCGGAGGTCGACCACGCGCTCGGCCAGCGAGATCGCCCGTTCCTCGGTGGCGTCCGCGGGCTCGCGCTGGGCGACGACGGCCGCGAAGTCGAGTCCCGTGGCGTCTTCCTCCACGTCCATGAGCGCGCCGGCCCACTCCTCCAGTCGCTCGGCGAGCTCGTTCGCGGTTCGCTCGGCGTCGTCCATCGCCCGCAGCGTGTGGATCAACTGTTGGTCGTCCGCGCGCTCGGCCGCGCGTGCGGCCTCGCGAGCGGCGTCGACGGTCGCCTCGTGGAGCCGGTCGTAGTACTCGTCCTCGTCGGCGGCGAACCCGGCGTCGACGGCCAGCGCCGGCCAGTCGCGGGGCTCGTCGGCCTCACCCTCCCGGATCGCCGCCGCCGCGGCCTCGGGGTCGCCGGGGTCGATGCCGGCGAACCAGGCGTCGTCAGTTTCGGTCATGGCCGGCCCTACCTGCCGTGGTCGTATAGGCGTTCCCGAAACGGCCGCGCCGGCGTCGCCGCGGGCCGAGCGTATTTAGGCCCGGCCCACACTCCTTCCCCCAATGACGCCGTTCCAGTCGATGCTGCTAGTGAGCACGCTGGTGGGGCTGGCAACGGGCCTCGGCGCGATCCCGACTTTGTTCGGCGCCCGCGTGAGCCACCGCACGTACGACGCGGCGCTCGGGCTCGCGGGCGGCATCATGGTCGCGGCGTCGGTGTTCGGCCTCATCATCCCCGGCAGCGAGCAGGGCGCGCTCTCGGCGGTGATGGTCGGCGTGTTCCTCGGCGGCTTCGGCCTGCTCGCGGGCAACCGCGTGCTCCCGCACCTCCACACGGAGTACCACCGACGGCGCGGCCACGGCGGGGGCGAGATCGACGACGGGGACGACCACGGGAGCGACGTCGAGTTCGATGGGAGCGACGGGGGGAGCGACGACGCGGCGCTCGACGACCGACTCCGCCGCGCCGCACTGGTCGGCGGCGCGATCACGCTCCACAACGCGCCCGAGGGGCTGGCGATGGGGATCGCCTACGCCTCGGGACTGGAGGAGGTGGCGATCGTGCTCGCGATCGTGATCGCGCTCCAGAACGTCCCGGACGGGTTCGCGTTCGCGATCCCGGTCGCTCAGTCGGGCGTCTCGACGCCGAAGGTGTTCCTCTACACCACGCTCTCGGGGACGGTCCCGCAGGTGATCGGCTCGGTGTTCGGCTTCGCACTCGTCGGGATCGCCCAGGGGATCTTCCCCGTCGCCGCCGGCTTCGCCGCGGGCGCGATGCTCGCGGTCGTCCTCCGGGAGATGGTCCCCTCCAGCCACGGCCACGGCTACGCCGACGCCGCGACGGCGGCGTTCCTCGTCGGTTTCGTGCTGCTCGTCGTCGTCGACGCCGCAGTCGGCGCCTGACCGCGGTCAGCGCCCCATCGTGTGGAACTCCGAGTTGGGCCGCATGTCCGCGAACATCGCCATCCGGTTGCTGAGGTTGAAGAAGGCGGTCACGGCGGCGATATCCCACATCGCTTCGGGGCTGTACCCCACCTCGGCCAGCCGTTCGAGGTCGGCCTCCGTCACGCGGTCGGGGTGTTCGGTCAGCTTCACGGCCACGTCGAGCATCGCCATCCGTTTCTCGCTCACGTCGGCCTGTCGGTAGTTCGCGACCAGCTGGTCGGCGAGCTCGGGGTCGCCCGAGTAGATCCGCAGCAGCGCGCCGTGGGCGACGTTGCAGTAGTAGCAGTGGTTCCGCCCCGAGACCGCGACGACGATCATCTCCACCTCCTCGCGGTCGAGCGCGGTGTCGTCCACGAGCGCGTCGTGGTAGTCGAAGAACGCCCGGAAGTGGCTCGGCTTGTACGCGAACGCCGAGAACACGTTCGGCGTGAAGCCGGCCTCTTCGGTCTCCTCCGTGATACGGTCCTGCAGATCCTCGGGAAGCTCCTCGAACTCGGGCACCTCGAAGCGGGTCATCGCGTCGTCATCGAGCGTTGGGTCGGCCATCGCCGGCCGTTGGGCGGGCGGCCACTTCAAGACGACCGCTCTTTTTGCGTCTCGCGCTCAGAGGTGGAAGCGATGACGCTCGCGCCCGACACCGAGGACCGGATCGCCCGCCACTGGGCCGAGCGGCTTGACTGTTCGCCCGCGGTGTTCTCGGAATCGGGGGTCACGGTCGTCGACACGGCCACCGAGGGGACGATCCGCCTCGTCCGCCGCAGCGACGCGCTGGTCGTGGCCGCCCCCGCGGATCTCCAAGCCGCGCTCGTCGAGGCCGCAGACACACTCAGCGACGCCGACCTCCCCGCGACCGAGGCGGTGACGCGTGCGCTGGCGGATAGCGACACCGGCGTCGATGCCGTCCACGGTCCGTACTTCCTCGGCTACGTCGACGAGGCCTCGTTCTCGCCGGTCGACACCGATGCCCGCCTGCTCGTCGGCGCCGACCGGGACGCGTTCGAACGACTCCGCGAGCGCGTCCCGGGCGAGGAGTGGGCCCGCGCCTCGCCCGTGTTCCGGCCCGGGCAGACCGCGGGGCTGTTCGTCGACGGCGAGCTCGCGGCGGTCGCGACGCTGACCCACCTCCCGTTCCCTGACGTGGGCGTCGTCGTCGACCCCGAGCACCGCGGGCGCGGCTACGGGCGCGCGGTCGTCTCCACGATCACGAAGACCGCGTTCGATGTGGACAGGAACGCGGTGGTCCGCTACCGCACCCGCGAGTCGGCGCCGGCGTCGGTCGCGCTCGCCAGGTCGCTGGGGTACGAACGCTGGGCGATCAGTGCGGTGCTCGTCACCGATCAGACGCCCTGAGCCGCCAGCGAGCCCGCGGCGGCGAGCGCGAAGGTTCCCAGCAGGAACAGCCCCCAGTTCGCGAGCGTGTTGTCCGCGCGGGTGACGTAGAGGCTGAACTCCCGGCCCCACGGCCAGAACAGGTCCACGCCCGCGGGCGTGAGCACGTCGCCGAGCAGGTGGGCGCTGACGCTGACGAAGCCGACGAAGAAACCGAACAGCGAGAGCTGGAGCCGGCCGACCGTCCCCACGCCCTCGGCCAGCAGCGCGCCCGCGCCGGCGAACGCCCCGCCGACGAGCCCGGCGAACAGCAGCGAGTGGGTCGGTCCACGGTGCGGGACCCCGGGAATTCGGTGGTCCACGTCGGGCAGCATCGCGAGCCAGAGCATCGCGCCGCCGGTCACGAGCGCCGCCAGCGGCTGGCCGATCGCGACCAGCAGGGAGCCGATCGGGGCGAACACGAGCATCGACACCCCGAGGTGGCCGGTCCGGTACACACCCCGACTGCGCGCGCCATCGGCCTAAACAGTTCCGCGTAGCACCCGCCCGGGAGCAGATTACCTCGTTCCCTTCCGTTAACGTCCCCATACGGGCTGAAATCGGATCATAACTTACTCCGCCAGCGACGTGGGCGCGACTGTGGCAAACTTCGACCTACTCGAATCGGACGACGACAGTCGTGAGACAAGTGTCGACCGACGAACCGTGATGAAGGCACTCGGCGTCGGCGCCGTCGCAAGCGCCGGCTTCGCCGGGACTGCGAGCGCCCACGAAGCGATCGGCAAGCCCGCGTTCTACGGCACGGAGAAGCTCTCGGTGTGCGTCTCCGGTAACTCCGGCGTACTCATGGCTCGAGAGACCGAGGACGGCTACGACGTCGGCTTCGTCGTCGGGCCGAACGAACTCGAACCCTACCCGGACGGAAAGCCGCGCTACAGCGGCAACTACACCCTCTCGGTGGCCGACGACGACGTGCCGGACGGGCAGATCATCGGGGTCCAGATCGCCGGCACGCGCTGGGTGAACCCCAACGAGGTCGCACAGGATGCACTCGCCGCCGAGCGCGAGCAGCTTGACTCGACTCACCCCCGCCCGGAGGGGCTCTCCGTCGGGCAGGACGACGGACTGCCCTGTGAGGGTCCGCCCGCGGCCGCGCCCGACGTGCCGCTGCTGAACTACGCGCTCACGCTCGAGCATCTGGAGTACGCGTTCTACCGCGACGGGCTGATGGCGTTCTCCGACGACGAGCTGATGAACGCGGACGCGCTCTCGGGCTTCGGTGCGACGATCCGGACAGCCGTCCCGGGCTACCTCGCGACGGTTCGCGACCACGAGAAAGCTCACGTCGACGCGCTGACCGCGACGATCGAGTCGCTGGGCGGCGATCCGGTCGCCGAGGGAAGCTACGAGTTCGGCTACACCACCGCCTCGGAGTTCTTCGCCGTCGCACAGGCGCTTGAGAACACCGGGGTCGCCGCCTACGCCGGCGCCGCGCCCCAGATCGTGGACAACGGGCTGCTGACGGTCGCGGCGGGCATCCACAGCGTCGAGGCCCGCCACGCGAGCTTCCTGAACGTCGTCAACGGTGACCAGCCGTTCCCGGACGCCGTCGACGAGGCCAAATCCATCGATGAGGTGCTCGGAATCGCCGGCGGGTTCGTCACCAGCGAGGTGGACCCGAGCGTCTACGAGCTCCGCGAGTACCGGCCGGTCCACGACCGCAAGCGCCCGGACGACACGAGCGACCTCGACGTGCTCAACTACGCACTGACGCTCGAACACCTGGAGAACGCGTTCTACCGCGATGGAATCGCCGAGTTCAGCGACAGTGAACTGCGCGACGCCGACGTGCTCCACCAGTTCGACGACGGGCTGCGTGATCTCGTGCCCGGCTACCTCCGGACCGTCGGCGACCACGAGGCGGCCCACGTGTCGGCGATCTCCGACACGATCGAGGCGCTGGGCGGCACGCCCGTCGAGGAAGCGACGTACGATTTCGGCTACGAAACGCCCTCGGAGTTCTTCGGCGTCGCGAAGGCGCTGGAGAACACGGGTGTCGCCGCCTACGCCGGCGCCGCGCCGACCGTCGCCAACGACGACGTGTTCAACGCCGCGATCGGGATTCACAGCGTCGAAGCCCGGCACGCGGGGTTCCTCAACAAGCTCAACGGCGACTCGCCGTTCCCGGACGCCGTGGACGAGCCGAAGACGATGAGCGAGGTCGGGTCGATCGCCGCCCAGTTCATCGTCGAGGAGTGACGTCGGCGGTCCCCGGCTCGGCCCTTCTCGGCAGCGAGCGCGGGTCCACCAGCCGCGCAGTCGATCGCCCGACGCGTCAGTCCGACTTCTCCTCGCCGTACTCGACGGTCTCGCCGTCCGCGAACGTGACGCTCGCGATCTCGCGGCGCTCCCCGTCGACGTAGCAGTACACGCCGTCGCCCTCGTCCTCTGTCCGTCGGTGGGAGCCGTCACAGAACGGGTGGTCGTCGCTGAGCCCGCAGCGACAGACCGCGATGTCGCCCTTCTCGGGATCGATGTCCTCCTCGTCGAGATACCTCGGCGACTGCTTCTCCCGGCTCACGTGGCGGGCCATGCCCGTCGATGGGTCGCCCGCCCCGATAGCTCTTGGGCGGGACGATCCCGACGGCGTCACGCGAACGCGTCGGGAATTAAGTGCGGTTCCGCCGTGGGCGGGGGTATGGGTACAGTTCAGTACGACTTCACCGACGAGACGGTCGTCGTCACCGGCGGGAGCTCCGGCATCGGGCGAGCGATCGCGCTCGCGTTCGCCGACGCCGGCGCGACCGTCCTCAACGCCGACATCGACCCCGAGCCGAAGGACCGCGACGCCGAGAAGCCGACCCACGAGCGCATCGAGGCCGACGGCGGCACCGCCGAGTTCGTCGAGACCGACGTCTCCGACCCCGCGGAGATCCGCGTCGCCGTCGAGGCCGCCCGCGAGTACGGCGGCGTCGACGTGATGGTGAACAACGCCGGCCTCTACATCGGCGGCGCGATGCGGGAGATTACCGAGGAGGAGTTCGACCGCATCCACGCGGTCAACGCAAAGGGGGTGTTCTTCGGCACCCAGATCGCCGCCAACGACATGATCGACCGCGGCGTCGCGGGCCGCATCGTCAACACTGCCTCCATCAGCTCGAACGTCGCGCAGTTCGGGCAGGTGCAGTACGACTCCACCAAAGGGGCAATCCGGATGATCACCCGCGGCTCGGCGCTCGAACTGGCGGAGCACGAGATCCGGGTCAACGCCGTCGCCCCCGGGCAGATCGCGACGGAGTTCCTCGAGGGGTGGACCGAGGAGGCCCAGGAGGGCGCCGAGGAAGGGGAGTTCCTCAAGCCGGTTCCGCTGGGCCGGGCGGGGTTCCCGACCGACGTGGCGCCCGCGGCGGTGTTCCTCGCGAGCGACGCCGCGGGGTACGTGACGGGTGAGCTGCTCCACGTCGACGGCGGCTGGCAGATCATCTGAGTCGCGGGGGGTATTTGTCGGGCGGGCCAGAACGCGGGGCCATGTCACGGAAGGTGCTGCTCGACGTCGACCCGGGCTGTGACGACGCCGTCGCGCTGGGGCTGGCGCTCGCGAGCGACGAGCTCGACGTGGTCGGCGTGACGACGGTCGCCGGCAACACGAGCGTCGACAACGCGACACGGAACGCACTGTCGGTGCTGACGCTGTTCGACCGGACGGACGTGCCCGTCGCCGCGGGCTGTGGTCGGCCGCTGGCACACGAACTCGAGACCGCCGAGGAGATCCACGGCGAGGGCGGGATCACCGGCGAGCTGCCCGGACCGGCCGCCGAGCCCGTGTCGACGGACGCGCCGGCGTTCATCCGCGAGCAGGCGACCGAACACGACGATCTGACGCTCGTCGGACTGGGCCCGCTGACGAACGTCGCGGTCGCGCTGATGAGCGACCCCGACCTCCCCGAGCGCCTCGAGGAGGTCACCGTGATGGGCGGGACGATCCGCGCGACCGGCAATCGGACGCCGATGGCGGAGGCGAACTTCTACTCCGACCCTGCCGCGGCGAGACGCGTCGTCTGGGACGCGAACCCGAAGGTCGCGGGGCTGAACGTCACCCACCGCGCCCAGGTGCCGCCGGGTGTCGTCGACGGCGACTCGGCGACCGCGGAGACGATCCGGGCGTGGCTCGACTACTACCCCGACTGGGTGCGCGAGAGCGTCGGCCTCGAACACGCCGCACAGCACGACGCCCTCGTGGTCGCGGGCCTGTTCGCGGACGTGCTGACCCACGAGTCGGCGCCGACCGACGTGTTCGTCGACGACGGCGATGCCCGCGGCGCGGTGATGTTCGACGAGTACGGCCTCACCGACGCCGAGCGGACCGCCCGGGTCGCCGTCGACGTGGACGTCGACCGCTTCCGGGCACTCCTGGGCGAGCGGCTCTCCCGACTCGTCTGATGGCGGCCGACGCGGACGCGCTCCCGTTCTCGCGGTGGTGGCTGGTGGCCGTCGGCGCGCTCGCGATGGGTACGGCCGGCACGTACCAGTTCGTCTGGTCGTCGATCCGCGGGCCGCTGGGCACGCAGGTCGGCGCCTCGGAAGCGACGCTCGGCTGGAGCCAGTCGTTCCTGCTCGGTGCGGGGCTACTGGCCGTCGCCGCGATGTTCGGCGTGCGCCCAGTCGAACGCTGAGGTTCGGACCGCACCGGGGCCCGGCGGTTTTTAGCCCCTCCCCCCGGACTGGAGGGTATGGCGAACCCGGCGCGGCGTGTTGGGCTCTACCTCCTCGGGACGGCCGCGGTGATCCTGGCCTACGCCCTCCTCTACCAGTTCGGGATGGCGCGGCTGGAGGGGGTGGAGATGCGGTTCATCGAGGCGCTGCACGTCGTCGTCGAGACGTTCACCACCGTCGGCTACGGCGAGCAGGCCGGCCAGTGGGACACCACGCCGATGCTCGCGCTGTCGATCGCGATGCAGTTCACCGGCGTCGCGCTCATCTTCCTCACGCTGCCGGCGTTCGTGCTGCCGCTGTTCGCGGAGGCACTGTCGTCGGGACCGTCCCGCACGTTCGACGGCGAGGGGCACATCGTGATCTGTTCGTTCTCGCCGACGGTCGACACGCTGATCACCGAACTGAGCGCGCGCGGTCAGCCGTACGTCGTCGTCGAGTCGGATCTCGACGCCGTCGAGTCGCTCCGGGCAGACGGCGTCGAAGTCGTCCACGGCGACCCCGAGGAGGTCGAGACGCTCGAAGCCGTCTCCATCGCCGCCGCCAGCGCGGTGGTGGTGGCCGACGACGACGAGACGAACGCCAGCGTGATCCTCGCCGCCCAGCACGTCGCTCCCGAGACCCGGGTACTGAGCCTCGTCGAGGACGAGAGCCACGCGGACTACCACCGCTACGCCGGCGCCGACGAGGTGATCCATCCCCGGGACGTGCTCGGGGAGTCGCTGGCGGGCAAGGCGTCGGCCGCCCTCTCCTCGGAGCTGAGCGGCGCGGTCGAGATCGCCGACGAGTTCGAGGTCGGCGAGCTGCTGGTCCAGCGGGGCTCGCCACTCGACGGGAGCACGATCGGCGACTGCGGGATCCAGGAGCTGCCGGGGGCCAACATCATCGGCGCGTGGTTCCGCGGCGAGTTCGTCTCGGCACCCGATCCGGGCCGGACTATCGACGAGCACACCGTGTTGCTCGTCGCCGGGCCGGAGGACGGCGTCGAGACGATGAAACAGCGGAGCATCGCCGAGGGTCGCTCGGCGCGGTCCGGCATCACGATCGCGGGCTACGGCGTCGTCGGCTCCGCGGTCGCCGAAGCGATCACCGCCGCGGGCGTCCCGGCCACCATCGTCGACGTGGAGGACAAACCCGGCGTGGACATCGTCGGCGACGTAACCGACCCGGCGACCCTGGAGGACGCAGGGATCGAGAGCGCCGAGGCGCTGGTGCTCGCACTGGCCGACGACACGACCGCGCTGTTCGCGGCGCTCGTAGCCAAACAGGTCGCGCCGGAGACCAACGTCATCGCGCGAGCCAACGAGGCCGACTCGCCGCCGAAGCTCTACCGCGCCGGCGCGGAGTACGTGCTCTCGCTGCCGACCGTCAGCGGCCGGATGCTCGCGTCGAAACTGCTCGACGAGGAAGTGATCACGCCCGAGACACAGGTCGAGGTCGTCAGACGGGAGGCGCCCGCGCTGGTGGGCCACTCGCTCGCGGACGCGGACGTACGCGCCCGAACCGGCTGCACCGTCATCGCGATCGAACGCGACGGCCGGACGATCACGTCGATCGACGCGGGGATGCGGATCGAGGAGGGGGACACGCTGGTCGTGGCCGGCGACGACGACGCCGTCGACGCGTTCGCCGAGCTCGCGACGTAGCTACGTCGGGCGGCCGGGGCGTTCGGGGCTGAGCGCGACCACCCAGACACCGAACAGCACCGCGCCCACGAACTCCGGGACGGCGATCCCACGACCGCCCAGCCACAGCAGCCACACGGGCCACGCGAGCGGTGCGAGCACGCCCGCGAGTAGCGCGAGCTTCCCGGTGTCGAGCCGGAAGCGGGCGACGCCGTCGACCACCGCGGTCAGCGCGGCGAACACGAAAAACGAGATCGCGAACGGGAAATGCAGCGGCCGGCCGGCGGGGGCGAGGCCGACGCCGACCATCCCGACCAGTGCGAGTAGGTACGTCACCGCGCGCAGGTGGCCCAGCGGGTCGGCCCCAGCGCTCCACAGCGCCCACGCGTACGGCGCGCCGACGAGGCCGCCGACGACCAGCGAGCCGTTGAACAGCCACGCGCTCCCGGGCGTCACGCCGAGATCCGAGAGCGCCCCGGCCCAGGAGAACGTCGGCGAGAGCACCGTCGCGAGGAGTATCCCCCCGATCGACACGACGACCGCGACCGGCCCCGTGAGGCGTGCGATCTCCCGCCGCGGAGTGGCGGCGTCCAGCGAGAACTGAGCGGACACGGGTCGGCTCACGGACGCCTCTTAGTTATCCCTTCGGACGTTCGCCCGGAGTGGGTGGATTGATGTACGAGCCACCGCTTTTCACGAACGTGACTCAGCCCTCGCCGACGCTGTTCGCCTACGGGAGCCGGCTCCGGCCGGTCCGCGACGGGCGGTTCGCCGACGCCGCGAGCGCGCTCGCGTGGCTGTTCGGCGCCGCCGCGACGGTCGCCCACCCGGCGGGGATGCTCGTCGCCGCCCTCCCCCTGGCGATCGTGGCCACGTCGATCGAGCGCGCGGTCGCGAGCACTGCGAGCTTCGGGATCGTCGTCGTCGCCGCCGGCGCGGTCTGGCTGACGGTGACGGGATCGCTCCCGCCGACACAGGGGGCCCCTCCGGTAGCGATCGTCGCGCTGGCGCTACTCGGGGCGCCGATCGTGGCCGCGGTCGTTCGGGCGCTCGGCTGACCGTCGCCGCTGTGCCTGTCCCGCCGTGAACGCGTCAGACCGCTGTCCGGATCGGGGGACGCTCCACAAAGTATTTTGACCGCACCGGGCGAGTACCGATCAACGATGGAGAGTCAAACGGTCGAGCGGGTGACCGACTGGGATTCGGAGCCGTTCTCCGACGGCCACGCCGGGCTCCGGGAGCTCGCCGAAGGGGAGTTCACGGGGGCGGTTACCGACGGCGGGGCGTGGCTGTTCATGCTCAACGGCCGGGTCCTCGGCGTGTTCGACGGCGACATGGACCGGTTCGCCGACGCCGACGGCACAGCCTACGTCGCTCCCGACCGTTCGCTTCCCCTGCTGTTCGCGATGCAGGAGACCGGTGGCGAGGTCCGGGGGGAGTACTACACCGAGGAGACGCCGATCTCGGAGGTGGATCAGACGCTGCAGTCGGGCAACTTCACGGGCTACGTCGAACTCTCGGAGAACGTGCTCTCGGGTGATTACTACCTCGTCTACTACGGCGGCCGCCGGCTGCCCGTCGCGTTCATCGGGAACCAGCGTCGGCGCATCTCCGGCGACGAGGCGTTCGAGCGCGCCGACGACGAGGTCGGCATCTACCGGGTCAGAACCGTCGACCTCGACATCGTCGACGTGCCCGAGCCGGACTCCTTCGGCGACGCCGCGGCCGCCGCCGCGAGCACCGACGAGCCCGAGACGGGTGGGGAGTCCGCCCCGGGCGAAGAGTCCATCGCGGACGAGAACGCCACATCGGGTCGGGAGCCGTCCGCTCCGAACGGTGGAGCCGCGACGGGGGCAGAGCCCAGCACTGCCGGCGCGGCTGAACGGGCCGACACCCCAGAGGGGGACGACGAGGAGAGTTCGGCCGACGAATCCCGGGCTGGGGCGGCCGGGAGCGACGACGAACCGTCGGTTTCGCGGACCCCTCGCGACCGGTCGTCGGAGGCGGAAACAGCCGACAGTGGGGCCGAGGAGACGGAGTCGACCGCGTCGATGCGAACGGACCGATCGGCGGGCGAAGCCGCGGAGGCGGCGATGTCCGGCGGCGACGAATCGAGGTCGGCAGACGAGTCGACTGCGCGGTCCACAGCCGGAGCGTCGACCGAGCGATCGTCGGCCGGGGGATCCTCGGGGGCCCGAGAGCGGTTCGAAGCCGAGTCCGAGTGGCGGGAGGGGGCGACGATCCCGGCGCTCGACCCCGAGAACTCCGTATCACGGGAGTCCGACGACGACGGGAGCTCCGAGCCCACGCCGACAACGGAGCCGGCGTCGAGCAGCGAGTCGGCCGAGGAGGTCGAGGCGCTCCGCGAGGAGCGCGACCGGCTCCGCGAGCACGTCGAGGAGCTGGAGGCCGAAACCGACCGTCTCGAGTCGGAGAACGAACGGCTCTCCGGCGAGCGCGACCGGCTCGAACGCGAGCGCGACGAGGCGGCGGCGACCGCCGAGGAGCTGGAAGCCGAGCTCGAGGAGCTCAGGTCGACCGTCGACCGGCTGGAGACGGAGCTCGAAGCGGCCGAGTCCGAACTCGAAGCGGTCCAGCAGTACGTCCCCGAGGGCGACCACGAGATCACGCCGGAGGAGGCGATGGCCGGCACGAACCTGTTCGTTCGCTACGAACGCAAGGGCGGGCCGACGCTCGAAGACGCCCACTCCGGCGACGCCGGCCGCGATGCGGTCAACGACAACCTCCGGCTCGAACACCACACGGAGTTCGACGACGACGGCGCAGTCGTCGACGGCCGACCGTTCGAGGAGTGGCTCCACGACACCATCGAGTACGGGTTCGTGGAGTGGCTGACCCGGACGTTCGTCCACGACGTTCGGGAGACGCGGAATCAGACGTCGATGGGGACGCTGTACGACGCGCTCCCGAAGATCGACCGGATCGAACTCCGCGGCGAGGTGACCCTCGGCGAGGAGGCCGAGGAGGAGCGTGTCTCCTTCGACGTGGTGCTGCGCGACCGGATGGGCCAGCCGCTGGTCGTCACCGACCTCAACGACTCCCGGGAGCCCGCGACCGAGCCGATGCTCGAGTCGCTGATCCGGAACGCCACCCCCGTCGCCGAGAGCAACGAGGAGCTGTCGGCGGCGTTTTTCGTCACGTCGAGCTACTACGAACCGGGCGCGCTCGAAACCGCCGAGGAGGCCACCGGCGGCGGGCTCCTGAAGCGCAGCAAGAACAAGAGCTTCGTCAAGCTCTCACGGAAGGAAGGCTACCACCTCTGTCTCGTGGAGACCCGCGAAGGCGAGTTCCACGTCAGCGTTCCGGAGCTGTAGACCGGCGTTTCAGAACTGCAGAAACCGTCAGTTCTCGGCTTCCGGCGCCGACTCGATCCGCATGTCCCGCAGCTTCTCGACGGTGTCGTCCAGCTTCTCGTCGAGGTCTTCGACGAACTCCGCGGTGTGATCGGTCGTGATCGCACCCTGGCTCGACGGCTCGATGAGGTTCTCTTCTTCGAGGACGCGCAGCGAGTAGCGTACCTTGTGGTGGGGGTAGCCGGTCTCGTTCGACATCTTCACGATACCGATCGGTTCGTTCTCGATGACCATTCGGAGGACCTGGAGGTGCCGCTCCAGCATGTCCACTTCTTTCTCCAGTCGATCTATCATGCTGTATGTTAACTTCTCTTGCGAGAGGTTAAAACTTCCCCTCGACCGTCGGGGGGATCTGGGTGGTATAGCTACACACGGGGCGAAGTTAACCGTTCCGACCACGGCTGGTGCGATAGCGGCATCGAAATCGGTTTAGCCGGGGCTACTGAACCGCCGCACATGACCGTCACAATCGTCGGGGCGCAACTCGGCGACGAAGGCAAGGGCGCCCTCGTCGACCGCTGGGGCGAGGAAGCCGACACAGTCGTTCGGTATCAGGGCGGCGACAACGCGGGCCACACCGTCGTCGAGGACGGCGAGGAGTACAAGCTCTCGCTGGTCCCGAGCGGCTGCGTCCGCGGGAAGACCGGCGTGCTCGGCAACGGCTGCGTGGTCAACCCCCGGACGCTGTTCGACGAGATCGAGAGCCTGCGGGAGCAGGGGCTCGACCCCGACGTCCGCGTGGCCAAGCGGGCCCACGTCATCATGCCGTACCACCGCGTGTTCGACCAGATGGAGGAGGCCGACAAGGAGGACACCGACATGAAGGTCGGCACCACCGGGCGCGGGATCGGCCCGACGTACGAGGACAAGGCCGGCCGGCGCGGCGTCCGGGTCGGCGACCTCCTCGACGTCGACGTGCTCCGGAGCCGGCTGGAGTACACCGTTGCCCAGAAGCGCGCGATCGCGGAGGATGTGTTCGGGATCGACACCGGCGTCGAGTTCGACGTCGACGAGCTGGTCGCGGAGTACGCCAACTACGGCCAGCGGCTCCGGGAGAACGACATGCTCGTCGAGGCGGGCGACTTCCTCCACGAGCAGCACGAGTCGGGCGGCAACCTCCTGTTCGAGGGTGCACAGGGAACGAGCATCGACATCGACCACGGGAACTACCCCAACGTCACCTCCTCGAACCCGACCGCCGGCGGCGCCGCCGTCGGCTCGGGCGTCGGCCCCGGCATCGTCGGCGCCGGCGAGATCGTCGGCATCGTGAAGGCGTACCTCTCCCGCGTCGGCGAGGGGCCGCTCCCGACGGAGATGGACGCCGACGAGGCCGAACTCGCCGACGAGATCCGCGAGAAAGGTGGGGAGTTCGGCACCGTCACCGGCCGGCCGCGACGGATCGGCTGGCTCGACGTGCCGATGCTGCGCCACGCCGCGCGACGCTCGTCGTTCACCGGGCTGGCGGTGAATCACGTCGACGTGCTCGCGGGGCTAGAGGAGCTGAAGGTCTGTCACAGCTACGAGCTCGATGGCGAGACCCGAACCACGGTGCCCGCCACCACCGAGGAGTGGGCGCGGTGTGAGCCGAACTTCCGGGAGTTCGAGACGTGGAGCGAGCAGGACTGGAGCGCAGTCGCCGCCGAGGGGTACGAGGCGCTGCCTGCCGCCTGCCGCGACTACCTCGAATACCTCGAAGGCGAACTCGACGCGCCCGTCTACGCCGTCGGCGTCGGCCCCGACCGGGACCAGACCGTCGAGCGCCAGACCCCCTGGGAGTAAGGCACCCAGCGCCGCCCCGGATGCGGGCCGTATTTACGGGCGAGGCTGAACCGTCCGGGTAGACAGTCGATGAGCGAAGCGCCGAACCCGGAGACCCCGCCGGAGGGGATGGCGGGCGAGCCCGGAACCGAGTCGGTCGAACAGTCGGAGGACATCGAGTACGGGGTCGACGAGCGCCCGCCCGCGGGCGAGTCGGCGCTGCTCGGTCTCCAACACTACCTCACGATGGTGGGGGCAAACATCGCCGTCCCCCTCGCGCTCGCGACCGCGATGGGGATGCCCGCCGCGGTGCAGCCGCTGTACGTCGGTACCTTCTTCGTCGTCTCCGGCGTCGGGACGCTGCTCCAGACGGTCGTCGGGAACCGCTATCCGATCGTGCAGGGGGCGACGTTCTCGATGCTGGCGCCCGCGCTGGCCATCATCGGGTTCGTCGGCACGGGTAACTGGGAGCAGGCGATCCTCGCACTCCAGGGGGCGATCATCGTCGGCGGGATCGTGGAGGCGGTGTTCGGCTACCTCGGCGTCATGGGGTGGCTCAAACAGTATCTCTCGCCGGTAGTGATCGCCCCGACGATCGCGCTCATCGGGCTCTCGCTGTTCAGCGCGCCACAGGTCGTCGCCGCCGAGCAGGCGTGGTGGCTGCTCGGCCTCACCGTGCTCCTGATCGTCGGCTTCAGCCAGTACGTCGACGACGCCCACCGCGCGTTCCGGCTCTACCCCGTTCTGCTGGGAATCGCCGTCGCGTGGGCGCTCGCGACCGGGCTTTCGGTGCTCGGAGTCGTCCCCGCGGACTCGCCGGCGTTCGTCGATCTCTCGGTCGTCGCGAACGCGAGTCTGATCCAGATTCCGGCGCCGCTGCAGTGGGGGATGCCGACGTTCCGGACCTCGTTCGTGATCGGGATGTTCGCGGGCGTGCTGGCCTCGATGATCGAGTCCTTCGGTGACTACCACGCCGTCGCCCGCCTCGCCGGCGAGCGCGCACCCTCCGCACGGCGGATCGACCACGGGGTCGGGGTCGAGGGGATCGCGACCGTGTTCGCCGGGATCATGGGCACCGGGAACGGCTCGACCTCCTACTCCGAGAACATCGGCGCGATCGGGCTGACCGGCGTCGCTTCTCGTTTCGTGATTCAAGTCGGCGCGGTGCTGATGCTGATCGCGGGCTTCGTCGGCTACGTCGGCGCGCTGATCACCACCATCCCCGACCCGATCGTCGGCGGGCTCTACGTCGCGATGTTCGGGCAGATCGTCGCGGTCGGGCTCTCGAACCTGAAACACGTCGACCTCGACTCCTCGCGCAACGCGTTCGTCGTCGGCATCTCGCTGTTCGTCGGGCTCGCGCTTCCGGCGTACATGGGCAACGTCGGGAGCGCCGCCGCCTTCGCGGAGGGGGTGGCGGCGACGCCGATCGTCGGCCCGCTGCTCACCGCGCCGATACTCCCCGACGCGACGCTGCAGATCGTCGCCGACACCGTCTACGTCGTCGGCGGGACGGGGATGGCCGTCGGCGGGCTGGTCGCGTTCGTGCTCGATAACACGATCGACGGCTCCCGCGTCGAACGCGGGCTCGACGAGTGGGACGAACTCACCGAGGAGTCCGGCGCGTTCCGGTCGGCGTACGAACGCTACGTGAAGTAGCCCCGCGGAACCCGCAGCCTTTTGCCCCGGCCGGCCCGACGAACAGCGCATGAAGGAGTCGCTGATGGAGATCGTCTGCTGCCCGATGGACAAACACGACCTCGAACTCGACGCGACGGAGCGCGACGACGGCGAGATCATCTCCGGGACGCTGACCTGCACCGACTGCGGCGAGTCCTACCCCATCGAAGACGGCATCCCGAACCTGCTGCCGCCGGACATGCGCGACGACGCCTGACGCGGGAAGGTTTTTCTGGCCGTCGCTGGAACTGTGGCCGTGCTCGAAAGCTCCCTCCACAGCCGACAGCGCGACGGCGCGCTCGCGTTCGAACTCACCGTCGAGAACCGGGGCGACGAGCCCGTGGAACTCTCCTTTACCGACGGCCAGCGCGTCCGCGTCTCCGTCTACCCGGCCGACGCCGACGACGACGCGTCGCCGCTGTGGCGCTCGGACGCCGACCAGATGTTCGCACAGGTGCTCGGCAGCGAGACGATCCCGGCCGGCGAGAGCGTAACGTTCGACGCCGCGTGGCAGTCACCCGAGGCGGGGGAGTACCTCGCAGTCGGCGAAGTAACCTGTCAGAATCGAGAACTCGACGCCGAAGAAACCGTTCTGGTCTGAGCCGGGCTACCGGAGCTCGTCGTACAGCTGTTCGGCCGCGCGTCGGACCGCCGCGTCGCTGGCCTCCGGCACGTCGTGGAACGCCGAGAGCTTGCTCGTGTCCAACCGCATCTTCGGCACGTCGCCGGTCCAGCCACGGTCACCGCCAGTGAACGCGTACTCGGGGTCGAGATCCATCACGTCGGCGACGATGTCCGCGATGTCGACGACGGACGTGGTAGTCTTCGAACCGAGGTTGTAGAGGTTGTACTCGCCGTCGGCGTGCTCGACCACGTCGCGGATCGCGGCCGCGCAGTCCGCCACGTGGAGGTAGGACTTCTCCTGCTTGCCGTTGCCGAGGATCGTGAGCGTCTCGGGGTCGTCCTGCAGTTTCTGGATGAAGTCCGGAATCACGTTGCCTCGCTGGCGCGGGCCGACGATGTTCGCGAACCGGAACACCCACGACTGGATGCCGTAGGAGTGGGCGAACGTCGACACCACGCCCTCGTCGGAGAGCTTCGAGGCGCCGTAGATGCTGATCGGTTCCAGCGGCGCGTAGTCCTCCGGCGTCGGCCGGGGGGCTTCGCCGTACACCGTCGATGACGAGGTGAACGCAAGCGCGTCACAACCCACTTCGCGCATCCGTTCGAGGACGTTGTACGTCATCTCGGTGTTCTCCTCGAACACCCGGCGCTCCTCCTCGGGATCGTCGACGCGCACGTCGGTGTGGGCCGCGAAGTGGAACACGATATCCGTCTCCTCGTCGATGACGCGTGCCACGTCGTCGGGGGCGAGCATGTCGGCCTGCTCGAACGCGACGCCCTCCGGAACCGCCTCGCGCTCGCCCTTCGAGAGGTCGTCGACTGCCAGCACGTCGTTCTCGTCGGCCAGCATCCCCGCGAGGTGGGAGCCGACCAGTCCGGCGCCGCCGGTCACGACCACGGTCTGCCCGCTGAGGTTCATACCCGCGACTGTTCGGGTTCGGGGAAGTGCGTTCCGATCGCTCGCGGCCGGGAAACCGAAAGCGCCACCCCTCCGCCATGGTTTCGTCGGCGTATGCACGACGCCCCGGAGTGCTGTGTGCTCCGGTTCGGCCACCGGCCGGGCCGGGACGACCGCATGACGACCCACGTCGGCCTCACTGCCCGCGCGCTTGGCGCCGACCGCGTGATCTTTCCGGACAACGCCGGCCAGTCCGCCGAGACGGTGCGGGACATCACCGACCGCTTCGGCGGCCCCTTCGAGGTGGAACTCCGGGAGGACCAGCGTGCGATCATCCAGAACTGGGACGGGACGGTCGTCCACCTCACGATGTACGGCGAGGAGGTCCAGACCGTCCAAGACGAGATCCGCGAGACCCACCACGACGAGCCGATCCTGATCGTCGTCGGCGGCGAGAAGGTGCCGTTCGAGGTGTACGACCACGCGGACTGGAACGTCGGTGTCACGAACCAGCCCCACTCGGAGGTCGCCGGCCTCGCCGTGTTCCTCGACCGCCTGTTCGACGGCGACGAACTCGACCGCGAGTGGGAGGGCGGCGAGCAGCGCGTGATCCCGAAGGAGACTGGCAAGCGCGTGGTCGATCCGGAGCTCGTGGACGAGGACGGGAACGTGGACGAAGCCGACGACGACGCCTGACTTTCGGAGCATCGACGCGCATGCTCGCAGTTCCGCGGTGGCGCGAAGCGCTCGCGCCTCCGTGCGCGAGCCGAGCGCGAGGGATGAGCGAGTGAGCGGAGCGAACGAGCGAATCGGCTGGGGAGGTGTGTGGGCTGTGCGGTCGGGCGGGGCTGAAAGGGGCAGTTCGCTCGGGGAACCCGGCCGACGCAAGCACCGCCGCGGAGTGAGCGGAGCGAACGAAGCGAGGAGCGCAGCGAGGCCCGGGACCCGAGCGAACTGGGGCTTTCTAGCTGTTTCTGACCACCGCTATCCCGCCCTTCACCGAGTAGCTGATCACAACCCAGCCACCGCCACTTTCGAACCGAACGTCTCGAACGAAGACCCAGAACCCACAACGTTGAAGCGCGTGCCCCTTTTAGGTCGCCGCAATGGCTTTTGAGGAACTCTTGGAGGACCCGGTGATTCAGAAGTACCTCCACGACCTGGTCGGTCCAACGGGGATGCCCGTCGCCGCCGCCCCCCCGGACGGCGAAGTGACGGACGAGGAACTCGCGGAGGAGCTCGGCCTCGAACTCAACGACGTGCGCCGCGCGCTGTTCATCCTCTACGAGAACGACCTGGCCGCCTACCGCCGGGTCCGCGACGAGGACTCGGGCTGGCTCACCTACCTCTGGACGTTCCACTACGAGAACATCCCGGAGAACCTCGAAGAGGAGATGCACCGCCTCGCCGACGCGCTCCAGCAGCGTCTCGACTACGAGACCGAACACCAGTTCTACCTGTGTGAGAACTGCTCGCTGCGCTTCGAGTTCGAGGAGGCGATGGAGTTCGGCTTCGAGTGTCCCGAGTGTGGGACCCAGCTCGAAGCGATGGAGAACACCCGCATGGTCGAGGCCATGGAGTGGCGGCTCGACCAGCTCCGCGACGAACTCAACGTCGAGGCGGCCTGATGGTCGTCCTCGCAACCAAGTGCTACGTCGAGGGCAGCGCCCGGAAACGGACACTCGACAGTCTGGACTCGCTGGTCGCGAACGATCTCGCCGAGCTCGACGTCGACTGGACCGTCGGCGTCCGGGACGACGAGTTCGTGGCCGTCACCGTCGAAGGCGACGACGCCACCGCCGGCCGGAACGTCCTGCGCGAGCGCTGGGGGGAGATCACCGACCACTTCGACGACGGCGAGGTCGCCGTCGGCACGCTCCGCTACTGGGACGACGAGGGGTGGACGCTCGACGCCGGCCAGCCGATCGAGATCGACGCCGACGACCTGGGCCTCGGCCCGGGCGACGGCTCACAGATCCGCGACCGCTTCGGCGTCGTCCAGCACACGCCCCTGCAGTTCGTCTACGACGCGGACGGCGACCACCGGCTCGCCGACGAGACCCAGGACATGCTGTACGACTGGACCCGCAACGACGACGAGGGCGCCGACTCCGGCGGCCGGCTCAACGTCAACTCCGCGACGCGCGGGGAAGTACGCGCGACGCTGAACCGCGCGGGTCACGCACAGGACATCGTCACCGTCGAGCGGCTGGGGCTGCTCGAACAGAGCGTCGTCTGCGCCGCGGGCACCGACCCGCCGGGGCTGCTCGCCAGCGTCGGCGAGTATCTCCCGGCCGAACTCAAGTGCGTCGTGCCGTGAGGACCGAGGGATGAACCGTCGACTGCTCGCGCTGGTCGCGCTGGTCGCGCTTGTCACGCTTAGCGGCTGTCTCGGCGGAATGGGCGGCGGCCCCACCAGCCCCGACAGACTCGACGAGCCGCCCGCACAGCCGTACGACTGGGACGCCGAGGACGAGGTCCACATCACCGTCACCAGCAACGTCACCTACCACGCGGTGTACGACCGCTCGGCGGTCAACGACAGCATCCGGCTCTCCCGGCCCGGCTTCTTGGGAACGGATCAGCCGCTCACGGTCAGTTCGCTGCGGTATCGCTACCCCAACGGGACGACGATCAACGGCTCCGCGTTCGGCGACCACGGCGGCGCCGTGCGCACCCAGAACAACCACCTCGTGATCGAGCCGCCGGGCGAGGACGGTCGGCTGGCGTACTCCGGCGAGAGCACGCCCAAGCAGTTCACCCACCCCGCCGCCGTCGAGGGCGGCAACTACACCGTCGTCCTCCCCGAGAACCGCGAGGCGTCGATCCCGCTGTTCGGCCGGATCGCGCCGCCGGCCGAGTCGAAGACGGTCGTCGACGGTCGGCTCACGATCGAGTGGACCGAGCTCTCCCGGGAGTCGCTCTCGGTGCGGTTCTACCTCCCGCGTGACGTGCAGATCTTCGGCGGGCTGGTGGTCGGCCTGCTCGGCGTCGCCGTCGCCGGCGGCACGTACTACCGGCGGGAGATCCGGAAGCTGGAGGAGCGACGCGAGGAGATGGGTCTGAACGTCGACATCGAGCAGGACGACGACGAGGGGCCGCCGCCGGGGATGCGGTAGCAGTAAACGCTTTCCCGTCCCCGACACGACTCGTCGCCGAATGCGCCGTTTCTCCCGCCGTGATTCGCTCGCCGCGGTCACGGTCCTGCTCACGCTCACGGCGGGCGCGATCGCGTGGCCGGCGCTCCCGGAGCGGATGATCGTTCACGTCGACCTCTCGGGGACGCCGGACGACTACGCCCCGCGGTGGCTCGCAGTCCTGCTCGTCCCCGGACTGACCGCCGTAACGTACGGCGTGTTGCGTGTGGCGTTCCGGTTCGACCCCGGCCCACCACGTGTCGAGACGGTCGTGATCGCGGCGACGATGGGGCTGTTCGTCTGCCTCCAGCTGCTCGTGCTCGCGTGGAACCTCGGCTACGACGTCCCGAACGACGCCGTGCTCGGCGGGATACTACTCTGGGGCGCCGGCGTAACTGCCTACGCTGTCTTCGCGGAGGACGTCACTGGGTCGTAGGCGTCGTCGCACCTGCCGTCGCGTGACGCGGCCCTTTTGCGTTCGCGGGCGCTACGCCCGACTATGTCCAACCGGAACGACGTGCCCCCCGACACGGTCGGTATCGACCTCCGTGAGGAGGGTGTCGTCGTCGAGTACGCCGACGGCCGCGAGACGCTGTACCGGGGGGTTCCCAGCGTCGAGGAGGGCTCGGTCCGGACCGGCCCCGGAAAGGAGTGCCACCTGCTGGTCACGGACCCGACCGAGAGCGAGGGGGTGATGCTGTACGTCAACGACCGCAAGACCGAGGACGAGATCCTCGAGGACACCGGCGTCGGCCGCGTGATGATCGATCCCGGCGAGGAAGAGGAGGTGTTCCCCGGCGTGACCGCACGGCACCTCGAAGGCCGGCGGATCGAGGTCGAAGCCGATCCCGAGGTGGCTCGCGGCCGCGTGTTCGTGTTCGTCGAGGACGACTGGGGCGAACAGAGTTTCGAGATCGTCGGTGCCGACGAGTCGACGGCGTAACACGACGGTATCGACAAATAGCCCACCCCCGAACCGGCGGGCCGCGATCGACGAACTCCTGTACGGGGTCGTCCCCGACCATCCGGCCGTCGTCTATCTCTTCCCGACGGTGCTACTCGGCGCGGGGCTGGCCGTCGTCGCGGACCCCCTCCCGACGACCGGCGTCGTCGTCGGCCTCCTGCTGAGTGTCGCACCCTCCGTCGCGTACGGACACACGGGACTCCAGCAGGAGTCGACTGGGAGCGAGCGGTCGACGGCCGACTGGCTCGTGATCGGCGCGTTCCTGCTCGTCGTCGGTGTCGTAGTCGCCGGAGAAACGAACGCGGTCAGCGTGTCGGTGATCGAGCTGCTGGGTGCGGTGACGGGGCTGCTCGCGGGCGCGTGGGTCGTCGAGTGGCTGCTCCCGGCGCTCCGGACGCGGCTCGACGAGCGATAACGCGGGCTACTGGAGGTACGAGGGGTCGTCGCCGGCGCAGTTCTCCTCGTGCTGGCTGGCGTCGCTCTCGTCGTCGAACAGGAGCCCGCAGTTCTCACACTGGTACCACGTCATCCCGTCGCGCTCCGTGGCGTCGACCATACTCGGACGTGTGGACGGACGGCGTAAATCGCTTCCGGCGATCGGCCCGCTCCCGTCGTCGGGTTTCGTTCCGGGCCGTTCGGTCGCTCCTTCCGTAACGTGCAAATGGGTGGCCCGCCCAGCCAGCGTATGCGCGGACCGTCGACCGACGCCGCCGAACCCACACAATGACGCTCACCAAACGGGTCATCCCCTGCATCGACGTGGACGTGGACGAGAACGGCGATCCGGCCGTCTACACTGGCGTCAACTTCGAGGATCTCGACTACACCGGCGACCCGGTGGAGATGGCCAAACGCTACAACGAGGCCGGCGCCGACGAGTTCGTCTTCCTCGACATCACGGCCAGCGCGGAGGGTCGGGAGACGATGCTCGATACGGTGTCGGCGGTCGCGGACGAGGTGTTCATCCCGCTGACCGTCGGCGGCGGCATCCGGACGACCGACGACATCAAGGAGACGCTCCGGGCCGGCGCGGACAAGGTCAGCATCAACTCCGGGGCGATCGCCAACCCCGACCTGATCGACCGTGGCGCCGAGGCCTTTGGCTCGCAGTGTATCGTCATCTCGCTCGACGCGCGCCGACGGTACGACGAGCAGGGCGAACACTACGAGCGGGTCGACGGCGAGTCCTGTTGGTTCGAGTGCACCGTGAAGGGCGGCCGCGAGGGCACCGGGATCGACGCCGTCGAGTGGGCCGAGGAGGCTGAATCCCGCGGTGCGGGCGAGCTGTTCGTCAACTCCATCGACAAAGACGGTACCGAGGAGGGGTACGACATCCCGCTCACCGCGGCGGTCTGTGACGCCGTCTCGACGCCCGTGATCGCCTCCTCGGGCTGTGGCTCGCCCGCCGATATGTACGAGGTGTTCACCGAGGCCGACGCCGACGCCGGGCTCGCGGCCTCGATCTTCCACTACGAGGACTACTCGATCCAGGAGGTCAAGCAGTACCTCGCCGAGCGCGGGATCCCGGTCCGGATCTGATTCTCACCGCGTCACGGCATCCGCGAATTCCGGTCGGCGACGAACGACGACAGAGAGAAAGAATCCGAGAGCCGTCTCAGGCCGCCGCGTCCTCGAAGGCGTCCCGCAGCACCGCACTCTTCTCACTCACGTCGCCCGCAGCCGACTCGAGCACGTCGAGGGGGTCGGCGCCGCCCTCGGTCGTGATCGAGAGGATCGGCTCGGTCTGACCGCCGGACTGCTCGGGGTTCACGTCGTACGTCGCGGCGGCGACGTCGTCGTTCTCGAGCAGCGTCCCCTTCAGGACGTTCATGAACGTGTGACCCTCGCCGGCGACCTCGATGCGGAGCTCCTCGTCAGTCTTCTCGATGACCCGCAGTTCCATACGGTTCGGTTGTCGGGGTCGGCGTTTGAGTGTTTCGTCTCCGATACCGGTTGTTCGTGGCTTCTAGGGGGTCGACAGGTGGGCGGAGTCCGGCGTCGTGACGACGCCGAGCGCTCTGGACGATCGACGGCAGCGTGACTGCCACCACGGAGCGAGCATGCCCTCTTGCGACCGCACCGCCCCGCAGGGCCCTCAGTCCTCCCCAGCCGACTCACTCGCTCACATCCGTTCGCTCGGTCGTCCTCCGAGAGAGCAAACTCTCTCGTGCCCTCGTTCGCTTCGCTCACGCGGACCTCGCGCGCTGGCTCGTCCACAGAGGGACTCGCGTTTCGCGCCGACCGCCACAGCGGTGCGGTGGCGGTGGACGCCTCGCGGGGGGAGGGGTGGGGACTCGGTACCGAGCCGGGCTTCATGCCTGGCGCATTGCGGTCGCAAAGTGCCAACGTTCGAGCTGCTGTCGCGGTCGCTGTCTCGGGGACAGTCAACTCCGAAACGGGGAGATAGCCGTCTCACCGATCACCGCTGTCCTGCCTCCGGAATTCACCCACTAACCCCACACAAAGCACTTGTACAGTTCACGAGACCGTTAGGCTATGGACAGCAACCGAGTCCTCGCCGGCGTCGCCGTCGTGGTCGTCGCCGTCGCCCTCCTCGCGGCCGCCGTGGTCCCCGGCGCGGTCACGGCGCCCGACGACGACCCGATTCGTCCGGGGCCGGTACGCGTCGTCGACGCCGACATCGCGACCGGGGAGATCACGGGACAGACGGCTGAGTTGGAACTGTTCGCGACGCTCGACCACCGCGGCAACACCGCGGAGAACGTGACCGTGTTGTTCGAGGCGACTGACGCCGAGTCCGGGCTGCTCGAAGCCTCCGAGGAGGTCAGGGTCGGCGACCTGACCGCCGAGGGCGAGCGCCGCGTCTCGACCACGCTCTCGGTCCCCCGTGACGGCGGCTACGAGCTTGAGGGCGTGGTGTACCGCAACGGTACCCGTGTCGACGAGTTCACCCGGCAGATCAGCGGCGTCGAAGCGCTGACGCCCGCCTACGCCGAGTCGAACGTGAGCTTCGTCGACGACCCCGTTCTCCAGCCCGTGTCGGTGTCGATCGCCGACGCCGGGGAGGACCGGACGACGCTCGAACTCGGCGGCTGGCTCACCGCCGCCGGCCCCAGCGAGGCCGACTCGCTGTCGGTGACGTTCGTCCTGCGGCAGGCCGAGTCCAACGTCGTCGCCGCCCGGACGAGCGTCGAGGCCGGCGGCCTGCGTGAGGGCCGAAGCGAGATGGTCACCACCGAGGTGTCGGTGCCCAGCGAGTACAACTACTACGTCGACGCCGTGCTCACCCGCGACGGCGTGATCGTCGACACCGCGGGCGGGGTCGTGAACCTTGACCCCACCGAAACGCTCGAACGCGACCAGACCGAGCAGGAGGTCGAGTTCGACGCCAGCGACTTCGAGAGCGAGGAGGGGCCCCCGGCCCGACCCGAGGGGACCGAAACGACGGCGGCACAGACGCCCGGCTTCGGCCCGATCGTCGCCGTCGTCGCACTCCTGAGCGCGGGGCTGCTCGCGCGGAGGCGACGATGAGCGACGACGAACCGGACGGGGACGCACAGCCCGAGGACCGAGCCACGATCGAGCCAACCATGACCGACCAACCCGACGAGACCGACGAGCAGCGAGCCGAACCGAGCCGAACCGACGAGGGGCGTGACCTCCGGCGCACGCTCAACTACGTGCTGCTCGCGGGGCTCTCGCTGGTGGCCCTGATCGCGACGCTGCAGCTCTACTTCAACGTCTCCTCGGCGATCAATCAGTGGATCAGCCACGAGTACCGCTCGCTGTTCCAGGCGGCGTTCAACCTCACCGTGTTGCTGCTGGTGGGCTCGGCGATGGTGTGGCAGGTGCGACGACTCCGCGAGTAGTCAGGGGCCACCAGTCACGACCAGCCACAGGACGACGACCACCGTTCCGCCGAGCACCGTCGACGCCACCGCGTGGAGGCGGAGCCGATCGAGCACTTCGTGCGCGTCGTCGTCGACGCTCAGCGCGTCGTGGATCTCGCTTCCCAGCTCACACCGCGGGAGGAAGTCCATCGCGACGTGGAGGAACACGCCCGTCGCGAACCCGAACACCAGCCCGTTCACCGGCGGCGACGCCGGCAGCGCGATCGCGCTCGTCAGCACCGCGACCACGCCGACGCCCGCCGCGGGCAGCAGGATCGGCAGCCACGAGCGCCCGTTGCGCTGGAGGCGGTCCGCGGCGGCGTACCCTGCCGGCCCCTTGTGGGAGACGATCGCGACGCCCAGCAGCGGGCCGAGTTCGGGCATGTTGCCGTAGACGATGCCGATGATCGCCCCCGCCGCGGCGGCGTGGGCGGTGAGCTGGGCGACGGTCGCGTCCATCGGCAGGTCGATGTGAGAGAGCCGATGGCCGATCGCGTGGCCCCCGAAGCCGACGATCACGCCCGCCGCGACGCCCAGCCCGCCGAACTTCGGGTGGTGATTGAGCGCGTCCGGCAGCAGGAACAGCCCGACGCTGACGATCATCGCGCCGCTTGCCAGCCCGGAGCCCCAGACCAGCGTCGACGGCCGCTTGTCGCCGGTCCGGCGGGCGAGTGCGACGCCGCCGACCATGGCGACGAACGCGACCCAGCCGATCCCGACCGGCTTCGTCGCTCCCATCGCAATGCCGACGGCCGACGCCACGAGCAACGCCAGCACGCCGGCTCCGCCAACCACCCGCTCGCTCCGCCGCGACGTCGGAGTAGCCTCTGTGTCCATCTAGTTGTGAATCACTGCGCCGAAGTTAATAAGCCCTCGCAGTCGCCCCGGGTGGACGGCGCTACCGCGGGAGCTTCCCCGGTTCGCCGTCCTGTCGGATGTACTCGACGGCGATACCCGTGATCGGTGCGTCGGAGGTCTCGGCGGCGTCACGGGCGGCGTCGAGGTACGACTCCGTGATCGAGACCACGGCGTCGTACGCCTCGGCGTCGCTCCCGGCCAGCAGGTACTCCGCGGTGACGGGGGTGAGCTGGCCCTCGCGTACGTCGGCCGCGAAGTCGTCCACGTCGTCGAGCCAGACCTGTGCGCCGATGATGGAGAGCACGACCGCGCGCTCGAACTCCGGGGAGAGCTCGATGCCGGCCTCGCGGAACATCTCGATCATCCCGTGGTAGATCACGCCGACGCGGCCGTACTGGGTGACGAGGTACGGGAGGTCGAGTTCGGTTTCGTCGAACAGCGCCGGGTCGTCCTCGAACTCCGCGTGTTTGTACTCCTCCCGGAGCGCCTCGCGGGCGGTCGCGGGATCGCGCTCGCGCTCGTCGGTGTCGCCCTCGACGGTCACGCCGTCGACTGCGTCGGCCTCGGCGGCGGCGACGGCGTCGGCCAGCAGCGCCCGGAAGTGGGGGTCCCGATCCTGGTGGGCCTCCGAGCGGTCGACTGCGGCGTCGTAGGCCCCCCGAACGTCGTCGGGGAACGCCGCGAACTGCTCTTGCACCGCGGCCTGTAGCACCTCCTGTGCGATCTCGGCGACGCGCTCGCGGTCCGCCGGCGACAGGTCGAAGTCGACCTCGAAATCCTCGTACTCCCCGTCGTTGATCGCGTCGCGCATGTCGCCGTCGAGCAGGGCGACAACGACCAGTTCGGCCACCTCACGGGCGCGGCGCGTCTCCCCCACCAGTTCGACCGAATCCGCGTCCGAGTCGGCGCGGCGCCGACGGAACTTCGAGATCGGGTCGGTCGCACGCCGGCCCGAGACGGGGTTGATCCCGGGCGCCGCAGCTTCGCTGGCCCGGCGGTAGACGTGTGCGAGCGTGAGCTCGACCGGCATGGTGAGTTTGGTGTCGTAGGAGAACTCGACCGACTCCCGGCCGAACTCCGCGGCGAGAGCGGCCTCCACGTCGGCGTAGGCGTCGTCGATCATCCGTTCGATCTCGTCTTCGACGCGCTGCTGGAGGCGGATCGCCCTGAGTTCGAGCGAGCCGCCGGCGGCGTAGTGGCTGAACACCGCACGGGCGGGCGTCGGGAGCGCGTCGACGCCCGCGAGCCGGTCGGCGACCCGGCGAAGCGGTCCGGACATGGCCGAGGGTGGGCCGACCAGCGGTTTGAAGCTGTCCATCCCCGAACCGACCGGGTTTTTGCCGCCCGGCGGCGAACTGCCTGTATGCGACGGGATCTCGCAGCCCGGGGCGAGCGCGCGGTCGACGCCGCGCGGCTGCTCGCCCGGAGCGCGCTCGACACCAATCCGGTGCCCGACTGGGACCACGTGACGAAAGTCGACCCCGAGGGCGCGAAGAAGCTCCCGCTGCTGTACCCGCTGTGGCTCGCCGAGACCGACGCTGTCTCGGTCGGGGGCTCCGCGGACGTGACGCCGGCGAACACCGAGGCCGCGTTCGACCTGCTGGCGCCGCTGTCCACGCCGGTCTGTCACGAACCCAGCGGCGCCGAGCACGTCACCGAACGGAGTCAGGAGACCGCCGACCTGCTGCTCGTGCCGGAGGTGCTCAACGGCGACAGCGAGGCGCTCGTCGGAACACTCGGCGTCGCGATCGAGAGCGTTCGCGAGGTGCTCGCGCCCCAGCTCGTCGGCCGGAAGGCGCCGTGGCTCCCCGACCGGGTCGCCGACTGGCTCGCAAGCGTCGCCACCTCGCTGTTGCTCTCGGAGGCGGCGTTCGAGGCGTACATCGTCCAGAACCCCGACAGCGCCGCCGCCCGCGAGGCCGGCGTCGGCGAGGAAGACGTACTCGACCCTGCGGCCGCCAAGCGACGGGCGATGGCCGCCGACCGACACCTGGAGTCTGAGATCGTCTATCTGGAGTACTCCGGCACGTACGGCGGCGAGACGGCGGTCGAGACGCTCGACCGGATCGACGACGCGCTCGTCCGCTCGCGGCTCTGGTACGGCGGCGGGCTCGCGAACGGCGAGGACGTCAGGGCAGTGCGGGAGGCCGGCGCCGACACGGTCGTCGTCGGCGACGCGTTCCACCGCGTGGCCGAGCGGGAGGCCGAACTGCTCGACGCGGCGACCGCGGCGCTCGACGCCGAGGACGATCCCGAGACGGTTCGCGAGTGGGTCGAGGATCGGGTGGACGCTGACGGCCCGGGCGCGCGCTTCCTCGCGACGGTGCCGAGCGTCGACGACCCAGTGGAGCTCGCCCGCGAGTACACCGGCGCGACCGTCCGTGCGTGGCTGGAACTGCAGGCGCGCCGGGAGCGCGCCCGGGAGGAGGCCGACGGGGCGCCCGTGATCGACGTGCAGCGAACCGCACTCCGAGCCGCGCTCGCGCCGGTTGTCGACGACCCCGACACGCTGGCGGCGACGATCGCGCGGGCGGCCTTCGCCGGCCCGGGCGAGGGGAACGGTGAGGCCGAGGCCGAACAGCTCAGCGCCTCGCTGTTCGACAGCGGAGCGTCACACTGACGTAGCCGGGCGTCGCTACCGCGGATATGGTCGACCTACCGGACGCCGCGTTCGTTCTCGGAACCGGACTGCTCGCCTGGCTCGTCGCCGTCACCGTTACCGACGGCTGGAGCGAGCCGGCGATCGCGGTCTGGGCGGCGGTGCTCACCCTCGGCGTCGCCGCCGCCTTCCTCGTCGCCAACGAGCTCGAGCTGGCGGGGTGACTGGGCCGAAACAGCAGTTTGAAACGCGGCGCTCTCTTCGAACCGTGCGATGACTATCCCCTCGTTCGTGGTCGGGATCGCCGGCGGCACCGGCGCCGGCAAGACCACAGTCGCCCGCCTGATAACCGAGAGCGTCGGGGAGTCGGTGACCCGGATTCCCCTCGACAACTACTACGAGGACCTGAGCCACCTCGACCGCGAGGCGCGCGAGGAGATCAACTACGACCACCCCGACGCGTTCGAGTGGGAGCTCCTGCGCGAGCACCTCCGGCAGCTCTCGGAGGGACAGGCCGTGGAGATGCCCCAGTACGACTTCGAGATCCACAACCGCAAGGACGAACGCGTGACGGTGCTCCCGACCGACGTGATCATCGTCGAGGGGATCCTCTCGCTGTACGACGAGCAGATCAACGACATGATGGATCTCCGACTGTACGTCGAGACCGACGCCGACGTGCGAATTCTTCGGCGGATCAAGCGCGACGTGATCCAGCGCGGCCGTGAGCTGGAGGACGTGATCGACCAGTATCTCTCGACGGTGAAGCCGATGCACGAGCAGTTCATCGAGCCGACGAAGAAACACGCCGACCTGATCATCCCCGAGGGGGCGAACTCGGTGGCAGTGAATCTGTTGGAGGAGAAGATCGAAGCCGAGATCGAGGGCGAGGGGACCCGGACGTGGGAACGCGGCTCGATCGAACAGCAGTTGGGCGAGCGGATGTCGCTGGACGAGGAGTAGTCGGTTTTACGAGTGTTTTCGGTACAGGAAGGAGTGTACGCGGCAGTCTGTGCTCGATCGTGTTGATCGGCTAGTGTCTGCGAACGTCGCCGCTGGGTGCACGGAGTTCGAGGACTGACCGCGAACAGGGACAGCGTCTCGATCGTAGACCACTTGTGACCGCACCGGCCGGTACAGCCCACAGACCTCCCCAGCCGACTCACTCGCTCACGTCCGTTCGCTCGTTCGTCCCTCGCGCTGACACGCGGCACGGGGCCGCGTGCGCTTCGCGCCACCGCGGCCGCGGTGCGGCGGCGGTGGACGCCGCGGCCTCGCACCGGTCGCGAGGCCGCGGGGAGGGGTGGGGACTCGGTGCTGCGCCGAGCCTCGTGCTCGGCGCACTGCGGTTACAAGTTGTCTACAGCTGCTGTCGCGGCCGGTGTCTCAGTGGCCAATGATCGAACTGCTGGTGCTGTCGCAGTCGCCGTACGGGAGACCAACGAGCCGAGCCACGACCGTTCTATCACCCAAAATCGCTCATACCCGTCGAGTCAGATGATCCCGAACCGCCCGCTGACACTCTTCCAACACGTCGTACAACCGCGTCACCGTCGACAGCACCGGGTAGACGACCGGCAGCGAACTGTAGAGATACCGTACGAGCGACCGATGGGCCACGTCGGCGGAGTGGTTCCGGCCCGTCGTCGTCAGCAGCAACTCCTGTCGGTCGTCGAGCAGCCGCTCACACCGATCCCGGAACTCGGCGAGTCGGTCGTGACGTTCCCGGAGCTCGTCGAACCCCAGCGACGAGAGTGGCATCTCGTCCGCTGCCGCGAGCCAGTCCGTGATCTCGTCGACCGTCTCGCCGACCGCCCGGAGCGATTCGGCCTCGCTGTCGAGGGCGTCGATCGTGGCGTCGATCCCCCGCCAGCGCTCGCGGGTGGCGGTGAGGATCGCGCCCTTGGTCTGCGGGGTGAACGCCGTCTCGGTCGTCGGCGCCAGCGCCAGCGCGATCCCGTCGCCGAGCTCCTCGCGGATCGTCTCGAGCAGCGGCTCCTCACCCACGTCGTCGACGCTGTACGGCCGAACCGTCTCGGCAAACGCCTCCCGGACCTGCTCGCAGGCGCCCCCACTCGCGTCCCCGTGGGCAGTCCGGGTCGCGACGCCGCCGTGGGTCGTCCCCCCGACGCCAGCCCCGCGGCCTATCTCCGCCGCCGACAGCGACTCGACGCGGCGCCGGAACGCCTCGTACGCCGACCCCTCTTCGGAGAGCACCTCCCGCTCGCGTTCGACCGCGGTCCGCGCGCGGTCGACGTGTGTCTCGATCACTGGCTGGCCCCCGCCCCGTCGGGGTCGGCCTCCGCCCCGAGCTTCGGCGTCTGTCGGACGACGATGTCGTACTCCGGGAGCGCCGGGTCGTACCGCCGGAGTGCCGAGCGGTACTCCTCGGTCAGCCGTGCGGCCCGCCGAGCGACGGCACAGCTCTCGAACCGGCAGCCGTCGGCCGGCACCGGCCGGTCGCCGTAGCGGCTGCAGACGAGGTAGTACTCGCCGCGCTCGCTGGCCAGCGCCTCGATCCGCCGGCGGAGCGGGCAGAGCTCCACCTCGGTCATCGTTCTACCCCCCGCCACGTTCGAGGCCGTCCCACGGTCGAGTCGCTCCGGTCCCTCGCAGCCGTCGTCTCCGGCTCGGCGGGCGTGTCCCTACGCCACATATCCTTTAGGCTTGCCTAAATCCATTTAGTCGTTTCGGGTTTTAGGCCAGCCGAAAGTCGTCGAGCCGCGAACGCCACGCCTCGGATCGGGGAGATGGTGGAGAAGGCGGGCAGTCGCTCAGGCGTCGACGAACTGCTCGGCGCCCTCGTAGAACCAGTAGCCGTTCTCGCGCATCGCCGCACCGAGAGTGCGGTGGAACTCGACGAAGTCCTCGAACTCCTCGGCGTCGACGTGTTCGAAGATCTCTTCGACGGAGACGACCTGCTCGTGGCTGATCCGGACCGGGTGGTCGCCGTAGTCGGCGACGTACTCCTCGGCCGAGAGCGGGAAGTCCTCCTCCTCGTCGATCTTCTTGGCCAGCACGGCGTGGCCGTACTTACGGCGGCCTTCGCTCCCCTCCTCGCCGTCCGGGTCGTGGGGCCAGTCGTCGCTCATTACTCGGACGTTCGCCCGACCGGCCCAAAGCCTTTGCGTTCGACGCGGTCGGCGTCGGTGGAGGGGTTCGACACGCGTCGCTGCTCACTATCGTTCACAGAATACGGTGGGACTGGGATTTGAACCCAGGAGGCTGACGCCACCGGTTTTCAAGACCGGCGCAATAGGCCACTCTGCCATCCCACCGAATTGACACTTTACACCCCGTCGCAGTCGGGCGATTTCAGGCCATCTTACCAGAAATCATATGAACGAAACCGTGCCATCCCCGGCTAAGTTGAAAAAGCCCGGAACGGACGAAATCCTGCGTCATAGGGTGTGTACCAATGAATGACCGCAATAAAGTTGAAGGTATCGTTATGATGAGCGATGAATCGCGTGCTGCCGTGAACCACCGGCAAGAAGTCGCATACGAGAACCACCGGACGGAGTTAATCAAGTGGCTTTCGCGTATGGGGAAGAACCCTGATCAACTGGAAGGGTACGCATACGACACTGCGAAGGTGTACGCAAGCGTTCTCGATAAGTTCCATCGGTGGGCTTGGGAGCATCGAGGAGAGTTCAGCCTCGATATTGACCACGAAGACGCCGACACTTATATTCGGGAAATGGTGATGGCGGATAACGAGTATTCATCGAGCTATCTCCACAACATCAAGCTCGCACTCAAGGCGTACTTTCGCTACCGCGACGACGCCGATGAGTGGGAGTCGCCGATAACCATTTCCTCGGATTCGGGAGCCAAACAGCCCAAAGCCTTCCTACATCAGGAGGAGCGGAAAGCGATCCGAGAGGCTTCCCTAGAGTTCGGAACAGTCCCGTCATACCACGCGCTTGACCCGGATGGTCGAACGGAGTGGAAGAAGCATCTTGGTCGGAGGTACGGAAAGCCGATGAAAGAGGTCGGCCCGAAGGATTTCGAACGGGCAAACGGATTCAAATACCCGAGTCTTGTGCATACGAGTCTCGATGCTGGGCTTCGACCTGTCGAGGTAGAACGAGCTAAGACGTACTGGGTAGACCCCGATAACGCCGCGCTCCACATCCCTGCGGATGAGTCGTCGAAGAACGAGGACAACTGGTCGGTCAGTCTCCGCCGGGAAACGGCAGAATACCTTACTCGATGGATGGAGGAACGGCAGATGTACGAGAAGTATGACGACACCGATGCACTATGGCTAACGCGCCACGGCAACCCCTATGGTTCTTCTTCATTGAAGTACCTACTCAACCAACTGCGCGAGATCGGTGATATCGAACGGGAATTGTCGTGGTACGCTATCCGGCACTCAACGGGAACATATATGGCACGAGAAGAGGGTCTTGCAGCCGCACAGTCCCAGCTCCGTCACCAGTCCGTGGAGACGACGATGAAATACGACAACATCTCCGTCGAGGACCGACGTGACGCACTTGACAGGATGGGGTAAAGGGAAATACGCTTATATTGAAAATATTCGGCTGGTAATAGATGAGAAAGGCCGGAAAGTACAGGTGAACTACTAACCGCTACGCGACGACTCTTTTTCGTACCTGATCGTAGGCCTTGTCCTGCCTCACTGCGTTAACTGTTGGTTGATCGGTCGGCAGTATTTCTGGGTCTTCTAGTGTACCCGTCAATGCAAGACTTGTCCCCCATCCCTCCTGTTCCTGTATCTGGTACATTCCACGGGCGATATTCTCTATGTATTGTCTTTTCTCTCGGGTCGGGTCTGTTACGAACTGTTCTAAGCTCTCACCGAACTCGTCTGATACTAGAGTGCCATCAATTACAGCTTCTGGTGAATCTAGATTCCTATCTGGGTTATTGTCATAACCAGTGATGCTCATATCGTCTACCAGTTGGAATAGTACTCCTCCGATATAGTCTCCTGTAGCATTGAGCCCGCCGAATGTGTTCTCACCTAATCCGAGAATATTGTCTTCGGAACTCTCTAGCTCTCTTGCTTTAGTGTAGTCTAGAGCCGTTACGTAGTGTTCTGGGAACATTGTTCCCTCGTCTCCAGGCTCTGAGTCTCTTGCATTGTCTACAGTATCTTGTTCTAGGCTTGAGCGGTAGAGCGAGAACTCTGGATGCCTGATTACTCTTCTAAATGTATTTACGTTTACTGAGTTAGTTTGTTCGGCGTATTTGAGTTCTGTTTCTCCATCTTTCTCGTACTGGAGCAGGGCGGCCATATGCCTGAAGCCGGAGTTTCCGAAGCTCTGGTTGTACTCGTTTTCTCTTACGCCTCCGCTGTGTCCCTGACCTCCTGGTGCTATCGGTTCAGTTGCTGGCAGAGTTGATAGTTTGAACTCAGTGAAGCCGGGTTGAATCTGGTCGACGGCGTCTTCTGCGATGTTTGCTACTACAATGTCTGCTAGACCTGAGCTAGTTACTCCTGCTTCCTGTGATGCTTTGATCAATGCCCGGGTGAATACTATTTCGTCGTCTTCCTCAGCGAAGTTCAGGTCTTCGTATCCTAATGTGTCTATGTTTTCTTCGGGGTTGTTGTAGATCTCTTCGGCGCGGGAGATCATTTCGTCGACGGTCATCGTCAACTGTCCGTCTTCCAGTCCTTCCGGGTACTGGCGGTCGTTTCTCTGCATCTCCCGGTATTCGGACTCTGTAGCAGAGTTGGTTATGCTGTGGTCGTAGTTTTGGGGTACTTCGTCGTCTGCGAGGTGGCCGAGTGCCCCGGTTTCATCCTCGAAAAAGTACCGTGCCGCTGGTTCGGAATCTTCGCTGGGCTGCTGTTCACCTTCCGAAGGTGTCTGCTCTGCAGATGTAGCGGTGTCCTCCGGTGTTTCGTCAGCCCCGGGCGTCGATGTATCCGACTCGCCGTCTGGCGTACCCGTCTTTGTGTTACAGCCGGCGATGGAGACGGTGACTCCGGCAATGAACCCGTGACGGAGGAAACGTCGGCGCCTCATTCGTTAATCGACCATTCCTATCCAGGCCTAAAGGAACTGTTGGAAGTACAAACACTACAGTAGCTGAACAAAACCCAAGAGCGGTTAGAAAGCGATCCCACTTACCGGCTATTTCACCGTAGATAGAATATGACCAATGAAGTATCAACAGAACCTGAAATATTCACGAAGATCTTGAATAATATTTCAATATATGAACTAAAAAAGGAATTGATTAGACTGGATTATCGAACCTGTGTTTTTATAAACAACGAATAATTATACTTGGGGTAGAAGGCCTGAGTCTGGTATTTCGGGGTTAAAATGTCGCCTCGGCGTGATGATCCGATGTAGGCAGACACGATGGTCCACTCTGCCATCCCACCGCGCGTCCGGCCGTACTCGCTCGGGTGGGTTGAACCTACCGTTCCGGCGTCACTCCCCGCCGGCGTACCGGATCCCCAGCCAGAACGCGGCCACGGGGACGAACAGGTACGTGTAGGCGCTGCCGAGCAGCGTGTACGTCAGCACGGTCTGGCCGATACTGCCGAACGTCGGCAGCCACGCCGGAAAGCCGGACTGTACCGTACGCTGGACGACGATCTCGAGCACACCTTGGAGAGCGAAGATCCCCACGACGAGCCCGACGAGAGCGAGGGGGTAGCGGAGGCGTCGGGGGTTTCGAACCGACATATTTTCCGGTTCTCGATGCGCCGGTAAAAGTTTTGGGCGGCCGTTACTGCCGGTCGAGGCCGTTCTCGTCGACGACGAGCCCGTACTCCTCGATCAGCGCGGTCGTGAACTCGGGGACCGCTCTCCCGGCGGCGACGCGCGCGCGGATCTCCGCGACCACGCTCGCGAGGTCGTCGCTGGTTTCGATCGTCGGTTGGGTCGGGACGAACTCGGTGTCGTGGCCCTCGCCGCGAGCCAGCTCCGCGAGCGTGTTCAGCGCCGGCGGCGCCATCGCGTCGGTGAAGTCGAGCGTGTCGGTGAAGCCCGCGTAGTACACCGAGCCGCGGGCGCCGGGGCCCAGCACCACCTCGTTGGAGCGGAGCTTCATCGCCGCGGAATCGATCCCCGTCCGAGTGACGAACGGCGTGTTGCCGGGCAGCACCACGACGGAGCGGATCTCCTCCTCCTCGAGCAGGTGGGTGGCGGTGTTGCCGACGCGGGCACTGGTCGTCGAGCCGACCTGCGGCTCGAAGCGCACGTCGCTCACGTCCTCGAGCGCGTCGGCGGCGAGCGCGCGCAGCTCCGCCTCGGGGGCGGCGTCGGTCCGGTGGACCTCGGGGAGCAGATCATCCGGACGGTAGTTCACCAGCAGGCTGGCGCCGGAGCGCTCGACGGCCCGCATGGTGTCCTTCGCTATCGCGGCCGCGAGCTCGGCGACCTCCGACTCGCTCAGCGGGCTCGTCGCCGCGAGGTCGGGGAAGCAGAGTCCGGGGCGTGGCGGATCGGCGAGCAGCACGACGACTGTCATCGTCGACTCTCGGCCCGCGGCGCGCTTGAATCCGGCGGGACGCGACCGGCCGGGCGTCGAGCGCCGCCCTTAAGCGACAGCCCGCCGACGCGCCGGTATGCTCGACTCCCGCGCGGCCGGATTGCTCGCGTCCGGCGTCACCTCGGCGTTCGCACTCGGCGGGCTGGCAACGTTCCTGCGACGGCTCCCCGACTCGGCGTCGCTCGCACCGACGGCGGCAGTGTTCGCGTTCGTCGTCGTAGTCGTCGCCGCCGGCGTCGTCGTCGGGACACGTGGCGTTCCGAACGAGACGGCGTACTGGGCGTAGCGCCGAACGACCGGCTACCGACTCCTGCGACCCTTCGTCTGCCGGTAGTCCCGCGAGAACACGTTCTCCTTCACGTGCTCGACGAACGCGGCCTCCTGTGCGTCGCTCTGCTCGCCCGGCGGGATCATGGGCACGAGTTCGAACCCCCGACCCCGGACCGTGGTGGCGTGCTCCTCGGTCACGTCGAAGCTGTCCGGCGATCGCGTGGTGTACTCGATCGCGAGTTCCCGCAGCGCGCGGTCGCCGACGGGGACGATGATGTGGGGGTTGATCATCCGGAGTTCGGCGTTGAGAAACGGCTCGCAGTTCCGCACCTCCTCGTCGGTCGCCGCCCGCTCGGGGTGGCGACAGCGTGAGAGGTAGGTGAGGTAGACGTTCTGGAGGTAGGGCTCGGCGGCGGCAGGGTCGGAGCGCGAGAAGCCGAGTTCGCCGAGGATGCGTTGGACTCGCTCGCCTGCGGCGTCGCCGGTGAACGGTACGGCCGTCGCTTCGGCGCCCGCAGTCGGCGACTCGCCGACGAAGACGAACTCCGCGCCGGCGTCGCCGTAGCCGTGGACCACCTGCTCCCGGCAGTCGGCGAGGGCGGGGCAGTTCCGGCAGTCCTCGTCCATCGCGAAGGGGTTCGAGAGCTCCTCTTGGTGGGCGTCCACTGCTTTGTAGTGGGCGTGGCGGGAGGAAAAACGGTTCGCTGATGAGTGAGGTTCGTCCGAGGTAGTCGCTGGGGAGCAACTCACAGTATTAGCGTTGACTGTGCCGCCGCGACCGCGAACGTCACTGCGGCAGAGTTGCCGACCTTACAGTGTTGTTCGCCGAACGATGCACTCCCTGTGTGGACAGTACGAGAAACCATCTCAGCACTCAACTATCAGAACGCGACCAACCCCGCCGTGATCTGAACACCGTATCGCGGCGGGTATCGCGGCTGTGTGGTTCAGCCCGCCGCGGTCGCCGATCGAGCCACCTGCTCGCCGACCGAACCTGCCCGCTCAGTTCGCCGATCCCTGAATCTCGTCGCTGCGGTCGCCCGCGACCACCCCATCCTCGGTCTCGACGTACACGTCGTCGGCGAACCCCTCCGCGGCGTGGGGGTGCTCCGGATCGTCGAGCTTCCCCGGCGTCGACGGCGCCTCGGGAACCTCGCGGTTTCGGAACTCCCCGAGCGGATCGTCGATGGTAATGTCGTGGGCATCGAAGAAGTCCGCGTAGCGCTCGTAGTGCTCCTCGACCTCGTCGACGGGGAACTCCATCATCTCCGTCCAGCCGTGGTTGTAGAAGTCGAAGTTCGCCTGTAGGTGGGTGATCTCCCGGGCTTCGGCCTCGGGGAAGCCGTCGCCGAGCGCCCCGAGATAGGTGGCCATCGTGCAGTCGAAGAAGACCTCCATGTGGGGCTCTCGCTCCTCCCGGTGGCCGTCCTCGGCGCGGTCGCCGAACTCGTCGACGTGGAGGTCGACCAGCTTCTCGTTCATCTTCTCCCCGACGACGGGCATCGTGAGCGCCTGCTTCGCCGCGAAGTGACGGACGTTCTGACGGAGCTTCATCGTCCGACTGTAGCGGCGCAACGACCTTCAACCCTCCGAGACCCGCGGTATGGCCCGCCTTCTCCTACCGAAAGCCGTATGGCAACCCACATTAACCCCCGCTGCCAAACCTGAAGCCATGAGTGAGTCGTTCGTGATCATCGGCGACGGGGTCGCTGGGAGCTCGGCGGCGGAGACGCTGCGCGAGAACGCTCCGGACGCCGACATCACCGTCATCACCGACGAGGGGGAGGCTCTCTACAACCGTATCCTGATCAAGGAGTTCGCGAAGGGGAAGCTTCCGGAGGCGCCCATCTCCATCCACGAGGAGTCGTGGTACGACGAGCGGGACATCGACCTCCAGCTCAACACCCTCGTCGTCGACATCGACACCGACGCCAACGCGGTCACGAGCCACGAGGGCGACAGCTACGAGTACGACAAGCTGCTGATCGCCACCGGCGGGACGCCCGCACAGCTCCCCGTCGACAACTCCGACGCGGAGGGGATCCACCACTTCTGGACGTTCGAGGACGCCCGGAAGATCAAGGCCGACGTCGAGGAGGCCGACACCGGCGTCATCGTCGGCGCCGGCCTGCTCGGCATCGACTTCGCGGCGATCTGTGGCGCACAGGACGTCGAGGCCCACTACCTGATGCGCGGGAACGCCTGGTGGCGCTACGCGCTCAGCGAGGAGGGCGCCGAGATCCTCCACGACGCGATGCGCGAGCGCGGGGTCACCCCCGTGTTCGACTCCGGTGTCGACCACTTCGAGGTCGACGACGACGGCCACATCGAGTCCGCGGTCGACCCCAACGGCGAGGAGTACGACGCCGACTTCGCCGGGGTCGCGATCGGGCTGGACATCAACACCGAGATCCTCCGCGGGACCGGCCTCGACTACGACGACGACGGCATCATCGTCGACGAGTACATGCAGACCAACCTCGACGACGTGTACGCCGCCGGCGACTGTACCAAATTCAACGACCTGATCCTCGGCGATCAGGCCCAGAACGGTGCGTGGGGCTCCGCGAAGGCCCAGGGTGAGTGTGCCGCCAAGAACATGCTCGACTACGGCGATGACGAGTTCCGCTGGGTCTCCTCGTACTCCATCACCCACTTCGACTTCCCGTTCCTCTCCTTCGGCCACCCGACGCAGGGCGACGACAGCGTCGAGCGCAAGTACTCCGACACGGAGTGGCGCCGCCTCGCGCTCAAAGACGGCCGCATCGTCGGCGGCGTGCTGATCGGTGACCTCGCGCCCCAGTCGGCGTACAAGCAACTGATGCGTGAGGGGACCCACGTCGGCGACGAGAAGGAGAAGCTGGTCGAGAAATCCTTCAGCGTCGACGATCTGGAAGCGCCGGTCGCTGACGACTGATCTCGCCGTTTACGAGAGCGAAGCTCTCGTTCGCCAACCAGAACGCTCCGCGTTCTGGTAACGGCACGCTGCCAGCCGGCGTGGACAACTGATCTCGACGAGTCCGTTTTCGGCCCGGTTCCGGACGACTACCACACCGAAGTCGTTTTGCGGCGACCGCTCCCAGTGCGCCTATGGACTCCGGCGGTTCCTCGGACATGACGCTCGCGTTCGAACTGGACGCGCTGAAGTCGCTCGCCGACCCCAACGCGGTGTTCAACGACGCCCGCGGGTGGACGAGCTACGTCGGCGTGGTGAGCGACAAACCCACCTACGTCGTCACCAACTTCACGCGAAAGGAACGCATCAGACAGGACTTCTTCTCCGGCCCGCGAGGCGTCGAAGAGAGTTTGGAGAACGTCAAACGCCAGTTCGACACCGAACGCCACGTGTTCGTCGGCACTTCGGAGGAGCACCGTGAGCAGGCCGAGTCGGTCGACTGGGAGTACCTGCCGCTCGAAAACGCCGCCGAGGCGGCCGACTGGGAGATCGCTGCCGAGGAGGACGA
This sequence comes from Halolamina sediminis, assembly GCF_001282785.1. Lineage (NCBI taxonomy): Archaea > Methanobacteriati > Methanobacteriota > Halobacteria > Halobacteriales > Haloferacaceae > Halolamina > Halolamina sediminis. Next base: position 2,019,439 of record NZ_CVUA01000001.1, read on the forward strand.
CGAGGACCACTTCGAGGAGGGGGACCAGCGCGAGGATTGGCCCTAGCCAGCGACGGCGCGTGACCGGCCAGCCCCTCCGTGGGCTGGCCACGGAACTTGACGCCGTCGCTGTGCGTAGTCGAACACGGCGAGTGACCTGCTGCAAGCTTCGGCTCGCAGCCACGGAGCTCGATGCCGTGACTGTGCATAGCCAGCGACGGCGAGCGAACCGGAGCGACCTCCGTGTCGCTCCCGAAGAGCTAGACGCCGTCGCTGTGCGTAGCCAAAAAACGGCGAGTGACCGGCCAGCCCCTCCGTGGGCTGGCCACGGAACCTGATGCCGTCGCTGTGCGTAGTCAGTTACGGCGAGCGAACCGGAGCGACCTCCGTGTCGCTCCCGAAGAGCTCGATGCCGTCGCTGTGCGTCGCTGACCACACGAACCTCGGCGGCCCTCGCGCGCGCTGGCGCGCGTGCCTCTTCCAACAACACTAATCACGCGGAGGCCGCAGGACCGGTAATGAGTCACCAGCTTCCGGACGTGCAGGCCGACGAGCCCGACGTGACCGTCGGGCTGAGTCAGGTCGGCGTCACGGGCGTCGAGAAGCTCGTCGAACTCGAAGGCGAGGACCGACCGTACGTGCTGACCGCGGAGTTCTCCGTGTTCGTCGACCTCCCCAGCGGCCGGAAGGGGATCGACATGAGCCGGAACATGGAGGTGATCGACGAGGTGCTGGAGGACGCCGTCGACGGCGAGACCGACCGCGTCGAGGCGCTCTGTGGCGAGGCGGCCGAGCGTCTGCTGGCCAAACACGAGTACACCACCACCGCCGAAGTGGAGATGGAGGCGGAGTGGGTGCTCCGGGAGGAGACGCCCGCCAGCGGTCGGCCCACGCAGGGCACCGTCGACATCATCGCCTCCGCGACCGCCACCGACGAGGGCACCGAGGAGGAGATTGGCTGCCGCGTCACCGGGATGACGGTCTGCCCCTGCTCGCAGGGGATGTCCGAGTCCCGCGCTCGCGAGACGCTCGAAGAACTGGGCGTCGACGACGAGACGACCGAGGCGTTCCTCGATCAGGTGCCCCAGCCCGGCCACTCCCAGCGCGGGCACGCCACACTGACGATCACGCAGGACACCGAGCCCGACGTCGACCTGATGGAGCTGATCGAGATCGCGCGGGACTCGATGAGCGCGCGGATCTACAACCTGGCCAAGCGTCCCGACGAGGACCACATGACTTACGCGGCCCACGCCAACGCGAAGTTCGTCGAGGACTGCGTGCGCTCGCTGGCGGAGGGCGTCGTCGACGCCTACCCCGACCTCGACGACGAGGCGGTGATCCACGTCAAACAGGAGAACGACGAGTCGATCCACCAGCACGACGCGGTCGCCGAGCGCGAGGTCACGATGGCCCGACTCCGCGAGGAGCTCTCGGCCTAGTCAGTCGTCAGCGGTTCGGCGTCCTCCCACCGCGGGTCGAACGTCTCCCGCACGTCCGCGGTGAACTCCCGATCCTTCAGGTCGAGCATCGCGAACGGCTCCCGCGGCGCCAGCGGGTTCGGGACCTCGATACACGCCTCGACGCCGTCGATCAGGTGGAACGAACCGCTGACCCGCTCGGTGGTTCGGACCTCGAAGGCCGGGTGGCCCGCGAGCTCCTTCTCGTAGCGTTTGAGCGCCGTGTTCGGCAGCGTCTCGATCAGATCCGGGCCGAGCAGCACCGATACCTCGGCGCCGCGTTCGAGCGCGCGCCCGAGCGCCGCGGTCACCTCGTCGCCGTACTCGCCCACGTCGAACTGCGGGGTCGGCCCGCCGGCGACGGTGATCACCCGCTCGGTCGCCGTATCGAGCCGTTCGAGCAGCAGGTCGGCGCTCTCCTCCCGGCCGACGACTGCGGTCCAGAACCCCTCCTCGGTGGGGACGCCGGCGTCGAGATCGCCCTCCAGTTCGTCGACGGCCTCCTCGTACTGGGCCTCCTGTTCCCGCAGCTCCTCGCGTTTCGCGTCGAGCAGGCGGTCCAGCGCCGCCTCGGGCTCGACGGCGACGTACTTCTTCGGTCGGCTCGCGGCCTGACTCCGAGCCAGCCCCCGCCGTTCCAGATCTTTCAGCACGTCGTACACTCTGCCCATCGGCACGTCGCTGGAGCCCGAGAGCTCCTTCGCCGTGCTCGGCGAGTCGTCGAGCAGCGCCCGGTACGCCCGGGCTTCGTACTCCGAGAGCCCGAGATCGCGCAAGCTTGCCATGGTCGTCTGTCACAGCTTGCCCCCTCAAAAACTCACCGAACGTTTACCCGTGAAGGTCGTTTCGCGGCGTTTCTCGGACGGCTACTCCAGCCGGGCGACGCGCTCCATCAGCGACTCGGGGTCGCTCGCGGGCTCGTCGACGCCGGCGACGCGGGCGGTTCCGCGGTCGAGTTCCGGCGCGACCGACTCGTCGGCGTCGGGGACGACCACTTTCTCGTGGTCGGCGATCCGGAGCGCCGCACGGTGGAGATCGCTGCCCGGCTCGTCGGCGACGGTTACCGCCAGCGGCTCGTGGACGAGTCGGCTCGCGGCCGTGCCGTACTCCGCGACCTGCACGCCGACGCGGTGGGAGGCCCCCGCGAAGGCGCCGACGGTCTCGCGGGCGAGCTCGCGGTACGCCTCGTCGCCGGTCAGCGTCGCGAGGTCGACCAGCGCGTTCGCCATCCCGGCGTTGCCGTCCAGCGGGCGGAGCGGGCGGTCGAGCAAGCCGGGACCCTCGGCGGGGCCGTCGCGGAACGAGCCGCCGTCGTGGAGCGCCTCGACCGCGTGGTCTGCGACCGTCGTGGCCACGTCGGCACCGTAGCCGAGCGTCTGCTCGGCCCGGGTGAACGCCCCGACGACGGCGGCGATATCTCCGAGCACGTCGCGGGGGCCGTCCTGTCCTCGCTCGCGGAAGTGAACGACCGAGCCGTGTTCGAGCAGATCACGTTCGAGGTAGTCCAGCACGCGCTCGCCGTACTCGCGGGCGCGATCGTCGTCGGTGTAGCCGTAGTACGTCAGCAGCGCGTCGGCGGCGAGAGCGTTGCCGCCGGCGTAGGCGGTGAGATCGGTCCGCGGCGAGCGGGCGTTCGCGCGCTCCTCGGCGTTCTTCCGCCAGTACTCGGCGCCCTCGCCCGGCCCGACGCTGCCGCCGACGGCGACGCCGCTCCAGAGGTCGTCGGTGAGGAACTCGACGGTCGACTCGGCGGGCTCGCGGTAGGCGTCCTCGCCGGTGTAGACGTAGGCGTGGGCGAACGCCCGGAGCAGCGACGCGTTCGTGTCGAGCAGCTTCGCGTGGTGAACCTCGCCCCAGTCCTGCCGGCCGGCGTAGCGGAAGAAGCCGCCGGCCACGTCGTCGTGGAGGTGGTCCCGGATAGCGTCGAGGGTGCGGAGGGCTTGATCGCGCTCGCGTTTGAGCGCGAACTCCACGGTCCGGGCAAGCGGGAACTTCGCGCTCTCACCCCAGCCGGCGAAGCGGTCGTCGAACTTCTCGCCGAGCTGGCCGGCGAGCTGCTCCTCGATCGCGGCGGCGACCTCGCCCGCGGGCGGGAGGTCGCCCGAGAGCGCGCGCGGGACGCGGCCGGCGCCGTCGCCCTTCTCGGCGTAGTTCTCGGCGACGCGGTCGAGCACCTGCCGCATCCCGTCGGGCGCGAGCGCGGTCGCCGTCGAGAGCACCTCGCCGTCGGGCGTGAGGAACACGGTGGAGGGGAAGCCGCCGGCGGCGTAGCGCTCGCGCACCCGCGGCTGGCGGTCGGCGTCGACGCGGATCGGGACGTAGCGGTCGTTGACGTTGGCCGCGACGTTGGTGTCGGCGTAGGTGGTGGCGTCCATCTCGTGGCAGTCCACACACCAGGTCGTCGAGAGCGAGAGCAGTACGGGTACGGAGCGTCGGCGCGCCTCGTCGAAGGCGTCCTGCCCCCACTGACGCCACTCGACGCGTGTCTCCTCTTGCATGCTTCGTGGTCGGGCTGTTTGGAGGTAAAGACTGTCGAACGCGGGACTGGGAAACTCCGCGATCGAAGGAAGCGGAGGTAAACAGTCACGAAACAGCGAGCGGCGACGGCGGAGCCGCGAGCGGGAGGCGAAACCGTCTCTCCGAACGGAGTGGGCCGTGAGCGGCGGGCCCGGAACGTCGGAGAGAACGGCCGAGCGAACTATCCCGTCCGCGTCCCTACGGCCTCGCGTATGTCCGACGACGCGAACGTTGAGATCGACGTGGAGGTCGAAGTCGAAGTGGACAGCGAGGAACTCGGAGTCGAGGCCGGCGACGAACGCGAGATCGAGGCCGAACTCGAAACCGAGGGGATCGAGGTCGAAGTGGAGTTGGAGATCGAGGGGATCGAACGCGAGGACGAGGAGACGGACGACGAAGCGGAACACGACACGGACGACGAAGCGGAACACGACACGGACGACGAAGCGGAACACGACACGGACGACGAAGCGGAACACGACACGGACGACGACGCCGCGGAGATCGAGGTGACCGACGAGGGCGACGACGGCGCGACCGAAGTCTCGATCGCCGACGACGACGAGGCCGGCGGCGGGACGTTCGACGTCGGCTCCGACGAGGAGGAGTAAGGCCGAACACGGCGCGGGAGCGGCGACCTTTTAGCCCGTCAGCCCCCTCTCTCGACCATGGCTACGGCAGGCGGCGAGCGACTGGAGCTACCCTGTGGCGAGACGGTCGCGCTCACGTCGCTCGACCTCGGGATGCGCGAACTCGACTGTGACTGCGGGGAATCTCACGCGGTCGTGATGGATATGCACCCGCCGACGCGCTTCTTCCCGGAGTTTCTGGTGGAGACGCTCGACGACGTGGTGGAGACGACCAGCGAGGAGATGCCGGACTTCGGCACCCCGCACCTGATGGGGATGGTGATGGAAGAGTTCCCCGAACAGATCGCGGTCGCCGACGCGACCGACGAGGGCGACGTCGGGTTCGCGATGGTGTGGATCTCCCAGTTCGACGCCCGACGGCTCCACGAAGTGGTGGTGGAGCTGGTCGTCGAGATGATGGAGCACGCGATCTCCCACGCCGAGAGCGAGCGCGCGATGACCGAGTTCGAGGAGAAGATGCTCGAGTTCGACGTGACGGAGTTCGTCGATCAGTACCGCGACGAACGCGATCTAGACCCCGAGCCCTACGTCTAATCCTCGACGCGCTCCAGTACGACGCCGTCCTCGAACCGCCCCCGTTTGGCCGCCTTCTCCTCGCGAACGCGTTCGAGCTCGTCGTCGTCGATGCCGAGCCGTTGCTGAATCGCGGCCAGCACCTCCCGCACGTCGGCGAGTTCGTCGGCGCTCGGCTCCTCGCGGAGCTCACTCACCTCCTCGTCGAGCTTCCCGAACAGTCGTTCCTCGTACGCGTCACCGTCGACGACGCGGGTGACGGGGGTCTCGCCGTCGCCCTCGATCACTGCGGGGATGTCGTCGCGGACCAGCTTATGTACTCGCGGGACACGCTCGCCGTCTCGGCTGTCACAGATATTGCTGTTTCGACCGAACGGCGCGCCGTCGTTACGAAATTCGTAATCTCTCTACGGACCTCGTAGCTATTCGCCGAACTTATTACGATTCACGTATTCGGAGTGAGTAATGACGGACACCGGCAGTGACGACGGATCAGTGGTCCCGGAGCCAGTCACAGACGGCGGCGGACCGTCGCCGCCGACAGACGCGACCGACGGCGGCGACCCTGGCGCCGGCGAGGGTCGGACGATTCTCCTGATCGGCTCCGGCCCGATCCAGATTGGACAGGCCGCGGAGTTCGACTACTCCGGCGCGCAGGCCTGCCGGGCGCTGCAGGAGGAGGGCGCCGAAGTGGTGCTCGTCAACTCCAACCCGGCGACGATCATGACCGACCCCGAGACCGCCGACCGAGTGTACGTCGAACCCATTACCCCCGAGGCAATCGCGGAGGTGATCCGGAAGGAACAGCCCGACGGCGTCATCGCCGGCATCGGCGGGCAGACCGGGCTGAACGTCACCGCCGAACTCGCCGAACTGGGCGTCCTCGAAGAGCACGACGTGGAGATCATGGGCACGCCGCTCGATACGATCTACGCGACCGAGGATCGCGACCTGTTCCGCCAGCGCATGGAGGAGCTCGGGCAGCCGGTGCCCGCGTCGACGACCATCAGCCTCGACGACGACGAGTCCGCGACGGAGATGAGCGAAGCGGCGCTCAAAGAGCGCGTCGAGGCCGGCGTCGAGGCGGTCGGCGGCCTCCCCGTGATCGCCCGCACCACGTACACGCTGGGCGGCTCCGGCTCCGGCGTCGTCCACGAGATGGACGAACTGCTCGAACGCACGCGCAAAGGGCTCAGGCTCTCGCGCAACGACGAGGTGCTGCTGACCGAGTCCATCTCGGGCTGGGTCGAACTGGAGTACGAGGTGATGCGCGACGCCGGCGACTCCTGCATCATCATCTGCAACATGGAGAACCTCGACCCGATGGGGATCCACACCGGCGAGTCCACGGTCGTGACGCCCTCGCAGGTGATCCCCGACGACGGCCACCAGGAGATGCGCGACGCGGCGCTCGAGGTGATCCGCGACCTCGGGATTCAGGGCGGCTGTAACATCCAGTTCGCGTGGCGCGACGACGGCACTCCCGGCGGCGAGTACCGAGTCGTCGAAGTGAATCCCCGCGTCTCCCGCTCCTCGGCGCTGGCGTCGAAGGCGACGGGCTACCCGATCGCCCGCGTGACCGCGAAGGTCGCGCTCGGCAAGCGCCTCCACGAGATCGACAACGAGATCACCGGCGAGACGACCGCGGCGTTCGAGCCCGCGATCGACTACGTGGTGACGAAGGTGCCCCGCTGGCCGATCGATAAGTTCCCCGAGACCGACTTCACGCTCTCGACGGCGATGAAGTCGACCGGCGAGGCGATGTCGATCGGGCGGACGTTCGAGGAGTCGCTGCTGAAGGCGCTCAGAAGCTCCGAGTACGACCCCGCGGTGGAGTTCGACGCGCTGGACGACGAGGAGCTTCGCGAGGGCTACCTCGAACGCCCGAGCCCGGACCGTCCGTACGCGATGTTCGAGGCGTTCGAGCGCGGCTTCACCGTCGAGGAGGTCGTCGAGGCCACGGGCATCTACGAGTGGTACGTCGAGCGCTTCGCCCGCATCGTCGACGCGAGTCAGGCGGTCGTCGACGGCGAGTTCACGCCCGCGGCGGTCGCCGGCTTCACGAACGCGGAGATCTCCGCGCTCGCGGGCAACGTGTTCGAGGACAGCAGTCTGACGTGGCTGCCCGAGACCCGCGGCGCGTGGCGGGAGGCCGCCGAGCCCGCAGCCGCGGGCGCCGCAGACAGCGAGAGCCTCCCCGTCTCCCCGGAACGTGCCGGCGTCGGTGAAGTAGAGGCGACCGTGCCGGGCCGCACGTACAAGCAGGTCGACACCTGCGCGGGCGAGTTCGCGGCGTCGACGCCGTACTACTACTCCTCGCGCAAACCCCCATCCTTCACCGGCCCGTTCGAGGGCGACGCGGCTGCGGGCGAACTGCAGGTCGACCGCGACGCCGAGAGCGTCGTCGTGGTCGGCGGCGGCCCGATCCGTATCGGACAGGGCGTGGAGTTCGACTACTGCGCGGTCCACGCGGTCCGCGCGCTCTCGGAACTGGGGATCGACGCCCACGTGCTCAACAACAACCCCGAGACGGTGTCGACGGACTACGACACCTCCGACGGGCTGTTCTTCGAGCCGATCACCGCCGAGGAGGTCGCCGACGCCGTCGAGGCCACCAACGCCGACGGCGTGATGGTCCAGTTCGGCGGGCAGACCTCCGTCGACGTGGGGGAACCGCTACAGGACGAGCTCGACCGCCGCGGGCTGGACTGTGAGATCCTCGGCACCGGCGTCGACGCGATGGACCTCGCGGAGGACCGCGACCGCTTCAACCGCCTGATGGCCGAGCGCGGCATCGAACAGCCCGCCGGCGGCTCCGCGACGAGCGAAGCCGAGGCGCTCGACCTCGCACACGACGTTGGTTACCCGGTGCTCGTGCGCCCCTCCTACGTGCTCGGCGGGCGCGCGATGGAGATCGTCCACAGCGACGAGGAACTCCAGGAGTACGTCGAGGAGGCGGTCCGCGTCTCCCCGGAGAAGCCGATCCTGATCGACTCGTTCCTCGAGGACGCGGTCGAGCTCGACGTCGACGCCGTGAGCGACGGTGAGGACGTGCTGATCGGCGGCGTGATGGAACACGTCGAGAGCGCGGGCGTCCACTCCGGCGACTCCGCCTGCGTGATCCCGCCGCGCTCGCTCGACGACGAGACGCTGGGGCGCGTCCGCGAGGTCGTCGAGGAAATCGCCGAGGCGCTCTCGACGGTCGGCCTGCTGAACGTCCAGCTTGCGGTGCAGGAAGACGACGAGGGGGCGACCGTCTACGTGCTGGAAGCGAACCCCCGCTCCTCGCGCACCGTCCCGTTCGTCTCGAAAGCGACGGGCGTGCCGATCGCGAAGCTCGCGGCCCGCGCGATGGCCGGCGAGTCGCTGGCGGAGATGGACGTCGCCGAGCAGATCCCCGAGCAGCCGAGCGTGAAGGAGGTCGTGCTGCCGTTCGACCGCCTCCCGAACTCGGACCCACGCCTCGGGCCGGAGATGAAGTCCACGGGCGAGGTGATGGGCACCGCCGGGAGCTTCGGCGCGGCCTACGGGAAGGCCCAGATCGCCGCCGACAACGAGATCCCCGAGTCCGGCACGCTCGCGGTCGACGGCGACTGGCCCGCCGACGTGGTCGACGCGTTCGCCGACCACCTCGAACTGGCCGAGCCGGACGACCTCGAAGGCGCGCTGATGGCCGACGAGATCGACTTCCTGCTGTCGACGGAGCGTGACAGCCTCAGAACCGCCGTCGAGGAGGAGATCCCCTACCTCTCGACGACGGTGTCGGCCCACGCGGCGCTCGAAGCGCTCGAGGTTGCCGCGGCGACCGACGAGTCGCTGGCCGGCGTCGACGTGGCTGCGCTGTCGGACCGCCCGACGCGCGAGGAGAACTGGGGCTGACCGCCTCGGCCTCGTCGCTCGCTCGTTTTCCGGGACACGATACGCGAACAGCGCGGCGACCTACTCCAGCTTGTTCAGCGCCTCGAAGAACTCCACGTCGGGGCCGGCGATCCGGACCGGCGTGTCGGCGGTCCGGATCGTCACCGTCGCCGGCGGCTCCAGGCTCCGGGTCACTCGGCCGTCGACGACGACGTGGGCCTCCGGCGCCCCCGTGAGCCGGACCGTGATCTCGCTGTCGAGCCCGACCGCAAGCGGCGGCATCCCCGCCTCGGCGCACATCTCGTTGAGCACGATCGCGTCGACGTCGGGGTGGATCAGCGACCCGCCTTCCGAAAGGTTGTACGCGGTCGATCCCGTCGGCGTCGCGGCGAGCACGCCGTCGGCCCGGCCCGAGGAGAACAGCGAGCCGTCGACCCTGGTCTCGAGCCCGATCCCGCCGGCGCGACCGCGCTGTGGCCCCTGCAGGACGATCTCGTTGACCGCCGCTGGGCTCTCCCAGTCCTCACCAGTGGCGACGAGTCGGGGCGCCTCACGGACGGAGAGCTCGCCGCTTTCGAGCGCCTCGACCTCCCGCATCACTTCCTGGACTGCCTCCTCCGGGCCGACCGCGTTCAGGAAGCCGACTTCGCCGAGGTTCACGCCGAGGACCGGCGTCCCGCCGACGCCGCAGGCGGCGAACAGGAACGTCCCGTCGCCGCCGATCGTGACGACGAGGTCACACGCGTCCATCGCGTCGACGGGGTGGCCGGACTCGTCGTGTGCCCCCGCCGTGGCCTCGTCGAGCCACACCTCGACGTCGGCCTCCCGGAGCCGATCCCGGATATCCGCGGCCAGGAACGACGCCCGCCTGTTGCCCCGATTCGCGACGATACCGACCAACATGGCTCGCGCTTCCCACCCCGCCGGCAAAAACGCGCGGATACACGCTACACGGACAACCTTCATTTGCGGGCGCAACGGAGGGTCGATAATGAGTGACCGCCCCGCGGAGGTGAGCGCGCCCCCATGAGCGACGAGGAGGAGGAAGACTGGTTCGAGCGCGCGATGCGCGAGGCCGACGAGGAGGAGCGTGCGGGCGCGGACGAGGAGTCACCCGCGGCAGAGGAGTCCGCCGACGACGGGGAGGATTCGTTCGGCGGCGAGGCTGAGAACTCCTTCGACAGCGAGGCTGAGGACGGGGAGGATTCGTTCGGCGGCGAGGCTGAGGACGGGGAGGACTCCTTCGGCGAACCGGTCGCCGATGAGTCGCCGGAGCGTCCAGAGTCGGATCAGTTCGGCGGGTCCGGCGCGGACTCGTTCGACGAGGGCGGGGAGGAGACCGATCCCTTCGGCGGTGTCGCCGGCGACGAGGCCGAGTCCGAGGAGGACCCGTTCGGCGACGCCCCCGAGTTCGGCGAGGGCGGGGGCGGCCGCGATGCGATCGGCGACGAGGGTGGCGCGGACGAGTTCGGCGGTGGCGGCGGGTTCGGCGCCGGTGGTGGTGGCTTCGGTGGTGGCGCCGAGGGGTTCGGTGGCGAGGGGGAGTCGTTCGACGAGGCGGAGCTGGACTCGGACATCGACCGGATCGACGTGGGGATCGAGGGGCTGGACGAGATGATCCTCGGCGGCGTCCCCACGCGATCGCTGATGGTCGCGATCGGTTCCGCGGGGACCGGGAAGACCACGTTCGGCCTCCAGTTTCTCACGGAGACGCTCGAGGACGACGGGCGGGCGATCTACATCACGCTGGAGGAGTCCCGCGAGGCGATCCTCTCGACCGCCGAGGAGAAGGGCTGGCCGTTCCGGAAGTGGCGCGACGAGGGCCGGCTGGCGATCGTCGCGATGGACCCCATCGAGATGGCGAACTCGCTGTCGTCGATCCGGAACGACATCTCGCGGCTGGTCGAGGAGTTCAACGCCGACCGGCTGGTGCTCGACTCGGTGTCGCTGCTGGAGATGATGTACGACCACCCCGCCGACCGGCGGTCCGAGGTGTTCGACTTCGCGCGCTCGCTCAAGCGGGCGGGCGTGACGACGATGCTGACCTCCGAGGCCGACAGCGACGACGCCTACACCTCGCGGTACGGGATCATCGAATACCTCGTGGACGCGGTGTTCATCCTCCAGTACGTCCGTCCGTCGGACTTCCGAGAGACCAGACTGGCGGTGGAGATCCAGAAGATCCGGGACGCGAACCACTCCCGCGAGACGAAGCCGTACGAGATCACCAACGAGGGGATCTCGGTGTACCGGCAGGCGAACATCTTCTGAAACTCCGCCGCGGCGACGAGCAGCCGCGGCGGTGTGAAACCCCATCGCGGCGACGAGCAGCCGCGGCGGTGTCCCGCCCAGCGGTCGTCGGAGTAAAGACCTCCCGCCGTGAGGACGACGTATGACCGGTATCGTGCGGAGGCTCCTCCGCCGGCTGTTCAACCGCGAGTTCCAGCCGGCCGACGTGGCCCAGCAGGTCGTCGGGGGGTTCCTGCTCGCCGGGCCGTTCGTCGTCACCGAGGAGGTCTGGGTGCTCGCGGGGTTCATGAACCCGGCCCAGTGGGTGACGGTAGTCGGGATCGTGGTCGCGATCGGCTGGGGGGCGCTCTACCGCGCCGATAGCGGCCGCGACGCCGACGACGAGACGGAGGTCGCAGGGATCCCCTACCGGTTCCTGACGCTGATGCTCGTCTCCTTCGGCTCGGTGCTCGTGCTGGCGTTCAGCTTCGCCGCACCGGAGGCGTTCGACGCCGACGCCTACCAGACCGCGAAGGCGGTGAGCATCGGCGCCGTCTTCGCGGTGGTCGGGGCCGCGACCGCCGACAGCGTGTTTTAGCCGTCGACGGCGCGTGACCTGCTGCGAGCTTCGGCTCGCAGCCACGGAGCTCGATGCCGTCGACGTGTGACGACCAATACGGCGAGCGCCCTGCTGGGCCCTCCGTTCCCCAGCCACGAAGCTCGATATCCCCGTCGCCCTCCCGCCGACGCTTGCCCCCACCGACGACGGAGTTAAATCCCCGTCACGACTACCAATCGGCAACAGTGAGCGCGACGGTCGAGACGCGCCGGGACCCCCGGGGGGACGGCACCCACGAGTCCGAGGCGTGGCAACTAAAAGAGCGGATCCGCCGGACTGAGGGCGTGTTGAAGCAGCGCCGCAGCTTCTTCAGGGACGCCTATCGCCGTGCCGACTGCCGCCTGATCTTCGTCGACGGGGAGCTCGCCGGCTTCGTCTCGGCCCGCCGCGACGGCTACATCCTCTTCCTCGCCGTCTCGCCGGACCACCGCGGCGAGGGGTTCGGGCAGCGCCTCGTCGCCGACGTGGCCCGCGACCACGACTCGGTGACCTGCCACGCCCGTGCGACCAACGAGGACGCGCTCTCCTTTTACCGCCACATCGGCTTCGAGGTGGTGCGCCGCATCGAGAGCTACTACGAGGACGGCGGCGACGCCTACTACCTCAAACTCGGCGAGGAACGGACAATCTCGGAGAAGCTCTCGGAGTTCGTTCGCCGATAACCGACCTTTCTACTCGACCTTTTGCTGCGAGCCCCGGAGGGCCCTTGCAAAAGCTCGACCAAAAGCCTGCGAGCCTCCCGTTGGTCGGCTCTTGGCCCACTCACTCGCTCCGAGAGAGCGAAGCTCTCTCGTGCTCCCGCTCACTTCGTTCGCGGGAACTTCGCTCGTTCGTGGTCAGTCCAGCGCGTCCTCGAACGCCTGCTCCAGATCGTCCTTCATGTCGTCGACGTGCTCGACGCCGACGCTCACCCGGATCAGCCCGTCAGTCAACCCCGCCGCCTCACGCTCCTCCTTGGGAATCGCGGCGTGGGTCATCGTCGCCGGCTGCTCGATCAGGCTCTCGACGCCGCCGAGCGATTCGGCGAGCGTGAACACGTCCGTCTCCGAGACGACCGTCCGGGCCTGCTCCAGCGTGCCGTCGAGTTCGAAGCTGAGCATCCCGCCGAAGTCGTCCATCTGTTCCGCCGCGAGCTCGTGGTCCGGGTGGCTCTCCAGCCCGGGGTAGTAGACGCGGTCGATCGCGTCGTGGTCCTGCAGCCAGTGCGCCAGTTCGCTGGCGTTCTCGCAGTGGCGGTCCATCCGCACGGGCAGCGTTTTCGTGCCGCGGAGGACGAGGAAGCAGTCGAACGGTGACGGGGTGGCGCCGACGGAGTTCTGATAGAACGCGATGCGGTCGTCGAGTTCGGCGTCGTCGACGATCAGCGCGCCGCCGACCACGTCGGAGTGGCCGCCGAGGTACTTCGTCAGCGAGTGGGAGACGATGTCCGCGCCGTGTTCGAGGGGTCGCTGGAGCATCGGCGTCGCGAACGTGTTGTCCACGGCGCTGAGCGCGTCGTACTCGTCGGCGATGTCGGTCAGCGCGTCGATGTCGTTGACGTTCAGCAGGGGGTTGGTCGGCGTCTCGACCCAGAGGAGTTCGGTGTTCTCCTGCATCGCGTCGCGGACCGCGTCGTGGTCGGTGGTGTCCACGAAGTCGAACTCGAGGTCGTAGTCCTCGTACACCTGCGTGAAGATTCGGTGAGTACCGCCGTAGACGTCGTCGCCGGCGACGACGTGGTCGCCGGATTCGAGCAGATTGAGGACGGTGTTGATCGACCCCATTCCCGAGGAGAACGCGCGGCCGAACTCCCCGCCCTCCAGCGCGGCGAGGTTCTCCTCCAGGTCCGTCCGCGTTGGGTTGCCCGTCCGGGAGTACTCGTAGCCGCGGTGGTCGCCGGGCGCGTCCTGCTCGTAGGTGGAGTTGGCGTAGATCGGCGTCATCAGCGCGCCGGTCTCCGCGTCGGGCTCCTGTCCGGCGTGGATCGCCCGGGTCTCGATGCGTTCGTCGTCGTGCTCGTCGCTCATACCGGCCACTGGGCCGGCGGGGGCGTCATAGTTCCGCTTCCGGCGCGGCCAGTGGGGTGTCTCGGCGGCACATCCCGTCCCGAGAACGCATCGTTTATACGCCGACCACCAGTACGCGGGTACAAGACCATGCCTAGCTCCAACGGGCCCAACACCGGAACCCGGAACAAGCTCTCGAACCACCCCCGCGAGCGCGGCACGTCGCCGCCCCAGCGCGCCATCGCCGAGTTCGACGAGGGACAGAAGGTCCACCTCGTGCTCGACCCCTCGGTGCAGGACGGGCGCTTCCACGCGCGCTTCAACGGCCACACCGGCGAGGTTCTCGGCCAGCAGGGCGACGCGTTCAAAGTCCAGATCACCGACGGCGGCAAGGAGAAGACGATCATCGCCGCCGCCGCCCATCTCCGCGCGCAGGAAGAGTAATGACGATCTTCAAAGAGAAGCTCGACGAGGAGTATCTCACCGCCGCCGAGGTGAAAGAGGAGCTCCAGTCCGTCGAGGAGGAACGCGCGGCCGACGAGGAGCGGGAACTCCGCTACGAGCTGGCTCGTGCCATCGAACACGTGAACCGCTTCGCACTGCTCGACGCCGAGGAGTCCCGCGAGCTGGTCGAGCGCCTGCAGGAGCTCGAGAAGGTCGACGAGGCGACCGCGCACAAGATCGCGGACCTGCTCCCCCGCGACCGCGACGAGCTGCGAACCGTCTACGCACAGGAGCGCTACTCGCTGTCGGGCGAGGAGCTCGACGAGATCCTCAACGTCGTCGCCGAGTACGCCTGACCGCGGGCGCTTTCGACTCGTTCTCACGCCGGGCGACAGTTTATCCGTCGGGGTGACGTACGCCGGCCATGAGCGACGCCGACGAGTCCGGTACGGCCGAGGACGCCGCCGAGGCGGAAGTCGAGTACGCCGTCGTGCTCGACCACCTCCCGTACGGGCGCCCTGACGACGATCGGTCACAGCACCAGAAACCCGAGATCGCCTACGCCGTGGGCGAACAGGAGTTCGACCTGTTCGATCTCACGCTCGTCGACGGCGCCGACGTGAGCATCGGCGACCGGATCGTCGTCGCGCCCGACGCCGACCGCGATCTGGTCCAGCGCTACCGGGAGATCGACCACGACGACCTCTCACGGGGCGCCGAGCAGGAGCTCGACTACGTGATCGAGGAGATCGTCGACCGTCACCCCGACCGCTTCCTCGAGTACTTCAACGAAGCCCAGCCGCTGACCCTGCGGCTCCACCAGCTCAACGTCCTCCCCGGGATCGGCGAGAAGCTCCGGGACGACATCCTCGAGAGCCGCAAGCGGGAGGGACCCTTCGAGAGCTTCGAGGAGTTGGAGGAGCGCATCTCCGGGCTCCACGACGCGAAAGGCACCGTCGTCGAGCGGATCATCGAGGAGCTCACCGAGGACGTGAAGTACCGGGCGTTCGTGGGCGAGCAGCAGTAGCGGAACGGGGCTTTTAACGCCGCCGACGCGGTATCGCCGGTAATGACTGGGTCCGACGACCTGCGGGACCCCGACGCCCTCATCCGTCGGGCCAAGCGGGGGAACCCGGAGTTCGACCAACACTTCCTCGTCGACGACCGGGTGCTCGACCGGCTCCCGGGCTATCTCCCGGAAGCGGCCGACCGCTCGCACGTCCTCGAGATCGGCGGTGGCACCGGCGCCCTCACCGACCGCCTGCTCGCGGCCGCGCCCGCCGACGGGCAGGTCACCGTCGTCGAGCGCGACCCGGATCTCGTCGGCTTCCTCCGCGAGGAGTTCGCCGACGCGATCGAGTCCGGAGCGCTGACCGTGATCGGCGGCGACGCGCTCGAGGTCGACCTGCCGAAGTTCTCGGCGTCGGTGTCGAACCTCCCCTACGGCGCCTCCTCGGAGATCGCGTTCGACCTCCTTCCCCGGAATCGCCCGCTGGTGTTGATGTTCCAGCAGGAGTTCGCCGAGCGCATGGTCGCCGGGCCGGGCGAGGACGACTACGGCCGGCTCTCGGTGTCGGCCCAACACTACGCCGACGTGGAGATCGTCGAGCACGTCCCCGCCGAGGCGTTCGACCCCCGACCACGCGTCGACAGCGCTGTCGTCCGCTGTACGCCCCGCGAGCCGGAGTACGAGGTGGCCGACGAGTCCTTCTTCCTGCGGTTCGTGAAGGCGCTGTTCACCCAGCGCCGGAAGACGATGCGCAACGCCGTCCGGAACACCGGCCACATCTCCGGGCTGGAGACGCCGGACGCCGTCGTCGACGCCGCTGAGGAGTCGCTGATGAGCAAGCGCGCGGGAACCGTCTCGCCCGCGGAGTTCGCCGCGCTCGCACAGCTCGCTCGACAGGTCGACCCCGGCGTCGGCGACAGGGGTGGCTGAATGCCCGGCCACCACGGTCTCCGGGAGGCGATCTGGGCGCTGACGACGTCGACCGACATGCGACTCCTCCTCACGCTGGTCGCGCTGGTCGTGTTGGGGCTCGTGGGCTCGGGGGTGCGGTCGCTCGGCTCGCGGCTGAAAGATCACGTCGACGACCCGGTCGCCGAGTCCGTGCAGGCGGGGATCGTCACGGTCTGGACTGCCGTGACCGCGATGTTCCTGATCGCGGTCTGGCGGGCGGGCCGGCTGCTCGAACAGGGGTTGTCCCAGATCGACCCTTCCCGCCAGCAGGTCGCCGCCATCGCGCTGAGTATCGCCGTGTTCGTGGCCGCGTACGGGCTGACTCGGATCACCAAGAGTAGCATCCGGCGGCTCTCGAAGGAGCGCGGCGCGATCAGCGACCACCAGCAGGAGGTCGCCCACCACCTCGTCCAGCTGTTCGTGTTCGCAATGGGGGTGCTGGTGGTGCTGGGGATCTGGAACGTCGACCCTGGCCAACTGCTGCTCGGTGCGGGGGCCGCCGGTGTCGTGATAGGTCTCGCAGCGCGCCAGACCCTCGGCGCGGTGCTCGCGGGCTTTGTCGTGCTGTTCTCCCGCCCGTTCGATCTGGGCGACTGGGTCGTCATCGGCGAGGAGGAGGGGATCGTCACCGACATCAGCGTGTTCAACACCCAGCTCCGGACGTTCGACGACGAGTACGTGATGATCCCCAACGACATCGTCACGGACACCGAGATCCGCAACCGCTCCCGGAAGGGGCGCCTGCGGATCGAGACCGACGTCGGCGTCGACTACGATACCGACGTGGAGCACGCGATGGCGACTGCCGCCGAAGCGATGGCCGAGACGGAGACGCCGATGGAGCGGCCGGACCCCAACGTCGTGCTCGCGGAGTTCGGGGGGTCGAGCGTCGTGCTCCGTCTGCGGTACTACATCGACAACCCCAGCGCCCGGAAGATGTGGAAAGCCCGGACGGAGGTGATCGCGGCGGTCAAGGAAGCGTTCGCCGCGGAAGGGATCAAGATCCCGTTCCCCCAGCGCGAACTCTCCGGCCGGCCGGAGCCCGGCGGGTTCGCCGCCTCGGGCGTCAGTGCGAGTGACGTGACTGACGACGCGGACGAGGGATCCGAAGACAGCGAGGAGACTGGCGACGACGACACCGACGACGACCGCATCGAGCGCGAAGGCGCTGCCGACGCGGAGGCGGACGGATGACCGACGAGGAGTCGACGGCCGCGGGACTGGCCGAGCGCCGCGGGGAGGAGACGAAGGTGTACCAGCCGGCGGAGGACTCGGGGCTGCTCGCCGACGCCGCCGCGGAGTTCGCCCGCGGGCGGACGCTGGAAGTCGGCACCGGCTCGGGCTGGGTCGCCGAGCAGGTCGCGCCCGAGGTGCCGGAGATCGTCGCCGCCGACGTGAACCCACACGCCTGTCAGCAGGCACGCGAACGCGGGATCGCGGCGGTCCGGACGAATCTCACGGACGCGTTCGCCGATGGGAGCTTCGAGACGGTGCTGTTCAACCCGCCGTACCTCCCGACCGATCCCGAGAACGAGTGGGACGACTGGATGGAGCAGGCGCTCTCCGGCGGGGAGAGCGGGCGCGAGCTGATCGAGCCGTTCCTCGACGACCTCGGGCGCGTGCTCGCGCCGGGCGGGCAGGCGCTGCTGCTGGTCTCCTCGCTCGCGGGGTTCGAGGCGGTCGAGGAACTGGCCCGCGACGCCGGCTTCGTTTCGGAGGAGGTCCGACAGGAGTCCTACCCCTTCGAGACGCTGTCGATCCTGCGGCTGACGCGGTTCTCGATGTGTGCGAAGCCGTCATCGGGGAAGATCGACTGAGCGACCGCTACTGAGTCGTGGACGCAGAGTTTTGCGAGGGAAGAGCGCTCCGAGAGCGTCTTCCCGCATCACGGGGTGGTTGCCCCGACGATGCGAGGGAAGGGATTTGAACTACGTGCAGACGGTCGCTTCGCGCTGCGTCTGCCTTCGTTCAAATTCTTCCGTGTGCATTCGTAGCGCGCCTTCGGCGCGCACTCATGCGAGGGAAGGGATTTGAACCCTTGGACCTCTACAGGAGCGGATCTTGAGTCCGCCGCCGTTTCCCAGCTTGGCTACCCTCGCACACAGTCCGGGAAAACGGGCCGTCGTGGTTTAAGCCAACGGTTCGGGTCGGTCGTTGCGCACTGTTCGCGCTCGCCGGCGATAGTTTCAGGCCCCTGCCCGTTCTACTCCTCCGACGATGGACGAGCACACCCGCGACCCCGGTGTCGCGCCGCCGCTGGGGGACCCGACCGGGTGGCGCGAGGACCGTCGCTGGGAGCACGCGACGCTCCGGCGCGCGGCCGAACACGGCGTCCGGCTGTACAACGACGCCGCCTACACCGAGAGCTACGACTGCTTCAAGTTCGAGTGGTACAACTACGGCCGGGGGACCGCGGAGTCGGCGTTCTGCCACGGGATGCAGCAGGTCGCCGCCGGTACGCACAAACACGCCGCCGACGGCGGGCGGGGGGCCGAGGCCGGTGACGACGGGATGCGGTCGCTGTTCTCGACCGCGCTCGACTACCTGCGCGGCGTGCCCGACGACTTCTACGGCGTCGACGTGGCGGCGGTCCGTCGTCAGCTGCTGGTCGCGATGTTCGAACCGCGGCTGATCGACGACTGGCGGATCGCGATCGACGACCACACGCCCGACGCCTACCCCGCCGACTACGAGTACGCCGCGGGGCTGGGGTGAGATGCTCGCGCCCCAGCGCGTCGCCGACGCGGAGTACGCCAAGTGGCGCGTCCTCGCCGACGTGACCGAGACGTGGTTCGGGACGTTCGTCCACGAGCCTGCCCACGCCGACCGCGCGGCGGCGACACAGCTGCTCGACGCCCGACTCCCGTCCACGGCGGGGCTCCCGCCGTCGGTCGGCGACGACGACGCCGCGCAGGCGCTGCTCGAGCAGCTCGATCGCCTCTACCGGCGCCACGACCTCCCCCACCGCGTCGTCGCCGGCCACGACACCGAGACGGCGGTCCGCCTCGATCCCTTCCTCCGGAACCACGGTTACGAGCGGGAGGACTACCGGGCGCTCGTCCCGGACTCGACCGCCACTCCCGGTGACGACACGAGGCTGCGGTTCGACACTCGCCGGCACGGCAGCGACGACGCCCGAGCCGTCCACGAGGCGGTCGGCCGCGACCCCGCGGGGATCGAGTACACCGCCGCGATCGCGGGCGCGCTCGACGGACGCGAGGTCGTCGTCTCCCGCGACGGGGAGCCGATCGGCGCTGCCGGCTGGTACGTCCACGACGACGAGACCGAAGGGTCGGTCGCCCGGTTCACCCACGTCGGCGTCCGGCCCGACGCGCAGGGCGAGGGCGTCGGCGCCGAACTGGTCCGGGCGGTCGTCGACCGCTGCCCGCTCCCCGCCGAGCGGATCGTCGTCTGCGCCACGGACGAGCACGTCGGCTTCTACGAGTCGATCGGGTTCGTCCGAATCGCCTCGCTCTGGCGGTTCGCGCGGCTTCCCTGAGCCGGCGACGGTCGCCCCGACCGGAGCGCCTTTGCTCGCCCCGGAACAGCCTCGACTATGCACGATCGGGAACTCCTGTTCGATCTCGCCCGGGCCGCCGGCCCGGTGGGGTACGAAGACGGCGTCCGCGCAGTGGTCTGCGAGGCGCTGGCGCCCGCCGTCGACCGTATCGACACCGACGCGATGGGCACCGTCGTGGGAACTGTTGAGGGTGAGGACGACCGCGAGGTCGTCGTCGCCACCCACATGGACGAGATCGGCTTCATGGTGTCGCGGGTCACCGACGACGGCTTCCTCCGGCTCGACGCTCTCGGCGGCTGGAACGCACAGATCCTCCGTGCACAGCCCGTCACCGTGCACACGGACGACGGGACGGTCCCGGGCGTCATCGGCGCCGAGCCGGCCCACACGCGCGACGAGGACGACGTGGCGGATATCGACGACCTCGCGGTGGATCTGGGGCTCGACGGCGACGCCGCGGCCGAGGCCGTCTCGGTCGGCGACGTGGTCACGCTCGACGCCGAACCGCGTGAACTCGGCGACTGCGTGACCGGGAAAGCGCTGGACGACCGCGCGGGCGTCTACGCGATGCTCGCCGCTGCACGCGCCGCAGAGCCAGACGCGACGGTCCACTTCTGTGCGACGGTGCAGGAGGAGGTCGGCCTGCGCGGCGCTCGTGCGGTCGCGACCGACGAGCAGTTCGACCCGGATCTCGTGCTCGCGCTCGACGGAACGCTCGAACGGAGCGTCCCCGGCGTCGACGCCGGCGAGACGGTGTCCACGCTCGGCGAGGGCGTCGGGATCAAGCGCAAGGACGCCTCCGTGATCCCCAGCTCCGCCGTCGTCGAGTGGCTCACTGACGTGGCCGACGCCGAGGAGATCGCTCACCAGCGTGAGGTCGCCGCGAACATCGGGACCGACACCGGGGCGCTCCAGAACGCCGGCGGCGCCGTCCTGTCGGGCGCACTCTCGATCCCCGTTCGCTACCACCACTCCCCCGTCGAGACCGCCCATCGCGACGATCTGGCGGCGACGGTGGCGCTGCTGACGGCGGCGCTGTCCCGGACAGCGTCGCTGATCGAGTAGGCCGAAGCCGATCCCTTCTTGCCCGTTCACCTCCTTCAGTGTGGTATGCGAATCCACCAGTTGGGCGAGGGACAGCCCGAACTGGCCGTCGTCGCTGGCATCCACGGGGACGAGCCCTGTGGCGTCGAGGCGGTCGACCGTCTCGTCGCCGAGGACCCCGAAGTCGATCGCCCCGTGAAGCTGATCATCGCCAACGAGGAGGCGCTGGAGCGGGGCGTCCGGTACGTCGAGGAAGACCTCAACCGCGCGTTCCCCGGCGACCCCGACGGCGACACCCACGAGTCGCGGCTGGCCCACGAGCTTGCCCGCGAGGTGCAGGGCTGTACGGTGCTCGCGCTGCACTCCACACAGTCCTACGCCGAGCCGATCGCAGTGATCGACACCGTCGACGAGATCGCGCGCTCGCTCGCGCCGCTGCTCCCCGTCGACGTGCTGATCGAGACCGACAACTACACCGACGGCCGGTTGGTCGAGCACGCCCACACGATCGAACTGGAGTGTGGCCTCCAGGGGAGCGAGGAGGCCGCCGAGAACGCCTACTGGCTCACCCGGGCGTTCCTCGCGGCGTCGAACGCGCTGTCGGTCCCCGCGACGGACGACCGGCTCGCTCAGCCTGAACGCGGGGAAGTCGAAGTGTTCCGCCTCGACGGCCCGATCGCCAAGCCGCCGGGCCGGGAGTACGACGTGGTCGTCCCGAACTTCGAGCGCGTCGAGGCCGGCGAGCGCTTCGCGATCGCCGACGGCGAGGCGCTGACCGCCGACGAGCCGTTCTACCCCGTGCTCCTCTCGGCGGAGGGGTACGACGACATCTTCGGCTACGCCGCCGAGGCGGTCGGCCAACTGGAGTGAGCCGACTCGCCCGGCGATGGGAACGGCCGTCCGGCGTCGTCGGCGGTTCGGTACGTTTATTTCCGGCACCGGGGTTTGAGTGACCATGAGTGGACGCCCGCTCGACGTGCTCGAGGAGTCGCTCTCGGAGCCGGTGACGGTCCATCTGAAGGACGGCGAGTCCTTCTACGGGGCGCTCTCGGGCTACGACCAGCACATGAACGTCGTGCTCGAACCGGCCGACGCGAGCGACGCCGTGCTGGGCGAACTCGACGTCGAGGAAGTGGACAACACAACGATTATCCGTGGTGACAACGTCGTTTCGGTAACTCTATGACCGGCGCAGGAACACCGAGCCAGGGGAAGAAGAACACCACGACTCACACGAAATGTCGCCGCTGCGGCGAAAAATCCTACCACACGAAGAAGAAGGTCTGCTCGTCGTGCGGGTTCGGGAAGTCCGCCAAGCGACGCGACTACGAGTGGCAGTCGAAAAGCGGCGACAACTGACGGCTCTCACTGCAGTCTTCTCCGCCGTTTTCCCACCGAGTAGCGGCTGCTTTTCGCGCTACTGACGGTCCCAGCGACGGACAGCGCGATCGCCGCGCCGGCCGTCGATATGCACGTATCTGAATATTCTCTCCGTTTACCGGCAACGATACAGCACGATAGCGGGGGTTTTTGGTTCCGCGCGACCGACGGGCGGGTATGCACGAGGGTTCGGCCGAAGGGCCGACCGACGGGATGCGGGAGAAGTGTGGCGTCGTCGGTGTCGCGCTCGAGGACCGCGGGGCCGCCCACCCCTGTTACTACGGCCTGTACGCGCTCCAGCACCGCGGCCAGGAGTCGGCGGGGATCGTCACCCACGACGGGTTCCAGCAGCACGACCACGTCGAGATGGGGCTGGTCGGCGAGGCGTTCGAGGAGGACGACCTCGACGGCCTCCAGGGCTCGACTGGCGTGGGCCACGTCCGCTACCCGACGGCCGGCAGCGTCGACAAGGCCTGCGCACAGCCGTTTACCGTCTCCTTCCGCTCGGGCTCGCTCGCGCTGAGTCACAACGGGAACCTCGTCAACGCCGGCGAGATCCGCGAGGAGTTGGCCGGAGAGGGGCACGCGTTCACCTCTGACGGCGACACCGAGGTGATCGCCCACGACCTCGCCCGCAATCTGCTCGACGCCGATCTCGTCCGTGCGGTCAAGCGCACGATGGACCGAATCCACGGCTCCTACGCGCTGACGGTGATGCACGACGAGACCGTGCTCGGGATCCGCGACCCGCAGGGGAACCGCCCGCTCTGTCTCGGGAAGCTCGACGACGGCTACGTGCTCGCAAGCGAGTCGGCGGCGATCGACACGCTCGGCGGCGAGCTGATCCGGGACGTGAAACCCGGCGAGCTCGTCCTGCTCGACCCCGACGGCACGGGGTACGAGAGCTACCAGCTGGTCGAGGAGGAGCACACCGCCCACTGCTTCTTCGAGCACGTCTACTTCGCGCGGCCGGACTCCGTGATCGACGAGGAGCTCGTCTACGACACGCGCCGCGACCTCGGTGCTCGGCTCTGGGAGGAATCGGGCGTCGAGAGCGACGTGGTGATGCCCGTCCCCGACTCGGGGCGAGCGTTCGCGACGGGGTACGCCGAGGCCGCGAGCGAGGAGCTCGGCGACGACGGGCCGGAGTTCGCGGAGGGACTGATGAAGAACCGCTACGTCGGGCGGACGTTCATCATGCCGACGCAGGACCAGCGCGAGCAGGCCGTCCGCCTCAAGCTCAACCCCATCCGCTCGACGGTCGAGGGGAAGTCGGTCACGCTGATCGACGACAGCATCGTCCGCGGGACGACCTCGACGCAGCTCGTATCGCTACTGGAGGAGGCCGGCGCGGCGGAGGTTCACCTCCGCATCGGCGCGCCGCAGATCCTCGCGCCCTGCTACATGGGGATCGACATGGCCTCCCGCGAGGAGCTGATCGCCGCGGGGCAGGACACCGAGGATATCCGCGAGACGGTCGGTGCGGACTCGCTCTCCTACCTGAGCGTCGACGGCGTCGCCGAGGTGCTCGGCGAGTCGCGTGCGGACCTCTGTCTGGGCTGTGTCACGGGAGAGTACCCCTACGACATCGATGGCGAGGAGACGGATCGGGACGTGACGCGGCCGGAGATCGACGGCGCCGTCGTGGCGGACGACTGAGGGACGGCGATCGTCAGCCGTGACTCTGTGACGACTGAGGGACGGCGATCGTCAGCCGTGACTCTGTAACGACTGAGGGACGGCACAAGCTCTTTCTCACGCCCGCCGAAGGAGCCCGTATGCGGACGTTCTCGCCCGACGGTACGGATCGGCAGTCGCTCTCGGACGCGCTCGGGACGACCGACGTGGCGATCAACCGCTACCGCCTCTCTCCGGGTGACGGGCTGCCGAGCGGGCTCCACGCCCACCTCGATCAGGAGGAGGTGTTCTACGTGGTCGAGGGGACGGTGACGTTCGAGACGCTCTCGGAACCGATCGTCGTCGACGCCGGCGAGGCGGTTCGGTTCGCGCCCGGCGAGTACCAGACCGGCACGAACGTGGGGGAGTCGCCGGCCCTCGTGCTCGCACTCGGCGCACCGACCGAGACCGAGCAGGTGCGCATCCCGTTGGACTGCCCGGACTGTGGCCACCGCGGGCTCTCCCCGGCGTGGGATGGCGAGGTGCTGCTGGCCTGTCCCGAGTGTGGCGGCGAGCACCGAATCCGGGGCTGTCCGGCGTGTGGGCGCGAGGAGATGCAGGTCGCGTCTGGGGATCGCGAGGGAGAGACGGTCGTGGTCTGTCCCGACTGCGGCGCGGAGCGGTCCGAACCGCAGTGGAGGTAGTCAGGCGATCACGTACACGAGCAGGTAGACGACGACACCGAGTGCGAACGAGATCGCCCAGAGCGGCGCCGCGATCTTGCCCACCTTTCGGTGGTTCGTCTCCGGGATCTCCGAGACGGGGTAGCTCCACGCGAGCAGCAGCGCGTAGAACACCAGCGGCACGCAGACGATCGCGAGCGTGATGTGGATCCCGAGGATCGCGAGGTACGCCGTCTCCAACAGCCCCGTCGCCGGGAACTCCGTCGGCCCGACGAGGCTGACCCGGTAGAGATAGGCGACGAGGAACAGCGCGAACAGGCCGAACGTCGCCCCCATTAGCTTCCGGTGGCGCTCGACGTTCCCCTCCCGGATCGCCCGGACGCCAAGGATCACGGTAGCCAGCGCGACCGTACAGATCAGCGCGTTCAGGTGGGGGATCGCGTCGACGATCGCCGCGGGCGCCTGCGGGAGCGCCTCCGCGGGGACGACACGCAACGCGGCGGCGAACACGAGCGCGAGCGCGACGACGGAGAGCAGCGTCGCCGTCCCGAGCGTGTGGTCGCGGACGGTAGCACGAACGTTCATACCGGAGCGTCGACCCCGCGGGCCAAGAAACGTGTGGCAACGGCACGGCGCCGTCGGCTCCCCGGGGCTATCTCGTCGCCCGACGGCGACGCGAAAAGGAAGCCCTTTTACTGGACCGTCGGTAATGAACGACTGCAGCAAGCACGCGAGCGTGGGTAGCCAAGCTAGGCCAACGGCGCAGCGTTGAGGGCGCTGTCCTGTAGAGGTCCGCCGGTTCAAATCCGGTCCCACGCATCGCACGGTGAGCAACCACTCACCATACGATGCAGGTGCTCGTCCGCTGGACAGCACCCACGCACAATCCTTCCGAACGTTACTCGAATAGCGATAGTGTTGTCCTGGAGAACTATGCATCTCGCCCCAGTAGCGCCAGCTATGCCCGGGAAGTCGAGCGACTCGCGAGCCCTCCAACTGATCGGACTAGCTGTCGCGGCCGTTGCCGTCGTCGGCACGACGGTCTTCGGCTGGGAGTTCGGCCAGCCGGACTCGGCGGCGCCGCTCGCGATCGCGGCCGTCTGTGTCGCGATCGTGGCGATCAACTGGCTGCGGTAAGGGGCGTCAACGAGCGATCACGCCAGCGTCGCCACTCCCGAACGAGCGTCGAAAGAAATCGGCACTGCGGAAGCGTCGGTGAGAGGGTCGCTGCCGTTTAACCGAACAGCTCGCCGAGGCCCTCGCCGGACTCCTCGTCGTCACCCTCGTCGTCGTCGTCTTCGGCCTCGGCCTCCTCCTCGGCGTCGTCCTCTTCCTCTGCTTCCTCGGCCTCGTCGGCGCTACCGTCAGCGCCGCCGGCGGCCGCACCGCCCGCGGCGGGCGCAGCGGCGGCCGTCTCGATGGCCTCCTCGATGTCGACGTCCTCCAGCGCGGCCACGAGGGCCTTGACGCGGGACTCCTCGACGTCGACGCCGGCCGCTTCGAGCACGGCCGTGATGTTCTCCTCGTTGATCTCCTCGCCCGATTCGTTCAGCGTGAGTGCAGCGTAAACGTATTCCATTGTAAGTTACCCGAACATCTCGCCGAGACCTTCCCCGCCGTCGCTGTCGTCGTCGGAGTCGTCCTCCGGCTCAGCGTCGTCGGCGTCCTCGGCATCAGTCGTTTCGTCGTCCTGTTCGTCCTCGTCCTCGTCGACGTCCTCGGAGGCTGCCGGCGCTTCCACGCCCTGCAGCTCCTCGGGGAGTGCCTCCTCGTCGTCGATCTGGGCGGCCAGCGCACGCAGCTGTGCGTCCGCCTTGCCGATCAGATCGGGGGCGAGCTCCTCGTTGACGATCGTCGCCTCGAGGCCGACGGATTTGGCCTCGCCGGCCGCCTTCGCGAGCAGGGTGCCCGCGTTCTCGGCGGTCGGGTAGGCGGCGTTGACCGAGAGGTTCCGGGCGGCCGCGGCGGCAGCCTGGACGTCCTCGCGGTACTCGTCGACGTCGAGTGCGAGCTCGTCGGGCTCGAACAGCACGCCGTCGGCGTAGACGGCGCGCAGGTCGAGACCGACCTCCTTGGGCTCGATACCCATCTCGGCGAGCACGTTCGCCAGGTCCTCGGAGACCGTCTCCCCCGCGTCGAGCACGTGGGAGTCCTCGGTGACCTTGATCGACCCCTCCATGATCCGGGCGGAGGCGCCGACCGACTGCAGCTCGCCCACGAACGGGCCGGGGTCGATCCCGGTGTCACCCTCGGGGATGACGATGTCGTTGGGGGCGACCTCGCCGGCGCCGATCGGCGCCGGGGTCTTCGAGGCTTCGAGCTCCTTGAACAGCCCGAACGGGTTGTCGTTCGAGCCGACGAAGGCGACCTCGCCGCTGATCTCCGCGGCGAGCTGTTCGAGGCCCTCGTCGACCTCCTCGACGGCGCGGGTCATGAGCGTGTTGCGGCTCATGCGCACCTCGGCGGTGCCGTGGAGCCCGCGGCGCATGCTCTGGAGCTGTCGCGAGGGGATGCCCGTGACGCCGACGACGCCGACGGCGTCGTAGCGCTCGAGGAAGTCGACGAGCTCGTCGACCTCTTGCT
This sequence comes from Halolamina sediminis, assembly GCF_001282785.1. Taxonomy (NCBI): domain Archaea; kingdom Methanobacteriati; phylum Methanobacteriota; class Halobacteria; order Halobacteriales; family Haloferacaceae; genus Halolamina; species Halolamina sediminis. The sequence goes on from NZ_CVUA01000001.1 coordinate 2,046,480, forward strand.
GCTTCCACTCGGGCACCGTCTCGGTCTTGCGGACGTCCTGGGCTTCGCTCATGCGGGCACCTCCACGGCCGGCCCCATCGTGGTCTTCACGTAGATGGAGTCGATGTTGAGGGGGCCCTTCTCGAGGTCGGCCTCGAGACGACGAATGATGACGTCGATGTTGTTCGAGACCTCGTCGGGGGTCATGTCCTGGGCGCCGACGCGGGTGTGGAACGTCCGGCGGTCGCCGGAGCGGATCTGAACGGTGTTTTTCATCCGTTCGACCGTCTCCACCACGTCGTCGTCGGGCTGGAGCGGGGTCGGCATCTTCCCTCGCGGACCGAGCACGGTCCCGAGGTAGCGGCCGATGTCTTGCATCATCGCGGCCTCCGCGATGAAGAAGTCCGTATCGTCGGCGAGGTCCTTCGCCTCGTCGTCGTCGTCGCCGAGATCCTCCAGCTCGTCGGGGCTGAGCACCTCGTCGGCGACGTCTTCGGCGCGGACGGCGGTCTCGCCGGTCGCGAAGACGACGATACGTGTCTCCTGTCCGGTTCCTGACGGGAGCACGACGCTCTCGTCGACCCGGTTGGACGGGTCGTTCAAGTCGATGTCGCGCAGATTAACTGCGAGGTCGACCGTCTCGGTGAAGTTCCGATCGGGTGCGTCCTCGAGTGCGCGGGATACTGCTTCCTCTATTGAATCTGCCATCTTTCACCTCCGTAGTACGCGTAGGCGGCTCCTACGGGTGAGTGAAACAGGCTACGCCTGTCTCACCCGAGACGACGGCGATGCGAGACTTAAAGCCGTCGAACTCGGGACCCGCCGAAACCCGGCGAGGGCGCCGTCTCGGACCCTGTGACGCCGTCCCGTGGCGCGGCGACGCGCCGCGTCGGCGAAGGCAAAACCCTATACCACGAACTCCACAAGCGAGCACAGGAATGGAGGACCGCACGCGGAACTACCTTCGAGGGCGCTTCGGCGACTACTACGCCGACGCCGACCTCTCGGTGCCGCCCGAGCCCGCGGCTCGGGAGTGGGGGCACATCCCCTACACCGAGAGCGACGGAACGACGATGGTCCGCCACCGGTCGCTGCTGGATATGGGCGGGGATGCCCAGTCGGTCCGGGAGTTCCTCGAACGCGAGGCGCCCCGCCACGCCTACTTCTCGGCGGCGCGCTACGACGACCCCGACAACAGGACGATGGCCGAGAAGGGCTGGCGCGGCGCGGATCTCGTGTTCGACCTCGACGCCGACCACCTCCCCGGCGTCGACGAGGAACAGGCCAGCTACGCCGAGATGCTCGCGGCGTGTAAGGACGCACTCCAGCGACTGCTCGACCTGCTCCGGGAGGACTTCGGCTTCGCCGACGACGAGCTGCTGATCGTCTTCTCGGGCGGCCGTGGCTACCACGTCCACGTCCGCAACGGCGCGTTGCTCGACCTCGACAGCGAGGCCCGGCGCGAGATCGTCGACTACGTCCGCGCGGTCGACCTCGACCGCGACGACCTGATCCGCACCGTCTCCTACGGCGGCACCACCCGCCGCGAGCTCAAGACCGGCGGCGGCTGGGGCCGACGCGTCCACCGCGAACTCGTGGAGTTCGTCGCCGAACTCCGGGAGATGGACCGCGAGGACGCCCTCGAAGCGCTCACCGCGTTCGATGGGATCGGCGACGGCCGGGCGAGCACCATCCTCGACGCCGCGGAGCGCAACCCCGACGCGATCCGCGAGGGGAACGTCGAGGCCGGCGGTCCCGGCCTGCGCAAGCTGATCGAGGCGCTGACCGCACAGGTCGTCGGGAACGAGACCGCGCCGATCGACGAGCCCGTCACCACCGACGTCCGCCGGCTGATCCGACTCCCGGGGACGCTCCACGGCGGGACTGGCTTCGTCGTGAAACCAATCGACCCCGCGGATCTCGACGCGTTCGACCCGCTAGAAGACGCCGTCGCCCACCGCTTCCGCGGCCAGCGGATCATGGTGAACGTCACCGAGCCCGGCCCGGTCGATCTCGGCGGCGAAACAGCTTTAGAGCCCGGTCCGCAATCAGTGGAAGAGTACGTCGGCGTGTTCCTCATGGCGAGGGGGCGCGCCGAGAAAGCCGCAGAGTAACCGAACGACCCCGCAGGCCGCCGTTGCGCCACCCGCGCGGCCCCAACACACAGCATGGATATCGACGAACTCCAGACGGTCCAGAGCAAGGAGCGCCAGAAGGACAGCCTCCAGCACCTGCGGGACTCGTTCTACGAGGACGTCGCGGCGTACATCGAGGAGCTGAAAGCGGAGCGCGAGCGCGTGGCCGAGGAAGCCGACGAGCCGTTCTCGGACCCCGAGGTCTCCCGGCTGAGCGACGACATCGAGCGCGCGGAGGACGTCGTCGAGGCGATCTACGAGCGCCGCGTCGGGAAGGTCGTCAAGATGGCCTCGTTCAAGGCCGCCGATATGCCCGTGGAGGAGGAGGGGCTCACCACGCAAGAGCGGGACCTGTTCGAGGATATGGTCGGCCGTATCGGCGAGAACCGCTCGCGCGTGCTGGACATCCTCGCCGGCGAGGGCGACAGCGTCCCCGCGGGCTCGCCGGGCGCCCAGCCCGAGCCGACCCAGACGACGGAACCGAGCGAGCCGGCAGCGCCCGGCGGCGGGGCGCCGACGGGAACCGACGACACCGGTCCCTCACGCGACGAGCCGGCGGTCGGCACGGGCGCGCCCGATCCGGCCGGCCCGTCGAGCGCCGACGAGTCCGACGACGTGCCGCCGGCACCGCCGGACAGGCCGGCCGGTGAGGCCGAGGCGGCGGGGTCGGAACCGCCCGAGGCACCGGTCGATCCCCGATCGGACGGCGGGGTCGCGACCGCGAGCGCCGACGTGGGCGGAGACGACGCGCCTACGAGTGCGGACGCCGCCGCGACCGGCGCGGGGACGGAGGCCGCCGCTGCGGCGGCTGACGACGAGCGGACGACCGTCCGCGTCACCGAGGACGTGGGGCGATTGCTCGGCGTCGACGATCGCGAGTACGAACTGGAGAGCGAGGACGTGGTGTCGCTGCCCGCGGACAACGCCGAGGCGCTGCTCCAGCGCGAGGCCGCCGAGCAGCTCTGGTGAGGCGTCGCCGGGAGCGGAAAGCGTTAGTCCCCGCCGGTCGCACGCTCGGGCATGCTCGAACCCGGCGACGACGCCCCCGAGTTCTCGCTCCCCAACCAGGACGGCGACGTGGTCTCGCTCTCGGATCTGCCCGGCGAGTACGCGGTCGTCTACTTCTACCCGCGCGCCGACACGCCCGGCTGCACCACCGAGGCCTGTTCGTTCCGTGACGACTGGGACACCTACGAGGAGGCGGGCGTCTCAGTCGTCGGCATCAGCGACGACCCCGTCGAGGATCTGGCTGATTTCCGTGAGAAGTACGACCTCCCGTTCGACCTGCTCTCCGACGAGGACGGCGAGGTGTCCGCGGCGTACGCCTCCTACGGCGAGAAGAACGTCTTCGGCAACCAAGTGATGGGCGTGTTCCGCAACACGTTCGTCGTGAACGACGGCGAGATCGTCGCCGTCTACGAGGGCGTCGACCCCGAGAACCACGCCGAGGAGATTCTGGCGGATCTCGACCTGAACTGACTTCTCGCCCGATCAGGCCCGCAGTCGCTGGAGCTCCTCGCTGACCACTTTTCGATTCAGCACGAGAAAGCCCACGAGGATGCAGCCGAAGCCGGCGACGGCCGCTGGCGGGAGCGCCTCGTCGAGTAGCGCCCAGCCCGTGACGGCGGCGACCGGCGGCACCGCGTAGCTCACGAGGTTCGCGGTGAACGGCCCCCGACTGCGCATCAGCGTGAAGTACGCCCCGTACCCCACCGAGCTCGCGACGACGCCGACGTAGCCGACCGCGACCCACGTCCACGTCCCCGATGGCACGACGATCGACTCCCCCAGCCCGAGGCTGGCGGCGTGGAGCATGATCGCGCCCAGCCCCATCGCCCAGCCAGTCGTGGGGAGGCTGGCCATCGGTGCGTCGACCCGGCGCAGCAGCACGCTGCCCGCCGCGACTGCGATCACCGCACAGAACACCAGCGCCGCCCCGAGCGCGTCCGGCCCGAGCAGCGCGAACGCGCCGTCGAGCAGATCGGGAGCCCCGGCCGGCGGCTCGGTCGCGGCGGTCGGCGACGGCCGCGCGATCAGCACCACGCCGATCAGTCCGAGGACGATCCCCACCGCGTCCCGGAGCGCCAGCCCGTCACCCGAGAGTAGCAGGGCGGCGAAGCCGACAGTGAGCACGGGATTGAGGCTGTACACGACCGACGCGACCGAGCCGGAGGTGTAGAGCTGCCCGAAGAAGAGGAAGAAGACGTTCCCGAACACGAGAAACGCCGCCGCGACGGCGATCGCCTGCCAGTCCGCGCGGGTCTGCGGGAGATCCAGCCGCCCCAGCGCCGCGAGCGCGCCGATTGTTACGACTGCGCCGATATCGAATCGAAACCCCGCGAACAGGATCGGCGGGATCGTCTCCAGGCCGACCTCGATCGCCGAGAAGCCGGCCCCCCACGCGACAGCCAGCACCACGAACAGCCCGGCGTCCTGATAGCGGGACACGTCGGAACTGGTGGCGGCGGCGGCTTGAGCGTGTCCATCGCGGTCCTATCTGCCGGCCACCGGCGTGAGAGTCGGGCCCACACCGGAGTGAGAGTTTAAGTACCGATCTCCCGCTATCGACGCCGTGAGCCGCTACCTGATCTCCGACCACCACTTCGGCCACGCGAACATCATCGAGTACTGCGACCGGCCGTTCGACTCGCCCGGCGCGATGGACAGCGCGATGCTCGACGCCCACTACGAGACGGTCCCGCCCGACGCCGTGCTCGTCCACCTCGGCGACGTGGCGATGGATATGCAGGACGGCCGGGAGACGATCGAGCGGTTCAACCAGCTCGACGGCGATCTGCTGGTGCGTGGCAACCACGACGTCGGGCTCGACCCCGACGACGCGCCGTTCCCGGTCGTCGACGCCACCGTACTGGATCACGGCGAGCGCACGTTCTACTGCACTCACCGCCCGGAGGACGTGCCGGAGGACTGGGACGGCTGGGTGATCCACGGCCACCACCACGACAACAACCCCGACACGCACCCGTTCGTCGCGGCCGACGCGCGTCGCGTGAACGTCTCCGCGGAGCTACTCGACTACCGCCCGGTCCGGCTCGATGGGCTGACGGCGCTGCTCGATCGGTGTGGGTCGACCGAGCGCCTTCGGGACGCCGCAGCCGCCGAGTCCCGGTTCGAGATCGACCTGCGGTGAGCTCAGCGCATCAGCTTCGTGAACAGTGGGTCGGCGTACTCCTACCTCGCGTCGACGTTCACGAGAGCGACGCTCTCGTGTGCAGACGGGAATCTCCGATTCTCGTCGACCACGAACGGGAGCGGAAACAGCAGCAGGATCGTGAGCCCGCCCGCAACGTCGCCCGGGAGCCCGAACGTCGTCGGGATCACGGAGCCGGCGAACGTCCCGGTGTGGGCGCCGGCGATCACGAACAGTAGTTGGCGAACGGAACGGCGACGGCGGTCGACTCCGTACGCGTCGATCGCCGTCACCGCCGAAAAACGGCCGTGGCTCGCGGCTCAGTAGCCGCGGTTGATCAGGTAGTCCGCCAAGTCAGCGAGCAGCCGGCTTGCCTCGTTGTCCGGTAGCGCGTCGAGGTGGTCCTTCGAGCGCGCGGTCAGCTCTTCGGCCTTCGAGCGGGCGTACTCGATGCTGCCCGCCTCCTCGAGCGTCTCGACGGCCGCGGCGACCTCGGCCTCGGTGAGCTCGTCGGCGGTCTCGGCGCCCACGAGCCCGTCCACGTCGACGCCCTGCTGGCGTGCGTGGAGGGTGATCAGCGTCTCCTTCTCCCCGACGAGGTCCGAGCCGCGCTGCTTGCCCAACTCCTCGCTCGGAACGGTGAGGTCGAGCACGTCGTCTTGGATCTGGAACGCGCGTCCGGAGTCGATCCCGTACTGCCGCAGCGCCTCGACGGTCTCGTCGTCGGCGCCGAGCAGGATCGCCGGAATGGCCGCGGAGGCGCCGTACAGCACGGCGGTTTTGAGCTCGACCATCTCGAGGTACTCCTCGGGCAGCACGCCCGCGCGGGTCTCGAACTCCACGTCCAGCGCCTGCCCCTCGCAGATCTCGGTGCAGGTGCGCGCCAGCCGGTTGGTGGCCGCGACGGAGAGCTCCGGCCGGCTGCCGGTGTCGGTCATGAACTCGAACGCCTTGGCGTACAGCGTGTCGCCCGCGAGGATCGCGGTCGACTCGTCGTACTCGCGGTGGACCGCCGGCACGCCGCGCCGGAGGTCGTCGTCGTCCATGATGTCGTCGTGGATCAGCGTGAACGACTGGATCACCTCGATGCTGACTGCCGCCCGCAGCAGGTCGACCTCGCCGTCGTACAGCGCGGGGAACTCGCGGTAGTCGGCGGTCCCCGGCGCCACGTCGGCCAGCGCCTCGCCAACGAGCAGACACACCGTCGGCCGCAGGCGCTTCCCCCCGGCGTCGAGCAGGTAGCGCGAGGCCTCGTAGAGGCGTTCGGGCTCCTCGATCGGGAGCTCCTCGGCGATGGCGTCGTTGACCCGCTCGCGGCGCTGTTTCACCGCGGCGAGCAGCCGTTCGACCGTCGCTTCGTCGCTCATCGTTACTCCGTGATCTGGTGGACCTGCCCGTTGCGCGAGAGGTGGATGTCCTCGCCCAGCGTGTACCCCTCGGACTCACACAGGTCGACGTACTGTGCGGCGTTCTTGAGGTCCTGGTGGGCGGGGAACACGTGTTCGGGCTGGAGCGCCTCCAGCATCTGGTAGTGGCCCTCCTGGCTCAGGTGGCCGGAGACGTGGATCTCGTCGTAGATGTGGGCGCCCTGCATCCGGAGCAGCTGCTCGGACTGGTAGCGCTGGCCCTCGTTGGTCGGCTCCGGGATCACGCGGGCACTGAAGATGACCTTGTCGCCGTCCTCGATGTCGTATGGGGTCTCGCCGCGACCCATCCGGGTGAGCATCGCGCGGGGCTCGCCCTGGTGGCCGGTGACGATCGGGAGGTAGTTTTCCTTCCCCTCCTTCATGATCCGCTTGAACGTGCGGTCGACGGACTTGCGGTGGCCGTACATCCCGAGATCGTCCGGGAAGTCGACGAAGCCGAGGCGCTCGGCCGTGCCGGAGTACTTCTCCATCGAGCGACCGAGCAGCACCGGCTCGCGGCCGATCTCCTCGGCGAACTCGACGAGGCTCTTCACGCGGGCGATGTGGCTGGAGAACGTGGTCGCGACGATCCCGCCGTCGTAATCCTCCAGACTCATCATCACGTCACGCAGGTGCTCGCGGGCGACGCGCTCGGAGGGCGTCCGGCCCTTCTTCGAGGCGTTGGTACAGTCCTCGATGTACGCGAGCACGCCCTCCTCCCGGCTGATCTCGCTGAACCGATCCATGTCGATCGGGTCGCCGATGACGGGCGTGTGGTCCATGCGCTTGTCCAGCCCGTACACCACGGCGCCCTCCGGCGTGTGGAGCACGGGGTTGATCGCGTCGATGATGGAGTGGGTGACGTTGACGAACTCCAGTTCGGTGTCGTCGCCGATCTGCATCGTCTCCCCGGCGTCCATCTTGATCAGGTCGTTGTCGACCTCGAACTTCGACTCGCCCTGGACCTGCTGTTTCACCAGCTCGATCGTGAAGGGCGCCGAGACGATCGGTGCGTCGTAGCGGTGGGCCAGCTTCGAGATGGCGCCGATGTGGTCGAGGTGGCCGTGCGTGGGCACGATGGCCTGCACGTCGCCCTCGATCTCGGACATGACCCGGTCGTCCGGGATGGCGCCCATGTCGATCAGGTCGAGGCTGTGCATCTGCTCGGTCTCGACGTTGTCGTGAATCAGGACCTTACTCAGGTTCAGGCCCATGTCGAAGATGACGACGTCGTCGCCCGCGCGGACCGCGGTACACTGTCTACCGACCTCTTCGTAGCCGCCGATTGTTGCGATTTCGACTTCCATGGTTGGATGCACTCAAAGCCACGTTCGTGGCGGTGTGCGTACTGAAACAGCCGCGAGCGTGGGGGTCGTGGACCCCGGCGTCTTACAGCGCGTCGGTCACCGATCCCCGCAACGCCCCGGTGGCGTTTACCCGCGGGATGTTCTTACTCGTCCTTCTGCGTCCGAGGGTAAAAATGGCGCGGGTCGACGGCCGACCGCCGGAGAACGCCTCAGACCCCGAAAACAGACCGCAACAGGTCCCGAGAGCCCGGTCCCAGCCCGACCGCGCTGACCGCGATCAGGAGCAGCGTCGTGTACCGCGGCGTCTCCTCCACCAGTTCGGGCTCGAACACCCAGATCAGGAACGTCGCCGCCGCCATCTTCACGACGAGGAACGGCCACGCCGCCCCGAACAGGTCGACGATGAACTGGTTCGCGGGGTGTTTGGGGTTGAGGTTGTACGGCACGCCCAGCGCCATCAGGTAGTCCAGCCCGATCACGTTCGCGGCGCCGTCGACGGCGTGAGCGACGAGCACCATCCCGCCGGCGATCCCCGTCCCCTCGTTGATGCTCGGCGCGAACGTCTCGATGGCGTACCACGTCCCGACGGCCGCGGCCGCCGAGAGCCCGACCATCGCGACCAGCACCAGCGGGTAGAACTGCACCTGTGGATCCGTCAGCGCGAGGTAGGAGAGGTAGCCGACCGAGAGCAGGAACGCGCCGCTGCCCATCGCCGTCAGCGGGCGGACGTAGTCGTCGACGTACTCCTGCCGGGCCAGCCACAGCGAGAGGAGGATGCAAGCCAGCGCGATGACGAACAGCGTGAAGTAGATGATCGGACTGATCAGCAGCGTGTTCAGCGGGTAGTCGAACCAGCTGTCGCCCATCGCGTTGTGGGCGTCCTCGACGGTCCGGAGCGCGCCGCCGAGCAGCATGAACGGCACCATCGCCCAGAACAGCCCGCGCTCCTCGCCGATCCCGAGCCGCTCAAGCAGCAACACGACGCCCGTGATCGTGAGCAGGAGCGAGACGATGTAGCCGATCTCGCTGACGACCGTGTAGCCCGGGTAGGCCACGGGCTCGGCGGCCGCTTGGCACGCCGACGTGCTGTAGAGGTACTCGACAGTGCTTCCGGGGCGGACCGCACAGACCGCGTTGTGTGCGTCGGCCTGTACCGGTCCCCAGAAGTAGTGCCAGATGAACCCATCGTAGACGGTCTCGGGGGCGAGTATCGACCCCCCGACCAGCGCCACCAGGAGTGTGCCGACGACCCCGGCCCAGAGGCGTTCCGGGTTCCCATCAGCCCACTCGCGGAGGGAGAACATACCTCAACACCGCACAGCGTGGGGCTTCAGGGTTGCGGTATCCCGCATCGACCGACCCGGGACCAGTAACGTTACCTCACGCGACCCGCCCGTGGTGGTATGGTCAGTCCGACACCGATGCTGGTGGCCGGCGGCGTCGCGGTCGCCGTGATCGCCGTCTACGCCGCTTACCGGAAGGGGCGAGCCGACGGGATCGAGCGGGCCCAGCGCGACCAGTCGCGGCAGGCCCACGACGCCGCCACCGAGCGGGAGCCGCCGGTCGACGTGGGCGATCGCGTCTCGTTGGGCATCAAGGAGTTCAACAGCCACCACTCCGGCGAGCGGGTCGCGGTCTGCAAGAAGGAGGGGTTCGTGATCTTCGTCGACGGCGTGCCCGACGGCGCGGGCGTGGGCGACGTGATCGACGCCGAGATCGTCGACTTCGGCCAGGACCGCAACTCCGCCGAGGCGCAGTACGTCGGCTAGACCGGCAGCCCGTCCGCCTCGTAGTCGGTACCGAGCACCACCATCGTCTGTGAGCGCGTGAACCCCTCGGTGTCGGCGATGTGGTCGAACATCAGGTCCCGGAGCGCCTCGGTGTCCGCGGCGTGGACCCGCACCATCACGTCCCACTGCCCGGTCGTGAGGTGGACCTCCTGTACCTCGGGTAGGCCGGCGAGATGGGCCAGCGCCTCCTCCTCGCGGCCCTGTTCGGTGCGGAGGCCGACGAACGCGCTCACGCCGTACCCCACCGCGTCGGCGTCGACGCTCGCGTGGTACCCCTCGATGACGCCCGCCTCTTCCATGCGGTTCACCCGGTCGTGGACCGTCGCACTGGACATGTCGATCCGGCGGGCCACCTCGCTGAATGGGGTCCGGGCGTCCTCCTGGAGGATACGGAGGATCTGCCGGTCCGTCTCGTCGAGTTCCATGGTTCGGGGTCCGGGGTGGAGGCTCTTTGCGGTTGTGACTGGGCCGCTGATTCGTGTCTGTCGGGCGGGGTTTGGGCTTGGGTTGATTAGCTGTGCTCAGTGAGACTCGAGGTGTTGGGTTGTCGGAGATCAACAACACCGTGAAAGCCCCTGCCGGCTCCGGTCGGGGGGCTCGCGTCGGTCGCCTGCGGTGCGTGCCTCGTCCGCCTTCCCGGAGCCGACAGCCCCTTTCAGTTCCACTCACCCGCACAGCCCACATACCTCCCCAGCCGACTCGTTCGCTCCTTTCCGTCGCTCACTCGTCCCTCGCGCTGAGGCACGGCACGAGGCCGTGCCCGCTTTCGCGCCACCGCAGGAAAGCTGTGAACCGCAAGTGTTCCCAGCGAAGATACGCGTCTTGTCGATATTTTTCTCTTTCTGGAACAGACCGGAACGCAACGGAGGTCAGACCGCGTCGTCGATCTCCCGTGCGGCCGCCAGCATCTCGTCGTGGAGCGTGCCGTTCGAGACGACCAGCCCGCGGGCGTCGTGGTGCCATCGGTCTCCCTCCAGATCGGTAACTTTCCCGCCGGCCTGCCGCACGAGGTGGACGCCGGCGATCGTGTCCCAGGGCTTCGTCTGGACGTTGGTGATCACCCCCTCGACCGAGCCGGCGGCGACCATCGCGAGCGCGGCCTGTGCGCTGCCGGGCCGTCGCAAGTCCGCGAAGCGGGTCACGATAGCCTCACACGCGCGGGCGTACTCGTCGCGTCGCTCCCGCGGCCACCACACGGTCGGCACGACCGCGGCGCGCTCGGGGTCGCTCACTAACGAAACCGAGATTTCGGTGCCGTTGCGGTAGGCCGCCTCGCCGTCGGCGGTGTACACGTCGTCCATCGCAGGCAGGTAGTTGCAGGCCGCAACCGGCTCACCGTCGGTCACGCAGCCGACCGCGGTGGCCCACGTCGTGAGCTCCCGGACGTAGCTGTTGGTGCCGTCGATGGGGTCGACGATCCACGCCGGCCCCGTTTCCGGCACCGACTTGCGCGCGTCGTCCTCCTCGCCGACGATCGGTTCCTCGGGACGTTCATCCCGGATGATCCCCTCGACCTCACGCTGGGCCGCGCGGTCGGCCTCAGTCACCACGTCGGTCTTCCCGTCCTTCGTCTCGACCGCGACGCCGGTCCGGAAGAACTCCTTCGCCACGTCGCCGCCCGCGACGGCCGCGCGGCGGGCGAGCGCGGCGCGGCCACTCGCTCCGTGTTCGTGCATGGTTTTCGGTCTCCGTGAGCCAGCCCCAAGAACGCTCTGGGTCCTGCTCGCGTGTGAGCCCGGGCCGACGATGACGCCGTCCGCAGCGGTCCCCTCCCACGGTTCCGCGGTGTTTCGGCCACCGGCGCGAACGCGCCACAGGAACAGATCACGACGTTGTCCCGATGCGATAAGCTTCAAGGCAACGCCGGGGGAACTGATGAGGTGTCTATGGACATCTCTGATATCGCCGTCGAGGAGTTCGTCGAGGTCGAGGCCGGCACCCGTGTCGCGAAGATTCGGTCGCGGTTCGAGCGGGAGAACCCCAAAGGGGTCGTCGTCATGGACGACGGCGACTGTATCGGCGTGATCCGCGAGAAACAGCTGATCCAGTCCCACGTCGAGGACGACATGAAGGTCGGCGCCGTCGTCCGCTCCTCACGGAGCGGCGGGAGCCCGCCGAAGGTGGGCCGGCACGACGACGTGCGCGAGGTCTCCCGCGTCCTCGTCGAGGGCGACGTGAAGATCGCCCCCGTCTACGAGGGTGAGAACCTCTGGGGGATCGTCGCGGCCGACGATATCCTGCGTGCGGTGCTCGAGAACCTCGAAGCGATCACCGTCGGCGACATCGCCTCGGAGTCGGTCGTCACCGTCACCGAGGACGACCACGTCGGCAAGGCGATCAACCGCCTGCGGGAGAACGGTATCTCCCGGCTGCCCGTCGTCAACGAGACCGGCGACCTCACGGGGATCGTCACGACCAACGACATCGTCGACTTCGCGGTCCGGGACGAGGACCGACAGGGCGAGGGCGACCGCAGCGGCGAGCTCGAGCGCATGCTCGACATCCCCGTCTACGACCTGATGTCGAGCCCGGTCCAGACGATCACCGCCGGCGAGACCGTCGAGGAGGCGGTGTCGGTCATGTTCGAGAACGGCATCTCCGGGCTCATCGTGACGGCGACGCCCGACGGCGCCGAGATCGAGGGCGTCATCACGAAGACCGACGTGCTCCGTGCGCTGACCCACACCGAGGAGGAGTCGATGGACGTCCAGATCACGAACGTCAATCTGCTGGACGTGCTCTCCCGTGAGGACATCGTCGCGGACATCACGAGCGTCGCGGACAAGTTCAAGGAGATGAACGTGCTCCACGCCCACGTCCGCTTCACCCAGCACAAGGAGAAGCTCCGTGGGACCCCGCTGCTGCGCTGTCAGATCCGCCTGCGAACCACGCAGGGGCAGGTCGCCGGCTCCGGTGAGGGGTACGGCGCCGAGCACGCGTTCCACGTCGCGCTCGACCGACTGGAGCGGAACGTGCTCGAACTCAAGGGCGTGAAGGCCGACGAGGAGTACCGCGGCCAGTTGATGCGGAAGCTGAACGAGCTCTAACCCGACCTTTTGCTGCGGGCCCCGGAGGGCCCTTGCAAAAGCTCGGCCAAAAGCCTGCGTCGGCCCCTGACGGGGCCTCCTTGGCCCGCTCGCTCACTTCCGTTCGCTCGCGGTGAGTAGGTTATCTTCGGGCCACATCCACGAACGACGTGAGCGACCTCCGATTTTTTGCTGCTGGCGCGCCAGCGTCCCGGCGTGTCCTCGACCACCGCTCCCTCCACCGATCGTGCTCGGCTGTGGCGCTGTGTCCTCCTCGGCGGCGCCGTCGGCGTCGCGGTGGCGCTCCCCGTCTACGGGCAGGGCGGGCAGGGCGGCCCGCTGCTGTTCGTCGCGGGTCTCGTGGCCGGCTACCTCGCTCCCGAGGCGGTCGACGCCTACGCGGCCGGGGGCCGCGCGGGCCTGATCGCCGCACTCCCGCTCGTGGTGTGGTTCCTGTACGATTCGACGACGTGGTTCCTCTGGCAGGACGGGTGGTTCAGGACCGTCGGCAGTCTACTCGCCATCGCATTCGTCCTCGGTGCCGGCTACTTCGCCGGCGGCATCGGCGCGGGGATCGGCGGCTGGCTGGCGGTCCAGTTCGGGCGGAACGAGCCGAGTTAGAGATCCTCGGCAGCCGCCAGCCCTTCCTCGACGATCCGGAACGTCGCGGTCTCGCCGGTCGCTTTCGAGCGGTGTTTCTCCAGCGCCGCCCGGCGGTTCCCGCCCCGGAACCGCTCAAGCCGTAGTACGACGCCGGTCCAGTGCTCGAGCGTGTTGCCGCCCAGCCCGCGGGTCCGATCGGCGTCGGGGTCACGGAACACCTGGTTCGTGATCACGACCGCGAGGTCGTGTTTCCGGGCCAGCGAGAGCAGGTGGGTGATCTGCCCGGCGACTTTCCGGAGGGACTCGCCGCCGGAGTCGTCGCCCGCGCGCTCCAGTCGGTAGAACCCCGTCGCGGAGTCGAGCACGATCAGGTCGGCGGTGTCGGCGAGCTCCTCGGCGTCTCGGACGGCCTCGGCCTGTTCGGCGAAATCGTGGGCCGCCGAGATCACGATCCGGGAGGCCACGTCCTCGAAGTCCGCCTCGCCGTCGGTCTTCCCGTCGACGATCTGCCGGAAGCGGTCGACCGACAGCCCCTCGGTATCGATGTACAGCGCGCGCCCGCCGTCGACGGCGGCCTCGACGGCCGCCGCGAGCGCGAGGTTGGTCTTCCCCGCCGCCGGTTCGCCGTACACCTGCGTGACGGTGCCGCGCTCGAAGCCGCCGCCGAGCAGGTCGTCGATCGGGTCGCAGCCGGTAGGGACGGACTCGCTCATTGGCGAGGTTTGCGCGGGGTGGTACGAAAGCGCTCGGACTCGCGGCGGTTCGGTACTTCTGCGGGATCGAGTACGGCCGCCCTGACGTTTCCTCGATCGACTCTGCCGCCGTTCGACCAGAGAATTCGGCAGCCGTCGGCCGGTAATTCGCTGTGTGGCAGCGCGAAGAAAACCTCGGTCTAACGCCACACTTATGCGCGAACACCCCTTCTTTCTACCTAACTCACTCCGGGTTACTCATGAACGAAGTCCAACTGGAAGTCGCGAAAGCGTACCCGAACGACTCGGGCCGTGGTATCGCTCGGCTCGACCCCGACACCCTGCTCCACCTCAAGCTCTCCCCCGGGGACATCATCGAGATCGAGGGCGCCGAGACCACGGCGGCGAAGGTCTGGCGCGCCGATCGACAGGACTGGAACACCGACACGGTGCGTATCGACGGTTTCACCCGCCAGAACGCCGACGTGAGCATCGGCGAGCGCGTCACCATCCGGAAGGCCGAGGCCGAGACTGCCGAGTCGCTCACCCTCGCGCCGCCGGAAGAGGCGTCGGTGCAGTTCGGCTCCGAGGCCGCCGGCATGGTGAAACGCCAGATCCTCAAGCGCCCGGTGGTCGAGCGCGACATCGTCCCCGTGATGTCGAGCACGAACCACCCGTTCATGCGCTCGCCCGGGCAGGCGATCCCGCTGATCGCCGTCGACACCGAGCCCGACGGGGTCTGCCTCATCACCGAAGAGACCGACGTGGAGCTCCGCGAGGAGCCTATCTCCGGCTTCGACAAGACCGGCGGCGGGATCACCTACGAGGACATCGGCGGCCTCGAAGACGAGATCCAGCGCGTCCGGGAGATGGTCGAATTGCCGATGAAACACCCCCAGATCTTCAAGAAACTGGGCATCGAGCCGCCCCAGGGGGTGTTGCTCCACGGGCCGCCCGGCACCGGGAAGACGCTGCTCGCGAAAGCCGTCGCCAACGAGACCTCCGCGAGCTTCTTCTCCATCGCGGGCCCGGAGATCATCTCGAAGTACTACGGCGAGTCCGAACAGCAGCTCAGGGAGATCTTCGAGGACGCCAAGGAGGACAGTCCCTCGATCGTGTTCATCGACGAGCTCGACTCCATCGCACCCAAACGGGAGGACGTGACCGGCGAGGTCGAGCGCCGCGTCGTCGCCCAGCTACTGACGATGATGGACGGGCTCGACTCCCGCGGGCAGGTGATCGTCATCGGCGCGACCAACCGCGTCGACAGCGTCGACCCCGCGCTGCGCCGCCCCGGCCGATTCGACCGCGAGATCGAGATCGGCGTCCCCGACGAGACCGGCCGCAAGGAGATTCTCCAGATCCACAGCCGCGGGATGCCGCTATCGGACGACATCGACCTCGACCACCTCGCCGCCGAGACCCACGGGTTCGTCGGCGCCGACATCGAGAGCCTCAGCAAGGAGGCCGCGATGAAGGCGCTGCGGCGCTACCTCCCCGAGATCGACTTAGACGAGGAGGAGGTGCCGCCGAGCCTGATCGACCGCATGATCGTCAAGAAGGAGGACTTCCGCGGCGCGCTCAACGAGGTCGAACCCAGCGCGATGCGGGAGGTGCTGGTCGAGCTCCCCAAGATCACGTGGGACGACGTGGGTGGCCTCACCGACCCCAAACAGCAGGTGAAGGAGGCCGTCGAGTGGCCGCTATCCAGCCCCGAGAAGTTCGAGCGCATGGGCGTCGAGGCGCCGAAGGGCGTGCTGCTGTACGGCCCGCCCGGCACCGGGAAGACGCTGATGGCGAAGGCCGTCGCGAACGAGACCAACGCCAACTTCATCTCGGTCCGCGGCCCGCAACTGCTCTCGAAGTGGGTCGGCGAGTCCGAGAAGGCGATCCGGCAGACGTTCCGGAAGGCCCGACAGGTCTCGCCCACCGTGATCTTCTTCGACGAGCTCGACTCGCTCGCGCCGAGTCGCGGTGAGCAGGCCGGGACCAACGTCTCCGAGCGCGTCGTCAATCAGCTGCTGACCGAGCTCGACGGGCTGGAGGAGATGGGCGAGGTGATGGTGATCGGCGCCACCAACCGCCCGGACATGATCGACCCCGCGCTGATCCGCTCGGGGCGCTTCGACCGGCTCGTGATGGTCGGCGCGCCCGACCAGGGCGGCCGGGAGCAGATCCTCGACATCCACACCGAGAACACGCCGCTGGCGCCGGACGTGAGCCTGAAGGAGGTCGCCGAGATCACCGACGGCTACGTCGGCTCCGACCTGGAGTCGATCTGTCGGGAGGCTGCGATCGAGGCGCTGCGGGAGTCCGACGGCGCCGAGGAGGTCGAGATGCGCCACTTCCGGCAGGCGATCGAGGCGGTGCGCCCGACGATCACCGACGACCTGATGAGCTACTACGAGGAGGTCGAGGAGGAGTTCCGCGGCAGCTCCAGCGCGAACGTCGACCGCGGTAACCGTCTGGGCTTCCAGTAGGCACAAAACGGTCTTTTTCCCTCCACAAGGGCCTTTTAGCGACGGTTCGGAGTTGCGCGTATGCGCCGACGTGCCCTCCTCGCCTCGCTGGCAGCTGGCAGCAGCCTCCTCGCCGGCTGTAGCTCCGTCGGGACGACCGACACCGAGCCCAGCGACCCCGCGACGGACACGCCGACAGCCACGCCGTCGACGCCGGCCGGGACCCCCGACGAGGTGGTCCAGATCGACGGGAACGCGCTGTTCGGCGCCAGCGTCGTCGACCTCGGGACGATCGACCGGACGTACGCGCTCTCGCCGATGCGCTACCGGACCGAGGACGGCGCCGAAGTTCGGATGCGGTTCGACGCGACCGCGGCCGCCGACCACCCCGCCCGGCTGGTCGCCTCGCTCCAGAACACCGAGCGGTACCGCGAGTCGGTCGGCCTCGACTGGCTCCCGCCCTTTGGCCGCCCGGCGAGCGAACCGCCACGCGACCACGGCGAGCCGTCGATGAGCGCGGGGCTCCGCGACGAGGGGAGCCTGCTCTTCGCGCCGACGGGGGATCACGACCTCGTCGACGAGCCGCCAGCGGTCGAACGCGACAGCGACGGCCAGTGGCGGCTGGCGGGCGAGATCGACCGCTGGCTGCCCGAGACGGTCACGCTCGACCCCGGCGAGGCGATCCGGGGGGAGTACGCCGTCGTCGGCCACCCCGAGGGGTCGGGCCGGCCGACCGGCGTGTACGAGTACCTCGGCGGGACCGACGGCGCGGACGCCAGCATCACCGTCTGGGAGACGAGCGCGCCCGGGCCCGACGGGGAGTCCCGCTTCGCCGGCGAGTCCGTCCCCCCGATCGACGGCGACGGCGAGGCCGGAGCGGGCTGGTACCACACCGCCGACGAGTCCTCCGGGACGTACCTCCGCCCCGAGACCGAGCGGGCCGAGCTCCCGGCGGGGATCACGTTCCAGTTCGTCAACCACACCCGCGAGCAGTTGGGCTGTGGCCACTGGTACGTGTACAAGCGCCACGACGGCGAGTGGTTCGACCTCGGCCCGTACGTCCGGACCGCGGAGTGTCGGATGGTGCCGCCCGCGGGCACGAAGTCGTGGACGCTGCACGCCTACCGCGGCGGCGGGAGCCTCCCGCCCGAGGACGGCCGCGCCTACCCTCACCTCGGCGGCGGCCGCTACGCCGTCTCGGTCGGCTACGGCGACGAGTCCTCCTCGAGCACGGCGATGGTCGAGCTCGTCGGCGACCCCGGCGAGATCGTGCCGACCGACGGCGTCGAACACGAACGTGACGGCAACACCGTCACTGTCACCGCGCCGGAGTGGGACGGCGGCGAGAGCGAGGAGGACGTGACGGTGTCCGTGACTCGCGCCGGCGAGGCCGAGGAGACGCTCATCCGCGAGCAGGTGATGCGTGACTGGTACCGCGGCCTGCGGAACACGCTCCCGTTCTTCGACGAGGGCATCGACGAGGTACGACTCCGGAGCACCGAGCAGGTCACGTACGGACTCATCGGCCACGACGAGTCGCGCAGCCGCTACCGCGTGGACGGGCAGGCGTACGAGGTGCGCGTCGCCGACGACGAGTAGCGCTGCCGGTAGCACAACACCCTCCCCGCCGGCGCCGGTACGTCCGGGCGTGACCGAGAACCAGAGCGACACGTTCGACATCGGCGAGTACACCGTCCACCGACTGGGCTTCGGCGCGATGCGGCTCTGCGGCGAGAACATCATCGGCGCGCCCGACGACGAGGAGGCCGCACGGAACGTGGCTCGGGAGGCGGTCGAACTCGGCGTCGACTTCGTCGATACGGCAGACTCCTACGGCCCCGGCACGAGCGAGCGCCTGCTCTCCGAGGCCGGCGTGGTCGACGACGCGCTGATCGCGACGAAAGGCGGGCTGCTCCGGAACCCCGACGGCGACTGGCTCCCGCTCGGCGACCCCGACTACCTGCGCAACGCCACGCTGGCGTCGATCGACCGACTGGGCGTCGACAGTATCGACCTCTACCAGCTCCACCGCCCCGACCCCGACGTCGACTTCGAGGCGTCCGTCGCGACGCTGGGAGAACTCAAAGACGACGGGCTGGTCGACAACGTCGGCCTGAGCAACGTCTCCGTCGAGCAGTTGGAGACCGCCCGCGATCACGTCGAGATCGCGACGGTCCAGAACGAGTACAATCTCACGAACCGCGAGCACGAGGACGTCTTGGACGCCTGTGAGGACGCCGGAATCGGCTTCATCCCGTACTTCCCGATCGGCGCGGGCGACCTCAGCGAGAAAGCCGAGATCGTCGACGAGATCGCCGACGCACACGACGCCTCGCGCTACCAGATCGCGCTGGCGTGGCTGCTGGGTAGTTCGGACGTGACACTGCCGATCCCGGGCACGTCGAGCGTCGAACACCTTCGGGAGAACGTCGCGGCGAGCGGGATCGAGCTCTCGGATACAGAGCTCGCGCGGTTGAGCGAGTGAGTCAGTAGATCAGCTCGTCGGAGTTCTCGACCATGTACAGCGTCCGCGCGGCGATGTTCACCGTGTGGTCGCCGACGCGTTCGAGGTCCCGAACCGTCAGCAGCAGCCGCGAGACGTCGGCCATCAGGTCCTCGATCTCGTTCTCGTCGTCGGCCTCCTTCTCGATCAGGTCGCGGACGATGATCTCGGAGGCGTTCTCACACAGCGCGTCGAGCTCGTCGTCGCGCTCGGCGACCGCGAAGCAGCCGTCGGCGTCCTCGTCCTCGTAGGCCGCCATCGCTATCGCGAGCATCTCAAGCGTCTCGTCGCCGATCCGCTGGACGTCGACGTCGGGGAACACCTCGTAGCGGGCCTCCGCGGCGTACTCGCCGAGGTTGGTCGCGAGGTCGGCGATCCGCTCCAAGTCGGTGATGATCTTGAACGAGGAAGCGATGAAGCGCAGGTCGCCGGCGACGGGCTGCTGGAGCGCGAGCAGGTCGATGCAGTCCTGTTCGAGCTCGAGGTACAGCTCGTTCACCTCGCTGTCCCGGTCGATCACCTCCTGACCGAGATTGCCGTCCTGCTGTTCGAGCGCGTCCAGCCCCATCCGGAGGCGCTCAGCAACGAGCTCGCCCATGTAGAGCACGTCCTCCCGCAGCGATTCGAGCTGTCGTTGGTAGTCGTCCCGCGGCATGCCCGTCGATTGCGCCGCGGGGTAGATAACTGTTCGAGACTCCGCCCCGTCTCCCGTGGGGAACGTAGCCATGGGGCCGCCTCGGCAGCCGTCCGAGGCGATACGCGCCGCTGTTCGAACGGGGGCGACAGAAGGATCCGTGGAAAATGCGGCCGCGCTACCCGAACTTCCCGGTGATGTAGTCCTCGACTCGATCGTTCTCGGGGTTCTCGAACACCTTGTCGGTGTCGTCGAACTCCACGAGCTCGCCGCCGGTGAGGAACACGGCGGTCTTATCGGAGATGCGGGCGGCCTGCTGCATGTTGTGGGTGACGATCACGACCGTGTACTCCTCGGCCATGTCGTCGATCAAGTCCTCGATCTTCGAGGTCGCGACGGGGTCGAGCGCCGACGCGGGCTCGTCCATCAGCACCACCTCGGGGTCGACCGCGATCGCACGGGCGATGCAGAGTCGCTGCTGCTGGCCGCCGGAGAGGTCCAGTCCCGACTGATCGAGCTGATCTTTCACCTCGTCCCAGAGCGCGGCATCCTTGAGCGCCTGCTCGACTTTCTCGTCTAAGTTCTCGGTGCGGTCCTGCAGGCGCAGCCCGTAGGCGACGTTGTCGTAGATGCTCTTGGGGAACGGGTTGGGCTGCTGGAACACCATCCCGATACGCCGGCGCAGCGCGACGGGGTCGACGTCGTCGTCGTAGACGTTCTTCCCGTCGAACAGCATCTCGCCCTCGACGCGTGCGGCGTCGATCAAGTCGTTCATCCGGTTGATGCTCCGGAGGTAGGTGGACTTCCCACAGCCCGAGGGGCCGACCATCGCGGTCACCCGCTTCTCCGGGATTTCCATGCTCACCGACCGCAGCGCCTGCTCGTCGTTGTACCAGACGCTCAGGTCGCGGCTCTCGATGATCGTCTCGGTCTCGCCGTCGGCGTCCCGGTCGCGTCCCCGGCCCTCGGGGACGCCGACCGCGTACTCGTCGCCGCTCGATCCCTCGCTCATGTCTGTTGGCTGGTCAGCGTTGCTCATAGTGGTTGCGTACGTAGATCGCGATCGAGTTCATGCTCAGCATCGCGGTCAGCAGCACCACGATGCCCGCCGCGAGGACGGTGGTGTAGAACGCCGGGCTGGCGTACGTCGACGCCCAGACGTACAGCTGCAGCGGCATCGCGCCGATCGCGGAGTTCCAGGAGTCGGGCACGCCGAACACCTGCGCGGCGCCGATCACCAGCAGCGGCGCGGTCTCGCCGATCGCCCGCGAGAGCGCGAGGATCGTCCCCGTCAGAATCCCCGGGAACGCCCGCGGGAGCACGACGTTCTTCACGGTCTGCCAGCGCGTCGCACCCATTCCGTAGGAGGCCTGCCGCGCGGAGTCCGGCACCGCCCGGATCGCTTCCCGTGAGGAGATGATCACGATGGGGAAGACGAGCAGCGCGAGCGTCGCGCCGCCGACCAGCAGCGTCCCGGTCGGCTGGCCCGCGTAGCGGACGAACAGCCCCAGCCCCAGCAGCCCGTACACCACCGAGGGCACGCCCGCGAGGTTGCTGATGTTCACGTCGATGATCCGGGTCAGCGTCGTGTCGGGCGCGTACTCCTCTAAGTACACCGCGGCGCCGACGCCGGCCGGCACCGCGATGGCGGCGACGACGAACATCAGGAGGATCGTTCCGACGACCCCGGAGTAGATCCCCACGGCCGAGGGGTCGCTGGCGCGCTGGACCGTGCTGGTCAGGAACCCCCAGTCGACCCACGACTCGGGGCCGGCGAAGCCGAGCGCGCCGACCAGCAGTTCGCCCGTCAGCGCGCCGGCGACGACGACCGCGGGCAGCAACAGCCCGACGCGTCGTTCGGGACGCTCCTTCAGCACGATCGCGACGTAGATCCCAGTCGGGACCCCGGCGAACAGCGCGAGCGCGACGCCCGGGATCGCGCCGAGCCCGGTCGCCGTCCCCACGACGCCGCCGACGGCGCTGCCGAGCAGGATCGCCGCACCGGCGATCCGCCCGGCGCGCTGGCCCCACCGACCGCCGAGCCAACGTCCCAGCAGGAGCGCCTCGGGCACCCCGAGCGTCAGCACGAGCACCATCCAGTCCGCCGGCACCGTCGGGAGCTCCTGGACGACCCCCGGGATCACCAGCAGCGAGCCAGCCGTCGTCCCGAGCAGCAGTCCCAGTTTCGCGAGGAACGGCACGTTTCGGTCGGTCCGCCGCAGCGCGGCGGCGACGCCGATCGGCACCGCGACCGCGACGACAAAGGAGAGCCACACCAGCGTCGGGATCACGTCGATGAACAGCGCGGCGAGCCCCCCGGCGTACAACGCCGCGATCCCCGGCATCACGGTGCCGAGCAGCCCCGTCGCGAGCGTGCCGTAGCTCCGCCGGTAGCTCCACCAGCCCACGCCGACGGTCGGCACGACCAGCGTGAGGAAGAAGGTGAGGTGCCAGCCGGGATCCGCCGTCAGCGGCTTGAACGCGTCGTTGGCGACGTACACCAACAGCACCGCGAGCGTCAGGATGCCCGCGAGCGTCGACGCGAGCAGCACCGCACGGAACAGCTTCCCGATCCGTCGGCTGACCCGGCCGAACCCTTCTCTGACGTCCGCGCTCATTGGTAGTCCTCCTGGTACCGTCGGGAGATCAGGTCACTGAGCACGTTCATCGCGAGGGTGATCACGAACAGCACCAGCCCGACCGCGAACAGGCTGCGGTAGGCGAGCCCACCGCCGGTCACGTCGCCGGTCAGTAGCTGGATCATCGCCGCGGTCATCGTCATTCCCGGTTCGAGGTAGGTGTCGGGGTCGAACAGCGAGAGGTACGAGGCGATACTCGTCGGGTCGAACTCGCGGGCGAGCGAACCGCCCGCAAGCGTCACCGCCATCGTCTCGCCGATCGCGCGCGACAGCGCGAGAATAAAGGAGGAGAAGATCCCCGACGCCGCCGCGGGGACGACGATCCCCGTCGACACGTCGTACTTGGTCGCGCCCATGCCGTAGCCCGCCTGCCGGAGGTCGTCGGGCACCGCCTGCATCGCGTCCTCCGAGACCGATGCGACCATCGGGAGGATCATGATGCCGACGACGATACACGCCGAGGCGACGTTGAACAGCCCGTCGACGCCGAACAGCGCGTCGAGCACGGGCGTGATGTACGCCACCGCGAAGATCCCGTAGATGATGGAGGGGACGCCCGCGAGGATCTCGAGTGCGGGCTTGAGGTAGGAGCGTGCCCGCTCGCTGGCGTACTCGCTGAGGTACAGCGCCGTCGCCACGCCCAGCGGGATCGCGATCAGCCCGGAGCCCATCGTCACCATCACCGTCACCGCCACCAGCGGCATCACGCCGAGGTTCGGCCCTTGGAGCCCCCACTCGCTGCCGGTGAAAAACTCCGTCAGCGTTGCGGTCGGCCCCTCGATCCCCACTAGCGGCGCGGTGATCGCGAAGAACTTCGAGGCCTCGTACACCAACAGCCCGATGATGCTCAGCGTCGTGACGACGGACAGCGCCGCACACGAGAAGAAGAACGCCTTCGCGAGCAGTTCTCGCGAGGAGTTCTGCGTCCGTCGGGTCAACCCCTCTGTTGCTCCGTCCCCGCTCATTGTAACTCGTTCATCGGTGTATCACCGAAAAAGCGCTTCGTTGTGTGGTTCACAGCGCGGCCGACACTACTCGGCGGCCGCTTCGATCGCCGATTCGAGGCGGTCGAGGTTCTCCTGCTTCTCCTCCTCGGTGTTCGGGACGTAGCCGACCTCGTCGGCGACGATCTCCTCGCTCGTACTGTTCTCGAGCCAGAAGCGCGCGAACTCGGCGACGTGCTCCTCGGCCAGCGCCGACTGTGCGGGGTAGGTGAACAGCGGCCGGGAGAGCGGCTGGTACTCGCCGCTGCTTGCGGTCTCCAGCGTCGGCTTCACGCAGCCGTCGCCGTTGTCGATCCCCAGCGCCGTCACGCGGTCGGTGTTCTCGGAGTAGTAGGCGTAGCCCATGTAGCCGATCGCGTACTCGCTGTTGGCGACGCCGTTGATGATCTGGTTGTCCTGTTCGGTCGCCTGGTAGTCGGTCCGGTGTTCGCCCTCCTCGCCGATGATCTCCTCGAGGAAGTAGTCGAACGTCCCGGAGGCGTCGGTGGGGCCGTAGAGGTCGATCTCCTCGTCGGGCCAGTCGGCGTTCACGTCGTTCCACGTCGTCGGCTGGCTCTCGCCCGACCAGATCTCCGCCAGCTCTTCGACCGTGATACACTCCTCGCCGTCGTCGCCGAACCACTCGGCGTCGTTGTTGACGACGACCGTCAGCGCGTCGGTCGCGACTTTGAGTTCGACTGGCGTCACGTCGTTGTTCGAACACTGCTCCTCTTCGGTCTCGGTGATCGGTCGGGAGGCGTTGTTGAAGTCCGTATCGCCCGTACAGAAGTAGTTCGTGAACCCCCCACCGCTGCCGGTCGAGTTGACCGAGATATCGACGTCCGGGTGGACGTCCTCAGCGGTGAACTCCCCGCGCATCGCGACCGAAAGCGGGAACACCGTCGAACTGCCGGAGATGTCGATGTTCCCGGTGAGTCCGTCGCTCTCGGTGTCAGTGTTGCTCGTACAGCCGGCAGCCGCGACCGTGCCCGTGGCGGCTGCGGCGGCGAGGAACGTTCGTCGGGAGACGCCGTCGGTCTGTTTTGCCATCACCGGATAGTTCCCGTACGCAGGTAAATACACTACTATGAAATCTATATAGTACAACGTTCGGAAACAGTTCTCACACGTATCCGTCGAATCGGTTGTCCCCGAACGGTCTGTATCTGCTTGTATGGGCCGATTCGGCGACTATTTTAGCGATCTGCGTCGAAAAACGTCTCGGTAGATTCGTGGCTCAATGGTGTGTCTTTCCGTTCGAGTATCAGGTCGACGTGGGAGTATATAGCTGAGGGGAATGTTTATCACCGTCCCGGCGGCTACCCACTCCCAATGGCCGAAACCCGGAAGGTGCAGGTGACGGGCGGCTCGACGTTCACCGTGTCGATCCCGAAGGAGTGGGCGACCGAGAACGACGTCGAGGCGGGAAGCCGCGTGCAGTTCCACCCCGAGGACGACTCGCTCATCCTCACGCCGGTCAGCGAGGAGGGGCGGACGGAGGGGAGCCTCGACGTGGCGGGGCTGGACGGGGAGGAGCTCCGGCGGGCAGTGATGACGATGTACGTCTCGGGGTTCGACGTGATCTCCTTCGAGGCCGACCGGATCACGACCGACCAGCGCCGGGAGATCCGACAGGCCGCCCAGGGGCTCGTCGGGCTGGAGGTGCTGGAGGAGACCGCCGACCGCGTCGTCGTACGGGACCTGCTCGACTCCTCGGAGCTGTCGATCCACAACGCGGTCGACCGGATGCGGCTGATCGCGTCGTCGATGCTCGACGACGCCGTCGAGGCGCTGGCGGCCGGCGACGACGACCTCGCTCGTGACGTGATCCAGCGCGACGACGACGTGGACCGGCTGTACATGGTGGTCTCCCGGATCTTCCGGGCGACGCTGCGCAGCCCGACCGCCGCCGAGGAGCTCGGGCTCCCCCGTGAGGTCTGTTTCGACTACCACTCGAGCGCTCGGCAGTTGGAGCGCGTCGCCGACCACGCCACCAAGATCGCCCACCTCTCGCTGGAGTTGGATGGAACCCCACCCGAGGAGGTGGCGGCCTCGCTGCAGGAGCTCCACGACGCGGCCGCCGAGGTGATCGAGGACGCGATGGCCGCGCTGGTCGCCGATGAGAACGACGAGGCGATCCGGCTGGCCAACGGCGCCCGCGAGCGCGTCCAGGAGCTCGACGCCAGCGCCCGCGAAATCGACGAGCTGCTCCGGGAGCTCGACCCCGCGCGAGCGCAGTTGCTCGGGCTGATCGTCGACTCGCTCTCGCGCTCGGCTGACTACGGCGGCAACGTCGCCGAGACCGCGCTCCAGAAGGCCGCGCCGACGCCCTAGGCGAACTCGACGCCGGTGATCTCGAAGCGAGCGCCGCCCTCGCCTCGGTCACCGTCACGTCTCAGCCGTGGGCCTCGGCGACGATGTCCAGCCCGTAGCCGGTGTCCTCGTCGTTCGGAAGTCGCGCTCGAACACCGTCCCGCGGTCGGCGTCGGGGATCCCTCCCCCGTCGCCGGCGCGGCCGCTAACTGGTCGAGAGAACGGGAGAACGCGTCGCAGTTACTCCTCGACGACGACCGCGTTCACCTGCCCCGTCTGGCCGGGGCGGGAGGTGACGCGCGCGGTGCCGGCGCTGGTCTCGATGACTGCGCCCTTGGTGATGATGTTCCGTCGGACGTAGTTGACGTTCGCGGGGTTCTCGGTCACGTCCTCGATCTCGGCCTCGACAGTCTCACCGCCGTCGGCGACCTGCGCGACGTTCGTCGAGAGCGCGCGGGTCTTGTGGTTGTCGCCGCGGGCGTCGACGACACGGAACCTCGGCTCGCCGACCGTGGTCTCGGTGGGCTCGTTCCCCAGCTGGTGGCGCTTCTTCTTGTGCGATCGGACGAGTCGCCCCCCGGTCCGCTTGCGTCGGGAGTGTCCTTGGTCTTGCATACCCTGGGAAACGGTCAGCGAATACTTGAACCGTTCGACTCTCGCTCCGCGTCGAAAGCAGTGAGACGCCGGAGCGAGCGTCGAGCCGACGGGAACGGCGCAGCGAGGAACGAGCGAGCAGTTCCCGCCCTGTTCGACTCTCGGCCCAGTGCTGATCGCTGGTGCGGTGTGTGGTGGATCGGTCGGGGTTCGTGATCGGTGTTGTTGGAGCGTCGATTGTTGGGGGGGCGACAGTACCACGGCCGCGAACGGCACCACTACAGCAGTGGACGACACCGCGGAGTGAGCAGGGACACTTGCGACCGCACCACCCCGCACAGCCCACAGGCCTCCCCAGCCGACTCGTTCCTTCGCTATCGCTCAGTCACTCGTCCCTCGCGCGCTCGTTCGCGCCGTCGCGCTCACGTCACGCGCCACCGCGGCCGCGGTGCGGTAGCGGGGCGGTGGACGCCTCGCGAGCGCCGACGGTCGGCGCTCGCGGGGGGAGGGGTGGGGACTCCATGCTGCGCCGAACCTCGTGTTCGGCGCACTGCCGTCGCAAGTGGCCAACGATCGAGATGCTGTCGCGGTTGCTGTCCAAGTTGCCAACGATCGAGATGCTGTCGCTGTTCGCGGTCGCGGAAGCAGTATCGTCCGATGCCGTGGAAACAGTCACCGTCGAAGAATCACCTCCGAACCCCGTCGATCCACAACCCTTACCCTCAGCCCGCCCCCTCCACACGAGCATGAGTCTGGAGGCCACCGTCGCCGTCCCGTTCCGGCAGGAGGGCCGGGACCGGCTCGGCGACGGCGAGTTCGTCGTCGCGCTCTCGCTCGACCGAGACTGGTTCTCCCCCGATCAGGCCAAACGCGTCGTCGACGTTGCGCTGGGCCGCGGGCTACTCGAACGCGAGGACGGCGAGCTCGTCGCGACGTTCGAGCCCGACGCCGTCGACGTTCCCGAGGAGTTCACCCCCGACGCCGACGTGCTGCGCGAGCAGAGCGCCTTCGAGCAGGTGCTCGACCGCGTCACCGACGCCGGCGTGGAGAAACAGACCGCCGTCGCGGGGATCAACGAGCTCCAGCGCGAACTGGGCGTGACGATCGAGGCCGCCGCGGTCGTCTACGCCCGCCGCGAGGGCGTCGACGTGAGCGGGGTCGCCGGGGCGGCCCGAAATTCGGTGCTCGACGAATGAGTACGGACCGACTGAGTGACGGCCACCGCATCGCCCAACTGCTCGCCTCCGAGTTGGAGAGCAGCGCCAGCCACGACGCGCTCGCGGTCACCGACGCCGACCCGGACGTGGAGCCGACGGCCGACGGCGCGCTGGCCTACCGCGTCCGCAACGCCCCGGCCGACGAGACGATCGCGAGCGTCTACGTCCAGCCCGACCGCGTCCGCGTGGAGTTCCGCGTCGCGCCCGCGACGGTCGCCGAAGCAGCGGAGGACGAGGGGCTCCGCGTCCGACCGAAAGCCGCTGACCCGCCACAGACGATCGTCTTCGTCGAGGACGGCGCGCAGGTCAAACGCGTTCTCCCGGCGTTCGCGGCGGCGATCGAGACGTAGTCAGGGCTCCAACCGCGACAGGATCGGGATCTCTTCGAGCCGCTCGTCGTCGAGTGCGTCCCAGTCGATCCCCGACGGCTTCCCGCCCGCCGAGTCGGTCCGGATCGACCGCTCGGGCGTGAGCAGTCGATCCATCGGCACGTCCAGTGCCGTCGTCGGTACGTCCTCGTCGACCACCTGCATCTCGTGGACGGTCGTGACCGTCGTGGTGTCGTCGTCGACCAGCCCGAACGCCCGGAGGATCGCGAACTCCAGATCGCTGTACCCCTCGCCCTTCCCGACCCGTGCCCCGTCCTCGGTCACGGCGACGCTGCCGGAGACGATCAGGTCGATCGGTGCCATCGCCTCGGGGCCGACTTGCACCCCCAACTCCGACGACCCGCCGATCGTGGTAGCGTGGTCGATGTCGTCGATCTCCGCGGGGTCGAGCCGCAGGAAGCAGTCCTCGTCGCTGAGTCGCGGGACGGCCATGTACACCACTTTCCCCGCCTCCAGGGCCCGCCGCCGGACCGGTCGCTGGGGGGAGTCGGGGTTTGACTTGATCGTCTCCGCGGCGGCCCACGCCTCGGTCGCCGCGAGCCGGTCGGCCGCTTCCTCCGCCCCGGCGAAGTTGGGGATCCGGCCGTGGGGCGGGAACGGGAACCGAGCGTCGCCGCTGGCTTCGAGTTCGTCCCAGACCCGCTCGCGGAGCGTCTGTTTCTCCATGGGTTCGCTTGGGCGTCCGATCGCTTATCGACACCGGGGCCGCGCCGACGGTAACGCTTTTTCCGGGGCGGGTGGATGTGGGGTCGTGAGCCTCGGCCAGTTCCCGGACCCGATACGGATGCTCGGCTCCCTCATCGACCGGCTGGCGCCGATGTTCCCCAACTGGGGGAGTTCGCCCGCGCTGAGCTTCGTCCTGATGGTGGTGTTCGGCGCCATCGGCTACACGGTCTCGCGGTACGCCGTCCGGCTGTTCGGGCGCCCGGTCGCGAAGCGGTTCCGGCGGCAGAGCGTCGCCCAGCAGGTACTGCGGCTGATCCGCGCGACGATCACGCTGTTTTTCCTGCTGCTGGCGGCGGGGCTGGTCGGCCTCGAACTCGGCAACATCGTGCTCTCGGTGACGGTGTTCTCGGCGGTCATCGGGATCGTCTTGGCGCCGCTGGTAGGGTCGGTGGTCAACGGGCTGTTCCTGCTGGCCGACGAGCCCTACGAAATCGGCGACATGGTCGAACTCCCCGACAGGACCCGGGGGTTCATCGACGATATCACGATCCGGTACACGAAGATATTCACGATGGACAACACGTTCCTCGTCGTTCCCAACGACGTGATCCGGCAAGACAAGGTGACGAACCTCTCGGCGGAGGACGAGCGCACCCGGCTCTCGCTGTCGATCGAGGTAACGTACGAGAGCGAGGTGGCCGAGGCGCGGTCGCTGATCGAGAGCGCGGCGCGGAAGGTCGACGGCGTGATCGAGGGCGGGCCGGACATCCGCATCGGCTCGGCGCGCTACCCCGCACGCCCCACCTGCTACATCGACGAGTTCCACGACGACGGCGTGATCCTGACGCTCCGCTACTGGATCGACCGGCCGTACAAGCTCCTGACCGCCCGCTCGCGCGTCCAGACGGCGATCTGGGAGCAGCTGGAGGAGCAGGACGTCGACGTGGAGATCGCCTACCCGCACCGCCACATGGTGTTCGACGACACTAGCGGCGAGGCCCGCGTCGCGACCCGCGAGGCGGCCGAGCGCGAGACCGTCGACTCCGCCGCCGTTCGCGCCGAGGGCGCCGAATCGAGGGACGACGCCGACTCGGAAACCGAAGACGCGGACGACGGCGAGGGCGACGATCGCTGAGGACGCGCGGGCGCGCGCCTGAACCGTTACCTTTCTGCCTCGCCGGCCCCGTGTTCGAGGTATGACTACTGGGATTGCTGTGCTCAACTTCGGCGAGCCGGCCGTGGCCGACCGCGACGTCGTCGAGGACTACCTCGAACGCATCTTCCTCGCGAACATGGACATCGAGGGGGAGACCACTGAGGAGGCCGCCCGCGAGCGTGCCCGCTCGCTCGCCGAGCGCCGCGCGCCCGGCCTCATCGAGGAGTACGGCGAGATCGGCGGCTCGCCGCTGAACGCCCACGCGAGCCGGCAGGCCGAGCTCGTCGAGGCCGAACTCCAGGACCGCGGCTACGACGTGGAGACGTACGTCGGCTATCAGTTCATGGAGCCGTTCATCGGCGACGCCGCCGAGGCCGCCCACGACGACGGCGTCGACCGCCTCATCGGGCTGCCCGTCTACCCGCTGTGTGGCCCCTCGACGACGGTGCAGTCGCTGGAGAAGCTTTCCGAGGCCGTCGACGAGCTCGACTGGGACGTGCGGTACACCGAGATCACGGGGTACCACACCCACTCGGCTTACGCCCGAATGCGCGCGGACAAGATCCGGGAGACGCTCGACCGTGAGGGAATCGAACTCGACGCGGACACCCGGCTGATCTTCTCCGCCCATGGGACGCCGACGTACTACCTCGACGAGGGGAGCCGCTACGTCCAGTACGTCGAGGAGTACTGCAAGATGGTCGCGGGGATGCTTGGCAACCCCGAGTACGAACTCGGCTACCAGAACCACGCCAACCGCGACGTGGAGTGGACCCAGCCCGACGTGGAGGACGTGATCGAGGAGATCGACGCCGAGCGCGTCGTCGTCGACCCCACGAGCTTCATGCACGAGCAGAGCGAGACGCTCGGGGAGCTCGACCACGACCTGCGCGAGGAGGCCGAAGCGGAGGGGATGGCGTTCACTCGCGTCCCCGTCCCCTACGACGACGAGCGGTTCGTCGGCCTGCTCGCTGATCTGACCGAGCCGTTCATCGCGGACTTCGATCCGGACCTCTACGGGCTCCAGCAGTGCAAGTGCCGGCCGGAGCCGAACGCGATGTGTCTGAACGCCCGCCGGAATGACTGAGGACGACCCCGCGGTCGCCGTCGTCGGCGGCGGGATGACCGGCCTCTCGACGCTGCACGCGCTGGCCGAGCGCGGCGTCGACGCCGTGGCGTACGAGGCCAGCGACGAGGTCGGCGGCGTCGTCCGCAGCGGGGAGATCGACGGGAAGCTGTTCGAGTTCGGCCCCCAGCGCCTGCGGATGACCGACGCGATCCGGGCGATGGTGACCGACCTCGACATCGCCGACGAGGTGATCACGGCCGACGACGAGCTGCCGCTGTTCGTCTACGCCGGCGGCAAGCTCCGGGAGGCGCCCCGGTCGCTGTCGGCGTTCCGGCGGACGGATCTGCTCTCGCCGACGGCGAAACTCCGCCTGCTGGCCGAGCCGCTGATGGACTCGATCGACCCGGAGGAGTCCGCCCGGGACGCGTTCGTCCGGAAGTTCGGCACCGAGACGTACACGAACCTCATCTCGCCGCTATTCGGCGGCACGTACGGCTCCGACCCGGCGCGAATGCCGGCGAAGTACGCGCTGAAGCCGATCATGGGGATGGAGGAGAAAAACGGGAGCCTGCTCCGGGCGGCGCTCTCCCGACTGGTGTTCGCCGACGACGAGACGCCACCGCCGGCGAGCTTCGAGTCCGGGCTTCAGCGGCTTCCGGAGGCGCTGGCCGAGGAACACGCCGACCGACTCCACCGCGAGACGCCCGTGACGGAGATCGAACGGGCCGGCGACGACGAGTGGCTCGTCCACACCGACGACGCGAGCCGGCGCGTCGATCACGTCGTGCTCACGACGCCTGCCGACACCACCGCCGACATCGTCGATGGCGTCGACGCCGAGAGTGCGGCGGCGCTCCGAGAGTTCAACTACAACCCCCTCGTGATGGTGCATCTAGAGAGCCCGGCCCGCGTCGACGGGTTCGGCTACCAGGTCCGCCGGACCGAGCCGCTGCGGACGCTGGGCGTGACGTGGAACACCAGCCTGTTCGACCGCGACGGCGTCTACACCGTCTTCCTCGGCGGGATGCACGACCCCGGAGCGATCGAACGCGACGACGAGACGCTCGGGGAGACTGCCGTCTCCGAGTTCCGGCGCGTGATGGGCGTCGACGCCGACGTGGTCAACATCGAGCGCATGCCGCGGGCGTTCCCCGCGTGGGACGACTCCTGGAGCGCCAGCGAGCGCGTCGACCCCCCCGAGGGGATCACGCTCGCGACCAACTACACCGGCCGGATGGGCGTCCCGAGCCGCGTCCGGGAGGCCCGACGGCTGGCCGGGAACCTGGCGGGCGCCGAGTAGCTACCACTCCCAGTTTTTCGCGGTCTCGACGAACGCCTCGACGCCCTCGATCGGCGTGTCGCGGTTGACGCCGTGGCCGAGGTTGAGCACGTGTCCTTCGGGCCCCGCGGCCTCGATTATTTCGGCAGTCCGCTCGCGGATCGTCTCGGGGTCGGCGTACAGCAGCGACGGGTCGAGGTTCCCCTGCACGGGCGTGTCGCCCAACTCCGCGCGAGCAGCCGCCATGTCGACGGTCCAGTCGAGCGCGACGGCGTCGGCCCCCGTCGCGTCCAAGCTCTCCAGCCGCCCGCCCATGTTACGGACGAACTCGATCGTCGGGAGATCGACGCGCTCGACGATCTCGCGGTGGAGCGGGAGAACGTACTCCTGGTAGTCGTCCGGCGGGAGCACGCCCGCGTAGGTGTCGAACAGCTGGACGGCGTCGGCGCCGTGGTCGGCCTGCATCTCGAGGTACTCCGCGACCACGTCCGCGAACCGTTCCAGCAGTTCCCGGAACGCCTCGGGGTGGCGCGCCCGGAACTTCCGGACCTCCTTGCGCCCGCGGTCTGGCCCGCCGGCGACGACGTAGGACGCGAGCGTGAACGGGCCGCCGGCGAACCCTAACACGGCGTCCTCGTCGGCGACGCTCTCGTCGAGGCGGTCGAGCAGGTCCGCGACGAACGCCAGCTCCTCCCGCACGTCGCCCCGGCGGCGGGCCACGTCGTCGGGCCCCTCGACGGGGTTCTCGATCACCGGGCCGACGCCGGACTCGATGTGGTAGTCGAAGCCGAGCGGTTCGAGGCAGGTGAGGATATCCGAGAACATCACCACGCCGTCGACGTCGTAGCGCTCGTACGGCTGGAGGGTGATCTCCTCGGCGATTTCGGGCGTTTCGATCGCCTCGCGGAAGGAGTACTCCTCACGGAGCTCGCGGTATTCAGGCAAGTGGCGTCCAGCCTGCCGCATGAGCCAGACTGGCGGGCGCTCGGTGCGCTCCCCGCGGGCAGCACGGACGAGAAGGGGGTCGGTCATAGTGGGGGTTCGGCCGGTCGGGGTTAGTGCGTTTCCGTTCCGGACGCTACTTCCACCGCTCGGCGTCGGGTTCGGACTGGAGCTCCCCTTTCGCCTGCCGCCCGCTCGGCCGGAACGACAGCAGCAGCACGACGCCGTAGAACGCTCCGACGCCGACGAGCACGAACTCCCCGGCGATCGCGCCGACGGCTGCGGCGCCGACGACACCGTTCGAGGTGCCGAACACGGTTAGCCGGACGATCCACGCCCCCACCAGCACGGAGATCAGAGGGAAGTAGACCCGGCGAAGGCGGCGGGATATGGCCTCGTACGCGGACACCTTGATCGCCGGCTCGCGGAGGTCCTCGCTCAGGAGCTGCCGCCAGCTCGACTGCTCGACTCCCTCAGGATCGAGCGCGTTCGCGAACACGTTCTCCTCGAGGAGCCGGACCCGCGAGCGCCAGATATCGTACACGCGGTACCGACGGACCTCGATCCACAGGAAGATCGTCACCATTACGATCCCGACAAGGAGGATGTAGTGGGGCCGCGAATCGGTGGAGAACGCCCACGTGAGCAGGGTCGCCGTGACGACGACGGCCCAGTTGGTCGTCCTGTCGATCCGCGTTCGCCACGAGGTCATCCGACCGAGCTCGCCGCGGTACGTGTGGGCCATCAGCGAGAGGAAGTCGGATCGGTCGCCGGCCGCCTCGCCGGCGATCTCGCGCTCTTCGGGCGACTCCGGGTCGAAATCCGGCGGGATGTCGGTCATCTCCCTTTCCTACGGGGGGCGGCCGGATAAGCGTGGGACACGCCCCGACTGTGCCTCAGATCGGTCGCAAGTGCTCACAGTCCCCTGCAGTCACTCGCTCGCGCTCGCCGTCGTCGGTTTCGACCACCAGCGCGCCGGGGAACTCCACGTCGACGGCCTCGCCCACCACGTCGCCGCCGGGGGTCGCCACGCGCACACGCTGGCCGAGCGTCGCCGCGTGCTCGCGCCACGCGTCGAGGATCGACTCCGGGTCGCTGCGGAGCTCGTCGAACGTCTCCAGCAGGCGCTGGGTGAAGGTTCGGCGGTCGACCGGCTCGCCCCGTTCGGCCAGCAGCGAGGTCGCACCGTCGGGGAGCACGCCCGCACCGACGTTGGCGTTGATCCCGATACCGACGATCAGCCACGCGACACGGTCCGCTTCCCCCTCCATCTCGGTGAGGATGCCACAGAGCTTCTGCCCGCCGCGCGCCTCGCCTGCCGCCGGGACCAGTAGGTCATCGGACGAGTCCGACTGGTTCTCGTTCGCCGGCTCGCCGCCGGCTGCAAGCGGAACCTCCGGTTCCGCCCTGCTCACGAGAACGTCGTTGGGCCACTTGATCCGCGCGTCGACGCCCGCCTCCCGCGCGGCGCGGGTCACGGCGACCGCGGCCGCGAGCGTGTAGACGGGCGAGTGGGCGGGCGGCACGTCCGGGCGGAGCAGCAGCGAGGTGTAGATCCCGCCGGAAGGACCGCGCCAGCCGCGGTCCAGCCGTCCGCGGCCGGCGGTCTGTTCGTCGGCGACGACGGCCACGTCCTCGCGGCCCTCGTCCGCGAGTTCGCGGGCGCGCTCGTTGGTGGAGCCGATGCTGTCGTGGAACTCGATCTCGAAGGGGGCGTCGAGCCCGTACGCGACGGCGGCGCCGCCGAACTCCGGCACGTCGGCCACGCGATAGCCGTCGTCGGTGCTCTCGATCCCCCAGCCTGCCTCGCGGAGACCTTCGACCTGTTTCCAGACCGCGGCTCGGGAAACTCCGAGGCGGTCGGCCAACGCGGGGCCGTCGACGGGGCCGTCGTCGAGGGCGTCGAGCAGCGCGCTGCGCGTGTCGGTCATGGTCGAGGGTTCGGAACGGTGGGGGTAAATCGGTCGCGGTGTGGCGTCGGCTCGCGGCTCACTGCGCTCACCGTCGTCGTCGGCCTTGCTGCCGACTGCCAGCAGGACCGCCGGTGCCGCCCTGCTCACGTTTCCGAGGGGGTTTGCCGTCGCGCCGGAGGCACGACGTTTTCCGGCCTCGCGTGTTCGGAATCCTTTTGCGACACCTGGGCGACGTTCGGAGTAATGACTGCAGGTGGTCCACAGTGACGATGGAGGACCGCATCGAGGAACTCCGTGAACGCCGCGAGGAAGCCCTGAAAGGCGGCGGCGAGGAGCGGATCGAACGCCAGCACGAGAAGGGGAAGATGACCGCCCGCGAGCGGATCGACTACTTCCTCGACGAGGGCACGTTCACGGAGTTCGACCAGTTCCGAACCCACAACAACCACAAGTTCGGGATGGATGAGAAACAGGTGTACGGCGACGGCGTCGTCACCGGCTACGGCGAGGTCGACGGCCGGAAAGTGTTCGTGTTCGCCCACGACTTCACCGTCTTCGGCGGCTCGCTCGGCGAGGTGTTCGCCGAGAAGGTGACGAAGGTGATGGACAAGGCCACGCAGGTCGGCGCGCCGGTCGTCGGGCTCAACGACTCTGCCGGCGCCCGGATCCAAGAGGGTGTCGACGCACTCGGCGGCTACGCCGAGATCTTCCGGCGCAATCAGGAGGCCTCGGGTGTCGTCCCGCAGATCTCCGCGATCATGGGCCCCTGCGCGGGCGGTGCGGTGTACTCCCCCGCGATGACCGACTTCACGTTCATGGTGAAGGACACCAGCCACATGTTCATCACCGGCCCCGACGTGGTGAAGACTGTCACCGGCGAGGAGGTCAGCTTCGAGGAGCTCGGCGGCGCGGTCACCCACGCCTCCACCTCCGGCGTCGCCCACTTCGCCGAGGAGAGCGAGGAAGACGCGCTCGACAACATCCGGCGGCTGCTCTCCTACCTCCCGCAGAACAACGTCGAGGACCCCCCGCGGGTCGAGCCGTGGGACGACCCCGAGCGCGCCGACGAGTCGCTGAACTCGGCCGTCCCCGACCAGCCGCGCAAGCCCTACGACATGCACGACGTGCTCACCTCCGTCGTCGACGAGGGCTCGTTCTTCGAGGTGCAGTCTGAGTTCGCGAAGAACCTCGTGATCGGCTTCGCCCGGATGGACGGCCGCGCAGTCGGCGTACTCGCGAACCAGCCCCGGGTCAACGCTGGCACGCTCGACATCGAGGCCAGCGAGAAGGGCGCGCGGTTCATCCGCACCTGTGACGCGTTCAACGTTCCCGTCCTGACGTTCGTCGACGTCCCCGGCTTCATGCCCGGCACCGATCAGGAGCACAACGGAATCATCCGCCACGGCGCCAAGCTCCTGTACGCCTACTGCGAGGCGTCGGTGCCGCTGCTCACCGTCATCACCCGGAAGGCCTACGGCGGCGCCTACGACGTGATGGCCTCCAGCCACGTCGGCGCCGACGTGAACTACGCGTGGCCGACCGCCGAGATCGCGGTGATGGGGCCGGAGGGCGCGGTCGACATCCTCTACAGCGACGAACTCGACGAGGCCGACGACGTGGAGGCCCGACGGCAGGAGCTCATCGACGAGTACCGCGAGGAGTTCGCCAACCCCTACACCGCCGCCGACCGCGGCTACATCGACGACGTGATCGAGCCGCCGGAGACCCGCGCGCGGCTGATCTCCGATCTGGAGATGCTGCAGGGCAAACGCGAGCAGACGCCCCAGAAGAAACACGGCAACATCCCCATATGACTGACCCCCTCGCCGAGCGCCTCGACCTGCCCGACGACGCAGACGAGGCCGAAGCCGCGGCCATCGTTGCTGCCGTCGGCGCCCACATCCGTGACGGCGAGGCGGCGGCCGCGGCGGAAGCGGCTAAAAACGAGGCCGAAAGCTGGCAGGGCAAACGCTGGGGGTTCGCTGGCCGCGTCGAATCGACCCAGCGCCGAACCGTGCGAGTCCGCGACGGGACGCCAACGGACGCCTGGAGCGCCGCCGGTCGGTCCGACCGGCTCTGAGGCGTTACTCGTCGGTGAGGTAGAGGTACGCCCGCGGTGCAACGATCCCCAACACGACGACGATCCCGAACGCGATCCACTCGGAGACGTCGGTGAACATCGCGACACCGATCCCCAGCGCGGCGGCGACGACGGCGAACGCCAGCCGGACCTTGATCTCGCGGTCGAAGTCGAGCCCTTCGGGGTCGCTCATGGCTGCGCTGGGGACGGCGGCGCCCTGAACGCGTCGGTTCTACTCGGTGAGTACGTCGTCGCCGACGGCGATCTCGCCGCCATCGACGATCTCACATCGCAGCCCGCCGCGGTGGACCAGCGCCTCCTGAACCCCTTTCTCTTCGAGTTTCCGTTCGAGGTACGAGCAGGGCTCACAGAGCTCAGTTCCCTCCACGACCGCGTCGCCGACGCGGAACCGCTCGCCCAGCAGGCGGTTCAGCCCCACCCCGCGGACCGTGAGGTTCCGGCGGTGGACGCCGGGTTCGAACGAGACGTCGTAGTCGGCTTCCGCCTGCTCGATCGCTTCGGCCTCGATCAGCGTGAGATCCCGGGTCCGGTCCTCGTCGTCGGTCGAGAACGTCCCCTCGTTCTCGAAGTAGCGGTCGCCAGTCAGCCCCTTGCCCACGACTGCCTCGACGGACTCCCGCGGCTCGGGTGGGGCGCCCGCTTCGCCGGCGACGTGGATGCGTTCGACGGTTCCAGTCACGGTCGGGGGTGGGTGCGGCCACGCATAAGTGCGGGGATGGCGGCCGTCACTCCGCCCCGGCGAACTCGTCGAGCGTCGCCGGGCGGCCGCGGCGTTCGCTCACCAGCGCGCCGTCGACGTCGAGCTGGAGGCGTTCGACCGCCTCGTGACCCACGCGCTCTGTCGCCCCAGCCACCGTGTACACGCCCAGCCGCCACTGCTGGTACTGGGCGGTCCGGAGCGCCTTCACCAGCGGCGACTGCCGGCCGAGTTCGCGGATCTCGTCGCCGACCATCACGCGGCTGGTGGACTCCCGCATCGACGGCTCGCTGGGGACGTCGAGGATCACCTCCTGCGGGTCGAGATCGCAGGCCGCGGCGATCTCGGCTTCCAGTTCCCGCGTCTCTCCGTGCCCGGCGTCGAGCAGCCAGTCGGGCACGCCGCCCAGTTCGGCCCAGACCGCACGCTTGTACAGGTCCCGTTCGGCGTAGCGCCGGGCGAACTCGTCAGTCTCCTCACACAGCCGCAGTGCGACCAGCAGCCCGTGGTCGTCCATCCGGCGGAGCTCCTCCGCGGTCAGATCGGGGTCGGCGTCGAGCAGTCGCTCGGTCGCCCGGCGGAGCATCGCCTTGCTGATCCGGGCGACGTGGTGGGCGTAGACGGTGGGGTTCATCAGCGCCCGGGCGACCAGCAGCGACTCCGCGCTCTGGACGTTGCCCGGCGCGAGCACGAGCTCCCCGTCGACGAACCGCAGCGCCCGGACGAGCCGCCCGGGGTCGATCGTGCCGTACGGGACGCCGGTGTGGTGGGCGTCCCGGACGAGGTAGTCCATCCGGTCGACGTCGAGCTCCCCGGAGACGAGCTGGCCGAACTTCCCCTCGCCGGCGACCAGCCCCGCGACTCGGTCCGGCGAGAGGTCGTGGGATCGGAGCACGTCACCCACCTTCCCTTCCGCGAGCAGTTCGTCCACGTCGTCGTGGTACTTCCCCGTCTCGCGGTGGGTCAGCGCCTCGATGTTGTGCGAGAACGGGCCGTGGCCGACGTCGTGGAGCATCGCCGCCGCCCGGACGCGTTCGGCGTCGACGCCGTCGACGCCCAGTTGGTCGAGCGCCTGCTCGGCGAGGTGGTAGACGCCCAGCGAGTGCTCGAAGCGCGTGTGGTTCGCGGAGGGGTACGCCAACTGCACCGTCCCCAACTGCTTGATGTGGCGGAGCCGCTGGACTGCGGGGGTGTCCAGCAGGTCGGCGGCGACCCCCTCCACCTCGATGTGGTCGTGGACGGAGTCCTTGATCGTCGTCATACGCCGACGTTCGGCGGCATCCGGTAAAAAGGGCCGTAGACGGCGGACGCTACAGAAGGTCGATATCGACGACGTCGGTCAATGCTGGAACGTCGAAGTCAGCGTTCACGCGCCTCGCGTGCTGCCGTCGCAGCGTCGCTCCCGTCCCACAGCCCGCACCTTCGACGACGGCTTCGCGGCGCTCTTCGAGCAGGCGCGAGAGAACGTCGTCGTACGTCTCGTCCTCCCGCTTGAGCGCCGACGGTGCGGCGTGTGTCTCCTCGTCGACGCGGATGCTCTTGCTCATACGTCGTGTATACTCTCTCGTATACGAGA
Organism: Halolamina sediminis; assembly: GCF_001282785.1. Classification (NCBI taxonomy): domain Archaea; kingdom Methanobacteriati; phylum Methanobacteriota; class Halobacteria; order Halobacteriales; family Haloferacaceae; genus Halolamina; species Halolamina sediminis. The sequence continues at coordinate 2,085,699 of NZ_CVUA01000001.1, forward strand.
AAACACCTCCGGGGGCGTGTGGTTCCGTTGAAACACTCGCCCCGTGACGGATTGGAGATGATCGGTAAGTACAGAGGACCTACGAATCGGCCTTACTCATCTACTTCTATCCGTCTTGGCCCTCCACCGAGAATCGAATCACACTCTGGACAACATAAATACGCATAGAAATACTCGATATCTGAGTATCCTATGTCATCCTCTACAGTATTCCGATCTTCAAGGTCATCAAAACCGTCGTCTGAAACAAAGGGTCTAATGTGTGGTTCTTGATGAGAGCATTCTGGACATGTTGACATAGTACACACCTGTAAGTAGAGCCACTTCGTTGTATTGGCTCAAATCGCAACCCCACTTACCGACTGTTTCGCCGTAGAATATCTGGCAAATAGGGCTTCAACAGAGCCCGGCCCGTCTACTCCCCGCCCGCGAACTCCCGCTCGCCCAGGTGACTACGCAGCGTGTCCACGTCCTTGTTGCCCGCGCCGGTGTTCAGCAGCACCACCGTATCGTCCTCGCCGAGTTCACCCTGCTCCGCGAGATCGAACGCCCCGGCAGCCGCGGCGGCACACGTCGCGCCCATCTCCACGCCCTCCGTCCGGGCGATCTCGACGGCTGCATCGAGAATCTCCTCGTCGCTCGCGGCGACCGCGCCGCCGCCGCTCTCTTCGAGTGCGTCGAGGATCAGCGGGCTCGCACCCGGGTCGGGGACCGCGATCCCGTTGAGCACGGTCGTGATGTTCTCGTCGCCCCACGCCTCGTGGATCGACTTCCCCTCGTCCCACGCCTTCACGACGGGGGCACAGCCGGCGGCCTGTGCGGCGTACATCCCCGGCAGGTCGTCAATCAAGTCGAGATCGCGGAACTCCGTGGCGCCCTTGTGCATCCCGACGAGGCCGACGCCGCCGCCGGTCGGGTAGACGATCGCGTCGGGCACGTCCCAGTCGAGCTGTTCGACCGTCTCGTACAGCATCGTCTTCTTCGTCTCGTGGCGGTAGGGCGTGACGAACGTCTTCGTCGAGTACCAGTCCTCCTCGTCCATGCGCTCGCTGTAGGCGGCGCCGGCGTCGGTGATCTCCCCCTCGACGACGTGGAGTTCGCCGCCGTGGACCTCGATCATCGCCTTCTGGGTGTAGCCCGCGCGCTCGGCCAGCCAGACGTGGGCGTCCATGTCCGCCTGTGCGGCGTAGGCTGCGGCGGCCTGCCCGGCGTTGCCGGCAGTGTTGAGCGCGATCGTTTCCGCGCCGTGCTGGGCGGCGGCGGTCACCGCGCCGGTCTGCCCGCGGTCCTTGAACGTCCCAGTGGGGTTGTGCCCCTCGTCTTTGATGTACACCTCGCCGACGCCCATCGCCTCGGCGAGCGTGGGACAGTCGACCAGCGGCGTCGTCCCCTCACCGATCGAGACCGCGGCCTCGCGGGGGAACGGCAGCAGCGCGTCGTAGCGCCACAGCGAGTCGAAGCGCTCCCCTTCGAACGTCTCGCGGGACACGTCGATCGCGTCGTAGTCGTACGCCGGGTCGAGGATGCCGCCACAGTCCGGGCAGCGATGCGTCGCGGTGTCGGCGTCGAACCGCTCCCCGCAGTCGATGCAGTCGAGGCCGGCGAACGCGTCGGTGGTCTCCATGGCCCGGGCTGGGGGCCCCACGGCTAATGGCTTGTCCGATGCGGCAAGACGGACACGCCGCCCCGTCAGCGACGGGGTTGATCCGCCGCTGGCGGCAGAGTTAGGTAGACACAGCCACACAATCCCCCCGTGTACCTTCCCCGCACAGGCGTTCCCGGAGGTGGTCCGCGACGATGACCGACGATGCTCGGTCCGACGGCGGTGACGCGGCGATCGAGACCGGCGGCGACGCGGCCCCGTCGACGCTGGACCCGCTGTCGGTCGAGGCGGCGGCCGGCCTGATCGACGATATCGTCGACAACGTCGAGCGCGTCATCGTCGGGAAGCGCGACGCCATCGAACACCTCCTCGTCGCGACGCTGGCCCGGGGCCACGTCCTGCTGGAGGACGTGCCCGGGACCGGGAAGACGATGCTCGCTCGCTCGGTTGCGACCTCCGTCGACGCCTCGTTCCGCCGCGTCCAGTTCACGCCCGACCTACTGCCCTCCGACGTGACCGGCGTGAACGTGTTCAACCAGAAGACCCAGGAGTTCGAGTTCCAGCCCGGCCCGGTGTTCGCGAACGTCGTGCTGGCCGACGAGATCAACCGCGCGCCGCCGAAAACCCAGAGCTCGCTGCTGGAAGCGATGGAGGAGCGACAGGTGACCGTCGACGGCGACACCCGGAGCCTCCCCGAGCCGTTCGTCGTGATCGCGACCCAGAACGACGTCGAGACCGGCCGCACCTACGAGCTCCCGATGGCTGAGGTCGACCGCTTCGCGAAGAAGCTCCGGCTGGGCTACCCCGACGACGAGCAGGAGGCCGAAATCATCGGCCGCACCGCCGGCCACCACCCCATCGAGGAGTTGGAGCCGGTGACCGACGGCAAGCGGCTCCGGCGCGCCCGCGAGACGGCGAGCCAGGTGACGCTGCGCGAGCCCGTCCGGAGCTACATCAGCCGGCTGGCCCAACACACCCGGGACGAGGCCCAACTCGGCGTCAGCCCCCGGGGGAGCATCGCGCTGGCCCGCACCTCGCAGGTCCGGGCGCTGCTCGACGGCCGCGACTACGTCACCCCCGACGACGTACAGACGGAGGCCCGGACGGTGTTCGCCCACCGCATCCGGCCGCGAACGGGCAGCGAGACCGGCGAGGACGTGGTCGCCTCGGCGCTCTCGACCGTCCCTGTCGAGTGATGCTCACCCGCCGTGGCCGTGCCATCGCCGGAATCGCGGGGCTAGCAGTGCTGCTCGCGGGGGTGTTCGGCGCCCGCGCGCTCAACGCGATCGTCGCCCCCGCGGTCGTCGCGCTGGTCGCCGGCTACCTCCAGATCCGGTTCGTCCCCGCCGTCGACGTGGACCGCACGCCGCCGGAGAACGCCCACGTCGGGGAGAGCCGGACGGCGACGCTCGCCTTCCACAGCCGTAACGGCGACCCGCTCTCCCGGCCGTTTCTCGGCGACGTGACCGAGCGCGTCGGCGACGGGCTGTGGCCGGTCGAATCCGAGAACGCGACGGTCCGAGACCGTCCCAGCGGCGACGCCGAGATCACGTTCGAGACGGCCGTCGGCGCCGAGCCACTCCAGTACGAGGTGGAGTACCGACAGCGCGGCCAGCACACGCTCGGCCCGGTGACGGTGGTCGCGACCGACGCGTTCGGCCTGCACGCACGCGAGACCGAACTCCGAGGGACCGAGACGACGATCGTCTTCCCGCGTGTCCGCCGGCTCGGCGCCGTCGGGCGGCGGTCGCTGGGACGGCTGCAGGAGTACAGCCGGAGCGACCAGCGCGGCGAGTTCGAGGAGCTCCGGGAGTACGTCCCGGGCGACCCACTGCGGGACATCCACTGGAAGACCACGGCCAAGCGCGACGAGCTGATCGTCACGGAGTTCGCCGCCGACACCGACGTGGCGTCGGTGACCGTCGCCGCCGGCGCGAACGCCGAGGGCGCCGACGCGATGGCCGAGGCGACCGCGAGCGTGGTGCTGCCGCTGGTCGCCGACGGGGTCCCGATCGAGCTCTCGCTCCCCCGGGGGGAGCTCCGGGTCGGCCCCGAGTTCGGCGGGCAGGCGGCGATGCTCCGGACGCTTGCGGTGGTCGACTCCGGGCCGGTGCCCGACCCCGACGCCGACGTGGTGATCAAGGGGCGGGGCGACGACGCGACCGTCGACGTCCGCGGGCGCCGCCACCAGTTCTCGGAGATGGTCGAGGCGCGGACGGCGGGCACCGCGCCGACCCCGGAGGTGGAAGCGTGACGACCGCGCCCGGCCGCCGGTCGCGGTTCGCGACCGACCCGGACTGGTCGCTCCGGTCGGCGATCCTCTCGCCGGGGATGGTCGGGATCGCGGTGCTCACGGCGTCGTACCTCCGGGTGCTGTTTCACGTCACCGACGTGGTCGGCGGGACGGGGCTGCTGATCGTCGAGGCCGGCGCGGTGCTCGCCGTCGGCGCGGTGCTCGCCGGGCGCGTCGACACCCGGACGGCGCTGTTGGGGAGCGCGGCGGCGCTGTTGGCCGGGATGGCGGCGTACTACCTCTCGATCCCCGCGAGCCAGCGCGCGCTGATCGACGCCGGCTCCGTGCTGACCGACCTCGCGGCGCTGCTCAGCGGGCTCTCGGTGTTCCGGCTGATCCAGGCCGAGATCTGGGTGCTCGCGGTGCTGCCCGCGCCGCTGCTGGGCTCGTGGCTGCTCGCGCTCCGGGGGAACTACCCCCTGAGCGCCGCGATCGGCGGGAGCGCGCTCGGCCTGTTCGTGCTTACGGGTGACGCCGGCTTTCTCACCACGCTTGCGGGCGCCGTCGGCGCGGCGGTCGCGGTCGGGTTCGGCGAGCTCACCCCCCGGCGGGCGATCGCGCTCCACTGGGACACGGTCGTCCTGGTCGTCACCGCCATGATCGTGCTCTCGTCGACCGTCTCGCTGGTCCCGGGCGCCGCCGGCGGTCCCGTCCTCGGCGGTAGCGCGACGCCGACGCTCGAAGGCAACGTCGTCGACAACGCCGACAACGTCGGCATCGTGGGCGCGATCCGACTCTCACCGGAGGTCCGGTTCTCCGTCGAGTCCGAGCGCCAGGGGTACTGGCGTGTCGGCGCCTACGACCGCTACACGGGCGGCTCGTGGGTCCGGAGCGGCGAGGCCCGCAGCTACGACGGCCAGCTCGACGGCCCGCCCGGCCCCAGCATCGAGATCGAGCAGACGATCACCGCCGAGAGCACGCTCAACTCCATGCCCGCCGTGTGGAAGCCCGTCAGCGTCGAGGGCGCCGTCCAGCGCGCGACGCAGGTGACCGCCGAGAGCGGCCTCCGTGCGGCGGCGCCGATCGCCGAGGGGGAGTCCTACCGGGTCGTCAGCCAGCGCCCGGCGTACACGATCGACGACCTCCGGATGGCCGGCACCGACTACCCCGAGACGGTCGAACAGCGCTACCTCTCGCTGCCTGACAGCACGCCCGACCGGGTGGGCGAGCGCGCGGCCACGGTCGCCGACCGGGCGAACGCCTCCACCCCCTACGCGACCGCCGTCGCGATCGAGTCGTACCTGGAGCGGAACAAGGAGTACTCGCTGAACGTCGAGCGCCCGCGCGGGAGCGTCGCCGACGGGTTCCTGTTCGAGATGGACGCCGGCTACTGTACCTACTACGCGACGACCATGGCCGTGATGCTGCGAACCCAGGGGGTCCCGGCCCGGATGGTGACGGGGTACACCCCCGGCGAACGCGTCGCCGAGGACGAGTGGGTCGTCCGCGGGCTGAACGCCCACGCGTGGGTCGAGGTGTACTTCCCGGCGACCGGCTGGGTCGCGTTCGACCCGACGCCGAGTGGCCCCCGGGAGTCCGCGGCCGAGCAGCGCGTCACGCAGGCTCGTGAGGCCGGGGAAAACGGCGTCGACACCAACCGAACCGGCCCGGGTGAGTGGACACCAACGCCGACGGAGACGACCACGGCCGGGACGGGCAACGACACCGCCGACGCGGTGACGGCGACTGACAACCTCGAAGAGATCCTCCGGCCCGGACAGGAGGCCCCGAACGGCACCGTCGGGAACTTCACCGGCGGCGGCGAGGAAGGGAGTTCGGACGAGCCGGCGCTGCCCACGCCCGAGGAGGTAGGGTACGGCCTCGTGCTCCTGTTCGGCGGAGTGGCCGCCGCCCGGCGGTTCGGGTTCGATACCCGGCTCTATCGGTTCGTCTGGCTGCGCTACCAGCCACGGGCGGACCCCGTTTCCGACGTCGAGCGCGCGTACGACCGGATCGAGACGCTGCTCGGCGCTCGCTACCGGCCGCGACGCCCCGGCGAGACCGTCGAAGACTACCTCGACCGCCTCGACGTGACGGACACGCGCGTCTACCGCGTGGCGGGGCTGTACGAGCGGGCCCGGTACGGTGGGGACGCGACTGCCGCCGACGCCGACGAGGCAGTCGAGGCGGCGGACGCGCTCGTCGGCGAGCGTACGCCAGTGCTGGGGCGACTCCGCCGCGCGCGCTGACTCGGCTGTTCTTGTCGTTACCGAAGGGTTTAGTTACTGGATGTGGTACGCACACCCATGTCCGGTCTGTTGCCGTCCGAGTCCGACGCCGTCGCCGCCGACGAGGGGGACGACGAGGGGGGCACCCGGCTGCTCTGGCTCGACGACGAGGAGGTCGATCCGCTGATCGGGTCGCTCTCCTCGGAGACCGCCAGATCGCTGCTGACGGCGCTCCACGAGGACCCCCGGACGGCATCCGAACTCGCCGACACGGTCGACACGTCGCTACAGAACGCGCGCCACCACCTCGACAACCTCCAGGAGGCGGATCTGGTCGAGGTCGCCGAGACGCGGTACTCGGTCAAGGGCCGCGAGATGAAGGTGTACGCCCCGGTCGACGACTCGCTGGTCGTCTGTGTCGGCAACGAGGCCGAGCGGTCGGGGCTGCTCGACTCGCTCCGGCAGTACGTCGGCGCCGCGGCCGCGGTGCTCGTCGGGAGCCTGCTGGTCCACGCGACGGTGAACGTCGGGGGTAGCGGTATCGCCGGCCCCACGGGCCCCCGCGTCGCCGACTCGACCGGCTCCGGCGCGCTGTTTGGCACGGTCCCGCCGGCGGCGCTGTTCCTCGCCGGCGGGCTGGTCGCCATCGCAGCGGTCGCACTCCAGTACAGTCGGATGGACTGATGAGCAACCATCGGAGGTGACGGAATGAGAGTCGGGACCGCCGCGACGCTGTTCGTCGTCGTCGTCGTCGTGAGCAGCGTCTCCTTCGCGGCCCCCGTCGGGTCGAGCAGCCAGCAGCTCGTTCGTGGGCCACCGAACGACGCGCTCGCCGACGCCATCCGATCGTCGCCCGACCCTCCCGAAGAGTCGACGGAGCCTGACCCGCTGTCAGGGTTCGGCGCGGTCCACGACGCCGGCGTCACCGGCGACGGCGTTCGGGTCGGCGTCATCGGCGGGGAGTTCTCCCCCGGCGGGAGCCCGATCGGCGACTCCGTCGCCGCGAGCCGGACGTTCGCGGACAGATCGTCCGGATTCTCCGTCGACAGCACGCACGACACCGCAGTCGCCGAGATCGTCGCCCGGACCGCACCCGACTCGGAGCTGTACCTCGCGAGCATCGGCCTCGACGGCGGGCCGGCCGCCTACGAACGCGCACTCGCCTGGCTGCGCGAGCAGGACGTCGACGTGGTCGTCGACGCCGGGAGCTACTTCCCGCGAACCGCCGAGGGGATGGCACGAATGAACGAGGCCGCCGCCGCAACCGCCGAGAACGACACCGCCTTCGTCACCTCTGCGGGCAACTACGCCGAGCGACACTGGACCGGCACCGGGAACGAGGGCTGGCTCGCGTTCGCGAACGACACCCGGTACAACACGCTGGGCGAAGGGGGGATCGGCGGCAGCGTCTCGCTCCGGCTCTACTGGGAGGGGAGTGCCGACTACGACCTCTACCTCTACCGCGCCGAGAACGGCGAGGATCCGCTGATCGCCAAGTCGGCGACGAACGAGAGCGGGAACGGCAGCCACACCGAGGCGATCGACGCCACCGTCCCCCGAGGGCGCTACTACGTCGCGGTTCGCGGCGGCCCCGACGCCAACGACAGTACCGTCGACCTGTTCTCCTCCCGCCACGAACTCGACATCAGCAGCGACGCCGGCGGGATGGTCGCGCCAGCGACCGCCGAGGGGGTGATCGCCGTCGGCGCCGTCGACGCGGTGACCGGCGAGCCACGGTCGTACAGCTCGACCGGCCCGCGGCTCGACATCTCGGCGCCCGACGCCATCGACACGAACACGGCTGGCGAGATGTACGGCAGCTCCGTGGCGGCGCCGCTGGTGGCGGGGACGCTCACCCTGATGCTCGCGGAGAACGAGAGCCTCTCGCCCACCGAGGCCCAGCGCGTGTTCCGCGATACGGCCGTCCAGGACGACGGCCGACTCTACCTCGACGCCGCGGGCGCGGTCACGGCCGTGACCTCCGAGTCGCCCACGGAGATCGACGGGGACGAACTCGACTGGTACAACGGGACGGCGGATTAGGAGAGTTCGGCGGGCTCGTCGTCGGCGTGGGCCCGCACCCAGAGTTCGCCGATCCGTGAGAGAGAGGTGCGGTGGGAGTTGCCGTGCTCCTCCTGTTCGACGTACGCCTTCCCGCCGGGGCCGAGCCGGTCGACGTTGTAGATCACTTTCGACCGGAAGCTGTCGGTGTACTCCTCGCCCATGTCCGCCGCGAGCGTCTTCGCGAGTTCGCTGACGCTCTCGAACTCGCCGTGTTCGCCCAGCGTGAACAGGATCACCTCTTCGAACGGCTCGACGTTCGAGAACGCCGCGACCGGGAGCTCGACGATGTGGTTGTCGCCGATTCGCTTGGCGCCGATCGTGGTCCCCCGCTCGTCGAACTCCGAGAGCAGCCCCTCGATACTGCCGAGGCGCTCGGCGATCTCCTCGTCGTCGACGCCCGCCTCACGGACCTCGGCGAGCAGGTCCCGCGTTTCCCGTAGCTCCTCGGCCATCTCCGTCTCCAAGTACTTCTCGGGGGCGGTGTAGTAGGTGTGGATGCGGTGGCGGTCCGCCTGTCGCTCAAGCGTGATCGAGTGCGCCGCGGTCGCGAAGGCGAAGCTGACCGGCCGGGGCATCGAGGAGATGTTGACCCAGACCTCGCTGCCGGCGTCGAGGTGAGCGTTGATCAGGTCGTACGCCCGCTCGAACGCGGCGTCGTAGTCGTACACGTCAGAGAGCCCGACGCGTTCGGTTTCGGCCCCGAGGAGGTTCTGGAAATCCTGTTCGAGCTTGCCCGCGAGGTTCTGGGAGTACTCGACGTTGGCCTCGCTGCCGACGGCCCCCTCCAGCAGCACCACCCGATCTACGTCGAACTGGTCGCGGATCAACGGCGCGATCAGCCGGTCGTAGTCGAAGCCGACCGGGACGATGTGGGTGCCCATGGGTGTGGGTGGGACGGGAGCCGATAAAAAGGGACAGTTCGGCGCGGGCGTCGCCCCGCGGAAGCCGACGCAGTATTAAGGGAGTCCGTGGGCAATCGACCGCACATGGGGTATCAGGCCGATGCGGTTCCCGACGACCTTCCGCCCCACCCGTCACAGGACGGGCCGCTCACGGGGAGCACCGATATCGAGCAGTTGGTGAGTGGCAACGGCGTCGACTCCACGACCGTGATGCGCTGGAGCGAGTACGTGCAGGCGTACGCGAACAGCGTCACGCCGCCGCCGGGGCTACCCGAGCGGTTCGAGGACGCAGACATCGCGACCGTCCAGCTCTCGGACTGCTCGCTTGAGGAGCTCGTCGCACTCGCCGGCTGGTACATCTGGCACGAGTCGGACGCCCGCGATCTGTTCTTCGAGAGCGGCCCGACCGACGACCGGTACGAGAGCGTCGAGGCGGTCAAAAAGTCCCACCCGATCGTCCACCGCTTCGAACTCGATATCGACCGCGTCCACCCACAGGCGCTAGCGATCTCGATGTTCACACAGGACTCCGGCGAGCTCCGGAGTCGCAGTTTCGACACGATCGAGGGGGCGGACGGGGGCGCGGTCGTGTACTACCCGCCCCCGGTCGACGACGCGGCGGTCGTCCTGTTCCACGACGGCCGAGGCTACTACTGCTGTCACACGGAGGCAGCGGTCGAAGCGACCGACGACTGGTTCAGAGCCGAGTTCGAGGCGTGGCGGGAGGCGGGGATCGTCCCGCTCCAGTTCGACGACTCCGAGTGATTCGCACGCCACCTCGGACCGATCAGACGACGCCGCGAAGGAGCGACCCGAACGCCGGCAGCAGCAGACCGATCCCCAGCGCGAGCAGACTCGGCTGCCCCATCGCGAGCACGGGGTCGAGCGTCCCCGCGAGCGCCAACTGCCCGAGGAAGCCGACGACGACCAGCGCACCCATCCCGACCCCGGCGGCGACCCCGCGCCCGAGCGACCGCTGTGGGAGCGCGACCAGTGCACCCGCCACGAGGAGCCCCGTCCAGTGGAACAGCGACAGCACCAGCCCCAGCACGATGGCGACGGCGGTCGTCGCGAGCCGGCGCCGGCGGTCGTTCCGGAGGCCTGCGAGACCCGACACCGACGAGTCCGGACTCATCGGTCGCCCTCCGTGAACGTCAGATCGACGCCGTCGGGGAGCGTCCGGGCCATCGACTTGTACTCGCCGTTCGCCCACAGCGAGAGCTGGTCGTCGTAGTGAGCCGAGAAGTAGTCGCCGGAGTTGCCGCCGGGCAGCACCGCCCGCGACTCGCCGTCGAACGTCGCCACCATCCGCCAGCTCGCGCCCGTCGACGCCTCGCTGTGGAAGTTCCGCACCGTCCCCGGCGAGCCCGCGGTGGGGAGCTGTTCGTAGTTGAGAAACGACTGGTCGAAGGGATGGGCGAATCGGACGCGGTTCCAGTCACCGTACGTCTCCCAGCCTTCGCTGTCGATGCGCTCGCGAGCGTCCGCCATCGCGTCCGCCGCGACCGCCGTTCGGTCGCCGTCGAACCACTCGCTGTCGGCCGACAGCGTGCCGAGCACCCGGAAGTTCGGTCGCGGGAACTCCTCGGGCAGATCGACGCTCTCGAAATCGTCGCCGAACGTTCGCTCGCGGAACGCCCGGAGCCACTGCTCGAACAGCAGCGGCTCGGCGCGGTCGGGCCGCATCTCGGCGTCCCAGTCGAGCAGCGACGCCGCGGTCGGCGCGTCCAGATCGTCGTCGGCCGTCCTACCCGCACCGACTACTTCCTCGACGATCGGCCGGAACAGGTCGTAGCGGCCGTCGAGAACGTCGGTCTGGAGGTCTCGGTGGAACGCAGCGTCCATCGGCGCCTCGCTCTCGGCGCGGGCGTCGAGCCGGTCGTAGAGCCGCCCCCCACGGAACGGCGGCGCGTACCCCTCCGAGAGGTAGTGTTCGGGGTCGTTCGTGATGCGCTGGTTCGCGGTCGCGAGGTAGTCGGGGTTCCGGGCGCCGGGTTTCTCGTCGTAGGGGACGAACCCGTCCCACGAAGACTCGCCGTAGGGCTCGTACCCCTCGCCCCACTCGCCCTCCCCTGCGGAGCCGTCGAAGATCCGGGTGCCCCGAACGGGCTCGCCGTCGACGGTCCGGATCGGGATCTGGCCGGTGACCCAGTAGTAGGTGTTCCCCGAGTCGTCGGCGTAGACGAAGCTCTGTGTGGGCTCGTCGAACTTCCGGATCGCGGCCTCGGCGTCGTCCAGCCCGTCGGACAGATTGAGCTCACGGACCGCCTCGACGGTCCGGGTGGCGGACAGCCCCGTCCACGCGACGCCGAGTTCGTCGGCGGCCGCGAACCCGTCGCCGTCGGGGTACTGGCTCAAAACCGCGCCGTGGACCGAGCGCTTCACCTCGATATCGACGCTCTCGGCGCCGGCGACTTCGATCGTCTCGCTCCGGCTGTCGAACTGTCGGATGCCGTCACCGTACTCGTACCCGTCGCCGCCGTCGACCGTCTCGTAGGTGTAGAAGTCGATCACGTCCGCGCCCGCGTTCGTAAAGCCCCACGCCCCGGCGTGGTTCTGCCCGATCACGACGAACGGGACGCCCGGGAACGCGACCCCGCGGCTGTCGAACTCGGGACCGACGACGTGCTGCTCGTACCAGACCGGTGGCGCCGAGAGCTGGAGGTGGGGGTCGTTCGCGACGATGGGGTCGCCGGAGGCGGTGTGCTCGCCGGAGACGACCCAGGAGTTCGAGCCGATCCCGGGGCCGGTCTCGAACGCGCCGAGCCAGTCGACGAGGTCCGGGTCGGGGACGGCGGCGTCGCCGTCGGTAGCCGCGAACGACGCCTCTCCACCGCGCAGGATCGGCGTCTCGTGGTCCATCATCCGCGGGTAGAGTTGCTCGGTCGCGTCGGCGTCCAGCCGGTCGCGGGCCAGCGCCCTCCGGAGCGTCCGAAACGAGCCCGTGAGCCCCCACGAGATCTGTTTCTGGACAAGCAGTGTCGCCGTCGGCGTCCACGCCTGCGGCTCGAACTCCAGCAGCCCGTACTCCACCGGCGTCGGCTTGACCTCGCGGGCGTGGTTCACCCCCGCGACGTACGCCTCGACCACGTCGCCGGTCTCGGTGCCCTCCGCGCGCTGCCACGTGGCTTCGGCTGCGCCCTCGAAATCCATCTGTCGGTGGAAGGTGTCGGAGTCGACGGTCGACGGGCCGACCACCTCGGAGAGGTGGCCGGCCATCCGCCGCCGGTAGAGATCCATCTGGAACAGCCGGTCGGCGCCGTGGCAGTAGCCGAGCGCGTAGTAGGCGGCCCGCTCGCTCTCTGCCTCGACGTGCGGGACGCCGTAGCCGTCGTAGCTGACGGTCGCCGGACCGTACGGGCTGTCGAGTTCGTCGGGGGCGGTTCCCGTGGCGGCGCCCCAGACGCTGCCCGACCCGGGCGCGAACCGATCCAAGTAGGACCGGGCCTCCGTCAGCGCCATCCCGCCGACCCCGGCGCCGAGAACTGTCGAGAGGAGGGCTCGGCGGGTGGTCTCTCTGTCCATGAGCCGTACTGAACGCGGGGAGGCTCGTAAAGTTTTGTCCGCGCTACTGAATCCGGTACCGCAACAGCGCCGCGATCCCGCCGAGGTTCGACAGCTGCTCGCCGGGGGCGAACTCCGAGGAGAACACCACCACCTCGCCGCCTTTCTGCTCGACGGTCTCGATGATCTCGTTTGCGTCCCGCTCCCAGTCGCCCTCGTCCTGTCGCTCGGTGCGCAGGCGCTCGTCGACGACGAGCAACGTCCCGACCGCGCCGTACTCGGCGGCCTCGGCGGTCTCCTCGATCCCGTAGGTCGCTTTCTCGCCGGTGGAGATGCGCTCGGTGAGCTCGTCGATAAGCTCGCTCTCACGGGCGATTCTGGTCTGATCCTGCACGTCCTCGACGGCGCCGCGTTTGAGCACCTCGTGGACACCGCGATCGCCCGCCGCGGAGGTGTCGACGGTCGTCGCGACCTTCTCGGCCACGTCGGGGTACTCCTCTTTCAGGTAGTCGAGCGCGTCGCGCTTCGTAAAGCCCGGGCCGGCGACGATGATCGCCTCCGCGTCGACGTGCTGGAGTGCCGAGCCGAGCTCCTCGAACAGGGTGGTCCGTGGCTGGGCGTACTCCCCCTTCCCCGTCGGCGCGGTCAGCGAGACGTACTCGTCGGTACCGTACTGCTGGACCGTGTGGACGTACGCTTCGCCCTCCTCGACGGTGACGACCGCCACGTCCGGCGCGTCGGTCGCCTCGGCGGCCTCCTCGATCCGGTCGCGCTGGTCGGGCTTGAGGTACTTCTCGATCGTGAGCTCCTCGTGGGTCTCGACGTTGATCGTGTGGTGCAGCCCGATCTGGTCCTCCATCGAGCAGTGCTGGATCACGCCACCCACCCGGAGGCGGTTCGCGAACCGGGCGAACTCCACGTCCTCGACTTCGAGGGTGACGTGGAGGTGTTCGCGCTCGCCGCCGGTGTCGCGCATCTGGTCGTCGTTGCGCTGGATGCGGCGGGTGGTGTCGCCCTCGACCAGATCGCCCGGTTCGAGCACGTGCGAGAGGTGCCAGAGGTCGTCGACGGTCTCGGGGACGAGCGTCACCCGGTCACGGCCCTCCGCGCCGTGGCCGCGCTGGACGATTCGCATGCCCGGATCTCCGGGCTCCGGGGTGACGTCTCTTTCCTTCTCGGCGTCAGGCCCGCATCACGCGGGAGTGGAAGAGGCGGACGAGCCGATCGAACTCGTCGACGATCTCGGCGGCTGCGACCTGATCGAACGTCGCGAACTGCCGGCTCGCCGCGAACCCGTCGTAGCCGTCAGCGATCTCGTACTCCAGCTCCTCCTCGATCGCCGCCTCGTTCTCCCGGACCACCGCGCGCATCTGCTCTTTCTCGGCCTCGCTGCCGCCGTAGATGTTCACCCCGAACTCCACGGTGCCGTCCGTGTCGACCTGGAGCCGGTAGCGCAGCACGCCGCCGGCGTAGGCGGGGTGATCCGGCCGAACGAGCAGCTCGTTCCCGCGCTCGACGGAGACCATCTCCTCGGGGTCGGCGTCGAACGTCCCGACGAGCCGGTCCGCTACACCCTCGGCGACGGCGTCGAGCAACGTCGGCAGTTCGAGGTTCTCCTCCTCGGCCCCGTCCGTTCCGGCCCCCTCGTCGGTTCCGTCTCCGCTGCCCACTCCGTCCCGGCCGTCCGCTCCGTTCCCGTCCTCCGACCCAGTTTCGTCCTCCGCTCCGACATCGTCGTCGACTCCATCGCTCGCCGCGAGCGCCGATTCGTGGGTCGGTGCGTCCGATTCCGCGCCGTCGTCGCCGCTGGCAGCCTCACCAGTCGCTGCCGCGGCGCTCGCGTTCGTGCCGGCGACCCACTCCTCCGTGCTGTCGGCAGCCTGCGTCTGCTGCCCATCGTCGTCGGCGACGAACCGGACGAGGAACTCTTCGCTTTCCACCGCGCCGAACGCCTCGATCCGGACCGCGTCGACCGCCAGCTCCCGGTCGCTCAGGAACGTCGCCAGATCCAGCGCCTCGTCGGCGAACGCCGTCCCGAGCAGCCGGACGCGCTGATCCTCGTTGAACGCCCCGGGGTCGAGCGGGGCACAGTGGAAGTACTCCGCGTGCGCCTCGCGGAGTGACCCCCCGTCGTACTGTTCGTCGAGCGCCTCGTAGGGGTGATCCGCGACCGTACTGGCGCGCTGGAGTGCGTCGGTGACCGCGTCGCTGCCCAGTTCACCGTCGACGGCACCGACGACGACCGCCGACCCCTCGGCGTCGAGTGCCAGCGCCGTTGCGGCGCCGTCGCCGGCAGCCGTCGTCACGAACAGCACATCGTCGCCGCCGAGGCTCCCGCCGGGCCCTTGGAGGAGCGCGCCGGCGAGCCCGGCCGTCTCGCCGGGGTCGAGCGGCTGTACCGGGACGACACCCGACTCGCTGGTGCGATAGAGATCCATGGGGTATCCTGCGCCAGCCACCGCATCAAGGTTACGGGGCTTCACTCGCCGGAGCCGACAAGAAAGCTTATACCGGGGCCGCAGAAAACCACAAGTGGACGCCGGCACGGTACCTGGGTAGGGGTACTTCGGTACCACGCCGGCCCATTCATCTCCGCAGTATTCACGTCCGTCAGCCACGGCTACACCGTATGGAGTTCCACGTCTGGGAGCCCGTTTACGAGCGCATCCTCGCCGAGTTCGGCTTCGGCCGCGCGGCCGACGAGCGCGCACGCGACCGGCTGGCGTCGACGACCGAGCCGTTCGATCTCGACGTCCTCCCCGCCTTCGAGGGGCGAACGGTCGCCGTCGCCGGCGCCGGGCCGACCCTCGCCGACGAGACTGAGGCTGCCGCAGCCGCCGACCGCGTCATCGCCGCCTCCTCGGCCGCGACGACGCTCCGGGACGCCGGAATCGGCGTCGACCTCGCGGTCACCGACCTCGACGGCACGCCCGGGCGTCTCGCCGCCGCGAGCCGTGAAGGGCTCCCCGCCGCGGTCCACGCCCACGGCGACAACGTCGACGCGCTGGCGGAGTGGGTCCCGAAGTTCGCCGACGAACGACTATTGCCGACCACACAGGCCGCGCCGAAAGGGCCGGTCCGGAACTTCGGCGGCTTCACCGACGGCGACCGCGCGGCGTTTCTCGCGGACGCGCTGGGGGCGGGGGAGCTCCGGTTCGTGGGCTGGCAGTTCGACGATCCCGACGTGAGCGAACTGAAAGCGAGGAAGCTCCGCTGGGCCGAGCGATTGCTCTACTGGCTCGAAATCCGACGCGACGAGCGGTTCGACGTGCTCGCCGGGCGGCGGAAGGGGTTGCGGCTCCCCGCAGAAGATGGGCGCTAGCGCCGTTTATCAGTCCATCAGATCGCTGCCGCCCGGCGGCAGGAACTCCTGAATCCGGTCGGCGCTGGCGATCTTGCGGACGAACGACTCGTCGGCGAACCGCGACTTGAACTCACGGTAACACTTCACCGCGGCGTCGTTCTGGGCGAACTTCCCGGGTTCGAGCGTGATCGTCGTCTCCGCCTTCGGTTCGATCGCGCTCGGCGGGCCGCCGATAACCCGGGTCTCGTCGTCGCAGGTGATCCCCACCGTGACCCGGGAGGCCAGATCCCGGAAGTACTCCCGGTCGCCCCGGATCGCGAACCCGCCTTTCTCCAGGTACTCGCCGGACTCGGGCGTCTTGCTCACCTGATCGGGCTCGACCATGTACGCGTCGCCGGCGCCGCGGCCGTCCTTCCAGACCGAGGAGTACGCGACCGCGAACTGGGCGGCCTCCTCCAGACTCGACTCGGGCCAGTCGACGGCGCTCGACGGCTCGGAGGGGCCGCTGGCTTTGAGAATCGTCACCGGGCCGCCGTGGGCCTGCGTGTGGAAGAACCGGTCGTGCTTGTTCAGGTACTTCTTCACCAGCGCCTCGTTCTGGTCGGCGTTGCGCCCGCCGATCACGAGGTAGCCGTCGCTAGTGTGGAACCACCGGAACTCCTCGTACCAGTGTTCGGGCTGCCGGACGGGGATGTCGGCCCGCGAGAGCCAGTCGATGTCCTCCTGCCCCTCGTCGGGTTCGGGCTCCGGCTCGGGCTCCTCCTCCCACGCCTCGCGCCGTTTCTTGACGGCTTCGAGTCGCTCTCGGGTGTCCTCGATCGCCTCGCGGGCGCCCTCCTTCTTCCCCTCGACGCGCTTCGCTTCCTGGTAGAGCCGGTCGGCGTTCTTCTCGACGCCCGTCGTCGCGTCGAGAGTGATCCGTTCGTCGTCGACGTCGACCGTCACCGTCCCCTCGGAGCCGTCCACGTCGACGACTGCCTCCGCGGCGGGGATGCCCTGCTCGGCGCCCGCCGCGAGCGTCTCCCCGATCTCGTTCCACGGGCGGTCCTGCTCGCGGGCGTTCTGAATCGTCGAGAGCACCTCGTCGATCAGATCGTAGCGCGCGTAGCAGATTTCGGCTTTCCGCCGGAGCGATTCCGCCTCCTCCTCGAACCCCTCGATGGCCTGCTCCTGCTGTTCGATGATCCGTTTCTCCTTCTCGATTTCGGCCTCGAACTCCGGGCGCTCGCGGCCGCCACCCTCCTCCTCACGCTGTGCCTGCTCCGTGAGGCGGTAGAAGTACTCCGAAAGCGCGGCGTTGAACGAGTCGAACGCCTGACTGTGGAGATCCGATCGCTCTTCGAGTACCACGGGGCTCACGTCGACGACGCGGCCGCGCTCGGTTAGCGGGCGGTCCTCGTCGCTCTCGGCGTCCTCGTCGAGTTCGACGTACACGCGCGGGTCGAACTGGCCGCTTCGGAGCGCCTCGGCGAGATCCATCAGTTCGCGGTGGATCGCGCGGTACTCCGACTCGCCAGCGTCGTCGATGTCCATCGCCTTCTCGACCCCGGCGCGGCGACAGAGCTCCTCGCCCCAGAAGCCGCCGAGATTGAGTTGGGTCGCGACCGTCCGCACCACGTCGGTGTCGGACTGCTCCATCCGGGCCTCGAACGTGTCGTAGTCGACTTCGAGGGGGTTGAGCCGCGACTTCGGGAACTCGTAGGGGCTCCCGGGCGCGACCGTCCGTGACTTGAGCCGCACCGTCTCCAGCGAGCGCACGACTTCGCCGTTGCCGTCCAGTACGGCGACGTTGCCGTCGCCGAACAGTTCGACGACCAGCGTGGTGTTCTGGTCGGGGCGCTCGAACTCGAAGACGAGGATGCGGTCGAACTCGTACTGGGAAACGGAGACGAGGTCGGCGCTCTCGATGCGGTTGCGCAGCATCATCGCGAACTCCGGGGGCCGTCCGGGCGCGTCGGGTACGCGCTCGGGGTCGGCGACGTGGGCCTGCTTGTTCTCGCCCACCTCGATCAACAGCTCCACCCGCCCGCGGTCGAAATCCCGGAGTTTGAGCCGCAGCATGTCCTCGTCGTAGAGATACGCCTTGTCGAGCTTGGCTCCCTCGTAGCGGGAGAGCTCGGTCGCGAGCGCCGCGAGGTCGACGCTCGACAGTTCGCGTTTCGGCTCCATGCGCCGGATTTCTCGGGCGACCGGGAAGGGCGTTCCGTTCGGGGCTCACGCCGGCGCCTACCCGACCGCGGCTACCGCTCGCGTTCTGTCTCCCGCTCGCGGCGCTCCCGGCGCGCGTACTCCTCGGCGTCCTCCATCGTCTCGGTCCCGAGCAGCTGGTCGAGCTTACGCTCGAACTGCGCCTCGCTCAGCTCCCCCTCGGCGTAGCGCCGGCGGAGGGTCTCGAGGGGGGTCTCCTCGTTCTCGTCGCTCGATCGCTTCGTGGCGCTGTCCCCGTCCCGGTCCAGCCACTCCTCCTGCTCTTCCTCGTCGCCGAACAGCATCGCGGTGATCGGCACCACCGCGATGTAGCCCACCAGCATCGCCGCCAGCCACCAGCCTTGATCGGTGAACAGCGCACCCAACCAGATCGCGGTGACGAGGGTGCTCACGATGCCCGTGGCGTTCTCCCGGAGCCGCTGGCCCACGGAGTCCTGCCCGTCCCCGCCTGCGTCGCTCATACGCGGGGCATTGAGCGACGCTGACAAAAACACTCCCGTTCAGATACGCTTCGAGACGTACGGGCCGTCCTGGTGGTAGCCAAGCTTCTCGCGGTAGTACTCTCGGACGCCGATGCCCGAGATGATGCTCAGCTTCCCGAAGCCGGCCTCGCGGGCCTGGCGCTCGGCCTCGCGGACGAGCCGCTTGCCGTAGCCGCGGTGCTGCCACTCCTGGCCGTCGTCGTCGCCGCTCCCATCGAACGTCGCTTCGGAGCCGTAGACGTGGAGTTCGCGGACCAGCGCGGCGTCCTGTAGCTCCCGGCGCACGGGATCGTTCGGGAACCGCAGCCGACAGAAGCCGATCAGCAGGTCCCGGACGGGGTCCTCGAAGGAGATGAACCGCTCCGTGCCGCCGCCGGCCTCGTACTCCATCGTGTCCAGCGTGATCTCCGCGGGGTCGGGGTCGGCGTCGTTGTGGCCGACTTCGCGGGCGCGGATGTCCCGGATCTCGTACCCCTTCTCCTCGGCGCGCTGCTGGGCGAGCTGCCGGAGGTTCGACTTCCAGACGCCGCCCTCGATGAAGTCCGCGGGGATGTCCCGCTGGACGCGCTGAAGCCGGCAGTACTTCGGAATCTCGTTCATCGCGTCGGCGACCACGTCGGCGGCGGTTTCGTTGTCCAACGGCTCGAAGTCCTCGCGCTTCCACATGTCGTAGACGCGGGTGCCCTCGACGACGAGTGTGGGGTAGATCTTGAGGTAGTCCGGGCGCCACTCAGGGGAGTCGAACAGCTGCCGGAAGTCCTCGCGGCACATCTCCTGACTCATCCCGGGCTGGCCCGGCATCATGTGGAAGCCGACCTTGAACGCCGAGTCCCGCAGGCGGCGGTTGGCGTCGATGGAGGCCTGCGTACCGTGGCCGCGGTGCATCTCGCGGTTGATCCGTTCGTAGGTCGTCTGAACGCCGACTTCCACCTTCGTCCCGCCGAGATCGAGCATGCGGTCGATCTGCTCGGGGTCACACCAGTCGGGCTTTGTCTCGAAGGTGATCCCCGTCACGCGGATGTCCCCGGTCTCGTTCCGGGCGATCACGTCCTCGAGGTACTCGAACTCCTGCTGTTCGGGCGGCTCGGCGAAGCTCTCGGTCTGACTGGGGTTCGGGTCGCTGTCGAGGTCGTACTCGTTCATCGCCTGCAGCGCGCGCTTGACGAACCACTCTTGGTAGTCGTGGCTGCGGGCGGTCATCGTGCCCCCCATCAGGATGAGTTCGGCCTTGTCGACGGGGTGGCCGATCGCGCGGAGCTGTTCGAGTCGGAGCGTGACCTGCCCGTAGGGGTCGTAGTCGTTCTGCTCACCGCGGGCCGCCGCGGGCTCGTGGCCGGTGTAGGACTGCGCGGAGGAGAACTCCGAGGCGGGGCCGCCGGGGCAGTAGAGACACTTCCCGTGCGGGCAGAGATGCGGCGAGGTCATGATCGCGATCGGCGAGACGCCCGAGGCAGTCCGGACGGGCTTGCGCCGGACGACGGACTTCACCTCCTCGCGCCACTCGTCGGGTGCGTAGCTGAGGATGTCGCCGTTGGTGGGGACCTTTGGGGCGCCAGTCTCGCTGCAGACCTCGCGCTTGGCGGCTTCGAGATCGTCGCGTTCGAGGTCCTCCTCGATGATCCGGCGGCAGAGCTCCTCGCAGGCGTCGACGAAGGTGGGGGGGTCGCCGTTTTCGGTGTCCGCGGCGTCCGTGCTCATTGGTGTGTGGTGGGTGGTTTTCGGGGTTAAGGGTTGCGAGCGAGGTGGGGAAACTCCGCGACCGTAGGGAGCGGAGGTAAACCACCTCGTTACGCGAACGGCGAACGGAGTGAGCCGTGAGCCACCGATCGAGTTGATTGATCGGCGATGGCTACCGCGACCGCGAACACGACCGCGGAGTGAGCTAGACCACTTGTGACTGCAACCGCGCCGCACAGCCCACAATCCTCCCCAGCCGACTCGGTCGCTTCGCTCCCTCGTCCTCCGAGAGAGCAAAGCTCTCTCGTGCCCTCGCTCGTTTCACTCGCGAGGACCTCGCGCGCTCGTTCGCGCACGGAGGCGTCGTGCGGGCGACCCACGCGTCGCCCGCACGGCCAGCGAGACCTCCGGTCTCGCCCTGCTCACGTCGCGCGCCGACCGCCACAGCGGTGCGGTCGCGGTGGACGCCTCGCCGGCGCCACCGTTCGGCGCCGGCGGGGGGAGGGGTGGGGATTCTGTGCTGCGCCGGGCTTCATGCCCGGCGCCCTGCGGTCGCAAGTGGTCGACGATCGAGCTGCTGTTGCGGGTGCTGTCTCAGTTGCCAACGATCGAGCTGCTGTCGCGGTCGCTGTTCCAGTAGCTGAACCCAGTACCGACTACCGAACCGAAGAAAACCGAGAGAATGCAGCGAACCGAGAATCAGTCGAACTGCTCGACGACCGCACCAACCACGGCGATCTCGACTTCCTCACGCGCACCGGAGAGGAACTCGATCCGACCCTCGCGGAGCCCCGCAGCCGAGATCCCGGCGTTCGGCGCGTTCGAGGCCGCTTCACGAGCCACGGCACGCAGATCCACGTCCGTCTCCGCGCGGACCCAGAGCTCGTCCATCGCGATGCCGATCGTCACGTCCGCGTCGCCGCGGCGGTGGAGCTCGTCCAGCAGCAGCGAACTCGGCGGGAAGTCGTACTTGTGGGTGTACTCCTCGGTGTCGAGCACCGCGACTTCGACGCCCTCGCTCTCGCTGCGTTCGATGTTGGCCTCGGCGGTCTCGACCTCAGTGTCCATCTTCTCGCGGAACTGCGTCGCGATGTGACCCGCAAGCGTCTCGCTCTCGGCGGCGTCCTCCGGCGCGCCGGCGGCGACGGCCTCGGGGCTCTCGCCGAACAGCAGGTCGCCGACCAGTTCGCGCTTCTCGTCGTAGGACTGGTAGAACGCCTCCAGCGCGATCGCCTCGCGGAGTTCCGTCACCGCTTCCTCGTCGAAGCGGGCCTCGCGGGCGGCGTCGAGGTAGGAGTCGGGCGTGTCCTGCCAGTAGCTGACCGCCGGCAGGTGGGCGATCTCCTCGCGCACCTCGGGAGAGACAGTCGTCGCGAGCGACGACGCCAGCGCGCCCGTCGAGAGCCCGGCGGCGTCGGGGTTGACCAGCACGTCCGACGTGTCGGCGATCTCCGCGTCCGCCGGCGCGGCGTCGACGACGACGCGCTTGGCGCCGTAGATCCCCAGCATCTCCAGCCCGTCCTCGCTCTCGACGGTGGAGGCGGTGCCGGCCAGCACCACGAGCGGCAGCTTCTCGTCGTGCCGGTCGCGGTCCTGCAGCATGCTGGTCACGTCGTTCGTCGCGTCGTTCATCTCGTACACCGCCTCCTCCAGCGGACGGCGGTTCACGTAGTGGTACTCGGCGTCGCTCTCGGCGTGCTCCTCGCGCACCATCGGGAGGATCGCGCGTTCGAGCGCCACGCCGGCGACGTAGCCGTCGGCGGTCGCCGCGTGCCGGACCACGATCGGCCGGGACTCGAACACCGCACGGCGGATCGCCTCCGCGGCGTCGAGCAGGTTCTCCTTGGCCGCCGAAACGGCGTCGTCGTCGGCGACCAGCGTCGCCTCGTCCGGGCGGGCGCGCTCGGTCAGCGCCTCGGCGAGCCGTCGCTCGACGGTCTCGCGCTCCTCGCCCTCGAGTTCGACCAGCGCCTCGGTCTCGACCTGCAGCTCCTCGCGGCGTATCTCGATCTCGCCGTCGAGTCGGACGATGTCGCCAACCTCGATCTCGGGGTAGGCGCGAACGCCGGCCTCGACGAACGCTGCACAGTCGACCACGCCGGTCTCGTCGCGGAGCTCGAACACGGTCGGGCCGCCGGTCTGTCGCGCGCTGACGACCTCGCCCTCGATCCGGACTTCCTCGCCGACGCGGTCGGAAAGCTCGCCGATGTCGCGGCGGGTCGGCTCCTCGGGCTCGGCGCCCGCGGGGGTCTCCTCGGTGTCGGCTTCCGCCGGATCGGCGTCGACGGGCTCGCTCTCCGAAGATTCGTCTTCGGCGTAGTCGGCCTCGTCAGGCTCGGTCTCGGAATCGGCGGACTCCGCCGCCGCTTCGTCGACGGCCTGCGTCGCCGCCTCGGCACCGCTGCCGTCGGTCTCGGCCGGAGCGGACTCCTCGTCCTCCCCGGTCGTCGCTTCTACGTCCCGCTCACGCCCGTTTCCCTCTTCGACCTCCTCCTCGTCATCCTCGGGGAGCAGCTCCTCGGTCCCGTCCTGAATCAGCGTCCCGCGGAACTCGCGATCGGCCTGTCGGATCGAGGAGGTCAGGTCGACGTTCCCGTTGTCACGAACGTTCTTCACCTGTACGAAGACGGTGTCGCCGGCCTCCCAGTCGAGGCTCTCGAGGCGGCCGTCCAGCTCGGAGCGGTGGAGCAGCCCCGTGACGTTCGACGAGAGGTCGACGAACACGCCGAAGTCGGCGTAGCCGTCGACGACGCCGCGGTAGAAGCGGTTCTCGACGAGCTGGTCCGGGCTGTTGCCGCGGAACTCGAAAACGACGTCCTCTTCGTGTGACTGGCAGATGTGGCCCTCGGTGTCGGCGCCACAGATGATACAGTTGCCCATTTGTGAGGACAAACTCGGTCCGCCCTAAAGGCGTTGTCGAAAACAACTGCGATCGACCGGAACGGCCCCGACTCAGAGCCCCGCGGCCGCGAATCCCCCGTAGCCGTAGCCGAACAGGATGACCGCCGGCAGCGCCGCCGCGACCGCCGCCCGCGGGATCGAGGTCTGGTGCCGGACCGCGGTGCCGACGACGAGCAACGCCGCCCCGTACAGACAGCAGCCCACCCGCAGCGGCGCCCACGGCACGGCGGTCAGCAGACAGGGTGCGGTCGCGTACGCGATGACCTGTACCGTCTCGCTCACGCCGCCGCGGTCCGGCGCTAGCAGCGACAGCCCCACCGTCTCGATCGCCGCCGAGAGGTGAAACGCCGCCGGCGCGAGGAACAGTCCGACCCCAAGCAGCACCAGCACGGCGCCCAGCCCGCTCCCGAGCCCGAACGGGGGTGTCACGCCGCCGGTCTCGAAGGTGGGCATGTCGCCGGTCGCCAGTCGGCCGGCGACGGCACCCAGCGCCACGAGTACGCCGAAGACCAGCCCCGGCGCCTGATCCGCGGGCGCGATCCCGTTTCGGAAGAACCGTCGCGGCCGGACGAGTACCTCCGCCCACGCGCGAGCGAGCGCTCGTGGCCCGCGGTCGCGGCCACCCTCCGGGCTCCCGATCCACTGGGTCATCCGTGTGTTCCCGTTCGGTCGGTCATTCTCAGTCGGTCCTGAGCGTGTGGCAACTCCGACACCGTGCCTCGTAGGACTCCTCGGCGCCGACGACGATCGTGTCGTCGTCGACGTGTGCGGGCTCACCGTCGACCAGCCGCTGGTTCCGGGTCGCCGGCTCGCCACAGACGGTACAGATTGCCTGTAGCTTGTCGACGTACTCCGCGATCGCCATTAGCTCCGGCAGTGGTGTGAACGGCTCGCCCCGGAACGTGATGTCGGTCCCGGAGACGATCACCCGCCGGCCGTCGTTGGCGAGCACGTTACAGACGTTGACGAGGTCGCGGTCGAAGAAGTTCGCCTCGTCGATCGCGACCACCTCCTCGCCGTTGAGGTACTCCTGCAGTTCCCACACCCCGTCGCCGACGTTGTCGATCACCCGCGCGTCCCACTGGCGCCCCTCGTGGGAGCCGATGGTGGTCTCGCCGTACCGATCGTCGATGGCCGGAGTGAACGCCGCCACGTCCTGCCCGGCGATCTCCGCGCGTCGCAGGCGCCGCAGCAGCTCCTCGGTCTTCCCCGAGAACATCGACCCGGCGATCACCTCGACGAAGCCGCTCCCGGTGATCTCGTGCATGGTCGAAGCCGGGCATGGGAGGGGTAAAGGGTTGCCGAACGACTCCCGCCCGCGGATCGTCGTCCCGGGGCGGTTGTCCGTCACCGCCCGCGGATCGTCGCACCGGGCCTACTGCCGCCCGCAGATCACCGGCTACTCGCTCGACCTGTCCCGGAGCATCTCGATCCCGTGGTCCACGACCGCGTCGGTGACGAACAGACTCGTCTCCGTCTGCAGCGATCGCATCGACTCGACCGCCTGCTCCTCGGTCAGTTCGCCACGGTTGAACGCGAGTGCGACGACGCCGATCGAACCGTGTACGCCGACGCCTGATTCCTTCGCTGCCTCCCTCGCCGTCAGATCGTCGGTCAGGAGAACGGCGTCACGACCCGTCGCGACCGCCAGTGCGGCCGTTTCACCCTCGTCTAGCCCAGTGCCGAACTTCCGTTCGTCCGTTTCGGCGACGACCAGTTCGAACTCGAGTTTCTCGAACCCTTGTGGAACGCCTCCGGCTTCCAGTTCGCCTCGAACGGTCTCCGGGACGTACAGTTCGTCGACGGTTCCCAGAAGCTCTATCGCGTCGATCTCGGCCAAGTGGATGATGGGGCCGGCGTCGGCGACGGCGACGATCACGCCGTCGAGCCCCAGCGCACGTCCTCTTCGACCGCTTCTGCCTCCCGCTCGACCCGTCGGAGTCGTTCCTCACCGACAGCTTCGAGCGCTTCGGCTCGCGGTATCTCCCCACTCAGGTACCGGGAGACGACGAGGTCGAACCACATGTCCTCGACCCCGCGCTCCAGCGCCTGCTCGAAGACTTCCGACTCGGGAACGCCGCGCTCGTCGGCGATCTCCCGAACGCGCTCGGTGAGGTCCGCAGCCATGGGGACAGATTCGTCGCTAAGACACTTAACTGTCCGGCCGTGGCCGTCACCGTCCGCAGATCGTCGTCCCAGGCCTACTGCCGCCCGCGGACCGTCGTCCCCGGCTGCTCGCCCGCGAGGAACGCCCCGATGCTCTCGGGGCCGAACACCGACGCCGGCGCGCCGAGATCGAGCAGTTGCCGCACCTTCGCGGCCATCCCGCCGGTCACGTCGGCGTCGGCGTCACTCCCGCCCAGCGCGTCGGCGGCGTCATCGAACGCGGTGATCTCGGGGATCACCTCGTCCTCCACGTCGAGCACGCCCGGCACCGTCGAACAGAGGCCGATGCGCTCGGCGGCGAGGTGCGCCGCGGCGGTCGTGACGATCTCGTCGCCGGAGAGCACCGTCACGCCCTCTCCCGCCGTCGCGATCACGTCGCCGTGGAGGACGGGGACGAACCCCTCCTCCAGCATCGTCGCCGCTTGGTTCATCGGCAGGTCGAGCTCGCCGCCGGCGTCCCGAGCCCCCGCGGAGAGCGGGTGGACCGGAAGCGCGGGCACCCCGCGCTCGTGGAGTCGGGAGAGCACGAACTGATTGAGCGTCTTCATCGCGCTGTGAATCGCGATCGCGTCCGTGGCGTCGCCGCTCCCGTCGGTCGTGGTGACGCCCGCCTCGCTGGCGTGGTGGTGGCCGAAGCTCCCGCCGCCGTGGACGAGCACCAGTTCGGACACATCGCCGTTCTCAATCGCATCCGCGACCGCGTCGGCCGCCGCGTCGAGCGCTTCGCCGTCCAGCGTCTCCGCGCGGTCCTTCTCGGTGATCACCGAGCCGCCGAGCTTGAGGATCGTCGGGCTCATTCCTCCGCACGCACCCCCTCGGTCGCGAGTTCGGCGCGGAACGCCTGCTCACAGCCCGGCGAGTACTCCAGCGCCCGCCGGGTGGCCTGCGTGCGATCGAGAGCGACGATGCAGCCGCCGCCGCCCGCACCCGTCAGTTTCGCGCCCTCCGCTTCTGCCTCGCGGGCGGACCAGACCATCCGGTCCAGCGAGCGCGAGGAGACGCCCAGCGCCGACAGCAGCCCGTGGTTGAAGTCCATCAGGTTGCCGAGTTCGTCGAGCAACACGGGGCTGGGCTCCTCGCCGGGCTCGGCCTCGGCCAGTAGCTGCTCGCCCTCGCGGGTCAGGTCGCCGATCGTCTCGACGGTGTCGGCGGCGAACTCGTACTCCTCCTTGAGCGCGCGAACGCCGGCCACCAGTTCGCCCGTGTCGCCCGCGCCGCCGTCGTAGCCGATGACGAGGGGGAGTTCGGGCGCCTCGATCGGGCGCGTGTCGTCGCCCTCGACGCGGACCGCGCCGCCCATCGCCGAGCAGTACGTGTCCGCACGGGAGGCTTCCCCGCCTTGCACGGTCGATTCGGCCTGATACGCGCGGTCGGCGAGCTCCTCGGGGTCGATCGACTCGCCACGCGAGCGCACCGCGGCGTCGATCGCGGCGACGACAACCGCGGCGGAAGAGCCCAGCCCGCCGCCCAGCGGGATGTCGCTCTCGATGGTCACGTCGAACCCCGCCTCGGGGTCGTCCAGCGCGTCGCGGGCCTGCCCCAACGCCTCGTCGACGTAGCCGGTCGCGGCTTCGACCAGCGTCGAGGGGACGTCTACGTCGGGCTGCTCGTCGGCGTCGTTTCCCCACTCCACGGTGAACCCGTCGAGGGTGAGCTCGTCGGCCTCGACGCGGACGCGGTGGTCGTCGCGTGGCTCGACGCTCACCCGTGCCCGGCGCTCGATCGCGCAGGGCACCGCAGGCTCGCCGTACACCACGGCGTGCTCCCCGAACAGGTACACCTTGCCGGGGGCGCTCGAAGTCGTCATGTCCGAACGCTCGCTCTCGATCGTTACAGTCGTTCC
The DNA here is from genome assembly GCF_001282785.1 of Halolamina sediminis. NCBI lineage: Archaea > Methanobacteriati > Methanobacteriota > Halobacteria > Halobacteriales > Haloferacaceae > Halolamina > Halolamina sediminis. The sequence continues at coordinate 2,112,814 of NZ_CVUA01000001.1, forward strand.
GACTGCTACTCGTCGGGCTCGTAGGCGTGCACGTCGCCGTCGGCCTGCGGCGCGCCGACGGCCAGCACCTCCGCGGCCCCCTCGGCGTCGTCGGAGCAGTACGTCCGGTGGGGGCTCTCGGGCTCGGCCGCGAACAGCTCGTCGGCGCCCACTTCGAACGTCCCCTCGGGTGTCTCGACCTCGATCGCCCCCGAGAGCACGTAGAACGCCTCCTCCTGCTCGTCGTGGTAGTGGTACGCCAGCGGAATCTCCTCGCCCGGCTCGACGCTGTAGCGGTTGAGAGCTACCTGCGTCAGTCCCGCGGCCTCGGTCAGCCGTCGGAGTTCGCACGGTCGGTCGGGGGCCGGCTCCACGTCTTGTGTTCGCACGGTTCGATAGCCCATGGGTGTACCTGTATGAGAGTCAGGAAAAGCCCGTCGTCGGCGTGGTTGGACGGTACGGTAGCCTGATTGTTGGGTGCTGAGACAGCAACCACACGGCAGCAGCAACTCGAGGCTAGACCACTTGTAACCGCCCCGCCCCGCACAGCCCACAGACCTCCCCAGCCGACTCCTTCCCTCGCTTCGCTCGGTCACTCGTCCTCCGAGGGAGCGGAGCTCCCTCGTGCCCTCGTTCGGTTCACTCACGAGGACCTCGCGCGCTCGTTCGCGCACGGAGGCGTCGTGCGGGCGATCCACGCGTCGCCCGCACTGCCAGCGAGACCGCCGGTCTCGCCCTGCTCACGTCGCGCGCCGACAGCCACAGCGGTAGCGGTGGACGCCTCGCGCTCGCCAGCGGTCGGCGAGCGCGGGGGGAGGGGTGGGGACTCGGTGCTGCGCCGAACCTCGTGTTCGGCGCACTGCGGTCGCAAGTGGTCGACGATCGAGTTGCTGTTGCGGTTGCTGTCTCAGTCGCCAACAATCGAGTTGCTGTCTCAGTTCCCAATGAACGAGGAGCTACCCACACGAACGAGTGCGATTCACGAAACCCAGCCGAGACCTCGGCAGACGACACGGCGCCGCCGCTACCCGGACAGAACTGAACGCAGAAAGGATCTCGACGGGCCTACAGCCCGGCCTCGAAGTCTTCGAGGGCGTAGCTGGGCTCGGCGCCGCGGCGGTCCAGCGTCTCGTTGGCCAGCAGCCAGTAGACCACCGACAGCGCGCGTCGACCCTTGTTGTTGGTCGGGATGACCAGGTCGACGTTCGAGACGGCGTTGTTCGAGTCACACATGGCGATGACGGGGATGCCGACCGTGATGGCCTCCTTCACCGCCTGCGCGTCGCCGATCGGGTCCGTGACGACCACGACGTCCGGCTCGATGTAGCCGTCGTACTTCGGGTTGGTCAGCGTGCCCGGGATGAACCGGCCCGTGCGGGCGCGGGCGCCGATGGCGTCCGCGAACTTCTCCGCCGGGAACCGACCGTACTGCCGCGAGGAGGTGACGAGCACCTGCTCGGGGTCGTAGTTGGAAAGGAACTCCGCCGCGGTCCGGATGCGGCCGTCGGTCTGGCTCACGTCGAGGACGTACAGCCCGTCGTCCCGGACGCGGTGGATGAACCGCTCCATGTCCTTGGTCTTCTGCTGGGTCCCGATGTGGACCCCAGCGGAGAGGTAGTCCTCGACGGGAATGAGGAGGTCTGCTTCCTCCTCGTCCGGCATGACGTTCTCGTCGAACCGGGACTCCTCTTCCTCGGCCTCGTCGGCCTGTGCTGTTTCTGCCTCGGCGTCCGAGGCGGGCTCTGCCGCCGCGTCGGAGTCGGCGACCTCGTCGGCCACGTCCTCCTCGGCGGGTTCTGTGTCGTCGTTCTCGCTTTCGCTCATACAGCGTCCTCCGCGATGCGGATGAGTTCGTTGAGTTTGGCGGTTCGCTCGCCCCCGACGGTGCCCGTCTTGATGAACGGCGCGCCGGTCGCGACGGCGAGGTGTGCGATCGTCGTGTCCTCGGTCTCCCCCGAACGGTGGGAGATCACGGGCGTGAACCCGTTGCGGCTCGCGGTCTCGATGGCGTCGACCGCCAGCGAGAGCGTCCCGATCTGGTTCGGCTTGATCAGGATGCTGTTGCCCGCGCCCCGCTCGATACCCTGCTGGAGTCGCTCGGTGTTAGTGACGAACAGGTCGTCCCCACACAGGAGCGTCTCCTCTGCTCGCGGGCTTCGCCCGCTCGCGTTCGAGGCGCTCCGCGCCTCGCTACCGACTCGGTCGGTGAGTTCGGCGAACCCCTCGAAGTCGTTCTCCTCTACGGGGTCCTCGACGTACGCGAGGTCGTACTCCGCGACCAGTTCGGCCACGTAGTCGACCTGCTCTGCGGGGCTTCGGCTCCGGTCGCCGTACTGGTAGGCGTCGCCGTCCCAGAGCTCCGAGGCCGCGATGTCGAGACCGAACTCGATCTCGAACCCGACGTCCTCGGCGACCTGCTCACAGGCCGTCGCGACGATCTCGAACGCCTCGCTGTCGTCGATCGACGGCGCCCACGCGCCCTCGTCACCTTTCGCGGCGGGGATGCCGCGCTCGGTGAGGAGCTCGCCCACGGTCTCGTGGACCGCGGCGTTTGCGAAGGCCGCCTCCGCGACGGAGGGAGCCCCGACCGGCGCCGCGAGGAACTCCTGGATGTGGGTCGCGTCGGCGGCGTGCTCGCCGCCGCCCACGACGTTGCCCAGCGGCACCGGGAAGTTGTCCCCCCGGAACGTGCCGCCGAGATGTTGGTACAGCGGCGCCCCGAGCACGTCGGCGCCGGCCTTGGCGGCCGCCATCGAGATGGCGACCGCGCTGTTGGCGCCGATCTCCGAGAAGTCCTCGGTGCCGTCGGCGCCGCGCAGCGCGGCGTCGACCTCGCGCTGGTTCCCCGCGTGGACCTCCTCCACGAGTCGGGGGACTGCGTGCTTCCGGGCCGCGGCGATCGCCTCGCCGGGCGGGAGCTCGACGGCCTCGTGCTCGCCGGTGCTGGCCCCGGATGGGGCGGCCGCGCGGCCGAAGCCGCCCGACCGCGTCAGCACGTCGGCCTCGACCGTGGGGTTGCCACGGGAGTCGAGCACGCGCCGGAGCGAGACGCCGCTGATGCGCGTCATTTGCCCTCCCGTCGAACGGTGAACGGCAGGACACCGGCGTCGTACTCCTGTGCCGCGATGAGGTACGGTTCGGTGCGATCAGTCTCCACGAGTACCGGCGCGCCGTAGGACAACTGCAGCGCTCGGGCGCCGATGATGCGGGCTTTCTCGTACCGATTGAACTCCGTGCTCATTGGTAGGGGGAGACGACGTCCACCAGATCGCGGTGGCTCACCATCATGCGCCGGCAGCAGTGCCGATCGACGCCGAGGTCGTCGAGCACCGCCGCGGGGTCCTCGTCGCCGTCACGCGCTCGTTCCTCGAACTCCTCCCAGTGTTCCCCGATGACCTTGCCACACGAGAAACACCGGACGGGTATCATCATGGTTTGATCACCTCAGCGGTAGGACTTCTGGTAACGGGCACGCGCGCCGGGCCCGCCCCACTTCTTCGGTTCGGACTGCCGGGAGTCGTTCACCAGCAGCGAGCGGTCGAACTCCATATAGGCGTCGCGGAGTTCGGCGTCCTGCAGGTGCTGGACGAGCCCGCGGGCGATCGCGGTGCGGGCCGCGTCGGCCTGCCCCGCGAAGCCGCCGCCGGAGACCGACACGTCGATGTCGATCTCCGAGCGGAGGTCGTCACCGGCGATGCGGAACGGCTCCAGCATCTTGAGACGGGAGAGCTCCGGTTCGACCAGCTCGACGGGCTGGGAGTTGATGCGAACGCGACCCTCGCCCTCGCTCACCGTGGCGCGGGCGACGGCCGTCTTCTTCTTGCCGGACGTGTTCGTTACCATGTCTTGTTGGCGCCGAGGGTCTCGGAGATCTCACCGAGCGTGGTGAACTTGATGTTCGAGAGCCGGTCGAGCGAGGTGCCCTCGAGCACCTCACCGTCGCGGTCGTGGGGGTTGCCCACGTAGATGCGGATACTCTCGAAGGCCTCACGGCCGCGATCCTGCTTGTACGGCAGCATCCCGCGCACCGAGCGCTTGAAGATGCGGTCCGGGCGCTTGGGGTAGTACGGCCCCGAGTCCGAACCGAGGTTCGCTCGCGTGCGGTAGGTGTCCATCGTGGCCTCCTCGTTGCCAGTGATCACGGCCTGCTCGGCGTTGATCACGGCGACACGGTCGCCGTCGAGGGCGCGCTGGGCGACCTCGCTGGCGACGCGGCCCATGATAGCGTCGCGGGCGTCGACGACGAGGTCGGCCTCCCACTCGGCGACGCTCATCGGATCACCCGCACGTTGCTGCCTTCGGGGTTGTTTTCGAGTTCCTGTTCGAGCTGTACTGCCTCGCCGACCTGGTCGATCTTCTTCCGGGCGGTGCCGGAGAACTCGACCGCGGCGACGGTAACGTCTTTCTGGAGCACACCGCTACCGAGCACCTTGCCGGGCACGACGACTGTCTCGTCTTCCTGGGCGTATCGCTCGATGCGACCCAGGTTGACCTCTGCGTGCGTGCGGCGCGGCTTCTCAAGTCGTTCGGCGACGTCGGCCCACACGTTGGCACCGACGTCGCGGGAGACCGACTTGAGCTCGGCGATGAGGCTCCCTAGTCTCGGGTTCGTCTTGTTGCTACTCATGGATTGACCTCTGAAGTGGAGTTGCCTCCGAAAAACTGAGAGTGCAGGGAGCAGGATTTGAACCTGCGGACCTCTACAGGACAGCGCCCTGAACGCTGCGCCGTTGGCCTGACTTGGCTATCCCTGCCTGCACTCTCGTGTACTCGATGTCCCTTGAAAGCGGTTTCGGTCCGCAGCCACGACGCGCCGGCGCCGGGGCTCCCGGATCGGGGGCTGGCGTCGGGGTGTCGTGGACTTTGGAACATTAGACTGCGACTTTCTCTTGCAGTTCGTCCGCGCGTGACTCGATCGACTCGATCCCGCGGAGCACCAGTTCTTCGACCGTCATCGAGCCGTCCGTCTCCACGTGGAAGACGAAGGCCCCGGGCACGTCCTCGACTTCGAGTTCCTTTCCGGGGTAGCGCTCGGTCAGGTCGTGATCGAACTCGTCGGTCGGGACCAGCTCACCCTCCTCGGTCTCGATGACCCCGCGGAGGATGTTGGTCTCTTCCTCGTCGAACTCGCCGCGGTCGCCGACGACCGACACCGTCCGCAGGTGACGGTAGCCGACCGCGACGCCCCCCGACTGCTTGGCGTGGCTCTTGCCGTCGTCAAGGACGGCCTCGGCCTCCAGCTCGATGCGCTGGTTCTCGCCGCTGGGGTTCTCGTTGAGTTGGATGATCGGGATGTCCTCGTCGGCGGGCTGGACGTCGGGGTCCGAGGACTCGATATCCCCGGAGTACGCCGTGTCCGGCCCCTCGACGTCGAGCGCGAGGGTGACGGTGTCACCGTACTCGAAGTCGTCGGGCGTCGTCAGCGGGACGAGCCCGAGCCGGAGCCCGATCATCTCGTCGAACATCACCGAGGAGTTCTCCACGACGTGGAGGGTGTCGATGCTCAGCGTGGGCACGTCCGCGATCATCGCCCGGCGGAGCCCGTTGGCGAAGGCCGGGGTGAGACCGCGCACGAGGATCCGCGCCTCGCGATCGTCGCCTCGGATGTACTCGACGTCGAATTCGTCTGCCATGTGTTACAGTCGGTTCTTCTTGGGTGCGCGCGTCCCGTCGTGGGGAAGCGGGGTCACGTCCTCGATGCGGCCGATCTCCAGGCCCGCGCGGGCGAGCGCTCGGATCGTCGCCTGTGCACCGGGGCCGGGCGACTTGGTGTCGTTGCCACCCGGACCGCGGACACGGACGTGGACGCCGCCGATACCGGCGGCCTTCACGTCGTCGACGACCGCCTCGGCCATCTGCATGGCCGCGTACGGCGACGCCTCGTCGCGGTTCTGCTTCACGACCGTCCCACCGGAGGACTTCGCGACTGTCTCGGCGCCGGTGGCGTCGGTCACCGTGATCAGCGTGTTGTTGAACGACGCGAACACGTGTGCGATGCCCCACTTCTCGTCGTCGTCGGCTGTGGACTCGCTCTGGCTCATTCGTCTTGACCCTCCGCGCGTGCGGGGTGGAGTTCGTCCGCGAGAACGGAGTTCTCGTCGAACTCGATGTCGTCCTCCTCCGAGACGGTCACGAACTTCGAGGGCTCGGTGACCCGAGCGCCGTCGACGGTGACGTGGCCGTGGACGAGGAACTGCCGAGCCTGCTGGGGCGTCGACGCCAGCCCCTGTCGGTAGACGACGGTCTGGAGACGGCGCTCCAGCACGTCGGTCTCGTCGAGACCCAGCACCTCGGTGATGTCGTCGTTCTCGTTGAGGATGCCGATCTTCCGGAGCCGAGCGACGAACTCGTCGCCCTGCTCGTTGGCGGCCTCGACGTCGCCCTGTGCGGCGCCGAGCAGCCGTCGGGCCTCGCGGCGGAAGTCACGCAGGCGCGACTGTGCGCGCCAGAGCTCTTCCTTGCTCTCGAGCCCGTAGCGGTCGACCAGCCCGGCCTCCTCGGCGATACGCTCGCCCTGGAACGGGTGGTTCGGCGTCTCGTAGCGTTTGGTGGCGTTACCTGTCGTCATTCTGCCTCATCCTCCTCCATCTCCTCGCGGATCTCCTCGATGTTGACCCCGATGGTCCCCTCGGTTCGACCCGTGGACTTGGTCCGCTGTCCGCGGACCTTCTGCCCGCGCTCGTGGCGGACGCCCTTGTAGGAGCTGATCATCTTCATGCGGTTGATGTCGTGGCGCCGGGACTCCTCGAGATCGCCCCCGGTCTCGTGGGTGGTCTCGCCGGAGAAGAAGTCCTTCTGCCGGTTGGCCATCCACTCGGGGACGTGATCGCCGAGGTTCTCGACGACCTCGACGACGCTGTCGATCTCGTCGTCCTCGAGGCGTCCGATCGTCGCCTGCCGATCTACGTCGGCCTCGTCGGCGACGATGCGCGCCATGCGCTTGCCGATGCCTTTGAGTTCGCTGAGGGACCGCTCGACGGATTTGGTCCCGTCCAGGTCGGACTGCCCGATCCGGACGAAGTACTGGAGGTCCTCGTCCCCCTCCGCCTCGCCGTCCGTTGGTTCTTCTGCACTCATATCTGGTTGGTGTCGGTGCGAGCGTTGCGGCGGGGATTTGAACCCCGGAGGCTGTGCGCCACAGAGTTAGCAACCCTGCGCCTTGGGCCAGGCTAGGCTACCGCAACCCGCGTTGTCTTCTATCGTCGCCCGATTCCTCGGACTCGGGACGCCGTGCCCCTACAGTTCACTACACCCATCGCTTCCGGGAGTACACACTTAAACATCACGGAACGGGGGTGGGTGTGTGAGACGGAAACACCGCCGACAGCGGCGGGCCGATCGCCCGACGTGGCTGCCACGCGCCGTCGACTACAGATCCAAAATCTCTCGGGCCTCCGCCGTCGACGCCACCGGGCGACCCAACTCCTCGGCGATCCGGACGGTCCGCTCGACCAACTGCGCGTTGCTCTCGGCCTGCTCGCCTTTCGCGTAGTAGAGGTTGTCCTCCAGCCCCACGCGGACGTGCCCGCCCAGCAGGATCCCCATCGTCGTCAGCGGGAGCTGGTGGGGGCCGAACGCGAGGACGTTGAACTCCGCGCCGTCGGGCACGTTCTCCACCATGTTCAGCAGATTTCGGGGGCTGGGGATCGTCGTCGTCCCGCCGCCGAATACGAGGTTCACGTACGGCGGCTCGGCGAGTTCGTCCCAGATCCGCAGCGACTCGTTGAGGTGGCCGCCGTTGAACACCTCCAGTTCGGGCTTGATACCGCGGGCTTGCATCTCCTCGTGGAGCGCGTCGACGAGCGCCCGGGTGTTCTCGCTGGTGAGGTGCTGGTAGCGGTTGAGCGGCCCCATGTCCAGCGACGCCATCTCCGGCGCAGGATCGGTCCGCAGCGGCTCGGCCCGGAGCGCGTCGGGCGCAGCCGTCCCGCCGGTGGAGTGCTGGATCACCACGTCGTCGGTCGCATCACGGACCGCCTCGGTCAGCGCCTGAAACCGCTCGGTCGAGAACGCCCGTTCCCCGGAGTCCTCGCGGGCGTGGAGGTGAAGGATGCTCGCCCCCGCCTCCTCCGCGGCCGCCGCCGCGTCGGCCACTTCGGCGGGGCTCTCGGGGACGTTCGGGTTGGCCTCCTTCCCGTGGACGCCGCCGGTGAGCGCGGCGGTGACGATCAGCGGCTTCCCGTCGCGGTAGTCGTCGTAGCTCACGAGCCGGCCTCCTCCGTCTCCGACTCGCCATCCGCCGTCGTTTCCCCACCGTCGAACCCGGTAATCGAGCCGAGCCCCGTCGCCTCGCGGTAGAACTCGCAGGCGGTCTCCGGGTCGAGCCCGTAGCGCTTCGCGCAGACGTCGGCCCGCATCGGCTGGACGAACGCGTCGACGGCGGTGCAGTACGGTCGCTCGCCGTCGAACTCGGCGCCGTCGCCGGCGCGCCGCCGTTCGAGGAACTCACAGCTGTCGGACATACCCGAGCGTGGCGCCGCCGACCAATCAAGCTACCTTCGGTGGCACACCACACGGCTCCGACGGACCGCCGGATTTTTTCGGGCGTTCCGGGTAGCCGGCAGCGTGTCCACCGACGGGTCTCCCGAACAGACTGACGACGTGGCTCGTCGGCTCGACGACGCCTTGGAGCGGGTCGCCCACGGCGCCGCCGTCTCGGTGCCGAGTATCCTGCTCCAGCGCGGGCTCACCGTCGTCTTCACCGCCGCGCTCACGAACGGCCTCGGCGCGGCGCCGTACGGGCTGTTCGCACTGGCCCGCCGCATCCAACGATTTCTTTCCCGGATCGTACTCGGGTTCCGGAGCGGGCTGAGCCGCTTCCTCCCGACCGCCGATCAGGCGGAGCGGAACGCGCTGGCGACGTTCGCGTCGCTGCTGTTGCTCGGTGTCTCGACCGTCTTCGGCGCCGGATTGTTCCTCACGGCGCCGCGGCTCACGGCGATGGCCGGCCAGAGCGAGCAGTTCGCGACGCTGCTCCGGGTGTTCGCGCTGGGGATGCCGGCGAGCGTCTGGCTGTTCACCGTGACCGAGGTGCTCCGCGGGATCGAGGCAGTCGCGCCGCTGAACCTCACACTCCGGCTGGCGTTCCCCGCCGCCCAGCTGATCGTGGGCATCGTGGGCGCGTTCGTCCTCGGCGACATCCTGTTCGTCGCCGGGGGCGTGCTGGCGGTGATGGGGCTCACCGGCGTCGGCGCCGCAGTTTGGATCGTCCGCGCCCGCGGGTTCCGCCCGCGCCTGCGCGGCCCAGACCTCCCGGCGCTGCGCCGGCGCTACCTCGACTACACGATCCCGCTGTTCCTCGGCGGGATCGCGACCACGACCCAGCGGCTGGGGTTCTACCCGCTGATCGCGGTGTTTCTCACGGGCGTCGCGGGCGGCGTGTTCTCCGTCGGGGTGCTGGTCTCCCAGCTCGTCCGCCTGCCGCTGATGGCGATCAATCAGTTCATCCCGCCGGTCGCGGCCGCACTCAACGAGCAGGGCCACGAGGAGGCGCTATCCCGGCTCTACCACGTCACCAGCCGGCTCGTCCTCGTCGGCGTCGTCGCCGCCGCGGTGCCCGTGGTGATCTACCGCGAGACGGTGATGGCGGCGTTCGGCCCGACGTTCACCGCGTACGCGCCGCTGCTGACGCTGTTCATTCTCGCACAGGTCGCCGCCTGCGCCGCGGGCAGCGTGGGCATCCTGCTGCGGATGACCGACCATCAGCGCGCGCTGCTGGTGACGAACGTCGCGATCACGACCGTGCTCGCGGTCGTCGCGATCCCGCTCACGATCGAGTTCGGGCTTGCGGGCGTCGTCTGGACGTACCTCCTGATGCTCACGCTCAACAACGGGATCGAAGTGGCGGTGCTCTACCGTCTCGAAGGGCTCCAGCCGTTCACGAAGCGCCACAGCTTCCCGCTGCTCGCCGCCGTCCCGTTCGCCGGAATCGCGTTCGCGGCCCGGATGGTCGCCCCCGGCCTCGTCGGCGCGGTCGTGGGGACGGTCACCGGGCTCGCGGCGTTCGCGGCGACGCTCAAGCTGCTGGGGTTCACGCCCGTCGAACGACGGCTGGCGGGGACGCTCGTGGAGCGGTACGGGGAGTTCCTTCCGGGTCGGTGAGGAGGAGACTCAGTCGGCGGCCGAGATGTACTTCTCGTTGATCTCGTACTCGCCGCGCTCGTTCTCGACGAGGTACTCGCCGTAGTAGGGGACGCGCTCGGCGACCACCTGCTCGAACGTCTCGCGGATCTCTTCGCGGCTCATCTCGCCCATCGACTGTAGGTCGTCGTTCCGGTTGAGACAGCCCTTCAGGTACCCCTCGTGGGTCACCCGGACTCGGCCGCAGTTGGCACAGAAATCGGCGTTTTCGACGGGGTCGACGATCTCGACCATCCCCCCCTGGAACTCGTCGAGTTCGGAGGGCTGGGGGGCGGCGGCGACCGACTCCGCCGTCTCGGGGTTGACGAAGTAGCGCTTGCGGTAGTGCATCTCGCGGTGTTCGACGTGTTCGGCGATGTCGTCGAGCCAGTCGTGGACGCGGTCGATGTCGATGTTCCACTCGGGCCGGCCCGTGAGTTCGGGCATGTACTCGATCAGCTGGAGCTGGAGCCCCTCGTTCTCGGCGACGTGTTCGACCATCCCCTCGACGTAGCCGGCGGTGTGCTCGAACACGACCATGTTGAGCTTCACGGGCGCGAGGTCGGCGTCGACGGCGGCCTGCACCCCCTCCATCACCTTCTCGTAGGCGCCGGACTTCGTGATCTCGGCGAACTCGTCGGGGTCGAGCGCGTCCTGCGAGACGTTCACGCGGTCGAGCCCGGCTTCTTTCAGGTCCTCGGCGCGGCCCGGGAGGAACGTGCCGTTGGTCGTCATCGACACCTCCATCTCGTCGGGCGCGCGGCGGATGATCTCCTCTAAGTCCTGGCGGAGCATCGGCTCGCCGCCGGTCAGCTTCACCGAGTCGACGCCGTACTCCGAGACCACGTCGAGGAAGCGCACCACGTCGTCGGTGTCCATCTCGTCGTCGCCGGGCTCCATCGGCCCGCGGGTGTCCCCCAGCCCCTCGTTGTGGCAGTAGACGCAGTCGAAGTTACACCGGTCGGTGAGGGAGACCCGGACCCCGGTCACCTCGCGGCCGAACTCGTCCGAGAGCGGCATTGGCTTAGGGTTCGTCCGGACGGGCTTAAGCCTCCGGGTGGTGACACCGAAAATGTAACTACTTGTGGTTTCGCTACCCCCACGACGGCGGTGTCGAGGGGTACAAAACCGACCTCGCGCCGGGACCCGGCTTCAAAACCCTCATTAGCCGAACGCGCCACCGCTCACTATGGACGAAGCCGCCGTACGCGACCTGCTCGCGGAGGTCGAGGACCCCTCCCTCGGCGACGACCTGGTGTCGCTGGGACTGGTCAACGCCATCGAAGTCGAGGACGGGACCGCGAAAGTGTCGCTCGCGCTCGGGGCGCCGTACGCCCCCCACGAGTCGGCGATCGCCGCCGATGTCCGGGAGAAACTGCAGGCCGCCGGACTGGAGGTCGAACTCTCGGCCAACATCCCCGACGATCAGGAGGGCGAGGATCAGGTGCTGCCGGGCGTGAAGAACATCATCGCCGTCGCCTCCGGGAAGGGCGGCGTCGGCAAGTCGACGATGGCGGTGAACATCGCCGCCGGCCTCTCGAAACTCGGCGCCGAGGTGGGGCTGTTCGACGCCGACGTGTACGGGCCGAACGTGCCCCGGATGCTCGACGCCGACGAGGCGCCGCGAGCCACCGACGAAGACACCATCATCCCGCCGGAGAAGTTCGGCGTGAAGCTGATGTCGATGGCCTTCCTCTCCGGCGAGGACGACCCCGTCATCTGGCGGGGTCCGATGGTCCACAAGCTCCTGACCCAACTGGTCGAGGACGTGGAGTGGGGCGAACTGGACTACATGGTGCTCGACCTCCCGCCGGGGACCGGTGACACGCAGCTGACCATCCTCCAGACGCTGCCGCTGACGGGGGCGGTCGTCGTGACGACGCCGCAGGACGTGGCAGTCGACGACGCCCGCAAGGGGCTGCGGATGTTCGGTAAGCACGAGACGCCGGTGCTGGGGATCGCGGAGAACATGGCCTCGTTCCGCTGTCCGGACTGTGGCAACGAGCACGAGATCTTCGGCGAGGGCGGCGGCCGGACGCTGGCCGACGAGAACGACCTGCCGTTCCTCGGCGGCATCCCGATCGACCCCGAGATCCGGCAGGGCGGCGACGAGGGGAAGCCGGTCGTGCTCCGGGAGGGCGAGACCGCCGACGCGTTCCGCGTGCTGACCGAGAACGTCGCCAACAACGTCGGCGTGATCCGCCGGCAGAGCGTCCAGCAGCATGGCTGGTGAGAACGGCGACGACCCGGACTGGGAGATGGCGCCCGAGGGCGACGCGACGTTCCCCGAGAACGAGGAGAAGCGCGAGGCGCTGCGGGAAGTCGCCGACGAAATCCGCGCCCGCGACGACTCCTCGGAGGCGTCGCAGATCGGGGCGTTCCTCTACCGCGTGTCGGACCTGTACAAGGCGGGCGAGGAGACGTCGATTCCGGAGATCTATATGAACATGCGGCACATCTTGGAGGTCCGGGAGCAGGGCGGTCTGGATCCGGACGAGTAGGCGTTTTCGTGTTTCTGGGTTGGGTTCGGTAACGCCGGAGCAGTGTACAGCGACAGCAACTCGATCGTTGACCACTTGTGACTGCACCGCCCCGCACAGCCCTCACTGCTCGCGGGTCGCTCCGCTCGTGGGAACTTCGGCGAGTTTTCCCGCCTCGCTCCCTCCCCGGCCGACTCACTCGCTCACGTCCGTTCGCTCGTTCGTCCGCCGAGAGAGCGAAGCGCTCTCTCGTCTCCTCGTTCGCTTCGGTCACGAGGACCGCGCGTGCTCGTTCGCACACGGGGCGTCGTGCGGGCGACCCGCGCATCGCCGGTACTGCCAGCGGGATCCCGGTCCCGCCCTGCTCACGTCGCGCGCCGACCGCCACAGCGGTGCGGTCGCGGTAGACACCGCGGGCCGGCAGTTGTCGCCGTCACCAGAACGCGAAGCGTTCTGGTTGGCTAACGGGAGCCGCAGGCTCTCGTCTGCCAATCAGAAATCTTCGATTTCTGATGACGGACCCTGTGTCCGGCGCCCTGCGGTCGCAGGCGGTCTAGCATCGAGATGCTGTCACAGTCGCTGTTACCGACAAACGGAGAGAAACCGGTAAGAGAAACGAATCAGTCCGCCTTTCGGTCGATCCGCTTTGCACACTCGAAACCGGCGACGATGCCGCCGTCGAGGCTGCGCTCGGGGTACTGGGCCTCGCTGGCCATCCCGGCGTAGTAGAGCCCGTCGGCCACGTCAGCTTCCAGATCGTACGGCACCACCGTATCCAGATACCCCTGCTCGTAGATCGGCGCGGCCCGCGGCGCCTTGGCCAGCCGGAACTGTTCGACGTGCTCGCGGCCGAACTCGGGGTACATCCCCCCGATCGCGTCGAGCCACTCCTGCTCGATCTCCTCGTCGTCGGCCGTCGCGAGCCACTCGTCCTCGCTCTGGACGTAGGAGGCGACGTAGAGGAGGTGTTGGCCGCCGTAGCGCGCCGGCGGCACGAAGTTCGTGTGCTCGATCAGCGCGCCGAAGGGGGCGTCGTCGGCGATGTTGAGCCAGTACGTGTCGGTCAGCGGGCGATCCATCGTCACGACCGCACACACCGCGCCTTGGAAGTCGATCTCGCAGGTGTAGCCCGCCAATTCCTCCAGCACGTTCGGCATCGTCGCGACGACGACGCCCTCGGTGTCGTGGGTCGTCGTTTCGCCGCCGGACTCGGTCGTCACCGTCTCGACGGTCCCGTCCTCGATCCCGAGGTCCGTGACCCGAGTATCGGTCCGGACGGTATCGCAGCCGACAGCGTCGATCAGTGGGTCCAGTAGCGCCTCGAACCCGCCCTCGGGGTAGCCGAGGATCTCGCCCCGGAGCAGGTCGCGCTCGCCGCGGAACTTGATGCGGGCGAGCAGCCACGCCGCGCTCACGTCGCCCTTCCGGTCGCCGAACTTCGCGTCGAGTAGCGGCTCGAAGAACGTCTCGTAGACGTTCTCGGTCGTGTGCTCCTTGGCGAACTCGACGGCCGACTGGTCCTCGAACGCTTCGAGCCGCTCGTAGGTGTCGAAGGCGGGGATGCCGCCCCGGACGTCGACGTCGAGGGTCAGCATCCCCAGCCGGAACTTATCGTAGACGCTCCAGTGGGGGAACGCGAGGATCTGCCACGGGGTGTCCATCGGGTAGGTCTCGCCCTCGATGCGGTAGGCATTCTTCCCGACCAGCCACTCGATGCGGTCGCCGACGCCAAGCTCGTCGGCGAGCCTGACGATCGTCTCCTCGGACTTCGAGAGGTGATGGTAGAACTTCTCGATCGGGTCGCCCGCAGTCTCGTAGCTGGCCGCGAGCCCGCCGAGCTCGTCGCTTCCCTCGAAGATCCGGACCTCGTGGCCGCGCTGCTGGAGGCTGTACGCGGCCGCGAGGCCGGCGATCCCGCCGCCGACGACGTGGTACATGGGTAGGGGAACGACGGCTGCACAGGAAAACCCTCCCGGTCTGCGGGCGACGGTCGCCGGCGGCGACCGCAGGGGATACTTTTTGCCGCCAGCGCCGGACAGTCCAGTATGGACTCGTTGCAGACGACCGCCGCTGGCTTGAGGGGGCGATGGTAGACGTCGCCCTCTCGGTCGGCCGGCTGCTCGTCGCGCTGGTGCTCGTCGCGTTGAACGGCCTGTTCGTCGCCGCGGAGTTCGCGTTCGTACGGGTGCGAGCCACCTCGGTCGAGCAGTTGGTCGATGAGGGACGCACCGGCGCGGGCGCGCTCCAGGACGTGATGACCGACCTCGACAACTACCTCGCCGTGACGCAGTTGGGGATCACTCTCGCCTCACTGGGGCTGGGGTGGGCCGGCGAGCCCGCGATCGCGTCGCTGCTGGAGCCCGTGCTGGGATCGGTGCTGCCGCCGACGTTCGTCCACCTCGTCGCGCTGGCTATCGGCTTCTCGATCATCACGTTCCTCCACGTCGTGTTCGGCGAGCTCGCACCCAAGACGTTCGCGATCGCCCGGACCGAGCGGATCTCGCTGCTGCTCGCGCCGCCGATGAAACTGTTCTACCTACTGTTCTACCCGGGGATCGTCGTGTTCAACGGCGCCGCCAACGCGTTCACGGGGCTGCTCGGCGTCGCGCCGGCGTCGGAGTCCGACGAGACGCTGGGCGAACGGGAGATCCGACGCGTGCTCGCACGCTCCGGGGAGGAGGGCGACGTCGACGTGGCCGAGGTCGCGATGATCGAGCGCGTGTTCGAACTCGACGACACCACGGTCCGGGAAGTGATGGTACCGCTGCCGGACGTGGTGAGCGTGCCGGCCGACGCGTCGCTCGACGACCTCCGGGAGGCCGTCGCGGCGTCGGGCCACACGCGCTACCCGGTCGTGGAGACCGACGAGCCGACACAGGTGGTCGGCTTCGTCGACGTGAAGGACGTGCTGAGTGCAGTCGGCGACGGCGAGTCGGCGGTCACAGCCGGCGATCTCGCCCACGAGGTCATCGTCGTGCCGGAGACCACGTCGATCGACGACCTGCTCGTGCAGTTCCGAGACGACAGCCAGCAGATGGCCGCGGTGATCGACGAGTGGGGCTCGTTCGAGGGGATCGCTACGGTCGAGGACATCGTGGAGGCCGTCGTCGGCGACCTCACGGACACGTTCGACGAGGCCGAACCGGCGATCCACCGGCGGAGCGACGGTGGGATCGACGTAGACGGCGGCGTCGCGATCGGCGCGGTGAACGACGTGCTCGGGACCGAGTTCGGCCACGAGGGCGTCGAGACGGTCGGTGGACTCGTGCTCAGCCGATTGGACCGCGCGCCCGAACACGGCGACAGCGTCGAGATCGACGGGCACGTCGCCGAAGTGACCGGCGTCGACGGGACGCGGATCGCGACGCTACGGGTCCGTGAGCGTGAGGATTCGGACGAGACTCCGGAGTCGGAGGAGCCCTCGGAGTCCGAGTAGTCACGCGACGACCCCTGCGAGACTGTTTTCAGAATTTCGCGACAGAAAACCGATCTTCAGGCTCGAGCGACCAACAGCGTCGTCCCCGAGCCGTCGACGAGGCGGACGTCCTGCAGTCCGGCGCCTTCCGCCGCCGCTCGGAGCGACTCGGCGTCGTGGACCGGGACCGCGATCGTCTCGCTGGTCGTCGCGGTGTCGCCGCTGTCCTCGTCGGTCGCACGGTAGCCCATCCGGAGGTCGATTCCGCCGCTGCTCGGGAGATCGGTCACCGAGCGCTCCATCCGGTAGCCGCTGCCGGTCAGCACGCCCAGCGACTCGACAGCATCGCGGACAGCGTCGGCGTCGGTGACCGCCCGCAGGAGGAGCGTTCCCTCGGGCGCGAGTCGGTCGGCCGCGGCCTCGATCAGGTCGGCGGGGTCGTCGACCGCCGGCGGCGCCGCGGGGCCGGCCATCGCGACCACGAGATCGAACGTCGCGTCCGTCGGCGGGTCGAGGGGGTTGCCGACGGCCACATCCGTGTCTGGGGCGCGGTGAGCCGTGAAGCGGAGCAGGTCGTGGTGGGCGTCGACGCCGAATGTGCGGTCGAAGCGGTCGTTCAGGTGGGCGAGCAGCGCGCCGACGCCACAGCCGAGTTCGAGGGCGTCGCCGGACTCGGGCGCGAACGCTCGGACCGCCTCGAAGTCGCCGGCGACGCGTTCCGCGTCGGTCAGGCGGTCGAAGACGGGCGCAAGCGTGGTGTGCAGCGAGTGCTCGCCGTCGGGGTCGCGGAGTAGGCGCTCGCAAGCGTCCGGGAACGTCGGTGCCGCGGGCCGGGGCATCTATGCGTCGTCCCCGGCGCGGCCGGCATCGTCGGTGTTGTCGCCGGACGCGTCCCCGGCGCGGCCGGCATCGTCGGTGTTGTCGCCGGACGCGTCCCCGGCGCGGCCGGCATCGTCGGTGTTGTCGCCGGACGCGTCCCCGGCGCGGCCGGCATCGTCGGTGTTGTCGCCGGACGCGTCCCCGGCGCGGCCGGCATCGTCGGTGTTGTCGCCGGACGCGTCCCCGGCGCGGCCGGCATCGTCGGTGTTGTCGCCGGACGCGTCCCCGTCGCCGGTCGTGCCGTCCCGTAGCCGAACGCGGACGCTCTCGGCGTGGGCTTCCAGCCCCTCCGCCTCGGCCAGCGTGGTGATGGTGTCCGAGAGGTCGGCCAACGCGTCACGGTCGAGGCGCTGGACCGTCGACGAACGCAGGAACTCGTCGACGGAGAGGCCGCCGTGGACCTTCGCGCCGCCGCCGGTCGGGAGCACGTGGTTCGTGCCGGTAGCGTAGTCGCCGGCCGCGACGGGCGCGTACGGACCGAGGAACACGCTGCCCGCGTTGTCGATGCGGTCGAGCAGCGCCTCGTCGTTCTCGGCCTGGATCGAGAGGTGTTCGGCGGCGTACTCCTCGGCGAACAGCACCGCCTCGGGCATCGAACGCGCGGCGAGCACGCCCGAAGCGTCGGAATCGAGCACCTCGCGGATCGTCTCCGCACGTTCGCGGTCGGCGAGCTGTCGCTCGGTCTCCTCCACAATCTCCTCGGCGAACGCGGCGTCGTCGGTGACGGCGACGACGCTGGCCTCCGGATCGTGTTCGGCCTGTGCGAGCAGATCGGCGGCGACGAACTCCGGGTCGGCAGTGTCGTCAGCCAGCACGAGGATCTCGCTCGGGCCCGCGAGGAAGTCGATCTCGACCTCGCCGCGGACCTCAGCCTTCGCGGCGGTGACCCAAGGGTTGCCCGGGCCGACGATCTTCTGGACCGCGTCGACGGTCTCGGTGCCGTAGGCCAGCGCGCCGATCGCCTGTGCGCCGCCCACCGAGTACACCGCGTCAGCGCCGGCCTCGTGGATCGCGGCCAGCGTGACGGGGTTGATCTCCTCCGCGGGCGGCGTCGCGACGGCGACGTGCTCGACGCCCGCGACTTTCGCTGGCACGACGCCCATGATCGCGCTGGAGGGGTAGGCGGCGGTGCCGCCGGGGACGTAGACGCCGACGCGCTCGATCGGTCGGAAACGCCGGCCGAGCTCGCGGTCCTCGAACTGTTCGCGCCAGCCGTCGGGGCGCTGGCGCTCGTGGAACGCCCGGACGTTCGCGACGGCGTCGCGGATCGCCGCCAGCGTGTCGTCGTCGACGTCCTCGGCCGCGCGCTCGGCCTCGGCGGTCACGTCGATGTTCGCGACGTCGACGCCGTCGAACTCCTTTGAGAGCTCCCGGACCGCCACGTCACCCTCCTCGCGTACCCGCGGGAGAATCTCCCGGACGTCTTCGCGGGCGCTCTCGACCCCCGAGTCCCGGTCGAAGAAGGCCCGGCGCTCGGCGGTCGAGAGCTCCGCGATCGCTCGTGGTTGCATAGTTCGCGTTCCACGCCGACGGCCTAAGGCGGTTGCGGATAGCCGTCGCTCGGTGGTGTGAACACACTGGGCGGCGAGTAGCCGCCGCTGGAACGTGTGAGTTCAGGGGTCCGCAACGCGGACGCCCGAATAGTTACTGCGTCGCGAAAACGCTGAGCCGAGTTACAGGCGGGTCAGGTTCGTCGCGCGCGGGCCCTTGTCGGCCTGTTCGATGTCGAACTCGACCTCCTGGCCCTCTTCGAGGTCGGGACCGCCGACGTCTTCCATGTGGAAGAACACGTCGTCGTCCGCGTCCTCAGTCTCGATGAAACCGTAACCGCCCGTGTCGTTGAAGAAATCAACCGTACCAGTCGCCATTACGTACCGACAAACTCGCGGCTGACTGTTAACCCCTTCGGTCCGGCCGGGACAGTGTCGAACCGCCGGCAGCCGCCCGTCCACAGGCCGACGGGCCTTTACTCGCCGGCGCCCCAACCCCACACAGTGAATCCAGAGGACGTGCGCGAGGAGTGGGCCGAGCGGACCGGCGAGTTCTCGCCGACGTACTACGCCCACAAGGGGCCGAACGAGGCCAGCGAGCAGGTGCGCGATCTCGTCTCGCACTTCCTCGACCGCGAGGCGCGCGTGCTGGAGATCGGCTGTAGCTCCGGCCGCCACCTCGCCCACCTCCACGACGGCGGCTTCGAGAACCTCCACGGGATCGAGATCAACGCGGACGCCATCAGCGTGCTCCGCGAGGAGTACCCCGACCTCGCGGCCGACGCGACGTTCCACGTCGGCGACGCCGGCGAGATCCTGCCTGAGTTCGACGACGGCGCGTTCGACGCCGTCTACTCCGTCGAGACGCTCCAGCACATCCACCCCGACGAGGCCGAGACGGTGTTCGACGAGGTCGGCCGGGTGACCGGGGACCTACTGCTGACCGTCGAGAACGAGTCCGCCCGCGGCGCGGGCGCCCGCGGGGAGACAGACGTCTCCTACGTCAACGACGAGTTCCCGCTGTACCACCGCGACTGGAAGGCGATCTTCGAAAAGCGGGGGTTCGCACAGCTGCTCTCGGAGTCGAGCAAGCGCCGGGACACGCTGCGAGCGTTCCGTCGGCCCTGAAGCGTCGGGGTGACTACTCCTCGTGCGGCACCGAGAGCACGACCGCCTCGCCGTCGATCACCGTCGTCGGCTCGTCGCCGTCGACGACTTCGGCGACAGTCTCGACGCGCACGCGGTCGTCGCCCAGCTCCGCGACGACCTCGACGCTCGCCCGAACCGTGTCGCCGGGACGAACCGGCGCCTCGAAATCGAGGTCCTGCGAGAGGTAGACAATATCCCCCGGGAGCGCGGCCAGCGCGGCGCTGATCAGTCCCGCACCGAGCATCCCGTGGGCGACGACGCCGCCGAAGAACCCCTCGGCGGCGTAGTCGGGGTCGGTGTGGAGGCGGTTCTCGTCGCCGGTGAGCTCGGAGTACGCCTCGATGGTCTCCTCGGTCACCTCGCGCTGTACTTCGGCGTCGTCGCCGACGGTCGCGACAGGCATACCCCAATCGAGTCCCGGCGGCACCGTAGCTACCCCGGTTCACATGTGAATACGGACCTTGATAGCCCGCGGGCGACAGTTCGAGGGTATGCCGACCGCACACAACGGCGACGTGGCCCTCTCCTACGATCGAGAGGGGCCGAGCGACGCGCCGACGGTAATCTTCGTCGAGGGCCTTGGCTACGGGAAGTGGATGTGGCAGTTCCAGCGCGACCCCCTCGCCGACTCCTACGACACGATCGTGTTCGACAACCGCGGGACGGGAGCCTCGGACTGCCCGGAAGGCCCCTACACGATCGACGAGATGGCCGAGGATCTGGGGGCGGTGCTCGACGACGCCGGCGTCGAGTCGGCCCACGTCGTCGGCGCGAGTATGGGGGGAATGATCGCCCAGCGCTTCGCGCTCGAGGACGACCGCGCCGCGTCGCTCGCGCTGCTCTGTACCTCCCACGGCGGCGAGGACGCCGTGCCGGTCCCGCCGGAGACACAGGCGTTCATGTTCGACGTGCCCGAGGACGCCGACGAGCGCGAAGCGATCCGGTACAAGATGACGCCCGCGATCTCCGACGGCTTCGCCGGATCGCACCCCGACCTGATCGAAGATATCGTCGACTGGCGGCTCGACTCCGACGCCAGCGAGGCCGGACGGAACGCACAGGCCGCTGCCGTACAGGCGTTCGACGCCGCCGACGAACTCGGCGGACTCTCGCTGCCGACGCTGCTCATGCACGGCACCGACGACGAGGTGCTGCCAGTCGAGAACGCCCACGCGCTGGCCGAGCGGCTCCCCCACGCGGAACTCGAACTGTTCGAGGGTGGCCCGCACCTCTTCTTCGTCGAGCAGGCCGAGAGCGTGACCGACCGACTTCGCGAGTTCCTCGACGACCATGCCCGGTAACGGAACCAATCCCGTCCACGGCCACAGCGCCCGGCCGTACGACTGGGTGGGCGCCTGGAGCGAGAAGCGCGCCGAACTCTCGCCGGACCGCGTCGGCCTCGTCGACGACACCACGGGGCGGGAGTTCACGTACGCCGACCTCGACGCGCGGGCGAACCGGACCGCGCGCCTGCTCTGCGACCACGGCGTCGCCGACGGCGAACGCGTCGCCGTCGTCTCCCGGAACCGCCCCGCGTTGGTCGACCTCTTTTTCGCCTGCGGGAAGACCGGCGGCGTGCTCGCCCCGCTCTCACACCGCCTCGCCGCACGGGAACTCGGTGAACTGCTCGCGAACGTCGAACCGGAACTGCTCGTGGTCGAAGCACCCTTCGCCGCAGCCGTCGAGGACGCGCTCGACCACGTCGATCTGGAGACGACCGTCCGCGCGCTGCCCGCCGAGGGGGAGCCGACGGTCGATCACCCCTCCCTGCTCGACGAGCGACCCGCGGACGACGCGCCGGTCGAGACCGCCGACCTCTCGATGGACGACCCAGCCCTCTTTCTCCACACCGGCGGCTCGACCGGGACGCCGAAGGAGACCGTGCTGACCCACGGGGGGCTGCTCTGGAACTCGTTCAACACCATCACGGCGTGGGGACTGCGCGAGGACGACACCACGCCGATGGTGTTCCCGATGTTCCACACCGGCGGCTGGAACGTGCTCACGCTCCCGCTGTTCCACATGGGCGGCGAGGTCCTCATCGCCCGGGAGTTCGACCCCGGCGAGGTGCTGGGGCTGGTCGAGCAGACGAACGCGTCGGTGCTCGTCGCGGTCCCCGCGGTGCTGCGGATGATGACCGAACACGACGATTGGGAGAGTACCGACCTCTCGACGCTGCGGTTCGCCAAATCCGGCGGCGGCCCGTGTCGCGACGCCGTCCTCCGCGAGTGGTGGGGCCGCGGCGTCGACCTCTCGCAGGGGTACGGGCTGACCGAGTGCGGCCCGAACAACTTCACGATGCCCGACGGCTGGCCCCGCGAGAAGGCCGACAGCGTCGGCGTGCCGGCGATGCACGTCGATGCCCGCGTCGTGGATGACGCCGGCGAGGAAGTCGAGCAGGGCGAAGTCGGCGAGCTCGAACTCGCCTCTCCCCACGCGGCGGACCGCTACTGGGGGAACGAGAGCGAAAGCCGCGGGACGTTCGGCGCCACGGGCGACGCCGAGCACGGCTGGGTCTCCACGGGCGACCTCGTCAGCGTGGACGAGGAGGGGTACTACTACGTCGAGGGTCGGAAGAAGAACATGTTCGTCTCCGGCGGGGAGAACGTCTACCCCGCCGCCGTCGAGAACGCGCTGACCGACCACCCGAAAGTCGACGAGGCGGTCGTCGTCCCGATCCCGGACGAGACGTGGGGCGAGGTGGGGAAGGCGGTCGTCGTCGGCGACGAGTCGCTCGGACTCGACGAACTGACCGCGTTCCTCGACGGGCGGCTGGCGTCGTTCAAACACCCGAAAGCGCTGGTGTTCGTCGACGAGATGCCGACCTCGGGACCGTCGAAGATCGACCGGACGTCCCTCAAAGAAGAGTTCGGGGAGTAGCTGTCGGGAGCCCAAAACCGGTGTTCGTCACCGCGGTCTCCCGGAACGCCCCGGGCGAGACTGCCCGACGCCGGCGGCAGCCCCCGTTCACCGGGCCACGATGACGGGGACCGGCGACCGGCGGAACACTTTCTGGGTGACGTTCCCGACGACCAGTCGGTCGGCCATCGAGCCACCGTGGGTGCCGATAACGACCGCGTCGAACTCGTCGGCCCTGTTCAAAATCGCCCGAGCCGGATGGCCCAGTTCGATGATGGTGGAGATCTCGACGTCGTACTCGGCGGCGAGGTCCCGGGCGTCGTCGAACAGCTCCTCCGCCTGTTCTTCGGCGGCCGCTTCGAGGTCATCCGCGAGCGCGAGCGACGTCGCTGCCGTCCCCCACGGCGACGGTCCGCCCAAGACGTGTATGACGGTGATGTCCGCGTCCGGATGGTTCTCGAGGGCGTACTCGAGCGCTCGCCGGGCCATCTCCGAGTCGTCCATCGGAACGAGAACCTGAGAGATCACGTGTCGAGTAGGGCAGGCTACGCATAAAGTGGTACTCCCGCGCCGCCGCGTCGTCGACGCCGACGGGGAGGGACTCCGAGACGCCGTACGGAACGCATCGGCGCTCGTTGAACAGTTCCCGTCCCGGTTACCGACCGGCTGCTCTCACTCGTACGTCCCCGTCATCCCGCCGTCGAACAGCAGATCCCCGCCGTTGAGGTGTTTCGCGTGCTTCGAGAAGCCGAACACGAACAAGTTCGCGACCTCGACAGGGCTCATCATTCGCTTCGTCCGCGACTGTCCGAGCATCACGTCCTCGACCACTTCCTGCTCGGTCAGACCGCGCTGTTCAGCGGTGTCCGGAATCTGCCCGGTCACAAGCGGCGTCGAGACGTACCCCGTCGACACCGAGAACGCCCGCACGTCGCCGTCACCCTCGGCCGCTAAGGACTGCGTGAGCCCCCGAATGCCGAACTTACAGACGTTGTACGCCACTTTGTCGCTCGTCGTGTAGTGGCCGTGGACCGACGCCATGTTCCCGACCGCGCCGCCGCCGGCCTCGCGCATGTGCGGGAACGCATGCTTGGACAGCAGCGTGGGCGCGCGGAGCATCACCCGCTGCATCAGGTCGTACTTTTCGGCAGGGAACTCCTCGATCGGCGCGACGTGCTGGAGCCCCGCGACGTTCGCGAGGAAGCGCAGATCGCCGTACTCCGCCGCGGTGTCGACGACCCGCTCGATGTCGTCGTCCTCGGTCAGATCCCCTTCGATCGTGTGGATCGCGCCCGGCGCGTCAAGGTCGGCTCCGCGGTCGGTGGTGTCGGCGAGGCCGTCGGCGTCCACGTCGGCCGCGGCGACGGTGCAGCCGTTGGCCGCCAGCGCGACCGCGACCGCGCGGCCGATTCCCGAGGCCGCGCCGGTGACCAGTGCGACCGAATCGGCGGCGTAGCGGTCGTCGTCGGCCTCGAGAACGTTCGCGGCGGTGAGGTCCGGGCCGTCGGCGCCCGGGGTGGGGTCGTCGGTCATGGGGAAGGACAGTCCCCGAACCATCCAATAAGGGAGGGTTCAGGTATGAACCCGGTCCCACGGAAGGATCCGCCCACGGAAACCCTTAACACGGAACCAGAGAATCGTTCATGATAGTACAGCTCCCCCATGATCGACATCGCACTCGATATGCGGCAGTACGACTGCCCGTTCATCGACACGACGGACGACGCCGAACTGAGCTTCGCCGCCTCCTACTGGGAGTTCAACCCCGCGGCCGGGGAGCTCGAGACCCGGATGGTCGTCGAGGCGCCGGACCGCCACGAGCTCGATCAGGGGCTGTCGATGCTCCGCGAGCACCGGGGGATGGAAGGGTTCGACCTGCTCGCCAAGCGCGACGGGGCGGCCCGCATCCGGACCACGATCCAGGAGACCAGTGCGATGAGCACGATCCGGCAGAACGATGGCTACGTCACCGGCCCGTTCTACATCGAGGACGGCCGCGAGACGTGGCACGTCGGCTTCGACAACGACGGGCTCGCCGACGGCGCGCTCGCGGGGCTGGAGCGCAACAACGACTTCTCGGTGCTCTCCCGGGAGGACACTAGCATCCCGGAGATCTCCGAGCTGATGAGCAACGCCGGCGCGGCGATGACGCTGATAAACGGCTGTCGGGAGCTCTCCGAGACGGAGCGCGAGACGCTCGAAACCGCGGTCGAGGGGGGGTACTTCGAGAGCCCGCGCGGCGCGACGCTGGGCGATCTGGCCGACGAGTTCGACGTCTCCAAGCCCGCGGCGTCGAAGAACCTCCGTCGCGCCGAGCGGAAGCTGATCGATCGGGTGGTCGACGCACTGGGAGAGCTGGAGTAGCGGCCCGAACGCCGGCGATATTTACATGTTAACCCGCCCATCCATGGTGGGAGAGAACCTCACACTGAGGATATGGCGCGAAAGCTATCGCGGCGAGGCATGCTTCGAGCGACCGGCGTTGCCGGCGTCGCCGGGCTCGCAGGCTGTACAGGCGCACTGAGTGGCGGCAGCGGCATGAGCATCGGCGTGCTCCAGCCGGTCTCCGGTGACCTCGGCTACTACGGGAAGCAGGCGCTCTGGGGGTTCTTCTCCGGAATGGCCTACAAGGGCGACACCGACCCGATCGAGGAGTCGACCACGGGGAGCTACACCGTGACCGCCGGCGACACCGAGTACGAACTGATCGTCCGTGACACGCAGTTCAGCGCGGACACCGCCCAGTCGGCGGCGACCGACCTCGTGGAGAACGAGGACGTGGACATGCTCTTTGGCACCGCGTCCTCCGGCGCGGCGACCCGCGTGATCGACACGGTCGTCGACACCGCGGAGGTGCCGTTCATGGCCGGTCCCGCGGCGTCGGCCGGCATCACCTCGAACGAGGGCACGTGTTCCGATCTCGTATTCCGGGCCTCCGAGAACACGGCGATGGACGCCCGCTCCGGCGGGAAGTACGTCGCGACCGAGACCGACATCTCGTCGGTGTACCTGTTCGGCGCCGACTACTCGTTCGGTCGCGCGGTCGTCAACAACTACGAGCAGGTGCTCGCGAACAACGGCGTGGAGATCCTCGACAAGCGCTTCGTCCCGCAGGGGTACAGCGAGTGGGACGGGCTGCTCCAGAACGCCGAGGACGCTGGCGCCGACGGCGTCGTCGGCGGGTTCACCGTCTCGACGCTCCCGCAGATGTTCACGGCCTACCTCCAGGGCGACTACAGCTACTCCGTCTTCGGCGGGCTGGCGACACAGGTCACCAGTCAGGTCGTCGGGCAGACGCTCCAGCAGGCGCTCGGCGAGCCGCTCACACAGGAGAAGCTCGACAACTCCGGGCTCGGCCCGTTCACGACGCGCTACCACTGGAACCAGTACGACAACGAGATCAACAGCTCGTTCGTCGACTCCTACACGAGCGCCTACGGCGTCGTGCCGGACCTGTTCACGTCGGGGACGTTCACCGCGGCCTCCGCGATCGTCCAAGCCGTCGAGGAGTCCGGCTCCACGAGCGGCAGCGACGTGGCCGGCGCGCTCCGGGGGATGACGGTCACGGACACGCCCAAAGGCGAGAACGGCTACACGTTCCAGGAGTACAACAACCAGGCCCGCTCGGCCATGACGGTCGCGAACCTCGCACCCACGAGCGACGAGTGGGCCGAGAACTGGGACGCCGCGATCCAGCCCGGCGAGCCCCTCGCGACGATCGGCAAGGGCGAGACCACGATCCCCGCCGACGCGCCGGGGATGAACTGCTCGCTGTAGATGCTCCGCACCGCCGGACTGACCAAGAACTTCGGCGGCCTCACCGCCGTCGATGACGTCGACTTTCGGCTCCGGGAAGGCGAGCTCTGTTCGCTGATCGGCCCCAACGGCGCCGGGAAGACGACGTTCTTCGACCTGCTGACGGGCGCGCTCGAACCCACGGCCGGCAGCATCGAACTCCGCCGGGACGGCGAGTGGGAGTCGCTCACCGACGCTGATCCCGCGGCGGTCGCGCAGGCGGGAGTCCACCGATCGTACCAGATTACGAACGTGTTCCCCGAACGGACCGTGCTTGAGAACGTCCGGGTGGCCGCACAGGCCGCCGGCGAGAACGCCTGGAAGGGGTGGCGAAACGCCAACACGTTCGAGGAGCACATCGAGGAAGCCCACAGGATCCTCGACCGCGTGGGCCTCGACGCGCTGGCGGACCGTCCGGCGAGCGCGCTCGCCCACGGCGAGAAGCGCCAACTGGAGGTCGGCATCGCGCTCGCGGGCGACCCCGACGTGCTGTTGCTCGACGAGCCCAACGCCGGCGTCTCCAGCGAGAGCGTCGACGACATCATCGACCTGATCGCCGACGTGGCGACGGATCACGCGGTGTTGCTCGTCGAGCACAACATGGACATCGTGATGAACGTCTCCGACCGCATCGTCGTGCTGAACCAGGGCGCAGTCATCGCCGACGACGAGCCCGCGGCCGTGCGGGACGACCCCGCGGTGCAGCGGGCGTACCTCGGCGGCTACGGGGTGGACGACGAGGCGGCCCCCACGACCAGTGGAGCGACGAGCGATACTGAGACCGACGACGACGAGGAGGTGGCCGGCGCGTGAGCCTGCTCGAACTCGACGGCGTCGAGACGTACTACGGCGAGAGCCACATCCTCGAAGGCGTCGACCTCGAAGTCGAGGAGGGCGAGGTGGTCGCGCTGATGGGTCGCAACGGCGTCGGCAAGACGACGACGCTGCGGAGCATCCTCCAGCTCACCCCGCCCCGCGAGGGGTCGATCCGCTACCGGGGCGAGGAGCTGGTCGGGAAGGAGACCCACGAGGTCGCCGACGCCGGCGTTGGGTGGATCCCCGAGGACCGCCGGATGTTCAGCCAGCTCACCGTCGAGGAGAACGTCCGCATCGCCGTGCCGAAAGGGTCAGACGTGCAGGCGGGGCTGGAGCTCGCGTGGGACGCGTTCCCCGACCTCGAAGAGATTCGTGACCGCGACGCCGGCGACCTCTCCGGCGGGCAGCAGCAGATGCTCGCGATCGCTCGCGGGCTGGTCGGCGGGAACGACCTACTGCTGGTCGACGAGCCCAGCGAGGGGCTGGCGCCGCTGATCGTCGAGGCCGTCCACGACGCGCTCGAAGCAGTGGCCGGCGAGACGACGATCCTGCTGGTCGAGCAGAACCTCCCGATGGCGCTCGACCTCGCGGACCGTTTCTACGTACTGGACCACGGCGTCGTCGTCGACAGCGGCGACGCCGACGAGGTGTCGACCGACTCCGAACGGCTCAGGAGGCATCTCTCGGCATGACGGGGGCCGTACTCACACCCCTGATCGTCGACGCGCTGGGGGAGTTCCTCCGGCTCGGGACGCTGTCGGAGGTGTTCGTGAACGGGCTGTCGAAGGCCGCGCTGTACGCGATGATCGCGAGCGGGCTGACGCTGGTGTTCGGGCTGCTGGGCGTGCTCAACTTCGCCCACGGCTCCTTTACGATGCTCGGCGCCTACCTCGGCGGGCTGGTGATGGTGGTGCTGGTCGGGAGCGCGACGGGCGACCTCGCCCGCGTGCTGTTCTTCCTCGTCGGCACGCTGTTCGTGTTCGCCGCCATCGGCGCGCTGGGCGGCGCCGTCGAGGTGGGGCTGATCCGCCAGCTGTACGACCGCCCGCCGATCTACCAGATCCTGCTGACGTTCGGGCTGGCGCTCGTGCTCGACGAGGCGGCCCGCATCGTCGTCTCGTTCTACGGCATCCAGCCGATCACCGACTGGCGTGACGCGCTGGGGACGAAGCCGGCGTTCATGGTCGAGAACCTCTCGTTCGCCGGGCTCTCGGTGTCGCCGCTGGCGCTGTTCCAGATCGCCTTCGGCACGGTCACGATCGGCGCCGTCTGGGTGTTCCTGACCCAGACGCGCTACGGGATGGTGGTCCGGGCCGGCAGCGAGGACGACGAGATGACCGCCGCACTGGGGATCGACGTGAACCGCGTGTTCACCACCGTGTTCGCGCTCGGCTCCGCGATCGCCGGCGTCGCCGGCATGCTGCTGATGTGGGACCCCGTCTGGGGGGCGAGCCTGCCGCTGGCACACGAGACGCTGCTGCCCGCGTTCGTCGTCGTGATCGTCGGCGGCCTCGGCACGTTCCGGGGCACCGTCGTCGCGGCCGGGCTCGTGGGTATGGTCGACGCGACGATGACGTGGTGGTTCCAGAACGCGATCACCTTCACCGGTCTCCCCGAGATGATGATCTTCCTCGTACTCGTGCTGACGCTGATCGTGCGGCCACAGGGACTGTTCGGCGTCGAGGAGGTGGGCGGCCATTAGCTCTCCCACCGAGGGCGGCAGCGCCGACGATCTCGGCGCCGATCCGCCAGACGAGGACGACCCGGCCGCACCCGAGGAGGGTACCATTGCGGCCGCCAGCGGGCGCGAGTGGTGGCGGCGCTACCTCCGGGAGCACACCGCCCACGCGCTGGTCGTGGCGGCGTTCGCGCTGTACCCGTTCCTCTACGCACTGCTGGCTGCCTCGCCGCTCGGTACGGAGGTCGAGACGCTGCTGCCCCGCGTCGAGACGATGGTCACGGTGTTCTACTTCGGCCTGTTCGCGATGTCGTTCGACTTCGTTTCGGGCTACACCGGCTACCTCTCCTTCGGCCACGCCATCTTCTACGGCACGGGCGCGTACTTCGTCGTGCTCGCGGCCAACGGGCAGATACCGCTGCTCGCGCCGGGGACGCCCTTCATGTTCCTACTGCTGCTGGCGGGGCTGCTCGCGGTCGTCATCGCGCTCGCGATCGGTGCGCTCTCCTTCCGACTCTCGGGAGTGTACTTCGCGATGATCACACTCGGGTTCGCACAGGTCGCGTACGTGTTCGTCCGCGGCTGGGACTACGTGAGCGAGAACCCGCGGGACGGCGCCGCCGTCTCGACCGATGTCCACCCCGACGGGTTCGACGTTGGGGTGCCCGGCGTCGACGCACTCAACCTCGAGATCGGTCGGCTGACCGGCGACAGCGTGGAGCTACTGTTCGTCGAACTCGGCGGCACCGAGGTGTCCTACTACATGGTCGGACTGGTGGTGCTCGTCTGCTACCTCGCGATGCAGCGGCTGATCCACTCGCCGTTCGGCACGGTGCTGCTGGCGATCCGCGAGAACGAGGAGCGCGCCGAGGCGGTGGGGTACGACCCGTTCCGGTTCAAGCTGGCGGCGTTCGCGATCAGTGGCTTCTTCGCCGCGATCGCGGGAGGCCTGATGGGCGGCTACGGCCGCTCGGTCGCCCCGGACAACTCGATGTACTTCCTCGTCACCGGCGACGCGCTGCTGGCGTCGATCATCGGCGGCTTCGGCACGCTCGCCGGCCCGCTGTACGGCCGGCTGTTCGACGAGACCGTCCGGGAGTTCCTCTCGAAGCGGGGCTCCGGCGGCGGGCTGCTGCCGTACCTCCGAGAGCACCTCCCGGCGAGCGTGATCGAGGCCGACCTCGTCGGCGGGCTCACCGTCGGCGGCGCCATCGAGACGTTCCTCAACGGCCACGCCAGCCTCTACATCGGCGTGATCTTCGTGCTGTTCGTGCTGTACGTCCCGAACGGCCTGCTCGGCACCGTCCGTGACCGCCTCGGCGGCACGGTCGCGAAACGGCTCCCCGACTCCCTCGACCGCTACCGGCGCGGCTGACCGGTGGCGACTCTCGACTCAATGACCGTCTCACTCACTGGCTACGGCCGTTACGTACCGCAGTCGACCATCACCGGCCCGGAGATCGCCGACCGCTCGGGCATCCCCGAGGACGTGGTCGTCGAGAAGATGGGCGTCGTCGAGAAACATGTCTGCCCGCCGGACGGCGACCACGCGACCGACATGGGCGTCACCGCGGCCCGCGAGGCACTTGACGACGCCGGCGTCGACGCCGCCGACGTGGATCTGGTGCTGTACCACGGCTCGGAGTACAAGGACCACGTCGTCTGGTCGGCCGCCGCGGATATCGCCGACCGCCTCGGCACCGAGAACGCCTACGCGACGGAGAGCTACTCGCTCTGTGCCGGGCAGCCGATCGCGTTCCGGCAGGTCGCCGCCCAGATCGAGACGGGGGACGTGGACACCGCGCTGCTCGTCGGGGCCAGCCGCGAGGAGGATCTCGTCGACTACGGCGACGCCGACGCGTCGTTCATGTTCAACTTCGGCTCGGGCGCGTGTGCGACCGTACTCGAACGCGACGCCGGCGAGCGCGCGCTCGCGACGATCCACGGCCACGCTGCCAAGACCGACGGCTCGTTCTCCCGGGACGTGATCATGCCCGCCGGGGGCTCCGAGCGCCCGCCCAGCGCGGCGACCGTCGACGAGGGGCTGCACACGCTGACCGTCCCCGACCCCGACGGGATGAAGGAACGGCTGGGCGAGGTGAGCCTCCAGAACTTCCTCGCAGTCGCCGACGATGCGCTCGCGGCGTCGGGGCTGACCCGCGAGGAGATCGACTTCGTCGCGCTCACGCACATGAAGCGCTCGTTCCACGACTACCTCACCGACGAGTTGGGCGTCGGCGACGGCCACCACTACCTCGACGAGTACGGCCACGTCCAGAGCGTCGATCAGGTGCTCGCGCTCGACGAGGGGCTGGACCGTGGGCTCGTCGCGGACGGCGACGTGGTGCTGTTCCTCGCCGCGGGGACGGGGTACACGTGGGCGGCGAGCGTGCTGCGGTGGGTGGACTGAGGGTCGATCGGCGGACGTTTTGTCGCTCGGAACGATCGAGAAACGGCTGGTGTGTAGTTCGTGCGAACTGATGAGAGAACGTTCTCGGGGCATTCCGAACGAGGCGGTGAGGGGGACCACAACATCTGAAGTGGTGGACCGACGACAGACGTTGTTTCGGACACCTCACCACGTGTGAGTTCCGCAGTCAGTTCAACGATCGCGACCGCCGCCTGGACTGCCTCCCGATCGAGAACCCACTACGACCCCTCCCAAGGTCGTTAAGGGGCATCCCTTCCCCCATGTATGGGTAGGGACCGATACACAATAATCTCCGTCTATTTTGAAGATTAAAATGTTTTTGACGATACAGAGCTTCGCTTGACGTCGCGCCAGTCCTCGCTAAACGAGTAGGAAGTAGAGGACTGTCGCCACTCCCGTCAACAACTGTCGATTTCTGACCATTTTCATCAAACACTTGATCGTTGACTGCCAGTTCCCCAGTACCGGCTTCGTCTCCCACACTTCACGTTCAGTTGTTTCTCAAAACGTCGCATCCGCGAGCGAAGCGAGCGGTTCGCCGGACCGGCCGAAGGGAGGTCCGGCATTTTGGCATCACCAGAATCGCGATGCGATTCTGGGTAGCAGTCAGAACGCAAAACGTTCTGACGACATGAACGAGTTTTACCGGGGTTCGACCGAGCGAAGCGAGGGAGGACCCCGGTAAAACCGTTCAGACGAACGCCTGCCGGATCACCGCCGCCAGCACGCGCGCGAACCCGGTCCCCTCGCTCCAGAACGCCGACTCGTCGGCGACGGTCGGCATCTCCTCGGTCGGCCGCACGCTCAGCAGCACCGTGTCGCCGTCGATCAGCAATACCCGACCGACGCTGAGCTCCGGTGCTGCCTCCTCCACGTCGACGACCGACAGTCCGGCGTCGCTCGCGGCCTCGCGCACGGCCGCGTCGGCGCTGGCGACCGTCACGTCGGCGCCGCCGTTCGCCGCCTCGACGAGCGCGTCGGCCACGTCGCCGGTCAGCAGCGCCGGGTTGCTCGTCGCGAACAGCACCTGGCGATCGGCGCCCGGGACCAGCGACGTGATCCGGGCAGTCACGTTCTCCCGCCCCTCGGTGGTCCAGATGGCCTCGCGGTCGTCGGAGGAGGCGTGCTGGCCCCGGACGCTCTCGAGGTGATCGAACGCCGCGTCAGCGGTCGACTGCAGCCGGTCGTACAGCAGTTCCTGGGCCTCGTCGACCGGGACCGCCCGGTAGCGCGTGGGCGACCCCTCCTGGACGTCGATCAGGCCCAGCTCCTCCAGCTCGTCGGTCGCACCGTACACCTGCGATCGCGGCACTTCGGTTACCCCCGCGACCTGGCTCGCGCTGGCGACGCCGATCTTCTGAAGGCCGACGAACGTCCGGGCCGCGTACGTCGAGAGCCCGAGTTCTGTCAGCGCGTTCGCGGCGTCGGCGTCGTCCATCACTCCTCCCCGCGGGTCCAGGCCTGGTTGATCCGGCTGAGCTGGGCCTCGGTGAGCTCCTCGCGCTCGAACCCGCCGTAGGCGTCCGCGAGATCCGCCGCCGACACCGTGCCGGAGGCGGTGACGCGCTCGAACACGTCGGAGACGACCGACACCTCGTACTCGCCGTCGGTCTTGTACACCTCGCCGCCGACGACGACGGCGCCGTCGAACGTGACCGTCTCGCCGTCCGTGGCGTCCTCGGGCACCGTCGTCGTGTACCGCAGCGTCGGGTTCTCGCCCTCGAGCGCGACCGAGAGCACGCCGTCTGCTTCGACCTGCCGAACCGGCTCGGTCGTCGCAGACTCGATGGTCGGCGTCCCGTCCGTCCGCTCGTACACGACCGCGCGGCCGTCGACGCCCTCGGTCTCGATGGTCACCGTAACCGTGCCGTCGGGGCCGACGACCGAGCGGTCGAAGCAGCGTTCGGCGCGGGGTCCCTGCCGCGCGACCTCGGTGGCCGTGCCTGCGGACCCGCCGTCGTCGGTGTCGCCGCCGTCGCTGCCGTCGTCGTCACCGTCGGCCGGCGCGGGGAACACGCCGTCCGGGCCGACGAAGCGCGTCCAGACCGCGAGCAGCGAGGGCAGCACCAACACGCTCGCGAGGAACGCGTAGATGATCGTCAGCCCCGTGATCTGGCCGAACTGCTGCAGCGGCGGTAGGATCGCGAAGATCAGCACGCCGAAGCCGCCGACCGTCGTGGCCGCCGAGCCCAGCAGCGCGCCGCCGGTGCCGGTGACCGCCCGCTCCATCGCAGTCCAGATCTCGCCGGTACGCTCCAGCTCCTGGTTGTACCGCTCGGAGAGGTGGATGCTGTAGGCCACCCCCAGTCCGACGGTGAGGCTGGTGATCATCCCCGTAATCACGTTGAACGGGATGTCGAGCAGATGCATCGTGCCGAGGATCCACGTCACGCTGAACGCGACCGGGAGCAGCGTCACCGCGCCCAGAGTCGCGCTCCCCTCGGTCAGCCGGTAGGCGATCATCAGGAACACGAACGTCGCCACCAGCGTGATGAGCAGGCTCTCGACGACGGTCTGAAGCAGCTGGTCCTGGACAATCTTGTTCAGCACCGCGCTGCCGGTCGCGGTCGCGTCCAGCCCCTCGCCGTCGACCTGGTCGGCCACGTCGCGCATCGACTCGGTGACGGCGTCGCCGTTCGCACCGCCCTGGACGGAGACCACGATCCGCATCGCGGTGTACTCGCCGTCGTCGCGGTCGATGACGCTCGACGCGCGGTCGGGTGCGACCTCGAACAGGTCGTCGTACAGCGCGTCGAGGTTGCGGTCCGGAACCCCGTCGTCGTTCGTGTCCGCGGCCTCGAACGCCGCGCCGAAGGAGTCGTTCTCCTCGGCGACGGCCTCCATCACCGACAGCGGGCTCTCGATCCGCGGCTCGCCGTTCGAGAGCGTCTGTGTCACGTCGTCCTGCTCGGCGGCCGTCGACTCCGCGTCGGCGATCCGCTGGAGCACGTCGTCGTCGGTGAGATCACCCCCGTCGGGCCGTATCAGGATCTGTGCTTGGGAGTCCTGTCGCAGGAAGTTGTCGTTGACGTACTCGAGGTTGGCTTTCGCCGTGTAGTCCCCGGGCGCGAACGGCTCGGGGAGATCCTTCATCCAATCGTCGGGGTCCTCCGCGATGAAGTCCGACTGCTCGAAGGACGTGTCGACCTGTGTCGCGCCGTAGCCGCCGCCGGCGCTGAGCACCAGCGCCAGCACGATCACGAGGTAGGGGCTCTTCCGTGCGGCGGTCGCGCCGACGGCGAGCACCGACGAGAACGCGCCGCCGCCGGTGCCAAACGCCCGCTTCTGTCGGTCGATCCCGCGCCCTTCGAGGAACTCGTCGATCTCGGCCTTCATCGCCGGGATGAGGAGGCCGAACACCAGCAGCGCCGCGGTGATCCCCGCGGAGCTGACGATCCCGAACTCCCGGATCGGCGGCACGGGGCTGGTGAGGTTCGAGAGGAACCCGATCACGGTGGTCGCCGTGACGTAGATCAGCGCGATCCCGACGCCGACGAGGGCGGTCCGCATCGACCCCCGCGGGCCGCCCTCCCCGCCGTTACCGCGCTCCTCGCGGTGGCGCATGAAGATGTGGATCGCGTAGTCGATGCTCAGCCCGATCAACAGCACCGGCACCGCGATGAAGATCTGGTTGAACGCGATGTCCGCCCAGCCCATGAAGCCGAACGTCCACGCCAGCACCGCGCCGATACCGAACAGCCCGAGCAGGATGTCGAGCACGTCGCGGTAAGCGACCGCGAGCGCGATCAGCACGAAGATGATCGCGAGCGGCCCGACGATCAGCAGACTGTCGGTCATCGAGCTGGTGATCTCGTCGCTGATGATCCCCGCGCCGAAGACGAGGTACTCGCCGCCGTCGGCCTGCCCGCTCACCGTCTGCATCGCCAGCTGGGCGTCGATTATCTCCTCACCCGCGGAGCCCTGAGCCGCGGAACCGTCACCTTCCATCGTCACGATCAGCATCGTCGCGTCGGCCTCCGTCGAGCCGGGGTCGTAGTCGGTCGGCATCAGGGCGAACGTTCCGGGCCCGTCGCCGCCGTTCCCGCCGGCGTCCTCGCCGAGCACGGTCCCGATCGTGTCGTGGATCTCCGACTCGTTCATCGAGCGGAGCTGCTCCTGCTGCTCTTCGAGGGTGGCGTTGGAGGCGTTCTCGTACTGCTGGCGCTCGGTTTCGAGCTCGTCAGCGAGCGTCTGGAGTCGGTCGGCGTCCGCCTGTAGCGCCGTGGAGCGCTCCTGCAGGGCGGCGTACTGATCCGCCAGCACGCCCTGCGTCCCGAGCTGGTACGCTTCCTGGGCCTCGGCCTCGGAGGTGGCGTTCCGGAGCTGTCCGGCCGCACGCTCGAACGTCGCGGCGTCCTCCTCGTCGAGCTCGACGCTCGTGTTCGCGCGCACGTCGGCGAACGCGGCCTCGACGCTCGCGTCGGGGTTCTGCCGGAGCGTCGTCAGCGACTCGCGCAGCAGCCCCGCGGTCGTGGTCAGCGTCTCGTTGCGCTCCTGGATCGCCGCTCGCTCCTCGCTGACGCTCTCGTTGAGCGCCTGCAGTTCGGCGGCGGTCCGCTGGACGTCCTCGCCCTCCTCGGCGCTGATCGCCGCGATCGCGACCACGTTCGCGATGCTCGTGCTAGGCTGGTCGTCCGACAGCGTCGCGTTGATCGTCTCGTTGTCGTGGAGCGTCTGCTGGTACTCCAGCATCCCCACGAGCGACGACCGGTCGAACACGTCGTCGTCACGTTGTATCACCTGTGCGGTCGTGGTGTCCTCGTCGCCGGTCGAGAAGTTCTCCTCGGCGTAGTCGAGCGCCTCACCCTCCGGGGAGTCCGTCTGGAACTGGTCGAGCGAGGACGTCTGCTCGACCATCGCCGCGCCGCTGCCGATTGCGACGGTCAACACCAACATCACCGCGATCACCACTTTGCTGTGGTCCATCACGGCGTCGACGACGGTGTCGACTCCTCTCATCCGCACCTCCGCTCGTCCGACGTACGCTGGCTAGTCATCTGTCTGTACTCTCGTACTAACAGCTCGGCCATAACCCTTCCGACTTCGGTGAACGCTCGTTCAACGTCGGAGGGGAACGGGCAGACGGAAGCGCTTTCCCCGACGGGCCGTTCAGGGGGCGTATGTCGTTGGTTCCGGAGCGACTCCGGCCGTACCTGGCCGGGCTGTTGGGCACTATCGCGACCGGGTTCGGGCAGTTCTACCTGCGGCGCTGGCTACGCGGGTTCGGCTGGCTCGCGCTGGCGTTCGCGGTGACGTTCGCGTTCGTCCCCGAGGGGACGCTGGTGGCGATGAGCTCCGGCGAGGCGATCGCCGACAGCACCGCGCTGTACCCCACGATGGCCGTCCAGTTCGCCGGCGCGTTCGACGCGTTCCTGCTGGCCTACCGGCGCCAGACCGATCGCAACGTGACGCCGGACGTCGACGTACCGGTCGTCTCCGAGGAGAACCCGGAGATGGTCACCTGCCCCAACTGCGGGAAGGAGGTCGACGCCGACCTCGAGTTCTGTCACTGGTGTACGACCGAGTTCACGTCGGCCGACTCCGAGTGAGGCCCCACGACCGACACCCATATCCTCGCGACTGAACATTCGTTCGACATGGGGGAGACACCACCGTTCCTCGCCGACCCCGGGACCACCCGGGAGTCGATCATGCGGGCGACGTATCTCGCGCTGTGTGAGCACGGCTACGCGGGGCTGACGATCCAGCGGATCGGCGAGTCCTTCGAGAAGAGCAAGTCGCTGCTGTACCACCACTACGACGACAAGGACGAACTGCTGCTGGCGTTCCTCCAGTTCATGCTGGAGGAGCACGAGGCGTCGGTACCCGAGACGGCCGACGGTGACGCCGTCGAACGGCTCGATGCGATCCTCGACGCGATGCTCACGCCCTCCCTCGCCGCGGAGCACGGGGAGTTCACCGCCGCGATGGTCGAACTCCGGGCGCAGGCCGCCCACGACGAGCGCTACCGCGAGCAGTTCGCCGAGCACGACCGGGCGTTCCGCGACCGGCTCGTCGACGTGATCGAGGACGGCGTCGAGTCCGGCGCCTTCCGGGAGGTCGACCCCGCGACCGTCGCGGAGTTTCTGAGTACGACCGTCGCCGGCGCGATGACCCGCCGCGTGACCGGCGGCGACGACGTGGCGGCGACGGCCGCCCGCGACGAACTCGACGAGTACGTCGACCGCGTGCTGCTGGCCGAGGACTGATCCGGCCGCCTGCTCCGGCGAGGGCGGGTTTAAGCGCCGTCCGGGCAAAGCGCGAGTATGGCCTCGAACACGCGGCTGTACGGCGCCGCGATCGGTCTCGTCTCGGGTGGCTACTCGCTGTGGAGCGCGTCGACCGGCGCGATGGGGACGGGCGGATGGCTGATGCTCGTGCTGGGCGTCGTCGTGCTCGGCCACGGCGCGCTGTTGCTGACCGACGGCGCCGACCGCCTCGGCGACGCAAGCGGCCCGCTGATGATCGCGTACGCGGTCCTGATGCTGCTGAACCAGGCGCTGCTCGGCTCGGGGATGATGGACGGGTTGGGCAGCACCGGAATGGACGGCGGGATGCAGGGCGGCATGGCCGGGCCGAGTGCCGGGATGGGCTGGGACGCCGGGATGGTCGCGCTCGCGGTGTTGATGCTGCTCAGCGGCGTCATCATGACGCAGGACGACTCGGCTGACGGGGGGATGTAGACGGGTCGGGCGACGGCTACCCGAGCTCGTCGACGAACGGTGCGACCCGTTCGTGGCCGAACCGGGCCGCCTCGCGCCCGTCGACGCGGCGGACGAGCGTGCGGGCGGGGGCGTCCGGCTGGGACGCGTGCGGCCGCAGCGAGTCGTGGCCCACGCCGCCCGCGAGCAGGACGACCGGCGCCTCGGGCGCACGCACTTCGAGCACGAACAGCCGCGTTCCGTCCACGTCGACGTACTGCACCTCGGTCCGGTACGTCGCGTCGTCATCGACGGCCGCCGCCAGTTCGTCCGCAACGTCTCCCGTGACGGTGAAGCTCAGCGTCACCGTGTCGTCGGCCTCCCGCGCCGTCGCGTGGTCGGCCACGACTTCGACGACGTCACGACCGTCCTCGCGGTACGTCGCCGCGGTCGAACTTACGACGTTCCGGACGCGCGTCCACGCCCTCGCGAGGGGGTGATCGCCCGGCATCGTTACCCCCCGGCCCCGCTGGCGGCCGCGCTGGCCTCCTCCTCGTTTTCGAGGTTGGTCTCGGAGTCGATCGCGTCGCGGATTCCGTCGCCGAGCGCGTTGAACCCCGTCACGACGATCACGATCAGCACGCCCGGCATCACCGCGATGTGCCACGAGACGGTCGTGAGCAGGGGCTGGCCGACGTTGACGAGCCGGCCCCACTCCGGCGTTGGCGCGGTGACGCCCAGGCCGAGGAAGGAGAGGCCGGCGGCGCCGATGATGATGCCGCCGAGGCTCATCGACGCGTACACCAGCAGGTAGCCGACGACGAACGGGAAGATGTGCCGCAGCATCGTCCGCGGCGAGTCGAGCCCGTAGCCGTCGGCGGCGTCGACCCACGTCCGCTCGGACACCTGCAGCGCCGGCCCACGGACCGCCCGCCACAGCGACGGCCAGCCCGTCAGCGCGAAGATCAGCGAGAGCAACACGGCGCCGTTGTACAGCCCGGCGATCCACGTCTGGGAGAGCACCACCGAGAGCATGATCACCACCAGCAGCTGGGGCAACGACTGGGTCGCGTCGCTGAGCAGGACGATCGCGAGGTCGACCAGCCCACCGTAGTACGCGCTGATCAGCGCGAGCGCCGCCGAGACGACCGCGCTGACGGTGATCGCGACGAGCCCGATGAACAGCGACACCCGCGCCCCGAGCGCGACCGCGGTGAACAGGTCCTGCCCGGAGGGTAACGTCCCGAATGGGTGGTAGCGGTTGTACCGATCGTAGCTGAACAGCCCGACGTTGCGCTCCTCGATCCCCTGTGAGGTCGACTCGAGGTTCGCCTGCCCGACCGTCACCGTCCGCACCTCACCGGCGTCCTCGTCGTAGTAGCTCACCTCGTAGCTGAACGGGTCCTCGACGTTGCGCTCCATCGTCGTCGGGCCGAGCGCGGGCGCGAAGATCGAGAGGATCAGGAACAGCACCACGACGACCAGCCCGAACTGGCCCCAGCGATGGCGGCCGAACCCGCGGACCGCGTCGTCGCGGGGCGTCCAGTCGGCGTCGCGGTACTTCCGGCGCCAGAGGCGGTAGCCGTACCACAGCCAGACACACCAGACGCCGCCGTAGAGGAACGCCACGGCTACTCGCAGCGCCCACGCCCCCGCCGGCGACAGCCCGAGGAACGTCCCCTGCCAGCCGGAGCCGGGGACGTTCGCCCCCTGGTTCGGGATCGTCTCCCGACTGATCAGGGTGGGGATCGAGTCGGCGAGGCTCGAGACGCCGGCGCCGAGCGGAAGGAGCTCGGTGGCGAACTGCAGCAGCGCGCCGAACTCCGGCAGCACCAGCAGGCCAGCGACTAGCGCCCAGCCGGCGGCGGAGTTCACGAGGACGGGGAGCCGGCGCCTGCCGGCGTCCCGCTGATAGACCTCCCCGCTCATCGTCGCTCCTCGTAGCCGATCCGCGGGTCGATCACCGTGTACAGCAGGTCCTGTGCGATGTTGATGGAGACCGTGATGAGGATGAACACGAACATCAGCGAGCCCGCGAGCGGGAGGTCGCCGCTAGTCATCGCCTCGTAGAACAGCGTCCCGATCCCGTTGATGCCGAACACGACCTCGACGAGCACGCTCCCGCCGACGAGCAGGTACGCCTCGCTGGTGACGATCGGGATCAGCGGGATCATCGCGTTCCGGAGCACGTGCTTGCCGACGATCCGGTGGTCGGGGACGCCGGTGGCTTTCGCCATGTCGACGAAGTCCTCCGTGATGATCTCGAGGACCGCCGTCCGGGAGAGCCGGAGCTCGTTCCCCATCGACGCCGAGCCGAGCACGAACGCGGCGGGGAGGATCTGCTTGGTCGCCGTGACGAACCCGTCGACGGTGCCGAGGTTCGAGAGGTCGGGCGCGCCGACGAGCTCGGTCTCGATCAGGAACGACTCCCAGCCGGCGCCGAAGAACAGCGACTCCGTCCGGGACAGCAGCGCGAGCAGGATCACCGCCAGCCAGAAGTTCGGCATCGCCCGCCAGACGATCCCGCCGATCGAGGCGGCGTAGTCCTCGGCGGAGTTGGCGTTGAGCCCGGCGTAGATCCCCAGCGGGATGCCCACGAAGATGGGGATGAGCACCGCCCAGAGCCCGAGCCAGATCGTCCGCGGGCCGAACTGCGCGAGCAGCGAGATCGTGCTCTGTCCCGGGTAGACGACCCACGACTGGCCGAGGTCGAACGTGATCAGAGCCGTCATATACTCCACGTACTGCACGCCGATGGGATCGGTGAGCCCGAGCTGTTGCCGGATGCGCTCCAGCTGTTCCTGTGCCTGTGCGCTGTTGATCGGGCCGACGATCGCGGCCGCCGGGCTGAGCGGGCCAACCCGGATGATCAGGAACGTCGCCGTCGTCCCCAGCCACAGCACGGGGATCGACATCAGGATCCGCCGGAACAGATAGGTGAGCCGATTCATGAGGCGTGGTCGAGTCGAACAGTTATCATGTGGGAAGAAAGATCCGCCGGCGGGCTCAGAACGTCACGTCGTCGTACAGTCGGTCGTGGAAGCCGCTGCTCTGGATCGGCACGTCGACGTCGTCGTACCACCACTGCTGGCCGCGCGGGTGGTAGTTCGTCAGGTAGATCGCGTCCTCCCAGATCGCCTCCTCCATGGTGATGAACGCCTCGTTGCGGGCCTGCTGTGCCGACTCGCCCGGGCCGAGGTTGTTCTGGATCTGCTCCCACGCCGCGGCCGCGCGCTCGGAGGCGTCGGAGGGGTCCTCGCGCCAGCGGACGAGGTTCCCCTCGTACGGGCGGCCGAACTTGAGCATGTCCATGGGCGAGGGGTACTCCAGCCCGTTCCCGAGGGTGTACATGTCGAGGTTGCCGCTGACGGCCTCGCTGATGATGGTGTTGAACGGCGCGCGCTCGATCGTGAGGTCGACGTGGATCGCCGACGCCTTCGACCGGAGGATGTCCGCGATCCGGGAGTAGGCGTCCGGGTTCCGGTCGTTGTACAGCGAGAGCGTGATCGAGGCGGGGTTGTCCGGGCCGTAGCCCGCGTCCTCCATCGTCGTCCGTGCCTCCTCCATCAGCGCCTCGTTGTAGCCGTACGGGAAGTTCTCCTCGGCGTGCTGGTCGTACGCCTCCTTCCCGCCGGGGTACACCGACGGCGGGCTCTGGTGGTAGGCCGGCTCGCCGACGCCGCGGAACCCCTGCTCGACGAAGTTCTCCTGGTTGACCGCGTAGTTCAGCGCCTGCCGGATCGGCTTCTCGACGCGCGAGCAGTCGAAGATGAAGTACGCGGTGTAGGCGTCGTCCCACGTCGCGTAGTTCACGGTCTCGTCGTTCGACAGCGGCCCGTACGTGCCGATCCGCTGGCCCAGCTCGCGGCTCTCCTCGAAGGAGACCTTGCTCGGGTCGAACCGGGAGTTGGGGAGCTCGAACGCCTGCACGCTCTCGTTGACCGCGCGCTGGTAGCGCGCCTGCGTGTTCTGGACCACCTGCATCCGGATCTCCTCCGGGCCGGGCTCCTCGCCGTGGTACTCCTCGTCGGCGGCGAGGACGACCTCCGTCCCCGTCTC
Source organism: Halolamina sediminis (assembly GCF_001282785.1). Lineage (NCBI taxonomy): Archaea > Methanobacteriati > Methanobacteriota > Halobacteria > Halobacteriales > Haloferacaceae > Halolamina > Halolamina sediminis. The sequence goes on from NZ_CVUA01000001.1 coordinate 2,154,604, forward strand.
GACGCTCTCCGTGCGGAACGGGCCCGTCCCGATCGGCGACTGCGAGGCGAACTCCGAGTACTCCATCTCCCCGTCGTACCCCTCGATGTCGCCGACGATACCCTCCGGCACCGGGCTCAGCGAGCCGTACGCGAACCAGAACAGCGCGTCGAAGAAGGGGCTGGCGAGCGTCACCTCCAGCGTGGTTTCGTCGACCGCCTCGACCGCCAGACTCCCGGGCTCGTACACCTCCTGCTCCTCGCCGTCGACCGTCTCCGTGGTGGTCTCGTGCTCGATCTGGAACCCGCCATCGAGGATCACCCCGCCTTCCTGACTGTTCTCGGAGGCGGCGAGGCGCTCCCAGGAGTACACCACGTCCGAGGCGGTCAGCTGGTCGCCGTTGTGGAACGTCACGTCCTCCCGGAGCTGGAACGTGTACGTCCGCCCGTCGTCGGAGACCGAGTAGTCCGAGACCAGCTGTGCCTCCGGCTCCAGGCTCCCGCGGGGGAGGCTGAACAGCTCACTGAACACGTGGTCGGAGACGAGCTGTGAGCCGTCGCCCTTGATCTGTACCGGGTCGAAGTTCGCCGCGTTCGGGATCGAGAGCGACAGCGTGTTCCCGGTCGGCGTCCCCTCGTCGGCGCTCCCCGGCGTCTCGCTCTCGGTCTCGGTCTCCCCGCCCCCGCCGCCGGTCGTCGGGGAGTCGGTCTCGTTCCCGCCACCGCTACAGCCCGCGAGCCCCGCGGTGGCGACGACCCCAGCCGTCTTCAGAAACGTCCGCCGTGGACGACCGCCCTCGTTGGAATCTTGCACACGAGCGAGATGCTTTCTGGGACGAAATAACGGATGGGATACAGGAAATACCACAGGGGTATGAATATTTTAAAGTCGTATAAGCCCGTGAATACACATCTATACGGGTCACTTCGGTCGCATCCGGAGGGCTATATAGCCGCCTCCCGCTCGACCCGAAGCTTTATTTCTTTAGGTACCCCTAAATCGAGTTGATGCCGACGAACGAGCCGGTCGAGGAGGCTGATCGGACGGAGCTGCCCGCCGTGAACGCCCACTGTCTCTCGACCGAGCGAACCGTGTTCACCGAAGAGGGGAACGAGGACGGCTGGATCTCGACGGATCTGACCGTCGACGTCCGCCGCTAGAGGCTGTCGTCGCCGAGGTAGCGCTCGATGGTGTGTGCGTCCTGCTCGATCGTAAGGAGTCCTTCTTCCAGCGCCTCGGCCGTGCGCTCGTCGCCGACCGATCGGGCCGTCTCGATCGCCTCGCGGACCGTCACCGCGAGCGTCGCGTAGCCGTCGAGGTCGCTCGCGAGCGCGTCGCGCAGCGCGTAGACGTCGCCGCCCTCGATCCGCATCGGCGCGTGCTCGCGGATCCCCATCGGACCGTTGACGGGGACGCCGCCCAGCGCGTGGACGCGGATCGCGAGCTCGTCAGTGAACTCGCTGAGGCGGTCGGCCTGTTCCTCGAGCCGTTCTTCGATCTGGTGGGACTCGACGCCCGCGACGGTCCAGTAGTGTTTGCGGAGCTGATTGAACAGGACGTACAGCCCCGAGAGACAACGGTTCACGTCGTCGATCACCGCGGCGGCCGCCTCGGGATCGAGCCGGATCTCGTTGTCGCCGACGCTCCCCCACTCGCGGCGCAGCTCCTCGTCGGCCGGGTGGCGGAGGTGTGGCGCACTCATCGGTCCACCTCCACGAGCGCGTCGTCCTCGAGGTAGCGCTCGATCGTGTGGGCGTCGTCCTCGATCGTCTCGAGGCGGTCCGAGAGCAGTTCGTAGCTGGCCCCGTCGCCGATCTCGTCGGCGGTGTCGATCCCCTCCCGGAAGCTGACCGCCAGCGTGGCGTACGCGTCCAGATCGCCCGCCAGCGAGGCACGCAGGCTGTAGAGGTGCTCGGCCTCGAGGTGGACGGGCGCGTACTCCTGGATCTCCGGCGGCGTGCTCACGGGGACGCCGCCGATCTCCGTGATCCGCTCGGCGACCGCGTCGTCGATCTCGCGGAGCCGAGTGTAGGCGTCACCGAGGAACTCCGCGACTGCGCCGGACTCGGCGCCCTCGGCGCTCCAGTAGTGTTTCCGCACGAGGTAGAAGAGGTTGAACGCCCCCGCGTGGGCGACGTTCAGCGCCTCCACCATCTCGGCGGCCTCGTCGGGGTCGAGCCGGACCGCGTTCTCGTCGACGGTTCCCCGTTCCTGTCGGACGGTCCCGCCCGGCAGGTCGCGGACGAGCCGTCCGCGTTTGGGCTCGGACACGGTTCTACTCCTGGACGAGCGTGTCGTTCTCGAGGTAGTGGTCGATGTCGTGGGCGTCGTCCTCCAGATCCTCCAGCACCTCGCGGAGGAGCTCGGCCGTCGCGTAGTCGCCGAGGTCGGTCGCGAGGCCGACGTGTTCGCGCACGTTCTCGATCACGTCGCCGTACGCCTCGAGGTCGGCCTCTAGCGAGTCGCGGATCGCGTACACGTCCTCGCCCTCGAACTCGACGTAGGCGTGCTCCTCCTGTGCGGCGGGGCCCGCGACGGGGACGCCGCCAAGCGCCTGCGCGCGCTCGGCGATCGCGTCGGCGTGGCCCTCGAGCGTCCCCGCGGCGGCGTCGAGGAACTCGTGGAGGTCGCCGGACTCCGCGCCCTCGACGTTCCAGTGGTGCTTTCGCACCTGGTGGTAGAGCACGTACGCCGACGCGAGATCGCGGTTCAAGGCGTCGACGATCTGTTCGGCCTTCTCGGTGTCGATGCGAACGGCGTTCTCCTCGACGGTGCCGGCACGCTGTCGGGCAGTCTTCTGAGTACTCATAGTCGGTTACAAGTAGGGACGGGAGACGGATAAATCTTGCAGCCGATACCGCCCGATTTCGAGCGTTTCGGGCGGCCTAAACGCCCGATATAGGGGTTTTGGAACGCCGGCGTATCGGGCGGCTACTCCTCTCGGTCCCCGTATATGTCCTCGCCCCAGCCCTCGCCGTCGGCCGTGTCGTTCCGGTCGATGTAGTCCTCAAGCACCTCGTAGACGGTCCGGGCGAGGTCCGTCAGCGCGGTGTCGATCGTCGCGAGGTCGTCCGAGTCGAGCGACACGCTCACGTCCTGCTCCTGCCAGTCCTCGGGTATCTCCGGCACGTCGAACCGGAGTCGGTCCTCGGTCGGATCCCAGTAGAAGTCGATCGCGTGGAACAGCCCGAGATCGCTGACGGCGCGGGCTTGCCGCTCGTCGAGGTCGGTGTACTCCTCCCACTCGTTGAACCCTTCCCTCCACGCGCCCGCCTGCAGCAGGTCCTCGAGGTCCTCACGGTAGAAATCTTCCGAGCCGAGCGTGTCGTCGTCCCACTCGAACTCCCGCGGCATCCCACGGTTCGAGAGGTCCGGCGGATCTGGTACTGCGATATCGAGTGACATGCTAGATAGTTCGCCCGGACAATGATAAAGCCCGCCCTCGGGACGAACGCGCCGCTGGCCGTGAAGTGTCGCCCGGAACACTAACTGCCAGCCTCATCCCGGGGCTGCGTGCCGCGTCGGCTGGCTAACCCTCGTGCCGGGCGACCGGGTACGCCCCGGCGGGCGGTCGCTCTCACGACGGATGTTCCGCGCCCGGGTTCGCCACGCTGTCATCGCTCCCATGCGGGAGTGCTCGGGTGGGGACTGAAGGCGCGGACTCGATCTACCTCCCGAAGCTGTTTAAAAGGTGCGTCGGAGCGGTTAGTCGTCGCCGGCTGCCCGCGGCGGCGACACCCTTACTCGTCCGACTCTGGGGCCTCCTGTGGCGTGTCGGTGGCGACCGGCTCGATCCCCTTGCGGTCCGCATCGAGCTCCGAAAGCCCGTAGACGAGCCCGACGAGCGCGAGGACGCCCACCGGTAGCAGCGCGACCGGGGTGATCCGGGTGACGCCCCAGACGAGCAGCAGCACGATCGCGACGAGCGCCACGGTGAGCGCGTAGTACAGCTGCGTGCGGACGTGGTCGACGAGGTCGGCGCCGGTGAACGTCGCCGAGAGCACCGTCGTGTCCGAGATCGGGGAGCTGTGGTCGCCGAAGATGGCGCCGGAGAAGATCACGCCGACCATCGCCGCGATGATCGTGTGGTCGCCGGTGAGGTTCCAGGCGACGGGGATCACGATCGGCGTCAGGATCCCCATCGTCCCCCAGGAGGTGCCCGTCGAGAACGCGATAAACGCCGCGAGCACCAGCACCAGCGCGGGCAGCACCGCGATCGGGAACTGGTCGCCGACGATCCCGGCGACGTACTCGCCGGTCTGCAACGCGCTCACGACCTCGCCGATCCCCCACGCGAGCACGAGGATCGACACCGCAGTGAGCATGAGGCCGAACCCGTCGATCACCGTGTCCGTCGACTCACCCAGCGTGAGGATGCCGTAGAACTTCCCGAGCGCGAACCCCGTGGCGACCATCGCGAACGAGCCGTAGATCAGTGCCGACGCGAAGTCGGCGTTGGTCACCATGTCCATCACGCTCGCGCCGGGGGAGTAGCCGGTCCACAGCGCGCTTCCGATCGTGACGGCGATGAGCACGGCGATCGGCGCGAAGAAGCTCACGAGGCGGGGGTTCGTCGCGCTCGGTTCGCCGAGGTCGGACTTCACGTCCTGCATCGGGCGGGCGTCCTCGCGACTCACCGCACCCGTACTCCAAGATCGGTGCTCCGCGTCGAGCATCTCGCCGAAGTCACGCCCGGAGAACACGATGATCGCGACCATCACGACCGCGAGGATGGAGTACATGTTGAACGGGATGGAGCTGAGGAACACCTCGAACGCCGCCGGATGGTCGGCGACGCCCGCGGCCTCGTACCCGTCGGTGATGAGCGAGAGCTGGAACGCGACCCACGAGGAGATGCCCAGCGTCGCCACCGGCGCCGCCGTCGAGTCGACGATGTACGACAGCTTCTCTCGGGAGATGCGCAAGTGGTCGGAGACGTCCTTCATCGCGGAGCCGACGATCGCCGTGTTGGCGTAGTCGTCGAAGAAGAGCACGACCCCGAGCAGCCACGCCACGGCGCCGACTTTCCGCTGGCTGTCGAGCTTCGCGATCGCCCAGTCGCGGACGGCGTAGGAGCCGCCGAGGTTCCAGATCATCGCGACGCCGGAGCCCAACAGGAGCGTGAAGACGAGGATGCGGACGTGGAAATCCCCGGCGACCGCGGCGACGATCCACTCGAACGTCTGGACGATCCCGAGCCCGCCCGTGTAGATCACCGCCCCGGCCCAGATGCCGAGAAACAGCGACAACACCGCCTTCCGGGTCGCGATCGCCAGCACGATCGCGAGCAGCGGCGGGAGCACTGACAGCGCGCCGAACTCTGATGGCATATTCGTGGGGATATAGCCCGAGACCGTATAAAAGTAGCCGGCAGTTAGGTCCGCCGTGGGAGGAATTCACGCGCTGCTCGGTACGTCTACGGCGTCGACCCCGACAGAGTCCAGCAGGCCAGACAGTCCGCCAACGATTCGTCGGCGCCGCCGGAAACGTGCTGACAGTTCGCAGCCGAACCGGAACTGGGAGCACGAAACTCTCGAAATCAGCAGTTAGCCGGGCTCTCTCCCGCTACCCGAACGCACTTAGGCACGCCACCCCCACAGCGGGTAATGTCCGTTCGTGTCGGCCTGCTCGGCGCCACCGGCGCCGTGGGCCAACGGTTCGTCCAGTTGCTCGACGACCACCCGACGTTCGAGATCGCCGCGGTGACCGCCAGCCCCGAGAGCGCCGGGAGCCCCTATCGCGACGCCGCCAAGTGGCGCGTCGACACGCCGATCCCCGACCACGTCGCCGAAATGACCGTCCGGGAGACCAGCCCCGAGGCGCTGCCGGACGATCTGGACCTGCTGTTCTCCTCGCTGCCCTCCGGCGTCGGCGCCGAGATCGAGCCCGAACTCTGCCGGGCGGGCTACGTCGTCTCCTCGAACTCCTCGAACGAGCGCATGGCCGAGGACGTGCCGCTGACGATCCCGGAGGTCAACCCCGACCACCTCGACCTGCTCGAGACTCAGCGCGAGGAGCGCGGCTGGGACGGCGCGCTCGTCAAGAACCCCAACTGCTCGACGATCACGATGGTCCCGACACTCGCCGCGCTGGATCGGTTCGGCCTCGAACGCGTCCACGTCGCGACGCTGCAGGCCGTCTCCGGGGCGGGCTACTCCGGGGTCACGTCGATGGAGATCATCGACAACGTCCTCCCCCACATCGGCGGCGAGGAGGCCAAGATGGAGACCGAGTCCCGGAAGCTGCTGGGCGACGTGGAGAACGGCGAGCTCTCGCTGCACGACGTGGACGTGTCCGCGTCCTGTAACCGCGTCCCGTCGCTCGACGGCCACCTGGAGAACGTGTTCGCCGAGCTCGAAGCGAACCCCGAGCCCGAAGCCGTCCACGAGGCGCTGGAGAGCCTCGACAGCGTGGACCTGCCGTCGGCGCCCGAGCAGCCGATCCACGTGTTCGCCGACCCGGATCGCCCGCAGCCGCGGCTGGATCGGATGCGCGGCAAGGGGATGCAGATCTCGGCGGGCGGGCTCCGTGAGACCGCCGAGGGGGTCCAGTACAACTGTCTCGCACACAACACCATCCGCGGCGCCGCCGGCGCCTCGGTGCTCAACGGCGAACTGCTCGTCGAGGAAGGCTGGGTCTAGGCAGTCGGCCGAATCAGACGACGCGGTTCTCGATCTCGCCGCCCGCTTCGAGCGCCTCGTAGTTCCCGGCCACGATGTCGGCCAGCCGCTCGAAGTACACCGGGGAGTGGCCCGCGTTGTGGGGCGTTATCCGGACGTTGTCGAACCCCCAGAGCGCGTGGTCCGCCGGCAGCGGCTCGGGGTCGGTCACGTCGAGGAACGCGGCGCCGATGGCGTTACCCCGGAGCGCGCGGACCAGCGCCTCGGTGTCGACGACGCCACCGCGGGCGATGTTGACGAGGTTGGCGTCCGCCGGCATCGTCTTGAACGCCTCGTCGTCGAGCAGGCTCCGGGTCGCGTCCGTGAGCGGGCACGCGAGCACGACCGAGTCGCTGCGCCGGAGCGCGTCGTGGATCTCGTCGAAGCCGAGCACCTCGTCGGTCGGCCCGCCCTTCTCGGGGGTGTAGCGCACGCCGATCGTGTCGACGCCGAACGGCTCCAGCCGCTCGACGACCGCCTGCCCGATCGCGCCCATCCCGACGACGGTGACCGTCGAGTCGTAGAGCTCCTGACTCCCGAAGGACTGCCAGACGCGCTCCTCCTGCTGGCGGGCCGCGCGGGGGAAATCCCGCGCTAGCGAGATCAGCGCGCCGATCACGTACTCCGAGATGTTCGGCCCGTGGACGCCGGAGGCGTTGGTGACGGCGACGCCGGCCTCCTCCAGCGCCTCCATCGGGAGGTGGCCCGTGCCGGCGTAGGAGCAGGCGAACAGCTCGAGGTTTGCCGCTCGGTCGAGCATCTCGGGGTCGACGTTGAAGCCGGCGACGACGCGGGCGCTCTCGATCAGCTCCCGCTCCGCCTCGGGCGTCCGGGCAACGGCGATGTCGGCGTCGGGGAGGCGCTCGCGCATCGCATCGGCGTACTCGTCGACGGATAGTCCGTGGATCTTCTGGCGCAGCAGTAGCACGTCTGGCTCGGTCATACTCGCGGCGTCGACCTGCGGCGAAAAGAGTGTACCCTTCTCGGCAGGTCGCGGTCGTCGTCGGCCCCGCTAGCCATCGGTCCGGGGAAACGCTCAACCGACTCGCCCACGCAGTACCGACATGTCACGAGAATCAGTCGTACGGCGGTACTACGCGCTGGTCGACGCCGGGGAGTACGACGCGCTGGTCGAACTGTTCACCGAGGACGTCGTCTACGAGCGCCCGGGACAGGCGACCATCGAGGGACGGGAAGCACTTCGGGAGTTCTACGAGACGGGCCGGCCGCTCTCGAACGGCGAGCACGAACTCCACGCCGTCGTCGCCGACAGCGTGGAGCAACGCTCCGCTGGCAATCGGACGCAGTCCGATGACGGGGACACCGTCGCGGTCCGCGGGACGTTTCGCGGGGAGCAGGACGGCGACGCCGTCGAACTCGGGTTCGCCGACTTCCACGAGTTCGACGGGGAGTCGATCGCGCGCCGGTACACGTACACCGACCGGGACACCGTCTGAGCCGGCCGGCGTTCACACCACCGGCGGCGCCGTCGGGTCCGTCACGACCGGGATCACGCTCGCCGGCACCTCGTCGAACCACCGGACTTCGAGCACCTCTTCGCCGTCGTCCAGCCGTGCCTGGTCGACGCCAGCCTCCCCACCCACGGCGTCGGCGGTGAAGAACACTTCCAGCAGGTACCCCCGCCGCTGGGGGTCGTCCCGACGGACGAACCGCTTCCTGACCGCGCGCCACACGCCCGTTATCTCGCAGTCGACGCCCGCCTCCTCCCGGACCTCGCGCCGGGCGGTCTCGGGGAACGTCTCGCCCGGCTCGTGACCGCCGCCGGGGAGCACCCACATCTCCGGATCACGGTCGTCGCGGAGCAGGAGGACGCAGCCGTCGTCGTCGGTGACGCGGGCACCCGCGGCGCCGCGCTGGCCGCGATCGAACATCTCGACGCCGTGCTCGAAGAACTCGGGATCGTTGAGGCGGGTGACGTCGACGACGGGGAACTGTCCGAACCGCTCGCGGAGACCGTCGAGGCGGTCGTCGATCGCACGGCGCGTGCGGAGCGAGAGCGGCGCGGGCATCGCGGGTCAGGGCTCGCCGACGCCCTCGTCGGTGATCAGCGTGTCTACGAGCTCGACCGGCGTCGCGTCGTAGGCGGGGTTCTCGATCTCCACCCCCTCGACGGGCTCGCGCATCACCTCGCTGCCCGGGCGGAACTCGTTCTCGAAGCGGAACTCGTCGATCACCTTGGTCGAGGAGCCGACGACCGTGACGGGCACGTCCTCGCGGTCGGCGACCGCGGCGATCGGGTAGGTGCCGATGCGGTTGTACAGCGTCCCCTCGACGATGCAGTCCATCCCGACGATCACGCGGTCGACCTCGTCCATCACGTAGCCGGCGGCGCTGTCGACCAGCAGGTGGGGCTCGACGCGATCGATCCCCGCGAGCATCCGGGCGGTCTTCCGGCCGAGGTAGCGCGGTCGGGCCTCGGTGACGTACGCCGTCAGGTGGGTGCCGTCGGCGCAGGCGGTCTCGACGGCTTCGAGGACAGTCGAGGAGTAGTCGTGGGTCAGGATCGTCTCGCCGTCCTCGAACGTGTCCGCCGCGTGGGCGGCCGCGCGGCGCTTGCCCGACTCGACGCGCTCGACGGCGTCCTCGATGGCCTGTTCGAGCAGTGCCTTGGCCTCCTCGGGCGTGTCGCCCTCGTCCACCACCGCGTCGGTGATGCTGCGCATCGCGGCGTGGAGCGACGCGTGGGAGGGATTCGCCCGCCGGAGCGCGCCGGCGTTGTGTTCGAGGTCCCGATCGAACGCGTCCGCGGAGACGTACTCCCGATCCAGTAGCTCCCGGAGTGCGGTGGCGGCTTTCACCGCGACTGCCGAGGAGGAGTGGCTCCGCATCTCCCGGATCTCGGCGACCGTCTCGTCGATCATGCTCGCCGCTGGGGTCGCTCGCCCGATAGGTGTTGCTACTCGGCCGGCCACGGCGATCGCGCTACCGGCGCCCGCGACCGGCGAAAGTCACGTGGTCGTGCCACACCAACGTCCACCATGGCCTACCCCGTCACCTACTACTGCCCGCGCTGTGGCGCCGTCCACGAACTGGAGCGCGAGGGGTATCTCGCGGACAAAACCGTGACGCCCTACCCTCTCGAAGGGTGGGAGTACGTCGCCCCCGACGAGCCGTTCGAGGACGAGGACGACGTCGACGGCGTCCGGTTCGTCTGTGGTGCGGACGAGGAACTGTTACTCACGGGCGAAGAGCTGCCCGACGCCGCAGAGGCGCCCGACTCGGGCTGCGGCGAGCCGTTCTACCTCTCGTTCGTCCGGTTCGAGGACGGGGAGGAGATCCAGCCCGAGCGCGGCGACGACCGCGTCACCATCGGCGTCGGCCCGCAGCGACCCCGCGGGCCGGACAGTCCCGGCGGCCCGAACGGCCCGACGGGGGAGTGACTCAGAGCGCGTCGAGTAACGCGTCGACGCGGTCGGCGTAGGCGTCGATCCCGCGCTCGACGGTCGCCTCGTCGGTGAAGTCGAGCGTCGGCCGGAACGCCTCGTTCGAGCGGACGCTCCGGCCGCGGGCGAGCATCTCGCGGTACTGTTCCGGCGCGAGATCACCCTCGCGGAGCGCCCGCACCAGCGCGAGCGCGCCGACCGAGCCGGTGGCGTAGAGGTAGGCGTGGTACGGCTCCCGAGCGAGGTCGATCTCCTGCCAGCCCGCACCGGCGTGCTCGCCCAGCTCCACGGGCGCTTTGAACTCGCTGAGCAGGTCGCGGTGGCGCTCGTCTAACGCGTCCGGGCCGGGGTCGGCGCCGTCGGCGACCGCGTCGTGTAGTTCGTGGACGAACGTCGCTCCGCGAGCGGCGCGGTAGAGCGGCAGCTTGTCGAGGAACACCGAGCGGGCGTGGAGCGCCTCGGCCCCCGACCACACCTCGGCGAGGTGGTCGACCAGCAGCGTCTCGTGGGCGAACGACGCCACCTCGCCGGTGTGCTCGGGGACGCCCTGATCGATCGGCCACTGCTCGTCGGCCGCGAGTTCGCGGTTCGCCGCGTGGCCGAGCTCGTGGGTGAACAGCAGCAGCGCCCGCAGGCTGCCGTCGTAGTTCAGCGCGAGAAACGGCCCCTCGGCGACGGCGGTGTTCTGGATCGCCTTCGGCCCGCGGCGCTTGTTCGCCGTCTCGCGAACGTCGACACGGCGCTCGTCGAGGATCCCGGCCACGCGATCGACGTACGCCTCGCCGAGCGGGGAGAGCGAGTCGAGGATCAGCTCCCGCGCTCGATCGTAGGGAACTTCGGGCGCCTCGCCCGGCGGCAGTGGGGCGAGGAGGTCCCACTCCCGGAACTGGTCGCCGTCGGTCGCCTCGCGGCGGGCCTCGAGCAGGTCGTGGTGCGGGCCGAGTCGGTCGGCGATCCCCTCAATCACGGTCTCGTAGGCGTCGGTCGGGTACGTGCCGCCGAGGCTGGCGTCGCGGCCGGCGAGCCGGCGCGCCAGCGCGGAGTCGTAGTCGCGAACGTCGGCCCGGCGACAGTCCGCGCGGATCCGCCCGACGTACGCCGACGCCATCCCGTGGCGGTGACGCCGAAGCTCCTCGCGGAACCGCTCGTGGGTGACACGGCGGACCTCCCGATCCCGAGCGCGCAGCAACGCCGACTTCGCGGCCGGCGTCACCCGGCGCTCGCCGTCGGTGGTCTCAACTGTCGGCGGGGCGACGTCACCGTCGACGATGGACCTGCCCACGTCGCTCCCGCTCTCGAGGGCGGGGTCGAGCTCCGCCAGCACGGACTCGGTCTCGCGAGAGAGCGCGTGGTCGGCGCTCGAAAGCAGGCGGTCGAGGTGTGCCCCGTGTCGGTCGAGTCCCGGCGTCGACGCGCGGAGTTCCTCGACGTGCTCCCGGCCGGCCTCGCGGAGTTCCGGGACCAGAGACCCCATCGCCGACGCCATCTCGGCCGCGAGATCGCGGTAGCGGGCGAAGCGTTCACGGGCCGCCGTGTCGGTCGTGTCGACGTAGCTGGTGAGGAAGGCGTAGAGGTGGAGTCTCCCGAGCCGGCGCACTTTGAGCTCCTCGACCAGATCCAACAGTTCGAGCAGCGTCTCGCCGTCCTCGGCGGCACGGCCCTCGTAGGCACGGAGGTCGTCGAGCCGGGCCTCGAACGCGTCGGCGGCGCTCGCCCAGTCGTCGGGGGAGTCGAACACGAGTGACGGGTCCCACTTCTCGTCGGCAGGCACCTCGTCACGTGTTGGCAGGGACATGTCCGAGTAGTGGTGGATACGGACCAAAAGTGTTCGCCGAAACGAGGAACAGTAAGTTACCTGATTTTTACTGCTCGCGCAGCCGCTCGTACACCGTCGGGTGGCTGAGGAGGTTCGCCGCCGTCAGCGCGAACAGCACCACACCCGCGAGGACGACCACCTGCGTGTACGGGTCCGGCGGGATCAGGAGCGCCGACAGCGGGACGGCGACGACGAGGATGGCGAGCGCGATACCGACGAACCGGCCGCGCCGCGTTTCGAGCATACCCCACGTACGCTCGCCCCGACGTAAAGCTCAGCCCTTGATGTTGCAGACCGGGAACGTCCGCGCCACCTTGTCGCCGATGTCCAGTTCGTCGCTGACGCGGACCACCTCGTCGACGTCCTTGTACACGCCGGGCGCCTCCTCGGCGATGGTGGCACCGGAGTTGGCCTTCACGTAGATGTGCTCCTGCTCGGCGAGATCGTCCTGCACGTCGCCGCCCCAGAACTCCCCTTTGGCCTGCGTCCGGGACATCAGCCGCCCCGCGCCGTGGGCGGTCGAGCCGAACGTCTCCGCGAGCGAGCGGTCGCCGCCCTTGAGAACGTAGCTGCCGGCGCCCATCGATCCCGGGATGATGACGGGCTGGCCCACGTCGCGGTACGCCGGCGGTACCTCCTCGCGGCCCGGCGGGAACGCACGGGTCGCGCCCTTGCGGTGGACGAACAGGTCGCGCTCCTCGCCGTCGACCTCGTGGGTCTCGCGCTTGGCGATGTTGTGGGCCACGTCGTACAGCAGCTCCACGTCCGCCGTCTCGACGGCGTCGAACACGTCGGCGAGGGTCTCCCGGGTCCGGTGGGTGATCAGTTGGCGGTTCACCCACGCGAAGTTCACCGCCGCACACATCGCGCCGTAGTACTCCTCGGCCAGTTTGGAGTCCGCCGGCGCCGCCGCGAGATCCTTGTCCGGTAGCTCGTCGAGCAGATCGCCATGCTCCTGCTCGATCCGGCGCACGTAGTTCGAGCAGATCTGGTGGCCCAGCCCGCGGCTGCCACAGTGGATCAGCACGACGATCTCCCCCTCGGTGAGCCCGTAGGCGTCGGCGACCGCGTCGTCGAACGTGTCGGTGACACGCTGGACTTCGAGGAAGTGGTTGCCCGAGCCGAGACTCCCCATCTGGTTCATCCCGCGGTCCTTGGCCTTCTTCGAGACGTACTCGGGCTTGGCGTCCGGCCGTCGCCCCTCGTCCTCACAGTGTTCGAGGTCGGCCTCGGTCGCGTACCCCTCCTCGACGGCCCACTCGACGCCACGTTCCAGCGCACCCTCGACGGCGTCACGACTCCCGCCGACGACGCCGCCGCCGCCGAGGCCGGAGGGGACCGCGTCGAACAGCGCGTCGACGAGCTCCTCCTCGCGGCCGCGCACGTCGTCGTACGTGAGCGGCGTGCGGAGCATCCGGACGCCGCAGTTCGAGACGACCACGCCGTTGGCGACGAAGTTGTGGGCGTCGTGAGAGACGCCGATGTCGTAGACTGGCTTCTTCCCGATCCGTTTGATGGATTCGATTTCGACCGGGACCGTCAGGTCGTCGGCGACAGTCGTGTTCTCACAGAACTCCTCGTAGTCCGGGAACGACATCGGCGGGCGCGGCCGCCCTTTCCGTTGCTTGTAGATGCTCCGATCGATGAACCGATCGTTCACGGCGTCGAACCGCTCCTTGATCTCCCGAGTCGCGACCCCACCGTCCGCGAGGGCCTGTGCCTTCTCGGCGATCCGAACGCGCTCGTCGATCGTCCGCTCTTTGAGCTTGAGGTACTGTGCCGCGAGGACTGCTTTCCGCCGCTTCTCCTCGTTGTAGCGGTAGCCGACGGTCGTGAAGAACTCGGTGAGTGTCTCGGAGTCGTTCTTGATCCCGAACCTGAACCGCTCGGTGTCGTGTTCCTCGTACTCCTCGACGTGTTCGAGGCTGTTCGTCCGAACCCCGATCTCGTTGAGGTGGCGCATGAGGTCCTGCATGAACTCCTCTCCGGCCTGGGAAACGTCGCTGCGGCGGTTGTGGGACACCGACGGACAGTAGAGGTTCTTGGCCGTCATCGCTGCGGGGGCGCTCATCTCCGCCCCGAAGAACGTCGAGAGGTACAGCGCACGCTGCCAGTCGGGGAGACGGTCGAGGTAGTCGGGCGCCGTGAACTCGGAGTCGACCTTCGGGCTGTCCGGGGCACCGAGACGCAGGAGTAGCTCCCGCAGCGACTTCGCGCCGACCTTCACGCTGTGTTCGGTGTGGTCGAAGCGGTTCCCGCGGACCTCGTGCTCCCGATCGCGTTCGTATACCGGCGACGGCGAGAAGCCCAGCGCGGCGATGTCCTCCCGGATCGTCCGGAGGTCCTCCTCCTCACCGTAGAACCACGTCTGGTCGTCACGGAACGCCCCGTCTCCGGTGTGGAACCCCACGAGCTTCAGGAGCCGCGGGAACGTGTCGTCCGTCGGACGGAGTGGCAGCAGCCCCCGTTCATTCAGTGCTTCCACGAGTTGGGGGTCCTCGTCCTCGAAGTCGTCTTCCGTGAGCAGGTCGAACTCCGGCGGCTGTTCGTCCTGGAGTCCCTCGAACGGATGCGCGAGGATTTGGTCACCGTCATCGAGATCGTCGATTTCGACCATCCCGTTCGGCGTGCGGACTGGATGGTCGGCAGTCGCTTCGATCGTCTTGCCCGTCTCCGTCGTCAGTTCGTGGACAGTCTTCGGCGCTGACTGAGTGAACAACCGGATAGAGGACGACACCTCGCCGTCGTCACCTGCTGCAACGACCGCGTCCTGCTCGTCGAAGTCCCGCCAGAGGTTCTCGATCTTCCGTTTCCGCCCGTGCGAGAGGGACACCTCCGATCCCCCCGTAAGGCAATTAATGTCGAAGCCGACCGCGCCGGGCGAGATGCAGCCGTCCTCGGCGTCGATCGCGCCGACGCCGCCGACCGGGAAGCCGTACCCTTGGTGGGCGTCGGGCATCGCGAGGGCGTACTTCGTCATCCCGGGCAGTGCCGCGGCGTTTTTCAGTTGTTGGAGGCTGTCGTCGTCGCCGATGTCCTCGAGCAGCGCCTCGCTCGCGAGCACGCGGCCGGGGACTTCCATCCCCTCCTCCTGTGGGATCTCCCAGACGTGCTCCCGGACGCGCTCGAGCGTCACGTCGCCGAACTCCATCGTGGTCATGCTCGGGCGTCGGGGCCGGAAGAGAAAGACCGTTGCGTGTCAGTCGGCGGTCGCCGTCGGCTCGTCGGTTCGCTGCTGTCGCCCCGACTCGTCACCCAACCGCTCGGCCAGCCAGCGGTCGAGCGAGTAGGCGCCGCCGCCCGTGATCACCAGCACCGACACCAGCCCGAACAGCGAGACGTGGGCCATCACGGGGTCGTCGGGCAGGCCGAACAGCGTGGTCGTGAACATCAGGATCGCGACCCCGCAGCCGGCGCGGGTGAACAGCCCGAACGCGAGCGCGATCCCCAGCGCCGCCTCCGTCAGCGCGGCGCCGACGACCCACAGCTCCGGCGAGACGGGGACGACCGCGGTGAGGTCGTACTTCGCGACGACGCCCAGGGCCTGCCCGGGCATGAGCAGCTTCTGGACGACCCCGAGGTAGACGAACGAGAACCCCAGCCCGACGCGGACGATCACCGGGACGAGCTCGTCGCGGGCGGCGAGTCGCTCACCGATCGGCGCGAGCGTCTCCCGGATCGGGTCGATGCGCTGGTACACCGTTCCCCCGACGGCCGACATTCGCGAGAAGACGTGGTCCGCGCTCGGGCGCCCGCCGCCGAGCAGTAGGATCGCCAGCAGCCCCGGGAGGAACTCGAACGCCAGCAGCAACGCCGGACTCAGCAGGAGGCCCACGAGGTAGCCGAACAGCCCGATCGCAGCCGCGAGCCGCGTCGCGAAACCGAACACGAGCAGGAAGCCGACGCCGATGCCGAACAGCCGGACGAGCGCGCCCGGAAGCCCGAGAAAGTCGGCGGTCGCCGCCGGCGAGAACAGGTAGCCCGTGAAGCCGGCGCCGACCATCGGCAGGCCGATCGCGAGGCGGGCGAGCCACGGCAGGAGGTCGTCGTAGCTCCGGAGCGTCCGCCGGAGGACGGCGAGGTCCAGCCGGAACGGCCGGAGCCGGAGCCAGCCCGCGCCCGCGACGACAGCGCCGGCACCGCCGCCGAACAGCAGTGCCAGCGCGAGCGGGTCCGCCGCGACCGCGGCGAGCAGTTCCGCGGCCCGTTCCCCGCCGTCGCCCGGCGTGACGTACCGGACGTGTGCCAGCGCCCGATCCGGAACGACGGCGAGCAGCACCCCGACTGCGGCCGCCGCGGGAGCGATGTGGCGCGTCATACCCCCAACTGTGTCCGGAGGGGCAAAGGCGTTCGCCCGGGGGAACTACGTCGATCGGGGACGGAGGCGCCAGCATGGCGACGACGAGACGCTGTCCCGACTGTGGCGTCACACTCGAAGAGATGACAATGCGCACCTCCGACGGGTTCGAACTCCACCTCGTCACTGACGAGCCCAAGGAAGGAATTCTGGGGAGCCTCGGCGCGAAGGAGAAGGTGAAGCCGACGACGTACGCCTGCCCGGAGTGCGGGCTCGTCCGGCAGTACGTCGAGGAGTGAGCCGGCAGCGAGGTTGGCTACACACAGCCGCGGCAGCACGCTCCTCGCGAGCGATCGAACGTCGCTCGCCGATCGCGAGGCGAGATCGGTTACACACAGCCGCGGCAACACGCTCCTCGCGAGCGACCAAGCGTCGCTCGCCGGTCGCGAGCCGCGGCTGGCTACACGTCGAAGACGACGTACGCCTCCCACTCCCCGTCGATGCGCTCGAGTCGCATCTCGGAGTACGTCACCGCCTTCACATCCCGAGCGGTCACCGCCGAGAGCGGGACACCCCGGTAGCTGGCGTCGACGGTCCACGCCTCCCCGTCGGCCACCTCGGCCGCGTTGTCGACGGGCAGCACCGACCGAACGTCGCGCTCGTAGATGAGCTGGTCGAGGTAGTCGTACAGCGCCGCCTCGCGGCTCTCGGCGGTCAGCCGGAGTTCGGCACGCTCCCCGCCGTCGGGGGCGTCCGCCGGCGGCCACTCCTCGCACATCGCCGCCGCGAGCCCGTCGGCGACGGCGGCGAACGTCGCCCCGAGCGTCGCGCCGCGGGCCGCGACCGCCACGTCGGCCGTGTGCTCGCGGAGTTCGAACGCCGCCATCAGCCCCGGCCACCCCGGTCCTCGTTCGCCTCGTCCTCGGGCTCGCCCTCGGTGGCGTCGCGCTGTTCGTCCGCGCGATCGGCCGCCGTCGCCGGGCGTTCCTCAGTCGATTCGCGATCGGCGGCGTCACGGCCGGCCGCCTCCGCCGGAGGCTCGTCGGTTTCCCCACGCTGCTCGGCGTCGCGGCCGGCCGCCTCCGCCGGCGGCTCGTCGGTCCCCTCGCGGTGGGCGGCGTCCCGGCCGGCCATCTCCGCGGGCGGCCGATCGGTCGCGTCGGCCTCGGTGGCGTAGCGTCCCGACTCTTCCGCGGGGGTGACGTTCGCGTCGCCCGTGTCGACGCCGTGGGCTCGCTCCGCGGCCGTGTCGGCGTCGGCCGCGGGACCTTCGGCCTCGGGGCGTTCGCGACGGGCGATGTCGTCCGGCGTCGTCGCCCGCGCGGGTTCGACCGACTCGTCGTACGTGTCCGATCGGTCGGTGTCGACCGGCGCCGAGCGGCGGATCGTCGGCGAGTCGTCCTCGGGGTCGAACTGCTGGTCGGCGTGTTCGACGCCGGCCAGATCGCGAAGCTGCTCCTCGGACATCCCCCCGCTCGTGGCGCCCTCGCCCCCGGCGACGGCGACACCGCTGGTAACGATGGCACGGATACCCTCCTCGACGGTCATGTCCACGTCCATCACGCGGTCTGCGGGCATGTGGACCAGATGGCCCCCCATCACGGGGTTGGGCGCCAGCGGGAGAAACAGGGTGAGCATCTCGGCGTGGCCCGCCGGGTCCGAGAGCGCGTCCGGCGTCTCGGTCGTGACGAACCCCAGCGTGTACGCGCCCTCGTGGGGGAACTCCACCAGCTTCACCTCCCGGAAGCTCTGGGTGTCGGACTCGAGCATCACGTCGCTCATCTGCCGGAAGGAGTCGTAGACGCCGCCGACCGCGGGGATCTGGGAGATGAAGTAGTCGAAATAGTCCACCGCGCGCTCGCCCCACTTGGTGGTGTTCGTGAAGATCCCCACCACCATGATGATGACGAGGAGCACGACCGGCGTGGCCAACTGGATCACGAACACGCCGACCGGGATGTCGCCGATGATCGGGAGCTTCACGCGGCTGTCGGCGGCGACGATCCCCTGTGCGAACCACGAGAGGTAGTCGTAGACGTACTGGAACCCGATCGCCAGGACGATCACCGTGACCAGCATCGGCACGACGACCGCGAGCCCCGTGACGAACGACTCCCGGAGGGTCTCGCGGGTCGACTTTCTGACGCGCTGGTCCATCCGCAGATCCGACTCGTCCATTCGTTCCAATCAACGCAGTGACTCCCGCTAAAGCCTTCGGCCTCCCCGGAGTCGCGGCGTCGCCGGCCGGCCACGGCGCCCACCATCCTTTCCCCGACGCGACGCGTTGGTCGGGGTATGGCCCTCATCGACGGACTGCTCGTCGGTATCGTCAGCCTGCTCGTCGGCGCGCTCGCGATTCACATCGGCGCGAGGGTGGTCGTCGGCGACGAGCCGGCGTTCGGCGACGCCGTCATCGCCGCGGCCGTGGGCGCGCTGGTGTACGCGCTGTTCGGCTTCGTCGGCGGGATTCCCGTCGTCGGCCCGGCGCTGCTGCTCCTGCTGTGGATCGGCGTCGTGAACTGGCGCTACCCCGGCGGCTGGCTCAGCGCCGCGGGGATCGGCTTCGCGGCGTGGCTGGCGGCGATCGTGCTGCTGTGGATCCTCTCGCGGGTCAGCCTCGTCGAGATCGGCGCGCTGGGCATCCCGGGTATCTGAGCCCGAGCGTTTATTCCGGCTCGCTCTCCCGGAGGAGGCATGTACCGCCGAATACTGATCCCGACGGACGGGACCGCCCCCAGCGAACTGGCCGTCGAGGAGATCGTCGACGCCGCCGTCGACTACGGCGCGGAGCTGATCGTGATGGGGACACAGGGCCGGACCGGGTTCTCCAGGATCGCCACCGCCGGGAGCACGGCCGAGCGGGTCGTCCGACTCACGGCGATCCCGACGCTGGTAGTCGGCGGAGTGGGCGCCGGAGCCGAGTAGTCCGTGGCTCTGCACTCAAGCAGTCCCATCAACGACGAGCAGCAGGCCGACGACGACCGTGAGGCTCCCGACGACGAACCCGACCAGCCGCGCGTTGTCGTCCATCTCGATCTCCGACGGCTGCTGGGTCGTTCCCGCCGACTTGAGCCAGCGGTTGAGCCAGTCGATCGCCGGGTGGTCGATCGCGAGGAGGGCACCGCCGACGGCGAGGAACACGCCGAACAGGACCTGTTCGACTGCGACCATAGCGGGTAGCTGTCGGCGGGGAGGATAGTTCTGTTCGTTGTCGTCGCTCGTGATCGTTGGTGACTGCACAATCGCGGTATTGGCTCCGCGGCCGCGCGACGGAGCGCGCGGCAGGTCACGAGCCGTGATCGACTACTGCGTCGCGAAGCTCTCGGTCACGACCTCCTCGTCGAGTTCGGCCTCCGTCGGCTCGAACTCCTCGCGGTGGACGATGTCGTCGACGGAGCGGCGGAACTTCCGGGGCGTGTTCGTGTCGGCGGCGTTAGCCGCGGCGTGGCCCATCGTCACCAGCATCACCGGCTCGTACTGCTCGTCGACGTCGAACTCCTCGTGAAGCGCGTCGGGGTCGAAGCCGCCGACGGGACAGGTCGACAGCCCCTCGGCGCGGGCGGCGTGCATCAGCGTCATCGCCGCCAGCGCGGTGCTCTTGGTGGCCCAGACGCGGTTGGTCTCCGCGTCGCGGTCGGCCATCCCTTCGATCGTCTCCAGCAGGCCCGCCTTGGCCTCCTCGTTCGGGAGGTAGCCCTTCTGGAGCTGGTCCTCGGCGACCGCCTCGCCGTGGGCGCTGGGGTCGGTGTTGCCCAGCACCGCGACGGCGACGGGCGCGTCGGTGACGTGCGCCTGCCCGTAGGCGACCTCCTGTAGGCGCTCGCGGTTCTTCGCCTCGGTCAGCACGAGGAACTCCCACGGCTGGAGGTTGTAGCTGGAGGGGCTGTAGCGGACGCGCTCGAAGACGGCCTCGATTGTCTCCTCGGCGACCGACTCGTCGCTGTACTCGTGGACGCTGCGGCGGGTCAGGACGGCGTCGTCGAACTCCATACCCGAGACGGGCGGTTCGCGGTTTAATGCCTGTCGAGTCGGCCGTAATTAGGTCACCGTCGGGTCAGCGGGTGGCGTCGACGTTACCGTCCTGTCGGCCGACTCACCGGACGACCGTGACGGGGATCGGCGACTCCCGGACCACCTTCTCGGCGACGCTACCGAGCAGCATGCGCGAGACGCCGGTGCGGCCGTGGCTCCCGACGACGAGGTGGTCGTACGCCGGCGCGTCGACGTCGTCGCTCTCCCCGCCGGCGACCTCGACGATCGTCTGGGGCGGGCGCCCGACCGCGATCTCCGTCCGGAACTCGGCGTCGTACTCGGCGCCGGCCTCCTCGAACAGCTCCTCGGCGTCCGCCTTGGACTGCTCGAACCACTCCTCGCTGCCGCTGGGGATACCGACGCCGGCGCTGTAGCCGGCCTCGACGGGGTTGATGACGTACAGCAGCGTGATGTCGTGGCCGTCCCACTCGTCAATCGCGAACTCCAGCGCTTCCTCGGCCTGTGGCGTCCCGTCGTACGCGACGAGTATTCGCTTGGTCATGACTGGGGGTTCGGGGGCATCCGTGAAAAGCGAGGTGGCGGATCTCGTGACCTCGGCGGGCCACACAGTTACGGCGTTGGTTCGGTGCTCGCGACACGAGATCGCTTCGCGCTCACTCGCCGCGGCGAGTCACACACAGACACGGCATTCGTTCCGCCGCGACGACACGGAGGTCGTCGCAGGTCAGTCGCCGTGTCTGGTGACACACTCGCTCAGCCCGATCAGCTCCACCGGCTCGGAGTTGTCCGGCGAGTACACCACCATCTGGCCCTTCTCCATGTAGGGGACCTTCTGTGCCAACTCCGTCGGGATGTTCACCGACGAGATCGCGTCCTCGTCGCCGAGGTTCAACACGACCTTCGTGTTCACCTGCTTGAACACCGGCTCCGCGATGTCCTGCGGGTCCTGCGTGATCAGGAACAGCCCGAGTCGCTCCTTCCGCCCCTGCTTCGCGGCCTCCGTGAACTTCTGGACGACTTTCCGGGCCTGCACGGTGTCGGCGTCGGAGAGGAAGTTGTGGGCCTCGTCCATCCCGAGCACCAGCGGCGTCTCCTTGATGCGCTGGCTCTGCGGGGAGTTCGAGAGCTTGTCGTCGACCAGCAACGAGGAGACCGCGAGCACGAACATCTCCTTCGCCCGCGAGGTCGAGAGGTGGTACGTCGGCACCACCGTCAGCCCGCCCGGCCGGACGAGCTCGTGGTCGAGTTCGGTGATCGGTCGAGCATCCTGATCGAAGATCCCGGAAGGAATCCCTCGAACCCGACGCTTCACGGCGTCGAACGTCGCCTCGTGGACCCGGCCCGACTCGTCGAGTTCCTCCTTGAGGCCGGGGTCGTCGAGGAACCGCTTGAACTCCTCGTACGTGCCCTCCTGCCCGTAGTCGCTAAAGAAGCGGTTCAGGAGCGTCAGCAGCGCGGGGTACTGATTGTCGTTCAGCCCGCCACCGGCGACCAGCCACGGCATCTCGTACTCTTTGACGACCGAGAACGGGATGGTGAACCGCACCTGCTCGGCGCGGTGGTTCTCGCCGCCGTAGCTCACGCCGTCCTCGACGGGCACCAGCGCGATCGTGTCGTCGTGGCCGCCGTGGGCGATCCCCTCGCGGTCGAGCGTGCGCGCGAACGCGTCGCTCATCCCGGGGTTGTCGTCGTGCATCTGGGCGTACTCGTCCTGCGGGTCGAACTGCACGACCGCGGGCTGGACCTCCCGGCCGTCGTCCAAGGGGTAGGCGCGCTCCTCGTCGAGGTACTGCCGGAGGACGTTCTTCGAGGCGTGGGTCTTCCCCGAGCCCGTGCCGCCGGCGACGAGCGTGTGGCGGAAGAGGAGCGGGTCGCCGTCGGCGTAGTCGTCCTTCACGCGGTAGTCGACCGTCGGCGGCTCCGCGGCGGTGCGGACCTTCTCGCCCCCCACGGAGAGGTGCCCGAGGAACACGCCGTCGCCGGGGATCTTGAGTCCCGTCTTGATCTGTTCCTCGTCCGAGGCCTCGCGGGCGAGCGCGCCGGGCTTGGGTACGCGGTCGGTCATCCGGCGCTTGAGTTCGTCGCCCTCCTCGTAGATGACCGCGACGGGCTCCAGTTCGGCCATGAACTTGTAGTCGCGCTCCTCGAACTCCTCGCGGCGCATCTGCCGGCGCGCGTGGATCTCGGTGGCGTCGTCGGACTGGAACTCCTGTGCGTACTCCAGCGCGGCGATCGAGCAGAACAGCACCTCGTCGTCGGGGTAGGGGACGAGCAGGTAGCTCCCCAGCCGCACCGAGTCGCGGTTCCCGGTGGTGATGAAGGCGCGCAGCGTCGTCTCGTCGCCATCCTGGGAGACGCGCAGCCCCTGCGAGACGGAGACGGTGCCCAGCCCCTCGTCGGCGCCCGCCGGCTCGGCGCCGTAGCGCTCGAACTCGGCCGCGTCGTCGCTCTCCCGGCCCGGGTCGTCCCCCGTGGCCGCGTCGCCGCCGTCGGTCGCCCCCGACTGCTCGGCGTCGTCGACGTAGTCGGTGAAGTCGCCGAGATCGCCCGAATCGCTCATGTATCGGCGGTGGAGGGCTCCCGCCATACGCCTTTCCCTGTCCCGGGGATCGCGGCGGACGCCGGGGGCAGCACCCCTAAAGGCGCCGACCGACTAGCTTCGGTATGATTTACGTCCACGGTCGCGGCGGCGGGACCGCCCTCACCGGCACGCTGTTCGAGCGCGGCGAGGAGCCCCCGTCGTACAAGGGTGCCCCCGACGAGGACGCCGCCTACGTCTGGGTGTGTGACACGTTCTACCAGGTCGAGAGCGGCGGTTCGGCCATCGAGATCGACGGCGAGGAGATCCGGGTGGCGTTCGAGTCGCCGATGCCGCGGGGGTTCGACACCCGCGAGCAGGCGCTTTCGGCGGCGCGGGAGCACATCCGCACGCAGTTCGCCCGGATCGGCGTGGAGGACGTGGAGATCGACGTGGAGAAGGAGACACCGGCGTAGGGGTTGTTTAGCGAACGGTCGGGGCTGGGCTTTCCGTTGACCGACGACAGGGATTCGGAACAGCGACCGCCGAGTTCGGTTGGACTGCGGACAGGACCGCGGAGTGAGCATGACCACTTATGACTGTGCCGGGCCACGTGCCCGGGGCCCTGCGATCGCAAGTATCAAGCATCGAGATGCTCTGTTGAAACCCTCAACCGGAGATCTGTTCTCAGCGTTCTGCTGAGTACAGAGCACGAATGCCGCAGTACCAGTATCATTACAATACGTGGACACACATCAGGTGCCATGCCCTCCAGACGTGAGCTGATAGCGGGTGTTGCTGCCACTGTGACTGCAACCGCTGGCTGTCTCGGTAATGAAGAACTCATCGCTCGGTGTTCCAGTCGAGGCGTGGGCAGCGATTCGCAATATCTTGGAAAGATTGCTCCAATACGAGGTGAAGATCAGGTCTCCCTCGGGATACTGGTTTCTGACCAAGCCATTACTGGAGAACGGTACCACGCAGTCAGGATACGAGATAGTGATGACGACCTCGTCGCGTCGATTCCACTCATGAGCAATCGAGGGATGAGTAGTCTCGACCCCGAGGACTACCCCGTGTTTGGCTCCAGCAGTGACGAACTCTACGCGGTACCGTTGGGCCCCCCACCGGTTCACGGTGAATACACTGTCTCGTTGACTGACCCGGATGCCGAGCAGATCGCAACCGCAAGTGTTCGGTTCAACTGCTACGCAGAGGGCGAAACGCTTCCGTAACTGAGGCGTTCACCGTGCTGCCTACACCCTCTGTATCGCGTACGCCCCTACTGACAGAAGTTGAGTAGTTGTCGAAGCAAGCTGCTGCATACAGGGCGTGAGTCTTGCACGACGGTGCAGTCTATTCGAAACCGAGATCATCGGTTAGTTGTGAATACGGCACTTTCGATTGCGCTACGTGACGAGCCAGCGCGCAGATTTATGATCGTGCTCCTCGTAACTCGGAAGTGAGGAGAGCTACAGATGTGCGGGGAGCAGATCTCGCTCGACACCATTCTCGATGCTGTCCGTGACCTCGGGTATGACGGCATTGATCGGGCTGAAGGGTTTCCAGACGAAGCAAGCGGACAAGTCGCACTCCCTGAACAACATCGCCGAGAACCCCCAGAAGGACTGCGGCGCTTTCTCCCGCGTGTCTACTGTGACGCAGGCAATCCAGACCTCGTTCCTGAGGACCTCCGCGCGGCTGTTGAACAGTACGGCTGGACTGTCCAAGCAATGGGACGGGACGGCCAGACAGTGACGGTTGTCATCTCGAAGAATGGTGTGTAGTGGGTGAACGTCTCTGGTCGATTGGTCTGTCGAGATCGTCGTCCCACCAACGGACACCAAACGCCCCATTGATCCTCCGTATCTCGCACGCCGATCCTATCAGTTCTCGAGGGTTTCAACAGAGCGGCACTGTCAAGTTAAGCCAGTTTGAGAAGTGAGCAGTTCGTTGGTTTTGGTGTCTATGCGAAACCAAGAACTGCTCAAAGAGACGTTGAACACAGCGAATGTTGAATGTTGGGAGCGAGAGCGGACGGCGACGCCCGTCAGGGCGTTCGCCGTCCGCCTCCACGCGACCGGCTGTTCGCTTCGAGAAACGAAAGAAATTCTCCGATTATTCGGCGTAGAACGCTCACATCAAGCGATCTGCCAATGGGTTCACCGAGTCGCTGATAGCGTCGGCGACCCGCCGACGGCGCAGCCGTCAAGGGTCGCAGTTGACGAGACCGCTATCAAAATCAATGGCGAATGGTCTTGGCTGTACGCTGCAATAGATCTCGACACAAAACTGATTCTTGATGTGGAGCTGTTCGGACGACATGGGACTGATCCAGCGGCTGCGTTCCTTCACGGACTCCGTGAGAAACACGATCTCTCCGACGCTGTGTTTCTCGTTGACCAGTTCGGGTATAGGACTGCCCTCTCTCGCTTAGGGCTCAACGGTCGGGTTGACTATACCGACCGAAACCACATCGAAAAGTGGTTTCACACCCTCAAAATGCGCATCGACCGTTTCCACAACTCCTGGGTCGGCAGTCGGGCAAGCGCACGCGAATGGCTTGAACAATTTGTGCATTACTACAACTACCAGAGACCGCATCAATCGCTCGACGAACAAACGCCAGCAGAAGCCGTGCTTAACTAGACAGTGCCAACAGAGCCATACAACAGTATTGTTTTGCCACCTCCTGTACGAACTCGGGTAATGACGGCGCAGGACTCCTCGGAGACTGAAGACCGAAAGGACGACCACCTTCAAATCGTTCAGGATCGGGACGTCGAAACGACAGGGACGGGCTTCGACGACGTCCGACTCATCCATAACGCGCTTCCGGAACTTGATTACGACGCGATCGATCCCTCCATCGACTTCCTGGGTCACGACTTATCTGCCCCGATCTTCATCGAGAGCATGACTGGCGGGCACCAGAACACGACGGAGATTAATCGGGCGCTGGCCCGGGCCGCCAGCGAGACCGGCATCGCCATGGGTCTCGGTAGCCAGCGAGCGGGCCTCGAACTCGACGACGAACGCGTCCTCGAATCGTACACCGTCGTCCGCGATGCCGCGCCCGATGCGTTCATCTACGGGAACCTCGGCGCTGCACAGCTCCGAGAGTACGACATCGGAATGGTCGAGCAGGCAGTCGAAATGATCGACGCCGACGCGCTCGCGGTTCACCTGAACTTCCTTCAGGAAGCCACCCAACCTGAAGGCGATGTCGACGGGCGGAACTGTGTAGCTGCGATCGAACGAGTGTCCGAGGCACTCTCGGTGCCGATTATCGTCAAGGAAACGGGCAACGGAATTTCCGGAGAGACTGCTCGCGAGCTAACTGCGGCAGGCGTTGACGCGATCGACGTCGCTGGTAAAGGCGGAACGACGTGGTCCGGGATCGAAGCCTATCGCGCAGCAGCCGCGAACGCGCCGCGGCAGCAACGAATCGGCACGCTGTTCCGAGAATGGGGCATCCCGACCGCTGCAAGTACGATCGAGTGTGTTACCGAACACGACTGCGTAATTGCGAGTGGTGGTGTCCGAACGGGATTGGACGTGGCAAAAGCGATTGCCCTAGGTGCCCACGCCGGCGGGTTGGCGAAACCGTTCTTGAAACCAGCCACAGACGGGCCAGACGCTGTCATCGAACGGGTCGAAGACCTGATCGCCGAGCTGCGGACAGCGATGTTCGTCACCGGCTCGGGGTCGATCGATGAACTTCAGCAGGTAGAATACGTGTTGCACGGAGAGACACGCGAGTACGTGGAACAACGAACCAGTAGCGAGTAGTACCGAGTTCCCCAGCCTCAGCAGGATAGATTGAACAACACCAGGAAAGAGAGAGCCGACGGCGATATCTGTCCAGCCTGTACTTACTGACTATCGCGGAATCTCTCACAGGCGGAGGGTTTCAACAGCGCCCAACGACCGAACTGCTGTCGCTATCGGAGTCGCTGTCCCAGTTACCAACGACCGAACCACCACCGAGAACCGAAACTACTCCTCCTCGCCCCAGCGCAGCCCGTCGTACGTCGACCGCGACTCGCTGCCGAACGTCTCCTCGAACTTCCGGCGGATCGCCGCCTTCTCGCCGGCGCCGATCTTCGCGAGCTCGTCGGCCTTCCCGATCGCCTCCGGCGGCCCGCGCTCGGTCGCGACCTCGCTCAGAAGCTGGGTCGTCAGCGCCTCGCGAGTCTCGGGGTCCCGCGTGACGGCGTAGGGGGCCTCGATCTTGTACGTCACGTCGGTCCGCGGGTCGTAGAGGTAGCAGAACGTCACCTCGTAACACTCCGGCTCCAGTCGGCGCTCGATCCCCATCGCGTCGCCGTCGACGGACATCGGCTCGTCGGACGACCCGCGGGAGCGGAACCACGAGGTGAACGTGAGGTCGGACTCCTCCCGAGCAGCGGACGGGTCGTCGGCGCTCTCGTCGAGCGCGTCGTCGCGCTGCTCCAGCAGGCGGGTGAACAGCGCGGCGTCGTCGGTCCACGGCGTCGGCACGCGATCGGAGAGCGTCCGGACGATGAACCGGGAGGTGGGGTTCTTCACGAACCCCGCGATCGGGACGCCGCGCTCGACGAACTGCTCGACCAGCCGGACGTAGTTCTCGACGATCGCCTGCGGCGCTGCCTCCTTCGTGGCCTCCGCCAGCGCGGGGTCGCGGGACTCCCAGTTGAACAGCCGCTTGGGGTAGAGCGGCCCATCGAGCAGCAGTAGCTCCTCCACCTGCTCGGCGTGTTCGAGCGCGTGGGAGGACTCCGCGAGATACAGCGCGAGCTCGTGGGTCACCTCGTCGGCGAACTCGCTCACCGCCGGGACTTGGAGCACCTTCCGGCGGCTGTAGCCCTCGTCGTAGTTGCGCCACTCCTCGCCGTACTCGCGGGTGGCGTCGCTGGCGTGGACGGTCGCGACCATCGAGCGCGAGCGGTGGAGATCGAGATCCGTCGGCGCCGAGGCCATCGCCGCCTGTGCCACGTCGAGCAGCAGCCCGTTCTTGAACCCGGTGGGGTTGAGCGTCCCCGCGTCGAGCCCGTGGGTCGTCTCGAACGGTCGGTCCGCGAGCGCCACGTCGTCGATCGCGGCGGCCCGGAGGGCCGGCTCGGCGAGCGGTTCGACCACGATCCGGCCGTCCTCCCGCAGCGGGTCGAGCAGCCCCCACGCGCGGTCGGCGTGGTCGTCGTGGTCGGAGTCGTCGACGGTGCCCGCGATGGAGGCCGCGATCCGGGCGATAGTGTCGACGTGGATAGGATCGAGCGTCACTGCCCGTCGGTGGGGCGCGGCCGGGGAAAACTCCCCCGGCTGCACACGGAAGAGCGAAGTGACCCCCGATACAACGCCGACGTATGGCTACGCTGCAGGAGTTCGTGACCCGGCTCGTCACCGACCTGCCCGAGATGGGACGGCTGTTCGAGGGCGTCGTGACACAGGACCCGCTGTCGGCCGTCTCGGCCGCCGTCGGTGCCCTCTTCGTGATCGCCGCCAGCGGTGCGCTGGGCTACCTCGCGTTCGGCGGCCTGATCGACCTGCTGGGCGCGAGTTCGACGCGGTAGTCGTCCGATCAGCCCTGTTTCTCCGCCTCCTCCAGCGCCTCGCTGGCTAGCTCGACCGCCGCGTCGAGATCCGGCCCCAGCGGCGAGCCACAGACGACGCCGTCGGCGTGATCCAACACCGCCGCCAGCCGGTCGGCCACCTCCTCGACGGTGCCCGCGGCGGCGAAGGCGTCGATCATGGCTGGCGTCACGCGCTCGAACGCCTCGGTAAAGGCGCCCTCACTGATCCTCTCGCCCACCGCGGCAGCGCGCTCGGCGTCGATGTCGTGCCGGGCGAGCACCGGCTCGGGCGCGCCGGCGGCGATGAACGCCACGGGCGGCCGTGCGGCCTCGCGGGCGGCCTCGCGATCGGCCGCGACGCTCACGCTGGCGTACGCGAGGAAGTCGAACTCGCCGCGGTGGTCGGGGCGCTCGTCCAGCCCCTCCGCGACCCGGTCGGCCGCCCACGCGAGGTCCCGGGGGTGTGAGCCGTTGAACAGCAGTCCCTCGGCGTGTTTCGCGGCCATCCGGCACATGTGTGGCCCCTCCCCGCCGACGTAGACGGGGAGCTCCCCCGGCGGCTCGTAGTTCAGGCCGGCGTCCTCGGCGGCGAACGTGCCGTCGTGGTCGACGCGCTCGCCGTTCCAGAGCCGCTTCGCGACCTTGAACGCCTCCAGCACCGAGCGCAGGCCGCGATCGTCGCCGTCGACGCCGAGGTTCCGCAGCGTCGAGGGGTCGCCCGGGCCGATCCCGAACACGCCGCGGCCGCCCGAGTGCTCGTCAAGCGTGGCCATTCGGGACGCGAGCGCGACGGGATGGCTCTCGTGGGGGTTGGCGACCCCCGGGCCGAGCCGGATCGAGTCGGTTCGCTCGGCGATCGCCGTGAGCGCCTGGAACGGGTCGCGGTTGTTGTAGTGTGAGGAGACGAACGCGGCGTCGAACCCCGCCGCCTCGGCGGTTTCGGCGAGCTCGGCGAGGCGGCCAACGGGGTGTTCGGGGGTGAGTTCGATCCCGCGGCGGATGGGGGTGGGTTCGGGCATCGATCAGTCCTCGTACTTCCAGCCACGTAGCGCTTGGCGCACGAAGTCCCCGCGCATCTCGCGGAACATGTTGTCGCTGCCGTCGTGGTCGCCGAACGCCCAGTCCCGGACGACGACGACCGGGTCGCCGCCGTCACCCTCGCCGGAGAGGAGGTTGGCGGCGCCCGCGAGCTCGTCGACGACGCTCTGGACGGTCACCTGCAGTTCGTGGCCGTCGCGGTCGGTCTCGCCGCGCCAGTCCCGGGAGGCGGGCATCCCCGCCCAGCCGATCGCAACGCCGCGCTGGCCGTGGCGGAACGGCCGGCCGGAGGTGTCGGTGACGATCACGGGCGGCGACTCGGGGAGGTTCCCGTGAATGCGCTCGGCGGACTGACTCGGTCGTTCGGGCAGCAGGAGGAGGTCGTGGTCCGGGACGTTCGAGCGGTCGATCCCGGCGTTGACGCTGACGTGGCCAAAGGGCGCCTCGGTGAGGATGAACGGCTCGTCCATCACCACGTCGGTACTGTTCTCGAGGACGGCCTGTGCGAACCGCGGGTCCTTCTCGTCGCCGGAGATCTCCTCCAGGTTCCGGGCGATCTCCTTCGCCCGCGGGCCGGCGGGGAACTCCTCCAGGTCGGCGGTCCGGCCCTCGGCCTTGGAGACGACGGTCGAGGCGACACAGACCACGTCGTCGGGCCGGAGGTCGACCCGCTCGGCGATCATCGCGGCCAGATCGTCGCCCGCCCGTATCTCCGGGAGGTCGGAGACGGCGAACAGCTCCATACCCGCTACTCCGGGCCGGCACACAAAAGTCGTGCTGAAGGGGCGAGCCGGCCTTCGAGGGGCCACGAAAACAACAGGAATACGTAGAACGACTGAGAACCCCCCGGTAATTGATGCGGGATCAGGATTTCCTCGAGTCCGAGTGGGACTACTGCCTGGTGCTCGACGCGTGTCGCTACGACGTGTTCAGCGAGATCTACGACGAGTATCTGGACGGGCGGCTGGAGAAGCGACGCAGCGCCGGATCGTCGACGCCGGAGTGGGCGTACCGCAACTTCACCGGCCACCACGACATCGCCTACTTCTCGGGCAACCCGTTCATCAACGATCTCGGGATCCCGCTGAACGAGCTGAAGTGGGGCGCCAGCTGTGACTACGAGTGGACCGCCTCCGACCACATCACCGAAGTGTTCGACGTCTGGAAGACGGGCTGGGACGACGATCTGGGCACGGTCCCCCCCGAGGGGATCACCGAGGCGTTCCGGAACAACCGCGACGCCGTCGAGCGCGCCGAGCGCACCGTCCTGCACTACATGCAGCCCCACGCCCCCTACCTCTCCCGCGGGAAGGGACAGAAGCTCAAACAGATCCAGAAGGGGATCCGGAAACAGGAGGAAGCCGAGAACGGCGACGCGGAGGCCGACGGCGGCACGCTCGCGTCGATGAGCGACACGCTCCGGACCAACGTCGAGAGCGTGCTCGACGGCAGCGAACTCGCCCAGAAAGCCGGGCTCTGGCTCGAACTCGACCCGGCGGACGTGATGAAAAACGGCACGCAGGAGGCCGCACTCGGGCTGTACGAGGAGAACCTCCGGATCGTGCTGGAGGACATCGCCGCGTTCGTCGACGAGCTCGACGGCGACGTGGTGGTGACGGCCGACCACGGCGAAGCGTTCGGCGAGGAGGGCGTCTGGGAGCACCACATCGAGACCCACATCCCGCCGCTGGTCGAAGTGCCGTGGCTGGAGCTTGATTGACCGCGGCACGTTGAGCCGCGGTCGATCGAGAGTGACGGCGGTACGGGGAGGCGCGGTCGATGCGGCGTAACGGCGAGACGAACCACTCATACTCGCCGAGGCGCAACGTCCCGCCGGGCGGCAGTGACGAGGGTTACCCCCACCGAGCCCCGTGTGACGATGGATTCTCCCGAGCCGCCCGTTCTACCCGCCGAGCGTCGCCGATAGCGACCACATTACCGCTGCACGCGCTCGGGCAGCCCTAGCACGTCCACGGCCGCTTCCGCGACCGCCTCGCGCTCCTGCTCGGGCGCGTACACGCCCAACCGCCAGCTGTCGCGCTGTGTCTGTCGGATCGCGGTGACCAGCCCCGAGGCTTCCTCCAGTCGCTGGACCACGCCATCGACGACCACGCGGGCGTTGGACTCCTTCATCGACGGCCGGCGGGGGACGTCGACGATCACTTCGGACTCGTCGACGCCCGCGCGCTCCGCAATATCGTGCTCGGCGGCGCGCTCGTCCTCGTGTTCGAGTTCGAGGAGGTGTGCGGGCGTGTCCGAGAGGTCCGCCCACACCGCCCGCTTGTACAGATCCCGGCGCTCGACCCGGCCGCCGAGGTCGGGGACGTGTTCGCCTAGCGCGACCAGCAGATCGTGGTCGGCCATCCGGGCGAACTCCTCGATCCCCACGTCGTTCTCGCCATCGAGCAGGCGCTCTGCGGCGCGTTCGAGCATCGAGCCCGCGATCCGGGAGACGTGGTGGCGGTAGACGATCCCGTTCATCAGCCCGCGGGCGAGCAGCAGCGACTCCGCAGTGCGGACGTTCCCCTCGGCGAGCACCAGTTCGCCGTCGCGGTAGCGCAGCGACCGCACCAGCCGCCCGTGGTCGATCGAGCCGTAGGGGACGCCGGTGTGGTGGGCGTCGCGGACGAGGTAGTCCATCCGGTCCACGTCGAGTTCCCCCGAAACGAGCTGGCCGAGTTCGCCCTCGCCCCGGACGAGTGCGGCGACGCGGGACGGCGAGAGGTCGTGCTCCCGGAGCACGTCGGCGATTCCGGTGTCCGCGATCACGTCGCCGATCTCGTCGTGGTGCCGGCCCGCGCGGCGCATGATCACCTCCTCGGTCTGGTGACCGTAGGGGCCGTGGCCCACGTCGTGCAGCAGCGCGGCGGCGCGGACGTGATCCGCGCGCTCGCCGTCGACGCGGAGGTGGGTGAGCGCCTGTTCGGCGAGGTGGTAGACGCCCAGCGAGTGCTCGAAGCGCGTGTGCGAGGCCGAGGGGTAGACGAGCCGGATCGTCGAGAGCTGCTTGATGTGCCGGAGCCGCTGGAACGCCGGCGTATCGAGCAGGTCCGTCGCAACCGGGGAGAGGGTGATCCAGTCGTGGACGGAGTCCTTGATCGCGTTCATACCGGAGCCCCGTGGGCGAGCCCCAAAGTCGCCCCGGTGCGCCGTCGGGAGAGGAAGCTTCAACCCCGCGCCCACGAAACGCCGCCCATGGTCACGTTCCTCGCCGGGGGGACCGGCACCCCCAAGCTGCTCTCCGGGGACGAGCACGTCTTCGCGCGCGACGCCGTCACCGTCGTCGGCAACACCGGCGACGACGTGGAGCTCGGCGGGCTGCTCGTCTGCCCGGACCTCGACACGGTGCTGTTCGACGGTGGCGGCGTGCTCGACCGCGAGACGTGGTGGGGGATCGAGGGCGACAGCCACGAGACGAACGCGGAACTGTTCCGGCTCGCCGACGCGGCCGGCCTCGAAGAAGGACCGCGCTACCTCCCCGACGATGCGCAGACTGAAGGCCAAGAGATCGCGCGCTGGCGGCGCTTCTCGGGGATCGCGGAGTTCATGACGATCGGTGACCGCGACCGCGCGGTCCACATCACCCGGACCTCGCTGCTCGAGGAGGGGCACTCGCTGACCGAGGCCACCCACACGCTCGCCGACGCGTTCGACCTCGCGATCGACCTGCTGCCGATGAGCGACGACCCCGTCGCGACGATGATCCAGACGCCCGAGGGCGAGATGCACTTTCAGGAGTACTGGGTCGCGAACCGAGCGGACCCTTCCGTCGAGGGCGTAGAGTTCCGGGGCGCGGAGACCGCCGAACCGACGCCAGAAGTCGAGGCTGCCCTCAGCGGCCCCGTCGTGATCGGCCCCTCCAACCCCGTCACCTCGGTCGGCCCGATTCGGTCGCTCCCGGGCGTCGACCGCGCGCTCGGGGAGACGCCGGTCGTCGCCGTCTCGCCGTTCTGCGAGGACGAGGCGTTCTCTGGCCCCGTCGCGGACCTGATGGCCGGCACCGGCCGCGAGCCGTCGACCGCCGGCGTCGCAGAGACGTACGGCTTCGCGGACGCGTTCGTGCTCGACGAGGCGGACGGCACCGACCTCGATCGCCCGGTCGTCCGGACCGACACGAAGATCGACGACCCCGCGGACGCCGAGCGCGTCGGTCGGGCCTGCGCGCTCGCGCTCGCCGCCGTCGGCGCGGGCCTAGACAGTCTCGGGGTCGCAGTCGATGGCCCTGAAGCACTGGACGGCGACGACATCGACACGAGCGATCTGCCCGCGCTCGGGGGTGAGCCGTGATGTTCGAACCGCGGCTGGCGCTGGCGTCGCTCTCGGGCGAGGCCGACGCCGAGTGGGCCCGAGCGGGTGCTGACTGGGCCGGTGCGGCCGTCCTCGGTGGCGTCTGCCTCGATCGGTCGACCCGGGAAGCGGCCCGAGCGATGGTCGCCGACCGCGACCGCTCTGAGTTCCTGCCCGACGACCCGATCACGTTCGTCGACGACCAGCTCGCGGCGCTCTCCGGCGTCGACCTGCGACCGGGAATCAACGTCCGTTCGACGACGGCCGAGCCGGTCCGGGAAGTCGCCGCGGTGGCCGCCGATCACGACGCATTCGTGGAGATCAACGCCCACTGCCGGCAGGACGAACTCTGTGCGGCCGGTGCGGGGGAGTCGCTGCTCCGGGAGCCCGAGCGACTCGAAGCGCTCGTCGCGGCCGCCGCGACCGGCGCCGACGTGAGCGTGAAAGTCCGGACCGAACTCGACGGCGTCGATCTCGTGGCCGTGGCCCGACGGGTCGAGGCCGCGGGCGCCGACGCGATGCACGTCGACGCGATGGACAGCGAGGCCAGAGTGGCCGACGTCGCCGACGCGACCGACCTGTTCCTGATCGCGAACAACGGCGTTCGCGGCCGGGAAAGCGTCCGGGAGTACTTGGAGTACGGCGCCGACGCAGTCAGTGTCGGTCGGCCGAGCGACGACCCCGCGGTGCTCGACCGCGTTGGGGACGCAGTGGCGGAGTGGTTCGCGGAGGAGCAGAGCCCACGAGAGGTGGAGCCGTGAGCGACAGCCCCCGAACCCCGGCGGAGAACGCCGAACTCGCGCTGTTGCTGGAGGTGGCCGGCACCCCCAAGCCGGGGAACGTCGACCGCCGGCGGGACCTCGACGACCTGCGCTTCGAGCAGTTCCTCGCCGGGAGCGTCGGGAGCGCGGCAGGGCTGCGGCTGGCGGCCGAGGGGGTACCGGTCGGCGAGGCGTTCGACCACGCCGTCGCGGGCATGAGTCGGCAGTCCGGCGGCAACACCCAGTTCGGCTGCCTGCTGCTGCTGACGCCGCTGGTGAGCGTTGCCGCGGCCGACGAACTGCATCGCGAGGCGGTTCGCGATCGCTGCCGGGCGACGACCGTCGACGATGCCGTGGATTTCTACCGCGCGTTCGAGCACGTCGACGTGGCGGTCGGCGATCCACCCGAGGGCGTCGCCGAGTTGGACGCACGGCACGGGAGCGACGCGGCGCCCGCGCTCCGCCAGCGGGAAATGACGCTCTGGGACGTGATGGCGCTCTCCGCCGATCCCGACGACGGCGTGCCCGACACGAACGCCGCGGAGTGGGTCGAGGGGTTCCCGCGGACGTTCGATGCCGCCGAATCGATCCTTGCCGACGACGGCCCCGTACTGGACCGCGCGGCGGGCTGTTTCCTCCGGCAGTTGGCCGCGGAGCCGGACACGCTGGTCGCGACCACCCACGGCGAGGAGACTGCGCGGGAGGTCCGCCAGCGCGCCGAATCGACCCTCGCTGCGGTCGAACGGACGGACTCGCTCGATCCGGCCGAGGAGCTGGCCGAGGCGTTCGTCGACGAGGGGATCAACCCCGGAACGACCGCCGACCGCGTCGCCGCAGCGCTGTTCGTCGCGCTCGAACGGGGGCTGACGGTATGACGGGGGCGGGCGGAGGCTGGGCGCCCGAAGACGACGCGCCCGACGGCTGGCCGGTCCCGCTGCGCGGGGTGACGGAGTCCGTCATCGCGACGAAGGGGCCGAACGATCTGTGGAATCTCGCCGCGCTCGGCCTCCACGCGGGCGATCCCGTCACCGCGCGGACGTACGGCAACACGCGGACGCGCCGGAACTTCGAGCGCCGCGGCGGCGGGGTCGTCCAGTTCGTCGCCGACCCGCGGCCGTTCGTCGACGCCGCGCTCTCGATCCGCGAGGAGCCGGAACCGGTGCTCCCCAGCGCGGACGCGTGGATCGGGGTCGACGCGGCGCTCCTCGACACCTGGACGGAGGGGGAGACGACGATCCGGGAGTGGGAGCTCACACCCGGCGAGAGCGAGGTCGTCCGCGAGGAGGCGACGACGATCAACCGCGGCTTCGGCGCGGTGGTCGAGGCGACGGTCGCAGCCTCGCGGCTGGGTGTCGCGGGGTTCGACGACGAGGAGCTCCGGGGGCGCCTCGACTTCCTCACGGGCGTGGCCGAGCGCTGTGGCGGCGCCCGCGAACGCGAGGCAGTATCCCGGATCGAGGAGTACGCCGACTGGGATCGACCGGAGAACTAAGGCCACAGCCGCCGACTCCATACGCATGGACGACAGTGCTCGGCCAGCGAGTCGGTTCGGCGTCGAGAGCAGCGAGGAACCCAAGGAGACGCTGCTCTGTGGCTTCGCGAGCTACGGGCTCGCCGGGCTGACGGCCGTCGACTTCCTGATCGACCAACTCGAGCTCACGGAGACGGGCCACGTGTCGGCCGAGGGGATGCCGAGCATCACCCCCTTCGAGAACGGGCAGCCGACACACCACACGCGGCTGTTCTCGCGGCCGGATCTGGAGCTGACGCTGCTGAAGAACGAGCTGTTCGTGCCGCCGGCGCTGAGCGGCCCGTTCGGCGAGGAGATCCTCTCCTGGACCGAGGATCACGGCGTCGAGGAGGTGGTCGTCGTCGACGCGGTGCCGATGCAGCACGGCCCCGACGACCACCGGACGTACTACGTCGCGACCGACGACTACCGCGAGCGGCGACTAACCGGGAGCGAGATCGAGCCGATGTCGCGGGGGTACCTCGACGGCGTGACGGGCGCGCTGGTCGAGCAGGGGATCGACTCGCCGCTTGCTGTCGGCGTGTTCCGCACGCCGGTCCACGATCAGACGCCCGACATGGAGGCCGCGATCAGGCTGATCGAGACGATCGACGAGCTGTACGACCTCGACGTGAACACCGAGCCGCTGCAGGCCTTTGCCGACGAGATCCGGCGCTACTACGAGGAGCTCGCCGAGCGCTACGAGGCCGCCGCCGAAAAGGAGGCGGCATTCGCCGACCGGATGTTCATGTGACCGAGGGGGTCGGGGCGGGGGCGCCCGGAGTCAGTACCTTTAACGCGGCGAGTACGCACCTATCCAGTCATGGAACGCGTAGACGTCGCCATCGTCGGCGGGGGGCCGGCCGGGACCGCGGCCGCCCACGCCGCGGCCGAACACGGCGCCGACGCGGTGGTGCTGGAGAAGGGGGTCCCGCGCGAGGACCGCTCGGGGCTGGGTCCCGACTCCACCGACGCCGCCGGCATCCTCGACTACTGGGTCGACATCATGGGTATTCACCCCGACGAGATGCCCGACGGGGTGGTGCAGAACGTGCTCGACCGCGCGGAGTTCCGCGGCCCGAACACGGCGTGTAGCCTCCGCTCGACCGGGATCGAGTCGTCCTACGACGAGTTCGGCTACACCTTCCACCGCGCACGCTTCGACGACTTCCTGCGTTCGCGGGCCGAGGAGGTGGGCGCCCACTACCGCACGGAGGCGTCGGTGAAGGGCGTCCTGACGGAGGCGCACGACCACCCGCGGCACACGGTCGCGCTCGCCAATGGCGAGGAGATCGGCGCCGACTACCTCCTACTCTGTGACGGCCCCCAGCGCACCGTCACGATGGGCGTGCTCGACGAGTACCTCCCGGAGCACCGCTCGGCGAGCACAGTGCTCTCGCCGCCGACGGCCAACCACATCGCCTACCAGGAGTACCGGGAGTTCCCCGAGGAGATCTACGAGGAGGTGCAAGACGCCATCGTGTTCTGGTGGGGGCTGATGCCCGGCCACACCGCCTACCCGTGGATCTTCCCGAACCAGGACCGGGTCTGTCGGGTCGGGCTCACGATGCCGATCGGGATGGACATCGACGAGGTCGAGGACCGCGAGAAGTACGACCTGCTGCGCCCCGAGGACGACCGGATCCCGCAGGGCGCCACCTACATCGAGCGCCTGCTCGAACGCGAGTACGGCGACGAGTACGATCTCGAGGACTTCCCGATCGTCGAGGACGCCGGCAAGAGCCGGGGCACCGAGACGTACCCCATCTCCTCGACGCGGCCGATCGAGTCGCCCGTCGACGCCGGGATCGCGGTCTGTGGCGGCGCGATGGGCACCACGTCGGCGTTCCACGAGGGTGGCGACCACCTCGCGGTCCGAACCGGGGCGATCGCGGGGCGACTCGCGGCACAGGAGCGGCTGGGCCACTACAACCACGAGTGGCGCGACGCAATCGGCGACGAGGTGCTCCGGAACGTCTCGCTCGCGGAGCTCGTCCGCGGCTGGGGGCCGGATCAGTGGGACGAGGTGTTCGGCGTCGGCGAGGAGATGCTGGCCGAGGACGGCGCCAACGAGATGCTCTCCTGGAGCCCCAAAGCAGGGCTGCGCGGTGCGAAGCTGCTCGCGGAGTACAAGCTCGTGAAGTTCCGGAACCGGAACCGATACGTCCAGCTGACCGCCGACGAGTACAGCTACTAGCGGAGAACTACGCTTCGGCTTCCTGTGCGGCGGCGCCGGCTTCCTTCCGCGTGATGTAGCCCGCGATGCGGTTGCGGACCTCCTTGGACTCGACGTTCGTGAGCGCGGTGACGCTCTCCTTGTTCGTCTCGAAGTTCTGGTTGAACGACTCGGGGTACTTCTCGAGCAGGATCGTCCCCAGCTGTTTGACGTACTTCGGCTTGATTGCCATACGGTTGGATTCCCCGGAGAGCCACTAAAGCGATTCGTTCCGGGCCAAGGGTTTCAGTCCGGGGGGAGACCGACTCGGATAGAGTTATGCCGCGCCGGTCCCGCGAACGTAGTAACATGGAGGTCGAACTGCTGGAGGCCACGGAGGACCCGGAGGAGGTAATCTGTCGGGCCGCACGCAACGACTACGCGTCGGCGTTCGTCGGCGAGCAGACGTTCGAGGAGACGATGGAGACCGTCGACGGCGACGACCTCGAAGCGAAAAAGGAGACGCTGATCGGCCACCTGCTCTCCCACGGCCACTTCGGCCCGTTCGAGCACCCGCAGGCCACGTTCGCGATCGAGGGGATGTCCCGCTCCTGTATGGCCCAGCTCACCCGCCACCGCCACGTCTCCTTCGACGTCCAGAGCATGCGCTACGTCTCGTTCGACGACGTGGACCCCGAGGCGGTGGGCGACGGCGAGATGGTCGTCACGCCGCCCTCCGCGACCGACCCGGACTGGATCGGCCGCAATCAGCAGAGCGGCAGCGTCGACGAGGCGACCGTCGAGCAGCGCGAGCAGGTGTTCCGCGACTCGGTGCAGCGCTCCGTCGAAGAGTACCAGCGCCTGCTGGAGTTGGGGATGCCGCCCGAGGACGCCCGGTTCGTGCTGCCGATCGGCACCGAGGTCAACGTCGTGATGAGCATGAACGCCCGGACGCTGATGCACGTCGCCGACATGCGCGCCGCTGCCGACGCCCAGTGGGAGATCCGCGGGCTGACCGAGGAGGTGCTCGACTTCGCTGCGGAGTGGTGTCCGGTGACGTTCGACTACTACGAAGAGAACATGAAAAACCGGAAGAACCGCCTCGCGCCGTAGCCAACGCCTTTCCCGCTTCCCTCCGTAGCGCCGGCGATGCACTCCGGCGCCCGCGCAGTCGCGCTCTGTCTGCTCCTCGTTCTCGCCGGCTGTGCCGGCGGCCCCGTCGCGACCGACGGCGACGGTCGGATGCCGACGGATACCGAGACGGGCACGGCAGCCACGCCGTCGACTGCGATCGACGCCCCGCCGTCGGCGACGCCCAAGCCAGACGCGATCGAGGTCGAGGTGATCGACGTCGTCGACGGCGACACGATCGACGTGCGCTACCCCAACGGCAGCGAGGACACGGTTCGCTTGCTCGGCGTCGACACGCCGGAGGTCCACGCCGAGACCGACCCCGCGGAGTTCCCCGGCGTCCCCGAGGCCGAGGCGGGCCGGAACTGCCTCCGCGAGTGGGGTGAGCGTGCCAGTCAGCACGCCGAGGACGAACTGCTGGGCGAGACGGTGACGCTCTCCTTCGACGAGAACGAGCCCCGCCGAGGCTACTACGGCCGACTGCTGGCGTACGTCCACGTCGACGGCGACTCGTTCAACTACGGACTGCTCACGCTGGGACTCGCGCGACGGTACGACAGTTCGAGCTTCCAGTACCGCGAGCGCTACGGCACCGCCGAGGGGATCGCGAGAGGGACCGACGCCGGGCTCTGGGGCGCCTGCGCGACCGGCGACCCCCAGACCGCGACTGAGACCCCCATTCCCATCGCCGACGGCGGCCCGCCGCTGTGGATCAGCGAGATCACCGCCGACGCCGCGGGCGACGACCGGGAGAACCTCAACGGTGAGTACGTCACGTTCGGCAACGCCGGCAACGAGACGCTCGACCTCTCGGGCTGGACCGTCAGCGACGAGGCCGATCACACGTACACGTTCCCCGAGGGCGCCGAGATCCCGCCGAACGGGACGATCACGCTCCACACCGGCAGCGGCGAGGACGGCAGCGGTGACTACTACTGGGGGCAGGGAAGTCCGGTCTGGAACAACGGCGGCGACACCGTTATCGTCCGGAACGAGAGCGGCGAGACGGTGATCGAGCGCTCGTACGACGGCTGACCGGACCGCAAGCCACATTCCGCGAGGTCACCGAGCCACGCCCATGCACTCGGCCGTGATAATCGCCGGCGGGCGCTCGACCCGCTTCGGCGACGACGACAAGGCGACCGCGCCGCTGGCCGGAACGCCGATGATCCGCCGCGTCGCGGACCGGCTCGAACCCGTGGTCGACGAACTAGTGGTGAACTGTCGGGACGATCAGCGCACGGCGATCGAAGACGCGCTCGCCGGCACGCGGTCAGCCGGCGAGGGCGACGCGCTCGAAGAGTACTCCCTCCCCACCAGCTTCGCGCTCGACCCCGAGACCGATCAGGGGCCGATGGCCGGGATCAGGAACGGCTGCCGGGCCGCGACGGGCGAGTACACCGCCGTCGTCGCTTGTGACATGCCCTTCGTCGATCCCGACGCGATCAGCTACCTGTTCGACCGCGCGAGCGGCGAGATCGACCCGCCGGCGGACGGGGACGACGAAGGAACGCCGCCGTTCGACGGCGCGGTGCCGCGCCTCGGCGACGGCTGGTACCAGACGACGCAGGCGGTGTACCGACCCGACGCGATGGCCGATGCCTGTGACGCCGCGCTGGAACGGGGTGACCGCAAGATCCTCGCACCGCTGGAGGACCTCTCCTATGCGGTCGTCGGCGAGGACGAACTGACGGCCGTGACCGACCTCGAGACGTTCGAGAACATCAATACGAAGGCGGAGTTCGACGAGGCCGCGGCGCGGCTGGGGTAGCTACTCGACGATCTCGCGAATCTCGGCGTCGGCCATCCGCGCGAGCACGACCCGCGGGACGACCGCGCGGTCGGCGTGTTCGAGCGCCGCGTTCGCGATCTCGCGGCCGACTGCGAGATCCTCGTCGTCGTCGATCTTGTTCACCAGCGGGATCGCCGTCGCGCCGGGCGGGACGCCCCGGAGACCACCCTGAGGGCTCGCGAGAGTGCGCCCCACGACTTCGGGCGTGATCTCGTCGCCGACCTCGATGCCCGCGACCGCGGCCACGCGCTCCGGCCGGTGGACCAGCTCCTCGGAGAGCGGTTTGCCGACCACGTGGGCGCTGGCGACCGGGATCACCGTGTCGGCCTGCTCGGGGATCTGTGGCTCGTTCGTGCCGGGCGCCTTGAACTCGCGCATCCGGGCGCCGTCGGCTTTGACGAGGACCGGGCCGTCGTGGGCTGCCCCGATCTCGTCGACCGTGTCGGGCTCGTAGCCGCGGTAGCGGTCCTCGAACTCCTGCTCGGGGACGAGGCCGAGCGGCCAGTCGGTAGCGGTCATCAGCGCCGCGATCGGGTCCTCGGTCACGTCGACGCGGGCGACGTGGGGGTCGAAGATGGGGATGCGGACGGTGGCGGTGACGACAGCGCGGTCGCTCTCGGCCGCCAGCGCGTACATGGTGGTCTTCTTGCCGCCGGCGCCGACGACGCAGACCAAGCCCTCGGCGTCGAGCGCGGCAGTGAGTTCGGACATGCCTTCGAGTGGGAGCGCGAGGCTCCAAACGGTTTCGACACCGCGCTACACCACCTCGCCGACCGTCGCGAACTCGACGCCGGGCTTGGCGGCCATATGCTCGATTAGCTCCCGGAGCATCGACGGCCGGGGGCTCCGGCCGCTAACCTGCGGGTGGAGCGTGAGGACGTACACGCCGCCCTCGACGGAGTTCGTCCCCTCGTACTGCTCGTACATCCAGTCGAACTGCCGGCGCCAGTGGTCGAACACCGCCGCCTCGTCGGAGAACGCGCGGTTGCCCGAGAACGCCAGCGCGGGGTAGTCGTCGCGCTGCCACGACACGGGGATCTCGGTGATCCCCACCGGCTCGCCGACCTCGTACGGTTCGTCGACGGGCGCGTGCTCGTCGGTCAGTTCGTACGGCTCGAACTCCCGGGCCATTCCGCTGGAGGAGTACTCGAAGCCGAACTCTCGGAGGATCGACACCGTGTGCGGCGAGAAGTCCCACGACGGCGAGCGGTAGCCCGCAGGCGGCGAACCGGTGAGGGACTCGATGCTTTCGATCCCGCGGGCCACGTCGGCGCGCTCGGCCTCGCGGCTCTCGTACTCGCCCGGCGGCGTGTGGCTCCAGCCGTGGTGGCCGATCTCGTGGCCGGCGTCGACGACGCGCTCGCAGGGCTCGGGGAAGGAGTCGATCGTGTGCCCCGGGACGAACCACGTTGCCGGCACGTCGAGGCGGTCGAACAGGTCGAGCAGCCGCGGCGCGCCCACCTCGGCGCCGAAGCGGCCGCGGGAGCGCTGGACGGGCGAGTCGCCGAACTCGCCGGCGTGGAGCCACGGCGAGACGGCGTCGAAATCGACGGTAAGACAGACGGTGGCACGGGCCATACGTACGCCGGGGGCTAAGGCGGCATAAATCCCCGAACTGGGCAGGACAGCCGCGGCCGCGTCCCGTCTCACACGACGGCCCGAGATCGCCAGCAGCGATAGGGGTTGTAAAATCCCGCTTAGGCAGGGTTTTTCAGTCGGGGGGGCGTACCGATAGTCGATGACCGACAGCGAAGCCGTCTCTGCGGCGGAGGGTTCCCGATGAGAGGAAACGACCAGCAGGCCTACGACCGCGGGACGTCGCTGTTCTCCCCGGACGGACGCATCTACCAGGTGGAGTACGCCCGCGAGGCCGTCTCGCGTGGCGCACCCAGCGTGGGCGTCCGAACCGAGGAGGGCGTCGTCCTCGCCGCACAGGCCCAAGCGAGCTCCGAGCTGATGGAGTCCGAGAGCATCGAGAAGATCCACAAGCTCGACGACCACATCGGCGGCGCCTCCGCCGGCCACGTGGCCGACGCGCGCCAGCTGATCGACTTCGCCCGCCAGATGGCCCAGAGCAACCATCTGCGCTACGGCGAGGCGATCGGCGTTGAGACGCTCACCAAGTACATCACCGACCACATCCAGGAGAACACCCAGATGGGTGGGACCCGACCGTACGGCGCCGCGCTCCTGATCGGCGGGATCGAGGGCGGCGTCGAGGGCGAGAAGGGCACGCCGCGCCTGTTCAGCGCCGATCCCTCCGGGACGCCCCACGAGTGGAAGGCGACCATCATCGGCGGCGGTCGCGAGGAGATCCAGGGCGTGCTCGAGGACGGCTGGTCCGAGGATCTCAGTCTCGACGAGGGGCTGAACCTCGTCCTGCGGAGCCTCCGCGAGCACGAGGAGGAGATCGAGGCCGACGCGCTCTCGGTCGTCTCGATTACGATCGACGACGGGTACGAGACGTACGAGACCGAGGAGATCGCCGAACTGCTCGACGCGCTCGCCGAGGAGTCCGACGACGACTCCGAGGAGTAACGCGAGCCCGAATTCCCGCCGCGGACCGCTTCTCGCCGCCACCCGACGCTTTAGGTAGTCGGCGCCACCACCGACAGCCATGCAGTTACTCGAAGGCGGCCACGTAGTCGACGCCGAGGGAGTGCGGACCGCGGACGTACTGATCGAGGACGGCACGGTCGCAGTCGTCGGCGACGCGAGCGACGAACAGCCCGACGAGCGCGTCGACGTCTCGGGACAGTTCGTCGTGCCGGGGATGATCGACAGCCACGTCCACCTGATGATGGACGCCCGGCCCGACGCCGAGAGCGTGCAGGGCGACAGCGAGGCGACGCTCGCCTATCGCGCCGCTGAGAACCTCCGGAAGCAGGCCGAGGCCGGCGTCGTCGCGACCCGGGATCTGGGCGCGCCGGCGACGGTCGCGATCGACGCCGGCGCGGCAGTCGCGAACGACACCATCGCCGGCCCGCGCGT
Organism: Halolamina sediminis; assembly: GCF_001282785.1. Lineage (NCBI taxonomy): Archaea > Methanobacteriati > Methanobacteriota > Halobacteria > Halobacteriales > Haloferacaceae > Halolamina > Halolamina sediminis. The sequence goes on from NZ_CVUA01000001.1 coordinate 2,198,487, forward strand.
GCAGGCCGCGGGGCAGAACGTCGTCATGACCGGCGGTCACGGCCACTGGTTCGGCCGCGAGGCCGACGGCCCCGACGAGGTCCGCAAGGCGGTCCGCGAACAGCTCAAAGCCGGCGCCGACGTGATCAAGTGTATGGCCACCGGCGGCGTGCTGACGACGGGCGCCCAGACCGGCGCGCCCGAACTCACGCCCGAGGAGCTGGACGCCCTCGTCGACACGGCCCACACGGCCAGCCGCCCCACGGCGGCGCACTGTCACGGCACGCAGGGGATCAAAAACGCCGTCCGCGCGGGGATCGACAGCGTCGAGCACGGGACGTTCATGGACGAGGAAGCCGCCGAACTGATGGCCGATCGGGACACCTACTGGGTGCCGACGCTGTCGGCGCTGAAGGGGATCGTCGAGAACAGCGACGCCGGCATCCCCGAGCAGGCCGTCGAGAAAGGGCAGGACGCCGCCGATCGCATGGCCGCCGCGTGGGAGTACGCGCTCGACGCCGACGTGCCGATCGCGATGGGTACCGACGCGGGCACGCCGTTCAACGAGCACGCCGACGTCGCCCACGAGCTCGCCTACATGGTCGAGTACGGCCTCGACGAGCGGGGCGCGCTGGAGGCGGCGACGGTCAACGCCGCCGACCTGCTCGGCCTCGACGACACGGGACTGGTCGAGAAGGGGTACCGCGCGGACCTGCTGGTGCTGCCCGACAACCCGCTCGAAGACGTGCAGGCGTGGCAGTCACCCGAGCAGGTGTACCTCGGCGGCGAGCGGCTCCGGTAAGGCGTCGACGGCCCCCTCGTGATCTGCGAATCCGCCACACGGCGGCGAGGAAACGCAACGGTTTTACGTTCAACCCGAATACGATTGGATGCGAAGCGCTCTGGTGGTGTAGTCCGGCCAATCATATCACCCTCTCACGGTGATGACCTGGGTTCGAATCCCAGCCGGAGCATTTCTGTCGACGCCAATGTTCGAGCAGTGAGCGTAGCGAACCGCGAGTCGGCGTCGACGAATCGACTCGGATTCGAAGCCTGCAAGTCGCAGCCCGGAAGCGCAACGAAGTGAGCATCCCGGAACGTCTTGCTCCGGTTCGAATCCCAGCCGGAGCATTTCTGTCGACGCCACGGTTCGAACGACCAGCTTCGCGAGTCGACATGTCGAAAAAAGCAACCGCGCTGAAAGCGGACAGTCAGGAGTTCAGGGCGTAGTGGAACCGACTACCACACTCCTTACAGGCGGAGTGGTAGTTCCGACTCGAGCTCTGACTCCGTCCGATCTCCGCGATCTCGTCGGATTTCGAGTTCACGGTCGCGTTCGCGACTTCGCCGCAGTACGGGCAGGCGACTTTGACGACGGCCATACACGACACACCGGCCGAGTGGTTGAAAAACTCACTCCCGATACCCCTCCTCGTACCCCTCCTCGTAGCCGTCGACGTACCCCTCCTCGTACTCGTCGTGGCCGTCGTCCGGCGTGTCGTCGCTGGACCCGTCCACGCCCGACACCCCATCCGTCCCGGCCCCGAAGTCGTCGATTTCGGTCTCCATCGGGGGCAGGTCCGCGATAACGGCGAGCGCGTCGTCGCTGAGATCGTCGATCGTGTCGGCGTTGAGGGCGTCCAGCGGGTCCAACGGGTCGTCGCCGAGCGCGCCGTGGTCATCCAGCGGGACCGGCTCGCGGCGCTGCTGCTCCCGCCGGATCTCTCGGACCACCTCCAAGTCGTCGGCCTGTCGCTCCGCCGTCTGCAACACGAGGTCCGATGCGTACTGGAGATCGCGCTGGAACTCGGGACTGTACGGATCGGTCGGCTGCTGGTGTTCCCGCGGCGCGCGTTTGCCCAGCGGGTCGTGTGGGTTGTTCGAATCCAGTCCCATACGCCACAGTAGGTGGTGACACCTCTTAGCGGTTCGGTGCGGTTGGCTACCACCCCCGAATCACCCCTCGATATCGGGGGGCGGCAGTAGCCGGACACGCCGGCTTTTCCGGCAGCGACGGGCTGAGGACACTCCCACACAGTCCGCGTACATTACGTTCCGACTGACGACACCGTCACCGACGACGGAGGAAACGAATCTTTATACCCTCGCCGTGGCCATTCTTCGGTAACAGACGTACCATGGCATCGACGATCTACCTCGTGAGTGCGGCGCTGATGGCAGTCCTCCTCGTCGCCGTCGTGGCGGCGACGGTAGGTCGGGGCTGGAAAAAGTACACGCCGGGGCTGCAGCACGACCAGTCGGTCTGGAGCTCCCTCGCCGGCAACGAGTCGGCGTGGACGCTGGCGTTCATCGTCGCGGCGCTCGCGGTCGGTGGCGGCGCGACGCTGTTCGTCAGCGGCGACTCCTTCTCCGGCTCGATCGTCGCGGTCGGCGGCGCGGCGGTCGGCGGCGCGCTGGCGGCGGCGTTCGTCTTCTACCTCTTCTATGGCACCTACGCGGCCGCAAAGGCCCGCGGCTACCGGCGTGCGGCCGCCGTGATGGCCGGCTCGTGGGTGCTGGGGCTGCTGATCGTGCTCGTGATCACGGTGAACCTGCTGACTGGCGCCTGAACCGGTTGCGAAACGTTCCTGTAGCTCCCGCCCCGAGTTTCGGGGAGACGTGAGTACACACTGCCAGCGCTCGGTGTCGGCCCGAAAACGGGGCGACGCCCGCCGACTCGCAGCGTCCGTCCGATCGGCCGTGGCCGGCACGGGAACGCGCTGGCTCGCAGTCCTCCTGTCGGTGACGCTGTTCGCGGCGCCGGCGCGTGCCCACGGCGGCCCGGGGATCACTTCGGGCAACGTCGACACGCCGACGTGGCTGTTCCTGATGACCGGCGGCGGCGTCGTCGCGGTCTCCTTCCTGCTCACCAGCTTCGTCACCGACCGCGAGCTGCTGGAGTCCTACCACGATCGTCGCGTGTCGATCCCCGGCGGCGCGGCGATCCGCCGCTGGGGCGGCCCCGTCGGCGGCGCGATCGGCCTGCTCGGACTCGCCGGCGTCGTCGTGACGGGCGTGTTCGGCCCGCCCGAGGCCGCGCGGAGCTTCGCGGTGCTGCTGGTCTGGGTGGTCTGGTGGGCGGGGTTCACCGCCAGCGCCTACCTCGTGGGGAACAGCTGGCCGGCGCTGGACCCCTTCGGCCGCCTCGCGGCGCCGCTTGCGGGCGACGGAAGGCTCTCGCTGCCCGACTGGGTCGGGCGCTGGCCCGCGGTCGCCGGGCTGTTGCTGCTCGTCTGGCTGGAGGTGGTCACCGCGGTGGCGTCGAACCCGACACAGCTGACCGTCGTCGTCGGCGCGTACCTTGCCGCGACCGTGGCCGGGAGCGTGCTGCTCGGCCACGGAACGTGGCGGAGGCAGATCGATCCCATCTCGGGCGTGTTCGAGCTGTACGGCCGCGTGGCGCCGATCAAGCGCACCGACGACGGCCTCGAACTGGCCGCGCCCGGCGCGGCGCTGACGGACGTGGACGCCGACGCGACGACGATAGCCAGCGAGATCGGCTTCGTGATCGCGCTGCTGTGGGTGACGACGTTCGACGGGTTCGTCGCAACCCCCGGCTGGCAGTCGATCGCGGCGCCGGTCGTCCGCGCGGGCGTGCCCGCCGAGCTCGCGTACTTCGGCGCGATGCTCGGCGGCTACGCGCTGTTTTTCGGCGTCTACTGGGGGGCCTCCAAGCGCGTGCGGAGCAGCGGGACGACGTACCGCTCGGCGCCACGGATCGCCGCCGCGTTCGCGCCCGCGCTGGTGCCCATCGCCGCAGGCTACCACTTCGGGCACTACTTCCCGTACTTCCTGACCCAGCTCCCGGCGTCGGTCGTCGTCACGCTGAGCCCGCTGTCGCCGCCGGTCGCACCGCCGGTGCTCGGGCTCCCAGGGTGGGTGAGCTGGGTCGGTCCCGTTGCAGTGCTGTCGGGCCACCTGCTCGCGGTGTGGGCCGCCCACACCCGGGCGTTCGACCTGTTCACCGGCCGACTCCAGCCGATTCGGAGCCAGTACCCCTACGTGATCGTGATGGTGCTGTACACGATCACGGGGCTGTGGCTGCTCGCACAGCCGACGATCGACGCCCCCTTCATCTGATCATGACCGATTCATCCACCACCGACGAGGCCGAACGAGCGAGCACCGACGCGGCGTTCGCCGTCGACGACGACGCCGAACGCTGTCCGTACTGTGGCCGCCCGTTCCCGACCGAGCATCTCCACGCGCTGCACCTCGGCGAGGAGCACGGCAACGCGCTGACCGAGGCGGAGGCCGAACGCTACGCCGCGGCCGACGACCGCGAGAGCGACGAGCTGTTCCAGTTCCACATCAAGGTGCTCGCGCTGTTGACGCTGATCACGTTCGTGTTCCTCTACAGCTACACGTTCGTCTGGACCTGAAGGCGGGGCGTCAGGCCTCGTGATGCGCCACGTCGACCTCGGCGTCCTCGACCGTGACGGTCATCATCGTCGCGCGCTCGGCGGGGTCGGCGCCCGTCACTGACCCGGGGTTGAGCACGCGGACGCCCTCGTGAACGGTGTCCTCGACGACGTGAGTGTGGCCGCCGATGCCGACGACTGTCTCGCCAGGCTCGGTCCGCCCGCGCGCTCGGGCCGTGTCCGCGACGGCGTCGGCCCACTGGTCGCCGCCGAGGACGAGTCCGGTGTCGCTCTCCAGCCGTGCCTCGAACGACGGGATCTCTCCTTTCTCACTTACTTCCATCTCCGTGTCGACGTGACGGGCGTCGACGGCCGCGGCGACGGGGTTGATCGTGCCGTGAGTGACGACGAACGTGACGCCCTCGAACGTGACCGCAGCTACGGCAGGGAGACCGAGCTCGTCGGGATCGACGTTGCCGTGGACGGCCGTGAGCCCGGCGGCGAGATCGCGCACGTCGTCGAGCACGTCGGCCGTCTCGAAGTCGCCGGCGTGGATCGTGTGGTCCGCGGCCGCGACGCGTTCGCGGAACTTTGCCGGGAGGGCGGTTTCGCGTTCGGGGACGTGACTGTCGGAGATGACTGCTAGCTCCATGTGTCCCGGTTGTCAGGATCCGGAATAACGGTATCGCCCGGGAGAGAACTGTTACCGAACGACGATGTCGCCGAAAAGCCGCGACCGCGGCGGCGCCTTACTGGATCGAGTACGACGCCGCGACCGTGAGCGCCAGGAAGCCGACGAAGCCCAGCAGCATCACGTACGTCACCGAACGGGGCTCCCAGACGAGATGCTGGAAGTAGCCCGCGACCATCACCGCCTTGATCAGCGAGAGGGCGGTGATCAGGCCGAGCGCGAGCAGGTAGCTCTCCTCGAGCAGACCGATCTGCTCGACGCCGACCTGCATCGTCGCGATGACGAACAGTGCCACGTAGATGCCGGTGTAGAGTTTTGTTCGTGCCATTGGTCTAGACGATGTAGAACATCGGGAACAGGAACAGCCACACGATGTCCACGAAGTGCCAGTACAGCCCGAAGTACTCCAGGGGCTCGTCGTCGCCGTTGACGTACGCCCCGTTCCAGGCGCGCCAGATCAGGTAGGCCGTGACGAGCAGCCCCGCGATCACGTGGCCCATGTGCAGGCCCGTCGTCAGGAAGTACGTCGAGGCGCGCACGCTGGAGTCCAGCGCGATCGGTGCGTACTCCTCGGTCCCCTGGAACAGGACGACCCACTCGATCGCCTTGTTCACGAGGAACGCCAGCCCGAGCAGGAACGTCACGACGAGGCTCGCGACGACGCCCTTCCGGCTGCGCTTCTGGGCGGCGACCAGCGAGAGGATCACCGTGAACGAGCTGGTCAACAGCAGGTACGTGTTGACCAAGCCCGGGATGGGGTTGTGCGGGATCGGGTGCCACTGCGTCCAGCCGTAGGCCACACGCAGGAAGATGGCTGCGCCGATGAACGCCCCGAACAGCACCACGTCGGAGGCCAGGAACACCCACATCCCCATCTTCGTGTTCTCGACGCCGCCGAACGGCCACGTCTCGCCGAAGCCGCCCTCGTGGGCGGTGAAGTTCTCGTACCCCATGAACGAGACCGAGCCGATGAGCCCGATCACGCCGAGCACGGAGGCCGCAGCGTAGAACGTGCCCTCGAGCCCGCTCGGGAAGCTCCCGGTCTGGAGCCCGGAGAAGCCGATCGCGGTGACCACCGTGAACAGGCCGATCATGAACGGCCAGTAGCTGGCGTGATCGACGTGTCCGCCGTCGTCGTGTGCCGACTCGAGTGCGGCCGCGTGGCCGCCGTCGGTCGCGGTCGTGCCGCCGTCGGCGGCGGCCGCGCCCGTCGGTTCGTCGTCACGCAGGAACTCGAGCGAGCCGCTAGCGTACGACGGCGTGCCGGGGAAGTTCTCCATCGGCGGCGGCGAGGAGACTGCCCACTCCGCGGTCGTCGAGTACGGCCACGGGTTCGCCGCGGCGTCGTCGCCCGCGACGATGCTCTTCGCGAGGTTATAGATGATCAACAGGAACGAAATCCCGAGGATCACCGCGCCCACCGAAGCGAGGCGGTGCCACGGCAGATACTCGGGACGGTAGGCGAACACGCGCCGGGGCGTCCCCCACGCGAGGAACAGCGGGAAGTACAGCAGGTTGAACCCGGTGAAGTACACCGCGAAGCTCAGCTTCCCGAGGAACTCGTCGTACGTCTTCCCGGTTATCTTCGGGAACCAGTAGAACAGCCCCGCGATCAGGCCCGTCACCCCCGAGACCATCACGTAGTGGAAGTGGGCGACGACCCAGTAGGTGCCACGGAACTCGTAGTCGAGCACGACCGCGCCGAGGAACACGCCGGTGATCCCGCCGACGATGAACAGCACCATCGCACCGAAGGCGTACAGCATCGGCGTGTCCCATCTGATTCGGCCCTTGATCAGGGTGTAGATCAGCGCGAACACCATCAGGTCGAACGGCAGCGAGATCCCGATAGTGGTCGCCATGAACAGCGTCTTCACCTCGAGGTTGATCGAGGTGAGGAACATGTGGTGCATCCAGACGATGAAGCTCTGCAGCGCGACGAGCACCATCGAGACGATGAACCACTTCCGGCCGACGATCCGGTTGCCGGTGAACGTCTGGAAGATCTCGGCCATCGCGCCCAGCGCCGGGAAGAACACGATGTACACCTCGGGGTGACCGAAGAACCAGAACAGGTGGGTCCACAGCACGGACCCGCCCGCGGTCGTCGCCGCGAAGTACGTCGTCCCGAGCATGCGGTCCGAGAGCAGGATCATGACTGCCGCCAGCAGCGCCGCGAAGGCGAGCAGCATCATCCAGACGGTCAGCAGCATCGACCAGGTGAACAGCGGGAGCGAACGCATCGTCAGCCCGGGTGCCCGCATGCGGTGTATCGTAGTGATGAAGTTCACCCCACCGACCGTGATCGAGACACAGAACACCACGATCGCCAACACCGTCGTCGTCGCCCCGATACTCGGCATGAACGCCGGGATGTTCAGCGGCGCGTACAGCGTCCACCCGCCTGCGTAGGAGGCGCCCTGGAAGAACGACGCGAACACCAGGATGCCCGAGGCCAGGTAGAGCCAGTAGGAAAGCGCGTTCAGCCGCGGGAATGCCAGATCTTCCGCACCGATCTGCAGCGGGACGATGTAGTTGGCGAACCCGGTCGCGAACGGCGAGATGAACCAGAACACCATGATCAGGCCGTGCAGCGAGACGGCCTGGTTGTACGCCATCGCCGAGAGGATCCCCTCCCCGGGGGCCCGCGGCGCCCACATCTGGGCGCGGATCAGTAGCGCGAGCACCCCGCCGAAGATGAGGAAGAACATCGCGGTCGCGAGGTAGAGGATCCCGACGTCCTTGTGGTTGGTCGTGACGAGCCAGCGCTTCAGCGACCACCGCGGCGGGAGGTGGCCGTCGTCGTGGCTGTCACCCGGCAGTGCCGTGCCGCCGTCAGTTCGTGGTTGTGTGTCGTCTGTCATACGTTACACCCCCGCCGCCGCGACGTTGGCGGCGGACTCGTTGCTCGCGGATTCGTTGTTCGCGGACGCGGTCTGGGACGTGTACCAGTCCTGATACTCGTCCTCGGGCATCACGATCACTTCCGCGTCCATGTAGGAGTGACCTTGGCCACACAGTTCGTAACAGTGGGCCGTATACGTACCCGTGTCGGAGGCTTCGAACCACGTCTCCGTGGTCTCGCCGGGGATCGCGTCGGACTTCACCCGGAGCTCCGGGATGCCGAAGTTGTGGAACACGTCCGCCGACGTCACCCGTAAGTTGACCTGCCTGTCGACGGGCACGCGGAGCGTGTTCGTCGTGTTCACCCCCGCGTAGCTCCCGTCGTCATTGAGATAGTGGAAGTTCCAGCCGAACTGGTAGCCTTCGACTTCCACCTCGACGCCCTGCTCGCCGCTCTGTCCCTCGACGAACAGCAGCGTCCCGTAGGTCCACGCGATGAGCGAGATGACGATGATCGCGCTCAGACTCAGCGAGAGGAACAGCTTCTTCCCCTTCCCCCCGCCGGTCGGGACCTCCCCCAGCTTCGGGCGATCCTTCTCGTCGCTGCCGCCCTCGTAGCTGTATTTATACGCATTGTACAACATGTAGCCGATAACGACGGCTCCCACCAGGGTTCCGAGCGCGAGGAACACCCAGTAGATCTCGCTGAACACTTGCACCCGTGTCCCCTCGGGGATCAGCCCACTCTGGAGCACGGACGCGGCTGTGGCATCAGGTATCATCGGCGCCTTGATAGAGGGTATTCGCTCCGCTCCGACCTTAGTGGTTTCGAACGGTCACGCACGCGCGCGAGGGAAAGCACCAGAAAACTGGGGACAGGAATAAGTCTCGGCGGTGCGAAGCGACCACGCATGCTTCACGCGAAGGGGCCGATGCTCACCGTCGACGTCGGGAAGCGCAGCGCTGACACCGTCGACATCGACAGCGTGCTCGAACGGACCATCGGCGGGCGCGCGACGGCGACCGCACTGGCGCACGATCGGATCCCCTTCGGCGCCGACCCGTTCGGCCCGGAGAACCGCGCGTACCTCTCGACCGGGCCGATGCAGATGAGTCAGACCTCATTCACCGGCCGGATGAACATGACGGGGCTCTCGCCGCTGACCGACGGCCTCGTCTCCACCAACGCCGGCGGCTACCTCTCGCGAAACTTCGGCGCCGCAGGGCTCTCCGTGCTCGAACTGGTCGGCGAGAGCGACGAACTGCTCGCGATCCACGTCACCGACGGCCCGGAGGGCCCGGAAGTCGAGTTCGAGGAAGTGCCCGAACTCGAAGGCGCCGAGACCAGTCGCGTCTCGGCGTACATGGAGAGCCACCACGATCTCGGCCCCGAGAACTGCATCACGATCGGCCCCGCCGGCGAGAACCTCGTCCGGTTCGCGTCGGTGATGACGTTCGACTCCCGGGCGTTCGGCCGCGGCGGCATCGGCGCCGTACTCGGCAGCAAGAACGTCAAGTGCGTCACCTTCGAGGGCGACTCGACCCCCGAGATCGAGATCCCGGATCCGCCGGCGATGGACGTCCACCGCGAGGCCGCCACCAGCGACGACCTGATGCGCCGACAGGGGACCACCGGCAACACGGAGTTCATCAACGACAACTTCTCGATCCCGACGCGGTACTTCGACGACTACGAGTTCGAGAGCATCGCGAACATCGGTGGCAACGCCGTCGAGGAGAAGAAGTACAAGAAAGGCGCCTGCTCACAGTGCGCCTACGCCTGCAAGCTCCCCACGAAAGACGAGGAGCGCGGCGTCGAGACCGAGGGGCCGGAGTTCGAGACGGTGTACTCCTTCGGCACCTGTCAGGGCGTCGGCGACATCGTCGACGTGATGATCTCGAACGAGCTCTGTGACGAGCTCGGGATGGACACCATCTCCGCGGGCGTCACCGTCGCCGCCTACCTCAAAAGCGAGGACGCCTTCGGCGACGCGGAGCTGGTCCACGAGACCCTGGAGAAGATCGCCCACCGCGAGGGGATCGGCGACCTGCTCGCGGAGGGGACTGCCCGCGCCCACGAAGAGCTCGGCGTCGACAACTACACCGTGAAAGGGTTGGAGTTCGCGGCCCACGACGGCCGGACGCTCCACGGCCAGGGACTCTCCTACGCGGTCGCGAACCGTGGTGCCGACCACATGTACGGCGGGATGCTCGGGCTGGAGTACTCCGGCGAGGTCGATCCCGAGGGGACGCTCGGCAAGGCCGAGACGCTCGTCGGACTGGAGAACCACAACGTCGTCCGCGACTCCGGGGTGATCTGCGCCTTCGGCGGCGACTACATGACCGACGAGCGCCTCGAACAGCTGTTCGGCGTCGACTACGAGCGACTGCAGTCGATCGGCGCCGAGACGATCGAGCGCGAACGCCACTTCAACAACAAGCGCGGGAAGGACGTCGACGACGACGACCTCCCCTACGAGATCCCGGACCTCGCCGAGGCTGTTCAGGAGTACTACGAGGCCCGCGGCTGGAACGAGGATGGCACCGTCCCGGACGCGGCGGTCGACTCGGTCGCGCCCGCAAGCGCGGACGACTGAGCGCCCGGCCGCGCCCGCGGCCTACCCGCCGTACACCGAGGGGACGATCCGGACCACGTCACCGTCTTCGAGTTCGGTGTCGAGCCCGTCGAGGTGGGTCACGTTCTTCTCGTCGACCGTCACGACCGTCGATCCTGCAGTCTCGTCCGCGTCCTCATCCACGAGCCGTCCCTCGAGGCTCGGATACTCCGCCTCCAGATCGCACAGGAGCTCTCCGACGGTCGTTCCGGGGTCGTACTCGCCGCCCACGTCCTCGACGCCGGCGTCGTCGCGGAACGGGCCGAACAGCTTGCAGTCGACGTGCACGGCTGGCACGTCGGGCGTCGGGGGAGAAGTAGCCAGCGGTCAGCCGGTGGTGACGATCTCGACCACGTCGCGGTGGGCGAGCTCGTGGTCCGAGCCGACCTGTCGGCCGGAGCGGCAGTCGATCCCGTGGAGCAGGCCGTCGCCCACGTCGGAGTGGATAGTGTACGCGAAGTCCTCGACGGTGCCGCCCTCGGGGAGGACGAAGCAGTCCCTGAACACGCCCTTCTCGTCTTTCGAGCCGTTGGCGCTGCCGGGGAACACGCCGATACAGCCCAGCGTCTCGAACAGCGCGGTCTCGAGCACGTCCTGGACGCCGGTGCCGCCGTAGTTCCCGACGAACTCGCGGATCTGTTCGAGCCCCTCCTCCTGCTCGCCGCTCACGTCGCCGACGATCTCGAAGTCGGGTTCGCCGGGGGTGTACTCCACGACGCCGGCGTCGTTCGCCTTCTTCAGCGACTTCTCGGCGTGGGCGCTGACGGGCACGAAGTCGAGGTGGTCGTACTGTTGTTCCTCGGTGATTTCGGCCCAGTTCTCCTGTGCGGCGGGTGTGTCCATCTTGTTGGCCGCGATCACGATCGGCTTGGTGCGCTTGCGGATCTCCCGGGCCAGCTCCTCGCGCTCGTCGTCGCTCCACGCTTCGGGATCGAAGTCGATCCCCTGGCCGAGGATGATCTGCTTGATCTCCTCGGCGACGATCCCGAACGCGTCCATCTGCTCGCCGAGCGCGTCCTCCACGTCGCCGTCGCCGCCGTGGTAGCCCGAGAGGTGCCGCTCGATCCCCTTCTCCAGCACGTCGAGGTACCACATGTCGATCTCGTTCTCGAGGAACGCGATGTCCTCCCGGGGGTCGTGGCCCTCGGTAGCCTCGCCTTCGAGGTCGGTCTCGCCGGAGAAGTCGACGACGTGAACGAGGACGTCCGTCTCGTTCAGGTCCGCGAGGAACTGGTTGCCCAGCCCGTTCCCCTCGTGGGCGCCGGGGATGAGACCCGCCACGTCGACGAGTTTGACCGGGACGAACCGGGTGCCGTCGTCGCAGTAGCCGACGCTCGGCGTACACGTCTCGTCGAACTCCGGGGCGGCACACTCCACGCGGACGTACGCCTCGCCCACGCTCGGGTCGATCGTCGTGAAGGGGTAGGCCCCTTCCGGCACGTCGTTCATCGTCGCGGCGTTGAACAGCGTCGACTTGCCCACGGAGGGCTTGCCGACGAGTCCGATCCGATAACTCATTGGAACGATCGACGTGGTACCCGGACAAAAGGCGTCCCATCGGCACCGTCTCAGTCTGTGAGTCTCACACACGGGCGAGCCGGAGGGGATTTGCCCGACGGGAACCGAGGGCGGGTATGAGCGACGACGCGGACGGGACGGAGGAGGCGGGCGATGGCGACACGTTCGGCGTCGGGGTTCGTGTGACCGAGAGCGAACTGCGCGTCGTGGTCCGGGTGCCATCGGACATCGACTCGGGGTGGACCGACCCCGACTCGTTCCAAGGGATGGTCGAGGAGGTGCTCTGGGAACGGCTCGATCGAAAAGAGACGCTTCGTGTGATCGCGTCGACGACCGAACCCGGGGAGACGACGATGCTCGGGACGGTGACGCTCCGGCCTGACGGCACCGTCGTCGATAGCTCGCTCGCGGCGCCGTCAGTCGGGCAGTAGCTCGACCGCGAGCCCGAGCTCCGCGGCACGCTCGGGGTCGTAGCGCCGGCAGTCGTACCGGTTCGGGCCGTTCGTGTCGGCCCGGACCGCGAGCGCGTCTAACTGCGCCAGCGCCGACAGCGTCGCGCCGAGCGTGCGCGAGGAGAGTTCGGTGTCGAGCTGGCCGGCCTGCACGTACGAGCGGTCGACCCGGTCGAGGATCTCGATCGCGTCCCGCCAGTACTGTCGGAAGTAGCCGAACGTGGTCGGATCGGTCGCCCGGAGCCGCTGCACCGCGGTCGGCGCGTCGGAGTCGAACGACGGCTCGCCGACGGTTTCGGTGAACGCGTCGCCGAAAGCGACGGCGTCGCACACCGTGTCGGGGGAGACGGCGGCGACGACCCCCGAACCCTCCCGCTCGGTGCGCTCGCGGAACCGATCGAGCAGGGATTCGACAGTCTCCCGATCGGTGTCCTCGCGGAGATCACGCAGCGACTCGACGTACACCACGGTCCCGCGCGGACTCTCGGCCCAGCCGTCGAAGAAGCGATCGGACACCGACTGGAGCCCCTCGCCGGTGAGGGGACGCTCCAGTTCGGTGACGACGAGGTCGTTCGAGACGACGTTCGTGCGCGTCTCCGCCGCGGCTCCCCGTGTGAAGTCGAAACAGTCGACGATCGCCAGCTGTGTCGCGTCGCCGCCGGATCGCTCCCAGCGGCGATGCCACTCGTCGGCCGTCGAGTCGGTCAGCACCGCGATGACGTTCCGTCCGGCCGCGTGCTCGCGTAGCGCCCGCATCGCCCGGTCCACTCCAAACGAGAGGAGTGCCGGACCGTCGTCGGGCATCGTGCCGATTACAACACCCGAGCAGGCATAAAAATACGTGTTGCGGCGGATAGGATATCCGCTCGAGGTATCGAAAACGAGCGGAGAGCGATCGACTCGCTCACTCCTCACAACGTCAAGTATACCGCAATGAATAGAGAGACGGCGAGTGCACTTTCCCAGCGGGTCGCCCACGCCAGTACTCGCCCACACGTAGGTGAGCTTAACTTCCGTGTTCGGGATGGGTACGGGTGTTGCCTCACCACTCTGGCCGTCTCACGCCGAGTCGTGGAATCGAACCACGAGCATGCCATGCTCGGTGTGATCGAACCGTGTAATAAGCGTAGTCCAGTTCGCACCTGGACCCGTTCAAAACGGGTGCAGTGCAGAGATATCCGATTACCGGATGAATGATGGCTTCGGTCTGTTAGTGCTCGCGGACTCAACGCCTCGTTGCCTTGGCGCGTACATCCCGAGTCTATCTAACTCCTCTTCTACGAGTGACCTCAACGGTACTTCGTTTCCGAGTGGGTTTCGAGCTTAGATGCGTTCAGCTCTTACCCCGTGACGCGTGGCTGCCCGGCAGTGCTCTCTCGAACAACCGGTACACCAGTGGCGTCCAATCGTAGTTCCTCTCGTACTATACGATCGTTCTCGTCAAGTACCATAACACCCCCAATAGATAGCAGCCGACCTGTCTCACGACGGTCTAAACCCAGCTCACGACCTCCTTTAATAGGCGAACAACCTCACCCTTGCCCGCTTCTGCACGGGCAGGATGGAGGGAACCGACATCGAGGTAGCAAGCCACGCGGTCGATATGTGCTCTTGCGCGTGACGACTCTGTTATCCCTAAGGTAGCTTTTCTGTCAGCAACCTGGCCCATCAAGGACCATGGTTGGTTCGCTAAACCACGCTTTCGCGTCAGCGTCACTCGTTGGGAATGACACTGTCAGACTTCCGTTTGCTCTTGCGCTCTTCCTCGGGTTCCCGACCCGAGTGAGGAAATCTTGGGGCGCGCTCGATATCTTTTCGAGCGCGTACCGCCCCAGTCAAACTGCCCGGCTACCGGTGTCCTCCGCCAGGAGTGAGAGTCGCAGTCACTACCGGGTAGTGTTTCATGTATGGCTGGGTGGCCCGCTAGCGCGGGTACCTCTGTAACGCCTCCTACCTACTCTGCACAGTAGCGACCACGTCTCAGCGACAGCCTGCAGTAAAGCTCTATAGGGTCTTCGCTTCCCCTTGGGGGTCTCCAGACTCCGCACTGGAACGTACAGTTCACCGGGTCCAACGTTGGGACAGTGGCGCTCTCGTTGATCCATTCATGCGAGTCGCTACTGAAGCGACAAGGTACTACGCTACCTTAAGAGGGTCATAGTTACCCCCGCCGTTGACGGGTCCTTCGTCCAATTGTACTTGGTGTTCAGATACCCGCACTGGGCAGGATTCAGTGACCGTACGAGTCCTTGCGGATTTGCGGTCACCTGTGTTGTTACTAGACAGTCGGAGCGCCCAAGACACTGCGACCTGCCCCGCTTGGGGCAGGCATTCCTTATTGCGAACGTACGGAACTAACTTGCCGAATTCCCTAACGTCGGTTCTCCCGACAGGCCGCGCCTTGCTCTGGCAGAGTACCTGTGTCGGATCTCGGTACGGACATCGTGCTCCCTTTTCACGGGCTCTTGGTAACATCGACTTTCGCTGTCTCGAGCTTCGCTCGCTTCCTGCCGTTACGGCGTCCACGAGCTTCCTCGATTCGACCGGGCGAAGGCCCGGCTCAATGGTTCCGAAAGCGTCGGTTTCACTGCACGATGGTGCTGGAATATTAACCAGCTGTCCTTTCGATCCCTGCGAGTTACGAGGGACCTTAGGATCGACTAACCCTTGGCTGACTAACAGTGCCAAGGAACCCTTACTCTTCTGGCCGTCGGGGTTCACACCCGACTTTCGCTGCTACTATGACTAGGATTTTCGTTACTAGACGGTCCACGCGAGCTCTCGCCCGAGCTTCCATCCGTCCAGAATGCCAACCTACTGGGTCACTATCTGAATAGTGCCGCTAGGTCTCGGTGGTAGATTTGAGCCCCGATCATTTTCGGCGCCTCGAACCTCGGCCGGTAAGCTGTTACGCTTTTCTTAGAGGGTAGCTGCTTCTAAGCTCACCTCCCGGCTGTTTAGGGCTCGAGACCACCTTCCAATCGCACTTAATCTACACTTTGGGACCTTAACCCAGCTCTGGGTTGTTCCCCTCATGGTACCCAAGCTTACCCCGGGCACCGGACTCCCATCGTCCACGGCGTTTGCACGTTCGGAGTTCGACAGAGAGGCCGACTCCTCTCGGAGGCGGGTCTCTCAATCGGTCGCTCTACCGCGCAAACTACCTCGGATGAGGTCATGCTTCGACATGTTTCGGTTGGAACCAGCTGTTGCCGAGCTCGATGGGCCTTTCACCCCTACTCTCGAGTCACGGGAGGGTATTGTAGGACACCAACCCTAACGGGCCTCCACGTGCCTTTCGGCACGCTTCGCCCTGCTCCAGAGTAGATCGCTCGGTTCCGGGTCGTATCCCTTCGACTCCCCGCGCTTGAACACGGTGGGCCTGGCAATGCTGCGCCCCTATCGGTTTCCCTACGCCTCCCCGGATGATCCGGTTAGACTCGCCAAAGAGATACACTCCCTAGTTCGTTTTTCAAAACGTACGACGGAACTTCGGCTCCCCTCTCGTCCTACTGGAAGCTCGCGCTTCGATCGTTTTGAGAGGGGCCTTTCAAGCCCCGTCGCTCTATCGCCGACTGGTTTCATGCCCTATTGCACCGCCCTTCTCGGGGTGCTTTTCAGCGTTCGCTCACGCTACTTGTTCGCTATCGGTCTCGAGGAGTGTTTAGCCTTCGCGGTCGATGCCCGCGACATTCACGAGGGATATCCAACCCCCGCTACTCTAGAACTGGCGCACACTCTACTGAACTACGGTACGGGACTGTCGCCCTGTTTCGTGCTCTGTTCCAAGAGACTTCTCGTAGTTTGTCGAGTGCTGGGAGCCAGCCTGTACACCACATGTCCTTGCGGATTCGGTTTGGGCTGTATCGCGTTCACTCGCGGTTACTAACGACATCGCAGTTGCTTTCTCTTCCTGTCCTTACTAAGATGTTTCAATTCAGGACGTTCCCCATTGCGCGAGGCAATTGCGGTGGGGATTCCCATTCGGAGATCCTCAGTTCTATGCTTCCATGCAGCTCCCTGAGGCTTATCGCAGCTTGGCACGTCCTTCTTCGGCACTCGAGCCGAGCAATCCATCAGCCGGCATAGTAGCCGTCTGTCGGTAATCGTCTATCGTCGTTCCACTGCAACCCGGGTGAACGGGTCCAGTGGGTGCCTGGACTACGCTTACACACGGTCGTCAACGTACGTCCCGTGGGTGTCACGGGAGCGTACTCTGACCCTTCCCAGACGCGCTCTCGCGGTCTGGTGCATCGATCGTTCTGGATTCCATCGTACTTCCGTCGGGCATATAACCCGCACGGTTTCCTTCTATCCGAGATGGACTCGCGGGGATTCGAACCCCGGGCATCCTCCTTGCAAAGGAGGCACTCTCCCACTGAGCTACGAGCCCTATGGAGCTTTGGTAGTTCTAAGGTGCCCGGTCGAACCGGAAACACCGAACGGCGAAAGGTGGGTCTGCCCAGAGGGCAGATCCCGGTCAGTGGAGGTGATCCAGCCGCAGATTCCCCTACGGCTACCTTGTTACGACTTAAGCCCCCTTGCGGAGCCCAGATTCGACCTGTGAAACAGGCCTCATCCGGACCCCACTCGGGTGCTTTGACGGGCGGTGTGTGCAAGGAGCAGGGACGTATTCACCGCACTCTCCTGGAATGCGATTACTACCGAATCCAGCTTCATGCGGACGAGTTGCAGTCCGCAATCCGAACTACGACCGAGTTTCTGAGATTACCGTCCCCTCTCGGGGTAGGAACCCATTGTCTCGGCCATTGTAGCCCGCGTGTTGCCCAGCCCATTCGGGGCATACTGACCTACCGTTGCCCGTTCCTTCCTCCGCCTTGGCGGCGGCAGTCCTCCTAATGTACCCATCATCCACAAGGGACATGCTGGCAATTAAGAGTGCGGGTCTCGCTCGTTGCCTGACTTAACAGGACGCCTCACGGTACGAGCTGACGGCGGCCATGCACCACCTCTCTACGGCGTCGTGACGAGGTCATCAACCTGGCCGTCATCACCGTAGTCGGGGCTGGTAAGGTTACCGGCGTTGAGTCCAATTAAACCGCAGGCTCCTCCGGTTGTAGTGCTCCCCCGCCAATTCCTTTAAGTTTCATCCTTGCGGACGTACTTCCCAGGCGGTTCGCTTAGCGGCTTCCCTGCGGCACATCACTCACTCGTAGTGAGTGACACACCTAGCGAACATCGTTTACGGCTGGGACTACCCGGGTATCTAATCCGGTTCGAGACCCCAGCTTTCGTCCCTCACTGTCGGATCAGTCCTCTCGAGGTGCTTTCGCCATCGGCGGTCCGTTCAGGATTACGGGATTTCACTCCTACCCCGAACGTACCCCTCGAGCCTTCCTGTCCCAAGCCGCACAGTTTCCGCCGGACGCCCACCCGTTAAGCGGGTGGATTTCCCGACGGACTTGCGCGGCCAGCTACGGACGCTTTAGGCCCAATAAGATCGGTCATCACTCGAGCTGCCGGTATTACCGCGGCGGCTGGCACCGGTCTTGCCCAGCTCTTGTTCCTGAACCCCCCTACGGTTCAGAAAAGAAAGGGCGATATGCCCTTTCACTCGGGGTCCCCTTATCGCACTGGCGTGCAGTGTAAAGGTTTCGCGCCTGCTGCGCCCCGTAGGGCCCGGAATCTTGTCTCAGATTCCGTCTCCGGGCTCTTGCTCTCACAACCCGTACCGATTATTGGCACGGTGGGCCGTTACCCCACCGTCTACCTAATCGGCCGCAGCCACATCCTACAGCGCCGGAGCGTTTGAGCGTCGACGTGTTCAAACAGTCGACGCGTATCGGGAGTTAGCCTCAGTTTCCCGAGGTTGTTCCCGTCTGTAGGGTAGTTTGGCCACGTGTTACTGAGCTATACGCCGCGGGTCTAACCCGCGCGACTAGCATGGCTAAATCGGACCCCGATAGCAATGACCTCCGGCAGGATCAACCGGAATGTGTACGTGCTGATGCACGTGGGTGGCGGGTCGGATCACACGACGTGATCGTTACCAATCTGGTATTGCGTATCGGTTACCGTTCGCTGTCCACCGGCCGAACCGGGGGACACCGAACTACCAAAGCTCACATCAGATTCCGTCCTACGGCGGACCGGGGGGGCGGAATCCTCATCTTTCTTCGGACCCGTATGTTTCGCTCGATGGGTCATAAACCCATCGAAGCGAGCCGGGCCCACGCACCGTCTCGGGTCGTCCCGGGCCACGGCGCGTTCTTCGCATTCCATCCGATGGGTGTGGAACACTTAACCCTGATGTTTCGATCGGCCACTGGGTGGCGTTACCGTGGGAATATCTTCTCACGATCCACCACCGACACCGGCGAGGCGGTATATAAGGGAACCGTTTATAAGGGCTGGGTGAGCAATAAAGGGTGAACGATGAGTTCGCCGGCAGACTCAATAGAGATCCAGAACGTGGTCGCATCGACGGGTATCGGGCAGGAGCTCGACCTCGAAGCGTTGGCGGAGGACCTCCCGGGCGCCGACTTCAACCCCGACAACTTCCCCGGCCTCGTCTATCGGACACAGAGTCCGAAGGCGGCAGCACTGATCTTCCGCTCGGGGAAGATCGTGTGCACGGGCGCGAAGAGCATCGCCGACGTCCACGAGGCGCTGGGCATCATCTTCGAGAAGCTCCGTGACCTCACCATCCCGGTTGAGGACGACCCGGAGATCACCGTCCAGAACATCGTCTCGAGCGCCGACCTCGGGCACAACCTCAACCTCAACGCGCTCGCGATCGGGCTGGGGCTCGAGGACGTCGAGTACGAGCCCGAACAGTTCCCGGGCCTCGTCTACCGGATGGACGAGCCCGACGTGGTGATCCTCCTGTTCGGTTCCGGGAAGATCGTCATCACGGGCGGGAAACGCACCGAGGACGCACAGGAGGCCGTCGAGCAGATCGTCGAGCGCATCGAGGGGCTCGGCCTCCTCAGCTGAACCGGCGACGCCGCCTCCCGACCCGTTTTTCGTCGCGCTGACGCAGTGTGATACCGGCGCAAGAGGAATAACCCTCCAGTACGAAGCCGCCGGTAGTGGCATCCCGTGACCACGGCCCGGACGGCCGGGGCGCCCCGGGCCCAGAGACGACGCACCGTACGGCCGAGCAGGCGGCGGTCCCCGAGGCCACCCGGCGGCGGCCCGAAGACCCGCCGATCCGGAACCCGGGACAGTACTCCCTGACCGACCACGTCCGCAAGCGGCTCGCACAGGGCGGCCGCTACGTCACCCTCGACGGCATCGACGCCACGATCCGCGGGGGACAGCTTCGCTGGAACAGCAGCGACGGCTGGCGGTTCGCCCGCGTCGACGAGGGTGTCCGGCTCGTGGTGGTCGTCTGTGACACCGACACCGCCTCCCCGGTCGTCGTCACCGCGTGGACGGAGATCGCCGACATCGGCGCCGCCCAGCGCTCGGAGCGGTGGGACCGGACCGACGTGGAGACGATCCGGCTCCGAAGCACGCTCTCGGAGCGCTCCGACGAGCACGTCCCCGAGCACATCCGCCCGCGCGACGTGCCCCGGCCGTTCTACGTCCGCGGCCACGATCTCGTCACCGAGCCCGGCGACGGCCACCTGCGCTGTGTCGACTGTCACGGCCGGTTCCGCTCGAAGGGCGAGCTCGACCGCGCGGACTGCTCGCGCTAGCCCACGATCGGCCGCGCCCGCGTGGTTTCCTCGACGTAACAGAGCGCGTCGAACGCCTCCGCGATCGGGTACGCAGTCAGATACCCCTCGGGACCGCCGTCGTACGTCGCCCCGACCGAGAACCGTTCTCGCTGCGCTGCCAGCCAGTCGACGAGCCGCGGATCCTCAGTTCCGCCTCGGAGATCGAGCATCGCCGTCCCCACACCTGCATCGTCGAGCACTTCCTCGACCGTACCCGAAACTGGGTCGGGCAGCGTGAACGAGGTGAGTCCTCGCCCCTCGCCGGTCCGGTCGATCGCTTGGAACGACCCGCGGGCGAACGCGAACCCGACCACGTAGTACACCTCGCCGTACCGATCGGCAAGATGGTTCCCCATCGACGGCACGGCGGCCTCGGAATCCCGGACCGCGTGCCGGTCCCGGTTGACGTGCGCATCGTGGCCCCAGAGGACGACCGGCCCGTCGGCCCGCTTTTCGATCCACTCGACGTTCGCGGCCATCGCCCGGTCCCGGACCCGAAGCACCGCTTCCATCGCCGTCTCGGCGTCGCCGTCGTCGGCTGCCTCCCACTCGAGGAGTCGCCGCTTGTACTCGGTCGCTTGTTCGATCACCCGGAGCCAGTGACGGGCACGCTCGTCGGCGTCGCCGTCCCCGAGCGCCGCGCGGACGCGCGGGACCACACGCTCCACGGCCTCGATGCGCTCCTCGGCTCGATCATCGTTTACGGGCCGAGTGCCGTCGTCGCCGATCAGTTCGAGATCGGCTGCGAGATCTGACTCCGGTTCGCCGCCGAAGTGGTCTCGGAGCGCGTCGACGGCGCCCTGCGTGTACTGGGCGTCGAAGCCGCGGAATCGGACCCAGTCGTCGATCGGCCGTTCCTCGTTGAACGCGCGAAGCCACTCCACCAGCGCGAGCACCTCCTCGGTCTGCCACGTCCAGAAGTACAGGTCTTCGAGCCCTGCCTCCGGATCGCCCCGGCCGTGGACGACGTACTCGTCGAGTGCCCGCGCTTCCGGCGCGTTCGCCTCCATCGCGAACGTCCGGACGCCCGCCTCGGTCACGAGCCAGCGCAGCAGTCGATGTTTGAGCCGGAAGAACTCCCGCGTCCCGTGAGTGCTCTCCCCGAGCGCGACGACTGCCGCGTCGTGGAGGCCGGCCGGAAGCACGTCGGGTGAGAGATTCGTTTCGGGGTCGCACGTGTCGAGTCCGCGTGCGTGTGTACGCAAGCCCGAACGAACGGCGGCCGGGGGAGTAGTCTCGTTCGATGCAGTCGATGTCGTGTCAGTCGTGTCGTTCGTCATCGTCGTCAGTATCGGTAGTGAGCGGGCGTTTCGAGGGCGAAGAAACGGGTGGCGACCGCAGTGACGGACGCGAGGCTACACCCCGCGTCAGACCGGCAGTCGACCGACGCTCACTGACGAACGGACAGCATCGTCTCACAGGTTATCCGGAGAGGGGAAGAGCGTTTCCCCGACAGTCGTCGGTGAAGCGTCGACGCCACAGGTCGCAAGCCGTATTCCCCACGACCGCCAACCGTGGGTAATGACGGATCTCTCCCTCTCGGAGTTCTACGACGCCGTCGAGGCGGAGGGCCGGCCGCTGCTCACCGCCGACGAGTTCGCCCGTCGCCTCGAGGAGTCACAGGCCGACGCGGACGAGGCACTCTCCCGCCTCGCCGATCAGGGGCTGCTCGAACGCGTCGACGTGGAGAACGACCCCGTGGTCTGGTATCCGACGGAGTGGGGGGAGCTCGCCTCGCGCGAGCGCGTGATCGTCTTCCCGGAACGACGAGAGATCGTCGTCGACCGCCCGACGCAGTACACCCAGGCCCGCCTCTCGCAGTTCGCCCACCTCGTCGACACGACCGGTACCGAGCCCGGCACGCGCGGCTACCTCTACCGGATCCGCCCGGAGGACGTCTGGTCCGCACCCTTCGACGGCGTCGCCGACCTGATCCTCACGATGCGTGGGGTGTTCCCCCGACGCTACGAAGGGTTGGAGGAGTGGGTCGAGAGCCAGTGGAAGCGCGCCAACCGCTTCCGGCTCGACACCCACGAGGACGGCTACACCGTCCTCACCGCGGCCACCGACGACCTCATGGGCAACGTCGCGATGGAGAAGCTCGACGACGACGCGATCCGGGCGCCCATCTCCGACACCGAGGCGTGGGTCAACGAGGACGCGATCGCGGGAATCAAGCGCACCCTCTACGAGGCGGGCTACCCCGTCGTCGACGACCGCGACCTCGAAAGCGGCGACCCCATCGACGCCGAGCTCACCACCGACCTCCGGGAGTACCAGCAGTCCTGGGTCGACAGCTTCCTCGAGAAGCAGGCCGGCGTCCTCGTCGGCCCGCCCGGGTCCGGGAAGACCGTCGCCGCACTGGGCGCGCTCACAGCGGTCGGGGGCGAGACACTGATCCTCGTTCCGTCCCGCGAACTCGCGGGGCAGTGGCGCGAGGAGATCGAGCGCCACACCACCGTCGACCCGGACCAAGTCGGCGAGTACCACGGCGGCACGAAGCAGCTCCGCCCGATCACGATCGCGACCTACCAGATCGCGGGGATGGACCGCCACCGCCGGCTGTTCGACGAGCGCGAGTGGGGGCTGATCGTGTTCGACGAGGCCCACCACGTTCCGGCGCCGGTGTTCAGACAGTCCGCGGCGCTCCAGAGCAAACACCGCCTCGGCCTCACTGCCACGCCGGTCCGCGAGAGCGACGACGAGACCGACATCTACACGCTGATCGGCCCGCCGCTCGGCACCGACTGGTCGGCGCTGTTCGACGCCGGCTTCGTCGCCGAGCCCGAGGTCGAACTCCGCTACCTCCCGTGGGACGACGAGCTGGCCGAGAACGAGTACGCCAGCGCCGACGGCCGCGAGCGCCACCAGCTGGCCGCCACCAACCCCCGCAAAGTCGAGGAGATCGACCGACTGCTCGCCGACCACGAGGGCAAGGCGCTGGTGTTCGTCGACTACCTCGATCAGGGCGAGGCGATCGCCGACGAGCTCGACGCCCCGTTCGTCTCGGGGGAGACTCCCCACCACCGCCGCGAGCGCCTGTTCGAGTCGTTCCGCACGGGCGAGCGCGACGCGCTGGTGGTCTCCCGCGTCGGCGACGAGGGGATCGACCTCCCGAACGCGGAGCTCGCGGTCGTCGCGTCGGGGCTCGGCGGCTCCCGCCGCCAGGGCGCCCAGCGCGCGGGCCGCACGATGCGCCCGGTCGGGCGTGCGGAGGTGGTTGTGCTCGCGACCCACGGCACCCGCGAGGAGGAGTTCGCCCGCAAGCAGATGCGCCACCTCGCGGAGAAGGGCGTCCGCGTCAACGAGACGGTCGTCGGCGACGACGCCGACGGGTCGGGTAGCGACGAGGCGGACGAACCGGACGGCGACGAGAGAGACGACTCGAACGACGACGAAGGGGGCGGCGACGACGAGGAAGGCTCATCGGCGACAGACGCCTGATCCGGGGCGAGTTTGTAGTCCGACGCCGATAGCCCGACAGCGACCACCCAACGGACCGAGAGCGTTTAGGCGCCGGCCGCCGGCGACGGGCACATGGGCGACGAGCGACAGGCGACGTTCGGCAGCGACGGCTCGCTGGAGACCGACCGGCCCCCGGAGGCGACCGGCGAGGACGACTTCGGCGAGGAGAAAGACCCCGACGAGACCGACGGCGGCTTCAGCCGGTACGTCGTCTCCAGCCTGCTCCAGAAGGCGGTCCGGCGCTCCGACGAGGAGATCGCGGCGTGGGCCGCGTGGGAGCTCGCACGCTCGGGGTTCGGCTGGAACCTCTGGGAGCGCCTGAACCTCTACGTCGTCGAGGACCTCCGGGCCGGGCAGGACGTCGCGACCCAAGTGGCACGCTACGAGGAACTGGCGACCGACCGCTGGGAGCCCGACGAGTGGCGGGGCCGCCTCTGTGCTGTGCACGCGGCGCTCGCGTGTGCCCGCGCGCAGTCCTCCCGCGAGGCCGCTAACGCCGACGAGTACTTCGGCACCGTCGCAGAGCGCCGCGCCGAGGCCCGCAAGCGCGGGGAGGAGCCGAGCCACGACTTCCCCGTCAGCGATCTCGAACCGAACGGTCGATTCGACGCGGTGTTCGACGGCCACACCGGCGAGGGCTCGCGCCGCGACCGCGGCACGGAGTTCTTCAAGACCCACGGCGCCCGCGTGGGCCCAGAGGGCGAGGGCGACCTCAGCGCCCGCTGGCAGCGCCTCGCGATGGTGCTGTCTTCGACGGAGTTCGACGAGGCCGACATCGAGCGCGCACTGGCGCCCACGGACGCCGACGATCCGTGGGCCGATCCGGATTCGTAAGCGGTCGGCCTGTCGCCGAGACCGGCGATCGGCCGGGAGACGGTGAAAGGAGACCCCCCGCGGGACCACTTTTTAAGCGTGTTCGCGGTGGAGACGGCGTATGGATCTCACGGGGGTTCGCGTTCTCGACCTGACGCGGCTGCTACCGGGCCCGTACGCGACACAGCTCCTCGCGGACATGAACGCCGACGTCGTCAAAGTCGAGGAGCCGGGGGTCGGCGACTACGCGCGGTCCATGGCGCCGAAGACGCCGGAGGGCGTCGGAACGATCTTCACTGCGGTCAACGAGGGGAAGCGGAGCGTCACGCTCGACCTCGAGGACGACGACGGGCACGAACTCTTCGACGAACTGGTCGCGGACGCCGACGTCGTGATCGAGCAGTTCCGGCCGGGCGTCGCCGAGGAACTCGGTATCGACTACGAGTCGGTCCGCGAGCACAATCCGGAGATCGTCTACTGTTCGCTCTCGGGATACGGACAGGATGGGCCGTACCGTGATCGAGTCGGGCACGACCTCAACTACGCGAGCGTCGCCGGGCTGGTCGATATGACGCGGGAGCAGGCCGACGGGAAGCCCGCAATTCCGGGCTACCCAATCGGGGACATGGCCGGCGGCCTCTTCGCCGCGTTCAGCGTCGTGAGCGCGCTTCTCAGCCGCTCGCTCGGCAACCGATCGGGGAGCTTCGTCGACGTCTCGATGACCGACACGATCCTGTCGTTCGCACAGCCGGTGGCGTCGGCGGCCTTCGCCGGGGACGACCCGCGCCCGCGGGAGACCGAACTGACCGGGAAGCTCCCCTGTTACGACCTCTACCGGACCGCGGACGATCGATACGTCTCGATCGCCGCGCTCGAGCCGAAGTTCTGGCGGAACCTCTGTGCGGCGGTGGACCACCCCGAACTGATCGAGAACCACCACGCCGAGGACGACGCCGTCCGGGAAGCGGTCCGGGACACCCTCGCGACGACGTTCCGGTCGAAGACGCAGGCGGAGTGGGAGGAGGAACTGGGCGAGTTGGACGTGATGTTCGCGCCGGTCCGGACGCCGAAAGAGGCGATCGCCGACCCCCACATCAGGAGTCGCGGCATCGTCGAGGACGACGGCGTCCCACGGGTCGGTTTCCCCGCGAAAGCGACGCCGGAGCGCCGGCACGGGCCCGATTCCGGACTGCCGGAGATGGGCGAACACACGAGGGAGGTGCTCGAGTCGGTCGGCGTCGACGAGGCGACGATCGAGGCGCTCCGCGAGCGGGACGTCATTTAGTGCGGCGCTCGAACCGTCGGTCTCGACGACACACACAGCGCTCGTCAATCTGATCGTCGTGAGGAGAAAGTCCGCCCTCCCCGATTGGAACGCCGGAAGACGACCTCGCTGCGCTCGGCTGCGACTTCCGTGCTCGAATCGGATCGGTTCTCCCTCACATTCAACACCGTTCGCTATCGCTCACGGGTGTTGAAGTTCAGTCCGCCCTCCCCGATTTGAACGGGGGGCAAGCCGATCTACAGTCGGCTGCTCTACCAGTCTGAGCTAAGGGCGGGCACTTCCACGTAGGTCCGGGTTCGGACTTAAGGATTGTCTCTTGGCCTCGCTACGTGAGTCAGTATCGCCCGACGACGACGGCCCCTCTGACGACGGTATCGAGCGGGGACGATACTGGATTGCTCCCTCCGAAACGGGTAAGCGCCCGGCGAGAGGAGCGTTCTGCGTGTCCCTCGCCGCCGTCGAGGAGCGAGTCCCGCCGATGGGCGCGCTGGCGGTCGCCGTCGTCGCCGTCAGCACCAGCGCCATCCTGATCCGCTGGTCGGGCGCGCCGAGCGTCGTGAAGGCGTTCTACCGCGTGCTGTTCACGACCGCGTTCCTGCTGCCGTGGGCAGTCGGCCGCTACCGCCACGAGTTCCGGGCGATCGAGCTCCGGGATCTGGGCGTCGCGGGGCTCACCGGCGTCGCGCTCGCGCTGCATTTCGCGTCGTGGTTCGAGAGCCTGAACCACACCTCCGTCGCCGCCAGCGTGACGCTGGTCCAGAGCCAGCCGCTGTTCGTCGCCGTCGGCGCGTGGGCGCTGCTCGACGAACGACTCACCCGGCGGATGCTCGTCGGCATCGCCGTCGCGCTGGTCGGCGCCGCCACGATGTCGCTAGGCGACCCGCTGCTGGCGGCGATGGGGATCGGGAGTTCGGACGGGCTCACGGGCACGAGCACGTACGGCAACGCCCTCGCGCTCGTCGGCGCCGTCTGTGCCGCCGCCTACGTACTCGCCGGGCGATCGCTCCGGCAGCGCGTCTCGCTCGTTCCCTACGTCGTCGTCGTGTACGTCGCCTGCTCGGTCGTGCTGCTCGTCGTCGCCCTCGCACAGGGCGCCCCGCTCGTCGACTACCCGCGCCACGAGTGGCTGCTGTTCCTCGGGATGGCGGTCGGGCCGGGAATCTTCGGCCACACCGTTATCAACTGGGCGCTCGCCCACGTCGAGTCCGGCGTCGTCTCGGTCAGCTTACTGGGCGAGCCCGTCGGGAGCACCGTGCTCGCGTTGCTTTTGCTTCCCGGCGAGGTGCCGACGCCGACGACGATCGTCGGCGGCGCCGTCGTCCTGCTGGGGATCTACCTCACCGCGGAGGCACGGAACCGTGACTGACTCGGCCCACTCCGCGGCCGACCGCCCCATCGACGACGACACGGCGCGGCGCTACGTCGGCAGCCAGATCGTGCTGTTCCTCGCGACACTGCTGCACGCGCTGCTGACGTGGCCGCTCTCAGAAACGGTCGCGCTGTTCGCCGGCGGTATCGTGGTCGCGTTCGCCGTCGAGGCGCCCGCGATCCGGGCCGGGCTGTTCACCCACTACCTCCGGCCGAAGGTCGCCGGCGTCCCCGTCTCGATCCTGCTCGCGTGGCCCGCCGTCGTCTACCTCGCGGTCCGCGCAGCGTCACTGGCCGTCGAGGGCACGGTCGCCGTCGCCGGGCTGGCGGCGGTGCTGGCGACGCTCGCCGACGCCGCGGTCGAACCGAACGCGGTCCGCGACGGCGCGTGGGCGTACGCGGACGTCCTCCCCGGCCCGCGCGTCCGTGGCGTGCCGTGGTGGAACGCCGCGGGCTGGCTCGGGGTCGTGTTCGTAACGGCACTGCTGCCGACGATGGTGTGAGAAGTAGCTACTCAAGCAGCTTCTTCGTCTGCCGGTGGCGGTAGCGGAACATCGGCTCGAAGCCGACGACGCCCAGCGGCCCGAGCGCCCGGCCGAGCCCGCCGAGCGGGAGCCGGTAGACGACGCGGTCCTCGATGATCGTCCCGTCGCCGTCCCCGCGGAAACGGTGGGTGTGTTTCCAGCGCGGGAACGGGCCGCCGCGCATCTCGTCGCGGAACCACGCCACGCCGTTGCCCTCCTCGCGGTCGGTGATGATCGAGGTCCAGCGCTGGCGCGGCCCGACGCCGAACGGGCGCAGCGACATCTCGATCTCGCTCCCCTGCATCAGCACCTCGGGGTCGGCCTCCCCGCCGGGGCCGCGGACTTCGCCGACGTCGAGATACATGAACCCGGGGGTGAGCGACTCCAACCCCTCGACCCGGGAGTGAAACGCCCAGACTTCCGAGAGCGGGGCATCGACGCGAGTGCGGCGCGTGTACGTGGGCATGGGTCCCACTACGGGCGGCGCCGGGATAACGACGGGGGCTACCGGCCGTCGAGTACCGAGAACCGTCGCGATCGGTCGTCCGCGGCCGCACCGAGGCGGGGCTTGCGCTTACAGCCTGTCTGCGTCGATCTCCGTCCCGGGTGGGGTCACGACGAGGAACCCCCGGAAGTGGGTCAGCGACCCGCCTTCCGCTCGGATCTCGCGGGCGAACCCCGCGGCCAGCGTGTTCAGGTCGCCCGCCACGTCGAGGACGAGCACGTCGCCCGACCGGACGGCGTCGATCCACTCGTCGGGATCGGTTTCGCCGTCCAGCACCCCCAGCACTACGTCACCCGTCGCGTCGTCGTCGGGGAGCTCCTCCTCAGCGCGGGTGAGGTCGAGGCCGAAATCGCTCATACCCGCCGTTGGGCGGGAGACGGTTAAAAAAGAGTCGGCGACGGCCGATGTACTGAAACGGGTGGCGGCACAAGGGCCGGTATGGCCTGTGCCCACGAGCTCGACAGCGAGTACCTCACGACCACCGACAGCACCGTCACGGAGATCCGCGGTGCCGGCGAGTCGCTCCGCATCGACGTCATCCTCCCCTGCCCGGACTGCGGCCAGGCGCTCGAACTCACGCTGACCGAGGAGAGCCGTGAGGAGGTCGACGTCGACTTCCCGCTCGACGACGCCGAGATCGCCAACAGCTAACGCCGGCGTCGGGGGCGTCCTACTCCTGGTACGCGATGCGGACCTGCTCCCAGCGCCCCTTCTCGACTAAGTGCTCCTGCAGCGCCTCCGCGTAGCGTTCGAGCAGCGCCTCGGCCTCCTCGGTCCGGTCGGGCTCGCCGCCGTCGCCGCCGCCACCGACGCCGAGGGCGTCTTTCACCGAGGAGAACACGCCGTCGCCGCCACCGCCGTCGGCGCTGCCGCCCGGCCCGGCGCCCATCCCGCGTTCCATCTTCTCGACCTCGGGCATGATCCCGGCCACCTTCTCCGTGTTCGGGACGATCCGGGCGTTCTCTGGGTCGTCGGCGTCGACGATATCGAACTCCGCCGCCGTCATGATCAGCCCCCACTCCTGGTTCGAGAACGGGGAGTCACGGACCTCCGCGGCGAACTGCTGGTCGACCGCCATCCGTTCGCCGACGATGGCGTCGGTCCAGTCTGACTCGCTCATACCACCCTCTACGCCGAGGGTGTGTTTCAGGGTTTCCCAAGCGGCGCTGCCCCCGCGCAGCATGGACCGACCGACTGTATAACTTACAGCGATACTCCGCATGAGCCCCACACGTTATCGCCCGTCTTTATCCGATATCCCATTCCGCTTTCGCTCGGAACAACCACAGTGGAAACGCCTGCAAGCGTCGAGGTATATCCGAAACGCGGCCCGACAAGTACTTATACCGGGACGCGATCCGAACGGGCACGGAGATGAGCCGAACCATTCGCCGCGTCACACTGTTCGCACTCTACCAACTCACGGTCCTGTTCGGGATCGCGCTGCTGCCGGTCGCGCTGTTCACCCGCCGACTTGGCGTCCCGCTGCCGCTCGGCCGAGCAGTCGACAGCGCGAAGGCGGCCTACGAGGCGACGGAGTAGTCGGGGGAGTTTTTCGCGGAGCGCCCGCCCGCGAAGCGGCGCCGTCGGGGTTTCGGAACCGGGGAGTTCTCCCCGAAGGGGTGGCTTTATCAGCGTTCCCCGATTAGCGTTCGTCAATGCGAACACCTGCTGATCAGTCAGGGCTCGACCCGCTGAGCGGCGACCAGTCCGACGTCTTCGGCCCCGAACTCGGGGAGTTCCCCCACGCCGACGAGCGTCGTGCACAGGCCGGGACCGACGAGGGGATGAAGACCGGGACGACCACGATCGGCATCAACGCCGGCGACGCGGTCGTGCTGGCGACGGACATGCGTGCCAGCATGGGTAACATGGTCTCCAGTAAGGACGTCCAGAAGGTCGAGCAGATCCACCCGACGGGCGCGCTCACTATCGCCGGCTCGGTGTCGGCGGCCCAGTCGCTGATCGAGACGCTGAAAGCCGAGTCGAACCTGTTCGAGGTCCGCCGGAGCAAGCAGATGTCGATGCAGGCGCTCTCCACGCTGACGGGTAACCTCCTGCGCTCGGGCGCGTTCTACATCGTCTCCCCCATCCTCGGCGGCGTCGACGACACCGGCGCGCACGTCTACTCCATCGACGCGCTGGGCGGCACCACCGAGGAGGACTACGCCGTCTCCGGCTCCGGCTCCCAGTTCGCGCTGGGCGTGCTCGAACAGGAGTTCGACGAGGAGATGGGTATCGAGGACGCGAAGACCGTCGCGACGAAGGCGATCAAGAGCGCGATGGAGCGGGACACCGCCTCCGGCAACGGGATCAACATCGCCGTCGTGACCGACGAGGGCGTCGAGGTCACGAAGGAGAAGGAGATCGACAAGCTGCTCTAAACCGACCGCGGCGCGCGACCGGCAGCGACCGTCGTGTCGCTGCTCGGAGCCGATGCCGCGATCGTGTCTGTACGAAAACACTCGCGTTTCACGTTCTCCGGTCTGCCACGACCGACCAGCCGCGCCGCCGTCCTACGCCCAGTCCGCGAACGCCCCCTGCAGCAGCGTCTCCCGCTGCTGGTGGACGTACTCGCGTTTGGTATCCTGCACCGCGTCGGCGAACGGTTCGCCGTCCTCGATCCGGCCGCGCGCGCGGTCGAGCTTCCACGACGCCGGCGTCACGCGGTTCTCGACGCGGTGGCGCAGCGGCGCGAGGTACTCCTCGGCGGCCGCCGTCGAGCAACCCGCCGACTGCAGCCCCGCACTCGCGTTCGCGAGCAGGTCGTCGTACAGGTCGTCGGTGTCGGTCGTCCGCTCGCCGTCGGCGGTGATCCAGTGGAGGTCGGCGTCCAGCCCCTCCCGTACTGCCTCGTAGAAGTTCGACTCGGCGGTCGCCCAGTCCAGTTCGTCGACCGGGTGGCCGTGACGGGGGAGCTGCTGCATCAGCCCCGCGAACGCCGCGAGGAACGAGACGGTATCTTTCACGGTCGGCTGGCCGGGCAGCGGGCGGAACTCGATGCGGGCGTTGGCGTCCGAGCGGGTCGAGCCGCCGAACACCGGCCGGACCCAGCGCCAGTACGTGCCGTGTTTCGCCCGGAACGTCGGGAACTGGTCGTCGAAGCGCTCGCCGTCGTCGTCGGTCGGGATCGGCACCACCACGTCGTCGCCCGCGATGCGGTCGACCGCCTCCTCGACGGTGTCCAGATCCGCCGGGAACGCGACCTTCTCCGCGTCATCGGTGTTGAGCACCGACTCGAACACGGCGATGCGGTGTTCCATGTACGCCTCGTCGAGGATCGTCTCGGCGTCGACGCCGTCCTCGTAGATGTCCGGCGGGAAGAACGGCGCGTTCACGCCGAGTGCGAGGAGCGGGCCGGCGATCCGCAGCGCGTACGTGTGGTGTCGGGGGAGGTCGGCCGCCCGGCTCATCTGGTAGTGGGGCTGGATCGACGTGATCAGGCTCTCGGGCATCACCGTGTCGGCTTCGAGGTCGACGTTGGGCGCGTCGACGGTCATCGGCGGATCGATCGCGTCGGTGTTGGACATCGCGTGGTAGCGCACGGCGTCGCTCATGTTGACCGCGATCCGGACGCCGTCGTCGACGACGCTGTCGGTGAGATACTCCCGAGCGGTCTCGCCCGCGGGCGGGATCGTCCAGATCCCGTCGCTGACCAGCCGCATCCCTTCGGCCTTGGTGCAGTCCCGGGCGTTCTGGAGGTGTGAGCGGATCTCGGCGGACTGTGCGGCCATCCCGTAGCTGTTGAACGGCTGCGGGCTGGTGGTCATCTCGGCGTTGTGCAGCCCGAGCTCCTTCTCGAAGTCGATCAGGTCGAACAGCCGCCGGGGCACCCGCATCAGCGTGCCGTCGGTCGCGTCGTTCTCGGCCCACCGGCCGTCGGCGGCGGCGTAGAACTCGTACTCCATCCCCACCACCGAGCGGTGGTTGTCGAACGCCCCCTCGCGGAGCAGCGACTTCACGACTTCCGCGTCCTGGGCGGCCTGCTGGGCGAACGCGTCTGGGTCGACCGACTGCAGCTCCCTGACGCGATCGGCGAGCGTCTGATCCATGCCCGTGGCTGTGTGTACGGACAGGGAAGAACCCGTGGGCCGACGGCCGGCGCCGCATCGGGGGCCTTTTTTGGGGGTTGGTCCTACCCCAGTCAGATGCAGTTCGCCGCCTTCGCCGACCGCGCCGCCGAACTGGAGGCCGAGCCCGCCGACCTCGAGACCGGCTCGCTGGTCGCGGATCTGCTCCGGGACGCCGGCAGCGAGATCGAGACCGTCGCGCGCTTCCTCCAGGGCCGGGTGTTCCCGGGCTGGGACGCCCGTACGCTCGACGTGGGGCCCGCGCTCTGCTACGAGGCGCTCGCGAAAGCTGCCGGCACGAACGTCACCGCCGACGACGTCGAGGAGCGACTGGCCGACGAAGGCGAGATCGGCGCCGTCGCAGCGGGGCTGAACCTCGGCGGCCAACAGGGGCTCGGTGCGTTCGCGAGCGGCGACGCGGGCGGCGACGGCCCCACGCTGGCCGAGGTCGACGAGGCGCTCCGGGAGGTCGCCGCCGCCGAGGGGGAAGGCAGCGAGGACACCAAGCTCGCGACGCTGTTCGGCCTGTTCTCGCGAGTGAGCGACGCGGAGGCGCGCTACCTCGCCCGGCTCGTGCTGGGGGAGATGCGGCTGGGTGTCGGCGAGGGCACCGTCCGTGACGCGATCGCAGAAGCGTTCGAGGTCGACCCGGGGCTGGTCGCCGACGCGCTCCAAGTGAGCAACGACTACGGTCGAGTCGCCCGGATCGCCCGCGATGAGGGCGACGACGGGCTCGCCGAGATGAGCCTCACTGTCGGCCGGCCCGTGCAGTCGATGCTCGCCCAGGCCGGCACCGTCACCGGCGCGCTGGAGTCGTGGGACGAAGTCGCCGCGGAGATCAAGTTCGACGGCGCTCGCGTCCAGCTCCACCACCATCCGGAGGGGATCGCGCCGCCCGAGGCCAACCGCGAGCCGACGCCCGAGGACCCGACGGTCCGGCTCTACTCGCGGAACACCTCGGAGGTCACCGACGCGCTCCCGGAGATCCGGGAGTACGCGGAGGAGCGACTGACGGCGCCGGCGATCCTCGACGGCGAGGTCGTCGCGGTCGACGACGACGGCGGCCCGCTGCCGTTCCAGGAGGTGCTCCGGCGGTTCCGCCGGAAGCACGACGTCGAGCAGATGCGCGAGGCGGTCGAACTCGAACTCCACGCGTTCGACTGCCTGCTCGACGGTCGGGAAGGAACCGAGGAGACTGATCTCCTCGACCGGCCGTTCCGGGAGCGCCACGACCGGCTCTCGGAACTCCTGCCCGAGGCCGCCAGCGAGGTGCTCTACAGCGACGACGCCGACGAGATCGAGGCGTTCGAGCAGGGCGCACTTTCGGCGGGTCACGAGGGGATCATGCTCAAACGGCCCGACTCGGCGTACACTCCCGGCGACCGCGGGCAGGACTGGCTCAAGCGCAAGCCCGACGTGGAGACGCTGGACTGCGTCGTCGTCGGCGCGGAGTGGGGCGAGGGGCGCCGCGCCAACGAGTTCGGGACGTTCCTGCTCGCGGTGGGGGCCGACGACGGCTACGAGACGGTCGGGAAGGTGGCGACGGGGATCACCGACGAGAAGCTCGCCGAGCTCACCGACCTGCTCGAACCCCACGTCGTCAGCGAGGACGGCCAGACCGTCGAGTTCCGGGCCGAGGTCGTGTTCGAGGTGGGGTACGAGGAGATTCAGGCGTCGCCGACCTACGGCGCCGGCTACGCGCTGCGGTTCCCGCGGTTCGTGGGGGTTCGGGAGGATAAGTCGCCGGGAGATGCGGATACTGTGGAGCGTGTAGAGCGGTTGGCCAACGACTGATCGGTTTGAAGAGGGTTTGTTTCGACAGTCTGTCGACTCGTTAGCTACTGCAACGGCGACAGCATGTCGATCGTTGGCACCTTGTGACCGCACCGCCCCGCACAGCCCACAGCCCTCCCCAACCGATTCGGTCGCTCCTTCGTCGCTCCCTCGTCCTCCGAGAGAGCAAGCTCTCACGTGCCCTCGCTCGGTTCACTCGCGAGGACCTCGCGCTGACACGCCGCACGAGGCCGCGTGCGCTTCGCGCCACTGCTGGCTGCGGTGCGGTGGCGGAGCGGTGGACGCCGCGGCCTCGCACCGGTCGCGAGGCCGCGGGGAGGGGTGGGGACTTGGCGCTGCGCCGGGCCTCGTGCCCGGCGCACTGCAGTCGCAAGGTTCCAACATTCGAACTGCTGTCGCCGTCGCGGTTGCTGTCTCAGTTGCCAACGATCGAACTGCTGTCGTAGCAACTCCCGTCAGTAGCTGTTCGAAAAACCACGCCGAATACCGCTCCACCAACCCCTAAGAACCCCCCGACCCCACCGTCGAGCATGACTGTCCACCACGACGGCCTCGCCGTCACGTGGCTCGGCTACGCGACCACGCGCATCGAGACGCCGGGCGGCTTCGTCGCCTACCTCGACCCCGGCCGCTACGGCGTGCTCACGGGCGACTGGACCCCCGTCGGCGGCGGCAACCCCAAGGACGCCGCCCACCCGCGGGCGACCGACTACCGCCCCGAGGACGCTAATCTGGTCTGCATCACCCACGACCACCACTACGACGCCGACGGGATCCGCCGCGTCGCGAACGAGGACACCACCGTCGTCGTCTACGAGGCCGTCGACCCGGCGGGGATCGACCGCGACGTCGATCCCGTCTCCGAACTCCCGGGCGAGGTCGTCCGGATCGGCGAGGAGGACCACCTCGCGGTCGAGGGCGTCGACGGCGGCGCCGATGTCTGGTCCGTCCCGGCGTACAACGAGCCCGACGGCCCCCGGGCCGACGAGGACGGGAACGTCAGCCATCCGAAGGGGTTCGGCGTCGGCTACCGGCTCGCGATCGGCGGCACGTCGGTGTTCTGGCCGGGCGACAGCGACGCGCTGGACGCGTTCGCGGAGCTCTCGGTCTCGCTGTTCCTCGCGAACATCGCCGGCACCGTCGTCAGCAGCGCCGCGGAGTCGGCCGACCTCGCCGAGCGCATGGAGCCGGATCTGGTGCTGCCGGTCCACTACAACACGATCGAGATCCTGCAGGCGGACTCGGGGGAGTTCGTAAAGGACGTCGCGAAACGGGGCATCCCGGTGGTGTTAGACGAACGGGAGGGGTGAAGCGGACCGTCGCGTCGGTCAGTGCGCGGCTTCCCCTGACGGCGCCGCCATCGACTCGATCTCGAGGATGACGACGTTCGCGGTCGTGTCCTTCCCGTCGACGGTGCCCTCGACGACCAGCGCCGACAGCGGGGTCGGACCCGCGCGCACGTCGTCGCCCTCGTGGAACTGCTTGACCGAGCCGCGCAGGTGGAGTTCCGCCCGGCAGAGGTCGGGGTTGTGGACGCTAGTGAGGCGGATCTCCTCGACGTTGACGCCGGTTAGCTCCTCGCCCTCGTGGACCAGCGGCACCGACGCCGGCTCGTCCAGCTGCTGCACGTCGAGTGCATCGAACGCGTTGGTCGTCGGCTTGTAGCCGCCCTTCGGGCCGGGGACGCCCTCGACCAACTGGAGCGCCTTGAGGCTCTGCATCTGGTTCCGGATCGTTCCGGGGTTGCGGCCCACCTCCTCGGCGATCGTCTCCCCCTTGACTGCGGACTCCTGTTCACCGTGGAGATTGACGAGCGCCCTGAGGATCGTACGCTGGCTGGCCGTGAGCTCGATCGAAGACATTTGTTGACTAATTTTCTGCCAGAGTACATAAACCTACGGCCGACTCCCGAAGTATCGGAATAAGTCTGGCATCGAGCCGCGAAAAACTGGAGTATCCGTTCAAAATATCGAGGTACACCGGACGGATGTTCGTATCGCCGAACGACAGGCCTTTGCCGCCGCCGGGTGGAGGCCCGCACATGAACGGCAAGCGCGTGCTCGTCACCGGCGGCGCGGGGTTCATCGGCTCGAACCTCTCGAACTATCTCGCGACCGACAACGAGGTGATCGCGCTGGACAACTGCTACCTCGGGACCCCCGAGAACCTCGCTGACGACGTGATCTTCGCGGAGGCGGACGTGCTCGACGACGACCTCCCGACCGACGTGGACGTGGTGTTCCACCTCGCGGCGCTATCCTCCCGACAGATGCTGGAGGAGAACCCCCGGCAGGGCGCCCGCGTCAACATCGAGGGGTTCGTCAACGTCGTCGAGCAGGCGATGGACGACGGCTGCGAGACGTTCGTCTACGCCTCCACCTCCTCGATCTACGGCAGTCAGCAGGAGCCCTGCAACGAGGAGATGGACGTCGAAGCCGCGACGGGGTACGACGCGTCGATGATGGGCCGGGAGCGCTACGCGGAGTACTACTCCGACTTCCACGACCTCACGCTCGCGGGGATGCGCTTCTTCTCCGTCTACCAGGGGTACGGCGGCAACGAGGAACACAAGGGGGAGTACGCCAACACGATCGCGCAGTTCGCCGACGCGATCGCCGACGGCGAGTCGCCGGTGCTCTGGGGCGACGGCACGCAGACCCGCGATTTCACCCACGTCGAGGACATCGTCCGCGGGCTGGAGCTCGCCGCCGAGAACGAGCTCGACGGCGTGTACAACCTCGGCGTCGGCGATCCCTACACGTTCAACGAGATGGTCGGCATGATCAACGAGGAGTTGGGGACCGACGTGGACCCCGTCTACGAGCCGGTGCCGCTGGAGAACTACGTCTACCACACCCACGCCGATGCCGGGAAGTTCAAGCAGGCCACGGGCTGGGAGCCCGAGATCAGCTTCGAGGAAGGTCTGAGCCGTGTGTGTGAGCCGTACAAGGAACGCGAGGACGGCGAGAGCGAACGGGAGCGCGTGCGGGAGTAGCTACTCGCTGCCCGCCAGCCCCGAAGAGTCGGGTTGGAGCACGCCGATCAGCCCGAAGAGGTACCCGAGGGCGAGCAACAGGAGGCCGACCCCGCCGCCGGCAGTAGCCGCGCCGAGTGAGACGAAACCGCCGAGGAGGAGCGTCAACAGTCCGAGTCGGTAAACTGTCTGATTCACGGCTCACGGCTTCCCGTGGTCCCTACCTCGTTCTTTCGTCTTCCCCCACGGAGTGCCGAGTTTATACCCGAGAACCGATCCACTCCGGGCATGCGCGTCGAGAACTCCTTCGTCCTCAGCCCGGCGAACTGCCGGGGCAGTGGCTACTCGTCTTCGAGGGCGTCGTAGACGTCGCGGTTCTCGTCGCGGTCGGCGGCCGCGACCCGGCGGACGAGCTCCTGCCTGATGTCCGCCATCACCTCGTCCAACGGGGACTCCGACTCGACTCCTTCTTCCGTCGCCATAGCTGATGTAACGCACGTACGCGGTTAATCGTTCGGGTCGTCCCGACTGCCCGTGAGTTCGTCGACGCCGAACTGAACGAGGTCCTCACGCCAGTTCTCGATCTCGGCGGCGAGATCCAGTTGTTCAGTATGTGACTGGAGGTACTCGATGGCCGCCGACTCGTCGACAGCCGCCTCGTCGACGGCGAACTGCTTGAGGAACGAGCGGATTTCGTGGTCGTAAGTAAACCGGTAGCCGTTGAGGAAGTAGAAGACGCTCGTCGTGTTCAGCGCCGTTCGCTTGTTCGCGTCGACGAACGGGTGATTGGCGACGAGCAGTCGGAGCAGGTGGAACGCCTTCTCGTGGATTCCATCCGGCGCTTCACCGAAGCTCCCGCTCTCGACGTAGCCGAGGGCGAACTCGATGTCTCCCTGGTTTCGAACCCCTCCATCGGTCTCGGGGTACTCCGAGACGATGTCCTCGTGGATGTCGACGACATCCCCGACCGAGGGGTACCACAGCGGGTCCACCATTCAGTTCAGGATGGACAGCGGGGGGAGGAAACTGTTGTCGTTGACGCCCGGCCATGGCGGAGCGTTCAGGCAGTCCTCACCGACCCGGACAACCCGCAGGCTTTTCTCCGCGTTTGACATAGCCGTCGATGAACGATCCACGGAGCCTCTCCAACCCCCCAATCTTCCCAACTCACCATGTCTAAACAACGTACGAACATCGGTATCGAGAACTCCTTCATCCCGGTTCGCGGCGTCGGCGAGACGACCGAACGCCGACTCTGGGAAGACGACATCACCCACTGGGACGACTTCCACCCGAGCGCGGTCGGCGTCAAGACCGGCGAGCGCGTCGAGTCGTTCATCGACGAGGCCCGCCCGCGCCTCGACGCCGGCGACGCTGCCTTCTTCGACCAAGCGTTCCCCTCCGGCGAGCGCTGGCGGCTCTACGAGAACTTCCGGGAGTCGGCCTGCTTCTTCGACATCGAGACGACCGGGCTCGACCACGATCGGAACGAAGTCACCACCGTCTCGTTCCACTGCGACGGCGAGACGACGACGCTCGTCAACGGCGACGACCTCACCGCCGAGAACGTCCGCGGGCAGTTCGCGGACGCCGACCTGCTGGTGACGTTCAACGGCAAGCGCTTCGACGTGCCGTTCCTCGAGACCTCGTTCGGCCTCGACGTGGACACGCCCCACCTCGACCTGATGTACACCTGCAAGCAGCTCGGGCTCTCGGGCGGGCTCAAGCCGATCGAGCAGGAGATCGGGATCGAACGCGATCGCCCGGACATTTCCGGCCGAGACGCGGTCCGGCTCTGGAAGGAGTACGAGCGCGGCGAGGACGGCTCGCTGGAGACGCTGATCTCCTACAACCGCGAGGACGCCGTCAATCTGCGGACGCTGGCCGACGAGGCGACCGAGCGGCTGGATCGCCGGACCTTCGTGGACAGCTGAGCCGGCGGCTCCCGGAAACTTTTGTACTGCCGGACAGAGTCCCGCGGGTATGGGAGAGAACGGCGGCGACGAGAGCAGCGACGCGTCCGGCGGGGAGGCCCGCCGGCGTTCGGCCGATGCGTCCGGGGAGGACGGCACCGTCCCGCGAGTGGATCTGGGGCTGCGGGAACTGTCGGTGTCGGTGACCGGGCGGTCGGACGACGACCTCGAAACCGTCGCGGAGAGCGCGCAGGACCTGATGGGCTACCTCGTCGCGGAGGCCGACGGGTTGGAGGACGACCACGACGAGTACGGGCTGAGCTGATCGGGCGTCAGATCGACTGCACGATGTCGCCGACTCGGCGGGGCTCCCCAGAGATGGTGGGGTCCTCCTCGACGATCTTGAGCACCTCGTGGTCGGTCACGTCGGGGTAGGACTTCTCGGTCGCCTCCTCGATCAGCGGCTTCTCCAGTCGGAACTCGGTGCCCTCGTAGACGACGTCGACGCCCTCCTCGTCGAACGAAAGTGCGGTCATGCGCCGACGTAGGACGCCGCCGGGGGTTAACCTCACGCTTCCGGGGCGAGCGCCGGCGGCGTCACCACCGAACACGGCCGGACGGCCGCGGATCCTGTCGGGATGTGGAGGTATGTCTGACGGAGGCTTTTAAGTATGGGACCCGATTCCTCGCGTATATGTCGCTCCGTCAGGACCCGCTCGACGAACTGTCCATCCCCAGCGGCACCGTGGTCGAGGAGCACGACCTCGTCACCGACGGTGACGTGCTGGTCGGTGGCCAGTCGACCGTCGAGTTCGGGGTCCGCGGTCGCTCGGTCGCGGCCGGCGAACGGAGCAGCTTCGGCGGCCACATCGATGCCGAGAACGACTGTCGGCTGGACATGTGGACCGACGTGGACGGCGACGTGCTCGTCGGCGATGACGCGTACTTGGGGGAACGCGCCCGGATCGGCGGCCAGCTGATGGTGTCGGGCGATCTGGACATCGGCGACGACGTGGAGATCGAGGAGGGGTTCGAGGCCAACGGCTGGATCACGATCCGGAACCCGATGCCGACGCTGGTGTTCTACTTCATCGTGCTCTCCCAGCTACTCCGGCTGGGCGAGGAGGAGGCCGCCGACGATCTGGCGTACGCGCTGGCCGACGGCGGCGAGGCCGAGCAGGCGCCGCTGGTGATCCCGCGGGGCTCGTCGGTCTCCGACGACGCGTGGCGCGTCTCGACGCCCGCGACGATCGGCTCGGACTGCCGGCTCCACGGGAACATCCGCGCGACGGAGGTGACGATCGGCGAGCACTCGGAGCTGTTCGGCAGCGTCCGTGCCCGCGGCGACGTGCACCTACACACCGGGACCGTGATCCACGGCGACGTGAGCACCCGCGACGGCCGGGTCACGATCGACGCCGGCGCGAACGTCCGCGGCGACGTCTCCTGTGGCGACCTGCGGGTCCACGAGCGCGCGAACGTCGAGGGGACGATGCGCGCCGACGGCGAGATCCAGCTTGTGCAGTCCGACGACTCGGCGGCACCGGAGGATCCGCAGGAGCAGACGCCGGATTTCTGAGTTTGCGGTATGGTTGCTACTGCTTCTGTTTGGTTATCGCTCTGAGTTGCTCGTCCAGACTACAGGGCCAGCAATACCGTGAAAGCCCCTGCCCGCTCGGGTCGCGCGACTCGCTGCGCGCTTCGGTCGCTACGCTCCCTCAGTGCTTGCGTCGTCGTGCTTCCCCGAGCGACCAGCCCCTTTCAGTCCCCCCCGACCGCATGGCCCACAGACCTCCCCAGCCGATTCGCTCGTTCGCTCCGCTCACTCGCTCATCCCTCGCGCTGAGCCGCGACACGAGGTCGCGGCCGCTTCGCGCCGACAGCGTTCCCCCGTCGAGAAAGTCGTCGAAACTCAGAATCCCCGGTATCGACCGAAAGGCAGTTCTCTCCGTCCACAGAACCAACCCGCAACTAAATGCTCTCGGTCGCACTCGCCGGCAAACCCAACGCCGGCAAGTCCACGTTCTTCAAGGCCGCCACGATGGCCGACGTCGACGTCGGCAACTACCCGTTCACCACGATCGACCCGAACCGGGGCGTCAGCCACGTCCGCACCGAGTGCCCCTGTCTCGACCGCGACGAGCGCTGTGACAGCGACAACTGCCGGGACGGCAAACGCTACGTCCCGGTCGAACTGCTCGACGTGGCGGGGCTCGTCCCCGGCGCCCACGAGGGCCGCGGGCTCGGGAACCAGTTCCTCGACGCGCTGACCGACGCCGACGTGATCCTCAACGTCGTCGACGCCGCCGGCGCGACCGACGAGGAGGGCGAACCCGTCGAGGTCGGCACGTACGACCCCACGGAGGAGGCCACGTTCATCGAGGAGGAGATGGATCGCTGGCTCACGGGCATCGTCGACCGCAACTGGGAATCCGTCGAGCGCAAGTCCCGCTCGCCGGACTTCGATATCGACGAGGCACT
Source organism: Halolamina sediminis (assembly GCF_001282785.1). NCBI lineage: Archaea > Methanobacteriati > Methanobacteriota > Halobacteria > Halobacteriales > Haloferacaceae > Halolamina > Halolamina sediminis. The sequence continues at coordinate 2,239,824 of NZ_CVUA01000001.1, forward strand.
CCACGATCTCCTGACTGGCTTCGGGGCCGACGAGTACGACGTAACCGCCACGCTCCGCGGGATGGCGTACCCCGACAACCCCCGGGACTGGACTGACGACCACCGCGAGACGCTCGCCCGCGATCTGCGAGCCCGCACGAAGCCGATCGTCCTCGTCGCGAACAAGATCGACATCGCGCCCGAGGAGAACGTCGAGGCGCTGCGGGAGACGGACAAGCCGGTCGTCCCCTGCACCGCCGACGGCGAGCTCGCGCTCCGGAACGGCGCCGAGGCGGGGATCCTCGACTACGACCCCGGCGACGAGGACTTCGAGATCGTCGGCGACGTGAGCGAGACGCAGGAACGGGGCCTCGAGACGATCCGGGAGACGATGGCCGAGCACGGCGGCACCGGCGTCCAGCAGTCCCTGAACGAGGCGGTGTACGGCCTGCTCGATCGATTCACCGCCTATCCCGTCCAGAACGAATCGAAGTGGACCGACGGCACCGGGAACGTGCTCCCCGACGCGTTCCTGCTGCCCGACGGGTCGACGCCGAAGGACCTCGCCTACGCCGTCCACTCCGACATCGGCGACGGGTACGTCCACGCCGTCGACGCCCGCGCGGGCCGGCGCATCGGCGAGGATCACGAGCTCGAGGAGGGCGACGTGATCAAGATCGTCTCCACCGCGTCCTGATGGACGGAAGTGAAGAAATCGAACAGCGATCGCTCGCCGACCTCCATCCCAGCCAACTGCTCGTGAGCGCCGCGAAGCTCGAGGGCGTGCTCGACTGGTGGAACGCCGACGACCCCGATCCCGAACCGCTGCCGTATCTGGAGCCCGTCGAGGACTTCGGACTCGACCCCGGAACGGTCGAGCCGGGCCGGGTCGTGCTCGCGGACGGCCACACGCGCGCACTCGCGGCGGTGCTCTCGGGCACTGAGACGGTGCCGGTCGTCCGCGATCCCGACAGGGAAGAGCTCTCGATGGGGATCTACAGGGAGTGTCTCGGCTGGTGTGTCGACGAGGGTGTTCGCCGGCCGGCGAATCTCGTCGGGCGAGTGGTGAGCGACGAGACGTTCCGGACCGAGTGGGTCGAGCGGTGTCGGGCAGTGGCCGAGGAGTGAGCGCGACCCAAAAACGCTATTCCGCCGTTCTCCCACCGACCACACAGTGGTGGGCGAGTTCCGCACGAAGGACGGCCGCTGTATCGTCGCGGAGGACGGCCTCCGCATCCGGGTCGGCGAGCGGAGCCCGCTGGGGACGCTCCGCGACGCGCTGACCGACGAGGAGATCCCCCCGGTTCGCCGCGCGGGCGTCGCGCTGTTCGGCCTCGCGGTCGTCGTCGGGGTCGCGCTGGCGGTCCGGACGCTGCCCGTGTGGCTCTCCGGCGCCGGCGCGGGGCTGCTGCTCGCGTGGCTCGTCTGGTCGCGGCTCCGCGGCGGGCGGCCCGAGAAGGAGATCAGCATCAAGTACGACGCCGTCGAGAGCGTCGAGCCGGAGTACGGCCTCCCGCTTTTGACCCGGCCGCGGTTCGTGATCCGCTACCGCTCGGAGGGTGGGGTGAAACGGCGGTACGTGCTCTGCCCCTCACGGCTCTACGGCTTCGGCGCCTACGAACGCGGGAAGGAGCTGTTCACGGAACAAGGACTGATGGCACCGAAGCCTACAGACGACGAGTAGGTCATGGCCCGCGACCCCGACTCGGAGCGCCCGTCCCGTCGGGTCGCCGCGGACCTGCAGGTGTGGTTCGGCGGCAGCCCAGTGACGGGGGGTGCCGTCACGGTGCTGGTCTGCTGGCACGCGCTCGCCCCGTGGCTCGCCGCCGCGCTCGGCGCGGACCGCTTCGGCGCGTGGTTCGTCGCACGAGCGTCGCCCTCACCGGGCTGGCTGCTCGCGGTGCTCAGTCACGCCGATCTGAACCACCTCGCCGCGAACCTCCTCTTTCTCGTGATCTGGGGGACGATCGCCGAGCACGCGCTCGGCGCGCGACGCTACGCCGCCTTCCTCGCCGCGACCGGCGTCGCCGGGATACTGGCACAGGTCGCCCAGTACGTCCTCACGGGCGTCAGCGGCGGGATCGTCGGAGCCAGCGGCGCGGCCCAGGCCACCGCCGCGTTCGCCGCCGTGGCGCTGGCACGGGGTCGCGGCCCGTTCGAGACGCCGGCGGTGCGCCGCGGGCTAATCTCGGGCGCGGTCGCGATCGTCGCCCTCCAACTGCTGAACGACTTCGTCGGCGCGTCGACAGTCGTTCCCGAGAGCTCGGGGGTCGCCCACGTGACGGGGATGCTCCTCGGCGCCGGCTACGCGTTGGTCGAGATGGGGCGGGAGAGAGCGTGATCGGGCGGACGAAAAGGCGACCCGCCGACCTTCACCGATCCCCAGCTACCGAAGCCGTGCGACGCGCTCGCCGTCCTCCGTCTCGACGGCGACCAGCCCGTCGTCGGCCAAGTCGTCGAGAATCCCCTCCAGCCACTCCCGGCCGTGCTCGCCGTCGGGCGTGTAGTCTACCCGGATTCGGTGGCCGAGATCGTCGACGGCGACCGCGTCGTGCTCGCCCAGCACGCGGACGATCCGCCCCCGGAACTGTCGCCGACTCCCCTCGAAGCTCGGTTGCTCTGGCACGTCCGGTGCGGTGAAGTCTCCGGTCTCGTAGGCGTGACACCACCGCCGCCACGGGCAGCGCGCCTCGTCGCAGCTGGGCGATTTCGTACAGGCGACGCCGCCGAGTTCCATGATCGCGTTGTTCCAGACGCGTGACTCGCCGTCGGGCATGAGTTCGGCCGCGGCCGCCTCGAACGCCGCGTCGTCGTCCGGCACGTCGAACGCGCGGTAGGTGACTCGTTCGACGTTCGTGTCCACGACCGCGTTCCCGTTGTTGAACGCGAACGACGCGACGGCGTTGGCAGTGTAGGGGCCGACCCCCATCAGCTCCTCGAGCTCGTCGGGCGACTCGGGGTACTCGCCGCCGTACGCCTCGACGACCTGATTGGCGGCCTCGTGGAGATACTTCGCGCGGTTGTTGTACCCCAGCGAGTGATCGGTCCAGAACGCCACCACCTCGCTCCGGTCGGCGTCGGCGAGGGCGTCGACGGTCGGCCAGCGGTCGCGGAACTCCTCCCACGCGGAGATGATCCGGTCCAGTTGGGTCTGCTGGCTCATCACCTCGCTGACGTGGATCTCGTAGGGGTCGTCGGTCTGGCGCCACGGGAACGGCCGGTGGTCGTCCTCGTACCACTCGATCAGCGCCTCGCGGACGGCGTCGAGATCCAGATCCGGGGGGAAGGGGGCGTCGGCGGCGCTCGTGCCGCCGTCGGCGTCGGTCATACGCGAAGGTGGGGCGCGGCGTCGCTAAAACGGCGCGGTCGCGGGGCGTAAGTCGTCCGTGGTGGGGACGGTTTCGATATTTAACTCTTCCGCCCAGACTCCGACTCGACAGTCCTGGATCCGTTTATAAGCTGGCTGCGTTCGGAGCGTCTCTCACAGCGAACGATGTCACGAGATACACTGTCGGACGCGATCGGTTTCGTCACGCGACACACTCGGCTCACGTTGCTGGTGATGATCCTCCTCTCGGGGCTGGTGGTCGCCGGGATCCCCCAGCTCGACACGGGGAGTCAGGCCGGCGCCGACGCCGACGCGTTCGACGATGTCGAGCGCGTGCAGAAGGCACAGTACGCACAGAGCCAGTTCGGCGGGTCGGACGACGGGCCGGACCGTACCTTCGAGGCCGTGTACGTCCGGGACGACGACGGCAACGTCCTCTCGAAGGGGTCCCTGCTCGCCGGGCTACGCTACCAACGGACGATACGCGAGAACGAGACGGTCGACGCCGCCCTCCACGAGGACGGCGTTACGGGCCTCTCGAACCTCGTCGGGAAGCGCGCGGCCGGCAGCCCGAACGCCTCGCTCGACGAGCAGATCCGGGCGCTCGAGGGCGCGACGCGCGGCGAGGTCGAACGGCTGGTCGATCGGACGCTGTCGAACGATCCGCGGGCCTTACGCTACCTACCCGCCGATCACGGGCGGAACGAGACGACCGCGGCCGACCGCCGGCTGCTCGTCGCGCTCGACGCCGACGCCGGAAACGGCACCGTCGACAACGCGACCGCAGCGCTGTACCACAGCGCGAACGAGCGCTCCGCCGCCGGCTTCTTCGTCGTGAACTCGGCGGCGTGGAGCGACGCGAGTAGCCACTTCTTCGGGGAGATGGTCGAGCTCGTGGTGCCGGCGGCGCTGGCGTTCATCCTCGTCGTGCTCGGGTTCGCGTACCGCGACCTCGTCGACGTGGTCGTCGGTATGGTCGGCGTTGCCCTCTCGGTTGTGTGGATGTTCGGCCTGCTGGGCTGGCTCGGCGTCGCCGCCGGCGCCACCAGCATCATCCCGGTGGTACTGGTCGCCGGGCTGAGCATCGACTACGGCTTCCACGTGTTCAATCGCTACCGCGAGCAGCGCGGCGAGGACGAAGGGATTCGGGCACCGATGCGCCGCGGCGTGAGCCTCGTCGCCACGGCGCTGGTGCTCGTCACGGTCACCGCGGCGATCGGCTTCCTCGCGAACCTCTCGAACCCCCTACCGCTGATCCGTAACCTCGGCGTGTCGATCACGCTGGGCGTGGTCTCGGCGCTGCTGATCTTCCTCACGGTCGTCCCCGCGCTCAAGATCGAAGTCGACGGGCTGCTCGAACGCGCCGGGATCGACCGCCACAAGCGGCCGCTCGGCCACGGTCGCTACCTCCGGCCGGCCCTCGCGAAGGCAGTTACGCTCGCGCGACGCGGCGCGCCGGCCGTGCTGGTCCTCGCGCTCGTCGTCGGGAGCGCCGGCGGCGTCGCGTGGGCGGACCTCGACGAGGAGAGCTACCAGCAGAACGACGGCGTGGTCGCGGAGTGGAAACAGGAGCTGCCGGACCCGATCGGCTGGAATCCCCATCCCGTCCCCGAACGGAGCCAACACGTCGACGAGGTGTACCAGCCCGCCAGCGCCGAGACGGCCACACAGGAGGCGATCCTGATAGAGGGGGAGGTCACGAGCGACGACACGCTCGACGATCTCCGGCGCGGCGTCGACGAGATCGACGGGCAAGGGCTGCTGGTCGATCGCACAGACGGCGGGGGGGTCCGCTCACCCGTGACGGCGATGCACGCCGTCGCTGCGCGGAACGACTCGTTCGCGGCCGTCCTCGACGACGCCGACACGGACGGCGACGGCGTGCCGGACCGGAACCTCGAACGGGTGTACGACGCGTTCTACGCCGCGGACAGTGAGGTCGCGAGCAGCGTCGTCGAGCGGGACGGCGGCGAGTACGAGTCCCTGCTCGTGACCCTGTCACTCGACGCCGACTACGCGGAGGCTAGCAGCGTCGTCCCGGAGCTCGCCGAGGGCGCCGACCGCATGGCCGACGGCGACGATCGGACCGCGACCGTCGTCGGGAACCTCGCCGTCAACGACGCAGTGCTCGGCGAAGTCGTCGGCGGGATCCTCACGACGATGGTGCTCGCGCTCGCGGCCATTGCACTGACGCTGGCCGCCGTGTTCGAGTACATGCACGGCAGCGCCACGCTCGGACTGGTCGTCTCGGTTCCGATCGCGCTGGTGCTCGGGCTCGTCATCGGTGGGATGGCCGTCCTCTCGATCCCGCTGACGCTGCTGACTGCGCTGCTGATGAGCCTGGTGATCGGGCTGGGCGTCGACTACAACATCCACGTCGGCGACCGGTTCGCCGACGAACGCCGCGCCGGCGCGGGCACGTTCGAGGCGCTCAAGGCCGCCGTCACCGGGACCGGCGGTGCGCTGCTGGGCAGCACGCTCACCTCGGCGGGCGCGTTCGCCACCATCGCGCTCGTTCCCCACCCCCAACTCCAGAGCTTCGGGGCGATTGTCGTCGTCGCCATGACGACAGCGTTCGCAGTGAGCGTCCTCGTCCTGCCGAGCCTACTGGTGCTCTGGGACCGCTACGTCCCCGCGAGCGTCACGACCATACCGAGCCCGGGCGAGATCCCACAGGACTGACCGCATCCCCCCGGGCGAGCCATCTCACGCCGGCTGACGGCGTGCCGGTGTGCGAGTCATCCCGCGCCGGCTGACGGCGTGCCGGCGTGCGAGTCATCCCGCGCCGGCTGACGGCGTGCCGGCGTGCGAGTCATCCCGCGCCGGCTGATCACCGCCGGCGGGCGAGCCACAAGCCGTATTCCCCTCCCGCCAAACCGTCAGGCATGAGCCTCGACGACCTCGACGAGAACGTGACCGCGAACTACGCCGCACTGGGCGAGGAGACGACCGTCGACCTCGACCCGGAGACCCGGAACGAACTCGCGATGCTGTCGGCGGCGATGGGGACGGACACCGACGAACTCCTCCGCCGGGGAATCCACGCGCTGTTCCAGCAGGCCGTCAGCAGCGGCGACCTCGACTTCCACCTGCGGACCGGCTACGACGTGACCTACGACGAGTACCTCGCGGGCGCGACCTACGAGGAGATGACCGGCGGGAATCAGTACCCCGAGCGCGACGACGATCGGCGGTACAACATGTAACTCGACGCTTCGAGCTTTTGCCAGGGCCCCCAGAGGGGCCCTGGCAAAAGCTCGAGCAAAAGCCTCCTCACTCCTTACAGTGGCTCGTCGGCCCGCTCGCTTCGCTCGCGGTGGGGGTTCGGCTCCCCCTCCCCACTACTCACTGCTCGCCCGCCGGCGCACCGCCGTGCCGTTTCCGCACTCGAACCGCGAGGATCGACGCCGCGTAGATGGCGATCGCCACGAGCACGATCGTCCCTCCCGCGGCCACGTCGTACACGTACGAGAGCGTCACGCCCGCGACCGTCGCGAGCAGACCCGCGCCGACCGCACCCACGATCGAGCGTTTGAACCCCCGGAGCGGCGTCGCCGTCGCGGCCGGGATCACCAGCATCGCCGCGACGAGGATCACGCCCATGATCTGCATCGCGCCGACGACGACCACCGCGGTCAACACCGCGAGCAGTCGGTTATACCGTGCGACCGGGATGCCCGCCGCACGGGCGCCGACCTCGTCGAAGGTAACGTACAGCAGCGGGCGGTAGGTGACGGCGACCACCGTTCCGACGACGACGATCATCGCCAGCAGGATCGCCGCGTTGGCCCGCGAAACCGTCGCGAGCGAGCCGAACAGGTAGGCGTCGATCCCGACCGCGATCCCGCCGTCGGTCGCGGTGAGCAGCACGCTCCCGACCGCGAATGAACCGGTGAGTACGATAGCCAACGACGTGTCGCGGTACGCGCCGGCGGAGTCGATCAGCGTCTGGACCGCCAGCGCGGCGACGGCCGCGACCACGAGCGCCGCGAGCAACGGCGGCACCGTCACCGCGAACAGGCTGTTGACGAACAGCCCCGCCGCGACGCCGGCAAAGGCCGAGTGGGCGAGCGTGTCGCCGATCATCGCCATCTCCCGGTGGACGAGGAAGCTCCCGACGAGCGGTCCGAGCAGCGCGACACAGATCGCCGCGAGGTAGGCCCGCTGCATGAACGCGTAGGACAGCATCTCGATCCCGGTCGCGGCGGCGAGCAGATCCAGCAGCCCGCCCCAGAGACCGTCGATGGCGAACGAGGCCACACCGTCGAACTGGAGCGGACGAGGCGACGGCGCGAGCGAACTCTCGATCATCAGTGGTTGTGCCGCACGATCGACTGCGACCCGCCGTAGGCCGCCGCGAGCGCGTCGGTCTCGACGAACGTCTCGGGGTCGCCGTGGAAGTAGAGCTCGCGGTTCAGGCAGGCGATCTCGGAGGCGCGAGTCGTCACGACGCCGATGTCGTGCTCGATCAGCACGATCGTCATCCCCTCGTCGTTGAGTTGGCCGAGCAGATCGTAGAACGCCTCGCGTGACTCGGCGTCGACGCCGACCGTCGGCTCGTCGAGCGCGAGCAGGTCCGCCTCGGCGGCGAGCGCGCGGGCGATGAACACGCGTTGGCGCTGCCCGCCCGAGAGGCGACCCACCCGCCGGTCCGCGAGATCCGTGATCTCGACCCGATGGAGCGCCGCCTCGACGGCCGCGCGGTCGTCATCATCGAACCGCCCGAACCCGTGCCGTGGGTAGCGCCCCATCCGGACGGCCTCCCGGACCGTGACGGGCATCTCGCCGGCCGCGTCCGAGACGTTCTGCGGGACGTAGCCCACGCGCTTGCCGGTCCCGCGGCGATGGGCTGGCTCGCCGAACAGCCGAACCGAGCCGCTGTCGGGGCGCCGGAGCCCGATCAGGAGTTCGAGCAGTGTCGTCTTTCCCGAGCCGTTCGGACCGACCAGACCGAGGAACCCTCCCGCCTCGATGTCGAGCGAGACGCTCTCGATGACGGGGCGATCGCCGTAGGCGAACGTCACGTCCGTGGCCTCGACGACCGCGGTCATGCGTCGAGCGCCCGTTCGAGTGTCGGGAGGTTCACCTCCGTCATCACGTCGACGTAGCCCCAATCCTCGGCGTCCCACTCGTCGGTCAGGCCGGGGATCGCCGTCAGCGGCAGCACCGCCTCGGCGTCGGTCTCGGCGACCAACTGCTCGGCGGCCTGTTGGGACGCCAGCGGATCCGCACAGACGTACTGCAGGTCGTGTTCGTCGATGATCTCCTGGGCGTGTTGAATGTCCCGCGTGGTCGGGCGGTCGTCGGGCGAGATGCCGGTCAGCGCCGCGACGTGGACGCCGTAGCGGTCCGCAAGATAGCTGAAGGAGTCGTGGCCCGCGACGAGGAGGGTGTCGGTCGACGCGTCGGCGACGGTCGCCTCGATCCGCGTGTCGAGGGCGCTCAGCCGTTCGCGGAACGCCGACGCGTGCTCGGCGTAGGCGTCGGCGTTCCCGGGGTCGACGTCGGCCAACGCCGCCTCGACGGTCCCGGCCGCCGTGGCGACCCGCGTCGGGTCCAGCCAGAAGTGTGGGTCGGTGGCGCCGTGGTCGTGTCCCCCGCCGTCGTGTTCCGTCTCCTCGTGATGATCCGTTTCCGCGTGTGCCTCGTGATCGTCCCCCCCGTCCTCGTGACCGTGGCCGCCGTTCGCCGGGAGCAGATCCACGTCGTGGGCCACGTCGACCGTCGCGACCTCGTCGCCGTCGGCGTCGAGGTCGGCGAGCACGTCGTCCATCCACGGCTGGAACGCCTCGGGGCCGTGGACGAGCAGGTCGGCACCGGAGACCTCCTCGCGCACCCGCGGCCCGGGCTCCCAGCCGTGGCCGTGCTGCCCAGTCGGCACCAGCAACGCCGCCGTGGCCGCGTCGCCGGCGACCGCGTCGGTGATCGATCCGAAGACGAAGAAGGACGACTGGGCGGTCCGTCCGTCCGACTCCGACCTGTCGCCGTTCGTCGCGTCGAGACAGCCGGCGAGCGCCCCGACCCCCGCCGTTCCGACCGCGATACCCATCAACTGCCGTCTGGTTAGCCCCATCTGATTATTAATTCTGTAGTAGTGTCTAATAACTCTTGTTATCTTTTGAGCCAGTGTTGTTAATCAGTCGGTGCTGTGGGGTCGGGGGGAGCGATGCCGCTATCGGGCGTCAGTTGGCTCCGGACAGAAACGGGGGAAAACGGCAGTCGGAGAGGGCTCGTGAAACAGGTCGGCAGCGTCGCTCAGTTCTCGGCTTCGATCGCTTCGACGAACAGCTCCGCGCCGAGTTCGATCTCGCGTTCGGTCACGTCCATCGGCGGCAGGACGCGGATCGTCTTCTGGCCGCAGGCCAGCAGCAGCAGACCGCGCTGGAAGGCGGCGTCGACGATATCGTCACGCAGCTCCTTCGACTCGAAGTCGACGCCGAGCATCAGCCCCTTGCCGCGGACGCTGGTCACGCCGTCGAGGTCGGCGTCGTGGAGGAGCTCCTTGAACTGCTGTCCGCGCTCGGTGGCGTTGTCGAGCAGGTCGTACTCCGCGATGGCGTCGATGGTGAACGCGCCGCGGGCGGCGGCCACGATGTCGCCGGCGCCCCACGTCGAGGAGAGTCGGCCCTTCTCCTCGGGGAACGTCTCGCTGTCGGAGATCGTCGCGCCGACGCGCATCCCCTTCGCGGAAGTGATCACGTCCGGATCGAACGGGTAGTGCTCGGAGGCCCACCACTCGCCGGTGCGGCCGAGCCCCGACTGGATCTCGTCGGCGACCAGCGTGATGTCGTGCTCTTCGGTGACCTCTGCGACATCGCGGGCGAACGCCTCGCTGGGGAAGCGGTAGCCGCCCTCGCCCTGGATCGGCTCCATGATCAGGAACGCGACCTCCTCGGGGTTGACGTGGCCCGTCTTCGGGTCGAGTTTGGAGCGCAGCGCGGACGTGCCGCCCGCGAAGTAGCCACACTGGCAGTTCTCGGGGGCACCGTCACACGAGCAGTACGGGAAGTCGTGAACGCTCGAAATCTCGGGGAATCGACGCCGGTACACCTCCTTCGAGCGGTTGAGCGAGAGCGCGCCCAGCGTCCGCCCGTGGAACGCCCCCTCGAAGGTGAGCGCGTACTTCCCGAGGGGGTTGTGGTCGTAGGAGATCTTCATCGCGTTCTCGACGGCCTCGGCGCCGGAGTTCGAGAGGAACACGGTGTCCATACCGAACTCCTCGGCGGTGGCGGTGATGCGGTCCATCAGCCCCGCGGCGCCGGGGAGTCCCTCGCCCGGGGGTTTCCCGTCGGAGGCGTAGAAGTCCTGCCCGGCGATCTTCACCGGGTCGAACAGGTCGAACTCCGAGAGCGGTTCCATGATCTTGGGGTTGTTGTACCCAAGCGGCGCCGCGGCGACGTGGCTGGTGAAGTCCATCAGCACGTTGCCGTCGACGTCGGTACAGAACGGGCCCTCGGCGGGCGCGGTGTGGTCCCAGACGAACTCGTAGACGTACGTGCTCGGTGCGGCGAACTCGTGGTGGTAGTCGACCCATTCCGTGGCTCGGTCGCCGGGGAGGTCGGTGACCTCCGGCTCCGCGGTATCCCGGTCCATGCTTGAGAGAGCGGGGGGGTCGTTGTTAAGCTGGCGGTCCGCTCAGAACCCCGGCCCGAACAGGATCGCCGCCCCCGCCACCGCCGCGGTGACGCCAAGCAGCAGCACCGACCAGATCGCGACCGAGCGGGCGAACCGTCGCGGCCCCGACAGCGTGAGCCCGGCCTTGACCGCGATGCTCGACGCCGACGCGAGCAGGACGGCGATCACGGCTGGCCCGCCGCCGACGCCGCCGCCGATGTACAGAAGCGTCGCCGACGTGGTCGCACCCGCCGAGGAGACCAACCCCGAGATCGCGGCGCTGACGAACAGCCCCGCGGTGCCGAAGCGGGCCTGTGCGAACGCCGAACCGACGAGGATCACCGCGAACACCGCGCCGAAAGTGAGCGCGTTCCGCATCGAGAACGGGCTCTCCAGCTCGACTTCGAGCGACGTGTCCCAGTCGGCGGTCAGCGCGGCCGCACCCACGCTCGCGAGCACCAGCGCGCCCAGCGGCGCCGCCGCCGCGACGAGCACGGGTACGCCCGAGGTGAGGGTGAAAAAGAGGACGATCCCGAGGTTGCGCGCGGCCATCGCGGCGTCGGCCAGCAGCACCGCGGCGACGGCGTACTCCGTCACCGAGTCGCGCTGGCGGACGTGATCGAGCATCGAGCCCACGACCGCGGTCGACGACGCCAGCCCGCCGAAGAAGCCCGTGATTGCGACGCCGCGACCGCCGTAGGTCCGCACCAGCGCGTAGTTCGCGATCCCGATCCCCGCGACGGTGACGACCATCAGCCACGCCACCCGGGGCGGGAAGCCGACGCCGAAGAGGTCCACCTCCTCGGCGGGCAGGATCGGGTAGATCACGAACGCGAGCACGGCGAACTCCGTCGAGGAGCGCAGTTCGGCGCGGTCGAGGTCGCCGGCGAAGGAGTGGAGCTCCCGTTTGAGCACTAGCAGCGCAGAAGAGATCACCGCCACCGTCACCCCCTCGATCACCAGCCCCCCCGCCACGAGCGCGCCGATCCCGTAGGCGACGAACATCGAGACGCTGGTGGTCAGCGAGAGCGAGGCGTCGGCGCTGTCGCTCTGGAGCTCTCGGACCGCGAGCAGCCCGCCCATCAGCAGGACGAGCAGGCCGCCGACCGCCACCAGCGCGCCGGTCGCAGCGACACGCTCGGCCAGCAGCGTCGTCGTCGCGCCCGACAGCGTCAACAGCGAGAACGTCCGCACGCCCGCCGACTTCTCGGACCACTCCCGTTCGAGCCCGAGAAACAGCCCCAGCGCGCCGGCGATCGTCAGCCTGACCACCGGCTCCGAAAGGGGGGCGGCGAACAGCGTGTCGGCCTGCAGCGGCAGCATGGGTCGCTACGTACCGCACCCGGCACGTAAAGCTCTAGGGGCCCGTGCGCCCCCCGGGTCGGGAACACGCTTATACTCGCGCCGGTCCCCTCGGGAGGTATGGAGTTCTCGGAGGTCGACAAGGGGCGACTGGCGTGGGGGGCGCTCGGCCTCGCGCTCGCCGGCGCGCTGGCGTTCGTCGCCTACTCCTTCGTCGGGACGCTCGTGTTCGGCCTCTTCGTCTACTACGCGACGCGGCCGATCTACCGGCAGCTCCGGCGCGCCCTCGACAGCCCCAGCCTCGCCGCCGGCGTCTCGCTGTTCGCGCTGGTGTTGCCGGCGCTGGCGCTAGTGGGCTATGCGGTCACCATCGTGCTCCAGGAGCTCGACCGCTACGCCCAGACGACCACGATCGACGTCGAACAGCTCGGTATCGACCCGGCGCTGCTGGACGGGATCGCGGACCCGGAGAGCCTGCTGCAGGAGGGGACGGTGGAGATGCTCACGTCGGCGGAGCTCTCGGAGCTGCTCCAGCCGATCGAGTCGGCGTTCGGCACCGTCGCGGTGCTGGGCATCGCCGGCATTCACCTGTTCGTGATGCTGGCGATGGCGTTCTACCTGCTGCGGGAGGACCACCGGCTCGCGCGCTGGTTCGTCCGGAACTTCGACGACGACCGGGGGATCGTCCGGACGTTCTTCGGCGCGGTCGATCGGGACTTCAACTCGATCTTCTTCGGCAACATCCTCAACGCGATCCTGACCGGCACGATCGGCGTGATCTCCTACTCCGTGCTGAACGTGTTCGCACCGCCGGGCGGGTCGATCCCGGCGCCCGCGCTGGTGGGGATGCTCGCCGGCATCGCGAGCCTGATCCCCGTCGTCGGGATGAAGCTCGTCTACGTCCCGGTGGCGCTGGTGCTTGCGGTCCAGTCGGCGCTCGCGGGGACGGCGGGCGGGTTCGCGTTCGTCATCGCCTTCGCCGCGGTGTCGTTCGTGATCGTCGATACGATCCCCGATCTGGTGCTCCGACCGTACGTCTCCGGGCGCTCGCTCCACGTCGGCGCGCTGATGCTCGCGTACACCCTCGGCCCGCTGCTGTTCGGCTGGTACGGCATCTTCCTGATGCCGATGCTGCTGGTGTTCGTCGTCCACTTCACCCGCATCGTCCTCCCCGAGCTCGTCGCCGCGGAGCCGATCGAGCCGTACGCTGTCGACCCGAGCTACATCACCGTCGGCGTCGGGGAGGAGTTCGAGTTCGCGGAGGGCGGCGACGACACACCGGAGACGGGGACCGAAGGCGAGGGTTAGTCTAGGTCGAGGTACTGGTCCTCCCACTCTCGACGTGCCTCGATCTCGCGGGTCCCGCGGCGGGTCAGCGTGTAGTAGTTGGTTCGACGGTCGCGTTGGCCCTTCTCGACGAGCCCCTTCTCGACCAGCGTGTCGAGGTTCGGGTAGAGCCGCCCGTGGTGAATCTCCGACTCGTAGTACTCCTCCAGTTCCTCCTTGATCGCCAGTCCGTGTGGATCGCCCTCGCCCGCGATGACGTACAACAGGTCGCGCTGGAACCCGGTGAGGTCGTACATAGTGTTACTTTCCTACTATTTCGGAACGCTGATAAAGATTACGCAGATATCGGTTTTAGGGCCGTTGACGCCGGCCAACGTCGGTAGTCGGGGAGAAATCTGATCTGACGATTCGACGTATCCGTCACGACGGAGCAGTGACTGACGGACGTGAGAACGAAAACGCCGGGCGGGCCGAGAAAACCGGCCGTGCCCGGCGTCGAAACGGTCCCCGCTGACGCTTCGGCCCTCCAGACGAAGCGTCATCGGTCGTTGGCAGTCCCCCCTGTTAAACGTAGCGTTGTCCCGAATCCGACACTAGATATGCTCCTCCTCGAGCACCCACCCCAGCGCCCGCTTGTAGTAGGTGAACATCTCCCTGACGCCCTCGTGGTTCATCTCCTCGCTGTCGAGCTGTTCCTGCAGGAACTCGTACTGCTCGCGGATTTCCGACTCGTCGCGCATGCGGGTGGGTAGAACCCGCGGGCGCTTGGGTGTGACGGCGGAACAAACGACCGCGTCGGTTACTGATCTCGCTACTCGCGGCTCACGCCGCTCGTCGCTCCGAGGCGGTTTGCCTCGCCGGAGGCGAGTTTTCCCGCCTCGCTACTCCCGCTCCAGCCGCTGGAGCCCGTGCCAGATCGCGTCGACCATGCGCTTTTCCCCCTCGCCGTCGGCGTCGTCCCAGCCGCGGGCCAGCGCGTCCTCGACGACGGGCAGCGAGTGGTTCTCGAAGTTGTTCATCCCCCGGAACGCCTCCAGCGCGTCGCGCTGGGGCTCGGCGAATGCGGCGACGGTCTCCGCATCTTCGGTGTCGAGGTGGCCCAGATCGACCAGCGTGTCGGCGACCGCCTGTGCGGTCTCGCCGGTCAGCTCCGTCACCTCCTCGGGCTCCTCCCGGGCCAGCAGCGTCACGTCGTACAGCTTGAACACGCGTTCGAGCTCCTGAATCGGCGTCTCGTGGTCGTCGACGCGCACGTCGATCCAGCGATCGTTCCCCCCGTCGTAGCCGCCCTCGGGCTTGACGACGTACAGCGCCGCGGCCTGCTTGCCGCGGCTGTCGCCGCCGGCCTCGTCGCCGGCCTGTAGCGCGGCGAGCAGCCGCTCGGGCAGGCCGCCGTCGGCCTCCTCGAACGTCTCGGCCATCGCGTGGATCGTCTCCTCGTTTTCGAGGATGTTCCCCTGTGCGGTGTAGTTCTCGCCCTGTACGTCGAGTGCAGTGTCGAAGCAGTCGTCGCCGGTGAAGCCGGCGACGGAGCCGTCCGCGCCGACGACGCCGACCTGCCGGCGCTCGGCCTCGTCGTCTGCCTCGGTCAGCCGCTCGATCGTCTCCTCGGCAGTCAGCCCGTCCCGGAGATGCTCCAGCCCGTCCGCGCCGTAGGCCACGTTCGCGAAGCTCTGTGTCGCGATCGCGCCCGCCTCGGCGTCCGCGAACGGGACGACCGAGCCCACGCTGACGAACTTCGACTGGACGGCGATCCCGATCGCGTCATCCGCTTTGGCGACGATGGAGAACGTCATGGGCGATCGATCGGCCGGCGGCGAGAAAAGCGTTGACGCCGCGGCAGCCGTTGCGGGACTGCTCAGTCGGTCGGGGCGGCGACGGTCGCCCGTGTCTGCCCGTCGTCAGAGGGTGTCTTCTCCGCGGTCAGGGGCTGTTCGGCGACCAGTTCGCAGTCGAAAGCGGGGTGTTCGGCGAAGTGCCGGACGAGCAGGTGTCGGCGGCTCCCCGACACCGCGTCGTCGCCGGCGGCCACGCCGACCGCGCTGGCGTCGAACTGCTCGGGCAGCCGTTCGTACAGCGCCGTTATCGTCCGGAAGTCGCGGAACTGCTTGGCGTTGCCCGCGGAGTCGGCGCCCCGGCGCGAGACGACGTAGCTGCCGTCCGGGCGGTGCTCGCCTGCAGTCCGGACGAACTCCCGGCACCCCGTCAGCGCCGCGGTCAGGTCGTCCCGCAACGCCGTCGCGGCCTCGCGGGAGAGCCGGTGCTCACCGTCGGGGAGCGACAGAACCAGTTCGCCGTCCCGACTGTCCTCAGCGCCGACCGATTTCTCGATCAGCCGCCTGTCGACGGCTTCCTCTATCCTCGACGGATGTCGGGTGAGACATCGTGCCCGGCGGTAGGGCGGGTCGTCACTTATCGCTGACGGGCGGGCGGGGTGGGTTCACACCCGACCACGGCATCACACTCGAGAACCGAGCGACGCAGGGCTCGGCTGGTCGCTCGCCGTCGCAGGACTACGTCCGGCGGGCAGTCAGAAGCACAGCTTCTGACAACGTCGCCAGAACGCGCCGCGTTCTGGCTGGCGGACGAGCGCCGCTCGTCCACGTCGCCAGAAATCTTCGATTTCTGGCTGGCTAACGGGAGTGCTACGAGAGGCGCGAGGCGCCTCTCGGCACGACGAAAGCGCTTCGCTCTTTCGAACCGCTTCGCTTCCGTGGACGTGGTCGGTGGACGCGCCGCCCGACCACCGCCGTTTTGCCGCCGGCGCTCCCACGATCGGGCATGAAGATCCGCGGCGAGCGCGAGTGCAAGAACTGCGGCACGCGCTGGTCCTACTACGAGACCGGGGAGGCGAGCTGCCCGGACTGCGGGAGCCTCCGGAGCGTCGCGGTCGAGGACGAACGGCGCCACCACACGGACAGCCCCGCCGAGTTCGAGCTCACGCCACACCGGACCGCGCTCGCGGACGGCGAGGGGATCACCGATATCGCCGACAGCGTGGCGTCGGACTGCCGGGCGTACCTCCGTAAGCGGGGGTTCCTCCGCGGGGGCGAGCTGCTCCCGCTGGACGACACGTACCTCGCGGTCGGGGAGCTTCGGGCGGCGATCACCGACTACCGCCGGGACGCACGCTTCGGCGCCGCGTCCGACGAGCCCGAACGGGAGGCCGCCGAGCGCTACCTACTCGACCTGCTCCAGGGCGCCGACGACGGCGAACGTCCCGCGCCCGCTGACGTGCCCGAGTCGCTCGCGCCCGCCCGTGGGCTGGCGTACGCGGCGGCCGTCGACGCCTACCGCGACGACGTGGCCAGCTACCTCGACGACGCCCCTGAGGAGGACGCGCGCCGAACGCTCGGGCGAATCCGCGATCAACAGAAGCGGCTCGACGCGCTGGAGGGCGATCTCCCTCCGGAGACGGTCGAGTCGCTCGTCCGGGCGTGCCGGGACCTGCACCGCTACCTGAACGGCGAGGAGTCGGCGCTCGCGGCCGCACGCCAGCGGCTCGACGGGCTGGCCGAGAGTTGAAAGGCGATTGCGGGAGCGTGGGGCACACCCGGTCGCACGGCCATCCACACCTCCGCCACGTGTTACCACGTTTTCAGCCAGCTTTATCACTGGACCGTGGTATTTGCGGCGTATGGAACACGCACTCGCTGTCGTCGGACCGGACGACGTGACAAAGGAGCTGGTTCGAGAGGCCGGCGAACTCGCGGCCGGGGTCGACGCCCGACTCACGCTGCTCTGTGTCGTGAGTGAGGAGGAGTACGCCGAGGAGCGCGAAGCGCTGGAGGCGATCCCGGAGGCCGACGTGAGCTACTCCGTCGGACAGGCGCTTGAGGGCGCCCGCAGCTTCGCGAACGACATCGGCGTCGAGACGCTCGAGGGCGTCGACATCGAGTACGAGACCGCCGGCGCGGTCGGCGACCGGGCCGAGACCGTAATCGACGGCGCACAGAACCACGGCTGTGACCACATCTTCATGACCGGCCAGCGCCGCTCGCCCACCGGGAAGGCGATCTTCGGCGACGTGACCCAGCGCGTCATTCTCGACTTCGAGGGGCCGGTGACGGTCGTCACGGAGTAAAAATCGGCCACGGCGCGTGGCGTGCGACGACCATCGTGTCGTCGCTAGATTTCCTGTCGGACCTATCACGACGCCGATAGCCTCACTCCAGATCGAGATCGACGCCCGACTGCCGGGCCGCAGCCATCACCGTATTCCGCAGTAGCATCGCTCGGGTCATCGGCCCGACGCCGCCGGGGACTGGGGTGATCGCGCCGGCGACCTCCGAAGCGCTCTCGTACTCGACGTCGCCGACCAGTTCGCGGTCGTCGCCCTCGCCGACGGCGTTGATCCCCACGTCGATCACCGTCGAGTCCGGCGCCAGCATCTCGCCGGTGACGAGTTCGGGGACGCCCGCGGCGACGACCACCACGTCCGCGCGGGAGACGTGCGCCGCCAGGTCGTCGGTCTTCGAGTGACAGACCGTCACCGTCGCGTCCGCGTCGTCGCCGCGGCCGAGCAGGAGGTTCGCGAGCGGCTTCCCCACCAGCTCCGAGCGGCCGACGACGACCACGTCCGAGCCGGGGATCTCCACGCCCGCCTCCACCAGCAGCCGCTGGATCCCCAGCGGCGTACACGGGACGAATCGCGGGTCGCCGGTCACGAGCCGGCCGACGTTCTCCGGGTGGAACCCGTCGACGTCCTTCTCGGGGGCGACCCGGCGCAGCGCCGCCGGCTCGTCGACGCCCGCCGTCAGCGGCCGCTGGATCAGGATCCCGTCGATCGCGGGGTCGGCGTTGAGCTCGTCGATCGTCTCGAACAGCTCGGACTGCGGGGCGTCAGTGTCGATCTCGACGTGGCGGCTCTCGATACCCACGTCCTCGCAGTCGCGCTGTTTCATCCGGACGTACGTCTCGCTCGCGGGGTCGTCGCTCATCAGCACGGTCGCCAGCCCCGGGGTCACGCCCTCGCTCCGGAGGCGATCGACCGCCCCGGAGACGCTCTCCCGTACCGCCGCGGCGACGGCCTCGCCGTCGATCACGTCCGCCCGGTCGGCTCGCTCCTGAATTGCCTCGCTCACGGTCGATACCGGGGGCTGGGCCCACTTCAACCCTCGGATACGTGCATAGAAAAGGATGGAAACTATTTCGAGTGGGCAAGAACGTGGATTACTCCGTCGCCCGGCGGAGCCGGAGCCGCACGACGGTGTTCCCGTCCCGGCGCTCGAACGACACGTCGCCGCCGACGGACTCGACGGCCCAGCGGACGAGCCATAGCCCCAGCCCGCTACCGTGCTGAAGCTGTGTGATGTCGCGGCTGCCCGTGATGGCCGCGCGCTCGGCCTCCGGGATCCCCGGCCCGTTGTCGACAACGAGCAGGTCGATCCACTCCCCCGGGGCGGGCTCGAACGGCTCCGCTCGGAGATCCACGGCCGGGGCGTCGGCGCCGTGGACGATCGCGTTCTCGACCAACTCCTCCAGCGCGAGCCGGAGATCAGAGGTGGCGAGCACCGCGAGGTCGTCGAACTCGTCGCCAATCCGAACCGTCGCCTCGGGGAACTGCTCCCGGGCGTCGGCCGCGACCGGCCCGAACAGGCTCGCGACGCCGATCGTGGATCGCTCGGTCTCGGGGCCCTCGATGATCCGGCGGATGCGCTTTGCGGTGTCGCTCAGGTCGATCAGCCCGTTGGCGGCCTCGACGAGGGCGGCGGCCTCCGACTCGATATCCGGGTCGTCCGCCCGTTCGAGCACGTTCTCGGCCCGGCCGATCACGACGCCGAGATCGTTCCGGAGGTTGTGTCTGAGCAGTCGATCGAGCACCTTCACGTGGCGCTCGCGGCGCTCGATCTCGGTCACGTCGGTGTAGATGCCGAACGCGCGGACGGAACCGTTCTCGGCGTAGGGGATCCCCCGGAACAGGAACGTCCGCGCACCGTGGGCGGTCTCCCGCCGGACTTTCGCGCCCGTTACCTCCCCCTCGCGGACCCGCTCGTTGATCGCTTCCGGCGGCGTGTCTCCGGGTCGCTCGCCGGCGGGCAGGCTGAGCACCTCGTCGATAGGCTGCCCGACGATCGACTCGCGGTCGACGCCGAACACGTCCGCGAACGCGTCGTTGGCTGCGCGGATCACCGGCCCGCCCTCGACGTGTTCGGCGTCGACGACCGGGTCGGGGAGGTTCTCGAACAGCGTCCACAGCCGCTCGTGCTCCCGGCGGAGGTCCTCGCGGGTCTCCGCCAGCGTCGAGCGGTCCTCGACGATGCCGACGAGCGTCCGCCCACGGTCGGTCTGTTCGAGCACCGAGAGGTCGACGCGGGCGGGGAACGACTCCCCGTCGGGCGAGTCGATACGGAGGTCGAGCGAAAGATCCGACACGTCCTCGCGGAGCCGGCTCTCGGCGCCGTAGAACTCTGTCACGTCGACAAACTCCACGACGTGTTTGCCGACGACATCCTCCCGGCTCACGCCGAGGCGCTCCGCCAGCGGCGTCGAAACGTAGTCGATCAGTCGGTCCTCGTCGAGCACGAACACCATCCCCTGGACCGATTCGAGCACCGCCTCCCGACGGCGAAGTTGGGTCTCGCGTTCGGCCCGATCGAGCGCCGCGGTCACCGTCGTCGACAGCAGCCGCGCCAGCGAGACGTCGGCGTCGTCGAACGCGTCGGTAGCGGTCGAGCCGACGCTCATGACGCCGTGCTCGCCCAACGGGAGGGAGATCGTCGATTCGATCTGGCCGAACCGCTCCTCGTCGAGGTCGAGCGAGATCCGCGGGCTCCCCTCCTCGTAGACGGCGCCGGCGATGCTCTCGCCGACGCCGTAGCGCGACCGTGCGGGCATCAGCTCCTCGACCGGCTCGGTTTTCGCCGCCACTCGGAGCCCGTCCCCACCCCGCTCGGCGAGGCGAACGACGACGACTTCGAGGCCGAGCACGTCCCGGGCCGCCTCGCAGGCGATCTCCGCGATGGCGTCGGGCGTCTCGGCGGCGAACAGCCGGCGAGTGAGCCCGTGGAGCCGGTCGAGCACGACCCGCCGACGCTCGGCCGCGTCGAGTTCGACGACGGTGACCGTCGCGCCCGCGTCCGTGGGACGGGCGGTCAGCTTCAGCCAGCGGTTGGCCGGCATCAGCCGCTCGACCGTCGACACCGTCCCGTCGTCGGCCGCGAGATCGTCTACCCTTTCCAGCCGGCCGAGGTCGGCCCACGGCAACGCCTCGTGAAGCTCGCTGCCCAGCAGCGACTCGGCGTCCCGGCCCAGCAGCTCGGCGGCGCGCTCGCCCACGTAGCTGATCTGCCCCTCGTCGTCGACAGTCAGCGTCCCCCGCGGCGGGCGTTCGTCGGTCGGCGTCGCGGTTCCGGTCGGTGCCGGTGGATCGCCGGCTGCCTCCCGCGCAGTGTCGTGGGCCGAGCCCATCCCGTCGGCGATCGAGGCCGAGTCCGACTCGACGGCCCCGAGGCGGTCGAGGAGCGTGTCCACTCCCCACTCGTCGGTGTCCTGTGGGAGCACGATATCGACGCCGACCGCGCTCGCGGCGCCCACGCCGTCGGCGGTCGTCACCGGTGGACAGTGCGCGATCGGCGCCTGCGTGGCCGCACGGAGCCCGTCGAGATCGGCGTCGTCCGTGCCGACGACGACTGCCGCGGGGCGGTGACGGGTCGCCGCACCGGCACTACTCCCCGGGTCGGCGCTCCGGAGCGACCAGCCGCGCCGTTCGGCGAGGCGGGCGACCGTCTCAGGTGGCTCCGGCGGGCCGACCCAGAGGAGGTTGGTACGCATCTATCGACTACTCCAGTGCTCTACGGAAAAAGCCGTCCCACTCAGACTACTCGTACAGCGGGTGTTTCTCGGTCAGTTCGCCGATCGTCTCGGCGACTTCGGCGAGCACGTCCTCGTCGTCCGGCGCGTCGACGACGTCGGCGATGCAGTCGGCGACGGTCCGGCAGTCGCTCGCGGTGAACCCGCGGGTCGTGATCGCGGGCGTGCCGACGCGGATGCCGGAGGGGTTGAACGGCGAGCGTGTCTCGCCGGGGACGGTGTTGGCGTTGAGGACGATCCCCGCCTTCTCGAGGGCCTCCTCGACGTCCTTCCCGCTCGTGTCGGGGTGGGACGGCCGGAGATCAGCGAGCACGAGGTGGGTGTCGGTGCCGCCGGAGACGAGATCGAGGCCGCGCTCGCGAAGGCGCTCGGCCATCGCCTCCGCGTTGGTGACGACGCGGGCGGCGTACTCCTCGAACTCCGGCGTGAGCGCCTCCTCGAATCCGACCGCCTTGCCGGCGATGTTGTGCATCAGCGGGCCGCCCTGCATTCCGGGGATGACGGCCTTGTCGACGGCCTCGGCCCACTCCTCGCCGCACATGACCATCCCGCCGCGGCCGGCGCGGATCGTCTTGTGGGTCGAGCCGGTGACGAAGTCGGCGACGCCGACCGGCGACGCGTGTTCGCCGGCGGCGACGAGCCCGGTGATGTGAGCGATGTCGGCGAGGTGGAGCGCGTCGACCGACTCGGCGGTCGCTTGGATGCGCTCCCACTCGACCTCGCGGGGGTAGGCGGAGTAGCCCGAGACGATCATGTCCGGTTCGAACTGCTCGGCCTGCTCGGCCAGCCCCTCGTAGTCGACGTACCCCGTCTCGTCGTCGCACTCGTAGTGCTGCACCTCGAAATGTTCGCCGACGAAGTTCGCGGAGTGGCCGTGGCTGAGGTGGCCGCCGTGGGTCAGATCGAGGCTCAGGATCTTGTCGCCGGGGTCGAGCGCGGCGATGTAGACGGCCATGTTGGCCTGCGAGCCGGAGTGGGGCTGGACGTTGACGTGCTCTGCGCCCCACAGCTCCTTCGCGCGGTCGATCGCCAGCTGTTCGACGGTGTCGGCGTGCTCACAGCCCCCGTAGTAGCGCTGCCCGGGGTACCCCTCGGCGTACTTGTTGGTGAGGCTGCTGGACTGGGCGTCCATCACCGCCTCCGAGACGTGGTTCTCGCTGGCGATCAGCGTGATCGTGTCCCGCTGGCGGTCGGTCTCGGCTTCGAGCGCGTCCGCGAGCTCGGGATCGACCTGTCGGACGTGATCGTGCTCCATACGCGCAACCGGGGCCAGGTCCGGGTTAAGCTTGACTGTCGCTGCCCGACAGAGATTTAGCGCCGGCCTCCCGTATCGCGGGACGGACGCATGGACGTCGAGATCGAGGGGGACGGTGTCCGCGCCGTCGACGGGGCCAAAACCGCCGTCCGCGTCGGGACCGTCGGGTGGACGCCGACCGCCGCGGCACCGGCGCTGGACGCACCTGTCGACGCCGCAGTCGCCGGGCGGACCGAGCGGCTGGAGTTCCCGCCCGTCGTCGTCGCCGTGGACGACATCGACAGCGGGGAGTCGACCACGCTGGGCGGCCGTGAGGGACCGATCTCGTTCCCCGCCGGCGCGTACGAGCTCCGGATCGCCGCGCCGGTCCGGACGTTCCTCCGGGTCGACGGCTCGTTCAGCCTCGCCCAGCCGGAGTTCGACCGGACCGTCGTCTCGTTCCCCGGCCCCACGGCTGTCAGGCTGGGGTTTCGGAGCCGGGTGGACTCGGCGCGGGAGTCGGTCACCGTCCCCCGGAGCCCGGCGGGGGTCGCGACCGCGCTCTCGACGTTTTCTGGGGCCTTCTGCTCGGCGACGGCCGACCGATCGTTCAGTTCGATGCGGGAGCGCCCGCCCTCGCTGACGTTCGGCGAGACGGTCTCGATCCCCGACTCCGTTCGCGAGGCGGTCCCCGATTCGTCGATCGAACTCCGGCTTCCCCGCTCGCTGTCGGCGCTGCTGCCGGCGGCGCCGCTGGCACACTACCTCGGTGCCGAGGTCCACGTCGCCGACGGGGTCGAGCCGTCGCTCCGTGCCGGGGGCGAGCAGATCGATCTGGGGCAGGGACGACGCTACGAGCGGCGGGTCGCGGCGCTGCTCCGACGGACGTTCTGGCTCGACTGTCTGGTTCGGACCGCCGGCCCCCACGACGCGACTGTCCGGGCGGCCGATCTGCTCGATCGGCTCCCCATCGACGCCGACGCGCTCTACGACGCGGAGATCGCCGAACGGGTGCTGGCGTACCGGGAGGTCGATCTCGACGCCGTCGCCGAGGCGCTGCCGGAGTGGCACCTCTCGATGTACGTCGAGCCGACGTACGACGGCGTCCAGTGTCTCCCGTTCATGCTCGACGACGTGCCGCAGCTGTTCACCCCGCGAAGCAGCCCGCTGAGCGACGAAGACCGGCTCGACAGCTCGCTCTCGGCGTTCTACCGGGCGGGCGTGGCCGCCCCCGACCCGGTCGAGCTCCGGGACGCCGATCTGGGGCCGAGTCGTTACCACGGCTGGCTGGCCGGCGGCGTCGCCATGGACACGTTCAAAACGCTCCCGGCGGCCTACGAGAACCGATCGCTCTACCGGGGGCGGGCCGACGGCCCGATCTCGGTGGTCGCGGTGCTCAACGACGCGGAGATGCGGGAGGAGCACTCCCGGGCCGCCGACATCTACCGGCGGCGGGCCGAGAAGCTCGAGATCGACATCGACGTGCGGGAGTCGCTGTCAGTCGACGAGCTCGCCGACGTGATCGAGCAGCGCCACGACTTGCTCCACTTCGTCGGCCACTGTGAGCCGACGGGGCTGCGCTGTCCCGACGGGACGCTCTCGATCTCGTCGGTCGACCGTTCCCGGGTCCAGACGTTCTTCCTCAACGCCTGTGGCTCCTACGAGGAGGGGACGGAGCTCGTCCGGAAAGGGAGCGTCGCGGGCGCGGTCACGTTCGAGAAGGTGCTCGACAGCCACGCCGCGAAAGTCGGGACCATGTTCGCGCGGCTGGTCGCCCACGGCTACGCGATCGAGCGGGCGCTCGCGCTGGCCCGTCGGCGGGTGATCATGGGGAAGGATTACGCGGTCGTCGGCGACGGCACACACGTTCTGACGCAGACGGACTCGCTGGCGGGGACGGAGGCAAAACTGGTCCGGGACGGCGACACGTTCACCCTGACCCACGGGATGCTGTCGCCGTCGCTTGCGGGCGGGCGTGCGTTCATCAACGTCGACCAGGACTGCCCGCCAGTGTTGATCGGGAACGAGTGGGAGATCGAGATGGACGCGGCTGAGTTGGTCCAGTTCCTCCGCCGGGGGGAGTTCCCCGTGGTCTACCGCGGCGACATCCACTGGTGTACCGAGCTCGCCGAAGAGCTCGCCGCCGAAACGGCCGGTCGCTAGTCCCGTATCGGTTCGGGGCCGGGGTCGGCCGAGGCGTCGTCGGCCGGCTCCAGGACCACACCGTCCGCGGCCAGCGCCCCATCCTGCACCGCAAGGAGCACGAGCATCGCCGCGACCGCCACGACGAGCCGCGGGTGGCGCGCGACGAACTCGCCGGTCCGAACACCGATTCTCGGTAGCGCACCGTTCCGTGGCATGGAATACCATACCATTTCTTCCGTGAAAAGAGTTGTCTTACACACACGACTCCGGCCTTGATTTCCCATCAGAACGAGTTCAGAATTTCCGGTAGAAGCCCTGAGACGGCGATATACCCGTTAATATTAAATATCGAGTAGCGCATATACTCTCGTAGGAATGAACTCGAATTTACTCGGCGACGAAATAGAGGATATCCTGCGGGAGAGCATCGAAGCCGCCGACGGCGAGGTACTGTTCGTCGGTCCCTCGGCGGCGGCGGTGGAGGCGCTGATCGGACTCGGAACCGAGTTCGACGGCGAGTTCCCGACGGTGAAGCTGCTGGCGGACGAACGCATGCTCAAAGACGTGATGGACGACTTCCTCGTCGCCAGTAACGCGGCCGACCTCGTCGAGGCCGGCAGCCTCGAACTCCGGACGCTCGAAGGTGGCGTCGACAACGCGCTGCTCGTGACCGAGGAGCGAACGATCGCCGTCGTCACTGCCGGCGACGCCGTCGCCGGGCTCTCGACCGACGACGAGTCGTTCGTCGGGCAGGCCTACGAGGACTACAGCGCACGCTTCGAGGCCGCTGAGGCGTTCAACCTCCGGACGCCCGCCATCTCGCGGGTCCGCGAGACGATGGCCGACGACATCGGCGAGCAGTCCCGCACCGACTTCGACGCGGTGCTCGACTCGCTGGAGACCGCCCGGGGCGACGGCGACGGGCTCGACGAGGTGACCATCTCGCTGCTGGTCGCCGCCAAGAACGACGTGCTGCTGTACGACATCAGCAAGTGGGGCGAGGACGTGGGGATCGCCTCGAAGGCGACGTTCTCCCGGACGAAAACCCGCCTCGAGGAGCTGGGGCTGATCGACACCGAGAAGGTCCCGATCGACGTGGGGCGCCCCCGACTGCGGCTGAAGCTGGGCGACGAGCGGCTCCACGACGCCGACGCCGCGGAGATCGCGAGCGTCGCGCAGTCGATGATCGCCAGCTAAGCCGGCACCCGTTCCTTTTTGCGAGCGGCGCCCCCTCCCCGGGACATGGATATCGGAATCGTCGGGAGCGGCCCCGCCGTCGACGCGATCGAGGCGGCGATGGACGATCTCGACGCGCGGGTGATCGAGGCCGGCAGCGACGAGTTCGCCGACGTGGGGCTCTGTTTCGTCGTCGGCGCCGCCGGCGCGGACGCGTTCGGCACCGCCGCCGACAGTGACGCGCTGGACCGGTGGGTCGCCGTCGAGATCGGCGGCGTCGGCGGCCACGCCGTCGACGCGGTCGACGCCGCCGTCTCGGCGTTCACGCCCGCCTCGGGCTGCTACCGCTGTCTGGAGCGCCGCGTCGCCGCGACAGCCGAGGGAGACGATCGGTCCGCGCCCACCAGCGCCGTGCGCTACGCGGGCGCGGTCGCCGGCCGTCGGGCGACGAGGCTGCTGACCGGCGAGGATCTGGGCGGCACGGTCGTCGAGGTCGGCGAGGCCGACGTGCAACGCCGGTTCCAGCCGGTCCCGTACTGTCGCTGCGCCGGCGGGCGGGACCGCACGCTCTCGCTGTCCTTCCGGGAGACCGACCTCGACGACGCCGTCGGTCGGGCCGAGATCGCCGTCGACGACCGCGTCGGCCTCGTCGAGCAGGTGGGCGAACAGGCGTCGTTCCCCCTCCCATACTACCTCGCGTCGATCGCGGGAACGGAGGGGTTCTCCGACGCGAGCGCCGCGCCCTTCGCCGCCGGTGCGGCTGCGGACTGGAACGAGGCGTACATGAAGGCGCTGGGCGAGGGACTGGAGCGCTACGCGGCCGGCGTCTACCGCAACGCGGAGTTCCGGCACGCGCCAGCAACAACGCTCGACGACGCCGTGTTCCCGACGCGCTTCGTCACGAGCGACGGCTACGACCCGGACCCCGACGCCGAGCGCCCGTGGCTGCCGGGGTTGGATCTCGTCGAGGAGTCGGGCGTCTGGCTCCCCGCCGAGATCGTCCAGTACCCCCCGCCCGAGCGGCGGATCAAGCCGCCAATCACCACCGGGCTCGGCCTCGGGAGCTCGACCGTCGAGGCGGTGATCTCGGGGCTCTCGGAGGTGATCGAACGCGACGCGACGATGCTCGCGTGGTACTCCGACTACGAGCCGCTGGGGCTGGCCGTCGACGACGAGCGCGTCCGCGAACTCGAGAAGCGTGCTCGTGCCGAGGCGCTCTCGGTCTCGGTCACGCTGCTCACGCAGGACGTCGACGTGCCGGTCGTCGCCGCGACAGTCCACCGCGACGGGGAGTGGCCGCGGTTCGCCGCCGGCTCCGGGGCGGCACTCGATCCCGTCGACGCCGCGACCGGCGCGCTCGCGGAGGCGCTCCAGAACTGGATCGAACTCCGGGACATGGGGCCCGAACAGGCGGGCGAGGAGGGCGGCGCCATCGGCGAGTACGCCGACTTCCCCGACCGCGCTCGCGAGCTCACACACCCCGAGACGACTGTGCCGGCCGACTCGGTCGCCGACGAGGCTGCGGAGCTCTCGGGCGAAGCAGCACTCGACGCCCTCGTCGAGCGCGTCGACGACGCCGGGCTCACGCCGTACGCTGCCCGGACGACGACCCGCGACGTGGCCGCGCTGGGGTTCGAGGGTGTTCGCGTCGTGATCCCCGAGGCACAGCCGCTGTTCACCGGCGAGCCGTTCTTCGGCGACCGGCTGGGGCGCGTGGCGGCGTCGATGGGGTACGAGGCGCGGCCGGAGCGGGCGTATCACCCGTTCCCGTGAACTGACTGGGCCCACCCCGGGCCGGAGGCGTCAGTCGACGAGCGCGAGCACGACGAGACCGAGGACCAAACTTCCCACGGCAAACACGCCCGTCACGACGCCGTCCAGTCGTGGTTCGGCCCCCCCATGGGCGAGTCCGGTCTGGAGGAGAACGCTCGTGAGACCGCCGAGGAGCACGAACACGGGGGACAGCAGTTTCGCCCGAAGAGAACGGTTCCACTCGCTCCAATCCGTCCGGAGGAGGCGGACAGCGAGCTTTCGTCGCGTGGAGGACATACTGCGAACTGATCGTCCCGTCACAAAAATCGGTCGAACGCTTACTCGCTATAGCAGTACGTCCTTTACGTCGGCCTCACCCGCCCGCCGGACCACCGCACGAACGGGCTCCTCCGCGCCGGCGAGGTTGTCCGAGTCGCCGTCGAGCGTGAGCAGTTTCGCGGGTCTGCCTTCCTCGATCAGGCCGTACTCCTTCCCCGCCAGCTCGGCGCCGTTTTTCGTCGCCATCCGGAGCACCTCGGTCGCGCTCACGTCGGCCAGCTTGGCGGCGAACTCCATCTCGCGGAACATCGACGGCGAGTTCAGCATCACGTTGTCCGTCCCGAGCGCGACGGTCGTCCGCTCGACCAGTTCGCGGATCGGGGCGACGCCGACGTTCGTGACGAGGTTCGAACGCGGGCAGACCACCACCGGTAGCTCCTCGCGTTCGATGCGGTCGAAATGCTCGTCTCCGGGGTGGACAACGTGGACCAGGAACGCGGGATCGAGATCCATCGCGGGTGTGAGATCGTGGGGGTCGCGCTCGCCGGCGTGGATCGCGAACGGCTTGCCCGCCGCCCGGCAGGCCTTCCGGAGGTCACCGAACTCGCTGTCACGGGCGCCGCTGGCGCCGAACCCGTCGGCGGCCCGCATCGCGTCGGCGCTCTCACGGCCGAAGATCACGGGGTCGATCTCGCGGTCGGCCAGCGCGTCGCGGATCGCCTCGACGCCCTCGACGCCGCCCTCGCGGAACTCCAGGAACGCCGCGGTGCCGGAGTCCTCCATGAACCGGAGGCTCCGAGCCATCGCGTCGACTTTCTCTTCGCGGCTGGCCTGCCGGAGGAGGCGGTGTTTGAGTCCGTCCGGCGGCGCGACCAGCTCGTCCAGCGAGAGGCCGCCGCCGGCCTCCTTCGCGATCGAGTCGCCGATGTGGGTGTGTGCGTTGACGAACGCCGGGAGCACGATGTCGGTCGAGTCGGTCCGGGCCGCTTCCACCGCCGCAATCTCGCCGTTCTCGACGATCACCCGCCCCTCGATGGGGTCGAACGACTCGCCCCGGAGGATCGTCCCTTCGAGCGTGGTAGCCATACCGGTGCGTGGATCCCGGGGGGCATGAACGCGACGCCACGCGGTCGTCGACCCGCGGACGGTTCTGGCGAAGGGTAACGGCCTTCCGCGCTCGGCGGCTACCGTCGAGTGGCCGATGACGACGGCACCGGGCCGAGCCGGACTCGGCATCCGGCGACGACGAGCCCTATGAGTGCCGAGGCCAGCTTTCTGAGCCCGGATTATCGCGAGGCGGCGGGAGGTCGGGGAGCCGTGTCTGGGACCGCCAAAGAGAGAGTCAGCCTCAGACGGGGGCGTTGAGGGCGCCGAAGAACACCTGCCAGGCGAGCAGTGACTTCGCGACGAGGCTGAGGACGATGTAGGTCTTCTCGCCGAAGAGGTAGTCCTGCCACTTCCAGGTTTCGCGGTACTGCAGCACCATGTTGATCGCGAACAGGTTGAAGAACACGAACAGGCTGGCGTAGATCAGTAACACGAAGTCCGGCGGCCCGCCGCCGTCGCTCCCGAGTACGGTGGCCACGATGGTGATGGCGATGACGACCCAGGGGACGAGACCCGCGAAGGAGCCGACGAGGTAGGCCGTCCAGTCGGTTGTCGTCGTGGTTTGGTTGTGCAGTTCCATCATGAGCCCCATGAGGTTCATCACGGCGACCAGCGAGAACAGCGCCACGAGGGTCCCGAGGTCCCAGACGCCCGCGAGCATCGCGATGACGACGATCATCACGGACGCGCTGATCGCGTACTCGTACCAGCGGTACGGGTTCATGCCGCGTTTCAGGTACGACACGTAGGAGTTGTACAGCACTGTCGCGATGAGGAGATGGGCGAGCGCCGACAGCAGCAGGAACGCGGCGACGAGGTACGACAGTTGGATCGTCGTCCAGGGTTCGAGGACGGGTGTGAGGCGCTGGGTGCCCGCCTGAAACTCGAGACTGGTGACGGTGATGGTCCACTTGAGCGAGGTGCTCAGGTAGATCATCAGCGCACCCTGGACGAAATGCAGGACCGCCATCACGGCGTTGAACTGGCGGAGTCGTCGGTACGGTGTGTCGGATGTGGACATACCCCTAATTTGACCCGGGCCGTTATGAGGATATGTGTTCTGCCAACATTTTGACGACGGCAATATTCAGAACGGGTCCTCGGAGGGCGAGGTGTGCCGAGAGCGCCGGGGCCGAGGCCATCCCGAAGGCGCTGGGCGAGCGGACCGGGGGGTCGTGGCCACGACACCTCCATCTCCTCGTCCGCGATTGTTGACTCGGACACACCTAACCTATCAATGCGCAGTAAAAAGCAGCGTTTTCCAGTTGTCGATCGGTTGGCAGCCGCTGCGGACACGCTGGGGACCCGGTTGGGGCTATTTAGCGTCGGCGCCATCGGCCGTCGACGGCGCCTCCACTGCGCGGGCTGTCGCGGTGAATCCGGCGTCGCGGAGCCGTTCGACGAGAGGGGCGCCGATGCCCGAGGCGGGCGTGAGCACGCCGCCGTCCAGCGGCGAGTCGACGTCGCCGCGGACGAGACAGACCGCGGACTCGCCGAGCATCCGTGCGGCCGCGCCGTAGCCTGGGTCGAGGTCGGTGCCGAACTCGGCCACGACGCTGAACGGGCCGTCCCGGGCCGTCCCACGGCCGAGGACGGACACCGTGAAGTGGCCGTTCTCGATCTGTTCGGTGCTCGGCCCCTCGCCCGGATCCGGGAACAGAAACCGCTGGACGGCGCGCCGCGCCGGACCCACGGACATCGCCGCCGTAAACAGCCCCAGACCGCCGGCGAGAAGCGTCGCACCCGCCGCGCCGCGCAGCCCGGAGCCGGTGGCGACGACCTCCGTACAGCGGAACTCCCGCCCCCAGGGGTAGCCCAGTAGGGCGTTACTGCGTCGGACCACGCGTTCGTTCACCTGCGCCATCGGCGACGGCGCAGTCCAGACCGACCGGATCGAGTCGTGCCGTGGTAAGCGGGCGCCGCCGAGATCGACGCCGTCGCGCTCGCCGGCCGGCGCCAGCGAGTAGGGGTTCCGGAGCGTCTCCCGAGCCAGCGGATCGTTCGCCGCCGCCTCGAACACCGCGGCCATGCTCGCCAGGGTGCCGCCACTCACACCGCCGCTGGCGTCGTCGACTGAGATGCGGACCGTCTCACACGGCGCGTCGAACGCCTCGAGCGCGTAGGACTGTGCGAGCAGGGTGCCGCTGTCTGCGGGCACGGAGTCGAACCCACAGCTATGGACGATCCGCGTCTCGGCGTCGACCGCCGCCTCGTGGTAGCGGTCGATCATCTCACGGATCCAGTTCACTTCGCCAGTCAGGTCGCAGTAGTCGGTTCCGGCTTCGACGCATGCCGCGACCAGAGGCGTGCCGTATCGCGTGTACGGCCCGACGGTCGTACAGACGACGCGGGTGCGCCGGGCGATCGCTTGGAGGCTCGCTGGCTCCGTCGCGTCGCCGACGACCGTCGGGACGTCGTCCCACGCCTCGCTCCCGTCGGCGAGGTCGGCCGCGACCGACGCCAGCCGGTCGGGATTCCGCCCGCCGAGCGCCAGCGAGAGCGTCTCCGGCGTGTACTGCTCCGTGAGATACTCGGCCGTCAAGCGACCGGCGAACCCAGTCGCTCCCCACACGACGAGATCGTACTGTCGGGAATCAGCTGCCATTTGTCCCCGTTATGCCCCCGAGAGGAAAACAGGCAGGGCCCTTCGGATTGAGCTGTCGCCGGTCGGTCCGGCAGACGGCCATCGACGCCGGCGGTGAGGCGGGCAGCCCTACGAGAGTCGGTCGTCGACGCCGTCGGGAGCGACACGAACTCTTCACAGTACCGCGAGGCCGCGGCGGGGACCCCCGACTTCTCGGAGGCGACGATGGAGTCGATCCCCTGTCGGGCGAGTGAACGGACGCAGGTGTAACTCGCCGCGTCGTGCCCGGTAGGTATCAGGGCGCGCTCGCCCGTTCGGAGGCTGTCTGGCATCTCGATACCGCCGACTTGGCCCCCCGCCGCGATTAGTATACACGAGCAAACGCGAAGGAGCCGCATACTGCCCGTGCCGTCGATGCCACGCCCACGGCCGGATAGCTCTCCCTACTGTCTCGCGGGCGGGTCCGGGCTACGCGGGCGTCGGCCGACGACGGGCCGGGCGAAGGATCGCTCCGGAAAACTCGCTGGCTGCGTTACTGGCTCGGCGTCGCCGTTCCCTCGGTCGTCTCCGAGTAGGCGACCTCGGTGCCGGAGGCGACGGGCTGGAGGAGGTACTTCCCCGTCTGGCCCCGCTTGACCGGCGTGAAGTCGGCGGTGAACGTCGTGCGCTGGCCCTCGCGGATCTCGAAGCGCTCCTTGAACTGCAGCGGCGCCTCGCCGGGCGTCCCCACGTCTGCGTTCCCGCCGTCGGCGAGCGTCGCGTCGACGCCCGAGACGTCGAGCTGGAGGTACGCGTACGTGCCCACCTCGAGTTCGCGTTCGTCGACCAGCGAGCTCTCCCCGTTCTGGAGCTGGACGAGGTCGGCCTCCTGCGGCTCGTCGTACTCGTAGTACGTGCGCTCGTCGCTCTGATCGACATCCGCCTCGTCCTGCTGCTCGACGCCGCCCTCATCGGTGGCGGCGGTGTTGACGGTGGTGGACGTACCCGCCTCGGATTCCGTGTTCTCGGCCTCTTTCACCCAGAACCCCTGGATACTGACGACACAGGACTCGAAGTCCGAGATGTCGCCCGGCGCGTCCTTCACTTGCGTCGCGAGCGTGCCCGTTCCGGCACTGCCCGAACAGCCAGCCAGTCCCGTGATACCTGCGAGGCCGATCGCACCCGCCGCTCGGAGATACGTTCGCCGCGATGTCGTTGTGTCACTCATGCACTCGACAGGAGCGGCTGGACGGGGGTAAACCGGGGAGATACTCCGGCCGAGTTTGGATCGGTTTCACCCCGATTAATCGCCGGTTCGAGCGAGATAACCGCAAGACGCGTGTGGGTCCGTCTCACGTTCGGGGGCTGTGGGGTGTTGTCGGCCCTCAGATAGCCCCGCGCGTCGTGCGCCGCGAGTGGCCAATTACCTCGGTCGACCCCCACCCCAGCCGACGCGATTCGTGGCTCGATCCGCCGACGTGACCGGGCGGGGTGGCGGCAGTCTGTCGACTGGACGCAGTGAATTTTTATATCCCTCCGGCGGAGAGAGTGATTGTGAAAGACACACATGGTATCTTCTGATGAGTACAGCGCTGTCGGCCGGACACTGCTCGAACGGCCCGCAGTGGCCGCGCTGGGGCTCGTGATCGGCTACCTCCTCATCGATCTCGTTGCCAAGCTGGCCGGCGTCGAGGTCGGCGCCGGCGGCGTCCATCTCCTCGGTGGGTCGACCCCGGTCTCACAGGTCGGCCGGTACGTGCTGGACGGGCTGATCGTCGGGCTCGTGATCGGGCTGGCCGGCGTCGGACTCTCGATGACGTACAGCATCCTCAGCTTCGCGAACTTCGCCCACGGCGACTACATCACGACGGGTGCGTTCTCCGGGTGGTTCGCCGCCTACCTGGTCGCCTTCTTCACGCTCAACGTCGACGTCCCCTTCGGCGAGGCGTTTCTCGTCACCGCGCCGTCGCTGATCTCGGTGATCAACGCCCCGCTGGCGCTGCTCGTGGGGCTCGTCGCGTCCGGCGTCATCACCGTCGCCGTGGTGCTCCTGCTCGACCGGATCGTCTACGAGCCGATGCGGGACAAGGGCGGCATCCCCCTGCTGATCGCGTCGATCGGCGTCGCGCTCGCGATGCGGTACGCGATCGTGTTCGTGTTCGGCACCAGCACCCGCGGGGTGACCGAGACGGGGTCGATCCCCTCGGTCGACATCCCGATGGTCGACGGGTACGTCCCGCTCAACGCCCACGAAGCCACGCTCATCGTCGCCGCAGTGAGCCTGATGTTCGGCGTCCACTTCCTCCTCCAGCGGACGAAACTCGGGAAGGCGATGCGCGCGATGGCGGACAACAAGGATCTCGCACAGGTCACGGGGATCCCCACCGAGCGCGTCGTCCGCACGACGTGGATCGTCGGCGGCGGGCTCGCGGGGATCGCCGGCTTTCTGATGGTGCTCGAACGCGGGACGCTCAACTACAACGTCGGCTGGCGGCTCCTGCTGTTGGTGTTCTCGGGCGTGATCCTCGGCGGGATCGGCAGCGTCTACGGCGCCATCGGCGGCGGGATCATCATCGGCATCGCCTCGCGGCTCTCACTGGTGTGGATCCCCTCCGACTTCGCGCGGGTCGTCGCGTTCGCCGTGATGATCCTCGTGTTGCTGTACCGGCCGTCGGGGCTGTTCAGCGGGGTGAAAACCGCATGAGCGTCGCCGATCGCGCCTGGGCAGCCGTCCCGGCGTACTTCAAGGAGAACGACGCCCGGCTGATCGCCGGGCTGTTGCTCGGGACGTACCTGTTCCACGGCCTGTTGGCGGGCTTTCTCGCCGGCGTCAACAACGCCTCGGTGGCCAACGCCGTCGCCAACTCCGTCAGCAACATCACGTTCCTGATCGCGGTGTACGCGCTGCTGGCGCTGGCGCTGAACCTCCACTGGGGGTATACGGGCCTGTTCAACATCGGCGTCGCGGGGTTCATGGCCGTCGGAGTGTACGCGATGTCGATCCTCGCGGCGTCGCCGACGGGCTCGCCGCCAGGGCTGGGGCTGCCGGTGCCGATCGCGATCGTCGGCGCGCTACTGATCACCGCGGTCGTCGGCGGGCTGGCGGCGCTGCCCGCGCTGCAGTTGGACGCCGACTACCTCGCGATCGTGACCGTCGGCCTCTCGGAGATCATCCGGCTGGTGTTCAACGCCAGCTACTTCGCGGGCACCGTCACCGATCCGTCGGCGAGCAGCTACAACGTCGTCGACGTCTTCGGGCTCCGGTTCGGCACCGGCGGCGGACAGGGGATCTCCACCCCGATCAACAGCCCCGCACGGGCGATCTACGAAACCGAGTCGGGGCTGACCGCGATCGGCGAGGTGGTGTACGGGCTCGCAGACACGCTCGACGTCGGAACCAGCGTGGTCGTCGGCGGGACGTACGCGGTGGTCCTGCTGCTCGTGTTCGTGACGCTGTACTACGTCCTCCTCAGCCGCATCGGGAACTCCCCGTTCGGCCGCGTGCTGAAGGCGATCCGCGAGGACGAACTCGTCGCCCGCTCGCTCGGCAAGGACACCCGGCTGTTCAAGATCAAGGTGTTCATGGTCGGCTGTGCGCTGATGGGGCTGGGTGGCATCCTCTGGCAGGGCTCCTACGGGTTCGTCAACCCCAACACGTTCCGGCCGATCGTGACGTTCTACATCTTCACCGCGCTGATCGTCGGCGGCTCGGGCTCGAACACCGGCAGCGTCGTCGGCGGCGCCGTCTTCGCGGCGTTCCTGCTCGAAGGGCCCCGCCGGATCGCGGGGTTCGTCGACGCCATCGCACAGCTGTTCTTCGGCTCGCTCCCGCGGCCGACGAACTTCTACGAGGCGATGGTCACGCTCGATCCGCTGGCTTGGGCCGGCTACCTCGTCGACAACGTCGCCTATCTGAAGTTCATCTTCCTCGGCGCGGTGTTGGTGTACCTGATGCAGAACCGCCCCGAGGGGCTGCTGGGCGGCCGCAGCGAGATCGCCGCTAGCGTCGACCTCAGCGAGCGAACGGGAGGTGAGACCGATGAGTGACGCCGGCGGGCCCGAGAAGCCGGTCGACGCGACGCCGCCGGAGGAGCTCTCGGAGACGGAAGACAGTGAGACCGAGCGTGCGGCACAGGAGCTGCCGCCGTCGATCCCGCTCCGCGTACAGAACCTCGAGAAACACTTCGGCGGGATCACCGCCGTCGACGGCGCCTCCTTCGAGGTCGAGTCCGGATCGCTCACGGGGCTGATCGGCCCCAACGGCGCGGGCAAGTCGACGACGTTCAACTGCATCACCGGCGTCCACGAGCCCGACGGGGGCTCCGTCATGTTCCAGGGCGAGGACATCACGGGTCGCTCGCCGCCGGAGATCGCGAACCGCGGGCTCGTCCGGACGTTCCAGATCGCCCGCGAACTGGAGGAGATGACGGTGCTCGAGAACATGATGCTCGCCCCCCAGGATCAGCTCGGCGAGAAGCTGGTCAACGCCGTCCTGCCCGGCCTTCGCGACGACGTGATCGCCCAGGAGATCGAGCTCCGGGAGGCGGTCTGGGAGATGCTCGAACTGTTCGAGATCGACCACCTCGCCGAGGAGGAGGCGGGGAACCTCTCTGGCGGCCAGCGCAAGCTGCTGGAGCTCGCCCGGGCGCTGATGGTCGACCCGGAGATGCTGCTGCTCGACGAGCCGTTCGCGGGCGTCAACCCGACGCTGGAGGAGAAGCTGCTCGACCGCATCCACGACCTGACCGAGCAGGGGTACACGTTCCTGCTCGTCGAACACGACATGGATCTGATCATGGAGAACTGCGAGCACGTCATCGTCATGCACCAGGGGACCGTCCTCGCGGAGGGGACGCCCGCGGAGATCAAAAACGACGACCGCGTCGTCGAGGCGTATCTCGGGGGTGAGGTATGAGCGCCGACAGCGAGGGCCAGCCCGCCGAGCAGCAGGACGGTGCGGTCAACGCTACCGAGTTCGTCACCAGCGAGGAGAGCCTGCTGCAGGTGGACTCGCTGGACGCCGGCTACGGCGACCTCCAGATCCTCGACGGCGTGGACATGAACGTCGAGGACGGCGAGTACGTCACGATCGTCGGCCCGAACGGGGCGGGGAAGTCGACCGTGATGAAGTCGATCTTCGGGCTCACCACGCTGATGGGCGGCACCGTGGAGTTCGATGGCACCGACATCACGGGGAAGAAGCCGGAAGAGGTGATCCACCTCGGCCTCGGCTACGTCCCCCAGTCCGACAACGTGTTCCCGACGCTCTCAGTGCTCGAGAACCTCGAGATGGGCGCGTACATCCTCGACGAGGTACCACAGGAACAGCTCGACGCCGTGTTCGAGCGGTTCCCGATCCTCGAAGAGCGCAAGGGACAGAAAGCAGGGACGCTCTCGGGCGGCCAGCAGCAGATGCTCGCCATGGGTCGGGCGCTGATGCTCGATCCCGACCTGCTACTGCTCGACGAGCCCTCGGCGGGGCTGGCACCCGATCTCGTCGAGGACATGTTCGACCGCATCGACCGGATCAACGACGCCGGGACGGCGGTGCTGATGGTCGAGCAGAACGCCAAAGAGGCGCTGCGGCGCTGTGACCGCGGCTACGTGCTCGTGCAGGGCGGGAACCGGTTCATGGACGACGGCGACGCGCTGCTGCACGACGAGCAGGTGCGACAGGAGTTCCTCGGCGGCTGATTCGGAAAACGGAAAATCGGGGTCGGCTACCCGCCGAAGGCGATCGAGTCGACCTCGGTGAACTCCCGATCCTCGACCTCGTAGATACCGTAGGAGACCGCGGTCATGTCGCCGTTGTCGTCGAAGTTGACGGCCGACGACGCACCCTGATAGTTGACGTCGTCGCCTGCCGCGGCGGCCTCGATGGCCTCGGCTAGTTCGCCCGGGCCGAACTGCTCGCCCTCGGGGTTCGCCGCGCGGCGCATGTTGTCACGGACGGCCGGGCCGGAGTTCTCCCCCGCGTACACGTTCGCGAGGAAGCTGACTGCCGTCGCGTCGTAGGCGTGGGCGTTGAACACGCCGGGCTGGCGGTCGTACTCCTCCATGTACCGCTCGTCGAACGCGTCCCGGCCGGGGCCGGACGCCTTCGGCCCCGTCCCGGTGACGTTGGCCATGTCGTTGTCGACCTCGTCGGGGAGCTGGTCGTCGAGCAGCCCGTCGGTGACGACGATGTCCTCGCCGGTGTCGTAGTTGCTGTAGTAGTCACGGAACAGCTGGATCCCGGAGGCCGGGTAGCCGATCACGACCAGCGTGTCGGGTTCGCCTTCGAGTGCGGACTCGAGCTGTGAGCTGTAGGAGTTCTGCTCCTGCTCGAAGGAGACCTGACTGGAGACGCTCCCCCCGTGTTCCTCCTCGAACGTGCTGGTGAACGACTCCGAGAGCGCCTGCCCGTAGTCGTTGTTGACGTACATCGTCGCGGCCGTGCTGTTGCCGAGCTCCTCGGCGGCCACCTGTGCGATGACCTGCCCCTGCAACGCGTCAGACGGCGCCGTCCGGAAGATGAAGTCGTCGTCGTCGAGATCGGTCACCGCGGGGGAGGTCGACGACGGCGAGCAGCCGACCGTCTCGTTGGGGATGAGCACCTGCTGGGTCACCTGCATGTTGACGCCGGACGACGCCGGCCCGGTGATCGCCGGGAACCCGTTGTTGACCAGCGTCTCCGCGCCGGAGATGCCCGCCTGTGCGTTCGTCTCGGTGTCCTCCTCCTGGATGTCGAACGTGAACTCCGTCTCGCCCTCCAGCTCCGACGCCGGGAGGATCGCCCCGTCCCGGATCGGGCCGCCGAGGTTCGCGAGGTCACCCGTCAGCGGCAGGAGGACCCCCTGCTGGATCGTCCGGCTGCCGCCACCGCCGCCACCGAGACAGCCGGCGACGCCGGTCACGCCGGCCGCACCGACCGCACCGGCACCTTTCAACACGTCACGTCGTGTGACTCTTCGTACCATAGCGGGCGTGTGTTCACTGTTCACCCCTATAAATGTGTGTCAATACCAAGCACGAACCGTGCAAGAACGGATCGCCGGCCGCCGTTTCGCCGCCTCAGCGCCCCTCGTCGAGCAGTTCGCGGGCGACGATGTTCTTCTGGATCTCGGTCGTCCCCTCGTAGATCTGGGTAATCTTCGAGTCGCGGTAGAGCCGCTCCACGTCGAAGTCGTCGACGAACCCCGCGCCGCCGTGGATCTGGACCGCCTCGTCGGCGGCGTCGGTCGCCACGTCCGAAGCGAACTCCTTAGCCATCGACGCCAACATAGTGAGATCCTCCTCGGCGTTGTCGACGCTCCAAGCCGACTTGTACGTGAGCTGGCGGGCGGCCTCCGTCCGGGTGTGCATCTCCGAGAGCTTGTGCCGGATCGCCTGGAACTCCGAGATGGAGCGACCGAACTGCTCGCGCTCCTCGGCGTACTCCAGTGCACGCTCGGCGGCGCCTTTCGCGATACCGACTGCCTGTGCGGCGACCATGGTTCGGGTCTCGTCGAAGAACTGCATCAGCTGGGGGAACCCCATCCCGCGCTGACCGACGAGGTTCTCCTCGGGCACGCGGACGTCGTCGAACCGAAGTTCGGCCGTGTCGCTCGCCCGGATCCCCATCTTCCCGGTGATCTTCTCGCTCTCGAACCCGTCGCGCTCCCGCTCGACGAGGATCTGTGAGAACCCCGTGTAGCGGTCGCCCACGTCGGGGTCGGTCTCGCACATCACGACGAAGTAGTCGCCGACCGAGCCGTTGGTGATCCACATCTTCGAGCCGTTGAGCACCCACTCGTCGCCGTCCTTCCGTGCGCTCGTCGAGATCGAGCTCACGTCGGAGCCGGCGTGGGGCTCGCTGATCGCCGCGCCCATTACTGCCTCGCCCTCCGCGATCGGCCGCAGGTACTCCTCTTTCTGCTCCTCGGTGCCGTACTCCATGATCGCCTCGGCGCCGAAGCCGGCGCTGGTGACACAGAGCCCGATCCCGGGGTCGACCGCGAACAGCTCCTCGGTGATCAGCGCCATCTCCAGCGTCGAGTAGCCGACGCCGCCGTACTCCATCGGGAAGTGCGCTCCCGTCAGCCCCATCTCGGCGGCTTTCTCGACGATCTCGGCGGGGTACTTCTCCTCACGATCGTACTCGCCGGCGACGGGCGCGATCTCGTTCTCCGCGAACCGACGCACTTCCTCTCGTAGCTGCTCCTGCTCTTGGGTCAGTCCGAACTCCATAACGGATACAACGAGAAACACGTGAAGAATTTTTCGGCGAACGCGGTCGCCGGATCGGCGATCGAGGGGGGAGCTTCCTACACAGCGTCTGGCTTCGGCGTCCGGACACCCGCTCGGAACGAGGAGTCCGTATTTAGAACTATCTAAATATTTACTTCACCGAAGCTATTTTGAGTATTCGGTTCCCCTCTCCACTCGACAATGAGCGACACGAACCGATCGTCGACGGCGAACCAACTCTCGCGCCGGGCGGCCATCGCCGCCGGTGCCGGGGCGCTCGCGGCCGGGCTGGCGGGCTGTGCACGTACCGCAGGGGAGGAAGGGCCGGTCGTCACGGCGTCGTTTTTTAGCTTCTACGACTTCGCGCGCGTCGTCGCCGACGGCACCCCGATCCGGGTCGAGAACCTCGTGCCGACCGGGCTCCACGGCCACGGCTGGCAGCCCAACGCGAGCATCACGCGGGAGATCATCGAGTCCGACGCCTTCCTCCACGTCGGTGAGGGGTTCCAGCCCTGGGCCGACCGCGCCATCCAGACGATGGAGGACGACGGCGTCGACACGGAACTGATCAACGCCCGCGAGGGAATCGAGCTCCTGGATCTCGCCGCCAGCCTCGACCGGGAGGAGGAGGGCGTCGGCAAGCAGCAGGGGAAAGACCCCCACTTCTGGCTGGACCCCCAGCGCGCGAAGACGTCCATCGACAACATCACGGAGGGGCTGGTCGATCTCGAGCCGGAGGCCGAGGACACGCTCCGGGAGAACGCCGCGCGCTACAAGTCCGAAACCATCGAGGAGATCGACGCGTCCTATCAGGCCATCTTCGACGCCGCCGACCGCGACGTGGTCCAGCTAGCGGCCCACAACGCGTTCCAGTACATCGGCGCCCGCTACGACGTAGCGATGCGGCCGCTGGTGACCAACCTCGCCGCCAGCGGCGCGGTCGCCCCCGAGGACATCCGGCAGGCCCAGGAGGTGATCGCGGAGAACGACATCCGCTACGTCGCCAACGGCGTCTTCGAGGCCCGCCGCCCCGCGAGACAGCTGATCGAGGAGACGCGGGCGGAGGCGTACTTCCCGGTCACGCCGTACGCCGGCGTCCGAGAGGACTGGGTCGAACAGAACTGGGGGTACGCGGAGATCGCCTACAACATCAACATGCCCACCTTCGAGGTCGTCCTCGGGAACAAACCGCCCGAAGAGGCCGGCCCCGACGGGTGGAGCGAGGAGTGGAGGAACTTCGAATGAGCGACGACACCGTCGTCGACCTCTCCGAAGTCGCGTTCGGCTACACCGCCACCCCGGTGGTGACGGACATCTCGTTGCAGGTCGAGCCGGGCGAGTACGTCGCCATCGTCGGGCCGAACGGCTCCGGCAAGTCGACGCTGATGAAACTGATGCTCGGCCTGCTGCGCCCCGACTCGGGG
The DNA here is from genome assembly GCF_001282785.1 of Halolamina sediminis. Lineage (NCBI taxonomy): Archaea > Methanobacteriati > Methanobacteriota > Halobacteria > Halobacteriales > Haloferacaceae > Halolamina > Halolamina sediminis. The sequence continues at coordinate 2,281,034 of NZ_CVUA01000001.1, forward strand.
ACCGCCCGCCTGTTCGGCGAGCCGGCCCACGAGTTCGACGAGGGCTCGCGGCTTGGCTACGTCGCCCAGCACGCCAGCGCGTCGAAGGAGATGCCCATCACCGTCAGGGAGGTCGTCAAGATGGGGCGGTTCCCCCACGTCGGCTTCGGGTGGCTCTCGGAGTCGGACTGGGAGCGCGTCGACGAGGCGCTCGACACCGTCGGCATGACCGCGTTCGCCGACCGCCGGGTGACCCAGCTCTCGGGCGGCCAGCGCCAACGGGCGTTCATCGCCCGGGCGCTGGCGAGTGAGGCCGACCTGCTCGTACTCGACGAGCCCACGGTCGGCGTCGACGCCGAGTCCGTCGACGCGTTCTACGAGCTGCTGCACTCGCTGAACGAGCAGGGGATCACGGTGCTGCTGATCGAGCACGACCTCAGCGCCGTCACGAACCACGCCGAGCGGGTGATCTGTCTGAACAAGCAGGTCTACTTCGACGGGCCGACCGACGAGTTCGTCGACAGCGACGCGCTGGCCCGCGCGTTCGGCACGGCCGCGGGGATCGTGGGGGGGACGGAATGACCGCGCCCGTGCTGCAGGCGAGCGCACTCGACGCGCTGCTCTCGCCGCTGTACTGGTTCCTCGACCTCTGGTCGGGGCTGCTGTCGTGGGTCGGCGAGCTGACCGGGCTCGGGCTGCTCCAGTACGGGTTCATGCACCGCGCGATCCTCGTCGGGCTCTGTGTCGGCATCATCGCCCCGCTGATCGGGACGTTCCTCGTCCACCGCCAGCTGGCGCTGATCGGCGACGCGCTCGCACACACGGCCTTTGCGGGCGTCGCCGTCGGACTGTTCCTCAACGCGGTCATCGACCTCGGGGTGAGCCCGTACCTGACGGCGGTGATCGTCGCGATGCTCGCGGCGCTGCTGATCGAGCTCATCTCGGAGACGACCGACGCGTACAACGACGTGTCGATGGCGATCGTCCTCTCGACGGGGTTCGCGCTGGGGACGACGCTCATCAGCATCAACGCCGGCGGCCTGACCGTCAGCGTCGACCAGTACCTGTTCGGGAACCTCTCGACGGTGACCAGCCAGAGCGCCGCGATCCTGCTGGTGCTGTTCGCCGTCGTCGTCGGCGTCGTCGCGGTGACCCGGAACCAGCTGCTGTACGTCACGTTCGACGAGACTGCCGCCGAGGTGTCGGGACTCTCGGTGGGCTGGTACAACCGGATCATGGTGATGCTGACCGCGCTGGTCGTCGTCGGCGCCATGCAGATCATGGGGGTGATCCTCGTCGCCGCGATGCTTGTCGTCCCCGTCGCGGGCGCGGCGCAGGTCTCCCGGAGCTTCACCGAGTCGCTGCTAGTCTCAGTTGTGCTGGCCGAGCTCGCGGTGCTGCTGGGGATCGCCGTCTCCTACTACGCTGGCGCGACCGCCGGCGGCGTCGTCGTCCTCGTCGCGGTCGGCATCTACGCGCTCGCGGTGGTCGCCGGGAAGGTCCAGACCGCAGTCGGCGACGAGAAGTCCCCCGAGATGGGGAGCATCGACGCGGGACGGGATCCTGCCGACAGGGAGAGTCGAAGGCGATCGGGGAAGCGTTCGGCTTCGGGTGACAGTCAGACGGCGCCTGACGACGCCGACTGAGCGGCTGTATCGTCCGACGCGCCCGCCGGCGGTAGCTCTTTGGCGCTTCCGGCACGCCGTCGATACCGTGCTCGAACTCTACCAGTCCGAAGGCTGCCCACACAGCGCGGAAGTCCGCGAGACACTCTCCGAACTCGGCGTCTCGTACGTGATCCACAACCCCCGACTCCCCGGCAACGCCGGCGGCGACGTGACCAACGAGGTGACCCACGAAGAGCTCACAGCCGGCGGCGAGGACCAGATCCCGTACCTCGTCGACACCGACCGCGGCGTGACGATGTACGAGACCGACGATATCGTCGAGTATCTCGAAGAGCACTACGAGTAACGGCCCCTACGGGGCGGACCGTTACCAGACGAACCGGAACAGGATCGTGAACGCGGCGTAGGCGCCCACCGTCGAGAGCACCGGCACGACGTTCTGCATGATCAACACCCGGCCCGTCGTCGACGGGTCGAACAGGTCGGAGGCGGCGGGGATATCCTCGGGCTCCTCCTCGCCGATCTCCGGGGGTGCCTCCCCCGGCTCGTCGGCGGCCAGCGCGCCGACGGAGACGTTCGGGGACTCCTCGCCGCGGACCCCCTCGGAGATGGTGGCCGTCCGGGTCGCTCGCCCCCAGCCGAGGCCGACGATGGAGGTGGTCGCGATGATGACGAACGAGGCGGGGATGCCGATCGCCGAGAGCCCGATCACGATCGTCGAGGAGACGATCGCGACGACGATCGCCGCGGTCAGCGGCAGGTCGGTGATGTCGTTCCCCAGCGTGTCGAGCGTCCGGCGGGCGATCGTGAACGCGCCGACGGCGACGGCGGCACAGCCCAGCAGGATCATCATGTTCACGTCGACACCGGCACCGACCAGCGGCGCGATCGCGTTCGCGATGTTCGAGGTGCCCGAGGCGAACGCCATCAGACAGCCGATCGTGATGACGATGATCCCGCCGATCAGCTCCCGGCGGGTCGTGTTCGGGCCCGAGACCGGCCGCGGGATCGCCCCGGAGCGTTCGACCTCCATCAGCGGCCCCTCGCTGCTGTTGATCGCGACCCACTGGTTGATCCGCGGGTAGAGGTAGCGGCCGATCATCCCCGACACCCAGAAGCCGACGATCGGCGCGACGACCCACCAGACCGCGATCTCGCCCATCACGGCCCAGTCGAGTTCGCCCGTCGCGACGCCGAGACCGGCGATCGATCCCACGGCGGTCATCGACGTCGACGCCGGGACGCCGAAGTAGTTGCCGACGAACAGCGCGCCGCCGATGAAGAAGAGGACGACGATACTCGTCTCGATCGTGAACACGCTGGCGCTGGTGATGAGCTCCTCGCCGAGCTTGTCCACGACGCGGCGGCCGATCGTCCACGCGCCGACGAAGAAGAACACACCCATCAGCGCCGCGGCGCCGGTCTTGGAGATGGCGTCGGAGCCGACCGCCGGCCCGAACGCTGGCCCGGTGGTCGACCCACCGATGTTGAACCCCACGAACAGCGCCACGACGATCCCCACGACGAGAAAAACATCGACCATACGGGAGGGAGTGGCGGCGTGCTCTTAAGCGGTTGGAACGGCCCACCCCGCGAGCCGGCGCGACCCAGCCACGGGCGGGATCGCACCCACGACCGCCCGCCGGGAAAGATGGGTATACCCGTCTGGAACTCGGTGTTGTCGTATGACCGTCCATCGACAGCGCGAGCGCTCGCAGGAGGAGTCCCGATGAAGGCGTCACGGGTCGACGCAGCCGTCGACATCGCCTACGGTCTGACTATCTTCGTGGCTATCGTGTTGATCCTCGAACTCGGCACGCAGGTCGGGGTCGCGTTCGGGCTCGGTGCGCTGCTCTCCTACCTCATCCACATCGCCTGGAAGATGGCGCGGTTCGACCCCGAGTGGATGACCCAGGAGGTGACCGAGAAAGTGAGCGAGGAAGTCGAACAGACCGTCACCGAAACGGTGAGCGAGGAGGTCGAACAGACCGTCAGCAAGGAGGTCGACCAGGTGAGCGACACCGTGACCGAGGAGGTCGAGGAGACCGTCAGCGAGACGGTGAGCGAAGAGGTCGAGGAGACCGTCAGCGAAACCGTCAGCGAGGAGGTCGAGCAGACCGTCAGCGAAACCGTCAGCGAGGAGGTCGAGCAGACCGTGAGCAAGGAAGTCGACGAGGTGGCCGACAAGGTCAGCGAGGAAGTGACCGAGAAGGTCACCGAGGAGGTCGAACAGACCGTCGAGCAGACCGTCGCCGAGGGCGTCGAGGCGGGCGACGAGGCCGACGGCGAGAGAGCGAGGACCGACGACGAAACGGCCGAGGACGAGCCCGAGAGCGACGACGAGTCCGAAGCCGGCGACGGGAGCGCGGACGACGACGAGGCGGCAGACGATACTGAGGACGAGTCGGACGAGGGTCGCGATCCGGAAGACCGGAAATAGCTCGTCGACGTCGCGTCCGCTCAGGGCGGGAGAGGCCTGCTCGCCCGGCGAGAACTTCTTTTGCCGTTCGAGAAGTCCTCTCGAAACCGATCGAGAAGGAACAGCGCGTGGGGACGACCCCCGACACGTTCTTAGGTATCTGTCCGATAGAGAACGACACGATGATGCTCCCGACCCACGCGCTGTTCGGGATGGTGCTGGCGCTACCCGTAGCCGCGCTCGCTCCCGAGCACGCTACCGCGGCGCTGGTGGCCGGACTCGCTGGCGGTGTCCTGCCGGATCTGGACCTCTACGCCGGCCACCGGCGCACGCTCCACTACCCCGTGGGATACAGCGTGCTCGCCGGCGTCGCCGCGGTCGTCGCGGTGGGCGCCCCGTCGGCACCGACGATCAGCGCGGCCCTGCTGTTCGCGGCCGCTGCGAGCCACAGCCTCCTCGACACACTCGGCGGCGGGCTGGAGCTCCGGCCGTGGAAGGCGACCGACGACCGCGCAGTGTACGATCACGTTCGCGGGCGCTGGATCGCCCCGCGGCGGTGGGTTCGCTACGACGGCGCCCCGGAGGATCTGCTGCTCGCGGTCGGGCTCGCGATCCCGCTTCGACTCCACGTCGCACCGCCGTTCGAGCGCGTGGTCGTCGCGTCGCTGGTCGTCGCGGTCGCGTACGCTGCCACGCGCCGTGTGCTCCCGCGGGTCGCGCGAGTCCTCGCGACGGAACTGCTGCCCGGTCGCGTGCCGCCGTCGCTGCTGGCACGGGTGCCCGAGCGGTACGTCGAAGACGCCGACAGCGACGACCCCCGGCCGGAACTGTGAAGCGTCCAGAAGCTACTTCCGTGTGGTGGGACCTCATCGATCCATGCAGCCGCTGACGGTCGGCGTCGCCGCTGTCGAGGGGGCGCTGCTGGCCGCGCTCTGGATCGCCTACCGTCGGGGGAATACGGCGGCGGTCGTCAACACCGTCGGCGCGATCTGTCTCACGCTCGTCCCGCCGGTGCTGGCGGTGACAGTCGGTACCGACGGCCCCGAACTCCGTGGGCTCGCATTCTGGATCGCCGTCGCCGGCCTCCTCCACGCGCTCGGGATGCTCGGGCGCTACGACTCGGTGTGGTGGTGGGACCATCTCACCCACACGCTCTCGGCAGCGCTGGCCGCCGCGCTGCTGTACGCCGGCCTGCTCGTCGTCGCGCCCGCGGCCGCCGTGGCGGGCACGCTGCTGGCCACGTTCGTACTGGGCATCCTCTGGGAGGTCGGGGAGCTGTTCGCCCGTGAGGTCGCCGAGCGCTACGACATCGAGCCCGTACTCGTTCACTACGGGTGGCGGGACACCGCGCTCGATCTGGTGTTCGACCTCGTGGGCGCGGGGGTGGTCGTCGCGTTCGATCTGCGACTCTTCTCCCCCGTCGTCGAGGCTGTCGTCGGCGCCGTCTGAGTCTGTCACCCAGTGGCTCCCCGGCCGCTTCTGTCGATATCCGGAACGTCGATCGTCGAACACGACGACGAAAGAAGACCCGTTATCAGTGCGGAGTACGAGCGTGGGAGTAACGCTCACATGTCCGAACAGTACGACCTCGTCATCGTCGGCGGCGGCATCAGCGGCGCGTCGCTGCTGTACACGACCGCGAAGTTCACCGACATCGACTCGATCGCGCTCGTCGAGAAGGAGCCGGAGATCGGCGCGATCAACACGCACCACACCAACAACTCCCAGACGCTGCACTTCGGCGACATCGAGACCAACTACACCCTCGAGAAGGCCGAGGAGGTCAAGGAGGGCGCCGAGCTGCTCGCGGGCTACTTGGAGAACCACGACCCCGACCGCGAGATGCACGCGAAACGGAGCAAGATGGTGCTCGGCGTCGGTCGCGAGGAGGTCGACAGCCTCGAACAGCGCTACGAGGAGGAAGGGTTCGGCGACCTGTTCCCCAAGCTCGAACCGATCGGGCGCGAGGAGATTGCCGATCTCGAGCCCAAAGTCGTCGAGGGGCGTGACCCCGACACCGAGATGCTCGCGCTCCAGACGCCCGACGGCTACGTCGTCGACTACGGCGCCACCGCCGAGTCGTTCGTCGATGCCGTCGACGACGGCGTCGACGTGTTTACCGGCACCGAGGTCACCGACATCACCCCCAAGCCAGACGGCCACGAGATCGAGACCGCCGGCGCGGGCACGCTCGACGCCGACGCGACCGTCGTGGCCGCGGGCTCTCACAGCCTCCAGATGGCCAAAGAGCTCGGCTACGGACAGGACAAAGTGCTGCTCCCCGTCGCTGGCAGCTTCTTCCTCGCCGACGACCTGCTGAACGGGAAAGTGTACACCCTGCAGATGAAGAAGCTCCCGTTCGCGGCGGTCCACGGCGACGCCGACGTCCATGACGGCAGCATCACCCGCTTCGGCCCCACTGCGAAGCTGGTGCCGGCGCTTGAGCGCGGCCGGATCTCGACGGTCGGCGACTTCCTCGACGTGTTCGGGCTCAACGCCGCCTCCTTTTTGAGCTACGCCAACATCCTCGCCGACCGCATCCTGCTGCCGTACGTGCTCCGGAACCTCGTCTACGACGTGCCGGAGATCGGCCCGCGACAGTTCCTCCCGCACGTCCAGAAGGTGGTGCCCAGCGTCGAACTCGACGACATCGAGCGCGCGAAGGGGTACGGCGGCGTCCGCCCCCAGATCGTCGACACCGAGAAGAAGTCCCTGGACATGGGCGAGGCCAAGATCGTCGGCAACGACGTGATCTTCAACATCACGCCCTCGCCGGGCGCCTCGACCTGTCTGAAGAACGCGATGCGGGACACCCACACGATCGTCGACTTCCTCGACGACGAGTACGAGTTCGACGAGGACGCGTTCCGCGAGGACACGATCGGCGAGTTCCCGCGGGCGGAGTAGCTACGCCGGTCCGCCGTCGCCGGCGGGCGTCACGTCGTACCGCTTCAGGAACTGCTGGACCGCCTCGTCGGTGCCGACCAGCGTGAGTTCCTCGTTCCCCGAAAGCTGCTTTTCGGGGTCGACGACACGCGTCTCCCCGTCCTCGTCCTCGATCGTGACCACTCGACAGCCGGTCGCCGCGATGCCCGACGCCGCGATCGTCGATCCGGCGAACGGCGTCGCGGGGACCCGGATCAGTCGGACCTGCCCGCCGGGGTCCAGAACCGCCTCGCCGCGGAGCGCCCGGGCCACCATCCGGGCGCTCACCCGCGGCACCGACAGCACGTAGTCGGCGCCGGCGCTCAGCGCCTTCCGGGTGGCGTCGCTCGCGGTTACCCGCATCAGCACCTCGATGTCCGGGTTCATCTCCTGGGCGAGCACCGCCGAGAGCAGCGCGTCGGAGTCGTCGGGGAGCCCGATCACGATCGCGTCGGCGTCGGCGTCGGCGACGCCGGCCTCGCGCAGCGTCTCACGCGCGCTGGCGTCGCCGACCACGTCGACGCCGTCCCCCGGGGAGAGATCGATCGTGACGGTGTCGATCCCGGCGTCCTCGATGGCCCCGTGGGCGGCCTGCCCGACCTCGCCGAGGCCGGCGACGACGATCCGGTCGTGGTCGCCGAACCGCTGCGGGGAGCGAGTGAACTCGCTCAGCTTCTCCAGGCTCTCCGCGCGGCCGGAGACCAGCAGGACGGTGTTGTCCCGGATCACCGCGTCTGGGTCGGGCGGGAGCTGGAGCTCGCCGTCGATCCAGGCGCCGATGATGTTGACACCGGCCCGCTCGCGGATCTTGGAGTCGCGGATGCGGCTCCCGACCAGTTCGCTGCCGTGGGAGACCGGCACCTCCGCAACCTCGATGTCGCCGCCGAGCTCGACCGTGTCTCGGACCTCAGCGGTGAAGGAGTCGACCGCCTTCGCCGCGAGGCGGCGGCCCAGCACGCCGTGGGGCGAGAGCACGGTGTCGGCGCCGGTCGAACGCAGCACGCCCGCCATCTCGCTGTCGTCGGTCAGCGCGATCACGTCGATGTCCTCGCGGATCGACCGGACCGTGAGGATCGTGTTGACGTTGGCGTCGCCGGCGTCGGTGAGCACCGCCCGCGCGCTGTCGATGCTCGCGCGCTCGAACGCCGCGGGGTCCTGCGGCGAGCCGTGGATCGCGGCGTACCCCTCGTCGGCCAGCGCCTTCGCCTCCGTCTCGTCCGAGGAGAGGAGCACGTAGTCGATGTCCAGCTCCCGGAGCTCGTCAAGCAAAACGGCGGAGTCCCGGCTGTACTCACAGATGATGACGTGGTCCTTCTTCGGCGAGAGTCGGCTGTCGAGGTCGACCTCCGCCTCGTTGAACAGCGGGATGACGACCAGTCGGAGCGTGAAGAAGCCGACGGCGATGCCGCTCAGCTGGATGAGCACCATGAAGACGTTCATCAGCGGGTGGTCCCACGGCGAGTCGGCGCCGTACCCCGTGGTCGTCATCGTCTCGACGACCGTCGTCAACGCGTTGAAGATCGTGTACTCCGCCCCCTCGCCCTCCAGCGTGCGCATCCCGTAGAAGTAGAGGAGCGTGATGAGCAGGACCATCGCCACCAGCCCCACGACGTAGTAGGCGACTAGCCGGTGGCGACGGGAGAGATCGGAGATCGAGTCCGGGAGCGACACCATTCAGTTGCCGGAAGGGCGTCCCCTGACCCAAAAAGCGTTGCTGCTGGATAGGGGCGACGCAGCCGCCTCGCGGCGTTTAACTCCGGTCGGCCACAACCACCGGCAATGGCAGACGACTACGACGGTATCCTCGGCGCCTTCCCCTACGCGTTCCGGGGGAGCGACTCACTTTTGTTCCGGTCGTACGTGCTCGTCGCTGCCCTCGCGACGCTGCTGTTGACGCTGACCTGCGTGCTCGCGGTCGTGGTCGTGTTCGGGCAGACTGCCGGCGCCCGCGGCGGAAACTTCACGCTCTCTCGGTCGTTCGTCGCTCTCCTGGGCCTGCTAGCGGTGCTGCCGATCGTGGGTCCCGTACTGCTCGCGGCTCGAACGCGGCGGTACGGGCGTAGTGTCGATGGGTCGTTCGACCCGCCGGCGAACTACGAGCCGCTGCTGGCCGTCGGCGGCTACCTGTTCCTGCTCTCGCTGTACCTCGGCCTGATCGCGTCGATGCCCGAGACGTTCGTCCTCGACGGCGAGACGATCGCCCGCCCCGAGCCGTCCGGCGTGTTCGCCCCCGTCGTCGCCGCGCTGTACGCGCTCCCGGCGACCGCCTCCCCCCTGCTCCCGGGCGCGGCGGCGGCGCTGATTCTCCTGCTCCACCGGCGGCTGCGCTGAGCCGCTGGCGAAATCCGGAAGGGGCTCGGGCGCCCAGTCGGGGTATGAGCGACGCCGAGATCGACGGCGAGACCGAGGGGACGTTCCTCGTCACGCACGCCGACGACGACAGCGCAGTGTTGCGGGACGTGGACCGCGGGCAGGTGCACACGCTCTCCTCGAACCCCGGCCTCTCCGTGGACGACGCCGTGGAGGGCGTCGTCGCCCCCGAACCGCCACTGGAGGTGACCGCGGAACTGGTCGAGGTCGAGGAGCGACGCCCGCTCTCGATCGACGAGAGCCGCGAACCGCCGACGAAGCAGGAACGAGAGATCGCCGCCGAGCAGTCCGTCGGCGAGCTCACCAAGCAGGAACGCGCGGGGATCGGCGAGATTCACGTGATCAGCGTGCCCGAAGACGAGACCGAGGCCGCCGTCGAGGACGTGCTCGACGACCGCGAGGCGACGCTCGGCCGCGCCGCCCGCCTCGGCGTGAACCGCGTCGAGATCCGCTCGGAGCCGGGGGTCGTCAGCGTTCGCTACCTGCCGTAGCCGGCGTGTGAATTTCTACCCACACCGTTATTCCCCTCGCCGCGTCAGGTGAGGTATGACCGTCTACGAGACCGACCTCCCCGGGGTCGGCCGGAAGTTCGACCTCGACCTCGACGCCGGCGGGGTCGCGTCGGTGGTCGTCCACCACGACGGGCGCTGCGAGCTGTACCGCCGCCCCGGCCGCGACGGGAGCGGGGAGAAGCTGCTCGACCTGAACGGCGAGGAGGCGAACAAACTCGGCTCGATTCTCGAGGGCGCCTACTTCGAGTCGGTGAACGTCGACGCGCTGTCGGCGCCGTTGGGCGACGCGATCATCGAGTGGGTCGAAGTGGCCGAGGGCTCGTCGTTCGACGGCACGACGCTCGCAGAGAGTGAGATCAAACGCGACACCGGCGCGACGGTGATCGCGGTCCAACGCGGGGAGGAGACGGTGTCCAACCCCGACGCCGAGTTCGAACTCGCGGGCGGGGACCTGCTCGTCGCGATCGGTACTCACGAGGAGCAGGCCGCGCTGAAGGAGCGCGTTCAGGACTGAGCCGTCGTCGGGAGCCGTTCCGCGACGCGCTGGATCAGCCCCGCGTTCCGCATCAGCACCGTCCCGAGCACGCTCGTCAGCAGGACGTAGCCGACGGTGAAGGCGGGGATCGTCTCGCGGAGGGCGGGCGTGGTTCCCGCGGTCAGGAGGAACGCGGCGATCACCAGCGAGAACTCCCCGCGGGGCACCAGCGCGGCGCCCATCCTCGACGCTCCCTCGACCGAGAGCCCCCAGCTCCGCCCGGCGGCGTAGCCGCTGAGGATCTGTCCGGCGACAGTGACCACCGCCGCGGCGACCACGAGCCCGGCGACCGAGACCACCACCCGCGGGTCGGTACCGAGCCCGACGACGAAGAAAAAGACCGCCGCGAACAGGTCCCGGCTGGGCGCGAGCAGGTCCTGGATCCGGGCGGCGTGGGAGGTCTGTCCGAACGCCGCGCCGACGAGAAAGGCGACGATCGCGTCGCTGACGCCCGCCGCCAGCCCGAAGCCGGAGACGAGCGCCGTCGCGCCGAGGACGGCGAGCAGGAACAGCTCGCCCGAGCGCACGTCGAACGCACGGTCGACCCACTCGCTCCCGTAGTACGCCAGCAGGGTGAGCGCGACCAGCACGACCGCCGCCTGTCCGAGCGTTCGGCCGAGGGAGGCCACGTCGGCACCGCCGAGCAGCACCGCCGAGAGCACCGCGAACGCCGCCGCTGTGAGCACGTCCTCGACGACGATCACGCCGAGGATCGCCTCGCTCTCGGGGTCAGCGATCCACTCCAAGTCGATCAGCGACTTCGCGATGATCACCGTCGAGGAGTTGAACGTGATCAGGCCGACGAACAGCGACTCGACGAGCGAGAAGCCGACGGCGAGGCCGACGACGATCCCCAGCGGGAAGCTGACCGCCACGTCGACGGCGCCGGCACGGAGGAACTGCGAGCGCTTGCGGATCAGCGACGCGAGGCTGAGTTCGAGGCCGACGAAAAACAGCAGCAGGACGACGCCGAGATCCGCGAGCAGGCGGACGATCTCCGTAGACTCGACGACGGTAAGCGAAACGCCGGCCACGGACGGCGCGTAGGGACCGAGCAGGACGCCGACGAGGATGTACGCCGGGATCACCGACTGACCCAGCCGGAGCGCGAGCAACCCCCCCAGCGCCAGCGCGGTCAGGAAGATCCCCGCGGTGAGAACGAGGTTCGCCTCGACCATACGCCGAGAGAACACGCGGGCGGAATGACTGTTGCGGTGCTGGCGGTCCCCGTACCGGACGACAGCCGGGGAGCGACGCTACGCCTCGTCCTCGAACTCCAGCGCGACCGAGTTGATGCAGAAGCGCTTCCCGGTCGGCTCGGGGCCGTCGCTGAACACGTGGCCGAGGTGGCCCTCACAGTTGGCACAGACGACTTCGGTCCGGGTCATCCCGTGGCGACGGTCCTCGCGAGTCTCGACGGCGTCGTTCTCGGCGGCGTAGAAGCTGGGCCAACCACACCCGGCGTCGAACTTCGTCTCGGAGTCGAAGAGGATCTCCCCACAGCCTCCACAGCGGTAGACGCCGTCGTCGTCGCGGTCGACGTGCTCGCCGCTGAAGCGGGCCTCGGTGCCGCGTTCGCGGAGGATCTCGTACTCCTCCTCGGTGAGCTCCTCGCGCCATTCGGCGTCGGACTTCTCGGGTTTCGGGTCGGACTCGCTCATGGGTGGTGTTGGGGCCGTACGGGTCTAATGCTTCCGCCGATTTCGTGGGGAGCACTCGCTTGATGCGGTTACCGCGACGGCAACAGCAACTCGATCGTTGGCAACTGGGACAGCAACCACGACAGCGACAGCATCTCGACGCGAGACCACTTGCGACCGCAGTGTGCCGGACACGAGGTCCGGCACAGTTCCGAGTCCCCACCCCTCCCCCCGCGCCGTCGACGAGAATCTTCGATTCTCGGCTGGCAACCGGAACGCGAAGCGTTCTGGTGACGGCGACAGGTCGCCGGCGCGAGGCGTCCACCGCGACCGCACCGCAGCCGGCAGTGGCGCGCGACGTGAGCGCGACGGCGCGAACGAGCGCGCGAGGGACGAGTGAACGACCACCGGGAGTGAACGAGTCGGCTGGGGAGGAGCGAGGGCTGTGCGGGGCGGTGCGGTCGCAAGGTGCCAACGATCGAGATGCTGTTGCTGTTGCTGTTCGCGGTCGCTGTCCGGGGATCGCTGATCGAGGTGTTGTTCGCGGTCGCTGGTCAACCAACCACCGCTGAAAGAACTCGATCGTCAGTTCCTCTCCCCGCTTACCGCTCGAAGCCGACCTCGCCGTCGGAAACAGTCTCGCCCTCCTGATCCCGGCGCATCGCGATCTCGAACCACGGACACAGCCGCAGTTGGCGGTACCACTCGGGGTTCTCGTACAGCAGGTCGTAATCCGCCCAGAGCAGCCCTTCGATCTCCTCCGTGTCCGGATCGAGCGAGGTGTCGGTCAGCGTCACCTGCAGCACGGCACAGACTTCCCACTCTAGCCCCTCGCGCTCGTAGCGGCGCTTGTACTCGAAGCGGTCGGTCACTTCGAGGTCGTCGTACTGGTCGGGCGTGACGCCGAGTTCCTCCTCCAGTCGCTGCTTCGTGGCCTCGATCTGGCTCTGTCCCTCGACGGGGTGGGAGGCGACCGTCCCGTCCCAGTGGGTGTCCCAGAGGCGCTTGTTCGCGGCGCGCTGGGCGAGGAGGATCCGGCCGTCCTCGTCGAACACCAGCGCGGTGAACGCGCGGTGGCGCTCCCCCTCGCCAGTGTGGGCGTCGAGGCGGTTCACGAGTCCGGTCTGCCCGTCGTCGCCGTCGACGGCGACCACGTCCTGCGCTGCGTTGGGGTGGGGCTCGGTGCCACCGCCCGAGTCGGCGTTCTCAGTGCTCATACGGGGGTCATTGGCCACCGGGGGTAAGGTCGCTTCGATGCCGAACGAGCCCGATCAGGCCTCGACGCCCAGCTCCTCCAGGAGCGTCAGTGCGGCCGCGTGGGAGGAGCCGGGGCCGCGAGCCGTCACGAGGTCGCCGTCGACGGTGACGGAGGTGTCGGCGTCGAGTTCGGCATCCCAGTTCGCGCCGACGGTCTTGACCTCGTCCTCGACCCAGTAGGGGAGCTTCCGCCCATCGAACAGGTCGCGCTCGTCGACGATCCCCTCCTCCCACGCGTTCGGGAAGCCCGTCACGTCCCGGCCGGCGGCGAGGAACTCGCCGTCGCTGTCGCGGGTGAACGCGAGGATCCCGGCGGCGTGGCAGACGACTAGCGCCGTCCCGTCCTCGCCCTCGACGGCCGTCCGGAGCGCGGCGCGGGCGTGCTTGTCCTGATTGATGTCCCACACGGTGCCGTGGCCGCCGGGGAACACCACCGCGTCGTAGCCCGCCGGCTCGGCGTCGGCCACCGCGATCGGATCGTTGAGCCGCTCGTCAGTCTCGTGGATCTCGCGGAGGCGGTCGGCCTCCTCCTCGCCGATGTCCTCGGGATCGAGCGAGCGCTCGTCGACGACCGGCGGCTCGCCGGTCGGCGTCGCGACGGTCACGTCGACGCCGGCGTCGTTCAGTGTGGTGAGCGGATCGATACACTCCTCGGCCCAGTAGCCTTCCTCGCTGACGATGAATAACGCGTCGGTCATGCATCCGACAGTCGGGGACTGGGAGGGAAAAGCGCTCCCGCCGTGGCACGCGATCCGCCCGCCGGAGGGCTTTAGGTCCCGAGCCGCTCGTCGAGGATCAGCCGGGTAGTGCTCTCCTCGACCTCCTCCTGCTCGCGGGCCCGCGAGATGAGCTCGTTCACCGCCCGGGTATCGACGCAGTCGACGATCAGCACGATGTCGTCCTCGCCGGAGACCTGCCAGACGAAGTCCACCTCGTCCCACTCAGCCAGCCGCTTGCCCACCTCGTCGGTGTTCACGTCCATCGCGACCGAGATCTCGATCATCGCCTTCACGTTCCCGGTCCGGGTGGTCACGGTGAACCGTTCGATCACGCCCTCCTCGACCATCCCCTCCACGCGGTTCCGGACGGTCCCCTCGCTCGTGCCGACCCGTTCGGCGATCTCGGTGTAGGGCGTCCGGGCGTCCCGCCGGAGGATGTTCAGGATCTCCCGATCGAGTTCGTCCATACAGTCCCCTGGGACGCCCCCGTCATACCGATTACGAATTTCGTAAGAATACTTCGAACGACACAGTTATAGGGCACGATGAGTACGTATCTCGTAATGAGTGCGTACATCGCGCTGGCCGACGGTCGTGTCGTGGAGGGACGCTCGCGTGCCCCCGGCACGGGCCGGGGCGAGCTCGTCTTCACGACGGCCTACACCGGCTACGAGGAGAGCTTGACCGACCCCTCCTACGCCGAGCAGGCGCTGACGTTCTCCTACCCGCTGATCGGGAACTACGGCGTCCGGGAGGAGCGCTTCGAGTCGGACTCGGTCCAGCCCCGAGTCGCCGTCGCGCGGGAGTTCACCGACGACGTGGCCGACTGGCTCACGGCCGAGGGGATCCCTGCGATCGACGCCGTCGATACCCGGGATCTCGTCACCTCGATCCGCGAGCAGGGAGCGATGCGCTGTGGCGTCGCCGCCGGCCCGGACGCGACGCCCGAGCAGGCCAAAGCACAGCTCGAGCAGTGCGTCGGGATGAGCGAGCACACCGACATCGGCGCACAGGTCAGCGTCGACGAGCCGCAACTGTACGAGGGCAGCGGGCTCACGGTCGCGCTGCTGGACTGCGGCGCGAAGCAGTCGATCGTCGACTCGCTGACCGCCCGCGACGCCGAGGTGCACGTCCTGCCGTACGACTCGACGCCCGGCGAGGTCGCCGCCATCGAGCCGGATCTCGTGTTCGTCTCGAACGGGCCGGGCGATCCGGCGAACTTCGAGGCCGCCGGCGAGGTCGTCGAGGAGTTCGCGGGCGAAACTCCGATCGCGGGCATCTGTCTGGGCCAGCAGGTCGTCGCGCGGTCGCTGGGCGGCGAGACCGAGAAGATGGAGTTCGGCCACCGCGGCCTGAACCAGCCGGTGCGCGATCTCGACTCCGACCGCGTGATCATGACGACCCAGAACCACGGCTACAGCGTCGCCGACCCGGGCGAGCTCGCGGTCACGCAGGTCAACGTCAACGACGGCACCGCCGAGGGGCTGGCGGGCGTCGGGATCGACGTGATCACGCGCCAGTACCACCCCGAGGCCAACCCCGGCCCCCACGACTCGCTCGACTTCTTCGACGACGTGCTCGAGATGGCCGAGAACCACGCGCCCGCGGTCGCCTCGGACTGAGCGGCCGGAAGCTCGCACCTAGCTGAGCGCCCGCGAGCCCGCCCGCCGATCCTGTCGTCGGCGAAAGAACACGGTAAAACGTTCTTCAGGATACGCTTTAGTCGCTCTCGCCCCCACCTGTGGGTATGGCTACCACAGTCCCCGACGGTTACGTCGCGGTCGCCGACGAATCGACGCTGCGCGAGGAGGGTCGGACCGTCGCGAGCGCCGACGGCACGCCCGTCGTCGTGTTCCACCACGAAGGGGAGTTCCGCGCGGTCAACAACCGCTGTCCCCACATGGGATTCCCCCTCTCCGAGGGGAGCGTCGACGAGGGCGTGCTCACCTGCGAGTGGCACCACGCGCGCTTCGAACTCTCCTGTGGGGACACGTTCGACCCGTGGGCCGACGACGTGGAGAGCTACCCGATCGAAGTCGTCGACGGCACCGTCTACGTCGATCCAGACCCACAGCGCGACGAGCCGCCGGCGGTCCACTGGGCCGAGCGGCTGGAGGACGGGTTGGAGCAGAACCTCAGACTCGTCCTCGCGAAATCCGCGATCGGACTGCTCCGGGCCGACGTGGACCCCGTCGAGCCGTTCGAGACGGCGACCGTGTTCGGCACCAAGTACCGCGAGGGCGGCTGGAGCTCCGGGCTGACGATCCTGACTGCGCTGATGAACCGACTGCCCGATCTCGACGAGGCCGATCGGGAGCGCGCGCTCTACCAGGGGCTCGCACAGGTCGCGAGCGACTGCGCCGACCAGCCGCCGAAGTTCGATCAGGAGGCGTTCGAGGCGACGGACGTGTCGTTCTCGCGGCTGCAGGCGTGGTTCCGGGAGAACGTCGAGGTGCGTGACGCAGACGGCGCCGAGCGCGTGTTGCGGACCGCCGTCGCCGCCGACTGCACGCCCGAGCAGCTGACCGAGATGCTCACGGCGGCGGCGACCGACCACCGCTACCTCGACACCGGCCACCGCTTCGACCACCTGAACAAGGCGACAGAGGCGCTTGACCACGTCGGCTGGGACCACCCCGAGAGCGCGGACGTGCTGGCGTCGCTGGTACGCGGGCTCGCGACCGCCGAGCGCAGCGAGGAGCTCTCCTCGTGGCGCCAGCCGGATGATCTCGCGGGCCGCAGCGCCGAGTCGTTCGACCGACTGGACGAGATGGTCGGCGAGGGAGAGGAGAAAACGTGGTCCGAACCGGACGACTTCACCGACCGCCTCCACAGCGAGGAGCCGGCAGCGGTGTACGACGCACTCGACGACGCGATCCGCGCCGGCGCGACCGTCGAGCAGTTAGCCCGCGCGGTGACGTTCGCGGCGGGCAAGCGCGTCGCACTGTTCTCGACGGCCAACGAGTTCAACGACTGGAACACGGTCCACCACACGTTCACCTACGCAAATGCGGTCCACCGCGCGGCCCAGCGCGCGCCCACGACCGAACTCTACCGCGGCGTGTACGACGCGGCGACGAACGTCTACCTCGACCGCTTCCTCAACACCCCGCCGGCGCCCGAGCCGTCGGTCGACGAGAGCGCCGATCCGGAGGCGGAGATCCGCGAACTGCTGCACTGCTTCGAGATGGAGGGCGAGGTGAACGCCGCCGGCACGCACGCCGCGAACTTCCTCGATGCGGGCGGCGACCCCGAGCGCCTGAAGGCGGAACTCGGCGGCGCGCTGCTCCGGGAGGATACGGGATTCCACACGTTCCAGGCGCTCGAGGCCGGCCTCCGGCAGTTCGACCTGCGGGACGATCCGGCGGAGCGGCGGGTGCTCGCGACTGCGGTCGCGCGCTACCTCGCGGCGCACTACCCGACCCGGCGGGAGCGCGAGCAGACGTACTCCATCGCGTCGCGGCTCCACCGTGGGGAGCGGATCCACGAGGAGAGCGGTGGGGCGACGGGGGCCGCGGACGACTAGCCAGTTCGAGGGCGCTGCCTCACCTGTTTCGGCCCACACAAGCTTTTTCACCGCCGTTCGCGTCTGATACGTATGAGCTACGACGCGGTCGTGTTCGACAACGACGGCGTTCTGGTGGACACCACCGACTACGACGTGCTGCAGGAGGCCGCCTGGCGTGCGTTCGAGGAGGCCGGGGTCGAGGACCCCGATCCCGAGCACGTCGAGGAGGTCGTCGTCGGTGTGACGCCGGAATCGCTGTCAGACGTCTGCGAGCGGTACGGTCTCTCTGTCGAGGAGTTCTGGCGGGTGCGGGATCGCGCGTCCCACGAGGCACAGCGCGAGCACGTCCACGCCGGCGGGAAGCAGCTGTTCGACGACGTCTCGACGCTGTCGGACCTTGACCTCCCGATGGGGGTTGTGAGTTCGAACCAGCAGGAGACGGTGGATTTCCTGCTCGACCACTACGGCGTCTCGGGGTTGTTCGACACCGCCTACGGTCGACAGCCGACGATCTCGGATCTGCGCCGGAAGAAGCCCGACCCACACTTCCTCGAGAAGGCGCTGTCGGATCTGGACGCCGAGGACGCGCTGTACGTCGGCGATCGGGAGAGCGACATCACCGCGGCGGTCAACGCCGGCGTCGAGTCGGCGTTCATCCGCCGGCCCCACCGTCGGCACCACGAGCTGTCGGTGCAGCCCGACCACGTGGTGGACGACCTGCACGACGTGCGGGCGCTCTGTCGGTAGTTCTGGGTTCGTTTTCGGCGAGTTCGGAGTACAGTGCGCTCCTTCGACGGTAGCTGGCCGTGGGGACATAGCTGCGACAGCAACCGCGACAGCATCGAGATGCTGGTGCTGCCGCGGTCGCGGTTGCTGTCACCGTCGCAGTCCCGAGTCCAGTAGTCGACGACCGGACCGAATCCGAAAACAGACGAAACCCGTCCGAATCTACTCCTTCATCGCCCAGACACCAACGACACCCAACAGCAGCGCCGGGACGAACGGCAGCGCCAGCATCGCCACCAAAAACGGCACGTGATCGGCCAACAGCGTCGGGTAGACGTAGATGAATCCCGGGATCACCAGCGTCGCCAGCGCGACCACGACGACGAGCAGCGTGCCGCTGGGACCGCCCCCATCGCCGTCCGACTCGCCGTCGACGCTATCCGGCGTGTGCGTGTACCCGTCGTCCTCAGAGTTCACTGTCGGGCTTTAGCACCACCTTCCCAAAGCCCTCCCGGTTCTCCAGCATCTCGTGGCCGCGGGCGGCCTCGGACATCGGCACCACCTCCCGGATCCGCGGCTCGAACGTCCCGTCCCAGACGAGCGAGAGGGCGTCGTCGGCCTCGCCGGGGGTAGCCATCGTCGAACCCAGCACGGAGAGCTGGTTCCAGAAGATGCGGTTCACGTCGGTGTGGGGCTGCCCGCCGGCGGTGGCGCCGCAGGTCACGAGCTTCCCACCCTTTGCGAGGGAGGCTAGTGAGTCCGACCACGACTCGCCGGCGACGTGATCGACGACCACGTCGACGCCGCGCTTGCCCGTCAGCTCCCGGATCTCGTCGGCGTAGTTCGTCTCCGTGTAGTCGATGACGTGGTCGGCGCCGCAGTCCGCGGCGTAGCCCAGCTTCTCCTCGCTGGAGGCGGTCGCGTACACCTCGTCGGCGACGTGGTCGGCGATCTGGACCGCCGCGTGGCCCACACCGCCGGAAGCGCCGAGGACGAGCACCGAGTCGGTCGGCGAGAGGTCCGCGCGGGTGACGAGCATCCGCCACGCGGTCTGGAACACGAGCGACGCCGACCCCGCGACCGCCCAGTCAACGCCCTCCGGCACGGGGACGAGGTTGTCCGCCGGGACGGTCGCGTACTCCGCGTGGACGCCGGGGCGATGCTCGCCGATGATCTGGTAGCGCACGCACATCGACTCCTCGCCGTCGCGGCAGAACTCACAGCGACCGCAGGCGACGCCCGCCGAAACCGCCACGCGATCGTTCTGCTCGAACCGCTCGACGTTCTCCCCGGCCTCGACGACGACGCCCGCCGCGTCGCTACCGGGCGTGTGGGGCATCTCGAGGTCGATGCCGGGCATCCCTCGCCGGGTCCACACGTCGAGGTGGTTCAGCGCCGCGGCCTTCACGTCGATCTTGACCTCGTCCGCGCCGGGCGTCGGATCGGGGATTTCGTCGTACTGGATCACGTCGTGGCCGCCGTGGCCGTGGAACTGGACGGACTTCATAAGCGAGTGGTTGCGGCGGCGGCGACATAACGGTTGGCGGCAGCGGGCCGGTGCCGGGGGCGAAGGGCGGACCGCGAGCGCCCGGAGTTTTGTGTCCCGCGATCGGAGAGCGAGACATGAGCGACGATCCTGCGCACGATCACGGCGAACACTCGCATGACGAACACTCACACGACGACGGCGAACCCGGCACCCACGACCACCACCATCACGACCGCGACGAACTCGGTGTCGCCGTCCTCACGGTCTCCTCCTCCCGATCGCTCGACGAGGACGCCGGCGGCGACCGGATCGTCGACGCGCTCGGGAATGCCGGCCACGAGATCACCACCCGCGATCTCGTCCCGGACGACTACGACACGGTGCAGGGGACCGTCGAACGCTTCGTCGACCGCGACGACACCGACGTGGTGGTCACCACCGGCGGCACCGGCGTCACGCCGGACGACGTGACCGTCGAGGCCGTCGAGCCGCTGCTCGGGAAGGAGCTCCCCGGCTTCGGCGAGCTGTTCCGGCGGCGCTCCTACGAGGAGATCGGGACGATGGTCGTCGCGACGCGGGCGACCGCCGGCGTCGCCAACGGCGTCCCCGTGTTCTGTCTGCCCGGAAGCGAGAACGCCGCGGCGCTGGGCGCGGAGCTGATCCTCTCGACGGCCGGCCACCTCGCAGGACTGGCGGGGCGGCACGACGACGGTGACGGGCACGAACACGGCGAGAACGGGCACGAACACGGCGAGGACGGCGCCGACAGCCACGATCACTGACGCTCGGCCCGGACCGACAGAATCACGTCGGCGCTACGAGAACGGCCTGCAAGAATGTTCGACAAGGTGCTCGTCGCGAACCGCGGTGAGATCGCGGTCCGAGTCATGCGTGCCTGCGAGGAACTGGGCGTCGACACCGTCGCGGTGTACTCCGAGGCCGACAAACACGGCGGTCACGTCCGCCACGCCGACGAGGCGTACAAC
Organism: Halolamina sediminis; assembly: GCF_001282785.1. NCBI lineage: Archaea > Methanobacteriati > Methanobacteriota > Halobacteria > Halobacteriales > Haloferacaceae > Halolamina > Halolamina sediminis. The sequence continues at coordinate 2,301,727 of NZ_CVUA01000001.1, forward strand.
GTCGGTCCCGCCCGCGCGGCCGACTCATACCTCGACCACGAGGCCGTGATCGAGGCCGCGGAGAAAGCCGGCGCCGACGCGATCCACCCCGGCTACGGGTTCCTCGCGGAGAACGCCGAGTTCGCCGGCAAGGTCGAGGCCCACGACGAGATCACGTGGGTCGGCCCGGCCGCCGACGCGATGGAGCAACTCGGGGAGAAGACCAAGGCCCGGAAGACGATGCGGGAGGCAGAGGTGCCGATCGTTCCCGGGACGACCGATCCCGCCGAGAGCGCCGAGGAGGTCAAGGCGTTCGGCGAGGAGCACGGCTACCCCGTCGCGATCAAGGCCGAGGGCGGCGGCGGCGGCCGCGGGATGAAGATCGTCGAAGGCCCGGAGGAGGCCGAGGACCAGTTCGAGAGCGCCAAACGCGAGGGTGAGGCGTACTTCGACAACGCCAACGTCTACCTCGAACGCTACCTCGAGAACCCCCGGCACATCGAGGTGCAGATCCTCGCCGACGAGCACGGCAACGTCCGGCACCTCGGCGAGCGTGACTGCTCGCTCCAGCGCCGTCACCAGAAAGTGATCGAGGAGGGCCCCAGCCCCGCGCTCACCGAGGAGCTCCGCGAGGAGATCGGCGCGGCCGCCCGCCGCGGCGCCGACGCCGCCGGCTACTACAACGCCGGGACGTTCGAGTTCCTCGTCGAGGAGGAGGACCGCGACGCCGAGGCCGGCGAGCTGCTCGGCCCCGACGCGAACTTCTACTTCCTCGAAGTCAACACCCGGATTCAGGTCGAGCACACCGTCACGGAGGAACTGACGGGTATCGACATCGTGAAGTGGCAGCTCCGGGTCGCCGCCGGCGAGGAGCTCACCTTCGAGCAAGAGGAGGTGGATCTCTCGGGCCACGCGATCGAGTTCCGGATCAACGCCGAGCACGCCGACGAGGAGTTCCAGCCCGCAAGCGGCGGCACGCTCGACACGTACGACACGCCGGACGGCATCGGCATCCGCGTCGACGACGCGCTCTCGGAGGGCGACGAGCTCGTGACGGATTACGACTCGATGATCGCGAAGCTGATCGTCCACGCGAGCGACCGCGAGGAGTGCATCGCGCGCTCGAAGCGGGCCTTCGGTGAGTACGACATCGAGGGCGTCGTCACCATCTCGCCGTTCCATCGGCTGATGCTCGACGACGAGACGTTCGTCAACGGCACACACACGACGAAGTACCTCGACAACGACCTCGATCACGCCCGGATCGACGAGGCCGTCGACAAGTGGGGTGTCGAGTCCACCGGCGACGAGGGCGAGGAAAGCGAGACGACCCGGCGCGAGTTCACCGTCGAGGTCAACGGCAAGCGCTTCGACGTCGAACTCGAGGAGGAGGGCGCGCCCGCGATCCCGACGCCCGAGACGAGCAGCGGCGGGAGTCCTCCCTCCGGCGCCGGCGGAAGCAGTGGCGGCGGCAGCAGCGACGACGGCGGCGAGACGCCCGAGGTGCCCGAGGGCGGCGAGTCCGTCGCCGTCGACATGCAGGGGACGGTGCTGTCGGTCGACGTGGAGGTCGGCGACGATGTGGCCCCGGGCGACACGGTTGCGGTGCTCGAAGCGATGAAGATGGAGAACGACATCGACGCCGAGCGCGGCGGCACGGTGTCGCAGGTGCTGGTCGAAGAGAGCGAGAGCGTCGACATGGGCGACGTGCTGGTCGTGCTGGAGTAAGTCGGCAGTCTTCGTTTTCGGCGTCTCCGTCCGTCGCTACGGCGGAGGCTCGATCTTTGATGAGTGGGACAGTAACCGCGACAGTGGCTCGATCGTTGGTAACTGCGACAGCAACAGCATCTCGATTATTGGCAACTGGAACAGCAACCGCAACAGCATCTCGACGCGAGACCACTTGTGACCGCAGGGTGCCGGACACAGGGTCCGGCACAGCCCGGAATCCCCACCCCTCCCCCCGCGAGCGCCACTTTGGCGCTCGCGAGGCGTCCACCGCCACCGCACCGCGGTGGCTGTCGGCGCGAAGCGCTCGCGCCTCTGTGCGCGAGCCCAGCGCGAGGTCCTCGTGAGTGAAACGAGCGAGGGCACGAGAGAGCTTTGCTCCCTCGGAGGACGAGTGAGGGCGAAGCCCGAACGAGTCGGCTGGGGAGGTTTGTGGGCTGTGCGGGGCGGTGCGGTCGCAAGTGGTCTCGCACCGGGATGCTGTTGCTGTTCGCGGTCGAAACACCGAACTCCCCAGTATCGTCTACAGTCGCAGTTCACGACGCCAACCCATCGATCGCCCCAAAGCGAACACGACCCACAACAGAACCCCCCGAAAACCGCCCCTAAACGAACTAAGCGTACCCGACTACTCAGAGGGCGCCAGCTCCACCTGCGTCAGGTCCCGATCCAGCTGACACGTCTCGTGTGGCGGCTCCCCCTCGACTTCCTGGATCTGGTGCTCCTCGCCGAACTCCGCCCCCAGCGGGACACACAACGGGTGCGAGGGGCACTCCGAGTGCGAACACTCGCCCGCGAGTTTGGCTTTACTCCCGGAGTAGGCGGACTTCGAGGGGACGTTCGCGGGGACCGACGTGGGCTCGACTTCGACCGCTCGAACTCCCTCGTCGTGGACCGCGCAGTCGAGCACCTGCGTGTTCTCCCGCACGTCGACGACCTCGTAGCGGGTCCCTTCCTCCACGTTGAGACACTGACTCCGGTAGGGACAGCCTTCACAACCCGAGGCCTCCCCCTGATAGACGAACTCCTGGCCCGGCTCGGCGAGCCGGGCGCCGACGAGCGTAACGGTGGTCATGGACGAACGTAGCTCCGCGGCGGGGTTAAGGCTCTCGCCCCGGTTTCAGTCAGCCCGGCCGGTCCGCTCGTCCAGTTCCGCGAGGTACGCCTCCCGGGGCTGCTGGTACGCCGCGCGGTAGTCGATCTCGCCGTTCGCGAACCGATCGGCCACGTCGACCGCGGCGTCGACGGCCGTCGACCGACTGTCCCGCGTCTCGTTCGTCAACTCGATCTCCGGCTCCGCGAACAGCGTCGCGTGCCACTCCTCGGTGGCGTACTGGCCCGCGCCGGGGCGGTCCGCCCGCGAGCCGTTCGTGACGTAGATCGTCGGGAGACACGGCGCCGGGAACTCCTCGGCGTCGAACACGTCCGGGCGGTAGGCGAGGATGATCCGACCGTCCCGCTGCTCGTTCCACACCGTCCAGGACTCCGGGAGGTCGTCGAGACCCATACCCGGACTGGGCGGTGGAGGTGGATAGACCTCTCGCTCCGGGGACCCTCCCACGCGGCCCGCTACCCGAACTGCAAAACGGCGGCCGGCCCCAGAGCCAGCATGGAGACCGCCCTCTGGTGGGTCCGCAACGACGCCCGCCTGCACGACAACGCCGCCCTCGTCGCCGCCGCCGAGGCCGAGGAGTTGCTTCCGGTGTACGTGGTCGATCCACGGCAGTACGGCGAGCAGCCGTACGGCGGCCGGGACTCCTTCGACTTCGAGAAAACCGGGGCGTACCGTGCACGCTTCCAGCGGGAGACCGTGGCCGACCTGCGAGCGGCACTCGACGCCGAAGGGTCGGGGCTGCTCGTCCGCGAGGGCCGGCCGGACGACGTGCTCGCGGAACTGGCCGCGGCCGTCGACGCCGACGCCGTCCACTACCAAGCGCTCCCCGCACCCGAGGAGCGTGAGGCCGCCCGCGCCGTCGTGAGCACGCTCGGGGACGCCGAGGTTCGGACCGAGGGCCACTGGACGTCCACGCTGCATCACGTCGCCGATCTGCCCGACGGCATCCAGGGGATCGACGACACGTTCACGCCGTTCCGGCAGTCCGTCGAGAACGACAGTCGCGTTCGGGAGCCGCTTCCCGAGCCGTCGCTCCCGCCGCCGCCGGATCTCGCTCGGCTCGACGGCGGCCGCGGCGCGGTCCCGACCCCCGAGGAGCTCGGCCTCGAACAGCCCGAATACGACGATCGGGGCGTACTGGCGTTCGAGGGCGGGGAGACCGCAGGACTGGATCGACTCGAAGCGTACGTCTGGGAGGACGACGACCTCCGGGAGTACAAACGGACCAGAAACGGGCTGCTCGGGGCCGACTACTCCTCGAAGCTCTCGCCGTGGCTCGCGGCCGGCTGTCTCTCCCCGCGGTACGTGAAGCGGGACGTGGACCGCTACGAGGCCGAGCGGGTCGCGAACGACTCGACGTACTGGCTCCTGTTCGAACTCCGCTGGCGTGACTTCATGGCGTTTCAGACCGCCAAACACGGCGGGCAGTTCTTCGCCCGCGACGGGATCAGACAGCGCGAGGATATCGACTGGGCCGACCCCGGGACCGATCCGACGGCCCGCGAGCAGTTCGAACGCTGGAAACGCGGCGAGACGGGGATTCCGTTCGTCGACGCCAACGTGCGAGAACTGAACCAGACCGGCTTCATGAGCAACCGCGGCCGGCAGAACGTCGCCTCCTTCCTCGCGAACAGCCTGCGGATCGACTGGCGCCGGGGCGCGGCCTACTTCGAGCGCCAGCTCGTCGACTACGACCCCGGCTCGAACTACGGGAACTGGGCGTACGTCGCCGGCGTGGGTAACGACAGCCGGAACAGCTACTTCGACGTGGTGAAGCAGGCCCGAAACTACGACGAGGACGGCGAGTACGTCCGCCACTGGCTCCCCGAACTCCGGGGGGTCCCGCCCGCGTACGTCCACGAGCCGTGGGAGATGGATCAAAAGGAGCAGGCGGCCTACGGCGTGGTGCTGGGCGAGGACTACCCCGAACCGATGGTCGACCTAGAAGCGAGCTACGAGGAGTTCCGTTAGAGGGGCCCAGCGCCTCGGATGCACGACGCGAGGGTGAGCGCGACAGCCAGGGCACCGACTCGGAGAACGGCCGACACCGGCGACTGGCTGGAGACGCCGTACCAGCAGAGCCCCAGCGGGATCGAGGCGGCGCCGAACGCGATCGGATCCGGGAGCGAGGGGTTCCACCCCAGCAGGACGGCGAACAGGACGAGGCCGAGGAGGGCGGCACCGAGCCGGTGCGGAGATGGTGTGTCCACGTCGACGACGGCATCCGCCGGCGAGAAAGGGATACTGACCGTCGGGGGCGACTCGAGCAGGCCGGCGGCGACGACGTACGGCGCCATCGGCCCCGGAGGGAGCCGCCGAGCGGTCACTAGCCGAGACTGTACGTCGGAGAAATGCTCGGTCGGGGATTTGAACCCCGGTCATCGGCTTTCTTCCTAAACGGGCAAGGCCCGAATTTTAGTCGAAAGGCCGAAATGATTGGCCGGACTACACCAACCGAGCGTGTCTGAACATCGCCGAGGCTGAGGTATAAATCTGTCTTTTCGTCGTTCACTCCGGCGGTTCCAGCGACGAGTCGAACACTATCTCACCTCGCTCGGCTTTCCGGTGGCACGGGCGACAGAGGAGAACGAGGTTCCCGAGTTCGTGTGCCTTCTCGGTCGGGGTCTTGTCGGCCTGCTCGAACAGCCGAAACGGAAGACGTGGTGGACGTCGAGTCGACGCTCGTTCCCCTCACGGCCGCAGTGTTGGCAAACGACGTCACGTTCCCGGACACACTCGCGCGCTTTCCCCCAGCCAACCCCGTAGCTGTCGGAGACTCCACCTTTCCACTGCGGGTTCTGCGCTCCAGATCTCGCCGCCGACATCCGTTCGCGAATCTCGTCGGACCGTTCCAGCCCCGAGAGTGACTCGGAAATCTTCTCTCGGGTTTCCGCAGGGATCTCCGATCCCTGCTTCGCCTCACGGAACCGCTCGATCGTCTCCGCGGAGAACTCTCTGCCCGCCATCGTCTCCGAGATCTTCACTCTGGTTGCTTCATCCCGTTCACTCCCGTACTGCGGGTGGTTCTCCCCGGCCAGTTCCCGCGTCTCGACGCCTCGTTTCTGCATCCATGTGCGGATACACCGCGGCGAGACACCGCACTGTTCGGCGATTTCGGCCTACGTCCACCTCTCGTTCCAGTACTTCACCTCGAGCCACCAGCCGCTCCGGTACCGTCGAATCACGCAAAAAGTGCCGCCCGATCGCGGAAGAAATCTCGGCCTACTTCCCTTCGAACTCCGGCTCCTCGTCGCCCATGAACGCCGTGACCCCCTCCATCAGGTCGTCGGTGTTCATCAGGTGGCCGAACGCCTGACTCTCGACTTCGAGCCCGGCGTCGGTGTCGTCGCGGCCGGCGAGCATCGCGCGCTTGGTGTAACGCTGGGCGATCGGCGGGCCGGCCGCGAGGTCGCGAGCAAGCTCCCAGCCACGGTCGAGCAGTTCGCTGTCCTCGGTGAGCTCGTTGATGAAGCCGTACTCCTCGAGCTCCGCGGCGTCGTAGCGGTCGGCGGTGAAGATGATCTCCTTCGCACGGCCCTCGCCGACGATGTGGCGCAGGCGCTGGGTGCCGCCCCAGCCCGGCAGCAGGCCGAGGTTGTGCTCGGGCTGGCCGAGTTCCGAGCGCCGGCTGGCGACGCGGAGGTCGGCACAGGTCGCGAGCTCCATCCCGCCGCCGAGGCAGTAGCCGTCGATGGCGGCGACGACCGGCGCGTCGAGCGATTCGAGCTTGCCGAACGTCTCCTGCCCGAGCTTGGAGAGTTCGACCGCGTGCAGCGGGTCGCCGCCGCCGGCGGCCATCGACTGCACGTCCGCACCCGCCGAGAACGCGCGGTCGCCCTCGCCGGTGAGCAGCACCGAGCGCACGTCCTCGTGGGCGTCGAGCTCGTCGATCGCGGTGTCGAGCTCGTGGAGCAGCTCCTCGCTGATCGTGTTCATCCGGTGGGGTCGGGCGATCTCGATGTGGCCGACGTAGCCGTCGACGGAGACGTTCAGCACCTCGTACTCCGTCTCGCCGTCGCCGTCGCTCGCGGCACCGTGGAACCCCGCGCCCGAGTCAGCGAGTTCGCGCAGCGAGTCCTCCGCCTCGTATCGGGGTTCGTCGGTCGCCTCGTACAGTTCGTCGAGCGTCTCGACGAGGGCGTCGATTCCGTAGTCGTCGGCCATCTTCGCCGGACCGTCGGGGAAGCCGGCGCCGAGCTTGACCGCCTCGTCGATCGCCTCGGGGTCGGCGACGTCCTCGGCGACGAGGCCCGCGACCTCGTTGGCCATCACGGCGAGCAGGCGCTCCTGGAGATCCTCGCGGCCGGCGTCAGTCGGGATCTGGGCGCCGTCGCCGTCCTCGTAGTCGTAGAAGCCGCGGCCGGTCTTCTTCCCGAGCTCCTCCGCCTCGACCTTCTCGGCGAGCAGCGGGCAGGGCCGGTAGGCGTCGCCGAGCTCTTGGTACATGTACTCCAGTACGTGGTAGCCGACATCGATACCGACCTGATCGGCGAGCTCGAACGAGCCCATCGGGAGGCCGAGGTCGTACTTCGTGGTGGAGTCGACCTCCTCGATCGTTGCGTCGTCGGCCTCGACGATCCACGCCGCCTCGTTCATCAGCGGCACGAGCACGCGGTTGACGATGAACCCCGGCGAGTCCTTTCGGACACGGACGGCCGTCTTGCCCATCGATTCAGCGAGGGACTCGATCGTGTCGAGCGTCTCGTCGGCGGTGTGGGCGCCGGAGATGACTTCGACCAACTGCATCCGCACGGGCGGGTTGAAGAAGTGCATCCCGCAGAACTGCTCGGGTCGGTCGCTGACCTCCGAGAGCTCCGTCACCGAGAGGCTGGAGGTGTTGGTCGCGAAGATCGTCTCCGGCGGCGCGTGGTCGGCCACCTCGCGGTACACCTCCTTTTTGATGTCCATCTTCTCGGGGACGGCCTCGATCACCACGTCGGCGTCGCCGACCGCGGCGTCGAGGTCGACGACCGGCGTGACCCGATCGAGCGCGCCGTCGGCGTCGGCCTGGCTGATCTGGTCTTTCTCGGCCAGCTTCTCGAGGCTCCACTCGATCTGCTCGTAGCCGTTCTGGACGAACTCCTCGTTGATGTCCCGCATCGTCACGTCGTAGCCGGCCAATGCGGCCACCTCGGCGATGCCGTGGCCCATGTTGCCCGCACCGAGTACCGCGATCCGGTCGATATCGTCGAGATCCATGCGCGAGTAGTCGGCCGGACGGCGGTTGAACGTTTCCCTCTCCCGTATCAGCAACGGGCTCGGAGTTGCTCCGCGTGGATCGGCGGGACGTGGCGGCCGCAGCCGACACCTCTTACCCCTCGGCGACCCGAGAGGGAAGCGAATGGAGATCGAGCCGGCGACGATGGACGACGCCGACCGAATCGCGGAGCTGTGGGTGGATCTCGCGCGCGACCAGCGCGCACACGACTCGCACCTACTGGCGGCGCCCAACCGCGAGTCGGTCCGCGAGGGGCTGGCCCGGGCGATCGTCACCGAGGGAGTGCTGGTCGCCCGCACCGCCGACGGGGACCTCGCGGGGTTCGTCGAGTTCGCCCCCGAGACCGGCGGCTTCCGGCAGGACGTCGACCGCGGCGTGATCGAGAACATCTACGTACGGCCGAGCCACCGCAGCGCCGGCGTCGGCGGCGACCTGCTCGACGCCGCCGAGCGCCGCCTGCTCGACGCCGGCGTCGATCGGATCTCGCTGGAGGTGCTCGCCGACAACGAGGCCGCCCGGCAGTTCTACGCGCGCCACGGCTACGACACCCACCGCGTGGAGATGGAGAAGGCACCCGAAAACGACACGCACTCAAAGGAGGACTGAGTAGCGTCGACTGCGCCTGGAGAGCATGGGTGGTTCATGCACTCGACTTGTAATCGAGACTTCCCGGGTTCGACTCCCGGTCCAGGCTTTCGTCTCCGAACGACAGTGAGGAGCGAAAGCTCCCAGTGGCCCCACTCATGGCGGGCACCCCGTTGGATATCTGCACCGACTCGGGTGGCCGCTGGTGCTCGCCCGCCGCCGGCGGAACCCATTTTTGCGACCAGCGAGAATGCCCGTCGATGCCGTTCGAAGCGTGGCGGCCGCTGACAGCCGGGTTGTTCCTCCTCCTCTCAGGGGGAGTCCACGTCGTCGCCCCCTACCAGGCCGCACGGAAGGCCGCGATGGAGGAGGGTCACGAGGGCGACGTGGCCGACGAGTGGGAGATCGACGCGACACAGATCGTCGGCGGGGTCACCGCGTTCGTGGGGCTGGCGATCCTCGTCCGTGCGTTCTGGCCGTTTTAACTCCAAACCCACAGGAGTTAGGTTTCCCCGTTCGTAGCCACCCGCAATGTCGGACGGCGACGCCGACGACGAGAGCGTTCGCGAAGCGATCGAGCAGTCCGAGCACGGCGCGCCCGCCGCGGGGGCGGTGCTGCGCGACCAGTTCGAGACCCACGAGGTGTTCCAGCGCATCATCGCCGCCGCCGACGAGGAGGCCACCACGGGGGGGCGCGAGCTGTTCTTCAGCAGCCTCGCGGCGGGGTTCTCGATCACGATCACGTTCCTGCTGTACGCCTCGCTGACGGCGTCGACCGACAGCCACCCCATACTCAGCGCGCTTTTGTACCCGCTGGGGTTCGTGTTCATCATCATCGGCGGCTACCAGCTGTACACCGAGAACACGCTGCCGCCGGTGGTGCTGGTGCTCGAACGGCTGATGAGCGTCCCGCGACTGCTGAAGATCTGGGGAATCGTGATCGTCGGGAACTTCGCCGGCGGCGGCGTCGGCGCGCTCGTGCTGGCCCGGACCGGCGTGCTCTCGCCGGGCGCGATGGAGGCCGCGACGTATCTCGCACAGAAAGGGATCGAGACGAACTTCTGGCCGCTGTTTTTCAAAGCAGGGTTCGCGGGGCTGATCGTCGCCGGCGTCGTCTGGCTCGTCTACGCCGTCCGGGACAGCGTCGCCCGGCTGGTGATCGTCTACCTGGCCTTCCTCGCGGTGCCGCTCGGGAACCTCTATCACTCCGTCGTCTCCTTCACCGAGCTCGCCTACCTCGCCTTTGCGGGTTACCCCGTGTTCCTCGACGGGCTAGTCTGGTTCGTGCTCCCGGTGCTGCTGGGTAACACCGTCGGCGGCGTGTTGCTCGTCACGGTGGTCAACTACTTCCAAACGACCGAACAGCGCCTCGACATCGCCCGCCGCGACGGGTTCGACCGGGAGCTCACTCCCCGGGAGCTGCTGTTCGGCGGGCTGGCCGGGCGCACGTACGTCCACAAGCTGGTCCACGAGGAAGAAGAGTAGCCGTCGACGCCGACACTCGGGCCGCGAACGGCGCCCCGATACTGTTTTGTAGCTGTGGTAGCTACTTTCCGGCCGTAATGGGTGAAGTCTGCTCGACGTGCGGGCTGCCTGAGGAACTCTGCGTCTGCGAAGACGTCGCCAAAGAGTCCCAGCAGATCAGTATCCGCATCGACGAGCGCAGGTACGGCAAGGAGGTAACGGTCATCGAGGGGTTCGATCCGAAAGACGTGGACATGGACAGCCTGTCCTCGGACCTGAAGTCCAAGTTCGCGTGTGGCGGCACCGTCGAGGACGGCGCCATCGAGCTCCAGGGCAACCACAGCGGTCGCGTGGAGGACTTCCTCCGCGACAAAGGCTTCAACGTGGCCTGACCCCTTCCCTGCCGGCCCGGTTCCCGCGTCGCGACCGGGGAACTATGCCGGACCCGCACCGAGCAGTACTGTGCACAGAGCTGTCGCCGTCGCGGTCGTTCTCTTGCTCGCCGGCGTGCAGCCAGCGACCGCCGTCACGGCCGGCGGCGCCGACGCGAGTTCGTGGACCGCCCACGACGCCGAGCGAGCCGTCGACCCCGTGGCGTCGCCGACGATCGCAGTCGACACCGTTCTCTCGCTCACGCCCGATCGCCCGGGATCGATCGGCGTCGTCCAGACGTTCGAGATCCCCGAGGAAGTGACCGAGCTCAGGGTCACGCTGGGCCCGCAGTCGAGCGTCACCGACGCCGAGGGGTTCAGCTACATCGAGGGACAGACGTGGGAGTGGGACGGTGAGACCGTCGAGCCACGGCTCCGCTACGCGATGGCGGCCAACCGGACCACCGACCGCGACGGGCCGATGGGCGCCGACGGCTCGTACCTCTACGCCGACGTGGGCGAGTGGGCGCTGATCCAGCAGCCCAACCTCGGCTACCAGTGGCGCTACCGCGGCGCCGACTCGATCAGCGTCGACCGCACGACCCGCGTCGACGGGGCGGGCGCCGTCGGCGAGACGACCGCCTTCCTCGGGCCCCACGCGACGTACACCCGGGAGGTCGGCGGACAGGAGATAACGCTGATCGTGCCCGAGGCCGCCTCGCTCGCGGACCCGCCCGAGGAGATCCTCGACGGGCTCGGGAACGCCTCACAGGCGCTTCGCGTGGGCGACCGCGACCCGACCGTGTTCGCGGTCGCGGCACCCACCGATCGAGTGAACTGGGCGGCACAGGGCGTCCAGGTCGGCGACACCGACTTCTGGGTGCGCGCGAACCAGCCGATCGACGGGGTCGGGAACGCGTGGCTCCACGAGTACGTCCACACCCGGCAGTCGTTCCGGACCGCCGACTCCGGGCGGTGGCTCACGGAGGCCAGCGCGACGTGGTACGCCGCGCTCCTGAGCCACCGACGGGAGGGGGTGACCTTCGCCCGCTTCGCCGAGTTCCTCGACCGCGGGACCGCCCAGCCGCAGGCGAGTTCGGTGCTCGCCGACCCGGGCGACTGGGCGAACAACGCGAACTACTGGAAAGGGGCACTGGTGAGCGGCGAGATCGACCGGCGGATCCGCGTCGCGACCGACCGCGGCGCCACCTTCCAGCGCGTGCTGGCGTCGCTCAACGAGCGGACCTCCCCGGTCACCAACGAGGACATCCTCGCAGCCGTCGCGAACGCCGGGGGGCAGTCCACCCGCGCCACCGCCGAACGGTTCACGACGACCGACGACGAAGCCGCGGTCTGGAACCGGAGCGCTCACCGCGAGGCGTTCGGCGGCGACGCCGCACTGCTGCGGGTGGGTTTCGACCCCGCAACCGACGTGCATGCGACCGGCCCGTACCGCAACGCGACGCTCGCTCCGCCGGTCACGCTGGCGGCCGGCGAGGCGCTCTCGCTGCGGACAACGGTCGAGAACCTCGGCGGTGCGACCGGCGAGTACGCGGTCACGCTCCGGGTCGACGACCGGGCAGTCGTGACGGCGAACGGGACGCTCGCTCCCGGGGAGCGGACGGCGACCTCGCTGAGCCACGAGTTCGCGGAGCCGGGGCGCTACACCGTCTCGATCGCCGGCGAGCGGTTCACGGTCGCGGTTCGCGAGCCGGCGACGCCGGCGGTGACCGAGCTCGCGGTCGAGCCACGGACCGTCGACCCCGGCGAGGAGACGACCGTGACCGCCACCGTGACCAACGACGAGCAGGTGCCGGGCAACGCGACGATCCCGTTCACCCGGAACGGCGAGACGGTGGCGACCCGGACAGTCACACTCGGCGCGGGTGAGCGGGAGACGGTCTCGGCGACCGTCGAACTGCCGGCGGCGGGGGAGTACCGCGTCGGCGCGGGCGGCCGCGCGGTCGACGTGCGCGCTATCGCCCCGACGACGACGGAGACCACCGGGGCCGGGTTCGGCGTCCCGGTCGCGACCGTCGCCGTGCTCGCGACGGTGGGGCTTCGACGGCGACGGTCGGGAAGCTAGCTGCTGGAGCCGATCGTCGACGGAATCCGGAAATTGAGAAGCGTAGTCGGGAGTCGCTCGCTCAGAACGGCGCCGCCGGCCCCTCGTCGGGCTCCGCGTCGTCGTCGCCGGACTCGATCTGGCCGTCCCACTCGCTCAGCCCGCCGGCCATGCTCTCGACGGTCGCGTCGGTGATCCCTTCGTAGGACTCGATCAGCTTCGCGGCCTGCACGCTGGATTTGCCGTGGGGGCAGACCGTCACGACGTGGTCGGCGTCTGCGAGTTCGGCGACTCGATCGGGGAGCTGTCGGAACGGGACGTTCAGGCTGCCGGGGATGTGGCCCCGCCGGAACGCCGGCGGCTCGCGGATGTCGACCATCGTCGGGGCCGCGCCGTCTTCGAGCAGTTCGGCCACGCGCTCGGTCGAGATCTCGTCCATACCGACCGTGGCTCGCTCGGACGGTTGAAGCTCACGGACCGCGGGCGCGGTTACAGCAGCCCTTCCTCGTCGGCCAGCGTGAGTCCCTGCAGCGTGGCCTCGTTGATCGGTCGCGAGCGAACCGTCTGGATCGCCTCCTCGATCGGGATCGCCCGCGGGGTGAGGAACTCGTTCGCGTCGAGCTCCTGCCCGACCGGTTCGAGCCCCTCGGCGAACACGTAGGCGCGCTTGTGTCTGAGCGCGCCCGTCGCGACCCAGACGTCCTCCAGCAGCGACAGCGAGTCGGCGCGGAACCCCGTCTCCTCGCGAAGCTCCCGCCGGGCCGCAGCGGTGAACGACTCCTCGGCCTCGACGACGCCGGCGGGCAGTTCGAGCTGTTCGTGGCGGATCGTCGGCCGGTACTGCTCGACGAACAGCACGTGGTCGTCGGTGACGGCGGTGACGACGACCGCGGTCGCGAGCTCGGCCCAGTAGTAGCGCTTCCGGGTGCCGTCGGGCTGTTCGATCAGGTCGTACCCCCCGACGAACCAGCCGGTCTCGTACTCCGGCACGCTCTCGATGACGCGCCAGTCGGGGTGGGACTCCGGCAGCGGCTCGTGCCGGCGACCGTCGTCCGGCGGGAAATCACCCATCCGACTCCCCGGGCGCGTCGTCTTGCAGCAGCGGCCGATAGATGCGGCCGAACGCCTGCCTACGGAGGGTACCGACCGCCGCCTCCTCCTCGGACTGGAACGTCGCCGCGACGACCTCCTCGGTGGCGGGCGCGGCGTGCCAGACTACCCGCTCGACGCTCTCGGAGCCGGTCTCGTGGACGTCGTACGCCGGGTGCTCCTCCCGCCACGCCTCCCACGCCTCGCGGTCGGCGATCGTGACCGACAGCAGCGACGCGAACAGCGCGTCGCGGGCGGTCTCCACCACGTCGCCGGTCACCCGGCGGTCGTACTCCTCGCGGTCGAACTCCATCGCCTTGGCGGTCTCACGGACGACCGTCTGGGCGGCGGGACCGACGCTCTCGAACGCCTCGGCCGCGCCGTCCGCCGTCTCCGGGGAGAACACTCCTTCTGTTCGCATACGTGGAAATCCCGAGCGAACGGGCTTACCGGTGACGATGGTGGGTCAGGCGTCGAACTGCTCGACTGACAGCGTGCCGGTCAGGCGTCGCCGTCCTCCTCGCTCTCCTCCTCGGCAGCGGCTTCGCGGCGTTTTCGCGTCATCTCGCGCGCCTCGGCGACGGCCTCCTCGGCCGCCTCGTCGATGAACCCTGAATCGGGCACTTCGGCGGGGTCGGCGATCTCCTCGGTCGGGTAGCTGCCGGATGCGTCGTGGTCGTGATCGTGGTCGTGTTCGCCGTCGCCGGTCGGGATCTCGGTCTCGGCGCGTTCGGCGGTCGCCTCGTCGTAGTCGACTTCCTCGGCGCCGTCGACGACCTCGGCAGCGAGTTCGGGCGGCGTATGCTCGCCCCACTCCTCGACGTGATCGTCGAGCCACGCCTCGTGGTCCTCGCCGTGGAGCATCGCGGTCATCGCGAGGTGGTTCGCCAAGTGCTCGTCGTCCTGTTGGGGCGAGCCACAGACCGGACAGCGGTATCCCATACCGGGGTCTCGGTCCGGAGGGGGAAAACGGATGCGCTCGATCGGCTCGTCAGTGGGTGAGTCGGCCGTTTCGACGTTCGCACCAGACCGCCTAAGCGGGCAGCAGTCCAACTGTTTGTATGGATCGTCGGACGTTCATCAAGTCGACCGGCGCCGCCGCCGTCGTCGGGACGACGGCGGGCTGTCTCGATGCCGTCGGACTCGGGGATTCGAACCCGAACGTGTCGCTCGCCGAACCCGACCGCCCTTTCGAGAGTGAGGACGTACCGTACCCGGCGTGGGGCCAGCGGGTCGCCGACGTGAGCCTCCCCGCACCGCTTGCCGGCGGGTCGCTGTCGCTGCGGGATCTCGGGACGCCGGGGCTGCTCACCTTCTTCTACAGCCACTGTCAGACGGTCTGTCCCGTTCTCGTCGGCACGCTCCGGAACGTCCAGGCCCACGCACAGACGAACGAGTACGCCGACGAGGTGACGTTCGCACCGGTGACGTTCGACCCCGCCAGAGACACCGCTGACCGACTCGAGAGCTACGGCGAGGAGATGAACGTCACCACGGCCGCAGACGGCTGGCAGTTCCTCCGACCCGAGTCGAAGGAGCGAGCCAAGACGGTCGTTCAGGAGCAGTTCGGCGTCGACTTCCGGCGCACCGAGCCCGAGGACATGGATATGTACATGTTCGCCCACACCGCGCTGACGCTGTTGGTCAACGCCGACGGCTACGTCGAACGGGCCTACCAGACCTCCTCTCCCGACGAACAGGCGATCATCGAGGACCTGACCGAACTCCGCGAGGCATGAACCGACGGCGGGTACTCGCGGCGCTCGCCGGCGTCGGCCTGACCGGGGGGAGCTTCTGGGCCGCCAGCAGTGGCCTGCTGGGAGGGACGACCGACGACCTCCCGATCCGCGTCGAGACGATCGACGCTCCCGGCTCCGAAGCGGGATCGGCACCCGTCCCGACGCCGGACCGCGTGACGGTCGTCGACCTGTTCGCGACGTGGTGTGCACCCTGTGACGAGCAGGTCGACATCCTGGACTCGGTTCGCGGAGAGTACGACGGCGTCAGCTTCGTCTCGGTGACCAACGAGCGCCTCGGCGAGTCGCTGACCAAGCGGGACATCGCCGACTGGTGGGGCGAGAACGGCGGCGCCTGGACGGTCGGGCTCGACCCCGGCAGCGAGCTCATGGCCGCCTTCGGCGCCGACGGCCTGCCGTACGTCGCGATCGTCGACGCCGAGGGGACGGTGCAGTTCGAACACGGGGGACTCGTCCACGCCGACACGCTCCGAACCGAACTGGACGCAGTGACCGATGCTTGACCCGGGAACGATCGGCGTGCTCGGGTTCGCCGCCGGCGCTGGCGTCACGACGTTTCTCGCTCCCTGTGCGTTCCCGCTGCTCCCCGGCTACGTCGGCTACTACCTGCGCGAGAGCGACCAGCGCGTGGCCGCGGTCCCGGCCGCGGCGACGGCGTCGGCGGGGACGCTGGCCGCGCTCGCGCTCGTGGGCGGGCTCGTGCTCACGCTCGGCCGCTCGCTGACGCGAGCACTCCCGCTGTTCGAGCCGGTCGTCGGGGTCGCACTGGTGGTGTTCGGCGTTCTCACGCTGCGTGGCGGGGAGCTCGGCGTCGACGTTCGGCTGCCGAGCCGACCGGACACACTGCTCGGGTTCGGCGTGTTCGGCGCGGTGTACGGGATCGCCGCCGCGGGCTGTGTCGTCCCACTGTTCCTCGGCGTCGTCACGCAGGCGCTCGCGCTCGACGGCGCCACGAGCGCGCTCGCGCTCGGGACGTACGCCCTCGGCGTCGCCGCGCCGCTGGCTGGCGTGACGCTGCTCGCCGGCGCCGGGGTCGACATCTGGCGCTCCGTCGGCGGGTACACCGGCCGTATCAAACAGGCTGCGGGCGTAGTGATGATCGTCGCCGGACTCGGCCAGCTCTATCTCGCCGCCGACCTGCTCGGCGTGCTCTAACCCTGCCACTCCGCGAGATCGAGCACCATCACGAAGGCGTCCTCGCCGTCGTCGTAGTAGGCGGACACCCGCCGGACGCGCTCGAACCCCACGTCCTCGTACAGCGACCGGGCCACGTCGTTGCTCTCCCGGACTTCGAGCTTCACCACGTCCGCGCCGGCGAGCCTCAGTGTGAACAGCACGCGCCGGAGCAGCGCGCGGCCGACGCCCTCGCCCTGCATCTCGGGGTGGACGGCGATGTCCTTCAGGTGGCCCAGATCGCGGCCGTGATTCGCGTTTACGTCCGCGATCGCGTAGCCGACGACGGCGCCGTCCCGGACCGCGACGAGGAACCCCCGGTTGCCCAGGAACCGCTCGAAGGAGGCGAACGGCCACGGCTGGGGGAACACCGACTTCTCGATCCGGAACACCGCGAGCAGGTCCGCCCGGTCGGCCTCGCGGATGGTGAGATCCGCGGCGTCCGACGCGTCCGGGTGGGAGGTCACGTCCGTGATTTAGGCAGGTGGTCGGCATAAACGACGCGGCCGGCGGCGCCGCGGACGACCGCGTTGGGGCAGCCGTTCAACAGCTGTCAGATCGTTCGGTGCTTACTTGCTCCGGGGTCGAGAACCCGGACGCGAGCGAAATGACCCACCGGATCCTCGTCATGGGTGACAACCACGGCGACGTGCGGTCGCTCCGGCGGGTCCTCGACGATGCCGACAACGACCCGTTCGACTACGTCGTCCACGTCGGGGACTACACGAACGCTTGGCGGACAGCGAGACAGGACGACGAGCAAACGGGAAAGGAACGCGGCAGGGAGCAACTGGAAGCGGTCGAGCCGGTGCTGGAACGGTTCGACGAACTCGCGGCACACGGGCTGGTGTGGGTGTACGGCAATCAGGACTACTTCGGCGATCTGGACTACGAGCTCTCGGTCGGCACCGAAGTTCCCGACGACGGCGTGGTGACGGTCGGGGAGGTGGCGTTCACCAGCTCGCTCGACCACGTCGACGCCGAGACGGTGCTCGTCACGCATCTGGAGCACTGGCGGCTCGCGGATCAGTTCGACGGGCGGGCGCACTTCTGTGGCAACTCCCACCGCGGCCGACAGAAGGGACGGCGGCTGAACTCGGCGTTCCTCCAGGTCCGAGACCCCCGGACCGAGGAGCGGCGCGTCGGCGGCTACTTCGTCGCCGAACTCGACGAAGACGGCCTCGACGTCGAGATGCGGTCGATTGGCGAACTCACTCGGGTCGAGTGTGAACGCCACGGCGAACGCGGGGTGCAGTTCCAGCCCGAATCGAGAGGGTGTATGTTCTGCAACGAGGAGGGAACCCTGTGGCGAGAGATGTGTGCGTCGGGGTACTACGGCCTCACCCACGACAGCGACCGTGAAACCGTCGACGACGAGGATCTGATCGACTACGCTGCGCGCCTCTGGGAAGACCCGCCGGAGGGGTTCCGCGAGCGGTTCGAGTCGTACCTCGCGGAGTTGGCGGACGATCGCTACTCGCCGTTGACGCGGGCCGACGGCGGCGCGCTCACGCTCGCCGAGAACAGCTACTCCTACTGACGGTGTGCGGTGCAGCGGTGGGTCGACGCCCCCCAGTCGGCACGCTCAGATCGGGGAGACGAACCGCGAGCCGTCGGCAAGAATCGAAGAAGGCTGATCGGTGAACGAGAGCGGCGCTCTCGTCGACGCGATTCGGCTTCGCACAGTCACGGCAACGGGCTCGGAGCGACCGCCCGACGGCGGTCGCCGCTCGCGAGCCGTGATCGGTTTCGCACAGTCACGGCAGCACGCTCCGTCACCGTGACACGGAGGTCACGGTAGGTCGCGAGCCGTGACTGGCTTAGTCGTCCGCGGGCGCCGCGCCGCTGCCGCCCTCGGCCTGCTGCTTCGTCCACGAGAGCTTGCCGCCGGCCGCGAGGATCTCGCGCTCGCGCTCGGAGGCGTCGAGGTGGGCGATGCCCTCCCACTCGTCGTTGACGCGGAAGGCGAACTCCTCCTGCCCGGAGCGGACGCCGGCGCCCACGTCGTCGACGATCTGGACGTCGTCGCCCTGCTCGATGCGCTCGTAGTCGTCATCGTCGATCGTCAGCGGGACGAGGCCGAAGTTGAACAGGTTCGCCTTGTGGATGCGGGCGAAGCTCTGGGCCAGCACGCCCTCGATGCCGAGGTACATCGGACAGAGGGCGGCGTGCTCACGCGAGGAGCCCTGACCGTAGTTCTCGCCGGCGACGAGGAAGCCGCCGTCGGCGTCCAGCGCGCGCTGGGCGAAGCTCTCGTCGACGCGGGAGAGGGTGAACTCCGAGAGCTTCGGCACGTTGGAGCGGAACTTCAGGATGTCCGACGTGGCCGGGATGATGTGGTCGGTCGTGATGTTGTCGTCCATCCGGAGCAGCACCTCGCCCGCGAGATCGGACTCGAGCGCGTCCTTCAGCGGCACGTCGCCGATGTTCGGGCCCTTGATGAGCTCGTCGTCGACGGCCTCGTCGGGGGAGATGAGGTCGACGTCGTGCTGGTCGTAGTCCGTGCCGAGCTCGAAGCCGGGGTCCTCCAGATCGCCGAGCTCGTCGGCCAGATCACGCGGGTCGACGATCTCGCCTTTGATCGCCGCGGCGGTCGCGACCTCCGGCGAGCAGAGGAACACCGAGTCGTCCTCGATGCCCGAGCGACCCTCGAAGTTACGGTTGAACGTCCGGAGCGAGACGGTGTCGCTGCCGGGGACGTGGCCGATCCCGATACAGGCGCCACAGGTCGCCTCGGAGAAGTTCACGCCGGCGGCCATCAGCTCGGCCGTCCAGCCCTCACGGGCGAGCATCTCGGAGGCCTGCTTCGAGGCGGGCGCGATGATCATCTCGGTCTTCTTGTGGACCTCGCGGCCCTCCAGCATCTTCGCGGCGGGGAGGATGTCCTCGTAGGCGCCGTTGGTACAGGAGCCAATCATCACCTGCTCGACCGACTGGCCGGCCGCCTCGCGGACGGGCACGACGTTGTCGGGCATCGACGGCTCCGCGATCATCGGCTCGATCTCCGAGAGGTCGACGACGATCTCGTCGGCGTACTCCGCGTCCTCGTCGGGCTGCAGGTCAACGTAGTCTTCGGGGCGGCCGACCTCGTCGAGCCACTCCTTCGTGCGCTCGTCGGTGCCGAAGATCGAGGAGGTGGCGCCGAGCTCGGTCCCCATGTTGGTGATCGTCGTCCGCTCCGGCACGGAGAGCGTCTCCACGCCCGGGCCGGTGTACTCGAACACCTTGCCGACGCCGCCCTTCACGCTCAGGCGTCGCAGCAGCTCGAGGATGACGTCCTTCGCGGTCGCCCACTCGCCGAGCTCACCTTCGAGTCGGATGTTGACGACCTCGGGCATGTCGACGTAGTAGGCGCCGCCGCCCATCGCGACGGTGATGTCGAGGCCACCCGCACCGATCGCCAGCTGGCCGAGGCCGCCGGGGGTCGGCGTGTGGGAGTCCGAGCCGAGCAGCGTCTTGCCGGGCGCGGCGAAGTTCTCCTTGTGGACGTTGTGACAGATGCCGTTGCCCGGCCGGGAGAAGTGGGCGCCGAAGGTGCCCGCCGCCGAGCGCAGGAAGCGGTGGTCGTCGGTGTTCTTGAAGTCGAACTGGTACGTCTGGTGGTCGCAGTACTGCGCGGCGAGGTCGGTCTGGACTTCGTCGAGGCCGAGCGCCTCGAACTGCAGCCACACCATCGTCCCGGTGGTGTCCTGGGTCAGCACCTGGTCGATCTCGATCCCGATCTCCTCGCCGGGCGTCAGCTCGCCCTCAACGAGGTGATCGTCGAGGACTTTCTCCGTAATTGTCTTTCCCATATCGTCTGCAGATGGGCTCGGAGCAGTGATAAATCCGGCGAGAAACGGCGCAGGCGGCGAGGCCGGCACACGCCGGCGCGAGAGTCGGTCACGGCGCCTCCGGCAGGGTTTTGTCGTCGACGGACCGACACCGACCATGTTCCGCTCCGGAGCCGAGGTCGCCGCCGCCGTCGAGGACGCCGACGACGACGCGGTCCAGCCGAACGGCGTCGACCTCACCCTCGAGGCAGTGTTCGAACAGACCAGCCCCGGCTACGTCGGCCGGGACGGGAAGTCGGTCGGCGACCGCAGCGAGGTCGACCCCCACGGCGACGACCCGCCGATCTACCGGCTCGAGCCGGGCGACTACGTCGTCCGCTACGGCGAGCGACTGGCGGTGCCCGAGGACAGCGTCGGCTTCGTGCTCCCGCGCTCGACGCTGCTGCGCAACACGTGCTCGCTCGATACGGCCGTCTGGGACGCCGGCTACGAGGGCCGCGGCGAGGGGCTGCTCCAGGTCGGCCGGGCGATCGAAGTCGAGCAGGGGGCGCGGATCGGGCAGTTCGTGCTCGCTGATGCGGAGAGCGAGGGGACGTACGACGGGAGCTATCAGGGGGAGAACTGAGTATCGATGTGGCGCTCGCGGGGCAGTTCGTTCGCCGGAGAAGCGGGCTGAGAGGGACTTGAACCCCCGACCGTCTGGTTAAAAGCCAGACGCTCTCCCAAACTGAGCTATCAGCCCTCACTCCCAACCAGAACGAGCACCGGGTAAGCGTTTACGGTTCCCCCGGAAGCTAAACCTACTCCCGCCGACCCCTCGGTCATGGAGATGCGCACGTTCGCCGAGCGACTGATCGAGTTCCCCACCGTCGGCGGCGGGGAGGCCGAGGCCGCGGCGTGGACCAGAGAGCGCCTCGACGACCTCGGCTTCGAGACGTACGAGTGGGCGGCCGACGCCGAGGTACTAGCCCAGCACTCGTCGTTCCCGGACGACCCCAGCCTGATCGACACCGAGAACCGTCCGAGCGTCGCGGGCGTGCTGGAGTTCGGCGATCCCGCTACCGGCCCGACGCTGATCCTGAACGGCCACCTCGACGTCGTGCCGGCCGACGAGGACGCGTGGTCGTCGCCGCCGTTCGAGCCGGTGTGGGGCGAGACCGACGACGGCGAGGAGACGCTGACCGGCCGCGGTGCAGTGGACATGAAGGCCCCAGTCGCGGCCTGCGTGTTCGCCGCGCTGGACGCCGCCGAACGCGCCGAGGACGCCGACCTGAACGGCCGACTGGTCGTCGAAGCCGTCGCCGGCGAGGAGGAGGGCGGCATCGGCGCCGCAGCGGCCGCGCTGTCGAACCCCTACCCGTTCGAGCGCGACGCCGCGATCGTCGCCGAGCCGACCGAGCTGACGCCGATCACCGCCACCGAGGGGACGGTGATGAAGCGTCTCGAGATCCAAGGTCGGGCCGCACACGCCGCCTCGCGCTGGCGCGGCGAGGACGTGCTCCCGCACTTCGAGCGTATCCGTGCGGCGTTCAAAGATCTCGAGGCCAAGCGCGGCGAAACCGTCACCCACCCGCTGTACGAGGAGTACCCCGTCCCGTGGCCGATCGTGATCGGCATCGTGGAGGCCGGCAACTGGGCCTCCTCGGTGCCGAGTTCGCTGACCGCCGAGATGCGCTTCGGGGTCGCACCGGGCGAGACCGTCGACGAGGTTGAGCAGCAGTACGAGGACGCGCTACAGTCGGTCGTCGACGGCGACGAGTGGCTCTCCGAGCATCCGCCCAGCTTCGAGCGGTTCAGCATCCAGTTCGAGTCCGCCCAGACAGAGGCCGACGAGCCGATCGTCCGGACGCTCCGGAGCGCGATGCTCGACACGGGGCTGCCGGACACCGACCCCCGTGGCGCGACGTACGGCGCCGACTCCCGACACTACGTCGCCGCCGGGATCCCGACGGTCGTGTTCGGGCCGGGGACGATCGAACAGACCCACTTCCCCGACGAGACGATCGAGTGGCCCGACGTGGAGCAAGCCCGAGAAACGATCGCGGAGGCCGCCGTGCAGTTCCTTCAGTCGTAGCGCTCGGCGAGCAGTTGCGCCAGTAGCTCGGTGGGTGTGGTGTTCCCCATCGACGCCTCGCGACGGAGTTTGCGGTACTCGGACGCCGGCAGCGAGAGCTCGATCCGGCCGAGCTCGATCCCTTCCTCGCGGAGCGCCTCCCGCGCCGACGCGCCGTCGTTGACCCGACTCGCGAGCGACCGGACCTCACGGACGGTCAGGTCGTGGTCGAGCACCGCCCACGCCAGATCCAGCCGCGCGGCGCCGTCGACGCGAGCGAGGTGTTTGGCCGCCGAGGGGGCGATCTCGCCGCGGGCGACGTGGCGCCGTACCGACTGCGGCAGGTCGTGGACCCGCGCCCACGTCCGGATGAACGACACCGAGACGCCGCCGGCGCGCTCGGCGGCCTCGCGGTAGGAGCCGACCCCGCGCACGAGCGCCGCACACGCCGCCGCGCCCCGGAGCATGTCGAGGTAGTCGCCCGGCCCGTCACCGTCGGCGAACGCCGCGAGCACCTCGGCGGCGCGGGCGACGCTCTCGGGGTCGTCGGGGTCGAAGTCGATCGCGTCGCTCGCGCGCTCGCCGGTGATCTCCGGGTCCGCACGCACGACGGGCTCGCCGACCCGCGATCGGCGGTCCGTCGAAGGGACCGGCGTCCCGTCCTCAGGGTCGGAAGATGGCACTATCAGCCAGTTCGACGCCGGCCGGGAAAAGCCTCCCGCGCTCGGCCGATCCGTTTCCACTCGGGCACGGGCAGAACGTGATGATCTCGTAGTCGCCGTCGACCAGCGACCGGATGCTCGGATGGCCGTCGTTGTCGTCGATCTGGACCACGCCGGCGTCCTGCACGGCATCGTCGACGCCGAAGGCGCCCGAGCAGTAGTCACATGCCGACGCGTCGTCACGGAACGCGGTTACGTTCGCGTAACGGTCCGAATCGGGCAAGAGGCGCCGCCCGACTCAGTGGTGGTGCTGGTGGTTCCCGCCACGGGAGAACTGCCCGGAGAACGCGCGCTGGACGACCTCCGGCAGCGCCGGGTGGACGTGGATCGACTCCCGGATGTCCCGGACGGTGCCGCTGCCCGCCGTCATCGCGGTCACGACCTCCTGAATCAGCGTCGACGCGTCCGGGCCGACGATGTGACAGCCGAGTATCTCGCCCTCGAGATCGACGAGCGCCTTCACGAACCCGTCGGCGCCCATCGCGTCCCCGCGGGCGGTCTCGTCGAACCGGTAGCTGTTCGTGGCGTACTCCCGATCCGCGGCCCGGAGTTCGTCCTCGGTCGCGCCGACGCCGGCGACCTCCGGCGAGCCGAACACCGCGTACGGCATCGCGTCGTAGTCAACGGGCTCGGGCTCCTCGCCGAAGATATTGCGTGCAACGGACTGCGCCTCGTGGTTGGCGCTGTGTTTCAGCAGGTACTCGCCGACGATGTCGCCCAGCGCCCAGACCCCCTCGGCGTCGGTTTCGAGGTACTCGTCGGTCTCGACGAACCCCGCGTCGTCGGTTTCGACGGCCGTGTTCTCCAGATCGAGCGTGTCGGTGTTCGGGACCCTGCCGGCGGCGACGAGCAGTTCGTCGCCGGTGACGCTGAGCGCCTCACCGTCCTCGACGACACCGGGGTCTGCGTCGCCGTCGCCGTACTCGTAGGGCAGCGCTTCGACGGTGATCTCACCGTCCGCCTCCGAGACCGCGGTGACCGAGTAGCCCGTCTGGACGTCGAACCGCTCGCGGTAGCGATCGGTGAACGCCGCGGCGACCTCGGGGTCGGTGTTCGGGAGCAGTTGTGGTCGCCGGCCGAGTATCGTCACGTCGCTGCCGAACGTCCCGAAGAAGTGGCCGAGCTCGGCTGCGATGTACCCCCCGCCGACGATCACGAGCCGATCCGGCGGCGACTCCAGTTCGAGCGCCTCGGTGCTGGTGAGGTAGTCGACCGTCTCGATCCCGTCGATGTTCGGGATCCCCGGCCGTGTCCCGGCGGCGATCAGCACGGTCCCCGCGCGGACGCGAGTTCCGTCGTCCTCGCCGGCTCCTCGTGCCGGCGAGCCATCGTCCTCCCCGCCGTGAATCTCGACGGTGCGGTCGTCGACGAACCGTCCCTCACCCTCGAACAGTCGGTGCTGCTCCGAGGAGCGCAGGCCCCGTTGAATCGACGACGAGGACTCGCCGACGTCCTCGTTCACCTCGCGAACCATCTCCGCGAACTCCACGTCCTCGATCTCGGCGTCGATGTGGAACTCGCCGGCGCCCTCGATCGTCTCGTACACGTCGGCGTGGTAGAGCAGCCGTTTCGAAGGGATACAGCCGCGGTTGAGACAGGTGCCGCCCAGCGGCCCCTTCTCGACGACGGCGACGGACTGCCCCCGGTTCGCGGCGACGTTGGCCACCTCGAGCCCGGAGCCTGAACCGATCACGAGAAAGTCGAACTCCTCCATACCCAAGGTACAGCCCCACGGGCCTTCAATCACGAGTTACGTCGAGGTTACCGTGTTACTGCAGGGCCGGCTCACGCTTATCGAGACATGAGGTAATTGGGTTACTTGAGGTACCCTACAATGGTGGCACTCCTCGATGGACTGGCCAGCGGGCTCGTGCTCGGCGGGTGGGTCGGCGGCGGAGTGCTTGGCTGATGGGGTCGGCGACCGAGCCCGGGTCGGCCCCACACGCAACGTTAGGTGGTTCGAGCCCACATACAGGGCCATGAGCGACCCGTTCGTCGTCGTCGGTGGTGACGCCGCTGGGCTGAGCGCGGCGAGCAAGTGCAAGCGCGAGGCGCCCGAGCGCGAGGTGATCGTCTTCGAGAAGGGGCAGTGGGTCTCCTACGCCCACTGTGGGATGCCGTACTACGTGAAAGGCGAGGTGGAGTCGCTGAACGACCTGCTCTCGCTCTCGCCGGAGGGGATCGCCGACCGCGGGATCGACCTCCGGCGTGGCCACGAGGTGGTCGGCGTCGACCCGGCCGCCAGAACCGTGACCGTCGAGTCCGGAAACGGGCGGTCCGAACAGCCCTACGGTGATCTGCTGATCGCGACGGGCGCCCACGCGGTGTCCGACCCGATCGACGGCGCCGACCTCGCGGGCGCGTTCACCGTGCACAGCATGGACGCCGCGGCGGCGCTGCGGGCGTTCCTGACGCCGCCCGGGGCGGCCGATCCCGACGCGGTCGACGGGGAAGCCGTCGATCGCGAGCTGGTCGCCGCGTACGCCGAACGGGACCCCCCGGCGTCGGCGGCGATCGTCGGCGGCGGCTACGTCGGCGTCGAGATGGCCGAGGCGTTCAGCGCCCACGACCTCGACGTCCACCTGTTCCAGCGCCCCGAGCGGCTGCTCCCGCCGTTCGGCGAGGCGCCCGCCGAACGCGTCGCGGAGACCCTGCGGGACCACGGGGTGACGCTCCACCTCGACACCGAAGTCGAACGGCTGGCGGGCGAGGACACCGTCGAGGCCGTCGTCGGGGACGGTGAACGGATCCCCGTCGACACGGCGGTCGTCGGGATCGGCATCCGCCCGAACACGGCGCTGCTCGACGGGACGGGGATCGAGTTGGGCCACTCGGGCGCGATCGCGACCGACGAGTACGGCCGGACGAGCCGCGAGAACGTCTACGCGGCCGGCGACTGTGCGGAGATGCGCCACGCCGTGACCGGCGAGTCCGACTGGGTGCCGTTGGGGCTCACCGCGAACCGCGCGGGTCGCGCAGTCGGGCAGACAGTCGCCGGCACGCCGACGCCGGTCGGCGATATCGCCGGCACGGCGGTGGTGAAAGCGTTCGAGATGGAGTGTGGCCGAACCGGGATCCTCGACCACGAACGCGCCCGTGACGTCGGCTTCGACCCGGTGAGCGAGACGATCACCGCCGGCTCCCGGTCGGGCTACTACCCCGGCGGGGCCGAGACGACGGTCACGCTGACCGCCGACCGCGGGACGGGACGGCTGCTCGGCGGGAGTATCGCCGGCGAGGATCGGGCGGCGATCCGGATCGACACGCTCGCGACCGCGCTCGATGGGGACGCGACCGTCGGCGAGCTCGAGCGGCTGGATCTGGCGTACGCGCCGCCGTTCAGTCCGGTCTGGGACCCCGTGCTCGTCGCGGCGAAAGTGCTGAACGGCCGCCTCGAAAACTGAGTCTCAGACCAGCGAGACGCCCGGGTCCTCGGGCTCGGTGATGTGCCGTTTCCCCCAGTCGCGCATTGCCGAGATCACCGGCTCCAGCGACTCGCCGTGGTCGGTCAGCGAGTACTCCGTCCGGACGGGCTTCTCGCTCACGATCTCGCGGTCGATCAGCCGCTTGCTCTCCAGATCGTCGAGCACCTCCGAGAGCACCTTGCTGGAGACGCCGTCGACGCTGTCCTCCAGTTCGCTGAAGCCGCTGGGTCCCTCGTCGAGCAGCCGGTGGATCACCACCGGGTGCCACTTCTTCCCGACCAGCAGCGCCGTCGTGGTGACCGGACACCAGTCCTCGCCCGCACACCACACCTGCAGCTTCTCCCTGTCGTCCGTGCTACCCGTCATACACGAGGGGTGGGGCGACGGCGACTTAGAGGTTACTACTAGTAACTAAGTTACAGGTAGGTAGCTCTCTCCGTGCCCGGCCGGACGTTTAAACGCCGGCAGCCGTACGGCCGGGTATGAGCAGCGAGGGCCGCCGAGCGCTCGCGATCTGGGGCGTGCTGGCCGTCCCGTTCGTCCTCCTCGCGCTGTTTCTCCGGACGCGACAGAACCTCACTCTCGGGTTCGCCGGCGCCTACTGGTTCGCGCCGGTCGTGCTGGTGATCGTCGGCGTGCTTCCGGCGCCGTGGGCGGATCGCCGCGACTGAGCCGTGGTTCGTCGAGTCCTCTCGGTCAGGAACATGTTCGGCCATCTCTCCTTGGTCGTCGGCGTCGAACGACGGTGTAAGCCATGTCTCAGCACGACCACGAGACGCCCGACCCCGTCACCGACCACGTCCACGACAACTCCTGGTCCGCGAACCTCGAAGGGTCCGAACACGCCGAGGACCGCGAGTTCCTCGTCCGGCAGGGGATCGAGGCAGTCGAACACACCGCCCCCGGGAACCACGTGAACCTCGTGACCCACGGCGAGCACGGCCACCCCGAGACGTACCTCTACGACGTCCTCGACGACGAGTTCGGCGACGACGTGGAGTGGGAGTACGTCGAGCAGTGCGGCTGTGGCGGCCACGTCCTGCGGGTCCACGTTCAGTAACCGCGTCCCCGACACTCACGAGCCCAATGCGCCCATCCACCATCGACACGAGTCAGCGCCCGTTCGTGCTCGTCTGGGAGCTCACGCAGGCCTGCGAGCTGGCCTGCAAACACTGCCGCGCGGAGGCCCAGCCCCAGCGCCACCCCGACGAACTCACGACCGAGGAGGGGAAGCAGCTCCTCGACGAGGCCAGCGAGTTCGGCGAGAACCAGCTTGTCGTCCTCTCCGGGGGCGACCCGCTCTACCGTGACGACACGTTCGAGCTGATCGAGTACGGCGTCGATCAGGGGCTGCAGATGACACTCACACCCAGCGGAACGGCGTCGCTGACCCCCGACCGGATCCGAGACCTCGCCGACTCGGGGCTGCGCCGCCTCGCACTCAGCATCGACGGCGCCTCCCCCGCGGCCCACGACGGCTTCCGGAAGGAGGCGGGGAGCTTCCGGCAGACCGTCGAGGCGGCCCGGGCCGCGAACGAGGCCGGGCTCCCGCTCCAGATCAACACGACCGTCTGTGCCGAGACAGTCGAACAGCTCCCCCGGCTCCGGGAACTGGTCGACGACCTCGGCGCCGTGCTCTGGTCGGTGTTCTTCCTCGTCCCCGTCGGCCGGGGCGAGGTGCTCGACCCCGTTCCGCCGGAGCGCGCCGACCGCGTGATGGAGTGGCTGACCGAGGTGAACGACGAGGCTGACTTCGGCATCAAGACGACCGAGGCACCCCACTACCGCCGGGTCGCGATCCAGCAGCACCGCTCGGCGACCGAGAAGCCCGACAGCGACGCGATCGGCCGCCGGACCGGCATCACCGCCGGCGACGGCTTCGCGTTCGTGAGCCACACCGGCGAGCTCTACCCCTCGGGGTTCCTGCCGGAGCCGGCCGGGAACGTCCGGACGGAGAGCCTGGTCGACCTCTACCGCGACGCGCCGCTGTTCGAGAAGCTGCGCGACCCGGACGCGCTGGAGGGGAAATGTGGCGCTTGCGAGTTCCGGAACGTCTGTGGCGGCAGCCGCTCGCGGGCGTACGCGACGACCGGTGATCCACTGGAGAGCGACCCGCTCTGCCCGTACGTGCCGGAGGGGTACGACGGCCCGCTGCCGAACCCGGCCGACTGACGATGCAGGTCGGCATCGTCGGCGCGGGAATCAGCGGCCTCGCGCTGCAGCACCAACTCCGCGAGCGCGGTGTCGACAGCGTCGTGTTCGAGGCTGACTCGGAGCCGGGCGGCGTGATCAGGAGCCGACCCGTCGGGGAGTACGTCGTCGAGGACGGTCCCCAGCGCACCCGGCTCTCGCCGCCGGTCGCGTCGTTGGTCGACGATCTCGGCCTCGACGACCGACTCGTCGAGGCGGCTGACCCGCCGCTGTGCCTCTATCGTGACGGCTCGCTCCGACGGGTCCCGTTCTCCGTCCGCGAGGGGGTGTCGACCGACCTGCTCTCGCTGCGGGGGAAGCTCCGCCTGCTGCTCGAACCGCTGACGGGGCCGCCGCGGGGTGAGGAGAGCGTCGAGGCGTGCCTGACCCGGATGCTCGGGACGGAGGCCGCTCAGTACCTCGTCGGCCCGCTGTACGGCGGCATCTACGGCACCCACCCCGACGAGATGCCGATGCGGCACTCGCTCGGGCGGGCGTTCGAGAAACGCGGCGTCGATCGGAGCCTGCTCGTCGCGGCGGTGCGGGCGAGCCGTCGGGGATCGACGCCGCCCGTGGTCTCGTTCGACGGCGGCCTCCAGACGCTCCCGGAGGCGCTGTTCGAGCACCACAGCGACCGCGTCCACCTCGATACGCCGGTCGAGACGGTCCGGCAGACCGACGACGGATTCACGCTCGAAACCCCAGGGGGAACGACGACGGTCGGCCACGTCGTGCTCACGACGCCCGCGGCGGTGACCGCGGACCTGCTCGAACCGTTCGCGGCCGGGAGCGCCGACGCACTCCGCCGGCTCACCTACAACTCCATGACGGTCGTCCACCTCGACGCCGCGAGCGACATGGACGCCGCCGGCTTCCAAGTCCAGTACGACGAGCCGTTCCGGACGCTCGGCGTGACCAGCACCGGGGCGCTGTTCGACCGCGGGCGTCGTCACACCGCGTACCTCGGCGGCGGGCGGGACCCCGGACTCGTGGAGCGGTCGCCGTCGACCATCTCCCGGATCGCCGAGCGGGAGTTCGCGGAACTGACCGGCGTCGGGGCGACCGCCGTCGACGTTCGCCGGCTCCGCCGCGGGATGCCCGCCTACGACACGACGTGGGACGCACTCGGGTCGGTCGACCTCCCCGACGGGGCGTACATCTGTGCGAACTACGCCGCCAGAGCGGGGATTCCGGGGAGACTCCGCGAGGCGGAACGGCTGGCCGAATCGCTGGCCGAGGGCTGAACGGGTCGGGCGGAGATGTTCGTCCCGGAAGCTTTCAGGCGTGGCGTCGTAGCCGGGGTATGAACTCGGTCAGCCTCTCCCGGGAGATCGCGGCGCCGCCGGAGGCGGTCCGCGAGCGGATGGACGACCTCGGACCGTTCATGCGCGCCGCGGCGTTCGACGAGGTGGTCGTCGAGGGCGACCGCATCGAGCTGGAGAACGGTGTCGGGATCGCGACGGTCGAACTCTCGCTCGAACTGATCGACGAGCCCGGCGCCGCGCTCGCGTACCGCCAGCGCGAGGGGGTCTTCGAGGAGATGGTGACGCGGTACACGCTCGAAGCGACCGACGCCGGCACCCAAGTCACCGCCGAGACGGAGTTCGCGATCGACGTGGCGCTGGTCGGGAAGCTGCTGGACGCGACGGTGATCGAGCGCCAGCGTCGCCGGGAACTGGAGCAGCAGTTCGACTGGCTCGAACGCGAGTTCGGCGGTCAGACCGAGTAGGTCGCGCCCAGTTCGGGCGCCGACGCGTCGTAGCCGTCCGCGCGGAGTTCCTCGGCGAACGCCACACAGCGGTCGCCGTGGTTCACGAGGATCGCCGCGTCGTCGTAGCTGTCGAGAAACCGCCGCAAGCCGCCGTGGTCGGCGTGGGCGGAGAAGTCGTACGCCTCGACCTGCGCACTGACGGGCATCACCCGCCCGTCGATCTCCGCCCGCCCCGTCTCCAGCAGTTCACGACCGGGCGTCCCCTCGACCTGATAGCCAGTCAGCGTGAGTTTGTTCACGGGGTTCGCCCGGATCTCGGGGATGTACGTCATCGCCGGGCCGCCGGAGAGCATCCCGCTCGTGGTGACGATCGCGGCGGGCTGGTCGGCGATCCGCTTGCGCTGTCCATCCCGGCCCGTCACGAACCGCGCGTGGGATTTCGCCCGCTGGAGCGCGTCGGCGTCCCGGACGTATTCGGGGTACTGCCGCAGCATCTCGGTCACCTCCTTCCCCATCCCGTCGACGTAGCAGGGGATGTCGTGGGCCGCACAGACGAGCAGCAGCTCCTGCGTCCGCCCGATCGCGAACGCCGGGACGACGACCGTTCCGCCCTCCCACAGCGTCGTCTTGACGCTCTGGACGAAGCGGTGCTCGACGGTCGCCCGGGGGTCGTGGTCCACGTCCGAGTAGGTGCTCTCACACAGCACCACGTCGGCGTCCGGTCGCGCAGCCGATCCCGCGACGAGGCGCTGGCCGACCGGCGGCTCGCCGGCGTCGAACCCAGCGGGCGGGTCGGCGGCCTCGACTTCGTCGACGTGGAAGTCGGCGGTGTAGAGCAGTCGAGTCTCCCCATCGTCGACGAGCACGTGTGCACTCCCCGGAATGTGGCCCGCGTTGTAGAACGTCACCTCGTACCCCGCGGCCTCGAAGGACTCGTGGTAGCCGTGGGTTTCGGACACCTCGGTCACCCGCTTCACGTCGTTCTCGGTGAACGGGCAGTGCGGCGACTGCCCGTGGAGCTTCAGCGTGTCGCGGGCGAGCGTGAGCGCCAGTTCCCGCGTCGGCGGCGTCCAGTGGATCGGCGGCCGGTTCGACCCCGAGAGCAGCGCGGGGATCGTGCCGACGTGGTCGAGGTGGCCGTGGGAGACGACGACGGCGTCGGGGTCGGGCGTCCCGACGGGGTACTGCGGCGGCTCGGCGGTCAGCAGGCCGAAGTCGAGCAGCAGCGAGTCGTCGACGAGCACGGCGCTGCGGCCGACCTCGCCGGCGCCGCCGAGGAAGCGTAGCTGCATTCGGTCGCAGTCGGCGCTGCCGGGGTTTCCGTCCGTCGGTTCGGGAGTCGGGAGAACTCACTCCGCATCCGGATACCGCCGCACCGCGAACCCCTCGTAGCCGGCGTAGGCCAGCGAGAGCACGCCCATCCACCAGTTCCAGCGGTCGGCGGGCGAGCCATCGGGCGCGTCCGCGAGCTCGTCGACGACGAGCTCGACCGTGAGCGCCCGCCCGCTGTCACGCCGGTACCGCCCCGCAGCCGCGAGATCGGCGGCCTGCCGGGCGACGGTGCGCCGTTCGGGCTCGGTGCCGCCGAACCGGGCGAGTGCATCGGCGAGCGCTGCCGGATCGAGCGCGTCGTCGCTCGCCGTGTCGTCGGTCATCGTCCCCGCTCGGTGCCGCCGTCGACGCCGACGGGCGGGAGCGCGCGGTCGAGTGCCATCGTGGGAGGGAGGCGGTGACGGGGCAAAACGGTTCGGGCGGCGCTGGCGGACTGAAGCGGCTGAGAGGAGTAAGCCCCCTTCTGTTTCGACCCGGCATTCGGCTGAGCACCCGCGCCCTGCCGTCTCCGGCCGTCCGGACTACCTTCGGGCACGGGCTTGCACCGGCGAGGGTTCGCCGTTCCATCCGTTCCTGCCCGTCAACGCGCCGGTCCGGGAGGACCGACACGCCGCCCTCGGTGGGTTAGCTCCCTTCCCTTGCGGGTCAGTTCGCACACGTCACGGGTCGGGGCAGGGGGTCTCGTTTCTGTTCCAGAGCCAGCCGTCTCCGGCTCCGGGCTTGCGCCCGGTCGCCCGTCCGGACGGTGGGGGGACTTTCCTCACGCCCCTTGCTCGCGGGCCGGGGCGCGGGAACCGGGCTCTCTCTGCCGGTTCGTGGTACGCGAGTGGCGGGGTTAAGCGGTTCGGTGGGAGCCACGAACGAGAGCAGAAGGGAGGGGGGAGGGGACGAAGAGGGGGCGTCAGTAGGGGGAGCCACGTCAGCGGGGACGAGGAACGACGGGGGCTCAGAGCGCGGAGAGGGTCACGTCGCCGGTACTCGTCTCAACCCGGAGCGTCGGGCCGCCGTCGCCGAGCGTTCCCGAGGCGGAACTCTCGGTCCGCGTACCGTCCCCCAGCGAGAGCCCCTCGACGGTCACGTCGCCGACGCTGGTCTGCACCTCGAGTTCGGCGTCGAGCTCCGGGGAGAGCACGGCGTCGACGTCGCCAGTCGAGCTCTCGAACGCCGTGTCGCCGTCGATCGCCGCCACGACCAGATCGAGGTCGCCCACGTCGGTCCGTACGTCACCGATCGCCGACGCGCCCTCGATACGCACGTCGCCGGTGCTGGCTTCGGCAGTGACGGCGCCGTCCACGTTCTCGATCGTCACGTCCCCGACCGAGGAGTCGACGGCGAGATCGCCCGTCACGTCCTCGACCCGGACGTCGCCGACGCTGGCGGCGAGTTCGGCGACACGGAGCGAGCGCGGGACGCGGATCGTGAGGTCCATCGTCGGCGTCCCGCCGAGCAGGGAGCTGTCGCCGGTGTAGCGGGTCACGAGCGTGAGCCGGCCGTCCTCGCGCTCGACCGCGAGATCGAGCTTCGAGAGGTCGCCGCCGACGGAGCTCGACTGCTTGAGCATCTCGACGGCGAGGTCGTCGCGCTCCTCGCCGCGGACGGTCACGTCGCCGACCCGGGCGTCGATGGCGAGCGCCGTGGCGCCGTCGGTTGGGATGGTTCGGTCGTCCTCGAGGCGCTTGCCGACGAACGGCGTCGCGCCGGTGCAGCCGGCGAGCCCGGCCACGAGGGCCGCGCCGACACCGCCGAGCAGTCGTCGTCTGGTAGGGCTTCGGGTCACACCTCGACAGTCGGGGCCGTCCCACTTCAACCGTCTTCGCCGACTGTCGAGCCGTCAAGCCGGCGAAAGCTATATGTGTCAGTTCTCTCACCGTCAGCCCTCGTCGGCGAACGCGGCGCCGGCGACGACCGCCGACAGGCGCCCGAGCAGGTCCGCAGCGAACAGCGTGCCGAAGGCGACGGCGACGCCGCCGGCAGCCGCGGCGAGCGCTCGGGGGAACGTGTCGATCGCCACGACGCCGGCGCCGTAGTTCACGACGAGCGTCTCGCCGTAGCCGAGCGGCGCGAGCAGGAGTTCGATCGAGAGCCCCGCGCCGACCGCGAACAGGAGGAACGCGAGCAGCCCCAGTAACGAGCGCCAGCCCAGGTAGAGCCCGGCGACCCACGCGTCCCGGCGGAACACGAGTTCGGTCAGCGCGTCGACGGCGCCGCCGTCGGTGTCGGGGAAGCGTGGTCCCGGCGCGTCGGTGCCGAGAGTGACGTTCGTGAGCCACAGGTCGGCCCGAGCGAGCGCCAGTACCAGCAGGAGCGTGGCGACGAACGCGACCGGGCCCGCGAGCGTGACGGCGAGCCCGAGCGTCAGCGAGGCCGCCACGGTCAGGGCGACGAAGTACGCCAGCCCCAGCGGGGCCGCCAAGAGGAGGTAGCCGAGTCGGCGGTACGTCTCGCTGTCGAACGGTGCGTCGAGCCCCGGTAGGAGGCCGGTAGCCGTACTGTCAGTCGTCATTCGGGGATCACCACACCCGGGGCGAGTCACGCCGGAAGGGTTTACCCCCAGTTCGGTTCGGCGAACCGCCAAGTCGGCGAAACGCTCAAGTGGGAATCAGGTCCCTTCGAGCGAGTACAGCACCGCGAGCAAGCCCGCGATGTTCGCGAGCAGCACCGCGAGCAGCGTCGCCGCGTCCGAGAGCGCGAACAGCGGGCCAGCGCCGTAGGTGAGGAAGAACGGGACGACCGCGATACAGGCCACTCCGATCGCGAGGAAGCGCATCGCCCGGCTGTCGTTGCGGCGGTACCCCCGATGGGCCAGCCACGCGACGACGCTGCCCGCGGCCGCGGTCGCCGCGGAGGCCACCACCAGCAGCGTGGCGGCGTCAACCACGGTCGAACACCACCGTGAGCACGATCAGGAGGCCGGCGAGCTGGCTCGTCGTCGCCGCCAGCGCGCGCGTCGTCGCCGACACGTCGCCGACGTTCGTCAACACGAGACGGAGCACGAACGGCACCGTCGTGAGCAGGATCAGGCCGACGAGCAGCCCCAGCATCGGCCGGCCGCCGCCGCGGCGGTAGCCGCGGTAGAGCCGCGCGGCGACCGCCAGCGAGAGCACCGTCGCGACCAGCAGCGCGAGCAGCGCAGCGAGAACGACGGCCGGCGACCCGCCGGTGGCCGCCTGCAGCGGGGGCGACGCCGGGGACGTGGTGAGTGGAAGCGTCATTTGAATCCCTCGTACAGCCGGGTGAAGCGGTCTGCGGGCTCCTCCTCCTCGACGTAGTCGACGTCGATCTCGTACCCCTCGGCGCGGACGTGGACGTGGACCGCATCCAGCACCACGTGGTACTCCTTGTAGTGGTGACCGCCGGGGTCCAGCCGCTGCTCGTCGGTCAGCAGCCCCGCGGCCTCGAGGCGCTCGACCCGCCGATAGATCGTGGAGGGGTCGGCGTCGCAGGCGTCGCTGAGCGCCTCGACGGACTTGGGCCCCTCGCGGGTCTCCGCGAGGATCGTCCGGACGTAGTCGTCCCCGAGGAGGTCGACCACGTCCTCGCCGCCGTCGCTCATCGGGTGGGTTGTGGAGGTCCCGGTCGAAATATCCACGGGGTACGCACGGGCAGCAGTTCGCGGGGGAGCGATAAACCGACCGAGGCCGAGTTGTCGAGCCGGCAGATCGACCCGAACCCTTATTCCGGCACGCACGCCAGCATCTGCCGAGATGCCCTCCGCTACGGCACTACCGGCGCGTGACGGCCGGCTACGGTCGTTCCTCGCCGCCCCCCTCCGACCCCAGACGTACCTGAACCTCGCGTACCTCGTGCTGGCGTTCCCGTTGGGGCTGCTGTACGTCGTCTACGTGAGCGTCGGCGTCGGGCTCGGGGTGGGGCTCTCGTTCGTCCTCGTCGGAATCCCCCTGCTTGCCGCCGTGGTCGCCGGCTCGCTGGTCGTCGCGGCGTTCGAACGACGGCTCACCGCGTGGCTGCTCGGCGTCGACGTGCCCGCGGGGCCGTCGCCGGCGGGGGAGAGCCGCTGGGCGCGGCTGCGCTCGCTCGCGACCGAGCCCGGGACGTACGCACCGCTGCTGTACCTCCCGCTCAAGTTCGTCGTCGGCACCGTCGCGTTCGTCGTCCTGATGAACGCGCTCGTGACCGGCGTCGCGCTGCTATCGGTGCCGCTGCACTACGGCGAGCCCGGACTGTACGTCGGGCTGGTGACGGACCGCCCGGTCGAACTTCACCCCGCACTCCACTTCGGCTGGAACCGCCTACTCGTCGGGTTCGAGGCAGTCGTGACGATCGAGGCGTGGCGAGTCCGGACGCTGCCGGGGGCGCTCGCCGCCGCCGGCGTGGGGGCGCTCCTGCTGCTGGTCGGCCTCGCGTTCACGAACTGGCTCGCGGGCGCCTACGGGCGGCTGACCGCCCGACTGCTCGCCCGGACGTACGACCCGCTGTCGCTGCTCGGGAGCGACTGACGGCTCACCACGCCGCTTCCAGCACCTCTTCGATCTCCGCGACCGACGGCTGCACGGGCGCCTCCGCGAACAGTCCGTCGTCGTGGATGATCGCCGCGACGTCCGGGAGGTCAGCCTGCGTGAGCCCCTCGATCTCGCGGAGTTCGCTGGGGAGGCCGAGATCGTCGCTGACGCCGGCGACGGCGCCGACGACCGCTTCCGCGAGTTCGTCGTCGTCCATCGAGGGCTCGGCGACTCCCAGCGCCTCCGCGAGCAGCTCCCGCCGGCCGTCGACCTCCGAGAACACGTACCGCAGGACGTGTGGCGCGAGCACGCCGTGGACCGTCCCCTGGTGGGCGTCGTAATCGTTCGAGAAGCCGTGGCCGAACGCGTGGATGATCGAGGCGCGGTAGGCGCCGGGGGTGGAGATCCCGTACTGCGCGGCGATCACGCCCGCGACCGCGTCGTCGAACGTCGCGGGGTCGGGATCGGTCTCGGGCAGCGCGGCGAAGCCGGACTGCATCAGCGAGAGCGCCCGACTCGCGGTGCCGTCGGTGATCGGCGTCGCGTGGGGCGAGTAGAGACACTCGACGGCCTTGTCGAACCCGTTCATCGCCGACGCCGTGAGCACCGAGCGCGGCGTCGTCTCGAACAGCTCGGGGTCGTAACACAGCGCGGTCGGCATCAGCCGGCGGTCGCTCACGCCGCCGCTGGGGATCTCGCTGGGGTCGGCGTCCCGGTCGAGTGAGAGGCCGACGCCCCCGATCACCGAGAGATCCGCACCCGCAAGCGTCGTCGGCACCGCGATCACGGGCGTCGGCCGGCCGTCGTCGGCGACGGGGACCGAGCCGGAATCGAGCGCGTGCTCGGCGGCCGCGGCGGGGTCGGCGTAGCTGCCGAGCGCGCTCGCGACCTTCGCGGTGTCGAGGCTGGAGCCGCTGCCGACGGCGACGATGGCTTCGGCGCCGGTGTCGCGCACCTCGCGGGCGGCAGCGAGCGCGGCGCCGAGCGTCTTGGCGGGGGTGGTCCCGTCGAACACGCCGGCCAGCGCGTCGCCGAGGCCGGCCTCGACTGGCGCCATCACGTCGGGGTTGGCGCCCACGTTCTCGCCGGTGACCACCAAGGCGGACGCGAGCCCGCGGGCCGCGAGCAGGTCGCCCAGATCGTCGGCGCCGCCGCGGCCAAAGCGGATCTCGCCGGGGTCGTAGTCGAGGGTGAACTGTCGATCGTCCATACCGACCGGTCGACGCGGACCCACATCAAGCCGACTGCTCCGGCATCAGTCGGCGTGGACGCGCTCGGCCAGTCGCAGCACGCGGTCGCGCAGCGTCGCGGCGTCGGGCGCGAGCAGTCGGACCATCGGCTCCTTGCCGTGGGCGCCGTCGTCGACGATCGCATCGGGGGCGTCGCCGTCCCGCCGAGTCAGCACGCGCTCGGCGACCCAGTCCATCGTGCCACTCGCGCCGGCGGGTTCCTCGGTTCGGTCGGCCGTCGCGACCCGGAGCTGCTCCTCGGCGGCCGCACGAACCGCGTCGCTCGCCCGGACGTTGCAGGCCGCCGTCACGCTCCGGTCGTGCTCGCGAACGCCGAGCAGGAGCCGCGCGACGTGGCTCGACGCGCCCAGCGCGACGCCGCCGGGCGCGCGGACGCCGCCCGGGACGCGCGTGAGTCGCCCCTCGGTGGCCGCCACGTCGGCGGGTTCGGTCGCCGTCTCGGGGGCGACGGCGACGCTCGTCCCGACCTCCGGGATCAGCGGGGCCACCGCCGAGGTTTCGAACGCCCGGACCGTCTCCCGCACTGTGGCGAGCGCGTCGGGCGCGTCGGCACGCGCACGGACGCCGGCGAGGTGGTGGACCGGCCCGGTTCCCGCGCCGAGATCGAGGCCGTGTCGGATCGCGCGGTCGAGGAGGACCTCCGCGTTCGCAACCGCCGCGGGGAGGTCGAACCCGCACGCGAGATCGGCCGCGATCGCCGCCGAGAGCGTACAGCCGCTGCCGTGGCTGTTCGCGTCCGGAACGCGCGGTGAGCGGAACTCTCTGACTTCCTCGCCGACGAGCACGTCGACCACCTCGTCGCCCGGAAGGTGGCCGCCCGTCACGAGCGCCGCGTCGGCACCCAGCTCCCGGAGCGCGTTGCCGGCCTCACGAGCGCTCTCGGGGTCCTCGACGGTGATCCCGGTCAGGAGCTCCGCCTCGACCGCGTTGGGCGTCACCAGCGTCGCCGCCGGAACGAGCTCTTCCCGGATCACGTCCTCGCCGTCCGCAGAGAGCAGGCGGTCGCCGGCCTGCGCGACGACGACGGGGTCGACGACGAGCGGGAACTCGGCGTCTCGGAGTTCCTCGGCCGCCGCCGCAGCCACCGCGGCGTCCGCGAGCATCCCGGTCTTGGCCGCGTCGACGCCGAGGTCGTCCGCGACCGCGCGGATCTGCTCGCGGACGAGTTCGGGGTCGGTTCGCTCGCTCGCTCGGACGCCCGTGGTGTTCTGGGCGGTGAGCGCGGTGATCGCCGAGGCGCCGAACGCGCCGCGGGCCTCGATCGTCTTCAGGTCCGCTTGCACGCCGGCGCCGCCGCCGCTGTCGGAGCCGGCGACGGTGAGCGCGACGGGTCGACCCATCAGTCGTCGGCCGGGCCGGGCTGTGTGCTGGGCATCCCGACGCTCGGCGCGTCGTGGCCGAGTTCGTCGATCGCGACCTGCGCGGCCTTCTTCCCGGAGAGCAGCATCGCACCGAACGTCGGCCCCATCCGTGTCAGCCCGTGGGTCGTCGCGGTTGCGAGCCCCGTGGTGATGAGGCCATCGTGGATCTTCCCGGTCTGCTCGACGACCGCGTCCTCGCTCTCGCCGACCCACATGGAGTCGTGGCCCGGCGAGTCGTGGCCGGGAGCGCCGTACTCGCCGTCGGCGGAGGTGTCCATGCCGGCCTCGCCGGTCTCCTCGATCCCCGCGGCGTCGATCACGCCGCGCTCGTGGAGCTTGGAGACCACGACCGCCTCGTGGCCAGTACCGTCGATCACGAGGTCGGTCTCGACCGCGACGGGGTCGACGCAGGTGAGCTCTCGGGGGAGCGAGTGGACTGGCGTCCAGTTGAGTACGACGCCCGACACCTCGTGGTCCTCGCGGACGACCACGTCGGTGAACTCCGTCATGTTCTGGATCCGCGCGCCGGCGTCGCAAGCCGCCTTGATCAGCGCCGAACTCGCGTGGGGCGCGGTTGCGACGTGGAGCCCCTCGACCTCGTCGGTCTCCTCGTAGGGGACGCCGAGTTCGTCGAGCACCTCGTGGGCGGGCTCCCTGACGGTGAGCTTGTTCATCAGGAACCCCCCCAGCCAGAAGCCGCCGCCGAGGTAGTTGTTCTTCTCGACGACAGTCACGTCGACGCCGCGATCGGCGAGCTCCTTCGCCGCGACCAGCCCCGAGGGGCCGCCGCCGACGACCACCACCTCGCTGTCGGTGAACTCCATGAACTCGTCGTGCCACTCGTCGGCGATCGCGCGGGTGACCTGTGCCTCGCTCGCGTCGCTGAACCCGTCGAAGGACATGCGATTACTACGTGGTACTACCTAGTAGTTAAGCGTTGCGTCCCCCGGCGAGCGGTCCAGTCCGGCGCGTCGGTCACGGAGCGCTTAGGAACCCCCCGACGGTACGTCCACGCGATGAGTCGCGACACGGACGGGCGATGGCCCGTCACGTTCACCGTCGACGGCGCGTGGGAGGGGTTCCGTCGCTGTCTCCCCGTCGCCGCAGGCGTCGGCGGCTACGGGCTCGTGTTCGGCGTCGTCGCGCGACAGTCCGGGCTGAGCGTCGCGGAGGCGGCGCTCATGAGCGCGACCGTGTTCGCGGGGGCGGCCCAGCTGATCGCCGTCGAGCTCTGGGCCGACCCGATCCCGATCGTCGCGGTGCTGACGACGACCGCGGTGGTCAACGCCCGGTACGTGCTGATGGGGGCGGCACTGCGGCCGTGGTTCGCCCGGCTTCGGCCTGCCCACGCCTACGGGAGCATGTTCTTCCTGATCGACGAGACGTGGGCGCTGACGATGGGCGAGCTCAGCGAGGGGAGCGGCCGCGGGGCGTTCATGCTCGGTAGCGGCGTCGCCGTCTGGCTGTTCTGGGTCGCCGCGACGGTCGTCGGCGCGAGCGTCGGCGCCGCGATCGGCGACCCCAGCCGGTACGGCCTCGACTTCGTGCTGCCCGCGATCTTCGTCGCGATCGCAGTCGGACTCTGGGACGGGAAGTCGACGCTGCTGCCGTGGGGCGTCGCGTTCCTCGTCGCGGTCGTGACCGCCGACGCCCTGCCCGGACGGTGGTACATCCTCGCTGGCGGGGTCGCGGGCAGCCTCGTGGAGGTGGTCCGTGTCGGCCGTTGATCCGACGGTCGTCGCCGTCGTGGCCGCGATGGCGGTGCTAACTTATCTCACCAAGGCCGGCGGCTTCTGGCTGCTCGGCCACGTCGACACCTCCGAGCGGGTCGACGCCGCGCTCTCGGTGCTGCCCGGCGCGGTCGTCGTCTCGATCGTCGCGCCGGAACTGTTGAACGGCGGGCCGAGCGCGTGGCTCGGCGCGGCGGCGGTGGTACTGCTCACCCGGAAGACGGGGAGCCTGCTCGCCGCGCTGGTCGGCGGGATGGGCGTCCTGCTCGCGGTTCGGGCGGTGCTCTAAGCGGGATCGTGGACCTCCTCGAGCGCGTCGACGGTCGGCGCGTTCACGATCCGAACGGTCCGGCCCTCGCGCGTCACGCGGAACGCGTCCGCGAAGGACCCCTCGGGCACGCGGTAGATGCCCTCGCCATCGGCCGTCGCGTTTAGCGACTCGGTGAGCAGCCCGCGGTAGGCACGGGCGAACTGCCGGGCATCGCGCTCGCTCTCCCAACGCGTCTGCAGCACGTAGCCGTCCGCATCCGGATCGTCACTGTCCGCATCGAAGTACGGCACCAGCGTGTCGCCCGCCCAGCCCGCAGTCGCGGGGTGGGAGTAGTTGTACGCTGAGTAGGGGCCGGGGTCGCTCGACAGCGTCCCGCGGTCGATCGCACGCTGCTGCCACAGCATCGCGAACAGCGTCGCCTCGCCCACCGTGGTCGGACTCGCCCGGTCGAACGCCGCAGTCGAGCGGTCGGGAACGATCACGCTCGCCGGGCGGTCCGCGGGGTAGTCCTCGGGGTGGATCAGCTGCTCGCTCGACCGGGGCGGCCGGACGTAGAGGTCGTTCACGGCCGCCCAGCCGCCGCGCTGGTGAGCCCGGTGGACGAACGTCGGGCCCTCGCTGTACGGCGCGTAGACGGTGAGGTACAGCCCCAAGTTCCGGTCGGCGATGCCGCCCGCGCTGCTGCTCGCCGGGCGGTCGATGCAGTCCCACTGCTCCCCGCAGCGCTGCTCGTACCGTGCCTCGACGTAGCTGGCGTCGCCCTCGACGACGCCGGTGTGGGCCATTCCCTCGTCCGGGCCGGCGGCGCCGCCGAGCAGCGAGAGCCGCTGGTCCTGGAGGGCGTGGACGAGTTCGTGGGCCAGCGTCGTCCGGTCGACTGTCGGCGTCTCGTTGGCGCTCACGATCACGATCCGATCCGCGGCCGAAGAGTAGTACCCCAACACGGAGCCACCGTAGATCTCGGCGAACGCGCCGCCGACGGTGCGGTCCTCGCCGACGAGCATCGCCGCCTCGTAGCGCTGTTCGCGGGCGCGCTCGGCGGGCGTGTCCACGGTCGTGTCACGGCTCGACCCGTTCAGATACTCCTCGCGGGAGATCACCTCGACGGGCACCGTCTCCCGGAACTCCAGCCGGCGGATGACCTCGACGCGGGCCATCGTCCGGGCGACGACGGCGTCGAGTTCGGACTCGTTCAGCCCGTCGCTCGCGTCGACGGTGAGGTCGTCGGTCGCGGCGTAGCCGTTCTCCACGCCCAATCGGTCGCCGCCGGGCGACGGCGACGGCGCCGCCGGCGCCGCACAGCCGGCCAACACCAGACAGCAGACGACAGCGAAAAGCCGGAGGTTCACAACCGAAGCTCCGCCGGCGAACGGAAAAGAGCTATCGCCGGCGGAACAGCAGCGCGGCGCCGAGCAGGGCGAGCAGCGCGGTGACCGCCGAGAATCCCGGCGACTCGGCCGTGACGGACGGCTCGGTTACGGTGTCGGCGGTGGTCTCGGTCGACGGTGCCGCCGTCGCGGTCGGCCCGACCGTCGGCGTCGGCGTCTCGGCCCCCGCGTCGACCGAGCCGTGCACCTCGCTCAGCTCCCCGACGGAGGGGGCGTTCACGATCGTCACCGTGTCGCCCGCGACAGTGACGTGGAACGCGTCGGCGAACGAACCGTCGGCGATCCGGTACGTGTCCTCGCTGACCTGCTCAGCGCCCCAGTACGTTAGCAGCTCCTCGT
Source organism: Halolamina sediminis (assembly GCF_001282785.1). NCBI lineage: Archaea > Methanobacteriati > Methanobacteriota > Halobacteria > Halobacteriales > Haloferacaceae > Halolamina > Halolamina sediminis. The sequence goes on from NZ_CVUA01000001.1 coordinate 2,344,275, forward strand.
AGGCGTCACGGAACTCGATCGCCTCCGCGTCGCTGTCCCAGACGAGCCGCCAGACGTAGCCGCCCTCGCCGGCGTCGTTCTGATAGAAATGCATCCGGTCGCCGTCCCAGCCGGCGGCGGCGTCGAACCCGTAGTTCAGTGGGTCGAACCGGCTGACTTCACCGGAGTCAGTGAGGTTGAGCCACTGTTGGTTGGGGTTCTGGATCACCGAGTACCCTCGTGGGCGATCGCCCGCGTACCACGGGTAGACGAACATCGAGGCGACGCCGGCCTGCCCCACCTCGGCGTAGTCGAGGCGGCTCTCCGGGCGGATCCGCTCCCAGTTCTCCCCGTGCTCGTCGGCGAGTTCGACGTGAGTCGGCGGGTCGGTGCCGTAGCGCTCGGGGTGGATCACCTGCTCGGCGCTCTGGGGCGGGGCGTCGTAGAGCTCGTTGACCGCGTCCCAGCCGCCCTCCCGCTTCTGCTCGGCGATGAAGGCCGGCCCGTCGCTGTAGGGCTGGTAGTTCAGGAAGTAGACACCCATGTTCGGCGGCCCACCGCCACCGCCGCCGCTGGCCTCGGGACTGAGGCAGCTGCCGTTCCAGCTTCCCCCCTCACCACAGCGCTGCTGGTAGCGGTACTGGACGTAGTTCGCGTCGCCCTCGATCAGCCCACTGTTGGCGTTGGCGCCGTCGCGGGTTTGACTACTGAAGTTCCCGAGATCGAACTTCTGGTCCTGCAGCGCGTGGATGAGCTCGTGGCCGAGGGTGAGCTCGTCGACCTGGAGGGTGGTCTCGTTGTCGGTGACGAGCACGATCGAGTCCGCGGCGGGGCTGTAGTAGCCGCCGACGGTCGCGCCGCGGTTGGACTCCTGAACGTCGAGCGAGCCCTCGTCCTCGCCGATCAGGAACAGCGCCTCGAACTTCGTGTTGTCGAACGATCGGAACGCCTCGCTGTAGGAGCGGTTGCCCGAGGAGTTCGCGAACGCCGAGCGCGAGATGATCTCGACGGGCACGGTCTCGTTGAACTCCAGCCCGCGGATCACTTCGACGCGGGCCATCGCCCGCGCGACCGTGGCGTTGAGCTCCGCCTGCGTCAGCCCGTCGCTCTGGTTCACGTCGATGCTCTCGTTGTGCCAGTAGCCGTTCTCCCAGCCGATCCGGTCGGTCTCGGGATCCGGCGGGGCGCTTTCGTTGGTCGGTTCCGACTGTTCCGTCGCCGCGACGCCGCTGACAGCGGCGTCGGCGCCTGCGGGCGCCGCAGCCGCGAGGGGGGCGAACCCGGCGAGGACCACCAGCGTGACAGCGAGGACCGTCGGGAGTCGTCGCATAGCCCGACATGGGGATGCCCACGCAAAAAGACCCCGGCGAGGGAACTAAGACGGCGACGGCCCATCGCCCGCCGTGTACGATCCAGACAGCACCGCGGTCGTCGTCGTCGACATGCAGCACGGGTTCTGTCACTCCGACGGGAGCCTGTTCGCGCCCGCCAGCGAGTCGGCGATCGAGCCCGTGACCGAGCTCGTCACCCGCGCTCGCGACGCCGGCGCGAGCGTCGTCTACACGAAGGACACCCACCCCGAGGAACAGTTCGACGGGAACCACTACTACGACGAGTTCGAGCGCTGGGGCGAACACGTCGTCGAAGGGACGTGGGACGCCGAACTCCACGACGACCTCGATGTGCGCGAGGACGACTACGTGGTCGAGAAACACACCTACGACGCGTTCTACCGGACGGGGCTGGAGGGCTACCTCGACACCCACGGCATCGACGACCTGCTCATCTGCGGCACGCTCGCGAACGTCTGCGTGCTTCACACCGCCGGCAGCGCCGGCCTGCGGGACTACAAGCCCGTGATCGTCGAGGACGCACTGGGGTACATCGAAGAGAGCCACAAGGAGTACACCGTCGAACACGCCGACTGGCTGTTCGGCGAAGTGACCGAACGCGACGACGTGGCGTTCGCGTAACGAACGCTGAGTCCTCGCCCGGGTTCTACCGGAACAGCCGGTAGGAGGGCTGCCCGGTCGCGACCAGCCGTTCCTCCCCTTCCTCGACGCCCCAGTCGACGTCATCGTCGCCGTGTTCCGGCACCGTACTGACCACGTCGACGCGGCTGACGCCGATCGTGGAGCCGGCCCGGACCACGTCCGCGGTCGCGTGCAGGTCGCCGGTCGCCCGCCGGAGGTAGTTCACGTTCAGGCTCACCGTCGCCACGTCGACCGCCAGCGGGTCCTCGGCGGCGAGTCTGAGCGCCAACCCGCCCGCGGTGTCGATCAGCGTCGCCGCGACGCCGCCGTGGATGGTGGGTTTCGACGCGAGGTTGGTGAGCTTCTCGTCGAACGGCACCGTGAGCCCGATCCGGCCGCGCTCGACGGTGTCGACCTCGGTTCCCAGCCACGAGAGGTAGCCGTGCTCCTCCTCGATCGCGTAGCGGAGGAACTCGGCGGCCTCGTCGCGCAGCGGCGGAACGTCGCTCATACTCCCGCTGGGGGCCCGCCCACCAAGTAGCCGCGGGGTTCGGGGCGATCGAAGAACACGGTCGGGCTGCGCGGGCGCCGGGCCTACCCCAGTCGGATCGACGACTCGGCCGGCTCGACGGCTACCCGCACCTCGTCGCCGACGGCGAAGCCGTGGCCCTCGTGGAAGACGATCTTCGCGCCGAAATCACCGAGCGACGCAAACAGCGAGAGCCCCGTCGCGCGCTCGGTTCGGTCCGCCCCACGGACCTCGACCGCCACGTCGCCCCACACCACGTCCGCACCGCCACCGTCCCGCGGCGTCGCCGCCCCGACCTCGGATCCGAGCACCGAGAGCGAGCCTTCGGGCCGGCCGTCCACGCCGTAGGCGCCGCCGCCGGAGTAGTGTGCGAGCCCGCCGTCGAGCGGCGTCCCGTCGTCGGCCGCGATCGTCGCCCAGCGCCCCGGCTCGGGGTGGGCCGGCGCGTCGAGCCTGACGAACGTCTGCCCGGTCTCGACGACCGTGCCGGTGCCGTCCCACGACGCGCCCGTGATCGGCACGTCGGGCACGACGGGGAGCGAGCCCGACGCCCGGTAGGGGTTCGCGTCGGCGGGGCGGAAGCCGAGGTGGAGGTGGTCGTCGACCCAGCGGCCGAAGAAGCCCGAGCGAACCGTCTCGCCCAGCGAGTCGCCGGCGTCGAGCCAGTCCCCGGCCGAGACCGCGGGATCGACGTGGAGAATCCGGGCGAACAGCTCTGAGCCACGGCCGCCGGCCCAGTCGTCGGCCACCTCCAGCACGATCAGGTGGTCGTGATCGACCGCGTACGGGCGATCCGGGCACGCGACCGTCCGCGTGTCGACTACCTCGCCGGACAGCGGCGCGGGCGCCGTGCCGTCGTCGGGGTAGAGGTCGACCGCGCAGCCGCGATCGTGGGCGGGGTAGGGTGAGTTGTAGCAGGAGAAGCGCGCGTAGCGGGCGAGCAGCGCGTCGGGAAGCGGGACGGGGGACCCACTCGCCGACTGGTCCGCGGGCATACCCGAGGGGTCGCGACGGCCACGCTTAGGTACGTCGGAGCCGGAGTTCCCCCATGCGCGTGATCCGCGGGCGGGCGGCGACACCCGACACCGATCGGGCGGCCACCCGGAAGCTGCTGGATGCGGTCGCCGACTCGGGGACGCCGGCCGTCCGGGCGTGGACCCCCCACCGCCAGCTGGCGTTCGGCCGGCGCGACGCGAACGAAACCGGGTACGAGGCCGCCCGGGCCGCCGCACGGGAACGCGGGTTCCCCCCGGTCGAGCGCTCCGTGGGCGGGCGGGCAGTCGCCTATACGGGCACGACCGTCGCGTTCGCCTCGCTCGAACCGGTCGAGGACAGCCGATCGGGACTGACCGATCGCTACGAGGCCGCCGTCGACACCGTCGTAGCGGCGCTCTCCTCGCTGGGCGTCGACGCCGAACGCGGCGAGCCGCCGGACTCGTTCTGCCCGGGCGACTACTCGGTACAGGCACCGTGTTCGACCGGAAACGGTGAGCGAGCCGGGAAACTAGCGGGGATCGCCCAGCGCGTGACCGCCGGTGCGGCGATGGTCTCAGGAGTGGTGACCGTCGCCGACCGCGAGGAGATCGCGGAGGTGCTCGATCCGGTGTACGACGCGCTCGGCGTGCCGTTCGACCCGAAATCCGTGGGGAGCGTCGCCGCTGCAGGCGGGCCGAACGACCCCGATCGCGTGGCTCGGGCGCTGGAGGATGCGATCGTCGACGGTCGACCGACCACGGTCGAACGGCTCGTCGACACCGATGCGGGCCGGGAAACTTAGGGCGGGGCCACACCCAGTGGACGTATGCGCATCACCGGCGCCGAACTCCCCGACGGCCGCGTCCGGGACGTTCGGACCGACGAGGGCCGCATCGCCGAGATCGAGGACTCCCTCCACTCGCTGCCCGACGAGGAGACCGTCGACGCCGACGGGCTGACGCTCCTCCCGGGCGCCATCGACGCCCACGTCCACTTCCGCCAGCCCGGCCACGGCCACAAGGAGACGTGGGCGAGGGGGAGTCGCTCGGCCGCGGCGGGCGGCGTCACCACCGTCGTCGATCAGCCCAACACCTCGCCGCCGACCGTCGACGGCGCGGCGTTCGACGAGAAGGCGGAGTTCGCCGAGAACGCGGCGGTCAACTACGGAATCAACGGTGGCGTGAACGACGAGTGGGTGCCCGAGACGCTGCTCGCAAGGCCGGTGTTCGCGCTGGGAGAGGTGTTTCTGGCGGACTCCACGGGCGAGATGGGGATCGACGAGGGTCTGTTCGAGGACGCGCTCGCTGCGGCTGCCGACGCCGGGATCCCCGTCACCGTCCACGCCGAGGACGCCGATCGGTTCGACGAGTCGGCCTTCGGCACCGACGCCGGCGGGACCGGACGGAACGCCGACGCCGACCTGTGGAGCCAGTACCGTACCGCCGAGGCCGAGATCGCGGCAGTCGAGGCCGCCTGCGAGGCCGCTGGCGAGGCGGGCGTCGAGATCCACGTCGCCCACACGTCGACGCCCGAGGCGGCCGACCACGCCGCCGAGGCGGGGATGACGACCGAGGTCTCCCCGCACCACCTGCTGCTCTCCCGCGACGACCTCGACGAACTGGGCACGTTCGGGCGGATGAACCCACCGCTCCGGAGCGAGGCCCGCCGCGAGGCGCTGTACGAACGGGTCGCCGACGGCACCGTCGACCTGATCGCGACCGACCACGCGCCGCACACGACCGAAGAGAAGGAGGCCGGCCTCTGGGACGCCCCCTCCGGCGTCCCGGGCGTCGAGACGATGCTCCCGCTGCTGCTCGCGGAGGTCCGCGACGGGGGGCTCACCCTCGAACGCGTCCGGGATCTCGTCGCCGCCAACCCCGCCGAACGGTTCGGGCTGGCCGAGAAGGGCCGGGTCGAAGTGGGGTACGACGCCGACCTGACACTGGTCGACCTCGACGATCCCGAGCCGATCCGGGCCGACGCACTCCACACGAAATGCGACTGGACCCCCTTCGAGGGCCGCGAGGCGGTGTTCCCCGAACTCACGATCGTCGACGGCGAAACCGTCTACGACGGCCGCGCCGGCGATCGGTTCACCGTGGGAGTCGGGACGAACGTTCGGACGTAGCGGACGCGGTGCGTGCTGACCGTCGGAACGTGATTCTCGCGTTCGAGGCTACCCGCCCGAGAGCGGCGGCGCCGTCCCGGCTGTGACGGTCTCGCAAGGCAAGCTTTACATGGAGGTTCAAGTAAATTAGAACGATGCCCGAATGCCAGAACTGCAGTTCGTTCGTCACGCGGCGGTACGTCCGGGTGTTCACTCCCGAGGGACAGGAGACGCCTCGGGTCTGTCCCTCCTGTGAGGACAAGATCAGGGACGGCAGCGACGTGCGCGCCGCGCGTTCGACGCGAGGGAACTAAGCGGTAGACGGGTCTTTTCGACGGTCGGACCGCGGTCGCGGGGAACGCCCCGCGGCAGTCGGTCGGCGAAAACGGGAAGCGCAGTCAGTAGCTCCGCTCTTTGGGCTCGTAGGTCTTGGCCTCGCCCTCCAGCATCGCCGGCTTGTACCAGAGGCCGGGGCTGCCGTCGTTCCAGGACAGCATCGTGTGCTTGAGCCACTCGTCGTCCTTGCGCTCCTGGTGCTCCTTGCGCCAGTGGGCGCCGCGGAACTCGTCGCGGGCCAGCGCGCCGACGGTGATCGCCTCGGCCACGTCGAGCAGGTTCCGCGTCTCGATCGTGTGGATCAGGTCGGTGTTGTACGTCCGTGAGGGGTCCTCGACGGTGACGTGCTGGTAGTCCTGCCGGGCCTCACGGATGTCCGCCAGCGCCTCTTTCAGCGCGCCCTCCTCGCGGAACACGTTCACGTTCTCGGTCATCGTCTCCTGGAGCTCCGAGCGGACCTCGGCGTGGTTGATCCCCTCCTCCTTCTCGAGCAGGTAGTGGACCCGGGTGCGCTCGGCCTGCACCGCCTGTTCGACGATGCCGTCGGCGTCCGCCGCGTCGACGCCGGGGTCGCTGTCGCCGGACGGCGACGTTGCGCCGCCGTCCGCGAGTGCGCCCTTCGCCGAGGAGGGGAGGTCGGCCTCGCCCAGCGGGACGGGCGAGACGTTCTCGCCCTCCTCGCTGTCCTCGTCCCAGCCGGTGGTGATCTTCGGCTCCTCGTCGACGGCGCCTGCCGCGTGCCGGCCCGCGCGGGCGCCGAACACCGCGAGTTCGGGCAGCGCGTTGCCGCCGAGGCGGTTGGCCCCGTGGACCGACGCACACGCACACTCGCCGACGGCGTACAGCCCGCCGACGCAGGTCGAGCCCCACTCGTCGGTCTCGATGCCGCCCATCGCGTAGTGCTGGCCGGGCTTGACGGGCATCGGCTCCTCCAGCCCGTCGACGCCCTCGAAGTCCTCCGCGAGGTGGAGGATGTTCTCCAGCCGGTCGAGGATGCGGTCCTCGCCGAGGTGGCGCATGTCGAGGTGGACGTACTCGTCCTCGATCCCGCGGCCGTTGTTGACCTCGTTGAGTTCGGCACGGGAGACCACGTCACGCGAGGCGAGCTCGCCGTCGTTGTTGGCGTAGCCGCCCTCGAACATGAACCGCTCGCCCTCGCTGTTGTAGAGGATCCCACCCTCGCCGCGGACCCCCTCGGAGATGAGCACACCCGTCGACGGCAGCGTCGTCGGGTGGAACTGGATCATCTCCATGTCCTCGATGGGGACGCCGGCGCGGTAGGCCATCGCGACGCCGTCGCCCGTGTTGGCGATGGCGTTAGTGGTGTGGTCGTACACCTGGCCGAGCCCGCCGGTCGCGAGGATCACGCCGTCGCGGGCGCGGAACCCCTCGATCTCGCCGCGCTTGATGTCGTAGGCGACGACGCCGTGACAGTCACGCTCCTCGGGTTCGTCCTCGTCGGACACCGCGAGCCGGGTGACGTACCACTCGTCGTACACCTCGATCCCGCGTTTGACCACCTGCTCGTACATCGTGTGGAGCATGTGGTGGCCGGTCTCGGCGCCGGCGTAGGTGGTGCGGGGGAACGAGAGGCCGCCGAACGGCCGCTGGGAGACCTGGCCGTCCTCGTCGCGGGAGAAGGCCATTCCCCAGTTCTCCAGCTGGATCGTCTCTTTCGGACTCTCGCGGGTCAGCGCCTCCACCGCGGGGGCGTCGCCGAGGTAGTCCGATCCCTTCATCGTGTCGTAGGCGTGGTCGCGCCAGTCGTCGCCCTCACGGAGCGCCGCGTTGATGCCGCCCTCCGCCGCGCCCGTGTGCGAACGGACGGGGTGGAGCTTGGTCACCATCGCCACGTCCGCGCCGTTCTCCTGTGCGGCGATCGCCGCACGGAGTCCGGCGCCGCCGGCACCGACCACGATGACGTCGTACTCTCTCATGTTACCAGAACTTCAGGTTCGATTTGACTGCCTCCCGCTTGAGCTCCTGAATGTGCTCGGTCAGCGGGATGTCTTTCGGACAGACGTTGGTACACGAGAACTGGGTCTGACAGCGCCAGACGCCGTTCTCCTGTTCGATCAGCTCCATGCGGTGCTCCTGCATCCCCTCGCCCTCCCGCTCGTCCATCGCGAAGCGGTAGGCCTTGTTGATCGCCGCCGGGCCGAGGTACTCGTTGTCGTCGGCTGCGATGTTGCAGGAGGACATGCAGGCGCCACACCAGATACACCGGGTGGACATCTTGATCTTCTCCCGGTTCTCCGGAGTCTGGTGCTGCTCTTCAAGTTCGTCCTCCGGCGTCTCGTCGGTCTGGAAGTACGGCTCCACGGCCTCCATCTGGTCGTAGAAGTGCTCCATGTCGACGACGAGGTCTTTCACCACGTCCTGGTGGGGGAGCGGTTCGACGCGGACCACGTCGCCGTCGAGATCCGCGATCTGGGTCTGACAGCCGAGGCGCTGGCGGCCGTTGATGAACAGCGCGTCGGAGCCACAGACCGCCTGCCGGCAGGAGTGCCGGAACGTGAGCGAGGAGTCGTACGTGTCCCGGGCCGCGATCAGCGCGTCGAGCACGGTCATCCCCTTCTCGAAGGGGATCTGGAACGTGTCGAAGCGCGGTTCGGCCTTCTCCTCGACCTCGGGGTCGTAGCGGAACACCTTCAGCGTGACCGCGTTCTCGCCCAGGTCGGGCGCCTCCTCGGCTTCGGCCAGCTCGCGCTCGGCGGCGCGGTTGGCCTTCTCCGCGCGGCGGCGCTCGCCGGGAGTCCGTTCCGGCTCGGGCTCCGGTTCGGGAGTCGATTCGGCCTCGTCGTCGGTTTCGGGTGGTTCGGTTTGCGTGCTCATAGTTAGAACAGGTTGGTCCAGACGAGCGCGGTTCGCAGCCCTTGGACGATCAGCACGAGGCTGGCGACCACCAGCACCGCCGTGATCGCGGTCTGCTTCCAGCCGTCAACGCCGTCGCGGTGGACGAGCGTGTTGTGAATCCCGTTGACGCCGTGGAACGTCGCCGTCAGCAGGAACAGCACCATCAGCGAGAAGTACGTCCACGTGCTCATCCGGGCGGACGTGCCGGCGAACGTCACGTCGGCGGCGTGGTTCACGAAGTGGAGGAGGAAGAAGTGGAACGCGAGCACGACGACGAGGAACGCCGCCGTGACCCGCTGGAGCAGCCACTTCGTCCCGGAGCGGTCGAACGAGGAGTAGTGTTCCGCCATCTCAGAACACCCCCGAGAGGAAGGTCGGGACGCTGGCGACGGTGATCGCGCCCGTGATCACCAGCGACGCGTAGAAGCTCTCCTCCTGTGCCTCCAGGCCCTTTCCGAGGTCGATGAACAGCAGCCGGACCCCGTTGAGGATGTGGAACACCGCCACCGCGAGCAGGCCCACCTCCAGCAGGCGCACGATGGCGAGGCTCTCGAGCCCGACGATGGTGTCGTTGTACATCCCCGGGTTCTGGAGCGCCGTCGAGAGCACGGCGATGTGTGTGAAGAGGTAGCCGACGAGGACCCAACCGGTGAACTTGTGAAACAGCCACGCCCACATGCCGGCGGTGAACGAGCGCCACCGCCCGAAGTCCTCGACAGTTCCCCGATCGTACGACTGACTCATGTAACAGGATCACTCGGTTCGCGGAGGGTATAGAACTTACCGTCTCGGTGACGCCAGCCGCCGAACGTATTCCCCGTCGGCTGTCGATATCTCCCCGACGCGTCGATTTAGAACGGCTCCGAGACGAACCCCAGCCCCATCACGACCGCCGAGAACACGGGCAGGTAGGTGTACCGCTCGACGCGTTTCTCGTGGCGTTCGTACCCCGCGATCACCGTCAGCGCGTACATCAGCTCCAGACAGCGGTGATCGTGGCGGGGTTCGATTTACTGCTTTCGCGACCGCGACAGTCGTTCGACCCACCGCTTCCGCGACAGCAACTCGATCGTTGACCACTTGCGACCGCACTGCCCCGCACAGCCCACAGACCTCCCCAGCCGACTCACTCGTTCGCTCCGCTCACTCGCTCATCCCTCGCGCTCGGTTCGCGCACGGAGGCGCGAACGCTTCGCGCCACCACAGTTGCGGTGCGGTGGCGGTGGACGCCTCGCGGCCGTCGACGAGAGCGAAGCTCTCGTCTGCCAATCAGAAATCTCCGATTTCTGATGACGCCGACCGTCGGCGGCCGCGGGGGGTGGGGACTCGGGGCTACGCCGTTCCCGGGAGCGAAGCTCTCGTCTGCCATCGAGGGACTCCGTCCCTCGGGCACCCGGAAGCCGTCGGCTTCCGGTGACAATCAGAAATCTCCGGTTTCTGATGACGGACCTCGTGTCCGGCGCGTTGCGGTCGCAAGGTGCCAACGGTCGAGTTACTGTCGCGGTTGCCGTAATCGACGATCGAACTGCCGTTGCTGTCGCGCTCTCACCAACCGAATGCCACTGCTACCGCCGCACCGATCCCGAGAAAGTCAACCACGAATCGGCGGCCACACCGTTCACGTCGCTCCGTGCCGAACGCCCACGCATGGACCTCACAGACCGCGTCGCCGTGGTCACCGGCGGCGCCAGCGGGATCGGCCGCGAGACAGCCATCTCGATGGCCGAGCGCGGCGCCGACGTGGTGATCGCCGACGTGCGCGAGGCGCCGCGGATCCCGGACTCGGCGGGCGGCGCCGAGGACCCGCGCCCGACACACGAGTACATCGACGACGAGACCGACCGCGAGGGCTACTTCGTCGAGTGCGACGTTCGCAAGCGAGAGGACATCCGTGTCGCCGTCGAAGCCGCCGAGAGCCTGGGCGGGATCGACGTGATGGTGAACAACGCCGGCGTGTTCCGAACCATCCCGTTCGCGGAGATCAGCGAGGAGGAGTACGACCGGATGATGGAGATCAACGCCAAGGGCGTGTTCTTCGGCACGCAGGTCGCCGCCGCGGCGATGGACGAGGGGGCGGTGGTCAACCTCGCCTCGATCGCGGCGCTGCACGGCACCGGGAACCATCCCGTCTACTCGGCGTCGAAGGCCGCGGTCCAGAACCTCACGAAGTCGATGGCCGACGCACTCGGGCCGGAGCTCCGGGTGAACTGCGTGCTCCCGGGCGTGATCGACACCGCGATGACCCGGGAGGACGTGCCGACCGTCGGGGGCCAGCGTGCCGAGCGCTACGAGGACGAGATCCCGCTGGCGCGCTTCGGCGACCCGGACGACGTGGCCGACGCGATCTGCTTTCTCGCGAGCGACGCCGCGAGCTACGTCTCCGGTGCAGGGCTGCCGGTCGACGGCGGACTGAGCGCGGTCTGACGGCCACCACGCCCAAACCGCTCGGCGGGCTATCCCCGGGCGATGAGCCTCCAGCAGGCGTTCCACGACCTCGTGACGCTCGAACTGGTGCTCGCGTGGCTCGCGGTCTCCCTCGCGTCGGTCGGGGTGCTCTGGATCGACCTCCGCCGGAACAACCAGACCCTCTCGTCGATGATGAAGCTCGTCTGGACGCTCACAGTGCTCTACTCTGCGGTGCTCGGGCTGGCCGTATACTGGTACAGCGGCCGAAGACAGATCCCCGAGGACAGCTTCCTGCGCCGCGGGATGCGCTCGACCGCCCACTGCTACTCCGGCTGCGGGGTGGGCGAGGTGCTCGGCGTCACGCTCGCGGCGGGGATCCTCCTGTTGAGCACGCTCGGCGTCGCCGCCACCACGTTCGCGTTCGCCTACACGTTCGGGGTGGCGTTCACCGTCGGCCCGCTGCTGCAGGAGGGCGTCGGACCCCGGGAGGCGATCTCGGACGCGGTGTACAGCGAGTCCGGCAGCATCGTCGCGATGGAGACCGTCGCGATCGGCTCGGACATCTACCTCGCCGGCGAGGCGACGATGGGCGAGCCGGTGTTCTGGGCGTCGCTTTCGGTGTCGCTCTCGCTGGGCTTTCTCGCGGCCTACCCGATCAACCTGGGGCTGCTCCGGCTCGGGGTGAAGGAGGGGATGGCCGACCCCTCCGAAATGTGACCGAGCGCGTTCGCGGAGGTGAGCATCGGTCGGTGGGCCAAAGACCCCCGCGCCCCTACTCCGGACCATGCACGACACGGAGCGGATCACGCTGGCACGGCTCCCCTCGGGCGTCGAACTGGAGACGACAGTCCACACGTACGGCGACGGCGACGGGCCGACGCTGTACGTGCAGGCGGCCCAGCACGGCCGCGAGATCAACGGGAGCGAGGTGCTCCGACGACTTCACGGTGAACTGCTCGCCCACGAGGACGACTTCTCCGGCACGCTGATCGCCGTCCCCGTCGCCGACCCCATCACGTTCGACCGCGTCTCCTACACCGCGCCGGAGGCGCTGGACTCGGTGAACGCGAACATGAACCGCTGCTGGCCCGGCGACGAGGACGGCAGCCTCCACGAGCGCATGGCGGCGACACTGTGGGAGTACGCCGGCGACGCCGACGCCATCGTCGACCTCCACACCGGCGGGAAGGAGATGCTGAGCCACACCGTCTACCTGAAGGGTGACGCCGAGTGCCGCGCACTCGCGGAGGCGTTCGGGCACGACCTGCTGCTCGCGGAGGCCGCGGGTGAGGACGCCGACGCGGAGTGGACCGACCGGAACTTCGGCGGCAAACTCCGGGTCGCGGCCACACAGCAGGGAATCCCGACGATCACGCCCGAACTCGCCCACAACACCGAACTGGTCGAGGACGCCATCGACGCCGGCGTCGCGGGGATGCTCGACACGCTCCGCCACCTCGACATGCTGCCGGGAGAGTCGGCCCCGACGAACGCCACGATCGCGCGGAACCACCTCGGTCGAGTGAAGGCCGACGACTCCGGGCTGTTCCACGTCGACGGCGACGTCGAACTCGGCGACTACGTGGAGCCGGGCGACCACGTCGGCGCCGTCCACGATCCCACGAGCTACGAGGTGCTGCAGGAGGTGACCGTCGACCGCGAGGGGATCGTCTACTCGCTGGAGCGGGAGGCGACCGTGACCGCGGGGTCGACGCTGGTCGGCGTCGCGCTACTGCTGGAGGAGTAGCGACCGAAACCGACTTCCGGGGTTGCGAGGAATCACGGGGCACGCGAGGGTGGCCGAGTCAGGACAAAGGCGGCGGGCTTAAGACCCGCTCCCGTAGGGGTCCGTGGGTTCGAATCCCTCCCCTCGCATCGTCTCCGAACGACAGTGAGGAGCGATGCGTCTCGGAGGGTTCGAAGCAGGGAGCGGGAGGTGAGCGAGCGGCAGCGAGCGAACGGGAGCGACCGTGGTTCGAATCCCTCCCCTCGCATTTTTCGTAGCGAACTCCGAGACCAGTCGGCCCTCGTCCCCGGCACAAAGCCTTTCAGGATCACCTAATTAGATGTAATTACGATGCTCGGCAGCCTCACGCGTCCGGACTACCATCTGCTCTTCATCCCGTCCGCGCTGCTGTGTGGGATCGTTGCGGCCGTTCTCTCGCCGTTGTCGCTCAGCGCCGGCGCGGGCATCGGCTCGCTACTCGCGAGCGCTGCCGTCGTCGACGGCGTCGCACTCAATCCGCCGACTGAGAACTGAGCCGCTGCTTGTTGGTTGAGTCGTAGCGAAAACGGGCCGCGCCGCCGCGAAAAAGCGCGGCGGCGCGAGCCCGGTTGGTCCCCGCTGACGCTTCGGCCCTCCAAAGCGAAGCGTCACCTGAACCATGTGGGTGGAGAAACTTAAACCTATTCGCTACCGGAACTGCTGGCGGGCTTTCGGACGGATCGCCGACCTGTCGCGTGCTCGCTACCGTCGGCCCGGATGATCCGCGGGCAGCCGGGACTGGCTCTCGCTGTACAGCCGCTCTCGGAGCGTCTCGCCCTCGTACTCGGTGCGGAACAGGCCCCGCTCCTGCAGCTCCGGCACGACCTGATCCACGAAGTCGTCGAGGCTGCCCGTCCGGACCGCCTCCTTGACGTTGAACCCGTCGACGCCGATCGCCTCGTACCAGTAGACGAGTTCGTCGGCGACCTGCTCGGGCGTCCCGACGACGATCGGCGAGGTCGAACCGAGGCCGGAGAACTCCGCGACCTCCCGCACCGTCCAGTCGCGGTCCGGATCCGACTGCGTGAACGCGTTCATCGTCCCTTGGATCGCTTGGGTCTCGATGTGCTCGACCTTCTGGTCGGGATCGAGTTCGGAGAGGTCCATATCGAGGAAACCCGAGAGCAGCGCCAGCGTCGACTCCACGTCGACCGACTCCTTCAGTGCCTCGTACTTCGCTTCGGCCTCCGCCTCCGTGGGCGCGACGATCGGGACGATCCCGATGAAGAAGGCGATCGAGTCCTCGTCGCGGCCGGCGTCGGCGGCGCGGGACTGCACGTCCTCCATGTACTCCACGACGCCCTCCTCGGTCGGCTGGGAGCAGAACACCGCCTCGGCGTTGTTGGCGGCGAAGTCGCGGCCGTACTCCGAGGAGCCGGCCTGATAGATCACCGGCGTGCGCTGGGGCGACGGCTCGGACCCGTGCGGGCCGGGCACGTCGAAGAACTCCCCCTCGTGGTCGATACTGTGGACCTTCTCCGGGTCGGTGTAGCGACCGGCGTCGGCGTCCCGGACGACCGCGTCGTCCTCCCACGAGTCCTCCCAGAGCGCGTAGCAGACGTCGAGGAACTCCGCGGCGCGCTCGTAGCGGGTCTCCTTCTCCATGCGCTCGTCGAGGCCGAGGTTCGCCGCGGCGGATTCGAGGTAGGAGGTGACGACGTTGAACGCCACGCGGCCGTCGGTGAGGTGGTCGAGCGTGGAGAACTCCCGGGCAAGCTGGTAGGGGTGGTTGTAGGTGGTGGACTTGGTGATCGCGAAGCCGAGGTTCTCGGTGGCCTCGGCCATCGCCGGCACCACCAGCGCGGGGTCGTTCGACGGCGTCTGGACGGCCTTCTCGATCGCGGTCTCGCGGTCGCCGCCGTAGACGTCGTAGATGCCCCGGACGTCCGCGAAGAACACGGCGTCGAAGTTCCCGCGCTCGGCGGTTCGGGCCACGTCCGTCCAGTACTCCCGGTCGGTGTACTCGTGGGAGCGGTCGCCGTCCCGGCGCCAGGTGCCGGGCGAGACGTGCTCGACGGAGTTCATCGTAAAGAGGTTGAGGTGGAGCCGGTCGCTCATCTTGATCGGGGGGTTGGTCGTTGTGGGTTAGGAACTACCGGATGCCGGCGAAACGGTGGGGTTTCGGGGTCGTGAGTGTTCGATCGGAGTTGTGTTCGGGAGTTCGTCGGTATTGTCGACAGCTCTCGCGACCGCGACAGCACCTCTATCGTTGGCAACTGGAACAGCGACGACAACCGCAACAGCATCTCGACGCGAGACCACTTGTGACCGCAGTGCGCCGGACACACGGTCCGGCGCAGCGCCGAGTCCCCACCCCTCCCCCCGCCGGCGCCACCGTGGCGCCGGCGAGGCGTCCACCGCCACCGCACCGCGGTCACTGTCGGCGCGAAGCGTTCGCGGCTCTGTCCGCGAGCCAGCGCGAGGGACGACTGAGTGAACGCAGTGAACGAAGGAGTCAGCTGGGGAGGTCTGTGGACTGTGCGGGGCGGCGCGGTACAAGTGGCCTAGCAACGAGCTGCTGTTGCTGTCGCGGTCGCAGTGCTCGACGATCGAAAACGCCCCAACGGCGAGCATAACGCCACTCAAGCAAACCGAACCACTCCCCAAACGAGCTAACAGGAACAGTAGTACTCCCGGTCCGTAAATTCGGTATCCAGCAACTGCGCGACTGGTGCCGGATCACTGGGCCGATACACGCCCGTCGTCAGATCCCCATCATCCTCGAAGGCGCCCGACACCAGCGACACCCAGTCCTCGGTGTCCAGCACGTCCCAGAACGTCTCCTCGGTCGCGAGCAGCGTCAGGTAATCCCGCAGATACACCCACCGCCCGTCGTCAATCTCGCCCGGCTCGAACGCCTCGTCCACGGTGTCGGCGTACGCCGCGTACGGGAGGTTCGCGCCGACCGAGACGGGCAGCGTGATCCACTTCCAGGGTCGGGTGTTGATGTCCAGCAGCACGTACTCCTCGCGGTCTCGGTCGTAGACGAACTCCGACTCGCTGATCCCGTGGTAGCCGGCGTCCTCGATCACCGAGAGCGCGCGGGTCTCGATCTCCGGGGCGTCGACGGTCTCGACCAGACAGGAGGTGCCGAACTCAAGCGGGAAGCGCACGGCGGCGTTCCCCACGACTGCGAGCGGTTCGCCCTCGGCGGGGACGTACGAGGCCAGCGACCGGTCTTTCCCGGTCGCGATGTTCACCTTCTCCTGCAGCATCACCTCGACGCCGGCCGCGTCGGCGGCGTCGAGCACGTCGTGGAGCTCCTCGCTCGTCGCGACCTCGACGACGTTGCTGCCGATCGCCTCCTCGCCCTCACGCTTGCGGGCGGGCTTGACGACGAGCGGGAACCCCAGCGCCTCGGCGGCGGCGTCGGGGTCCGTCTCCGCGGGGAAGTACGTCTCCGGGTAGGGCACACCCAACTCCTCCGCGCGCCGGTACAGTCGCGTCTTGTCGAGCACGCTGACGTGGTTCTCCCACGGCAGGTAGACGTTCTCGACGCCGGCGTCGGCGAACCCGTGGACCCACTCGTCCATGCAGCCGAAGGCGACGACCTCGCCCGCGGCGTCCGCGATCGCGGCAAGATCCTCTGCGAACCCCCGCGGATCGTCGAGCGGGTAGCGCACTCGCCCGGCGAAATCGATCGCGTCGGAGGGGTACGCGACCCCGTCGGCCATCTGGTCGACGGCGATCACGGGTACCCCGTGGGCGTCGAGCGCGCGGGCGACGCTCAGCCCCGTGATGTGTGCGTTCGCGACCACCGCGGGCGTGCGGTCGAACTCGGCGTCGCCGACGGCGTCGACGAGCGCGTCGGTGTCGAGGAACTGCTCGGCCATACCCGCGTTTTGCCGCCGGGAGGGAAAAGCTCCGCCGAACCGGCAGTGCAGCGGCCGTTCCGGGGTCGCTCCCGCCCGCCCCGCGGCCGTACGTCTCCGGAAGGAACGCGCTTATTCGCCACAACCACCTGGGACGGGTATGAGCGAGCTACCCGACAGAGCCCGGCTGGCGTTCCGCCGTCACGACGCGTTCGCGGCCGAGAGCGACGCCGAGGACCGGTTCGCCGCCACCGCGACGCCCTTCGAGGGGACCGTCGCCGCCGAACCCGGCAACGGTGGGGAGATACGGTTCGAGATCGTCGTCCGCGTCCCGATGCTGGACGAGGTGACCGAGGGCGACGTCGCCCCGGTCGTCGAGGAGGGCTGGTACGAAACGTTCGAACGCCGCCTCGACGGGATCGGCGGCGGCGTGCTCGCGGGCGACCACGAGATCGACCCGGCTGTCGAGAGTACGACCCACGAGGGGACCCGCGTCGCAAGAGTCGAGGCGTCGTTCGCGGACATCGACCCGGCGCGCGGCGTCGACGACGCCGCCGCAGTCGTCGACTTCGTCGAGGGGACGTTCGTGCAGGGCGTGATCCCCGGCTACGACTACACCGAGCCCGTCTCGGGCATCCTGACCGAGGCGCGGCGGGCGGGCGGCAGCGACGGGATCGAGCAGTAGGAGGCGGCGATGGCCAGCCGCCGGTGTCTCAGTAGGAGGCGGCGACGGTCAGCCGCCGGTGTCTCAGTCGAAACCAGTCGCCAGCCGACAGCGACAACGAAAAGGTCACGCGGTACCGAGAGCCGGGTAATGGCTTCGGCGCTCTCGATCGGGTTCCTGCTCGCGCTCGTCGCGGCCCACACCCTCCTCGCAGCGGTGCTCACGCGCTACTTCCGGATCGCGCTCGACACCCGCGGGGGAGCCGCGGTGTTCACCGTCACCGGCATCCCCGTGGTGTTGCTGGGGTCGACGTACCTGTTCTCGGGGCTGCTGGAGCTCGGTCCCGATCTCGCGAGCCCCGCGATCGTCCTCACCCTGCTCGTCGCGATCCCGGTGGGGCTGGGCGCGCTCGTCGACGTGCTCTACGTCCCGCCGCCAGAGGACGTGGAACTGCCCGAGACGTGGGAGTAGCGACCGTCTCCTCACTCGTGTTCGGCCAGTAGCCGATCGATCGCGTCCTCCACCGACGCGATCACCTCCTCCGGCGACTGCGTCCCGTCGACGCGGACGAACCGCTCGGGCTCGGCGTCGATCAGGCGCTCGTAGTTCGACTCCACCTGCGCGAGGAAGGCGGCGTCCTCGAACTGGTTCGTCGAGCCGCTCCGGGCCGCCGCCGTCTCCGGATCAACGTCGATGTAGATCGTCGCGTCCGGCGGCTCGGTGAACGCGGCGTGGATCCCCTTGATGTACTCCAGCGGGCGCTTGAGCTCGCTGCCCGAGAGCGCCGCGGCCTGATACGCGTACCGCGAGTCGGAGTAGCGGTCGGAGATCACCAGCTCGTCGTTCGCCAGCGCGGGGCGGACCGTCCGCGAGAGGTGGTCGGCGTGGTCGGCGGTGAACAGGAACAGTGTCGCCAGCGGCTCCGCATCGTCGTCGTCGATCGCACGGTTCACGGCGTCGCCGTACCACGACTCCGTGGGCTCCCGAGTGAACGTCGCCTCGGGGTGGGAGTCGTGGAGGGCCTCCCAGACGGTTGTCTTCCCGCTCCCGTCTAGTCCCTCCAGCGTAATGAGCATGGACGGAGGGTGTTCGTCGCGGGATTAAGGCGCGTCGGTTCCGGGCATCGAAGGCGGCGACGGCCAGCCGCCGGTCTGGAGTATCGAAGGCGGCGACGGCCAGCCGCCGGTCTGGAGTATCGAAGGCGGCGACGGCCAGCCGCCGATGGAGGGTATCGACATCGGCGACTGTCCGCCGCCGCTGCCGCCGCCATTTAAGTTCGTGTGCACCCAATTCGCACGTATGGAGATACTCGTCGCCGGCGGTGACGGCTTCATCGGTCGCCCGCTCTGTGCCGAACTCGCCGAGCGGGGCCACGACGTGACTGCGATGTCCCGAAGCGAGCCGGAAGAATCGCTGCCAGACGGCGTCAACCACGCGACGGGGGACGTGACCGACTACGACTCGATCGAATCCGTCGTCGACGGCCACGACGCGGTGGTGAACCTCGTGGCGCTTTCGCCGCTGTTCAGCCCCAGTGGCGGCGAGAAGAAACACTTCGCCGTCCACCTCGAAGGTACCGAGAACCTCGTCGCCGCCGCCGAGGCGGCCGGCGCCGATCGGTTCCTCCAGCAGAGCGCACTCGGCGCCGACCCCGACGGACCGACCCACTACATCCGAGCGAAGGGGCAGGCCGAGACAGTCGTTCGCGACGCCGACCTCGACTGGACGATCACTCGCCCCTCGGTGGTGTTCGGCGACGGCGGGGAGTTCGTGAAGTTCACCAAGCTGCTCGCGCCGCCGTACGTCACGCCGCTGCCCGGCGGCGGGAAGACGCGGTTCCAGCCCATCCACGTCGGCGACCTCGTCCCGATTCTCGCCGACGCCCTGCTGGAGGACAAACACGTCGGCGAGACGTACGACATCGGCGGCCCGGAGAAGCTCACGATGGCGGAAGTGGCGCGGCTGGGCCACCGCGCGGACGGTCGGGGGGTGAACGTGCTCCCGATCCCGATGTCGCTGTCGAAAATCGGGCTCTCGACACTCGACTACGTGCCGGGGTTCCCGTTCGGGAGCGATCAGTACCGCTCGCTGCAGATGGACAACACCGTCGACGACAACGACGTATCGGCGTTCGGCGTCGGCGAGGGGGCGCTCACAACGCTCTCGTCGTACCTGAACGTCTAGCCGAGACGTCGATGAACGTCTAGCTGACACGTCGAGCGAGCGCCCCGGTATTTTTTCACCCCACCTCCCGACCCCTCGGTCGTACCATGGCGTGGACTCCGGGGCTGCCGTCGCTGCTCCTGTTCAGCGTCAGCGCGCTCTCCGCGCTGCTGGCGCTGGCAGTCCGACGGAACCGGAGCGAGCGCTACGTCGGCGGGTTCGTCGCACTGGTCGCCGTCATCGGGACGTGGACGTTCAGCTACGGCGTCCAGCTCGGGTTCGCGGCTCGCGCCGAGCAGCTCGCGTGGTGGCAGCTGACGTTCGCCGTCGCGGGGTTCATCCCCACCGTCTGGCTGCTGTTCGCGCTGCGCTACGCCGGCAAGGACGAGTGGCTCACTCGCGGCGCCCGCCTGACGATGGTGTCCGAGCCCGCCGTGTTCGCGGCGTTCGTGCTCACCAACCCCGGACACGGCGTGATCTGGTCAGAGTTCGGTCTCGCCGCTAACGGGCTCGTCCGCGTGTTCGTGCCGGAGTTCGCGATCGGCTACTACGCCCACATCGCCTACGCCTACGCGATCATCGGCTTCGGCGTCTACCTCGTCCTCCGGACGGCGGCCCGGTCCTCGAACCTCTACCGCCGACAGGCGGCGACGCTGCTGGCCGCAGTGGTGCCGCCGATGCTCGCCAACGTCACGTTCACCGTCGGGGCCAGCCCGGTGCCCGGACTCGACCTCACGCCGTTCACGTTCGGCGCGACAGTCACGCTGATCGGGATCTCACTGTTCCGGTTCGACCTGCTCGACCGGACGCCGATCGCCCGGGAGGCGGCGCTGGACGTGGTCGGAAACGGGCTGGTCGTCCTCGACGTCGAGGGGATGGTCGTCGACGCCGACGAGCGCGCGCGGCGAGTGCTGACCCCCGCACCCGTCGCCGGCGACCACATCTCCGCCGTCTTCCCCGAGACGGCCCTCTCCCAGCTCTCGGGGACGACCGTCGAAGGGGAGACCGAGGGGATTCGCCGGACCTACGAGGTGCGGGTCTCGTCGCTCAGGGACGCCGAGGAGACGCTCACCGGCTACGCGCTCGTGCTGCGGGACGTGACCGACCGCCGCGCGTACGAACAGCGGCTACAGGTCGCCAACCGCGTGCTCCGGCACAACCTCCGCAACGACATGAACGTCGTCCACGGCCTCGCCGAGCGGATCGAGTCGGGCGAGGCCGACGATCCGGCGGCGGTCGCGGCGCAGGTCCAGTCGAAAGTCGACGGCGTGGTCGAGACGAGCGAGAAAGTCCGGGAGATGACTCGGATCGAACCCTCCTCGGTCGAGGCGGCCGAGCCGGTCGACCTCGGGACGGTCGCCGAGGAGGTCGTCACGCGGTTCGACGCCGACCACGCGACCGTCGAGTACGACCTTCCGCGGACGCACGCGGCCGTCACCGACGAGTCCGCGCTCGCGACCGCGCTGCGGAACCTCCTCGAAAACGCCGTCGAACACAACGACGGCGACGAGCCGTGGGCGCGGCTAGGGATCGAGGAGGCCGACGGGACGGTCCGGCTCCGCGTCGACGACGACGGGCCGGGGATCCCGCCGGAGGAGCGGGAGGTGCTCAGACGCGAGGCCGAGACGCCGCTGAAACACAGCCGGGGGCTGGGGCTCTGGCTCGCCTCCTGGAGCGCCCGCGCGGCCGGCGGCGAACTCAGCATCGAGTCCACGGGGCCGGACGGGACGACAGTCCGGATCGAGTTCCCCGCCGCCGACCGGGAGTGACACCGACCGCACAGCCTTTCCCCGCCGGCCGCCCACTGCCGTCCATGCGCGTCACGCTGCTGGGGACGGGGAGCGCCATGCCGCTGCCCGACCGCGTCCAGACCGGACTCCTGCTCGAACGCGACGACCGGGCGCTGCTCGTGGACTGCGGCGCCGGCGTCCTCCACCGCCTCTCGGAGTCGCCGGTGGGCTACGAGGACGTGTCGACGGTGCTGTTGACCCACCACCATCTCGACCACGTCAGCGACCTGCTCGCGCTGCTGAAGGCGCGGTGGCTCGCCGGCGAGGAGTACCTCGAAGTGATCGGGCCCGCGGGGACGAAGGCGCTGGTCGACGACCTGCTCTCGGTCCACGACTACCTCGAGGGGCGGGTCGACCTCTCGATCCGGGAAGTGAGCGCCGGCAGCGAGTTCGAGGCCGCCGGCTTCGAGATCGCGACCCACGAGACCGTCCACTCGATGGACTGTCTCGCCTACCGGTTCGCGAGCGAGGGGAGCGACGGCGAGTTCACGTTCGGCGCCGACGGCGAAGCAAGCGCATCGATCGCCCGCTTCGCCGCCGGCTCGGAGGTGCTGCTCCACGACTGCTCGTTCCCCGACGAGGTGGACGTGGACAACCACCCGACCCCGACGCAGTTGGGCGAGGCGCTCGCCGGGACCGACATCGACCGGCTGCTACTCACGCACCTCTACCCCCACACCGAGGGGAAACACGACGAGATGATCGAGAGCATCGAGCGCGCCGGCTTCGACGGCGACGTGTCGGTCGCCGAGGACGGGATGCGCTTCGAAGTATGACGATGAGGCCCGACGACGTGAGCGACGAGGACGCGTACGACCGCCTCCGTGAGGACGAGTACCTCGGCCCGATCGTCGCCGAGGTCGGCCCCGTCTCGATCGACCCCGCCGAGGACGCCTTCGAGCGCCTGATCGTCTCGATCCTCCGCCAGCAGGTGTCGATGGCGTCGGCGGCGGCGACCCGGGAGCGCCTGTTCGACGCGATCGCGGTGACCCCCGAGGGGATCCGTGCGGCCGACAACGAGATCCTGCGCGACGCCGGGCTCTCCCGGCAGAAAACACGGTACGTCAACGAGATCGCCGACGCGTTCGCCGAGGAAGGGTGGAGCCGCGACGAGTTCGCGGCGATGGGCGACGACGAGGTGCGCGAGACGCTCACCGGGATCACCGGCGTCGGCCCGTGGACCGCCGACATGTTCCTGCTGTTCGTGCTCGGCCGCCCCGACGTGTTCCCCGTGGGCGACCTCGGCGTCCGGGAGGGGCTGCAGACGCTCGTGGATCACCACGACGGGGAGCCCGAGATGACCCGCGGAGAGATGCGCGAGTTCGCGGCGCGCTGGGCGCCGGTGCGGAGCTACGCGGCGCTGTACCTCTGGCAGGTCGAGGAGGAGCTCGGGGAGCGAGCCGGCGACGTGGTCCCGGAGTGAAGGCGACCGATACCGGACGAGAGCGTGGACCCTAGCGATCCTGCCCGGACGGATCGAACGACGCCCAGTCACGGGACTGCCCGGACAGACCGCGCGCACGGAGTTCGGGGCCGTCGTCACCCTCGCGGACGTCGATCCGGCCGCTACAGAACTGTGAGAGCGTCCTCACGGCCCGGTCGTCGTGGATCGCTGGGTCGATCAGCAGCACGCCGAGGCCGTCGAGCGCGTCGATGCGCCCGACGAGCGTGTGGACGAACCGCGAGACCGTCTTGAGGTCGCCGAAGGAGAGCAGCGTCGACAGCGAGAACAGCCCCGTACGGACGCGCTCGATTCCGGAGCGCTGGAACTCGCGGTGGACGTCGGAGTAGCGCATCCCGATCCCCGTCAGGTCCGAGGGGCCCGACACCGGGAGTACCCGCGCCGGCACGTCCGCGTCCTCGTCGCCGACGCAGTCGAGGATCGCCGTGCTGTCGGTGGTGAGCTCTAGCCCCACGTGCTCACAGTCGGCGGCGATGCGCCGCGAGCGGCGGTTGGTGGTGACGACGATCGCCCCCTCGCCGGACGGGCCGGCGAGCAGGCTGAGGCCGAGTTCGCGCGCTCCCGAGTGGGCCGGGCCGGCCAACAGGATCGTCGTCCCCGGCCGGATCTGGTCGACCGGGAGCCCCGAGAACGCGTAGCCGTCGTCACTCATCGGCGGCCTCCGTCTCCCGTCGGTCACGACGGAGCGTCAGCTGGTCCATCGCCTCCGCGCCAAGCAGTTCGAGCAGCTCCTGCTCGCGCGTCGAGAACGCCCGCGGCTCGTCGTCGTAGATGCAGAACGTGCCGATCGCATCGCCCTCGGGCGTCCGGAGCGAGGCGCTGGCGTAGAAGCGGATGTTCGTGGCCTGCAACCCCTCGTTCTCCTCGAACCGCGGGTCCGCCCGGACGTCCTCGATCACGGTCACGTCGTCGTCGAGGATCGCGTACGTACAGACGGTGTCCTCGCGGTCCATCGGTTCGAGCGAGATGCCGTGACAGGCGAGGAAGCGCTGTTCGTGGGCGTCGATCAGCCCGACCGCGGCGGCGTCGACGCCGAACAGCTCGGTCGCGATCTCGGTGAGTCGGTCGAACGACTCGCCCAGCGCGTCCGGCTCGACGGCGTAGCGCTCCAGCGCGGCCAGTCGGGCCTCCTCGTTCTCCGGCAGCGGGTACGCCGTCTGACTCTGGAACGCGACGGCGTGCTCGACGAGGTCAAGGAGCTCCGCACGGGCCTCCGGCGCGTCCTTCGGCACGTACTCGACCACGATGTCGCCGAACGCGGCGGTGTCGATCTCCTCGATCGACACGTCGGTGAACAGGAAACAGGGGGTGTCGGGGACGGTCTCACGGATCTCCCGGGCGAGCTCCAGCCCGGTCCCGTCGGGTAGCGACTGGTCGGCCACGAGCGCGTCGAGATCGTCGCCCACCCGGTCTCTCGCGGCCGCGATCGTCGCCGCTTCCGCAACGGTGAATCCGGCGTCCTCCAGCGTCTCGGCCGTCGCCTCCCGCGAGGCGGCGTCCGAATCGACACAGAGCAGCATACGCACCACTCAGGGGGGTGGGGTTAGGAAACTGATGATCGATCAAGCGGGCGTCCGCTCGGCGATATCGACGAGAACCTCGTCCAGCGCGCCGACCAGGTCCCGGTCGCGCGGCCCGTCGGTCCAGGTCCGGCGGTACGTCACCGTTCGGTTCTCGAACGTCACGCCGACGAGCAGATCGGGGTCCGGGTCGCTGTCGGCCGCTCCCTGATTCTCGAACGCGTCGTCGAAGGCCTCGCTGGCCTCCCAGTCGAGCCACGTCGGCTCGGCGTCGTCGCCCAGCAGCGCGATCGCCCGGTTAGCGGCCAGCCAGTCGGCGGCCTGTTCGGCCGCGACATCGGTATCCCCGGACAGGAGCAGGAGGTCGGCGTTGTCGGTCGTGCTTACCGTCGGGACCTCCTCGTGGAGCGTGAGATCGACGCCGTCGGCGACGTACGTCAGCGTCTGGTGGAGTTCGTCGAAGACGAGTTCCTCGGAGGTGTTGCCGGGGGTCGGAAGGCTCGAACAGCCGGCGACGGCGGCCGTGACGGTGGCGCTGATGGCGGCGAGAGCGCGGCGGCGGGGGAGGGAGTCGTGCTGTATGGGGCGCGGTTCGTTCGGGGCAGATAAAGGCGTCACTCAAACGCAAAGAGCCGTTTGAGTGTCAGCGTGGCACGAAATCGGCGGAGTCGAACCGCGGGAACTTCGCTATCGCTCGTTCTCTGGGTTCAGAATCTGCCAGCCGAACAGTTCGGTCTCTCGCCGTCGTTTGGAGCAGTCGGATTGGCCCTAGCGGGGACAATCCAGAATCTTCGGGGGAGTCAGCCATACGCTCCACGGCAATACGGGTTCTCACGAGCCTGCGTAGATCACCCGATATTCCGGCTTCAGGGTAACAACCCATGTCCGACGCTCTCGAACCCCTCGATCCGCGAACTGCGAAGGAAATGTATCTCGATCTCTGGTCTATGTATTGAATGGTAGTTGAAGCGTAACCACACTCCCGGTGGGTTCAGCGTCGTTGAATCGGATATCGCCATCTATTCGAGACACGATCCGCTTGACGAGCCACAGCCCCATCCCGCTACTGTGTGTCAACGAACCGATGTCTGTTTCCCCTGAAATCACGCTTCGTTCTTCCGGTGGGATTCCCGGTCCGTTATCTGTAACGTGGAGTTCAACGACCGTCTCGTGCTTCGTTGCCGTTACCCCCACTTTTGCTGGGCCGTCGCCGGTATGGACGATCGCGTTCTCGACGAGTTCTTCGATAGCCCGTTGTAACTCTGGAATCGATAGGAGCTGTACGTCCGCCGGGACGTCGACTGTAATCTCTGCGGCCGGATGCTCCGCCGTTACACGTTCGACAGCGGAACCCACGACGTCGGCGAGGTTGAGGTGTATTGGATCCGACTGGTTTGAGAGGATTTCAACGATCTCGCGCTGCTTATCCGTCTGTTCGAGGAGACGACCGGCCACTCTTTCGATCGTCGTGGCTACCTCAACCACTTCACCCGAACCCTGGGCTTGAAGCATCTCCGCGTGGCCCAGAATCACGTTCAGTTCGTTGTGAAGGGTATGCCGTAGCATCCGATCGAGGGACACAATATGTTGTTCCCGCTCGATCTGATCGGTCAGATCACGCATCGTCGCAACGATCCCCTCAACGTGGCCAGTGTCGCCTTCGAGTGGGTAATATCGGATGTCAAACGTCCTGTCTGCTCGTTCCGGCCGTGGTCGCGTCATCCGGTACTGGACAATCTCGCCGTTGAACGCTCGCTCCAGGTAAGGTTCGACCGTTTCGTAGGTATCCGGACCGATTCCGTCGTCGAGCATCAGTTCGGTCAGCGACTCGGTGTCGAGGTCGTGGAAGTCGCGGTATGCCTCGTTGGCAAAGAGGTAGTGTTTTTCTTCGTCTATTGCGGCGATTAACTCCTTGGCACCTTCAACCGCGGATTCGTACTGTCGAAGCCGGAACTCCCGCTCCTTACGGTCAGTGATGTCCTGCTGGATGGCGACGTACGCTTCGATTTCTCCGTCGTCGTCAGTCAATGGGGCGATCGTCTGGTGGGCATAGTACACGTCACCTGATTTCCGGCGGTCCTGGATCTCTTCCTCCCAAACGTTTCCGCTGGCGATGGTCGCCCACAACCGGTCGTAGTACTCGTCGGACATCTCGCCGGAGTGGAGAACGTGCGGCGTCTGGCCGACGACCTCGTCGCTGTCGTAGCCGGTGACCCGTTCGAAGGCCGGATTCACGTACGTGATGGTCCCGTCCGGAGCAGTCATATAGATCGCGTGGCCGGCCGATTCGACCGCTCGCTGGAACCGACGAAGCATCTGCTGGTACTCGACGCGTTCGGTCACGTCCTCTTGGAACCCGACGTAGTGTGTGACCTCACGCATATCGTCGGTAACCGGGGCAATCGTCACGCGGTTCCAGAACTCCGTGCCGTCCTTGCGGTAGTTCCGCAGTTCCACGGTCACGGGTTCTTCGGCGTCGAGGGCCTCACGCATCTCGGCGACTGGGCGAGGGTCGGTGTTCTCACCTTGGAGGAATCGACAGTTCCGATCGAGTGCCTCTTCTTGCCGATAGCCAGTCAGTTCAGAGAACTTGTCGTTCGCGTAGATGACCGGATTGTCCGGTTCGGTGGCGTCAGCTATCGTGATGCCGACGGGCGCTTCGTCGATGGCCCGATTCGTGAGGCGCAGTTCCCGCTTTCGTTCTCGACGGTCGCTAACATCCCGGAGAACGAGGATGACCGCCGGTACTTCCGTCCACGTTACCTTGACTGCGGTAATCTCAACCGGGGTATGTATCCCGTTCGCAGCGATGAGCTTCCCGTTACGGTGGTCGAGAGTTCGAGAGCCTGACTGTACTGCATCAAGGAGATCACTGATTGGAGTGCCGTCGTCTGAGAGGAGAACGTCCGCTACGGAGTCGTTCGATATCTGGCTCCGGTCGCCATCGTAAATTTCGGTTACGCCAGTATCGTTGAGATACGCTATCTCACCGTCTCGAACGATTCCAACGATGTCGTGTGCAGCGTTGAGGAGTGTTTTCGCTCGTCCTTCCGTATCGACGGTGTCACGCTGGTTGCGGTAGTATCTGACTGCACCGGTGATGAGCGTCGCAAGGCGATCCCACTGTTTTTCGTGACGTTCCTTGATGAGATAGTCGGTGACCCCGGCCGAGATGGCGCGACTGGCGACCCCTTCACTCCCCTCGCTCGTGAATAGGATGAATGGAAGTGTCGGAGCTTGGGCACGCACGGCTTCAAGGAACGCGACGCCATCCGTGTCCGGAAGGTCGTGATCGCTGATTACGCAATCGACCTGCGTCTCTCTGTCCAACACGTCGATCGCCTCCCCGACCGACGTTGCGGAGACGACCTGAATATCGCCGTGCTCCGGAAGCACGCGTTCACAGGCGGCGGTGAATTCCTTGTCAGCCGTGACTGTCAGGACGCTAATTGGGTCCACCGTTCTAGGTACTAACTAGTCCCTGTCTCTCAATCAATGTGGCTATCCTCTGTCTGGGATATTTGAGCGTGTCATAGAAACATTTTCACGAAATTTGCTTCCTCGATATTCGGCTGAATCACCCGATCATTAACTGTGCCTATCGGTGCCAAACGTGGGAATTCACGCGCATTTAGATGATATCGAAGTACTGGAGACCAGCGATTAGCAGGATGGAACCAACTAGTACGAGTTTCATTACCCAAGACGGGACGTCTTTTCGAATTCTGAAAGCCCAGTCCATACGGACGAATAGTGTGCCCGATTATTATAAGTGAGGCACCAATAACACGTATATTCGAACTGAACGCCGTATAGAAACCCTCTACTTAGCGATTCGAGTACTAGTCCCAGTCAACTACCCCACCCGACGCGTCTTCGGCGCTTTGAGGGTGGGGCTTGTCCGTGAGCTCGGCCTCGAACCCGTCCGGGCGGGCGGTGAATCCGCCACTCGGCGTCACAGTTCCAGACTTTAGGGCAAGCTGGCTGTTGCCCGTCCGCCGAGACGACTGTTGGCCCCGACGGACATACCGCATCCCGACGTTCTTCGCCGTCGCAAAGTCGCTACGCGATTTTGCTGCCCGCCGGACGTAGTCCGGCGACCGCGTTGTAGTCCGCGTTCGCCGCCGACTCGCATTTCACACATCGGAAGTCGTTGCGAGTCGGGCGATTCTCGTCTGGCGTGAAGCCGCACTCGGCGCACCGTTTCGACGTGTACGCCGAACCCACTTGCTTCACCGAGATACCTTCCGCTTCAGCTTTGTACTCCACTTGTTCATACAGCGTTCGGAACGCCCACGTGTGCCCCCACGACGCGTCTGTTCGGTCGCGGATATGGGTCAAGTCCTCGAACGCGATCACCTCGCACTCGTACCTGAGTGCTTCGTCCACGATGGCGTTCGACGCGCGGTGAAGCACGTCACGGACGTAGCGAAGCTCACGGCCACTCGACTGTTTGAGCGTCCGGTGGGCACTTCGCGTCCCGGTCTGTTGGAGTCCGGCGCGCACCTTCTCGAACTCACGGAGGTCGTGGGCCAACTCCCGCCCGCTGAAGAAGTAGGCAGTGCTGGTGACGGCGAGGTTTTCGATACCGAGATCAACCCCAAGGACCGTTCCGTTCTCGGTGGTGTTTCCTTCGGTTTCGGTCGTGTGACAGCGGAAAGCGATGTGTAGGAAGTAGTCGCCGTCACGGGCGGTGAGCGTGCTTTCTGTGACGCTCCACTCGTCCGACTCGAGGTACTGCCGTTGGTAGCCATCGTCGGCGTCAGGGAGAGCAAGTTCACACCACGCGGTTCTCTGTGGTGGAGAGCGACACCGTATCGTCATCGAACAGCGTCATGGTTCGGGTGTCGTACTTCACCGTGGGAGCGGTGAAGGTGGGCTTGCTGACCTTCTTACCGTTTGACCGGCGTTCGACACAGCCAGTAATGGCTTCGGCAGCTTGGTGGGGTAGCGAGAACCGCGTGCTGACTACCGAGGCCGGTGTGTTCGCGCACGTCGTCGTAGGCGAGGGGCTGTACGTCGCTTTTGGCGTTGCACTTGCCCCACGCCATGTCCGTGGCGATTTGGCAACCACGCTTCCACTCGGAAATAGTGTCTTCGAGCAACTCGCGTTACTCGCTGTCTACCGAGAGGCGGGTGATTGCCGTCCGACGCACGTAGTCGTCCGAACGAGATCGGCCGTGAGAAACCACGGTGAAATAGATAAAACAGCGTTAGAAGGACTGAAGGCGGCAATTCCGCTGACTAACAATCATCCAGAATTTGGATAGGCCCTGGCGGATTTGAACCACGGTCGTTCCGCTCCGCTTCACTCCCTGGTACAAATCCGCCAGCCGAACAGTTCGACCTCTCGCTATCGCTCGGGGCACCCACGTGGGCCCTGGCGGATTTGAACCACCGATCGCCCGGTTATGAGCCGGGGGCTGTAAACCAGACTGAGCTAAGGGCCCGTAGACGAACAGCCGGACGGCTCACCCTTGAGACTACCGAAAGAAGCGACGCCGTCGCCAGGGCTCGAACCTGGGACAACCACGTTAACAGCGTGGTGCTCTACCAGCTGAGCTACGACGGCTCACTTCTTCGTACCGTGGTTTCACACAAATGGGTTTCGTTTCCCCCCGGCGGACCGACCGACACGGTTTCCTCCCGCGCCGCGGAACCGTTGCCCATGACCGACGACGCTCTCGACGCCGTGCTCGACCGCGTGAGCGAGCGCGTCACGCCCGACGCCGACGAGCGCGAGCGCCTACGTGCGGTCGCCACGGAGCTCACCGCCCGCGCCGAGGCGGCGATCGAGGAGCTTCCCGTCGACGGCGACGTGACACAGGTGGGCTCCAGCGCCCGCTCGACGTGGCTCGCTGGCGACCGCGATATCGACCTGTTCGTCCGCTTCCCCACCGAGATCGACCGCGAAGAGCTCGAACGCTGCGGGCTGGACGTTGGCCACGCCGTCCTCCCCGACGGCCACGAGGAGTACGCCGAACACCCCTACGTGAAGGGGGAGTACGAGGGGTTCGACGTGGATCTAGTACCGTGTTACGCCGTCGACTCGGCGACCGAGATCCGCTCGGCGGTCGACCGAACGCCGTTCCACGACGCCTTCCTCCAAGCGAGATACACCCCCGAACTCGCCGAGGCCGCCAGGCTTCTGAAACGGTTCATGAAGGGCGTCGGCGTCTACGGTAGCGACCTCCGAACCGAGGGGTTCTCGGGCTACCTCGTCGAACTGCTCGTGCTCGAATACGGCGGGTTCCGACCGCTGGTCGAGGCCGCCGCCGAGTGGCACCCGCCCGTTCGGTTCGACCTCCGGGGCGACGGCGGCCGACCGGGCACCGCCGACCCCGATGGCGACGGCGGGACTGCCGAGGTCCCGCCCGACGTGGCCGAGGCCGCGGAGTTCGACGATCCCCTCGTCGTGATCGACCCCACGGACCCGGACCGCAACGTCGCCGCCGTGCTCTCGGCCGCGAACCTCGCACGGTTCCAGCACTACTGCCGCGAACTGCTCGACGACCCGCGGGAGTCGCTGTTCTTTCCTGAACCGACCGAGTCGATCGACCCTGATAGCGTGCGCGAGCACCTCGACCGGCGTGGGAGCCACGTGGTCGCCGTCGTCTTCGACACGCCCGACGTGGTCGAGGATCAGCTCTACCCCCAACTCCGGCGATCGCTCGGCGGCGTCGCCGACGAGCTCGACCGCCGGGGGTTCGACACGCTGCGGGCGACGACGTTCGCGAACGGGGTCGGCGAGTCGGCCTCGGGGACGTCGGTGCTGTTCGTCGAAACCGGCGTCGGCGAACTCCCGGCGGTCGAGCGCCACGAGGGGCCGCCCGTCCACGTCGGCGAGCACGCCGGGTCGTTCTACGACGCCTACGCCGACGACGAGTCGACGTACGGCCCGTTTGTCGACGGCGATCGCTACGTGGTCGAACGCGAGCGCGAGCACCGGACGCCCGAGGCGCTGCTCCGGAGCGACACGCTGTTCGACGTGGCGCTCGGCACCCACGTCGAGACGGCGCTCGGGGAGTCGTACGAGGTCCTCGTCGGCGACGAGACGGCGACGCTGGCCGAGGAGTTCGGGGAGGCGCTTCGGGCGTACTTCGAGCCGGCGGTCTAACCGGACTCAGAGGTCGTGGATCTCGCGAATTCGCTCGACGAGTTCGACGACCTCCTCGGTCGGGTCGTCGTCCTCCGGGATCGGTTCGCGGCCGTCGAACGTCTCGTGAACGACGCCGACGCTCTCCGAGAGCGTGTCGAGCCCGTAGCCGCCCTCTAGGACGAACGCCAGCGCGGCGCCGACCTCCTCGCTCAGTTCGCGGATCGCGTCGGTGAACTGGGCGTACCCCTCCGTCGAGACGCGCATCCGTGAGATCGGGTCGTGGCGGTGGGCGTCGAAGCCGGCAGAGACCAGTACCAGACCGGGGTCGAAGCGCTCGATCGCGGGCGCGATCGCCCGCTCGAACACGTGGCGGTACTCCGCGTCGCCACAGCCCGCCGAGAGGGGCGCGTTCAGCGTCGTCCCCTCGCCGGCGCCCTCGCCGGTGTCCTCGATCGCGCCGGTGCCGGGGTAGAGCCCCTCTTCGTGGGTCGAGGTGTAGAACACGTCCGGGTCGTCGGCGCAGATCTCTTCGGTCCCGTTGCCGTGGTGGACGTCCCAGTCCCAGATCGCCACGCTGTCGACGTCTGTCTCTGGGTCGTCGATCACCGTGCGGGCGGCGACGGCGGCGTTGTTGAAGAAGCAGAACCCCATCGCCTCGTCGGACTCGGCGTGGTGGCCCGGCGGCCGGCCGATCGCGAAGGGAGTGTCACGGCCGTTGGCGCCGTCGATGGCCGCCCGGGCGGCCCAGATCGCCAGCCCCGCGGACTTGCGTGCCACGTCGTACGTGTCCTCGCCGGCGACGGTGTCGGGGTCCCACTCGCCGCCGCCGTCCTCACAGAACTCCCGGACGGCCGCGACGTGCTCGGGGTCGTGAGCACGCTCGATGTCGACCGGGTCGGCGGCGGGTGCGTCGACGTACTCGACGCAGTGGCGGTCCTTGAGCGCCTCCCGGATCGCCCGCATTCGGTCCGGCGACTCCGGATGTCGGGGGCCGGTATCGTGGTCGAGACACCGGTCCGAGTAGCCGAACTGCATTACTCGAACAGGGAGAAGTACGTCTCGATGTCCTCGGCCTGTACGGTTCGGCGGTCGGCGTGGCGGGCGAGCTTGGCGGCCGCGCGGGCGACGTTGTCGGCGTAGTCCTCCAGAATGTCCGCCAGCGCGATGCGAGCCTCCATCGACACCCGATAGCGGTCGTCGATTCGCAGGCGGGCGATCCGGTCGACGGGCGCGACGGGCAGGTCGACGGCGTCACGCTCGACGATCTGCTCGACGCCGAAGTCCTCGGCCATGAGGGTCTTCCGGCCGTCCTCGGTCGCTCGCTCGGCGGCCCCAACGGCGAGTTCGGCGCCGCGGTCCTGGACGTGCGCCGCGAGTTTCTCGGCCGCGTCCGCGCTCACCCGGAGCCCGTCCGCGTTGCGCCGGATGATGGCGTCGACGGGGGCGAACGGCAGCTCGACGGTCATACTCACACCCCGGGCGTGGCGCGTAAAACGCTTCCCCTCCGCTCTGAGGGCGTCACGGCGACGCGACGACCGGCGCGTCGAGGGCGGGCATCGTCGAGACGAGGTAGTCGCTCGGCCCTCTGACGACACGCTCTGTCACAGCCGATCTCCGCGCGGAGCCTTCGCTGTCGCTTGTCGTCGTTCGGCGAAAACGTCCGGACGGAGTCCACGCGAGCGCGGGCACGTCCGGTCGTGACTGAACGAAGTGAAGAAACGTCCGGACGGAGATTTGAACGCGAGAGACTCGCTGTGCTCGTCTCTCTGGCTCAAATCTCCGCGACAGCCGTTTCGCTTCACGGACTCCTCGCTGTCGCTCGTCGTCGTTGTTCAGCGAAAACGTCCGGACGGAGATTTGAACTCCGGTCCCTGGCTCCGCAAGCCAAGAGGATAGTCCACTACCCTACCCGGACTCATATCGATAAACGCCCGACCCGCATAAGTCGGTTCCGGTTCCCAGTCGGCGTGGGGGCGAGGAACAAAGGAGATTTTGTCCGTACCGCGTCCTTATGCAACGAGGTCCCGTTTGGGGAGGTATGGAACGCAGAACGTTCCTCGCTGGCACCGTCGCGGCGCTGAGCGCGGTCGCCGGCTGTGTCGGCGAGCCGCCTGAGACGCCCGACAACGGGACGGAACCGACCGACACCGAAGAAGGAACGGACAGCGAGCCGCCGGAGACCGACACGCCGGAAGACGGGACTCCGGAGGACACCGATACGCCGACGGAGACGCCGGCTGGGGCGTCGACGGCGATCGTCTCCCGATCGCTCGAACAGCAGGGGGACTGTGACTCCCCCGGGAACGTGAGCATCGCCACCGAGGGGACCACCGTCACCGTCGAGGGCTGTATCACCGGCCGGAACGGCTGCATGTACCCCGCGCTGGCGGCGGCGAGCTACGACGCCGCGGCCGACGAGCTCACGGTCCGCGTGACGACCGAGGACGAGTCCGGTCCCGACGAATCCTGCACGCAAGCGCTCGTCCAGCGCGGCTACGTGGTGACCGTCGAGTTCGACGGTTCCCTGCCTGGGACGACGACGGTGATCCACGACAGTATGGACGAGGAGCAGCAGGTCGCCCAGTCCGAGACCGACGGCTGAGGGCCACGCAGCCGTGGATGGAATCGCCGTCGACCGCAGGACTAAACGCCAGGCTCCCGAACGGGCGGTATGGGCATCTTCGACTCGATCAAGTCCGTGCTGGGCACCCGGGCGGAGGCCGACGCCTCGAGCGCGGCCGACCCCGATGCGCTGTTCGGCATGAGCACCGCCTACGTCACGATGGAGGCCGAACTCGGCTACGAGTCCGCCGACGCCGCCGCGCTCTGTTTCTCCGAGGTCGACAGCACCGCCTTCACCGATGCCGTCGACGAGGTCGAGGCGATCCTCCGGGCGGGCGAGACCGAGACCGGCACCGAGTTCCGCCGCCGCAACGACGACCACGGCTACCGCTGGGTGATTCTCGAGGACGACGACCCGGAGGATCTCGTGACGAGCGTCCACTTCGCGGCCGACGAGTTCGTCGAACAGGGGTTCGGCTCGCGGCTGCTCGCCGCCGTGTTCGGCTTCCAGAAGATCGACAGTGAAACCACCGAGTCCGGGGGGAGCACGGGCGACCGCGGCGCGAGCGCGAGCCGCGCCAGCACCGACCGGGCGTACTGGATCTACTCGTTCCGCCGGGGCGCCTACTACCCGTTCTGCCCCAGTGGCGACCACGACCGCAACACGAAAGCGGAGTTCAAGCTCCGGTCCGTGCTGGACGGCGAGCTCGAGATCGAGGACGACGAATCCTATTGGCACCCACTCTGGCCGGACGCCACCGGCGGCCACCCCTGGGAGTGACGATGTCCGACGAGCCCGCGGTGTACGACCACTACCGGCTGACCGAGGGAGCGGACGCCGGCGCCGCCTTCCGCGTCGTCGGCGTCGACGAGAAGAGAGTTACCTTGCTCCGGGTCACCGACACTGACGGTAACCGCGCGGCGACGGGTGACCTGCGTCACGTCGCGCACGATCGACTCGGCCCTGCGTTCGCGCCCGCGAACAACCCCGATCCACGCTTCGAGACGCCGGACTACCTCGCCGGCCTGCTGCTCGTCGGCGGCATTGCGCTCGCGGCTCACCCCGCCGGCGACCGGGTCGGGGGCGCGATCCTCGCGGCCGGCGGCGGCTACCTCCTCTGGCGCCGACACTGACGCCGCGTCATCCGTTTTTAGCCTTCGCTTGCCGCGGGAGCGCTCCCGCCGTTCGGCCCGCGGTTTCACTTCCACTCTGCTGTTAACGAGGGTTTATCCCGGGTGACGCACAACGACAGAGTATGGCAGAAGACGACCTCGAAAGTCTCCCCGGCGTCGGCCCCGCAACCGCAGACAAGCTCACCGACGCGGGCTTCGACAGTTTCCAGAGCATCGCCGTCGCGAGCCCCGGCGAACTGTCCAACTCCGCGGACGTGGGCGATTCGACGGCGTCGGACGTGATCAACGCGGCGCGTGAGGCCGCCGACGTCGGCGGCTTCGAGACCGGCGCAACTGTACTGGAGCGCCGTGAACGAATCGGGAAGCTCTCTTGGCAGATCGACGAGGTGGACGAGCTACTCGGCGGCGGGATCGAGACCCAGTCCATCACCGAAGTGTACGGCGAGTTCGGCTCCGGGAAGTCACAGGTCACCCACCAGATGTCCGTCAACGTCCAGCTCTCGAAGGAGAACGGGGGGCTCGACGGCGGCGCGATCTTCATCGACACCGAGGACACGTTCCGCCCCGAGCGGATCGACGACATGATCCGGGGGCTCGACGACGAGATCATCGCCGAGGAGCTCGAACGCCGCGAGATCGAGGGCGAGCCCGGCGACGAGGAGGCGATGGAGCAGCTACTCGAGTCGTTCCTCGACAACATCCACGTCGCGAAGGCGTTCAACGCCAACCACCAGATGCTGCTGGCGGAGAAGGCGCTCGAACTCGCGAAAGAGCACGAGGAGGACGACTGGCCGGTCCGGCTGCTCTGTGTCGACTCCCTGACCGCCCACTTCCGTGCGGAGTACGTCGGCCGCGGCGAGCTCGCCGAGCGCCAGCAGAAGCTCAACAAACACCTCCACGAACTCGACAAGGTCGGCAACCTCCACAACGTCGCCGTTCTCGTCACGAACCAGGTCGCCTCCAACCCCGACTCCTACTTCGGCGACCCGACCCAGCCGATCGGCGGGAACATCCTCGGCCACAAGTCCACGTTCCGGATGTACCTCCGCAAGTCGAAAGGTGACAAGCGGATCGTCCGCCTGGTTGACGCGCCCAACCTCGCCGACGGCGAGGCTGTCATGCGCGTACAGGACGGCGGGCTGAAGCCCGAGTAAGCGCGCAGCGGAGCCCCGGTTTTCACTCCTCGGCGTCGTGACGCGGCAGCGCGTCGACGTCGGTCGCCCTCGCGTCCCGGTCGTCGGGCAGGCGTTCGATACAGTCAAAACAGAGGAAGAACTCGGCGCCATCGGCCAACTCCAGATCCATCCCCTGCGTGGGACCGTCGTTGCTGAACGACCAGAAGTCGCCGATACCGCCGCCGATACGGACCCGTCGATTGCAGCCGTCACAGCGCTGGGTGGCCATCGGCGGCAGTTCGAGGGCGAGGCGGTTAGGCACTGCGGCGGCGGACAACGCCCAGAATCGCCGGCGCCACGGCTGTTCGGTCGGGCTGCCGGAGAAGGAGAGTTCGGATCAGTCGTCTTTGATCTCCTCGAACTGGTCGAGCAGCGCCTCCGCGGATTCACCGGAGTCGTAGCTGACGGTTCCGCTGAACTCCTCTTCGGCTTCCGCGAACTCGGTGTCCGCTTGGGAAGTCAGCTGCTCGCGGCGTTCGTGCTCTCCTTCATCATAGGCACCGAATGACATGACAACTACTCACTTTGTGGGTAGGTAGCATATACGTGTCGGTTACTTTCACCCGGATCGCCGTGACAGACGACTCTCCCGGCACGCCTCGAAACCTGTAAACCCCCACATCACCGAGTGAAACCGTGGCAAAGCCGCTTCGGTTCCGATACGCTCCCGGGTCGTGGTCCGAGGCGCGCGTTCGCGACGAGTTGCTCCAGGCGCTGCAGGCCAACATCGGGGCGGAGATGGGAGGCCCGTGGTACAGCTCGCCGGACGGCGTCGACGCCGTCCGGTTCGAGATGGACAACGGCGACATCGCGCTGTTCTGCTGGGACGGCGACGCCGGCTACTGGCTGGGCAACACTGAGACGCCGTCGGCGCTCTGGCGTACCGACAAGGTTGGGTTCGAGGAGGTCCCCTACCCGATCCGGCGGTGGGCCGAGCGGGAGCTGCTCGCCCAGCTCACCGAGGAGTCGCCGTGGCTCGAAGAGTACCCGCACCTGT
Source organism: Halolamina sediminis (assembly GCF_001282785.1). NCBI lineage: Archaea > Methanobacteriati > Methanobacteriota > Halobacteria > Halobacteriales > Haloferacaceae > Halolamina > Halolamina sediminis. The sequence goes on from NZ_CVUA01000001.1 coordinate 2,381,579, forward strand.
CGTGGTTCTTCCTCCCGGTGTTCCTCTCGAAGGACGGCCGGGAGACCACCCGGGAGTTCTTCCACGACCACGCCGCGGGCTTTCCCGACGCCGATCGGGACGAGGCGCTGTCGTTCTACGAGGAGCTACTCTCCTCGGGCGCGCTCGACGAGTACCGCGAGACGATGGCGGGCAAGCTGGGGACCTCCGAGACGATGGATCTCACCCGGATGTCGGCGACGATGGGGGAGTTCAACGCCGCCGCGGTCCTGCTGGAGGCCGGCTACGACGTGACCCCCGAGGCGGCAGTGACGACCGGGCACTCGATCGACTACCGCGCCAGCCGCGACGGCGACGCCGAGGCGTCGCTGGTCGAGGTGACGCGACCACTTCCGCCGAAACACCGCGCCGCGGGCTCGCCGGTAACCGCGATCCGGGAGACCGCCGAGACCAAATCCTCCGGCCAGCTCGAGGAGCACGGCGGCGGCGTCACGCTGTTCGTCGACTGCTCCTCGTTCCCGGACGACGACTGGCTCGCGATCGCCGGCGAGCGGCCCGAGGTGCGTCACCGGCCGGCGGTCGTGTTCCGCGCCCGGCCCTCGGGCCGCATCGAGGCCTACCGGAAAGGCGGGCTCCCGCTGGATCTCGGCGACGCCGTCGAGTGGGTCGACGACTGACACCGCAAGCGGTTTCTCCCGCGGCCGACAGTTTCCGGCAATGAGCGTCGTCGCCGACCTCCACACCCACACCACTGTCTCCGACGGCACCTTCTCGCTCGACGGGCTGGTCGAGACCGCCCGTTCCGAGGGGCTCGACGCCGTCGCCGTCACCGACCACGACCGCTACCATCCCGATCTCTCGGCTCCCGTCGAACGCCGCGGCGACCTGCTCGTCGTCCGGGGGATCGAGCTCCGCGTCGAGACCGACCACGAGCGCGTCGACCTGCTGGGGTACGGCCTCGAACCCACCGACGCGCTGACCGCGGAGGTCGAACGGCTCCAGCAGGATCGCGTCGACCGCGGGCGGAAGATCGTCGAGAACGTCGAGGCTGAACTGGGCGTCGATCTCGGCATCGACCCCCACCCGGGGCTGGGGCGGCCCCACATCGCCCGCGCGGTCGTCGAGAGCGACGCCGACTACGACGCCGTCGGCGACGTGTTCGACGACCTGATCGGCGACGACTGCTCGTGTTACGTCGCCCGGACCGTCCCCGACTTCGGGACGGGCCGGGAACTACTCGAAGACGCCTGCGCGTTCGTCGGGCTCGCCCACCCGCTGCGCTACGACGACCCCGAGGCCGCGCTGGAACTGACGGCCGACCTCGACGCTGTCGAGCGCTACTACCCGTACGATCGTCCGGTATCGCCCGACGACGCCGCGGCGCTCGACCCCCGACCCGTCGAGGCTGCCATCGCCGACTACGACCTGCTCGCGACCGGTGGCACCGACGCCCACGAGCAGGAGTTGGCCGTCGACGGCCTCCCGCAGGCTGCGTGGGAGCGCGTCCGCGAGCGCCTGCCCGAGCCGGTCGAACTCGCTTGAACCCCCTACTGGCGAGAGTAACTGATTTATCCGCGACCCCGGTAACGGCGGCCGTGAACGAGGGGATCGTCGCCGAGATGCCGGGGTGGCTGCAGTCGCTGCTGACCTCGGAGTGGGCGTACGTCGTCCTGTTCGGGGTGTTCGTCCTCGAAGGGGCGATGCTGATGTACTTCGTCCCCAGCGAACTCCTCGTCCCGGGGTCGCTGGCGCTGCTGGGCCACGGCCCGGACGAACTCCTTCCCCTGCTCGGCGTCGCCGTCCTCGGCGCCACGGTCGGGCAGGTCGTGCTGTTTACCGTCGCTCGACGGGCCGGCCGGGAGTACCTCCTGCAGAACAGATGGTTCCGCGTGAGCGAGGGGACGCTGACCCGCTTCGACGGCTGGTTCGAGCGCTGGGGCGGCTACGCGGTCGCCGGCAGCAACGCGATGCTGTTCACCCGCGGGATGTTGACGGTGCCGGCGGGGCTGGCGTCGATGGACCGCAGGCGGTTCGTCGCGCTCTCGGCACTGGGGACGCTCGTGTTCGAGTCCGCGCTCGCGGCGCTGTACGTGTTCGGCGTCGACGTGCTTTGGTGAGCTACTCCGCGCGGTCGATCTCGGTCCGCTCCCGCAGCGCTTCGAGCCCCTCGTCGTCGGCCAACTCCTCGACGCGCTCCTGGAAGTGCTCCTCGCAGAGACCAACCTTGATCCCGTCCGTTTCCGCGGCGTAGACGGCATCGTCGTCGCAGTAGTGACACTTCATACGTGAACTGCTAGGCGGTCCAGTCGGTTAAAAACGCGGGTCGCGGCCGGGCGGAACGACGCGGTTTTGCCGCCGGAGACGCTGTTCTCGGCATGGAGCAGATCCCTCGCCCCGGCCGCGACGACGCCCGCCGTCCGCGGCGCCTGCGGGCCGACGGCGTCCGGTCGCTCGTCTCGGAGACCAGCCTCGACGCGACAGACCTGATCGCACCCGTGTTCGTCGACGCGACGACCGACGAACGCGTCCCGATCGAGTCGATGCCCGGCCACGAGCGCGTCCCCGTCGACGACGCCGTCGCCCGTGTCGAGGAGGTGCTGGAAACGGGCGTCGAGGCGGTGATGGTGTTCGGCATCCCGGAGTTCAAGGACGGCCGCGGCACCCGCGCCTACGCCGAGAACGGCGTCGTCCAGCGCGCCGTCCGGGAGATCACCGAGGAGACGGACGCCTACGTCATCACGGACGTCTGTCTCTGTGAGTACACCGACCACGGCCACTGCGGGGTCGTTGAGGGCGACGCCGAGGAGGACCCACACCTGACCGTCCGGAACGACGAGAGCGTCGAACTGCTCGCCGAGACTGCGGTCTCCCACGCCGAGGCGGGCGCGGACATGGTCGCCCCCTCCGCCAGCCTCGACGGAATGGTGGGTGCGATCCGTGAGGGGCTCGACGACGCGGGGTTCCGGAACCTCCCGATCATGTCCTACGCCGCGAAGTACGAGTCCGCGTTCTACGGCCCGTTCCGCGACGCCGCCGACGGCGCGCCAGCCTTCGGCGACCGCCGACACTACCAGATGGACCCCGGCAACGCGCGGGAGGCCCGCCGCGAGGTCGAACTCGACGTGGAGGAGGGGGCGGACGTCCTGATGGTCAAGCCCGCGCTGCCGTACCTTGACGTGGTCACGGACGTGCGCCGCGAGCACGACCACCCCGTGGCGGCGTACAACGTCTCCGGCGAGTACGCGATGCTGCACGCCGCCGCCGAAAAGGGGTGGCTCGATCTGGACGCCGTGGCTCAGGAGTCGCTGCTGTCGATCAAGCGCGCCGGTGCGGACCTGATCCTCACGTACTTCGCCGAGGACGTGGCGGAGTCGCTCTGAGTCGGTGGAGCGTGTAGACTGCGACGTTTCTCGCTCACTGTTCGAGAGTCGACGGCGGAGCGCTCACGCGAGCGTGTCGCCGAGCACGATCAACACCGCGAGGCTCCACAGGAACACCCCGAGCCCGTAGAGCAGGAGGGTGAGCCGGAGCGGGACCGCAGTACTCGGGTGGGGTAACAGCCCCGCCTCGTCGAACTCCGCCTCGCCGTCGTCCGAGTTTTCGGCGCCGCCGAGGCTCGTCGTCCCGGCGGTGCCACCGTTGAGAACGGCCACGAGCAGGCCGACCGCGGCCAACACGAGGATAAACGCGAGCGAGTGCGTCGCGAAATACACCGTCCCGACCGTGAGCAGGCCGAGGAGACCGGTGTAGAGCAGGACTGGTTTCCAGAGGGAACGGAGGGCCATGAGGACTGTCGTCGGAGCGAACGCAGAAATCCTTTCCGTCGGAGCGGTGGCTCACGTGGAGTGTCGCTGTCTGCGCGGCTGTTCGGCGTTTTTCGGGTTTTGCCTCGCTCGCGTTCCGAGGGGGTTTGCCGTGCGGTCGCTTCGCTCCCTCACGGTTTCCAGCGTCGCTGCTCGCGGGTCGTTACACTCCCCGCTCGCTTCTCGAGGTGGTTTGCCGTCGCGCCGAAGGCGCGACGTTTTCCCACCTCGCTTCCGAACCAAACGGTTTTGCGTCACCGCGTGGACTCCCACCCATGGAGCCGTTCGACCGCGTACTCGTCGCCGTCGACGGGAGCGAGGAGTCGACCCGGGCCGTCGAGTACGCCGTGGCGGTCGCCGACACGTACGACGCCGCGGTCCACGTCGTCTACGTACTCGGCGAGAGCGTCGCCGACAACTACGAGTCGGAGGGGTACGCCGAGACCGCCGAGGAGCTCGCCGCCGAACGCGGCGTCGAGATCGAGGCCTCGACGGTCTCGGGGTTCTCGAAGAACCGTCTCAGCCAACACCCCGGCAGCGTCGTCCTCGACACCGCCGAGGAGGTCGGGGCGGACTTTCTCGTCGTTCCGCGGGAGCCACAGACCGGTACCCGCGCAGCCGTCCTGGAGAAAACGGCGGAGTACGTGCTTCGCTACGCGAGTCAGCCGGTGCTCTCGGTCTGAGCGTCGAGCCGGATCGCCATCTCCAACTCGAAGCTCTCGGCGTCGGTCGTCTCGAACCCGATCTTCTCGTACAGCCCGACAGCGGCGCGGTTCCAGCGCTCGACAGTGAGCCACACTTTCGTGATCCCCTGCTCGGCGCCGTAGCCCAGCGCCGTCTCGATCAGCGCGGTGCCGATCCCCGCCCCTTGGTGGGACTGGAGCACGAAGATCGCGAGCTCGTACGGCGACTCCGTCCCGTTCTCGGGCACCAGCGTCACGTGGCCGACCACGTCGTCGCCGTCGAGCGCGAACACGTTGTAGCAGCCTCCGTCGAGGATGCGGTCGAGCCAGTCCTCCAGCTGTGAGGGGCGACTCGGGGGGATCCCCTGTGCCCGGTCGGCCGGGTCGAACGCCTCGTACATCGCCCGCAGCGCCTCGCGGTCGCTCTCGCTGCCGTCGTCGGCACGGAGCCGGATCTGTCGGCCGTCCGCGTCCTCGACTGTTCGGGGCGGCGTCGGGAGCTCCCCGACGGCGTCGTCGGGGTAGCGCTGTGGTCCGGTCATGCTCAGCGGACCAGCCTGACCGTCGTGTGGGCGTTCAGCAGGACGAACTCCGCGATGCTGCCGACGTTGATCTTCCCCATCGGGCTGGTCTGGCCGCCGCCCAGCGCGATCTCGTCGAACCCCTCGCGCTCGGCCATATCGACCAGTTCGCTCCCCGGGTCGCCGTCGACCTGTCGGATCTCCGCGTCGATGCCGGCGGTGTCGAGCTCCTCGCGTGCTCGCTCGGCGACCGCGTCGCGCGAACGGGGCGACCGAGGGTTCTCGACGATCGCGATCGTGAGCTCGTCGTCGACCGCCGCCGCGCGCTCGACCACGCGCTCCAGCGCCCGGATCGAGTCGTCGCTCCCGCCGATACCGAGCAGCACCTTCATGCTCGGCCGCATGATCGCTCGGCTCATAAACCCCGCGGGCCGGATCGACCGGCCGCGGTGGACAGCCCTATGTCCGTGGCTGTGTCAGGTGTGGGCATGAGCGACGATCCGATGCCGCCGGGGACGGAGGCCGACGGCGACGACGCGACCGACCGGGAGTTCGAGGCGAAGCGGGAGACGACGGCCGATTCCGCCGAGAACGGGGCCGGCGACGAGAGCCCGACGACCTCCCGCGACGTGGAGCTCCCGGAGGACGTGCCCGAGGACGTGGCCGAGTACGAGCGCTTCACCAAGATGGACCGCGCGGACTACGACCGCGTCAACGAGTTCCTGCGCGATCGGACGTACATTACCGCCCGCGAGTGGGCGATCGCCCGGCTCTGTGCGGACTTCCGGACCGAGACCGGCGTCGAGATGACCAAGATCGGCGAGAACCTCCCGCGGCTGGTGCCCTTTATGACCGACACGTACACCCCGCAGGCGGTGAATCAGGCCCGCGCCTCCTTCGAGGAGAAGGTGACCAAGGCGGGTGCGACGTTCCTCTACGGCGCGATGTCGGGCTTTTACACCGCCGAGGAGCTCGACGAGACGATGTACGAGGTGACCGAGATCGCGAAGTTCCTGCTGGAGGTCGAGGGGGTGGATCTCTCCGTCGAGGAGGAACTGGAGGCAGAAGACGAGATCTCGCGGGTGATGCGTGAGGTGCGGGAGGCGTCGGCGGAGGTGCGCGGCGAGGAGGTGAAGTGCCCGGAGTGCGGGCACGTTCACGAGACGGAGTAGGGGTTAGTGGTGCCCAGGCACCCTATTTCGGAGGCAACATCTCGGTCGTTGGTAACTGAGACAGCACCCGCGACAGCAACAGCATCTCGATGCTAGACCACTTGTGACTGCAGGGTGCCGGGCACGAGGCCCGGCACAGTCCCGAGTCCCCACCCCTCCCCCCGCGAGCGTCGACGAGAATCGAAGATTCTCGGCTGCCAACCAGAACGCTTCGCGTTCTGGTGACGCCGACCGTTGGCGCTCGCGAGGCGTCCACCACCACCGCACCGCGGTCGCTGTCGGCGCGCGACGTGAGCAGGGCGAGACCTTCGGTCTCGCTGGCAGTGCGGGCGACGCGTGGGTCGCCCGCACGACGCCTCCGTGGGCGAACGAGCGCGCGAGGTCCTCGCGAGTGAACCGAGCGAGGGCACGAGAGAGCTTGCTCTCTCGGAGGACGAGCGAACGGACGTGAGCGACCGAGTCGGCTGGGGAGAGCTGTGGGCTGTGCGGGGCGGTGCGGTCACAAGTTGCCCTGCTCACTCCGCGGTGACGTTCGCGATTGTAGTCGTCGACGACACCCGGAAACAGCAACCTCTCCTCTCACCTATTCGCCAAACCCGTCCGCTCGCGGTTCACTCCGCTCACCGCTCGCGTTCCGAGGTCGGTTTTCCGCTCGCTCCCGATCGTCGCTCGCGTTGTCCCGACCTCGCTACTCCCACTGGAACGTCCCGTTACGCTGCACCACCTCGCCGTCCACCTCCATCCGCGAGTCCTCGCTCATGTCGGTGATCATGTCGACGTGGACCGCCGAGTCGTTCGCCTCGTCCTCGCTGCCCTCGGGGAAGTTCGACTCGTAGGCCCGCCCGAGCGCCAGATGCACCGTATCGCCCATCTTCTCGTCGAAGAGGATGCTGTCGGTGAAGCGGTCGATGCCGCGGTTCATCCCGATCCCGAGTTCGCCGAGCCGCCTCGCGCCCTCGTCGGTGTCGAGCACCTCCGCGATCGCGTCCTCGTTCTGCTCGGCCGCGAAGTCGACGACCTCGCCGTCCTCGAAGGTGAGGTGGACGTTCCGCACGCGCTGGCTGTTGATCGTCATCGGCACGTCGAAGAACACCTCACCTTCAGTGGCGTGGGGCGCGGTGAACACCTCGCCGGAGGGGAGGTTGTGGGAATCGTACGCGACGCTCGCCGCGGAGTTCACTGCGGTCCGCTCCTCGATCGACATCGTGAGATCCGTATCCTCCTTGACGATTCGGACTTCGCTCCCGTCGTCCAGCAGCGCCTTCATCTTCGCCATCTCGTCGGCGAGCTCCTCCCAGTCACGCAGGACGGCGTCGTAGACGAACTGCTGGTACTCCGCGTAGCTCATGCCGGCCTGCTGGGCCAGCGCGCGGGTGGGGTGAACCGTCGACACCCAGTCGGTGTCCATCCGCGCCTCGCGGATTCCCTGCCGGGCCCGGCCCTTGGCCTGTCGCTTCTCCGCGGGCACGTCGGCGCCCTCGGTCGTGTTCCGGCCGCCGCCGAGGCGGAGCACCGCGTCGGCGTGCTCGTACAGCGCCCGCTCGTACTCGGGGTCCTCGTCGAACTCGCCGCTGTGGGCCCGCGTGTACGCCCGATCCACCTCGTCGGAGCCGTACAGCGTGACGACGTTCGCGTCGCGCTCGCCGAGCTCCTCGGCGACCGCGACGGCGAGCTCGTGGGCCCCCTCGGCGACGGAGAGCACCACGTCGTCGCCCGCCTCGATCCGGGCGCTCCAGTCGACCAGCGTCCTCGCGTGCTCGCGGACTCGTTCGTCCATGGCGGGAGGTCGGCCCGGGAGCGCAAAATACCCGTGGGACGCCGGCGACCCCCGCGGCGCTCGGGACCGCAACGGCTACACGCGTTCCCTCACAGCCTCCGGTATGGAACTGGGCGTCATCGGACTCGGACGGATGGGACAGATCGTCGTCGACCGGGCTCTCGACGCGGGCCACGACGTGGTGGCGTTCGACCTGAGCGCGGAGGCGACCGCCGAGGCCGCCGAGGCGGGCGCGACCGCCGCCGACAGCGTTGCGGACCTCTGTGACCGACTGGGCGCGGAGAAACGGATCTGGCTGATGGTGCCGGCGGGCGACCCCGTCGACGCCACGCTCGCGGATCTGGAGCCCCACGTCGGGGAGGACGACGTGATCGTCGACGGCGGGAACTCCCACTTCGAGGCGTCGGTCCGCCGCGCGGAGGAGGTCGACGCTGCCTACCTCGACTGCGGCACCTCCGGCGGCCCCGCGGGCGCACACCTCGGCTTCTCGCTGATGATCGGCGGGCCCGAGTGGGCGTACGAGGCGATGGTGCCCGTCTTCGACGCCGTCGCGACCGGGAACGCCGGCCACGACCACATGGGTCCCTCGGGGTCGGGCCACTACGTGAAGATGATCCACAACGGCGTCGAGTACGCGCTGATGCAGGCCTACGGCGAGGGGTTCGAACTGCTCGCGAACGGGCGCTACGACCTCGACCTCGAAGCCGTCGCGCGAACGTGGAACAACGGCGCCGTGATCCGCTCGTGGCTGCTCGAACTCTGCGAGGAGGCGTTCCGCGAGGAGGGGAACGATCTCGGCGACGTCGCCGACCACGTCGCCGGCGGCTCGACGGGGACCTGGACGGTCCAGGAGGCGCTGGAGCAGGAGACACCGGTGCCGCTGATCTATCAGGCGCTGGCCGAGCGGTTCGGCTCGCGGGCGCCCGAGGAGGGACGGTTCTCCCGGCGGCTGGCGAACCGGCTGCGCTACGGGTTCGGGCGGCACGACGTGAAGCGAGAGTAGCGAGGCGGGAAAACGCGAGCGACGGAGGAGCGAGCGGGAAACCGACCTCGGAACGCGAGCGGGGAGCGAACGCGACCCGCGAGCAATGAGCGAGGTCGGAGAAAACGCGAGCCAGCCGTCGTTCGTCAGTACGGTATCGGGCCGACAGCTTGTTCGCGAGAGCCGCCGCTCAGGGTCGTTGAACGACGGGGTAGGCCAACGGGAGAACCCCCGTGGAGACCACGAGGGCGAAAGGCCCCCGCTGTCCGTGCCGTCACCTCTACTCCCCGCCGGCGACGGAAAACACCTCCGACATCTCCGTTTGACAGGGTCGGTAGCGGGCCCGCTACAGGTCGGCGTCCCGGAACCAGACGATCCCCACCGCGAGCGGGATCGCCAGCCAGAGCAGCATCGCGAGCAGGACGACAGCGTCGGAGAACACCGGCGAGAGTTCGGGGCCGAGCGCCCGTGCGGCCTGCTGGTTCGGGATCATCCCCAGCAGCAGGCTGAACATCCGGATGCGGGCCTCCAGATCACTCATGAACAGGCTGTCGACCAGCGACTTGTACGCTTGAATCGGGTTGAGGATCTTCATCGCGAGCCGGAGCTGGAACTGCTGGGGCGTCGAGAGGCCGAACAGCTCCGTCGCCGCGCGGTTGACGCCGGTGACGAAGAAGTTCCAGAGGAACCAGAACGTCGCGAACAGCCCGCCAGCGCCGACCAGCGCCTGCTGGTTCGTGTTTGCGGCCGCGGAGACGCCGACGGCGATGCCGACGAACACGACCCCCAGCAGCGCGGTCAGCAGCGCGAACTCGACGTAGACGAGGATGTCCAGCCCCGACGCCGCCGGCAGCAGCGCGAGCAGCGCGACGAAGAAGCCGATCAACACCGGCAGGCTGACGACCGCACTGCGGCCGAGGAACTTCCCGAGCACCACGTCGTCACGCGAGTGGGGCAGCGAGAGCAGTAGCTTGATCGTGCCCGACTCCTGCTCGCGGGTGATCGAGCCGTAGGCGACGACGAGCGCCGTCAGCGGGATCAGGATCGCGGTCCCCTGCTTGAGGTAGAACAGGAAGCCCCGGAGGATCGCCGCCGATTCCTGCTGGCTGCCCCCGCCGACGTAGAGCCGCCCGATCGCGGCGCCGGCGAACACGAGGATCGACAGCGCCGACAGCACCCAGAGCCACCGGGAGCGCACCGCATCGCGGAAGTCCTTCCGGGCGACGGCCTCCCAGCTCATGACCCCACCTCCTCGGCCGCCCCACCATCGTCGGGTGTATCACCCTCGGTGTACGCGAGGAACAGGTCCTCGAGCGACGACTCGCGGGTCGAGAAGTCCTCGACGGCGACGCCGGCATCCTCGAGCGCGCCGATGACCGCGGTTTTGGCTTCGGGATCGCACTGGACCGTCACGGTCGCGCCGTCGGTCGAGGCGGCGTCGACGCCGTCGAGCGCGCGCACCGCGTCGAGATCGTCGTCCGCCACGCCGCTCGCAGTGATCTCTAGCGTCGCGCCGGTGCCGACCGCCTCGCGCAGCCCCTCGACGGAGTCCTTGGCGACGAGCTCCCCCTTGCGGAGGATCCCCACGCTGTCACAGACCGCTTCCACCTGCCCGAGCACGTGGCTGGAGAAGAACACCGTCGCGCCGCGCTCGGCTTCCTCGCGGACGATATCGCGCATCTCCTTCGCCCCCGCGGGGTCGAGCCCGGAGGAGGGCTCGTCGAGGATCAGTAGGTCGGGGTCGCCCACCAGCGCCATCCCAAGCGCGAGGCGCTGGGCCATCCCCTTCGAGTAGCCGCCGGCCTTGCGGTCGCCGTCGCCGGCGAGGCCGACGCGATCGAGCACGGCGTCCGGGTCGGCGTCGGCGTCCTTGGACTCGATCGCGAACTCCAGATGTTCGCGCCCCGTGAGGCGCTCGTACACGGAGAACCCCTCCGGGAGCACGCCCGTACGGTCCCGGACCGCGACGCTGTCGCGCTGGGGATCCATTCCGAGCACTTCCACCCGCCCCGCGGTGGGGCGGACGAAGTCGAGCAGGACGTTGATCGTCGTCGACTTCCCGGCCCCGTTCGGACCGAGGAAGCCGAACACCTCGCCCTCCTCCACCGTCAGATCGAGCCCGTCGACGGCGGTCACGTCGCCGAACCGTTTCGTCACCCCGTCGAGTTCGATGGCAGCCATGGGCCGGCTTGCCCCGGTTCCCGATAAAGGGTTTCGGCCCGTGCGAAGAGAAACTGGTGAGCGCAGACACGACCGCGGCGTTCTCCGTGAGAGCGGCCCGGCGGCCGCTTCGGTCACGGGCCGCGGTCGGTTACAGCACGTCGTCGGGATCGTGTGCCGCCGCGACACGCTCGGCTTCGGCCGCGTACCGCTCGGCGGTCTCGGCGTCGTCGATCGGATCCAGCCGGTCGTCCTCGACGTCGACGGCGGCGGTCGGCCCGTCGCGGGTCGCGAGGCGGTCCAGCGCGGCCTGTCTGGTGAACGCCCGCTCGCCGTCCGGCGTGGCGTAGGTCATCGTCACCGTGTTGCGGCTGTCGACGTCGCGGTCGACCAGCCAGACGCGAGTCATGGGGCGAGGTTGTGGTGGGGGCGGCTTGTAGTCGGCGGTCGGGTACTGGGTGGCCTCCCTCGCGACACCGCTGCACCGTTCGAGGCACCAGAAGAGTCCCGTTCACGCGTGAAGGTGTGGTTGCGGTGGAAGCGTCGCCGCCAACGCGCGAGCGAGTGAAACGAGCGAGCGCCGGCGGCGACGGGGAGGTGCGGGGACTCGGCACTGCGCCGTAGACGAGAGCCTCCGGCTCTCGTTTGCCAATCAGAAATCTCCGATTTCTGATGACGGACCTCGTGTCCGGCGCACCGCGGTTACAAGTGGTCGACGAACGAGATGCTGTCGCGGTTGCCGTCTCAGTAGGCAAAATCGTGGTGTTGTCGGGGTCTCAGTAGCCAACGATCGAGGCGCTGTTGCAGTCGCGATCCTGTACACCGACGGCCGAGGGCGTCACGCTCAAACGCGCCGACACCCTACCCCGGATAGATGGACGCGAGCGAGGTCCGAGCGCGCGCCGGCGACCTCCCTCGGGAGCCGGGCGTCTACCAGTTCCTCGAACGCGGCGACGACGCCGACACGGTTCTCTACGTCGGCAAGGCCGTCGACATCCGCGACCGCGTGCGCTCCTACGCGGACCACCGAGGCGGCGAAGCCGCCTCGAGCCGCGCGAACGGCGAAGCCGTGAGCGGACCGCGGAGCGACCGCATCCGGAAGATGGTCGGGCGCGCCGACGCGATCGACACCGCGGTCACGGACACCGAGACCCAGGCCCTCCTACTGGAGGCGAACCTGATCAAGCGCCACCAGCCGCGGTACAACGTCCGGCTGAAGGACGACAAGTCCTACCCGCTGGTCCAGCTCACCAACCACGAGTACCCCCGAATCGAGATCACCCGCGACCCCGACGACGCAGCGACCGTTTTCGGTCCCTACACCCGGAAGGACGAGGTCGAGACGGTCGTGAAGGCGATCCGGGAGACGTACGGGCTGCGGGGCTGTTCGGACCACAAGTTCCGCAACCGCGACCGGCCCTGCCTCGACCACGAGATGGGGCTCTGCTCGGCGCCCTGCGTCGACGCGATCGGCGCGGAAAGCTACGCGGAGGACGTGTCGAGCGCGATCCGCTTCTTCGAGGGCGAAACCGGGATCCTCGCCGACCCGCTGCGGCGGGAGATGGAGCAGGCCGCCCAAGCGGAGGAGTTCGAGCGTGCCGCCAACGCCCGGGATCGCCTCGAAACGGTCGAGGCGTTCCACGGCGAGGGCGGCGAGGCGGTCTCCTCGCCCGGAAGCCGTCGGGAACTCGACGTGCTCGCGGCGGTCGTCGAGGGCGGCGACGCGACTGTCGCGCGGCTCCACGCCGACGCCGGCCAGCTCGTCGACCGCTCGCGACACCGCCTCGACGCGCCCGAGGGCGAGGACCGCGTCGCGAGCCTGCTGTCGGCGTTCCTGACGCAGTACTACGCCGAACGGGAACTGCCCGACGCGATCCTGCTCTCCGAGCGGCCGGACGACGAGGACGTGCTCGGCTGGCTCGAGAGCGCGGGCGTCGACGTGTCGGTGCCCGGCGCGGGCCGTGAGGGGAAGCTCGTCGAGTTGGCGCTCAAGAACGCCCGCAGCGGCGTCGGCGGCGCGGACGACCCCGTGGGCGCGCTCGGGCAGGCGCTCGACATTCCCCGCCCGGAGCGCATCGAGGGGTTCGACGTGAGCCACGCCCAGGGGAAGGCGGTCGTCGGCAGCGACGTGTGTTTCGTCGACGGCAGCGCCGAGAACTCCGACTACCGCCGGAAGAAGCTGCCCGAACGCAACGACGACTACGCCAACATGCGCGAACTGGTGCGCTGGCGGGCCGAACGCGCCGTCGACGGGCGGGACGACCGGCCCGACCCGGACCTGCTGCTGATCGACGGCGGCGAGGGACAGTTGGGCGCCGCGATGGACGCGCTCGACGAGGTGGGCTGGGAGGTGCCCTGTATCGCGCTGGCGAAGTCAGAGGAGTTGGTGGTCACGCCCGACGGCGTCGCCGAGCGAAGCTCGGCTGCCAGTCAGGCGTCGCCTGACAACGTCGAGCGGTTCGACGACGACGCGTCCCACCTCCACCTGCTCCAGCGCGTCCGCGACGAGGCCCACCGCTTCGCGGTCCAGTACCACCAGAGCGTGCGCGACGAGGTGGCGACGGCGCTCGACGAAGTCGAGGGCGTCGGCCCCGAGACGCGCAGACGGCTGCTCCGCCGGTTCGGCTCGATCGACGCGATCCGCGATGCCGGCGAGCCGGCGCTTCTGGACGTGGAGGGCGTCGGGCCGACGACCGCCGAGCGGATCGACCGGCGGCTGTAAAAATCTCGTTTCACTTTCCAGTACCTATTTGCCGGCCGGCATCGAACCGCCGTTCGTTCGCCGCCCTCCGCCCTCCATGGCGAGTTTCGGCGTACGTCAACCATGAAACGAGTCATACTCGTCACGTTACTCGTCGCGCTGGCCGGCGTGCCAGCCGCGGCGGCAGTCGCACCGATCGACGGCGCGACCGACGCACCGGCCCCCGCAGTCAACGACGCCGTCTCCACCGAGCAGAGTGACGACGGCGACGGGAACTACACGCGGCTCTACGTCGACGCCCGGGAGAGCTACCTCGACCTCAAGCCCGGTGAGAGCGACACGTTCACCGTCGTCGTCGAGAACGGCGAGGACGAGTCGGTCGACGTGAACCCCCACCTGTTCACGTCGCCGACCGACCGCAACCCGATCAAGGAGTCGTGGATCGAGATCGACGGCCCCGACAGCATCGACGCTGGCGAGGAAGTCGAGTACGAAGTGAGCGTCTCCGTCCCCGAGGACGCCGAGATCGCGCGCTACTCCGGCGCGATCGCGTTCACCGACCAGACCGTCTCGACGGCCGGCCGGCCCGACCGCCCGGTCCACGCGGCCCACACGAGCGTCACCGTCTGGAAGGAGCCGACCGTGCAGATCCTCTCGGAGACGTACATCCACACGCAGGTCGAGGCTGGCGACTCGATCAGCAAGCAGATCGTGATCGAGAACACCGGCGACGAGTCGGTGCCGCTGAGCCCCGAGCGCGCCGAGCAGCGCGGCCGCTGCTACGGCACCCACTGCCCGCAGCAGGTCGACCAGTCCTGGATCGACGTCGACGCGCCGAGCCAGATCGCACCCGGTGAGACCGCGACCGTGACGGTCACGATCTCGCCGGACGCCGACGCCGAGCGCGGGCGCTACGACACCTCGCTCGACCTGGGGCTGCAGGACCCCAACCGCCGCGACGACAACAACTACTGGCAGGAGGTCAGCCTGAGCTTCGTCGTCTGGGAGCAGCCCGAGGAGGCCTACGAGGCCGAGTTCGACGTTTCCGAGCGGACCGACAACGTCACGCTGACGCTCAACCCCCAGAACCGCCGCACCGCCGAGAACGCCGAGGCCGCGAGCTTCGACGTGACGTTCGTCTCACCTGACGGCGAGCGAATCGAGGCCGAGCGCGTGGAGGTGAGCCAGAGCGGCTACGTCGACCTCGGCTCCTCGCCCCAGCGCGGCGCCTCGCAGGACGGTCCCTACGCCACCAACGGCGGGCAGACCGAGTTCGTCTACGAGCTCGAGGAGCCGGCCGCCGGCGAGTGGACCGCCGAGATCATGCCCGACAACACGATGGGGTTCCAGTACGAGATCACCCAGAACGAGTCCGACGACGAACTGGACGAGTCGGACGAGTAACCCCGCGTACTCTCCCATTTTTCGCGTACTGCGGCCGGCTAGCGCCGCGTGTCACCACCGCCGACCTCTCCCCGCGGTGGCCCGAACGTCCGGGCGATGCAATCGGAGATGACCGCACACGTCATCGAGGAGTACGGCGACCCCGACGTCTTCACCGAGACCGAACGACCGATCCCCGAGCCCGACCCCGGCGAGATCCGTGTCGGGGTCGTCGCCTCGAGCGTCAACCCCGTCGACTACAAGATCCGTGCGGGCCACATCCCCGACTTCGCCCCGGAGTTCCCGGCGACGCTGGGCTGTGACGTCGCCGGCGTCGTCGACGCGGTCGGCGAGGGCGTCGACCGCTTCGAGGCCGGCGACGAGGTGTACGGGATGCCCGGCGGCGCCGGCCGGCAGGGCGGGCTCGCCGACTACGTCGTCGGCCACGCGGGCACGTTCGCCGACGCGCCGGAGTCGATCCCGCTCGCCGACGCCGCGGCGCTGCCGGTCGTCGCGCTCACGGCGTGGGAGATGCTGACCGACAAGAGCGACGTGGGGATCGACGACGACGTGCTCGTCTACGGCGCCAGCGGCGGCGTCGGCCACATCGGCGTACAGGTCGCCCGCTGGCTCGGCGCGAACGTGACCGCGACGGGATCGACCGCCGAGAAGCGTGACCTCGCGCTGGAACTCGGCGCCGATGGGGCCGTCGACTACACCGAGACCGAGCCCGCCGAGTACGTCGTGCAGTACGCCGACGGCGCCGGCTTCGACACCGTGTTCGACCCCGTCGGCGACGACCACCTCGCGACCGCGTTCGAGGCGGTCCGGCCGTTCGGGAGCGTCGTCACCACCGAGTCCAGCGCCGCCGAGAAGCTCTCGCTCGCGCCGATGCACGAGAACTCCCTCGAACTCGGCGTCGTGTTGGTGATCCTGCCGGTACTGCTCGGCGAGAGAGAGGAGCGTGTCGGCGACGAACTCGACGAGATCGCGTCACTGGTCGACGACGGCGCGATTACGCCCCACGTCGACGAACGGTTCACGTTCGACGAGGTGGCCGACGCGCACGCGCTGGCCGAGTCCGGCGAGTTCGTCGGGAAGCTACTGCTCGAAAACGAGTGACGCGTCAGTCGCTCCGTTCGACGTCGAGCCGGTACTCCGCGACCGCGCGGGTCGCTTCGCCGCTGGCCGGGTAGAGCAGCTCGACCGTCCAGCGCCCGCCCGCGCCGAGCCGGTCGGTACTGGCTTCACTCTCTTCGAGCAGCGTCCCGTCGGCGTCGAGAAACCGAGCGACGGCAGTAACCCCGACCGCAGCCGACTCGCCCACGTTCTCGATCGTGGTCTCGACCGCGACGAGTTCGTTCTCGCTCCCTTCGTTCGACCGCGAGAGCGTGTGCTCGACGACGGCGAGCGAGCTGCTCTCGGGCGTCTGGATCGTCGACGGCGTCGGCGTGGGGCTGGCGGTCGGTGAGTCGGTGGGCGTATTGGTGGATGGGTCGCTCCCGTCGCCGAGGCCGGAGCAGCCGGCCAGCCCGGCGGCGGTGGTCAGGAGGGCGGTGCGCGCGAGGAGGGCACGGCGGCGCATACCGATCGCTGGAGGCCCCGAACCATATCTTCTGTGCTACGCTCGGAGCAGCCACGCGGCGACGAGCAGCCACGGCAGCGCGGCCAGCACGCCCACCGGCGTCGGTCCGAGCAGCGTGTTCGGCTGGCCGGCGACGAACAGCACGGCGACGCTCGCGATCGCGTTGATCGCGCCGTGGCCGATGCTCGCGGGCCAGACGCTCCCCTCCCGAACCGTGAGCGCGGCGAGGAACGTGCCGGCGCCGACGGTGAACGCGAGGAAGGCGAGCATTCCGGTCCACGGGAACCCGGGGTAGTCGAAGCCGTAGTTGTACCCCATCGCGAGCAGCGGCCAGTGCCAGACGCCCCAGACGACCCCCGAAACGACGACTGCGCGGCGGTACCCCAGCGGCGCGAGCTTCGGCAGCAGGTACGCCCGCCAGCCGAACTCCTCGCCGAACGCGAACAGGGCGTTGATGATCGGTGCGATCGTGAGCGCACTGCCGATCTGGATCGCGACCAGGAGCCACGGGTCCATCCCGACGCCCATGCTCGCCACCTGCTCGCGGAACGCAGCCATCGTCGGGTCGAACTGCCCGGGGAAGACGGCGAAGTAGAACGCGGCGCCGACGACAGTCAGCGCCGCGGGCGCCAGCCACGCGGCGGCGTAGGTCCACATCGTCCCCTCGAACTCCGGGCGCAGCCGGTGGCGGTCCCAGCCCTCGCCGGTCGCGAGCCGCGCAGCGACGTTCCCCACCGCGGGACCGAACATGTAGGCGGACGGGAGCAGCACCGTCGCGAGCGTGATCCCCTGGGTGATCTCGGGGCTGTTCCGGAAGCCGCCGGTGAGCCAGATCGCGAGTCCCGTCGCCCAGGAGACGCCGAACGCGACCGCGAGGAACACGCCGATCCGGCGGCGTTCGAGCGTCTCGGGCGCGTCGAGTCGGCCGTCCATAGCCGGCGTATCGGCGTGGGGGAAGAAAAATCGTGGTCGTTGCGTCGACCGCGGCAGCTACTCGATCTTCGCGTACTGGTCGCGGAGCTTCTCGGCGGCGTCGTCCATCAGACCGCTCTCGTAGTCGGAGAGATCCCACTCGACGACCTCCTCGACGCCGTTTTCGCCGAGTTTGATCGGGACGCCGAAGGCGGTGTCCTCGTAGCCGTACTCGCCGTCGAGGACGATGCTGCCCGGCAGCACCTCGCCGGTGTCGCGGATGACCGCCTCGGCCATGTGGGCCACGCCCGTCGCGGGCCCCCATTCAGTCGCACCTTTGCGCTCGATCACGTCCATCGCGGACTGCTGGAGGTCGGCGAAGATCTCCTCGCGTTCGTCGGACGTGAACTCCGGATCGCGGCCATCGACGCGCACCTTCGAGAACACGGGCACCTGCGCGTCGCCGTGCTCGCCGAGGATCGTCGCCTCGACGTTGCCCACCTGGGTGTCGAAGCGCTCGGAGAGCACGTAACGGAACCGCGCGGAGTCGAGCCGGCCGCCGAAGCCGATCACCTTCGAGCGGTCGCGGTCGCCCGTTTCGTAGAGGTGGCGGTTCAGCAGGTCGACGGGGTTGGAGGTGGTGATGGTGACGAAGTCGTCGTTGTGCTCGGCGATCGAGCTGCCGATGTCGTCCATGATCGGCGCGTTGTCGCCCGCGAGGTCGATACGGGTCTGGCCGGGCTCCCGCGGGATACCGGCGGTGATGATCACCACGTCCGAGCCGGCGGTGTCCGCGTAACCGCCCTGCCGGACGGTGGTGTTCGAGTCGTAGGCGACGCCGTGGTTGGCGTCGGCGGCCTGCCCGACGGTGACGTCCTCCTGCTCGGGGATGTCGACGTAGACGAGCTCGTCGACCACGTCCCGGAGCGCGAGGTTGTACCCGGCGGCCGCACCGACGGTCCCTGCCGCACCGACTACGCTGACTTTCGTCATGACGTAGGGGTTGGGCCAGTTCGGGATTAAACGCACCGATGGCGGCGGCCGGGCGCTACCCCAGCACGGCCTCGGGCCCGTCCCACTCGCGTTCGAGCAGGCCGTAGTGGACGGCGTCGACGTGCTCGCCGTCGAGGAACCACGCCTCGCGGGCGGCACCCTCCTCCGTGAACCCCAAGCGCTCACAGAGTCGCCGTGAGGCGTCGTTGCCCCCCGCGACGGTCGCCGAGACGCGGTGGAGTCGGTGGGCGCAGAACCCGTAGTCGAGCAGGTGGGCGCCGGCGTCGAGCGCGTAGCCGTTCCCCCACGCGTCGGGGTGGAGCCAGACGCCGAAGTTGGCGTAGCCGTCTGGCTGCTGGATCGGCGCGAGGCTGACCGAGCCGACTGGCTCGCCCCCAAAGTCCCCGGATTTCGGCACCACGAGCAGTTCGACCCCGTCGTCGTCGTTCGGCAGCGGCCAGCGGTCCTCGCGGTAGCTCGCCTCGTCGATCGGCGTCCGGAACCGCGTGACGTGACGCCGGACTTGCGGGTGGTTTTTGGCTTCGACGAGGAGCGGAATGTCGTCCTCGTCGGGCGGTCGGAGTTCGATGCGGTCGCCGTCGATGAACGTCGCGTGTGACATCGGTGTGTGATCGATCAGTGTTGCGAGCGGTACGTCGGCGGCGCCGGCTATCGCGAACGGGGGAAGCCGACACGGGCGATGGCGTCGGGCATGTCCGTCGGGTGATGGCGGGGACGGTATAGCGCTTCGGGAGGCCTGCCACGGTCTCTCACGAGGGGAGCGGCGGCGCGATGCCGAACGGTTATCCCCGTCGGTGAGGTAGCTCTCTCGACATGCTCCGGACGCGAAACCGTCGACCGACCGCCCACACCCCGCCACAGGATGCCGAGCGCTGACAGCATCCTCCACCGCTGTCACCTGCTGCTCGTGGGTGACACGCCGTGGGTCACGGGGTTCGCCGACGAGCTTCGCCGGCGAACGAGCGCGA
Source organism: Halolamina sediminis (assembly GCF_001282785.1). Taxonomy (NCBI): domain Archaea; kingdom Methanobacteriati; phylum Methanobacteriota; class Halobacteria; order Halobacteriales; family Haloferacaceae; genus Halolamina; species Halolamina sediminis. Next base: position 2,401,219 of record NZ_CVUA01000001.1, read on the forward strand.
CCGTCACCGTCGAGTCGGGCGCCGCGGCGGCGCTGGATCGCTTCCGACGTGCCGAGGTCGACTGCGTCCTCAGCGCCCAGCGGCTGGCCGACGGCAGCGGCGTCGAACTGCTCGCCACGATTCAGGAGGAGGCGCCCGCGTTCCCGCTGGTTCTCGGCGCCCGCGACGGCTCCGAACGACTGGCCAGCGACGCGATCGCCGCGGGCGTCACCGACTACGTCCCGATCGAGGGGGCGGACGAGGCGACGTGGGAGACGCTGTTCGAGCGGCTCGAACGGGCGCTCTGGTCGGCGCGACACACCGCCACCCAGCGCGACCGCGCCAGACAGTTCGAGGCCGTCTTTCAGGACTCCAGAACGGCGACGTGGGTGCTCGACGTGGACGGGGAGCTGCTCCGGGTGAACCGCACGGCCAGAGGGATGACCGACGCGTCGGTCGAGCAGATCGTCGGCGAGCCGTTCTGGACGCTGCCGTACTGGGACGACACGACGGCGCGGGACGTTCGACAGCTCGTCGAGCGCGGCGCCGACGGTGTGACGAGCGACGTGGTCGTCGGCGACCCGACGGCGTCGGCGCCCACGGTCGTCGAGCTCTCGGTCCACCCCGTCGAGGACGAGCGCGGGCGGGTCGTCTCGCTGGTCGTCGAGGGGCTGGACGTCTCCGAGCGGGTCCGGCTGGAACGGGACCTCCGCCGCTCCGAGAAGCTCCACCGGGCGACGCTGAAGTACATGACCGACACGGTGTTGCTCACCGACGACGACGGCGAGTACCAGTACGTCTGCCCGAACGTCCACTTCATCTTCGGCTACACCGCCGAGGAGATCCGGAGCGACCACCCCATCGAGGAGCTGCTCGGCGACGAGCTGTTCGATCGCGAGGAGCTGGCCGCCGAGGGCGTGCTCAAGAACATCGAGTGTACGGTGACCGACAAGGCCGGCCGGGAGCACACGCTGCTCGTCAACGTCCGGGAGGTGTCGATCCAGGACGGCCGCATCCTCTACACCTGCCGGGACATCACGACCCGGAAGCAGCGCGAGCGGGCGCTCACCACCCTCCAAGGGACGGCCCGGGCGTTCCTCTACGCCGAGACCGCCGCGGAGATCACCCGCAACGTCGTCGACGACACGCCGGACGTCCTCGGCGTCGACGCCGGCGCAGTCTACCTGTTCGACGCCGAGGAGAACGCGCTCCGGCCGGAGAGCTGGTCAAAGGCGTTCGAGCGGCGCCACGGCCCGACCTCGACGGTGCCGGTCGACGCCGACAGCCCCGTCAGCCGTTCGTTCGTCCGTGAGGAGACGCTGCGGTTCGAGGACGTTCACGACGCCCCGGGCTTCGACGACCCGGCGAGCGAGCTCCGGCAGGCGGCGTTCGTCCCGCTGGGCGACCACGGCGTGCTCGTCGTGGGGTCGGGGGAGATCAGCGCGTTCGACGGGATCACGGTCGAGCTCGTGGACCTGCTGGCGGCGACCGCGGAGGCGGCGCTGGATCGCGTCGAGCGGGAGTCCCGGCTGCGCCGGCAGGAGCGGGAACTCCAGCAGCGCAACAGCCGGCTCGCCCAGCTGAACCGGATCAACGAGACGATCCGCGGGATCGACCAGGCGCTCGTGCGTTCGGAGACCCGCGAGGAGATCGAACGCGGCGTCTGTGAGCGACTCGCCGCCGACGACCGCTTTCGGTTCGCGTGGATCGGGGCGGTCGACGACAGCGGCGACACTGTCGAGCCACGAAGCTGGGCCGGCGACGGCCAGGAGTACCTCGACAGTCGGTCGTTCCCGGTGAGTACCGAGGAGGTCGAGCCGGCCGGCCGCGCGGCCGCGACGGGCGAGCTCGCGGGCGTCGACGACGTGGCCGGCGACCTGCGTCAGCCCTGGCGCAAGGACGCCCTCGCCCGGGAGTTCCGGTCCTGTCTGAGCGTGCCGCTGCGGTACAACGACCTCTCCTACGGCGTGTTGACCGTCTACGCCGACGAGCGCGGCGCGTTCGACGGGATGACCCGGTCGGTCGTGGCCGAACTCGGCGAGACGGTCGCTTCGGCGATCAGTGCGACCGAGCGCAAGAACGCGCTGTTGAGCCCCTCCCGGACCCGGCTCCAGTTCGCAGTCGACGACCCGAACTTCGTGCTCTCCCAGCTGGCGCGGCGGGCCGACTGTACGCTCACCTATCGCGGCGGGGTCAGGCAGACGATGGAGGGCAACGACGTGTTCGTCGCCGTCGAGAACGGCGACGCCGACGCGGTCGAAGCCGCCGCCGCGGAGCTAGTCGCCGTCTCGGGAGTCAAGCGGATCACCAGCGAGGGGGCACGGAGCGTGCTCCGACTGCGGTTCGCCGAGCAGTTCCTCGCGCTCGAACTCGCCGACCACGGCGCGGTGTTCCACAGCGCGACCGCGACACCCACGGGGACGACGCTCACCGTCGACGTGCCCGAGAACGTCGACGTCCGGTCGGTGTCCTCGCTGATCGCCGCCGAACTCGACGGCGTCGAGCTCCGATCGAAACGGACGCTCGACGACGCCGCCGACCCCTACGCCGAGTTCCTCGACCGGCTGACCGAACGCCAGTTCGAGGTGCTCCAGACCGCGTACTACAGCGGCTACTTCGAGTCGCCGCGAGGGAGCTCCGGCGAGGCCGTCGCCGAGACGTTGAGTATTTCCCCGCAGGCGTTCTACCGGCACGTTAGAACGGTCCAGCGAAAACTGTTCGACACGCTGTTCGACGACGCCACCCATGGAGGTGATTCATAGTAAACGACGACAGGGAATCGACATTGAATAGTAAACGGCCAGACTCTGGCGGGTCGAGGCCGTCGGTCTGGACGGAGCGGCGGACGAACGCCCTCTGACCACCCATGACCGACGACACCCGCGACGAACCGATCCCGTACGAGTGTTTCTCGTGTGGGAACATCGTTCGGACCGACAGCCAGCCACTCACCTGCCCCGACTGCGGCGGGGAGATGCGTAACCGACGAACCAGACTCGAGTAACAGTGAGCTCTACGACAGAGGAGACGACGGACGGGGAGAGTAGCACCGAACACGAGTCCGCGCTGGAGACGGCGAAGCGCCAACTCCACAGCGCGGCCAAGCACGTCGATGTCGACGAGAACGTGATCGAGCGGCTGAAACACCCGAAGAAGGTCCACGAGGTGACCGTACCGATCGAGCGCGACGACGGCTCCGTCGACGTGTTCACGGGCTACCGCGCCCAGCACGACAGCGTCCGCGGCCCGCACAAGGGCGGGCTGCGCTACCACCCCGAGGTGACCCGCGACGAGTGTGTCGGGCTCGGGATGTGGATGACGTGGAAGTGTGCGGTGATGGATCTCCCCTTCGGCGGCGCGAAAGGCGGGATCGCGGTCAACCCCAAGGAGCTGAGCGAGGCCGAGAACGAGCGCCTCACCCGCCGGTTCGCGGAGGAGCTGCGCGACGCCATCGGCCCGAAGAAGGACATCCCCGCGCCCGACATGGGCACCGGCCCCCAGACGATGGCGTGGCTGATGGACGCCTACTCGATGCAGGAGGGCGAGACGACGCCGGGCGTCGTCACGGGGAAGCCGCCGGTCGTCGGCGGCAGCGAAGGTCGCGACGAGGCGCCGGGCCGGAGCGTCGCGATCGTCGCCCGCGAGGCAGCCGACTACTACGACATGCCGCTGTCGGACACCTCGGTCGCGATCCAGGGGTACGGCAGCGTCGGCGCCAACGCGGCACGCCTGCTCGACGAGTGGGGCGCGAACGTCGTCGCCGTCAGCGACGTGAACGGCGGGATCTACGACCCCAACGGGCTCGACACTAGTTCGATCCCCAGCCACCACGAGGAGCCGGAAGCGGTGCTCAGCCACCCCGCCCCCGAGAAAGTGAGCAACGACGAGCTGCTCGAACTCGACGCGGACGTGCTGATTCCCGCCGCCATCGGCAACGTCATTACCGCCGAAAACGCCGACGACGTGCAGGCCGACGTGGTCGTCGAGGGCGCCAACGGCCCGACGACCAGCACGGCCGACGAGATCCTCGAAGAGCGGGGGATTCCCGTGATCCCGGACATCCTCGCGAACGCCGGCGGGGTGACGGTGAGCTACTTCGAGTGGCTGCAGGACATCAACCGCCGCGCGTGGTCGCTCGACCGCGTCCACCGCGAACTCGAATCCGAGATGGTCGAGGCGTGGGAGACGGTGCGCGACCGGCGCGAAGAACACGACGTGAGCTGGCGCGACGCCGCCTACGTGGTCGCGCTCACGCGGGTCGCCGAGGCCCACGATAGCCGCGGGCTCTGGCCGTAACTCTCGGAAAACGACCGACCGACGGTCACATATTGCCGCCTTCCTCGTACGGCTGGACGACGACGAACCCGTTCTCGCCGGTGAACTCCATCTGCATCGACTCGCCGGACTGCTGGCCGATCTCGATCAGCTTGTTCGTCCCGATCGACGGCGAGAGGTTCGAACTCCACGCGACAGTGGCGTCGGGGTCGGTGGTGACCGGCGGCGACATCACCAGCGGATCGCCGTGGGTCGAGATCGCCACGTCGCCGGGGCCGGTGAGGTAGACGTTCGTCAGCCCGCCGGCGGCGGCGCCGGAGAGGCTGCCGATCGTCCCGATCTCGTAGTCGACCTGCTCCTCGAACGCGAGCACGTCGGTGCCGTTGACCGAGATCGACTCGTCGGCGTCGAGCGAGAGGACCTGCACCTTCTTGCCCTGATCCGCGAGGTACAGCGAGCCGCTGCCTTCCGCCTCCATCACGGGCGTTCCCTCGTCGGTGACCGCGTCCTTGACGATACCGGTCAGCCCGCCCTCCGCGGAGGACTTCCCGGTGAACGTCAGATCGCCGGTGTAGGCGACCATCGTACCGACTTTCACCGTGACGAGCCCGTCGACCGGGATCTTCAGCAGTCGGTTGTTCTCCTTCTGAAAGCCGCTCGCGTCGCTGTCAGAGCCGGTCGCTTCGCTGTCAGGGCCGTTGGCATCGATGAACTGCTCCAGTTGCATGGGGACGCCCGAGATTGTGTCGGCATTCGTGAAAAACCCCGGGCGTCCAGAACCACTAACCGCCGGCCACACGACCTCCGGGTATGGAGCAACTGTTCGCCCCCTGGCGGATCGACTGGGTGGAGCGCGATCCCGAGGACGACGAGATCGACGGCTGCCCGTTCTGCGTGCTGCCCGAGCGTGACGCCGACCGCGAGAGCCGAATCGTCGCCCGTAGCGAGCACTCGTTCGTGATCCTCAACAACGCTCCCTACGCCCCGGGCCACGTGATGGTCATCCCCGATCGGCACACCGGGGAGTGGGCCGACCTCCCAGACGCCGAACTGCTCGATCACGCGAAGCTGAAAGTCGCCGCCATCGACGCGCTGGAGGCGGCGTTCGGGCCGGACGGCGTCAACGCTGGCGAGAACCTCGGCGGCGACGCCGCGGGCGGCTCGATCGACGACCATCTCCACACCCACCTGATCCCGCGCTGGAGCGGCGACACGAACTTCATGCCGATCGTCTCGGACACGAAGGTGATCGTCGAGGCGCTGGAAGCGAGCTACGACAAGCTCCACGAGGCGTTCGCGGCGTTACCCGAGGCCGTCGACGATCCCGAAAAAACGGACGCGGTCGAACTGCGGTTCGACTAGAGGAACGGCAGCCCCGGCGACGCGTAGATCGAGGTGACGCCGAGGTACAGCGTGACGAACACGCCGACGAACACGACCGTCCGCAGCCACCAGATCCAGAGGCGGGCGACGCTCGCGTCGGCGCTACTGCCCTGCTTGATCTCGTCGACGGCTTCCGGCCCGTACACCCAGCCGACGAACATCACGCCCAGCAGCACCGAGGCGGGCAACAGGACGCTGTACGCCAGCGTGTCGAACCAGCCCAGCCACGCGGTGTCCCACGCCGCGAGCGTCCCGAGCAGGAACAGCGCGCCGCCGAAGCCGAACGCGGTCGCCTTCCGATCCCACTCGTACTTGTCGACGCAGTAGGAGGTGACGACTTCGAGCAGGCTGATCGCGGAGGACAGCGCCGCGATCAGCACCACGAAGAAGAACAGCGCGCCGACGGCCCGGCCCGCCATCCCGAGGTTCGCGAACGCCTGTGCGACCGAGACGAACAGCGCCCCGGGGCCCCCACCGGCAGCCCCCTCCGGCACTGTCCCGAACTGGACGAACAGCAGCGGGATCACGACCAGCCCCGCCAGCACGCCGATCGCGGTGTTGAGGCCGACGACGAGCCCGCCGTCGGCGGGCAGGCTCTCGTCCTCGTCGATGTAGGAGGCGTAGGTGATCATCGCGCCCATCCCCAGCGACAGCGAGAAGAACGCCTGACTCACCGCGAAGGGGATCACCGAGCCGAGGTTGTTCGCGAGGTAGTCCAGGTCCGGCGAGAGGTAGTAGCCGTAGGCGGGGCCGCTCCCGTCGAGGGTGACCGCGTAGACGGCGAGCCCGATCAGCATCACGACCACCGAGGGAACCATCAGCTTCGTCGCCTTCTCGATCCCGTCCTCGACGCCGAACGCGACGATCCCCGCCGTCAGCGCCATGAACAGGCCGTGGAACGCGATCGCCTCCCAGCCGACGGAGACCGCGCCGAAGTACGCCCCCGCGCCGCCGAAGTAGCCGCCGGTCAGGCTCCCGATCACGTACCGGATCACCCAGCCGCCGACGACGCTGTAGTACGACAGGATCCACAGCCCCGTGAACAGCCCCAGCCCGCCGACGATGGTCCACGCTGGGTGGTCGAGCCGGTCGAACGCCTCGATCGCGTTGAGCTTCGCCCGGCGGCCGATCGCGAACTCGCCGAGGATCGTCGGCAGCCCGATCAGCGCGGCGGCGAGCAGGTACACCAGCACGAACGCCGCGCCGCCGTTCTCCGCGGTCTTGAACGGGAACTGCCAGATGTTCCCCAGCCCGACCGCACTCCCGACCGCCGCGAGGATGAACCCCGCACGCGTCGTCCACGTCTCTCGTTGTGCCATGTGTCCAACCCGCGGGCATCTCGAAGAAGTTTCTGTCGGTATGCACCGGAACAAACATCAAGAGTCGAACAGATGTCCAAGTCGGCGGCGACCGCTCAAGTCAAGTACCGCCGCGCCCCGAATCTGGCCGCATGGAGCGTAAGGGGGCAGTCCGCCGCGTCGGCGTCGTCGTGCTCGTCGCCAACCTCGCACTGGCGCTGCTGAAGACGGGGGTCTGGCTGGAGACCGGGAGCCTCGCGCTCGTCAGCGAGGCGGTCAACAGCGCCTCCGACGCCATCTACAGCGCGGTCGTCGTCGCCGGCCTCTACCTCACCACCCAGCCGCCAGACTTCGAACACCCCCACGGCCACGAGCGGATCGAGCCGTTCGTCGCGCTGTTCGTCGCCGCGGGGGTGCTCGCCGCCGGGATCGGCGTGGCCTACTCCGGGGCTACCTCATTGCTCGCTGGCTCCTACTCGGCCGTCTCACCGCTGCCGGCGGTCGTGCTCGGCGTCGGCGCCGTCGCGAAGTACGGGCTGTATCACTACTGTCTGCGCGCCGGCGAGAGCCACCAGTCGCCCGCGCTGGTCGCGACGGCGAAGGACAACCGCACCGACGTGTTGACCGCGCTCGCGGCGCTTGCCGGCGCGGGCGGTGCCGCGGTCGGCTACCCCGTGCTCGACCCGATCGCCGCGCTGGTGGTCGCCGTCGGCATCCTGCTGACCGGCGTCGACATCGTCCGGGACAACGTCGGCTACCTCGTCGGCGCCGCGCCGCCGGAGGATCTCAGACAGGCGATCGTCGACGCCGCGCTCGCCCACCCCGAGGTGCAGGGCGCCCACGACGTGGTGGCCCACTACGTCGGCCCGGAGGTCGACGTGAGCCTCCACATCGAGGTGGAGGGCGACATGACCGTCCGGGAGGCCCACGATATCGAGACGGAGGTGATCCAGTCGATCCGCGACCTCGCCGAGGTCGACGACGCGTTCGTCCACGTCGACCCCAAGGAGCTGGGCGAGTGGAAGGAGGACGACCGCTGGCGCGACGAACGCGTCGGCTGACCGGGCGAGCGCTTATTCGGCTCCGCGCCCCAGCACCGCCATGGCTGGCTACGAGACCGGGTTTCGCGACCTGACCGAGGAGGTCCGGGACCGCGACCTACCGGTCGAGGGCAACGTGCCGGCGTGGCTCGACGGCTCGCTCTACCGGAACGGCCCCGCACGCTGGACCGTCGGCGACGCCGAAGCGGACCACTGGTTCGACGGGCTCGCCCACCTCACCAAGTTCGCGTTCGACGGCGGCGCGGTGCGGTACACCAACCGTTTCCCGCGGACCGACGCCTACCGCGCCGCCGTCGAGGACGGCAGCTTCGCCGGGCAGTTCTCCTCGACCGACGGCTACCTCTCCCGCGTGAAGTCGATGCTCGCCGGCGATTCGACCGACAACGCCAACGTTCACGTCGCCCGGATCGGCGGCGAACTCGTCGCGCTGACGGAGACGCCGAACTGGCTCCGGATCGACCCCGAGACGCTGGAGCGCCGGGGAACGCTCGACTACGACGACGACCTGACCACCCACCACGTCACCGCCCACCTCCGGCAGGACCCCGACAGCGGCGCCAACTGGGGCTACTTCACCAGGTTCGGCCGCCGGAACGAGTACGTCCTCTTCCGCATCCCCGAGGGTACCACGCGCCGCGAGCGGGTGGGGAGCGTCCGCGTCGAGAAGCCGGCGTACATGCACAGCTTCGCGCTCACGGCCGACCACGCGGTGCTGGTCGAGCCGCCGCTGGTCACCCACCCCACGAAGTTCCTGCTCCCCGGCGCGGGCGGCTTCATCGACAACTACGACTGGGAGCCGTCACGCGGGACACGCTTCCTGCTCTTCGGGCGCGACTCCGGCGAACTGGTCCGGGAGACGACGGTTCCGGCGTTTTTCACGTTCCACACCGCCAACGCGTTCGAACGCGAACGCAACGACGCGGCCGAGCTCGTCGTCGACCTCGTGGCGTACGACGACGACAGCGCGGTGACGGACCTCTCGATGAACGCACTCCGGGGCGGCGGCGCCGGCTTCCCCTCGGGCGAACTCCGCCGCTACCGGCTCCCGCTCGACGGCGAGGAACCGGCCCACGAATCGCTCGCCGACGGGGTGGAGATGCCGCGGTTCTCCCCCGAGCGCCACACCCGCGAGTACGAGCACGTGTTCGCGCAGTCGACGGAGATGGACGGCGGCAACGCGCTCGTCCGTGTGGACGTGGGCGGCGACGGCGGAGGCGAGCGGGGCGTTGCCCGTCGCTGGGAAGAGTCGGGGATCTTCTCGGGCGAACCGATCTTCGTTCCCCATCCCGAAGGAGACGCGGAGGCCGACGGCGTCGTGCTCTCGCTCTGCCTCGATACCGAGGCCGAACGGTCCGTACTGGTGGTGCTCGACGGCGACCTAACCGAACTCGCGCGGGCGCCGCTGCCCCACGCCGTCCCCTTTGGCTTCCACGGGGAGTACTTCCGGGACTGACGGCGGGGCGCCGGTCAGGTCGGCGTCGACGCCCCCTCCACGGTGATCTCCCGCTCGGCGTCGACGTGGCCCTCGACCCGGAGCGTGACCGGGCCGTCCTCACCGGTCGTGTACTCGGTGTCGATCGAGAGCGACGCCGTCACCGTCTCGCCGGCGTCGGCGGACCGCTCGATCAGGTGGGACTCGTCGTCGTCGGCGATCAGTTCCGTCGGCCAGTAGACTGCGGCGAGGAACCGCCCGGCCGTATCGCTGGTGTTGGTGACGGACAGTTCCAGTTCCAGCGGGTCGCCCTGCTGGATCGAGTCCGGCACCGAGAGCGAGTCGAGGTCGAACGACGGCGCCGACGCCGCGAGCGTCTCGCGAGCGTCGTCGGGCAGATCCCACTCGCCCGACTCGCCGCCGCGTTCGAGGACGATCCGCGGGTCGTCGGCGTCGAGCGGCGAGTCGAGCTCGAACGCGACGTAGCGCGGGCCGTCGCCGCCAGTGAGTTCGGGGCTGCCGACGATCCCGCCCTCGTGGCCGGCGACGGCGAAGTTCTGGGCGCCTTCCTCGCCCGGGTCGGCCGCCGCCCACGACTCGCCGCCGGCGTCGAGCGAGAACTGGTCCATCTCCAGTTCGGCGTCGCTCCGGACCGACGCGACGACGAACTGCTTCCTCTCGGGGGCGACGACGCCGCCGGAGCCCATGATCGACTCGTAGGTCACCGCCTTCTCGGCGACGACGTCGAACACGGCGACGGTTGCGCCGCCGACAGTCCGATCGGCCGCCGCCGGCGGCGGCACCTCGGTATCGGACGGGGACCCCTTCGGTTCGGTCGGCGAGTCGGTGTTCCCCGGCGAATCACCGATACAGCCGGCGGTCACGAGCGCCGCGGTGAGGCCGAGGCTCCCCGCGAGGAACTCTCGTCTGTTGGAGGGCATCGCCCGAAAATCGGGGCGGCGACGGTAACAAGCCTTGTGGGGGACGGCACGGCGGAGCGGATCGTGGCGGCCTCAGACCGGTGTCCCGAACGCGTACACCGTCTGGTGGCTGTCGACCTCGACCTCCGCGAAGTCGCCGGGTTCGAGGCCGTGCTCGCTCGCGTTCTGGACGACGATCTGCCGGTAGGCGGAGTCGCGGCACTTCACCGAGTCGCCCGTGCCCTCCTCGACGACCAGCACCTCGCGGGTGGTGCCGACGAGCTCCTCGTACGCCTCGGCGACGACGTCCCGCTTGAGCTCGCTCATCGCCTTCGAGCGGTCCTTCTTCGTCTGCCCGCCGAGCCCCTTCATGTCGGCGGCGTCGGTCCCCGGCCGCTTGGAGAAGCGCGTGACGTTGACCTTCTCCGGCCGCACCTCGCGGAACAGCGCCATCGACTGCTCGTGGTCGGCCTCGGTCTCGGTCGGGAAGCCGACGATGAAGTCCGTCGAGAGCGTCCAGTGGTCGAGCGCCCCGTCGAACGTCTCGACGATGTCGACGAACTTCTCGACGCGGTGCTGGCGTCGCATCTCCGCCAGTACCTCGTCACTGCCGGACTGCACCGGCGCGTGGAGGAAGTCGTACAGCTTCTCGTTCTCGGCGTACACCTCGGCCAGCTCCTCGCGGATCCCGTGGACGCCGCCGGGGTTGGCCATCCCGACCCGGACCCGGAACTCGCCGTCGATGTCGCAGATGCGGTCGAGCAGTTCGGGCAGCTTGCGCTCGCCCTCGTCCCAGCCGTAGACGCCGGTGTCCTGCCCCGTGACGCGCAGCTCCTTCGCGCCGGCGTGGACCAGCGCGCGGGCCTTCTCGACGTTCTCCTCGACGCTGGGGGAGTCGATCCGGCCGGTGGCCTGCTTGGTGATGCAGTACGAGCAGTTGCTCATGCAGCCCCGGGCGATGGGGAGGATGCCGACGACGCCGTCGAGCACGGGTTCGGTACCCGGCCCGGGCGTCGGACACTCGCCGTTGGTGACGGCCTCGGGCACGTCGTCCCAGTGGAGCACCTGCGCGTCGAGGTCGGCCTGCTCGAACTCCTCGCTCTGGGCCAGCGCCATGCAGCCGGTGACGATCAGGTCGGCGGTCTGCTCGTCGAGCTCCTGGGCCCGGCGGAGCATGTTCCGCTCGGTCTTCTCGACGACCGTACAGGAGTTGAGGATCGACACGTCCGCCTCTTTAGGCCCGTCCACCCGGTAGTGGCCGGCGTCGCGCAGCGCGCTCTCGATTGACCGACTCTCACCCCGGTTCGACGTACAGCCGTACGTCTCGATGTGGTAACGGGCCATCCTGTCGGAACTGGGCGAGCGGCGCGCAAAAGCCCGACGGTTCCGTGCCCGTTCGACAGCGAGTCGCGACCGGGGAGCGAAGGGAGTACTTTCTTGCGCGTGGCCGCGGAATTGCGGGAGTGATGCCCTCCAGACGCGCGTTCCTCGCAGCGATCGGTACCGGCGTCGCCGGCGGCCTCGCCGGCTGTCTCGACGGAGGCAGCGGCGACACCCCCTCGCCCGGCAGCGACGAGAGCACCGAGTGGCCCGTCCGGAACTACGACCGCTACGGTAGAGCGTTCGTTCCCGACGCCGCCGTCCCCCGGTCGGAGCCGAACGAGCGCTTCAGCACGCCCCTCGACGGGACCCCACGTGAGCGCCCGGTCGTCGCCGGCGGACGGGTGTTCCAGCCCACCTGGGCCGGGATCGAGGCGCTCGACGCCGAGAGCGGCGAGAAACTGTGGACCTACCCCGAGGAAAACGACGAGGTCGCCAGCTTCTACCCGTCGCCGGCGGTCCACGGCGGGACCGCGTACGTGGGAACCGAGTCCGGCCTCGTCGCCGTCGACGCCGAAAACGGCGAGGAGCAGTGGCGGGTCGAGACCGACGGGCAAGTCACGGCGTCGCCGGTCCCCGGTCCAGAGTGGGAGGCGCTGTACGCCGGCACCGACCGCGGGGAGGTGTTCCGGGTCGGCCCGGGCGGCGACATCGCGTGGCGGGCCTCGGTGTACGGCGAAGTGACCCATCTGGTGTCGACACAGGTGGCCGGCGTCACCGCGGCCACCAGCGGCGGTGAGCTGTTCACCCTCTACGACGGCCGCGGGCTCTGGCGGCAGAAGGTGCCCGGGAAGGTGACCGCCGTCGCCGGGCGGTCCGGCAACGACCTGTTCGTCGCGACGTTCGGCGGCGGCGTCCTCTGTCTCCGGACGGCCGCCCACGCGGGGAGAGTCGCGTGGCACGCCGAGAACGGCCCGGTCGCCGACGGGTCGCTCGTGCTCGCCGACGGCGCGGTGTTCGGCGGTGACCTCTCGGGCGTCGACCGGATCGACGCCGACGACGGGAGCCGCGGCTGGGAGCTCGGCGACGACACCTACTCCGTCGCGGCGGCGGGGGACACGCTGTACACCGGCGCCGACGGCGCGGTCGTCGCACGGCCGCTTTCAGGCGGTTCCGGCGTCGGCGCCGCCCGAGTGAACACGACGCGCTTCCGGTACGGTATCGGCGAGGAGACCTCGGCGATGGGGGTGACGCCGGCCGACGGCGCGCTGTTCGCCGGCGTGAGCGACAGAGGGGACGGCGAGGAGCGGCTGGTCGCGTTGGAGTAAGGAAGGCGGAGAGTCGTCGGCCGCGAGCGAACGAAGTGAGCGAGCGGGCCGAGGAGGCCCCGAACGGGGCCGACGACGGCTTTTGTCGCCAGAAATCTCCGATTTCTGGCTGCTAACCAGAAGCCGGAGGCTTCTGGTGATGGCCGAGCTTTTGCAAGGGCCCTCCGGGGCCCGCAGCAAAAGGTCGAACTACTCGCGCGCGCCCTCGACGATCTCGACGCCCGAGCTCGCGCCGATACGCTCGGCGCCGGCGTCGAACATCGCCATCGCCTCGTCGTAGCTCCCGACGCCGCCGGAGGCTTTGACGGGGAGGTACTCGCTCATCAGTTCCACGTCCGCCACCTCGGCGCCGCCGTCGGCAAAGCCCGTCGAGGTTTTCACCATGTCGGCGCCCGCGGCCTCGGCGGCCTCGCAGGCGGCGTGTTTCTCGTCGTCGCCGAGCAGCGCCGTCTCGATGATCACCTTCACCGGCAGCGGCGTAGCGGCGACGACCTCGGCTAGTTCGTCCGCGACGGCGTCGGTCTCGCCCGCCCGCAGCCGGCCGACGTTGATCACCACGTCGAGCTCGTCGGCGCCGTCGCCGTCGGCGACGACCGCCTCCTCGCGCTTGGCGGCCGGCGCGTTCTGTCCGTGGGGGAAGCCGATCACCGTCGCCAGCGTCACGTCGGGCGCGTACTCCGCGGCCTCGGCCACGTAACACGGCGGGATACAGGCGTTCATGCCGTACTCGGCGGCCTCGTCGAGGACGCGCTTCGTGTCGGGCCACGTCGTCTCGGGGCCGAGCACCGTGTGGTCGATCCGGGGGGCGAGTTCGTCTCGGTCCATGGCCCCTACTGTGTGGGCTGCGGTGAAAAACACCGCCGCTCCGCGGCGACGCGCTCCGTAAGCCTTTCCGCCTCACCGCTCCCCCCGGGAACCATGGTACTCCCCGCCGGCTTCGCGCTGCCGCCGCTGCCGTACCTGCTCGGGCTGCTGCTCGCCGGCGGCGCCGTCGCCGTCGGCCTGCGCCGCCGCGACCCGCCGGTGTCGGGCCGGCTCGTGCTCGCGCTCGTGCCGTGGATGCTCGCGGGCGCGTGGCTCCACGTGCTCGACGTGGTCGGCGCCGTCCCGGACGCGGTCGCTCCCCTGTTCGGAACGCCCGCGGCGTACGTCACGACCGCCGTGCTCGCCGGCGCGGTCTGGCTCGCGATCGAGGCGGACGACGGGAACGAACGCCCCTTCGCCGCCGCCGGCACCGGCCTCGCCCTGATCGCGCTCGTCGTCGGCTTCCGCTGGGGGTTCGACGAGGGGACGGTCGGCGTCGTCTGGCCGGCGATCGCGGCCGTCTTCGGCGTCGCCGTCGGGGTCGGCGTCTGGGTCGGCCTGCGCCGCGTCTCCCCGTCCATCGGCGACGCGGGCGTCGCGGGCGCGCTGGCGATCGTCGCCCACAGCCTCGATGGCATCTCGACCGCGATCGGGATCGACGTGCTCGACGCGACCGAGCGCACGCCGCTCTCGCGGATGGTGATCGAGTTCGGCGCCGCCCTCCCGACCGCCGACCTGTTCGGGAGCGCGTGGCTGTTCGTGCTGGTGAAGCTCGCCCTCGGCGCGGGGGTGACCGCGCTGCTGGCGGAGTCGGTCCGGGAAGCGCCCCGCGAGGGCCGACTGCTGCTCGCGTTCGTCGCCGCCGTCGGGCTCGGCCCCGGCGCGCACAACCTCCTGCTGTTCTCGGTCACGGGCTGATCCGGCGCCCGGCCGGACCGCGGCGCTTTTGCCCTCGCCGCCGGCAACCGCGAGTATGGCCAAACAGCCCCACCTGCTCGTCGGCGACGGCGACGTGAACGAGATCGCGCTCATCCCGGGCGACCCGGGCCGTGTCGACCGCATCGCCGCCCAGTGTGAGAACGTCGAGGAGGTGTCACAGAACCGCGAGTACAAGGTCGTCAACGCCGAGTACGAGGGGACCGAGCTGACGATCTGCTCGACCGGGATCGGCTGTCCCTCCGCCGCCATCGCGATCGAGGAACTGCACAACGTCGGCGTCGAGACCGTCCTCCGAGTCGGAACGACCGGCGCGCTGCAAGAGGACATCGAGATCGGCGACATGGTCGTCGCCACCGGCGCCGCCAAGGAGGAGGGGACGAGCAAGCGATACGAGTCCGCGACCTACCCCGCAACCCCGGACTACGACGTGCTCTCGAACCTCGTCGACGCCTCGGAGGCCAACGACGAGGACGTCCACGTCGGCCCGATCGTCTCCGACGACGCCTTCTACAACGAGAGCGACGAGTTCGTCGAGGACTGGGAGGAAGCGGGGCTGCTCTGTATCGAGATGGAGGCCGCCGCGGTGTTCTCGCTGGCGCGGCGCCGCGGGATGGCCGCGGGCGCGATCTGTACGGTCGACGGCAACCTCGTGAAGGGGACCCAGAAAGGCGAGACCGAAGCGGACGAACTGCCGGAGAAAGCCAAGAACAACGTCGAGCGCGCCATCGGGATCGCGCTCGACGCCGTCGCCGCGCTCTGAATGGGCCTCCGGGAGCGGCTCCGCGCGATCGGTCGGCGCTGTCGGTCCGTCGAGCGCCGCGAAGTCGCCGAGTTCCGGCGCTGGGTGGAGAACACCGACAACCTCGTCCGCCTCTCGGTGCTGGTGTTCGTCCCGCTACTGATCGCGCTGGTGACGCTGCTCTCGAACGCGGTCGCGGCGCTGCCGTATCTCCTCTTCCCGCCGCTGGCCTCCGGGGCGTACACGCTGTTCATCCGCCCCGAGAGCCGCTACGCCTCGCCGCGACGCTTCGTCGGCGGGATCACCGCGGGCGCGGTCTGTGGCTGGATCGCGTTCGTGGCCGCCGAACGGCTGCTCCCGGGCGCCCCGGGCGGGACCGTCCCGCCGATCGCCGCGGCCAGCGCGATCGCGCTCACCGCGATCGTGACGTGGGTCCTCGACGTGGAGGAGCCGTCGGCGTTCTCCTCGGCGCTGCTGGTGTTGGTCGTCGATATGGGTGCCGGGACAGTCGTGCTCCGGCCGCTATCGCTGTTCGTGCTCGAACTCTCCCCGCGCTCGGCGTACGTCGTCAGCGTCCTGCTCTCGACGGCGCTGGTGGCCGGCGCCTTCGTCATCTGGGACAAAACGTTCTACGAGCGCCGGGCGACGTACCTCTACGGCACGACCCACGGCGACGACCACGTGCTCGTCCCGACCCGCGGCGAGAACGACGCCGAGACCGCGACGATGGCGGCCCGGATCGCCGCCGACCACGACGCCGGCAAGGTGGTGCTGCTCGACGTGCTCGACGGGGTCGACGCGGACGTGCTGGCCGCCCACCGCGGCGAGGGCGACCCCGAATCGGTCGACGAGGCCGATGCCGAGCGCGTCCGGGCGGCCGCCGAACGGCTCGACGGGATGGCCGAGCGCCTGCGAAGGGCCTACGGCGTCCCGTGTGAGGTGATCGTCGCCAGCGGCGACCCCGCGGCGACGGTGCTCGACACCGCCGAGCGCGCCAACTGCGACCTCGTGATCACCCCCTACGAGACCGAGGAGGGTGGGCTCTCGCCGTACGTCCGGCGGGTGCTCTCCGGGCCCGTCGACGCGATCGTCCACCGCTCGACCGGGACGACGGACTGGCGGCGGGTGATGGTGCCGATCGCCCGGCCCGGCGACACCGCCCACGCGATGGTCGACTTCGCGAGCCGGCTGGCGGGCGACGACGGCCGGGTCAGCGTCTGTACCTGCATCGATACGAACGGCTCGCGGCGGGGCGCCGAGCACCGTCTCGCGAACGTCGTCGAGGCGTTCGACGGGCCCGTCGAGACCCGGGTCGCGCGGGCGGAGATCACGACGTACATCGAGGAGAACGCCGGCGCGTACGATCTGGTGATGCTCGGCTCCTCCGGCGAGCGCTCGACGGCCTCGCGGCTGATCTCGCCGCCGACGTTCAAGCGGTTGCAGACGATCGACTGCGACGTGGCGGTGGTGGATCGGGGCGACGCTGGGCGATGATTCGTGGTTATCGATAGATCGGACGGTGACGTTCTCGTGAGTCTGGACAACTGAAACGGCGACAGCGACAGTAGCTCGATCTTCGGGAACTGCAACAGCAACCGCGACAGTAACAGCAGCTCGATCGTTGGCAACTTGCGACCGCAGTGCGCCGGGCCTCGTGCCCGGCGCAGCAGCGAGTCCCCACCCCTTTCCCCGCGGCCGGCGACGATCACCGTCATCAGAAATCGGAGATTTCTGATTGGCAGACGAGAGCTTTGCTCTCGTCGACGGCCGCGAGGCGTCCACCGCGACCGCACCGCGGTCGCTGTCGGCGCGAAGCAGGAGCGCCCCTTGTGGGCGCGACCGGCGCGAGGGACGACCGACTGAACGTAGTGAAGGAGGGAGTCGGCTGGGGAGGTCTGTGGGCTGTGCGGGGCGGTGCGGTCACAAGTGGTCGACGAACGAGCTGCTGTTGCTGTCGCGGTCGTCGACCCCGTCAGCTATGACGTTCCAGAAATCAGCCGGAAGCACGCCCACTACCCCGATCCACTTTTTGTTTCGAACATCGACCGCCCCTACGAACCACTACTCCTCGCCCAACAGATCGCTCGCTTCGCGCTCGCTGTCGCCGCGGCCCATCGCCGCCTCGACGAGCAGGTGGCCGCCGATCACGGCCGGACTGATCACGGTGTCCGCGCCGGCACGTTTGAGCTTGCTCACGTTCTCCCGGGCGGTCACGCCGACCGCGATGTGGATCTCGGGGTTGAGCTCCCGGGCGGTGAGAATCGAGAGCGCGTCGTTAGCGTCGTTGTTCGTGGCGGCGATGACGGCCCGCGCCCGGTCGATCCCGGCGTTCTTGAGCGGCTCCTCGTCGCTGGGGTCGGCCGTCAACACGTGCACGTCGTGGTTGGTGAGCCGCCGCGTCACCGTCTCGTCCTCCGTGATGACGACGAACTTCGCCTGGTCTTCCAGTTCTTCGAGGATCGGTTCCGTCAGGTCGCCGTAGCCGAGAACCAGCACGTGGTTCTCGAACGTGTCGAGTTGTTGTTCGGTCATGCGTCCGAGTGCGGCGGAGAGTCGGGCCTCGATCATCGGCGTCAGCACGACACCGAGCGCGACCGCGAAGGAGGCCACCGAGAGCAGGATCGCCGACATGGCGAACAGCCGCGCCTGCTCGGTCTGGGCGTAGATGTCGCCGTACCCCACGGTGCTGCCGGTGACCAGCGTGTAGTAGAACGCGTCGGTGAGGCTGTCGACGCCGTGGAACTCGTCTCTGAACGCGTAGGTGCCGGCCGTGCCGTACGCCTGGGCGGCCACCAGCGAGCCGGTCGCGGCGAGCTGGGTGGTCGTCAGGTCGAGTTCGTTGTCGAACGTCCGACGGTTGAGCGCGACGACGGGCAGCGCGATCAGCGACAGCGCCACCAGCGGGTAGGAGTACTCGCTAGCCTGCAACAGCCCCTGGGCGGCCGTGATCGGCAGCATCACGACCGTCAGGTACCAGCCAAGCCGATAGCGGCTCCGGAGCATGAACGCCCCGGCCAGCGTGAGAAACCCCGTCACTGCGCCCGTAAACCCCACCGTCTGCCGAACTATCGGCGGGATGTACGGCGCCAGCGGGCCGGTGACCGTCGTCGTCGAGATGTTGACGATCCCCGTCCCCACCGACAGCGCGGCGACGGCGAACGTCAACAGGATGGAGGCGCGCACGCCCAGCCAGTCCCGATCCCACTGCATACGTGAGGGGTGACGAAGCGGGCACATAAATGACAGCCGATCCGGCCGCCGCCGGTACGTCTATGTCTCCCCCACCGCTGGCTGTGCGTATGGCGTCGTTTCCGCTCCAGGTCCTGCTCGGGGTGTATCTCGGGCTGGTGACGGGCATCGTCCCCGCGCTGGTCTCCTGGGGGCTGGGGTTCTCGTTCAAGTACTTCACCAACGTCACCATCCCCGGGTTCGGGACCGTCGTCCTCGCGCTCGCGATCGCGGGGGTCAACGGCGGCCTGCTCGCGCTCAACGACAAGGCGATCGCCAGCAGCACCAACGGCGTCGCGGTGCTCGTGGCGATCGTCGTCGTGCTGATGCTGTCGATGTACGCCCACGCGAAGGGCGACCAGATGGGGGCGGCGACGCCCAAACGGCTCACGCTGAAGAAGCTCGCCGGCCGGACGCTCTCGGCCGACGTGGTGGAGTTCGTCGGCAGCCGCGGCCAGGTGAAGCTCAACATCACCGGCGAGGTGGGGGATCTGGAGGGGTATCCGCCGCTGCCCGCCGAACTCCGGACCGAGATCCGCGAGGCGTCGATCGCGCTGCCGGCGGACCTGCCGATCTCCGAGCTCGAACACCGCGCCGAGGACCAGCTCCGGACGGAGTTCGGCCTCGTCGACGCATCCGTCCGGATCGACGAGCGCGGACACGCGACCGTCGCCGCGGCGCCGCCGACCGCCGGGCTCTCGAAGCGCGTCCCCAACGGGAAGCGCGCGGTGTCGCTGACGACGCTGGTGCCGACCGGGCTGGCCGCCGGCGACGAGGTCCGGCTCCGCACCGCCGACAGCGAGTACGACGGGACGGTCGTGAGCGTCCGCCCCGGGAAGGAGACGGGGACGCCCGCAGTCACCGACGGCGGCCAGGACGTTGCCGCGCCGTCGACGCCAGCGGCCAAGACTGCCGCGGGCGGGCGTGACCGCGTGACCGTCGCCGTGACCCGCGAAGCGTCGCGGGCGCTCGTCGAACACGACGTGACCGGGCTGACGGTGCGATCCCGCGGCGAGCGCGAGGAGTTCGAGCTGTTGGCGCTGCTGCGGCGCTCGGGGAAGCGCCTGCGCCGGGTGACGGTCAAGCAGGGCGGCCCCCTCGACGGCCACGGGCTGGGTGAGGTGGGCGTCCACTCGACGTACGGTGTCGTCGTGCTCGCGGGCCGGGGTGACGGCGGCTGGACGGTCGTCCCCGGCAGGGAGTACGTCCCCGAGGCGGGACAGGAACTGTTCGTCGTCGGGACGCCGACGGATCTCGACGCGTTCGCGGAGGTGGCGGCGTGATCCTCCAGATGCTGCTCGGCGACGTGGATCTCCTCCCGGCGCTTGGCGGGCTGTTCGGGCTCTCGGTGCTCGCCTTCTTCGTCTCCGGGGGCGTATCGGTGGCCTACCGCTGGTACTTCCGGGAGCCGATCCCGCGCGGGCTAGCGGCGCTGTTCGGCGTCGCGACCGTCGCGCTCTACCTCAACACGGTGGGGCTGCTGGGGCGGGTGATCGGGACGCCCGGCGGCGACCCGTTCGACGCGGTCGGCATCGGGATCGACCTGCTCACGCTGCTGTCGGCGTTCGTCGCGACGATCCCCGGCCGCCGGCTGGGCGACTCGCTCCGCTCCGGGGTGCTGAGCGCGGCTGGCGCCCGGGAAGTCAACGCTAGCGTCGGGCGCGCGCTCCGCGGCGTCGCCCGCCTCTCGGCGGTCGAACTCCCCGCGAGTGACGAGATCGAGGACATGGCGAGCTACGACCCCGTCCCGGCGGCGGTGAAAGACGAGCTGGGCGGGAAGACGCTGCTGTTTCCCCGCGCGGGCACGGAGACGCTCCGGGAGCGGCTGGTCACGCGGCTGAAGGAGGACTACAACGTCGGCTACGTCGACGCCGAACTCGACGACGACGGGACGGTGACCTACCTCGCGCTCGGCTCGCGGCTGGCGGGGATCGGCCCCACGCTCGGCCCGGGCACCTGTGCGGTCGCCGTCGAGGCCGACCCCGCGAGCGACGCCGGCCCGGGCGACATCGTGCAGGTGTGGACGACGCCCGAGCCCGCTCCCCCGGCAGAGGAGACTGATGCCGAAGCTCTCGGCCCCGAGGCTCCCGAGGCCGCCACGCCGGCGTCGAGCGAAGTGGAGGGGGCCCGTCGCGTGACGACCGCGGAACTGCGCGCGACTGCGGGCGAGACGGTGACGCTCGTCGTCGACGAGGGCGACGCCGCGGCGCTGTCGCCCGACGAGCGCTACCGACTGGTGACGCTGCCCGTGAGCGCACGCGCCGATCAGGAGTTCGCGTCGCTGCTGCGCGCGGCCGACGAGACGCTGGGCATCGTCGACGTTCCGGAGGGGAGCTTGCTCGTGGGGACCACGGTCGGCGACCTCGCGGTCGCCGTCGTCGCGATCCGGGAGTCGTCGGGAGCGCTCGACTCGCTGCCGGGCCGCGAGCGCGCGCTCGAGCCCGGAGATTCGGTGTACGCGATCGGCCGGCCGGACGTGCTTCGGGGGTTGGAGGAGCGGGCGAACAGTACCTAGCGAGATCAGCGGTCGTGCATCGGCCGCGTTCGCCACGCTCGTGGGGGCCTGCCTCTTCAGCTTTCGAACCGGAACAGCAGGAACGTCGATACCGGAAGCTGGGGCTGTATTGGGGTAGCCGGACAACCTTAATCCGGGGCTGAGATACGTTACCGGCCAGATTTTGCGAAAACGCTATTAGTTCGGCATACAACATGTTCCGATGATGGGTCCCCGCGAAGAGCTCAAAGAAAAGGTCCAGCGCCGAACGGACAGCGTCGTCGACGCAACGGCCGACGGGACCGCAGCCGTCGGTCTCTACGATCCGAACCACACTGTTGTGGAGTACGAGTCCCTCGACATTGTCAAGCGGGTCGAACGGACCTGTCCTGACGCGATCGAGATGCGGATCTACGTTACCGCACGACCGGGCGGCGTCGGCGGCAGGTGAACTAGCGGTTCCCGTCACCTCGACCCTGTACGATGCCGACGCGATTCGGGTTTCGGTCAGCGTCGACACACTGAGACTCATCGGCGACGACGGCGACCGGTGTTTGGTGGTTTCGGGCACCGCCCGATCGCGATAGTGTCGCGAACGCGTCGGTTGGGGGCGTCCGCAGGCGCTATCGTCGACGGTCGCTGCGCGTGGTTGGCCTGCACGCTACTCAATCCGCACAGTTTCACCGCAAGTCGGGCAGGCAGGCTTCTGCTCTCCGTCTTCGAGGTCAGACTGGTGGCCAGTCCAGCCACAGACTGGACACTGGATTGGGTTGGGTCCAGACACAGGACATGGAACACCATGTTGCCACGGCAAAAGGCGTGGTGTCTGCACCGATCGAAGGCCGAGACCAACGAGGGAGTCTAGGAAGCGTTCGATGATACCTTTGGTCGAGGTGGTGGTTGCTCCGCCGGTGATGGAGCTGGTCGAAACCTGTCACAGCCCCCATCGGACCCGGACATCGTGGCGAGAATAGTGATCGTAATCCGGGTAGTCGGCGATGTACAGCGTCGATGTCCACTGTTCGCCGACGCGGGCGGCGCGGGCTACCTGCTCCGCGTCGGCGTCGATCGGTTCCGGGAGTCGCTGGCGGAGGAACTGCCAGCCGGCGGTTCGGGAGCCTCGTCACTCGTCCGCGAACGACACGCCGGTGATCTCGAAGCGAGCGCCGCCGTCATCCCCCTCCTCCACCGCGATCTCCCAGTCGTGGGCCGTGGCGATCTGTTTCACGATGCGCAGTCCGAACCCCGTCCCGCACTCGCTCGTCGAGTAGCCGGCGTCGAACACGTCCTCCCGGACGTCCGCGGGGATCCCCGACCCGTCGTCCGCGACGTAGAACCCGTCGGCCAGCTCCCCGACCGACACCGTCACGTCGTCGCCCGCGTGTTCGACGGCGTTGCGCATCAGGTTCTCGAAGAGCTGCTGGAGCCGGCTACGGTCGGCGAGCACCGCCCGATCACTCCGTACGTCGAGCGTTGCGTCGGCTGTCGCCACGTTCTCCCAACAGTCGCCGGCGATGGCGTCGAGTCGAACGGGCGCGATCTCGCTCACGTACTCGCCCTGGCGGGCGAGCGTGAGCAGGTCGTCGATCAGGGCGTTCATCCGTTCGTGTGCCCGTTCGACGGCGTCGAGGTGGTCCAACTCGCCGCTCTCCTTTGCGAGTTCGACCCGGCCTTCGGCAACGTTCAACGGGTTGCGCAGGTCGTGGGAGACGATGCTGGCGAACTCCTCGAGCCGCTCGTTCTGCGTCTCCAGCTCGCGTTCTCGGGCCTGCCGCTGCTCCATCTGCTCGATCTGCTCGAAGGCGCTGACGAGGCTCCCCGCGAGGATCTGCCCGAGCACGAGGTCCTCCTGGTCGAACGTGTCGGGGGTCGGCGAGCCGGCCATCAGGATGCCGTACCCCTCGATCGGGAGGAGGAGCTCGCTCCGGATCGGGCTCTCCGGGTTGTAGATATCCGGATCGTCGTGGGTGTCGTCGACCGCGAGGGCTTCACCCGACTCGAACACGCGCCACCCGATGCTGCCGCCCTCGGTGAACGTCGGCGGCTCGCCGACGAGGTCGAACACCTTCTCCGTCCCGGCGGCGGGGACGAGCGCCGACCGGTCCGCGTCGTAGAGGTGGATCGCGTTGGCGTCGAGACCCAGCACGTCCCGCGCGGCGTCGACGCCGATCTCGGCGATCTCCTGGCGGGAGTCGGCCACGATCAGCTCCCCCGCCAGCTCGTTGAGCGCGGCCAGCCGCTCCTCGTAGACGCGCTGCTCGGTGATGTCGCGGTACGTCCAGAGGTGGCCATCACCGTCGGGGAGCTCGATCGGTTCGTGAGTTCTGACGAACGTTCGCTCGTCGGCGAGCGCGAGCTCCTCCCCCTCGACGCGCTCGTCCGTGTCGACGATCTCGTTGATCCGGGCGACGAACCCGTCCGGGTCGACGAACTGGTCGCTGACGGACTCGGCGATCCGCTCGCAGTCGGCGCCGACCGTCTCCTCGGGCGTGCCCGGCAGATCGAACAGCTCGAAGATCCGGTCGTTCGCCGCCAACACCTCGCGGTTCTCGCTCTCGGCGAGGACCCCCACCGGGAGCGTCTCCAACAGCGTCGAGAGAACGCCGTTCGTCCACTCGAGTTCCTGTTTCCGTGCCCGCTGCTCGCTGATGTCCCGGAGGATCCCGACGAACCAGTGCTCCTCCTCGTAGACGACTTCGCCGAACGTCACCCCGACCGGAACCGGCGAGCCGTCGCGGTGTCGGGCCTCGAACTCGGTGTACTCCCAGTCGAGCGTTCGCTCGCCGGTCCGGAGGTACCGCTCGAAAGCCTCCCGGTGGCGGTCGGCGACGTCGTCGCCCATCAGCGTCGTCAGCGGCTCCCCGATCAGCTCCTCGGGCGAGTAGCCGAACGTCTCCTCGACGGCCGGGTTCACGGACTGCACGACGCTCGAGTCGTCGATGGTGACGATCGTGTTGCTCGCCGACTCGATGACGGCGCGCTGGCGTTCGAGCTCCTTCAGCTGCGTTCGCCGCTCGGTGATGTCCTGGAACTGCGAGAAGATCGCGACAACCTCGCCGTCGTCGGTCACGACGCGGTTGTGCCACTCGCAGATGATTCGTTCGCCGTCCTTCCGGACGTTCTCGTTGATGCTGTGGTAGCCGCCCTCCCGTTCCAACAGCTCGTCGACGACGGCCGAAACCTCTTCACGGTCGGCCTCGCTGACGATCTTCCGGCCAGGTTCGCCGCGGAGTTCGGCCTCGTCGTAGCCCAGAATCTCCTCGGCGGCCTCGTTGAGACGGGCGACCTCGAACTCCTCGGTCCACTCGACGACGCCGAGGGGCGACTGCTCGAAGAACAGCGAGAGGCGCTCTTGACTGGCTTCGAGCGCGCGGGTCGACCGGTACTGCTCAACGGCGTTCGTGATCCGGTTCGCCAGCACCGCGTACTGGCTCGTCCCGCTTTCCTTCTCCAGGTAGTCCGTGACGCCCGCGGAGATGGCATCGCTGGCGATCTCCTCGGAGCCCTTGCCGGTGTAGAGGATGAACGGCAGGCCGGGGTACTCCTCACGGACGGTTTCGAGGAACTCGATCCCGTTCGATTCGGGCATGTCGTAGTCGGAGACGACGCAGTCGATCTCGCGAGCGTCTAACGCGTCGACGGCGTCGTCGGGCGTCTCCGCCGTCTGAACCGATATCCGGTCGTCCTCACGCTCGAGATACACCGCGACGAGCTCCCCGAACTCCGGGTTGTCGTCGACATGGAGAACACGGATTCTGTCTGTCGGATCGGTCATAGGTTCAGACGCATTACGGACCCATGACCGGCACGCGGGGTAATAGTTCACGTGGATCCGAAGGAGTTCGACCCGTGGGCGGGTCAGCTGTCCCGGCCTCCGGCCGGCCGGTCAGCGGTTCGACGACTCGAGCTCCTGTCGTCGCCGCTCGAACTCCTCGTCGGAGAGTTCCCCGCGGGCGTAGCGCTCGCGGAGGACCGACAGCGACCGCTCCTCACTCCCGCTGGAGTCGCGGTCGAGGATCGTGTAGACGGCGTAGAGCGGGACGCCGAGCAGTAGCGCCATCCAGAGGAGGCCCCAGAGCCCCATTCCCGCACCGAAGAGACCCCAGCCGCCGCCCATCATCCCCGCCCCGTGGCCGCCCCCGTAGGCGGCCGCGGTGCCTGTCGCTGCGACTACCGGAACGCTCACCGTGGCGATTCGACGCGCCGTCCGTCCGAGAGTACTGTGGTGGTGTGTCATTGGCTTGGATTCAGGGTCGTTAGTTCACAGGGGAGTTCCGGGGATCGCTAGCAGCCGTACCCCTGGCCGTTCATCCCCGTGGAGTGGCCGCCGGTCGTGTGGTTGTCGCTCGTGTGGCCCGTGTTCTGGTGGTCGTCGCCCGCCATCCACCGGGCCATCTCGTCTATCGTCGCGCCCATGTGCGACTCCATCTCGTCGACGGCGTCAGGGCCCATGTAGTCGGCCATGTGGCCCTCCATCCAGGCCGCCCAGCCCGCCTCGTCACCGTGGCCCGGCGTCTCGCCGCCGGCCGTCGCGTTCCCCCGGGCCGTGTCGTCGCCGTGGGCACTGACTGCGGGAGCTGCGGCGGCGAGTCCGACGACGAAGCAGTGACCTCGAGGGTGTGTATGCAGGCCATCTCGCAGAGTGCGGCGCCGAGCGCGCCGGTAACGGCTGCAGCTGACACGCCGGCGGGTGCGGCGCGGTCCGAAGCGACGTCGGCGAGGAACCGTTCGGTCGTCAGTGCTCGATAGTTCGTCGGGCTGAACGCAGCCGGTGTCCCGGGCGATTGAACGCCGATCTATCGCGTTTCGGGGTACGACTGGGCGTCGCCGTGGCTGTTGCGACCGACGAGTTCGACCGTCGCCGAGAGTTCGCCCTCCCGGCTCTCGCTGGACTCCTCGTAGTAGAGGACCGTCAGGTCGAGACACGCCCGCAGGAGTTCGTTCGCGCCGAACCGGTGGCGATCGGTGCTCGGCCCGACCGTCGCCGGCGGGTCCGACCGGAGGTGGTGCTGGTAGAAGAACAGGCCGTCAGACCGGAGCGCGGCCTTCACGTCGCTCAGTCGGTCGAGTAGCCGGTAGAAGCTGATCGTCACCACGTCGTACCGGTCCGCGGGGTACTCGAACGCCGTCGCGTCCGCCTGGATCAGGTTGACCCGGTCGTCGACGCCGCGGGACGCCGCGTTCGACTCCGTGATCCGGAGCCCCTCGACCGATCGGTCGAGTGCGTCGACCTCGTACCCCTGCTCGGCGAGGAACACCGCGTTGCGGCCCGTTCCACAGGCGATGTCGAGCGCACGGCCGCCATCCGTCTCGTCGGCGTACGCCTCGAGCACCGGTGAGGGGTCCGGGTCCGTTGGATACTCGCCGGCACGGAACCGTTCGTCCCAGGAAGCCATACGACCACGATGGTGGCTGTCGGTCTTGGAACTGTCTCTCTCTGTCTCCCTTCTTTGCCCCGGAGAGGCGTGGTTCGGCAGTCGACCCCGTCGGAGCTGAGCCACCGAGGCGGCCGGATCTAAATCCGACACCCGTGTCCGACCGTGGATGGAGCTCTGCGACGGGTGCGGTTCGATGATGCGCACGGAGGGCGACACGTGGGTGTGTGGCTCCTGTGGGAACGAGGAGCCGCGCGACTCGGAAGCGGCGACGACGACGCAGGGCGAACAGCGGGACGACGGGGCACCCCCGTCGTCGACGGCACCCAGGACGCCGCCGAGACGATAAAGGCGGACTGTCCGGCGGACGGCTGCGACGGCGACCGGGCCTCCTACGAGATGCGGCCGAAGCCGGGCGGCTCCTACGAGCTTCGAGTGTTCACCTGCGTCGAGTGCGGCCACACGTGGCGTGAGACCTGACGGCGCGGCTCGTGGGCCCCACATTCCGCTCCCTCCCGCGTTCTTCGGGCTCCCGTCGTCAGTGCCCGAACTCCTTCTCGCCGGCCTCGATCGCTACGTCCAGCCAGTTTTCCGTCGGCGGAAGCGGACACTCGTACCGGTCCGAGTACGCACACGTCGGGTTGTACGCCGCGTTGAAGTCGAGGATCCACCTTCCCTCGTCAGTCCGGTGGTGGGCGGGTTCGAGGTCGATGTACCGACCGGCGCCGTAGGTCTCCTCGCCGCTCGTCTCGTCCCGGAACGGCACCCAGAGCCGGTCCTCCTCCGGATCGCCCTTGTAGGCAGTGATGGTGACCGGCTGGCCGTCGATCTCGACGGTGAACTCTCCCCACGCGAAGTACTCCTGTTCGCCGTCCGTGCTGGTTCCGACGACGACCGGCTCGGGCTCGTCGTACACGTCGAGCTCGACCTCGAACCGGTAGGTCCGGTCGACGGAGTAGTAGTTCAGCCCGTCGAACGCCGCCCGCTCCTCGTCGGGGATCGGTGACCGCGGGTCCTCCCCGAAATACCGGTCCTTCTGGCGTCGCTGGGTCTCTATCTCGTCGATCCAGTCTTCGGTGGTACTCATACGGTTTAGTTTTGTACTAAATACACAAAAGTGCGTCGTTCGATTTATCAAGTAGCACTTCAGATACTGACCCATTGCTGAATATTGGACTACAGAAATCGATATTCGGACGATAGGTCCCGATCCCGGTATTGCAGATATAGACCAATACTTTATAGCAGTGCGTTCGTAGTTTCGGGTGTCACCAACCCACCCCTAAAGGGGTGGGCTTGTCGGTGGACTCCCGTTCTGACCGCCCCTATTGGGCGGCAGGCGAATACTCGCCGTTCACGTTCAACGTCCCCGACTTCAGGGCGAGGTGACGTGTCGCCCCTCCGTGCGGAGACTTCTGCCCCGCACGGAGTCGCCGAAACCCGATATTCTTCGCCGCGTTGTAGTCCGCGTTGACCTCATACCCGCACTTCTGGCAGCAGAACTTCGATTGGGAAAGACGGTTTTCGTCCAGCGTCGTCCCGCATTTCGAACACCGCTTGGACGTGTACGACGGATCAACCTGCGTAGTTTCTATCCCCTCTGCTTTGGCCTTGTACGCCACGTAGTCGTACAAGCGGCGGAACGCCCACGCATGGAACTTCTTGGCGTTCGGCATCCGCTCACGGATATCCGTCAACTCCTCAAACGCAATCGTGTCACAGCCGTGCGCGACGGCTTCCTGAATGATGGCTTTCGAGATTCGGTGTAGGTAATCCTCCACCCATCGCGTCTCTCGGTCGCCCATCCGTTCGATCGTTCGATGGGCTGACTCCGTGCCTGTCTGTTGTAGGTCGCCACACACTCGTTCGTACTCCCGGCGACGGTGATTGAGGTAGCCACCACCCCAGAATTTCTCGGTTGACGTGACGGCGATCTGCTCGATACCGAGGTCAACGCCGAGGACTGTGCTGTGCTCGGCGTCACCTTTGTCCGGTATCTCTGACTCCATCTCGGCCTTTGTGCCGATGTGAAGGAAGAACGTGTCCGTCGCGTCGCGATACTGAAGCGTTGCCCCGTCACCTCGTAGTCGTCATTGCGGAGATACTCGGTCTGCGGGTTGTCTCCTTCAAGCGGCAGGACGTACTCGGCTTCGACACGTCCGTTCACGGTTGAGAGGGAGACGTGGTCGTCGTGGAACGTCGCACTCCGCTTGTCGTACCGGACTGAGGGCGTCGTGAAGTTCGGTCTCGACGCCTTCTTGCCCTTTTTCCAGCGGGCGACGACGCCCTTGATGGCTTCGGCGGCCTTGTTGCGTGCAGATTGCACAAGGTTGGCTTGAAGCCGTGTCTGTTCTCGCACATCGGAGTACGTCCGGTCGTGCAGTTCGGTTTTCGAGGTGGGCTTGTAGTCGTCCTTCCATGCGTCTTGGACGACGTAGTTGCACGCCCACAGATACTCCTCGGTAGTTTCGTGGAGGAGAGTCGCGTCGCTGTCGTCTACTTCGAGTTTAACGACGACTGTGCGACGCACCTCCACCATACATCATATGTACAGTGTCATATTCATAAATACTGGGTTGGTGTTGGGGAGTCACCCAGTCGTAATCTGGTGGTTTGATTCCCAGCATGTCGGCTTCCTCCCACGGCTAAAGCCGTGGGTTTCCGCCTTGAAACCCGTATGACAGCATCAGTAGTCGTGGTCGGTGGCGACGCGGCGGGAGTGCTGCGAGCAAGTTCAAACGCGAGGCGCCCGACCGGAAGGTAGTCGTGTTCGAGCGCGGCGGCGACGTCGGCATCGAGATGGCCGAGGCGACCCACGCCGTGACCGGCGAGTCGGATCACGTCCCGCTCGCGCTGACCGCCAACCGCGCCGGCCGCGCTATCGGTCAGACCCTCGCCGGCGATCCGACGCCCGTCGGCGAGATCGCCGGCACGGCCGCGGTGAAAGCATTCGACTTCGAAGTCGCACGCACCGGGCTGGTCGACGAGGACCGAGCCCGTGAAGCCGGGTTCGACCCCGTCTCGCTGACGATCACGGCGCCCTCACGCGCTCACTACTACCCCGGCGGCTCCGAGATCGAGATCACGATGCTCGGCGACCGCGTCCTCGGCGCGAGCATGGTCGGCCGCGAGGGCGTCGCCAAGCGTATCGACACCGTCACCGACGGTCGGCACGCTTTACCGACGCCACCCACAAGCCGAGATGATGAGCAAAATCCGTCCGGACAACCTGGACACCCGGCCCGAGGGCGAGCAGCCCTTCGTCCTCGATATTCGCCCACGCGAAGACTACCGGGCCCAGCACATCGACGGAAGTCACAACCTTCCGGTGTACGACGATCTGCGCTCCGGCGACGAGGACGCGCTCCGACAGCGTCTCGACGAGGTGCCGAGAGATCGGGAGATCGTGACCGTCTGCAAGATGGGCGTCGTCGCGAAACGGGCGACCAGCGTTCTCGTCGACGAGGGGTACGAGGCGACCACGCTCGCCGGTGGCATGAGCGGCTGGCGGGGCTACCAGCGTGGGACGCTGGGTTACAAGGTTCGATCGCTGCTCTGGCGGCTGTACTGAACCGATTTTCCGGTTTCACCCGCGACGATTCTCGCTCGCGCCGGGTTAGCGTCGAGAAAGCACTCACACGACGGGGGGTCCCAGCGTCCCAAACAGTATTGGTACCCGCACTATACCCCGAACGCCTCGCCGTCTCCGTCCCCAACAGTATTGGACGTACGCTCAACAACGGGATTCCGTATTCTTCCGTGTATGTCCACAATCGCTGCAGGCCTGAAAGGAGGTGCGTAGCCGTGAGTAGTACCGTTGAGAGCGTTCCCGGTACCCCCGAGTGGGGAACGAACGAGGGAGCGGCGACCGTCCGTGCGGCGCAGCCAAACCCGCGGGAGGGACACCAACAGACCGCTGCCGACACGAAGCTGCGGACCGCGAGGATCGAAGACCCACAACGGGTCTCAGGGGGTAGTTCGGTCCGTGAGAAGGCGGCGACTGAGGCTGTGCGAGGTGACGCCTGATGGACGGCGTCGCCGTCGATGGCGGTGACGACGCGGACGAACGTGCAGCTGCGCCGACGAGCGTTGTCGTCGGCAACGACGGCGAGCAACCTCCTCCGCGGGTTCGGATACCGGAGCACGTCGACGGCCGTCGAGACCGCCAAAACGAGTTCTCGTTGGATGGCGAAGCGCCCCTGGTGGAGTTCCTCTCGTGGCTGCCGGTGGAGTTCGGGTCCGGCCAGACCGTCTCTCCCGACGCGACGGACCAGTCGCTCGCGATTCGCGTGTACGAACGGACTCTCCTCGACGACGGCGGGGACACGATACTGGAGACGGCGGTCGGCAGCGACGAATCCGACGCCCAGTTCGGGAGTGGGGTGTACAGGTGGTGAAAGGCGACTGCCTCGGGGCTTGACCCCGAAGCGATTCACTGTCTCCACCGGCGTTGCAGCACGTCTTGGTGCCGCGGCTGAATCGCCTACTCCTGTGCCGCGCTGGCGTCGACAACATGTCCCATGAAAAGCACGGCCCCGGTTGCCCGGTCTCGGATCACGAAGAGGAATGGACGATTTGCATCGAGTAACGTCGGCGGGAGCGACACGAGATTCGCCACCGATCCCGTCGCCGCCGCTGCTTCGGTGCCCTGCTCGTCGACGCTGATGGACGTGTCGTGGTACACTTGGTCGACGAAGAGGTTGCCGCCGGTCTCCGAGAGATCGGCCATCCGCGAGAAGTCCGCCGCACCCGGGTCGAACGCGTCGGTCATGGCCAGTGCCTCCAGGGATTTCTCCAGTTTGAACTCCGAGTCAAACTCGAACCGAGGGAGGTTGACGTAGCCACGCTGGGGTTGGAGTGCGTCGACGATCCGGCCGAGCCGCTTACCGTCGAACGTTCGTTCGTAGGCGGTGAACTCGCCAGCGGGCGGGACGACGACGAGCATCCCTGTTGTCCCACCGATGTACGGTAGTTCGACGGCTTGGGCTCCGTCGACGGTCGCCGCCGGGACCTGGACGTCCTGGGACATCATCTGGACTGTGCTCGTCGAGCCGTCGAGCGCGGTAAACTCGGCCGACTCAGTTTGGCCCTCGTCGAACGGGTGGCGCCAGTTCGCGATGAAGGAGATGGCGTTCGTCAGGACGAGCACGGTCTCGGACGTAATCGAATCCGCCGGAAGCAACGCTTCGATCCGGTGATCGGTCTGGTCGGCGATCCAGGCGTTGATCGCTTCGCGGACACCGTCCGGGTTCTCGACGAAATCGACCTGATTGAGGCCGCCGCCGTAGTGGTTCTCCAGCGTGGTTCGGTATTCGTCCCGGAATGGAACCCCCTCTTGACCCCAGATGGCGTTGACGAGTGAGAGCTGGAAGGGAACGGGATCGTCGCCGTCGTCGTAGTCTGACGGGAGATCCTCCCCGCCGAGATCCTCGTCGCGGCCAGACAGCGTTCGTTGGAGTTCGTTGAACGCCGCATGGAGCTGCTGGTCAGCAACTGAGTAGCCGAGGGACGCCCGCATCTGCTCGCGAGTGGTCCCGCTCGCACCAGCGTACGTCATCGCCAGCGCAATCGTGGCACTGATGGGCGAGACCAGCAGGTTCTCGGCGTCATCAGCTGTGCGGAGCTCGTCGAACAGGTCCAACGCGAACGTGTTCGTTCCAGTGACCAACTCATCGAGGGCGTCGTCGTCGACGTTCGGTTGGAGGGCAGGCGTCGACGGCGCATCCGCACTGATGTCGACTTGCGGCGTCGCTGGTGCTGTACAACCCGCGAGGGCACCGGCGACGAGGGCGCTCGCGACGGAGAGATATCGACGACGGTCCATACGCGTCGATTCAGAAGGTGATGGCGAGTATCTTCTGGAAGCACAAACCACTGTTTGAGCGACTTTTCAACAGTCAGCGGCGTGGGATCTCGACGTCGACGTGGAGCAGGGCGTGTGCGTACTCCTGAATCAGCGTCCGCGGGAGGTCGGCCTCGTTCTCCCGATCACGCACCTCGACACGAGGCTGCATGTCGACGAGGCTCAACTGTTCGCAGATACCCTTTGCCTCGCCGTGAGTCCAGTCGTCGTCGGGAACGATCCGCACCGTCAGGCCGAGGTCGGCAGCGGCGGCAGTCAGCTGTTCGACGAGGTCGCCGGCGTCGCCGGTCGCTGCCGTATCGAGGTCGGGGAGCGGGTCGCCCTCGGTCTGGGAGACGTCGAACTGCTGCCCGAGGCGGTGCTCGCTGAGGCGTCCGGCGGCATCGCGCTCTCCGACGTCCACGCCTACGCCGCAACCGGCGTTGACGTCATCTCGATGGGATCGCTGACCCACTCCGTGCCGAGCCTGGACTTCTCGTTCCGTACTGGTGAGTGAGGCTGGTTACTCCTCTCAGTCCGGTCGATTCGTCCAGTCGGGAAAGGACTGTCACGGAGAACGCGTCACCGCTCGCGCCTATTCGGCGGCGTCGCTGCCTTCGAGTCGACGACGGAGGGCCCTCAAAAGGTCGTCGGGTCGACTGTCTGCGGGAAGCGACTTCGTCCCCCCGTCGACGAGTTCCATTCGGAGCGTTCCGTCCCGCTCAGTGACGGACCTGACGTTTTCGTACGGAATCCGCTCCGTCCGGTCCCCAACCGTCCAGGTCCTGCTGAGCAGGTTCATCGAACCGTCGTGGTGGACTGTCAGCGCCGACTCACCGAGGGTCACGACGGCGAGGTCGTAGCGCTTCGAACAGTCGAAGCCGACCACGGAGTCGGAACCGACCGCTAGCGGGTGAGTAGTGGACGTATCGTCCAGATCGAGTTCATCCGCCACGGCGCGACGGACGCTCCCCATTCCGTCGGCGAACGCATCCCCACTGTGTCGGTTCACGGCCCACACCCCGGCGACAGCTATTCCCAGACCGGCGACCAGCACGCCGATTCCCAGTACAGTCCGGTCGGCCGCGAATAGGAAATTGCCGCCTAACATTACCGCGAGAACGGCGGCCCAGGGCCACTGCCAGCCAACGGACCACACCCGTGTAACTGTCCCGACGTCGATCGTTCCCTCCTCAGACACGGTTCGTGCCTCCGGAATCACGCCACTCGTCGTCCACTGTCACTCGGGTCGGTCCATCAGGAGTGTGCTTCCGTCTCGCGTTCGAACCGTGCTCGCTCGCAGTTACGTCCGTCCAACAGCTCGTCCGGAACCCGCAGGGACGTCGTGGACCGGGGGCTCGGCCGCATCGAGTGCTCGCTGACGCCTGATACGTTCGACCGCCTCCACGATCGTCTCGAGCGCGAAATTCGACCGGCACGAGAGATCCTTCCGCCGACAACGTCTCGGGCGGGTTGCGGAATCGAATTCCATTGGACCTGCCGGGGAAGTCTTGGTCGCTGATCGCCTCACCACGCTCGGGTTCTATCATCGAACGAGTCCCACTACGCGTTGGAGTAATAAAATGCTATTGCATCGAACGCACAATACTACAGTTGGTAGATTGGGTCCCGGGTCGCCCGGGTAACTGGGTTCGAGAGCCGGCTGTCGCCACCTGGAGTACGACCAACGAGGAACTCCAGGCGCTCGTCGACCAGGGACAGCTGCGTCGCGTCGAAGCCGGCGAGACCACGCGCTATCAGCCGGACTACACGCGCTTGCTCTCCGAGGAGATCCGGACGCTCATCGAAGAGAACACGCGCGAGGAGCTTCGCAACGAACTGGCCGCGATCACCGAGAAGATCGAGGAGTGGCAGGCGACCTACGACGTCGAGACGTGGGAAGAGCTCGAACAGTCGCTCGCCGACGGTGACCTCGCAAGTGCAGAGCTCCGCGAGCGCCGCGACGTGATCAAGCAGTGAGAGGGGAAGCTGGAAGACCGTCGCATAAACAAATAGTTTCCTGAGAAAATTATCTAACGGCAGTGACTGTGCAGTAGACGCTGGCCGCGGCGATGGCCTCGATGGATCTGCCACGAAGCAGATCCCCGTTCTGGGGGCTCCGGAGAGTGGATGATGCTCCAGCCCGTCACTGCCAGCGAGAAACCGACAACTCTCGTCAACTCATCGCGTCGGACCGCGCATCGTGCGTTCGCGCGTACTCGACGAGCACGTCCACGTACGATGCGAAGGGCGGACACTGGATACCGCTCCCCGCGAGTGCACGACGAGCTGCCGGGTTGACGTACCGCGTCGGGAGCGTGAAGTAGTCGAGCGTCTCCGGCGGGATGCCCGTTACTGAGCGAACCGCTCGCGTTCCGAGCAGACGCTTCGCAACGCCCGGAGTGGCCGGGACGGGGAGCACCCGGGTGTTCGTGGCGTCGGCGAACAGCCGCGTGAGCTCGGGAATCGTCGGCGGGCTGGGGTCACAGAGTTGGTAGACTGCACCGGGCTCGCCGTGCTGGCTCAGGTAGTCGATCGCATCGACCACGAAGTCCCACGGGACGACGTTCAACTCCGTCGCGCCCGCGCCCGGGAACCACGGGAGTGGAGCGATACCCGGACAGCGCTGCAGCCAGCGCAACACGTAGTACGGTCCGTCGTATTTCTCGGTTACCCCGGTTTCGCTGTGCCCGACGACGATGGCGGGCCGGTACACGGTCGCCGGAAACCCCGCATCCATGCGCGCCTGCACCAGGCGCTCGGCTTCGAACTTCGTCGCCTCGTAGTGGTTGTTGAACGATTGACCCACGTCGAGGTCCGACTCGGTAAACACGCCCTCGTAGCGGCCGCTCACGTAGCAGGTGCTCACGTATTGGAACCCCTCGACGTCACACGCGGTGGCGAAATCGAGGACGTGCCGGGTTCCGTCGACGTTGACCGCTTCGCCGACCGCGCGACTCACGCCCAAGTCGTACACAGCAGCGAGATGGAACACCTCCCCGACAGCGGCGTGAAGTGCGCGTGTGTCCTCGGCGTCGAGTCCGAGCCCCTGCTCGGTGATGTCACCGTCGTAGAGGCGGACGTCCGCTCGCCAGTCGTCGCCGACGAGCTCGGCCGCGCGGGCCTCGGCAGCCGCCCGGTACTTCGGCTGGACGAGACAGTGGACCGTCTGAGTTCGCGTCACGAGCCGCTCGAGGAGGGCCGCCCCGAGGAAACCGGGGAACCCCGTTACGAACACCTCCGAGGCGGTCATCGGAGCCACCCCGGCAGCCGCTTGAGAAGCTTCGAGAAGCCGGTCATCACCCGTGCCCAGACGCCGTCCGGAAGCGGTCCCGGCCCGATTTGGAGCCCCCGTTGGACCGCCACCGTTTGGGCCTCCGTGTACTTCAACAGCCCCTCCTCGCCGTGTCGCCGACCGATACCCGAATCACCCATCCCGCCCATCGGCGCATCTAGCGACGCCCATGCAGCCGCGTAGGCCTCGTTGACGTTCACCGTACCGCAGTCGAGGCGTTCGGCGACACGCTCGCCGCGGTCGCGATCGCCCGTCCAGACGGAGGCGTTCAGCCCATATCGGGAGTTGTTCGCCCGGTCGACGGCTTCTTGGACGCTCCCGACTGGGTAGAGGCTCACCACTGGCCCGAACGTTTCCTCGTCGAAGAGGGTCATCTCGGGTGAGACATCCGCCAACACCGTCGGTTCGTAGAAGTATGGGCCCACGTCCGGTCGATGCCGCCCCCCGACGAGCACGTCGGCACCCTTCTCGACGGCGTCGTCCACGTGGCGTTCGGTCTTCTCCAGTTGTGCGGCGGACTGTAGCGATCCCATATCTGGCCCGTACGCGAACCCAGTTCCGAGGTCGAGGTTCCGTGTCTCCGTGACGAAAGCGTCGCGGAACTCGTCGTAGACCGACTCGTGGATGTAGAGTCGCTCGGCGCTGATACAGAGTTGGCCCGCGTTCGGGAAGCAGGCACGGATCGCCCCACGAGCGGCCTTCTCCGGGTCAGCGTCGTCGAGGACCAGCAGCGGGTTCTTTCCCCCGAGTTCGAGCGAGCAGTCGATGAGCGCACGCCCCGCGCGTTCGGCGACACTCCGCCCGGCCTCGGTCGAGCCGGTGAAACAGACGTAGTCGACGCGGTCGACGAGTTCGGCCCCCAGCCGTTCACCCCTCCCGGACACGACCTGAAACACCTCCGGCGGGAGGCCAGCGTCGACGAGCAGCTGGCGAGCCAGAAGCGCCGTGTGGGTGGTCTCCTCGGCGGGTTTCAACACCACGGCGTTGCCCGCGAGCAGCGCCGGCAGTGCGTCAGAAACCGACAGCGTGACCGGATAGTTCCACGGCGAAATGAAGCCGGCTACTCCCTTCGGCCGACGGTGAACCGTGGTCTTCGTCAGCCCCGGGATGGCCCCACGACGACGCTCGCTCTCGAGCAGTTCCGGGCCGGCATCGGCGTAATGGGTGGCTGTCTGGACGACGTCGAGCACTTCCTCGAAGGCGTCTCGCCGGGTCTTCCCCGTTTCCAACTGCGCGACATCGAGTAGCTCGTCCTGTGCATCGAGCACCCGGTCGGCATATCGCTCCAGAACGGCCGCCCGCTCAGCCACCGGACGGCCGGCCCACGACGCTTGTGCCGCCTCGGCCCGCTCGACGGCTGCCTCGACATCCGCTTCCGTCCCTGCAGGAATCGATGTGAACGGGGCGCCGCGAAACGGCGCGATCACGTCCAGCCGGTCCCACTCACCGGTCACGACAAGGGCTTCACGGAGCGATTCGAGTCGGTCCCTTCCGACCCGGCTTTTGTGCATACCGCACCTACACGGAGACGGGGCATAAACGGCGGTGGAGCGGTTCATCGATCGTCTTCTTCGTCGATGACGAGTCCGCAATCTGCACACACCGTTTCGGCTGAGTTCGGAGTATGCGACCGCTGAGTGGACTACTCCCGAGACGGCTTCCCGGCGGCTCAGCGATTACAAACTGGGGGGTTGAGCGTGTAGTGGGCAGTTCTGTATCGACTCTGTAGGGGGTGTACTGATCGGGAATCAACGTCCAACGTTTTAAACCATATTCTACGGCTGGCTGCAACTCAGGGTCATGGGCACGAGTCGAATCACGCCTCCGAATCGGAGAGGATACCCACAACCCTCTTTTCCGCCCGTCGCCCACCCCCGACCATGCAGTGGAAGCTCTTCGCTGATCTCGCCGAGGCCGCCGGCGAGCGCACCGTCACGGTCGACGTCGACGCCGGCGCGACCGTCGACGACGCGCTCGACGCGCTCCTGACGACGAAGCCGGCGCTCCGGGACCGGGCACTGAACGAGGACGGCGAGCTCCAGGAGCACGTCAACCTTCTCAAGAACGGGGAGAACGTCGACGCGGACGCGACCGTCGAGACGGGCGACGAGCTCGCGCTGTTCCCGCCGGTCAGCGGCGGCTCGTAACGCTCCGCGCTCGGAGTCGACCGCGACTACGCCTGCCCCTCCTTGACGCGCCCGCAGTTCGGGCAGTTCCAGCGGTAGTACGTCGTCCCCGAACTCAGGAGCCCGCCGCTCTCCTGTTTCACCTGCAGGTGTCCCTTCTCCCGGGCGCAGTCGTAGTGGACCGCCAACCCGCAGCCGTTACACGTCTCGTCGGCGCCGCTGCCGCCGCAGTACTCACAGTCCGTGCTAAATAGCCCCATGGTACGGGCCAAGCGTGTAACTACGATACCATAAAGTTACTGCCAGCTTCGGCGGCACTTCCCGCGTCGCGGCTCAGTCCCGCGGGAAACCGACGTGCTCGGCGTCGGCGAGCGCACGATCGGCCGCCGCGTCGACATCGAACTCCCGGACGAGTTCGCCGTCCCGGAGCAGCGGTTCCAGCAGCGCCTCGCCGTCGGCGCCGCAGTCGGCGAGCGCGACGTGGTGGCCGCCGTCGTCAGTTCGGTAGACCTGTTTCGTTCCCGAGAGCTTCCCGCGCTTGGCGGCGGGCTCGCCGTCGACTTCGACGATGTCCAGTGCGAAGTCGATCGGGTCGGCGTTGCTGACGTAGCCGCCGACGCCGAACCCGTCGACGACGTCGCGGAGGTGGCGGATGCTCGCCGGGTCGATCCCGCCGCTGACGAACACGTCAACGTCCCCGTGGCCACGGGCGTCGAGCTCCCACTGAACCTCGCGGACGATGTGGCGGAAATCTCCCCGTCGGGAGCCAGTGGTGTCGAGACGGACGCTGTCGAGGTCGTCACCCAGCGTCTCGACCGCGCGGAGCACCTCGTCGACCTCGTCGGAGTAAGTGTCACACAGCGTCACGCGCGGCACGTCGGGGGCGACCGCCTCGTCGAACGCGCGCCACGCCGACTCCTGGTTCCCGCGGCCGAAGCAGATCAGCAGTGCGTGGGGCATCGTCCCGCCGGCCTCGCGGCCGAGCACCTCGCCCGCGGCGACGTTCGAGATCCCGTCGAGCCCGCCGAGCAGCGCGGAGCGCTCGACCATCGCGCCGATCGAGGGGTGGACGTGCCGGGTGCCGAAGCTCAACACGGTCGACGCCGGCGCGGCCCGGCGGGCGCGGAGTGCGTTGGTCGCGACCGCCGATGCGTGGGAGAGAAAGCCCAGCAGCGCGGTCTCGTAGCGCGCGAAGTCGAGGTAGCTCCCCTCGATCCGGCAGACGGGGCCGCCGTCGAACAGCGTTCCCTCCGGCAGCGCGTCGGCGTCGATCGGCAGCCCTTCCAGCAGGTGGGCGGCGTCTTTCAGCCCCGCGAGCAGTTCGAACTCGCCGGTCGGGAACTGGTCGGCAGTCACCTCCGCGACGACGTTGGGGTTCCGTCCCGCGTGGGAGAGCGTCTCGGTCGTCCGGTCGAAGTAGGCGTCCGTCGCGGCGCCTGACTCGATCGCCTCGGGTGGGATGATGTCGAACTCGCTCATGGTGTGGACCCCGCGCTCGCGGGTGACAGTCCGTGCCCGCACTCGTGGGCGTGTGAACAAAAGTCCCGTCTATCGACGCCGCCCTACTCGTGCTCGTCCAACTGCTCGGCGAGCGTGACGGCGTCGCCGGCCACGGTCGTGTAGTCGACGCCGGCCTCGTCGGAGACCAGCCGGATGTGAGAAGCTAGCAGCGAGAGCGCCTGCATCCCCTCCTGCTGGGCGTCGTCGGCCCGCTGGGCGAACGTGGAGTCGACCTCCCGGCCGTCGCGGACGACGCCGACGTAGAGGGCGGTGGCGTCCTCGTCGAGCAGATCGCGGGCGTCCTCGACCCGCTGGGCGAACTCCCGGTCGTCCGTGTCGCTCGCAGCGTCGTCAGCAGCGTCCGCCTCGTCCTCGAACTCGTCGACCACGGGAATCAGTCGGGCCGCGGTCGAGCGACGAACAGCGTCTCGACGATGCTGAACGGGTCGTAGACGGACTGGTGGCAGGCGCAGTAGACGCCGTCCTCGCCGCCGAAGGAGGCCGAAGAGGCGTTCTGCTTGTAGCCGGGGACACAGCAGAAGTGGGTACACTTGTTGAGCCACGCGAGGAACCCCTGCTCGGTGCTGGCCTGGAGCCAGTTCACGATCGACTGGCTGGCGTCGGTGTTCCCGTTGGCGATCTCCTCGATGACCGGGCTCCGGATCACCTGGATCGGGATCGTGTTCTCGGTGCCCTCCGAGCGCCAGCGACCGGTCGCGGGCTTGCCGAGGCCGGCCTCGCCGATCCCGTTGCCCCAGCTCTCGTAGTCCTCGAACATGTCGACGTTGAGTCGGTCACCCTCCTCGAGCTCCTCGCTCTGCCAGTCGTAGTCGGGGCCGGCGATCGAGCGGAAAAAGTTCTCGGAGTCGTAGCTTGGGACGATCCCCTCGTAGGACTCGACGCCGCAGTACTGGAACCACTCCGAGGAGTACGTCTGGCCGCCCATCTCGGTCGAGGCGACCTCGATCGTTCGGCCACCCTGTTCGACCTCCTCGACCTCGGGCCAGACGCCCTTCAGATACCCCTCGTCGTCGATCTCGACGGGGATCTGGGGCATCCCGCGCGGCGCGGGACCTGCGGTGTTCTCGATGGCCATCGCGGTCGTCGAGCCACCCCCCTCACCGGGGGATTGGGTCGCGGAGTTGATGCCGACCGCGCCGGTCATGCCGACGGCGGCCAGCCCCGCGCCACCGACGACCCCCTTGACGAACCGCCGACGCCCGGATTCGGCGGGATACTTGTCCTCGTCTGCGCTCATGCCCGAGATGTCGGTGCCGCGTTCTCAAAAGCATGACGAAGCACCCATGTGGGCGACGCCGACGACGGAGGGGCGGAAGCGGTCTACCCGAGCAGCCGCGAACAGGAGCCACAGAGGTTCTCCTCCTTCACGTCGACCTCCCGCACCGTCGGGGAGAACGACATCACGCATTTGCTGTTGTCACAGTGTTCCAGCCCGAAGTTGTGGCCCATCTCGTGGACGACCTCCTTCCGGATGCGGTCGGCGAACACCTCCGAGGTAGGCTTGTTCGAGATGCCGCCGTCGGAGGAGGTGTTGAGTCGGTGCGTGGAGATGACCGAGCCGCGGCCGTTGAGGTAAGCGAGCCCGAACACGTAGTTCCGCTGGCGGTAGTAGAGGTCCTCCGTCGTGATGGCGATGTTCTTCTCACCATTGCCGGCGTCGCTCGCGACCTCGATGAAGCGCTCGGCGCGGTACTGGCTCCGGCCGCGATCGAACGCGTCCTCGGGGATCGTCTGCTCGCTCCGAACGCCGACCTCGCAGTCGTAGACGGTCCGCAGCGCCTCTGACGCCTCGCGTTTGGCACGGCTGGGGACCGACCCGACTGGAACGATGTCGACGCGCATATCTCCACTCATGCCGAGGATCAGCATAAACCCTCGGCATGTCACGGAAAACCGACCCACTGATCGTCAGACGGCTCCGGGGCGAAGAGCGCGTGCTGGAGGTCGGGATCGGCGATCGAACCGGCGTCGCGGCCCGCCTGGTCGACGCCGGCATCGACGTGCGCGCGACGGACGTTCGCCCCGTCGCCGCCCCCGAGGGAGTCCGCTTCCGCGTCGAGGACGTGACGGCCGTCGACGAGCCCGACGCGTTCCACCGCGTCGACACCGTGTACGCACTCAACTGCCCGGCCGAACTCCACCGACCGATCCGGGATCTCGCGGCGGCGGTCGGCGCGACGTTTCGGTTCACCACGCTGGGCTACGAGGCGCCGTCGATCCCCGTCGAGCGCGAGACGCTTGGCGGCGGCGACACGCCGCGCCTGACGCTCTACACCGCCACGACGCGCGACGGAACTCCCCGGGGGAGTCGCTGACGCCGGCGCGAGCCGCAAACGCCTTTCCGCCCGGGGTCGGATCGGGGGTATGCACGCTGACGCGGTCGTTCTGGATGTCGACGGGGTGCTCGTCGACGTGGCCGACTCCTACCGGCGGGCGATCATCGAGACGGTGCAGCGACGCCACGGCGGGACGATCGAGCGCGCGACGATCCAGCGCTTCAAGGACGCCGGCGGCTTCAACAACGACTGGGAGCTCACCGATGCGGCGACGCTGTTCGTGCTCGCCCGGGAGGCGGGCTACGAGGGGGACGCCGCCGACTTCACCGACGCCATTGCTGCCCACGACAAAGGGGGGCTCGCGGCCGCCCGCGCGGTTCTGCGCGAGGCCGCGACGCCCGAGGGGTTCGACCCCGACGCCGTCGAGGCCGAGTGGGACCCCGAGAGCGTCCGGGAGACGTTCCAGGCGCTCTACCTCGGAACGGAACTGTACCGCGATATCGAGGGCGAAGAACCCCCCTTCGAGGCCCCGGGGTACATCCACGACGAGCCGGTGCTCGTCGAGTCGGGGACGATCGAGCGACTGCAGTCGGGGGTCTCTGTCGGCGTCCTGACCGGGAGACCCGCCGCCGAAGCGGATATCGCGCTCGAACGCGCCGGGCTCTCGGTGCCCGAGGAGCACCGGTTCACGATGGACGACTGGGCGGCGGGGAAACCCCACCCCCACGCGCTGACGACGCTGGCGGAGCGGTTCGACGCCGATTCGGTCGCCTTCGTCGGCGACACGCTGGACGACGTGCGAACCGCCGTGAACGCCGCCGAGGAAGACCCGTCCCGGACGTACCACGGCGTCGGCGTCCTGACTGGCGGGCTGACTGGCGATTCGGGCCGGCAGAAGTACGAGGCCGCGGGCGCGGCGGCGGTGATCGACTCGGTGAACGACCTGCCCGACCTGCTGGACTGAGGCTCGCGGCGACGCCGCGGCCGAGGGCCGCTCGCGCAATCCTTACGTCGCGACCGACCGGAGTCTCGGGTATGGATATCGCGATCCTTGGCGGCACGGGCGACATCGGCGAGGGGCTCGCGCTGCGCTTCGCCTACCACACGAGCCACAACGTGCTGATCGGCTCCCGCGACGCCGAGAAGGCCGAAACGAAGGCCGCAGAGTACGAGACCGAACTCGACTCCCGCGGCGTGGAGACGACGATCGAGGGCGGCGCCAACGAGGACGTGACGACGCTCGCGGACGTCGTGATCGTCGCGGTCCCGCCGTACTACGTCGACGACACGATCGAACACGTCGCCGGCGACCTCGACGAGGGCGACATCGTGGTCTCGCCGGCGACGGGGATGGACCGTGACGACGACGGTTTCCACTACGCACCGCCGCCCGCCGGCAGCGTCACCGAACACGCCGCGAGCGCGGTGCCGGAGGGGGTCCACCTCGTCGGCGCGTTCCACAACCTCGCGGCCGGCCGGCTGGCGAACCTCGACGCCGAGTTGGGCGTCGACACGTTCGTCGTCGGCGAGGACGACGACGCGAAGGGGATCGTGACCGACATCGCCGAGGGGGTCGAGGGGCTGCGCGCACTCGACGCCGGCGGGCTCGTGAACGCCGCGGAGGTCGAGT
Organism: Halolamina sediminis; assembly: GCF_001282785.1. Classification (NCBI taxonomy): domain Archaea; kingdom Methanobacteriati; phylum Methanobacteriota; class Halobacteria; order Halobacteriales; family Haloferacaceae; genus Halolamina; species Halolamina sediminis. The sequence continues at coordinate 2,444,484 of NZ_CVUA01000001.1, forward strand.
CGCTCACGCCGCTGCTGGTGAACGTCGCGATGCACAACGACGGGCTACACGATCTGGGACTGGAACTGAAGTAGTCGGCCGGCTGAACGCGGCCCGAGGTGGGTGTCGAGGTGCCGGGGCGTGTAGAACCGTCGAACGAACCGGTAGACAGCGTTATCTCCGTCGTTCGCCACCGTACGAGCATGGATCGACCGGTACTGGAACGCCTCCGTCGACAGCCCACGCTGACGTTCGGGGCTGCAGGTGGCGGGTTCGCGCTCCTGTTCATTCTGTCCGCGCCCGTTCGAGACCTGCTCGCCGGGCAAGGGTTCGCCGCGCCGCCGGGGCTGTTGTAGGTGTTCGTCGTCGGCGGGTTCTTCGGTAGGGCAGCCCTCGCGCGGCTGCTCTGGGGGCGCCTCGGTGGGGAGAAGTCGCCGACCCGTGGGGCACTCGTCAGCGCGCTCGTGGGACTACTCGCGCTCCCCGTCCCATTCTACCTGTTCGAACTCGGCCTCGTTCTGGTCGGGGAGGGCGTGTTCGAGCCGCTACCGAACGCCTCGCCCGTGATGCAGCTGCTCTCCGATCTCCTGCTGTTCCTGTTCGTGCCGATCTTCCTCGACGCGCTGGGACTCATTCCGACGTACGGCGGGACGGTCGTCGTCGGTGCGCTCGTCGACGCTCTCCTCGCTGGCGAGTGAGTCACAGTCGCGAGATTTCGTCGATGCTCGCCGAGTCGGTGGTCAGCGAGTGCGGTTCGCGGGGTTCGACCGTCCATCGAATTCGATCCACTCGACAGTCTGGAAATCCGCGGAACACTCGCCGCAGATCAGCACGTCCGCCAGTACGGTCGAGCCTTCGAGAATCAGCGTGTAGCGATCGGACGCAGAAGCGTCGCAGTTGAAACACTCGCCCATTACTGGGATATGCTCGCACGTCCGTATCAGTTGGTATGTTACCGATTATCCGGGTAACCGTTCGAGCACACACCGGCGTGACGGGGGGTCACGAGGAGTTCGGAACGGGGAAGAGACCCATCCGAGCCGACCGTGCTAAAACCGCGACTCTAGCTCCGCGCGCAGATCGTCCGGCTCCATTCCCTTCATCGAGAGCAGCACCAGCAGGTGATAGAGGAAGTCCGCGCTCTCGGCGGCCAGCTCCTCGCCGTCGTCGTCTTTCGCCGCCAGGATCAGCTCCGTCGACTCCTCGCCCAGCTTCTCCAGCACGGCGTTCTCCCCCTTCTCGTGAGTGAACAGCGAGGCGGTGTAGCTCCCCTCCGGCAGGTCGCGCTTGCGCTGCTCGATCGTCTCGAACAGAGCGTCGATGGTGTCGGCGTCGAGCGCGTCCCCGGAGTCGCTCACTGGCCGCTCACCTCGACGGTCTCGAAGAACGCGAGGTCGTGGATGCGGGAGTCGGCGGTGAGTTCGGGGTGGAACGACGTGCCGACGACGGGGCCCTGTCGGACCGCGACGGGGTCGCCGTCCCAGCGCGCGAGCACCTCGACGGAACCGCCGTCGTTGATCGGCGCACCCGACCCGTCACCGACTGCGTCGATCAGGGGCGCCCGGATGAACACCGCCGGGAACGGCGAGTCGAGCCCCTCCACGTCGAGCGGGGCCTCGAAGGAGTCCTTCTGCCGACCGAACGCGTTGCGGTCGACGGTCACGTCGAGCAGGTCGAGCGTGTCGACGCGGTCGTCGTTGGCGTCGGTCGAGGCGACGATCAGGCCGGCACAGGTCGCGAGCACGGGCTTCCCGGCCGCGACGTGGTCGCGGATCTCCTCGTCGATCCCTTCGCGGGCGAGCAGTCGGGAGATGGCGGTCGACTCGCCGCCGGGCATCAGAAGCACGTCGCAGTCGGGAACGGTGCCGGACTGGCGGATTTCGACCACGTCGGCTGCCTCGCCGTGGGCCTCGGCGGCGCGCTCGATGGCGGCGGCGTGTTCACTCACGTCGCCCTGGACCGCGATGACGCCTGCTTGCATGGCTGGAGGTGGGCGGGCGGCGCGCAAAAAGGGTACGTTCGGCCCGGCTCAGAACGCGGCGCGAAGGACCAGCACGAGGATCCCGAACAGCGTCCCGGCGGCGACGACGGTACGGGGGTCCATCCGGATGGCGTTGCGGTCCTCGGCGTCGAAGTAGCGGACCAGCCCCGCGCTGGACATCAGTCCGCCGTCGTTACTGCTCATACAGCCACGTCCGGACGTGAGCCGCCTAAAGCTTCCGGAGCGAGGCGGGAAAACGCGGCGCGATCGCGCCGCGGCAAACCGCCTCGGGAGCGAACGGTGAGCGAACGCGAGCCGTGAGCACGAAGCAAGCGGGAGCAACGCCCGCGAGCACGGGAGTAGCCGCGATCTACCGCCGGCGGAACGCTTATGCGCTGGCACGGCCAACTCCGGCCCACGCATGACTGTCCGACTGAAGGACTTCTACGCCGACTGGTGTGGCCCGTGTAAGACCCAGGACCCGATCCTAGAAGAGCTCGAAGCGGAGTTCGGCGACGTTGAGTTCGAGAAGATCGACGTCGACGCCGACCAGGAGACCGCAAACGAGTACTCCGTCCGCTCGCTCCCGACGCTGGTGATCGAGAACGACGACGGCGTCGTCGAGCGGTTCGTCGGCGTCACCCAGCGCGACGAGCTCGAAGAGGCGCTCAACCGGGCCCAGCAGGGCCAGCAGGCCGCCTAACCGGACGCCGATCTTTCTCTCGCGTCGCGAGCAGCCAGCCAGCCGCCGGCAAGACGGTCGTGAGGCGGGAGAGCGCCCCGAACAGCGGCCTCGGCCCGCAAGGTAAGCGTTAAACGCCCGCCGAGAGAACCCACGCGTATGGCTAAGTTCGAAGAAGCGGAGAAACGCATCCTCGACAAACAGATCTGCATGCGTTGTAACGCGCGGAACCCCCAGCGCGCCGAGGAGTGCCGGAAGTGTGGCTACGGGAAGCTCCGACCCAAGGCCAAGGAGCCGCGCTCGGCCTGACGACGCGTTCCCCTTCTCCGTCCGCAGCCCTCGACAGCCGCGCTACTCGTCGGGGTACTTCGGCTCCCGCCGCTCGGCCCGCTCCAGCGCACGCTCGATCACGGTCCGCACCGACTCGTCGTCCGCCTCGAACGGGTCGCCGTGGCCGGCGTACATCCCCTCGACCGAGTCGGGCAGTCGGTCGAGGATCGATCGCAGGCTCTCGATCAGCCGCTCGCGGTCGCCGGTCGGGTGGTCGGTGCGGCCGAAGCTGCCGTCGTCGAACGCGCCGTCGTTGTACACTACCACGTCGCCGCTGAACAGCGCCGACTCGCCGACGAACGCGACGTGGTCGTCGGCGTGACCCGGCGTGTACACCACCTCGTGGGTCTCGTCGCCGATCTCGACGGTGTCGCCGTCGTCGATCGCGTGCGTCCGATCCGGGTGGTCGTCGTACGCGAACAGGTCGGCGTCGAACGCGTCGAGCACCGCGTCCAACTGCTCGACGTGGTCGCCGTGCTGGTGGGTGAGGACGACGCGGTCGATCTCGTCGACGTGCTCGTGGCTCTCGTCGACGACGCCGGGCATCGCACCGGCATCGACCAATGTCGTGACTTCGCCGTCGACGAGGTAGACGTTCGCGGTGAACTGCTCTGCGTCGGCGGTGACGTTGACTGGGTCCATACACTCGCTTGGGCCGCGCGGAGTAAAACGCCGGCGTCGGCGGCCGACAACGATCGGCGGCCGACGGCGTCGAGTCGCGGATTTACTCGTTTGCTGGCTCCCGCGCCGGATCAAGCAGTTCCACCGGATGGGTCGCCGGCCGGTCGAGCAGGTCGGTCAGTTGCTCCTCGCAGGAGGTGCCGCTCGCGACGACCCGACAGTCGGCGTCGTCACCGTCCGCATCCCGCACCTCCTCCGCGAGCGACTCGCCGACGGCGACGCTGAGTTCGTAGTAGTCGGCCTTGTAGCCGAAACTGCCTGCCATCCCACAACACTCCGCGTCGGTCATCGCCACGTCGTACCCGAGCCTGCCCAGCACCGCCTCTGTGTGGGCGTCGAGGCCGAGCGTGCGCTGCTGGCAGTGGGCGTGGTAGGTCAGTTGCTCGCCACCTCCCCGGGTGAGCGGAGCGGGATCGACGCCGTTCGCCAACAGCCCGTACACGTACTCCAGCACCTCGAAGCTCCCCGAAGCCAGTTTCTCCGCGCGCTCGCCGGACAGGAGCTTCTCGTACTCCGCGCGGATCATCGCGAGGTCCGAGGGTTCGACGACGACCACGTCCCGACCGGCGTCGAGGTGCGGTTCCAGCGCGTCGGCGACCGACTCGGCCCGCTCGCGGGCGGTGGCGAGCATCCCCTGTGAGAACGGTGCGCGGCCGGTCCCGGTCACGCCCGCGACTTGAACCGGCACGCCCAGCGCTTCGAGCGTTCGGACCGCCGCCTTCCCCCGGTCAACGTCGACGTGGTTGGTGAACACGTCCGGGACGAGTACCACCTCGCGGTCGGTCCGGGGCGATTCGACGGCAGGGGTTCGGTGTTGACCCCAGTCGCGGAGTGTCTCACGCTGAAACTCGGGGAGGGCACGCCGCGCGTCGATGCCGAGCCCGCGTTCCAGCAGCGACCGAACCGGCCCGCTGTCGGCGAGCCAGTTCGAGACCGGCGCAGTTGCGCTCCCCAGACGCGCGAGCGTGTCGACGTTGCCGAACGCGCGCTTCCCCCAGTCCATCCCCGCCGACTCGGAATCCGGGACGAGCCCGTCGACCAGGCTGTCGACGGCGTCCGGGTCGGCACCGCGGTTGCGGCGGTCCCGGACGACGGTGTTGATCCACGGCACGTCGATTTTGACCGGGCAGGCGTTCACACACCGTGAACAGCCGGTACAGAGATCGTTGAACGCCGCCGTGGCCCCGGGGTCGATCGCGTCCTCGCCAGTGCCGGCCTCCCAACCCGTCGCGATGCCGCCGGTGTAGGTGTCGCCGCCGAACGCGTGGCCGCCGACGTGCTGGAAGTTCGCACAGGCGTTGCTACAGGCGCCACAGCGCACGCAGTACAGCGTCTCCCGCAGGTCCTCGTCCTCGCGCATCTCGAAGCGGCCGTTGTCGATCAGGACGAGGTGGAACGCCCGATCGTCTTGCCCGCCGCCGATCGGTTCGTTCGAGTCGAAGTCGATCGTCGGCGACTGTGTGGGCGGCGTCAGCAGCGAGACGTACTGCGCGATGTCCTGTCCCGTCGCACTCCGGGCCAGCAGTTCGATCATCGGTCCGAGCTCGTCGATCGAGGGAAGCAGCTTCTCCACGCCCGCGACGGCGACGTGCGTGTCGGGCGTGACCGCGCACTTGCGCGCGTTGCCCTCGTTCGTGACAAGCGTGATGGTGCCGCTGTCGGCCAGCACGAAGTTCGCGCCGGTCATCCCCACGTCGGCCTCGCGGATGCGCTCGCCGAGGTGATCGCGGGCGAACGCAGTGAGTTCCTCGGGCGTTTCGAGCGGTTCGTCGGGGTCGAACCGGGCGTCGAACAGGGCCGCGATCTCGTCGGTCGACTTGTGAAATCCCGGCGCAATCAGGTGGGAGGGCGCCTCGTCGGCGACCTGCAGAACGAACTCGCCGAGGTCGGTCTCGGTCACGTCCACGCCCGCCGCGGCGAGATGCTCGTTGACGTCGAGTTCCTCCGTCGTCATCGACTTCGACTTCACGAGGCTGTCGGCGTCGCCACAGACCTCGGCGATGTGCTCGTTCGCGTCGGCGGCGTCGTCGGCGAGGTACACCGTGCCGCCGTTCGCCTCGACTGACTCCCGGACCGTCTCGATCAGTTCCGGCAGGCGTTCGATGGCGTCCTCCTTGATCTCGCGAGCTGCTGTCCGGAGTCGCTCACCGTCGACGTCCGCCATCGCGGCGTAGCGCCCCTCGTTGAACCCCTGGGCGTTCCGCTTGACCGTCGGGCCCTCGGTGTCGAGCAGTCGCCGGATGCGCTCGGCCCGGCTCTCGTTGTCGGCACTCATCGGTCCGAGAGCAGGAGAACGTGCACGTCCCGCGGCCCGTGAACCCCCTCGACGGTGGCGCCCATGTCCGCGGTCGCACTGACCCCCGTCGCGAGGACCGCGCTGTCCCGGCCCGACGTGAACCGTTCTCGGAGGGTATCGGTCACGTCGTCGACGCCAGCGACGAGGTCGCTCTCCCGGAGAACCGCGACGTGGCGCTCGGGGTAGAGCGCGACCAGTTCGTCGCCCGCCGGCCGCGACTCGACGACGACGGAGCCGTACTCGGCGACACCGCCGAAGACGGGGGTGACTCCTGTCGTCGCCGTCCGGAGTTGGTCGGGCGTCGGCGGCACGGTCACCTCGGCATCGTCGAGCGAGACGCCGTCGAACGGGAGCGGCGTCCCGACCGCCGGCCCCTCGATAGCACCCACCAGCGCGTCCGGGAACTCCGCCGCCGTCGTCCGCGTCGATCCCACGCCGATGCCGTCGAGAGCGTCGGCGAACGTCGCCGCGAGCGTCGTACTCATACTCGGTAGGTTGACTGTTCGGGCGATAAATCCCCGGCAAACCCTGTGGTATGGTACCAATACTGAACGCCCAAGCGTTTATCCATACTCAGCCACAAAGTTTAGATGTAATGGGCTTCGGGAGCTACGATGAATCCGAGCAGGAGAATCAGCAGCTCGACATGAACGACGGCGACGACGCGGTCGACGCCGACGGCGGATCCCACGAGGGCTCCGTCGAGTTCGACAACGGAGCCTCCAACGACGAACTCCTGGACCGGCTCCAGGACATCAAGGACGATTAGGCCGGGCCGACGCGCACTCGGGGTCGCCTTTTCCGACGGCGAGACCGTCTCGACCTGCGCGGGCGCCGTGGTCCGCGCCGACCGCGCGGTCGACGGGCTCGCCTTCGAGCGTTGCAGCGTCGGTGGCGACGACGCAACCGCCGCGACGGTCGCACTGGTCGATCGCATCGACAGACCCGACGTGTCGATCCTGCTGCTCGCGGGGGTCGCCCCCGCGTGGTTCAACGTTCTCGATCTGCCCCACATTTACGCCGAGACGGGGCTGCCCACGCTCTCGATCTCGTTCGAAGCCAGCCCCGGGCTCGCGCCCGCGATCCGTGAGCAGTTCGACGGCGAGGCCAGGGCGTGGCGGCTCGACGCCTACGAGTCGCTCCCGCCGCGGCGCTCGCTGTCGGTCAACGACGAGCAGGTGTTCGTGCGCGGGGTCGGCGTCGACACGCCGGCTGCGACGACGGATCCGGGCGACGGCGACCTGCCGTCACTCGAACCGAACTGCGAGGCCGCACAGCTCGTCCGGGGGTTTACGCCGGAGGGGGGCCGGCCCGAACCGCTCCGCGTGGCACGAACCGCGGCCCGGGCGGGCAGGGAGCTGGGCGACCGACTCGACTCCTGACCCCGGAGCGACGCCGATAAACCCCGCCAGTGCCAACCGAAAACGATGAGCGAGGAGTCGCCCGAACCGTCTGTCGCGCCGCTGCTCGACGCGCTGTCGGTCCGGCGGAACGCCGCCGTCGGCGCCGCCGCCGGGGTCGCGCTGGCCGTGCTGGCGTACGTGTTCCGCCTCACCCGCGTCGCGGGACCGTTCGCGGGCACCCGGGAGTTCCCTCTGCTCGGGGAGACGGGCTGGTTCCTGCTGCTTTCGTTCGTTCTCGCGTCGGCGGCAGCGCTGCTGGTGACGACGCTGCTGACGCTCGTCTCGTTGGTCGGGCTCGTCCGATCGGAGACGTAGCTACGCGTCGAACTCCCGCGGATCGCCGGCCATCGCCGAGAGCCGCTCGGTGCCCGCCCGCGTCCCCTTCGCGACGAGCACGTCGCCCGCCGAGAGTCGGGTGTCGGCGTCGGGGGAGACCACCCACTCGGTCTCCGCGCCCGGTCGGCGGACCGCGATCACGCGACTCCCCGTCTCGGTGCCGAGTTCGAGGTCGCCCAGCGTGTGACCCGCGATCTCGGCGTCCGCGGCGACCGCGAGGCGGACGATCACCTCGTCGCTCTCCTCGACGGCGGCGGCGACGACGGGGTGGGCGTCCAGCCCGCGGAGCACCCCCTCGCTGATCTCCAGTGCGGCATCGCTGATCTCCTCCGTCGCGGCCGCGAGGTGGACCAGCCCCCGGAGCTCGATGGGGTCGTCGACGCGACTGGCCGCACGGAGCGTCCACGCCTCCAGCCGGGACTTGAGTGCATCCACCTCGGCCTCGAGCTCGACGACCTCCTCGGCGACGGCCTCGCTGTCGAACAGCACCGAACCGTAGGCGAGATCGACCGCGAGCTCGCTGGTGTTCTTCATCGTGACGATCGAGCCGACCGCGCGTTCGAGGTCCTCGATCGGCGACGCCGTGGGCTCGGGCGGGTCGTACGCCTCGCCGGTCGCCGCCTCGTACACCGCGGCCAGCCCCTCGTCGAGGCCGCGGAGCAAGAGCACGTCGCCGGCGCGGAGCTCGGTCTCCCTGTCGGGGTTGGTGATCCACGCCCGCTTGCCCGTCTCGCTGGCTCGGCGGACCGCGATGACGCGGACGCCGCGTGCGGTCTCCATGTTGATCTCGCCCAGCGTCCGGCCGGCGTACTCGGAGTCGGCCGCGACGGACGTCCGGACGAGCGCCTCGGTCGCTTCGGGGATCGCCGCCCGCATCGCTTCCGGGAGGCCGATGTCCTCGAGGACGATCTTCGCGATGTCGCCGGCGGCGTCGGCGATCTTCTCGGCGGCGCCGACGACGCCCAGCACGGGCGCCAGCTGCTCGGCGTCCTCGGGGCTGCGGGCGGCCATCAGCACGCTCATCCGGGCCTGCAGCTGGAGCACGTCCATCCGTTCTTCGAGAGCGAGCACCTCCTCGGCCAGTTCGTCGCTGCCCGACAGCACCGCGGAGTAGGAGAGGTCGATGAGCAGCTCCGCGGTGTCTTTCATCTCGGACAGCACCGCTTTCACGCTGACCGGCTCGTACTCGACGTCGGGCATGCCCGGCGGTTCAGCGGGACGGGGGATAAGGGTTGTCGGCCCGCAACGGGAGCGAGAACGGATTCTACACCTGAGCGGCCGGAACGGCAACGCTTTTTCGTCGACCGGCCGAACCCGTAGCCTATGTCAGGAGAGGTTCAGAAAGGTCTGGAGGGTGTCGTCGTCGCGGAGTCAGAACTCAGCTTCATCGACGGGGACGAAGGGCGGCTGATCTACCGCGGCCACGACATCGAGACGCTGGCGGCCGAGGCCAGCTACGAGGAAGTACTCTACCTGCTCTGGCACGGCTCGCTACCGACAGCCGACGAGCTCTCGGAGTTCACGGCGACGATGGCCGAGGAGCGCGCCGTCGGCGACGAGGTGCGCTCCGTGCTCGCCGATCTCGCCGCGACTGACGAGTCGCCGATGGCCGCACTCCGGACCGCGGTGTCGATGCTCTCCGCGAGCGCCCCCGAACCCGACGCCGATCCCGAGGATCAGGCTGCCCGGCTCCGACAGGGTCGGCGGATCACCGCCAAGATCCCGACGATCCTCGCGGCCTACCAGCGCCTGCGCGACGGCGAGGAGCCACTCTCGCCGCGCGAGGGGCTGAGCCACGCCGCGAACTTCCTCTACATGCTGACCGGCGAAGAGCCCGACGAGGTGGCCGAGGAGACGCTGGACATGGCGCTGATCCTCCACGCCGATCACGGGCTGAACGCTTCGACGTTCACGTCGATGGTGATCGCCTCGACGCTCGCGGACACGTACTCCGCGGTCGCCGGCGGCGTCGGCGCGCTGTCGGGCCCGCTCCACGGCGGCGCGAATCAGGACGTGATGGAGACGCTGATCGAGGTCGACCGCTCCGACAAGGGCTCGGTCGAGTGGGCGAAGGCCGCGCTCGAACAGGGCCGGAAGATCCCCGGCTTCGGCCACCGCGTGTACAACGTGAAGGACCCACGGGCGGTGATTCTCGAGGAGAAGTCCCGCGACCTCGGCGACGCCTCCGGCGAGAAGAAGTGGTACGACCACGCCAACGAGATCGAGCAGTACCTCGTCGAGGAGCAGAACTTCGCCGAGAAGGGGCTGGCGCCGAACGTCGACTTCTACTCCGGGACGGTGTACTACCAGCTCGGCATCCCGGTCGACATGTTCACCCCGATCTTCGCGATGAGCCGCGTCGGCGGCTGGGTGGCCCACGTGCTCGAACAGGTCGAGGACAACCGCATCATGCGGCCACGGGCGAAGTACACGGGTGCGAAGGACGCGGAGTGGGTGCCGCTCGGGGAGCGATAACCGTCGATAGGTAGTCGGTTCTTACTCGGATTTCTTGGGTGGGTCGTTGGTTCGGTCGACGTCGAGACTGCGACCGCGAGCAGCAGCTCGCTTGATTTCCACGTCGGGACAGCAGCCGCGAACAGCACCTCGCTCGTAGACCACTTGTGACCGCACCGCCCCGCACAGCCCATACACCTCCCCAGCCGACTCACTCGCTCACGTCCGTTCGCTCGTTCGTCCTCCGAGGGAGCAAAGCTCCCTCGTGCCCTCGCTCGTTTCACTCGCGAGGACCTCGCGCGCTCGTTCGCGCCGTCGCGCTCACGTCGCGCGCCACCGCCGGCTGCGGTGGCGGTAGCGGTGGACGCCTCGCCGGCGCCAGTGTGGCGCCGGCGGGGGGAGGGGTGGGGACTCGGTGCTGCGCCGGACCTCGTGTCCGGCGCCCTGCGGTCACAAGTGGTCTACAAACAAGATGCTGTTGCGGTCGCAGTCGCCGTCTCAGAAGTCAACGGACGAAACCACGAACGCGAATCACTCCCGGCCACGAAACACGATCACCGCGCTGCTCACCAGCAGACAGCCCACCAGCCCGACGAACGCGGTGTCGAAGTCGACGTACTGGCCGACGACGCCGACGTACGTCGCGCCCAGCGAGCCGATCCCGATGTAGACGCTGCGCATCGCGCCCAGATCGCCGCCCATGCTGTCGCCGGGGAACGAGTCCATCAGGTACGCCTGCATCACCGGCGGGTACGCGAGCAACCCCGCGGCGAAGACGGCGACGCTCCCCAGCGCGACGACGGGCGTCGAGGCGACGACGAGGCCGACCAGCGCGGCGGCGGCGACGACCAGCACGGCCGGCGCGAGCAGCCCCCGCGGGACGTGGTCGCCCAGACCGCCGGCCAGCGGTTTCACGGCGGCGCCGACGACGAACAGCACCGCGAGCGACGCGTTCGCGACGACCGGCGAGAGCTCCTTCGCCTGGAGGTAGGTAGGGAGGAAGCTGGTCGCCGACTGCCAGGTGAACGCGTACAGCGCGTAGGCGACGAGCAGCCAGCGCAGCCGCGGGATTCCTAGGATCCGCCGGAACGTGTCGCCGACCGCCAGATCGACCGACGCGAGCTCGTACCCCTCCTCGCTCCAGACGTGGAGTAGCAGCGCGATCAGCAGCAGCGCGGCCGCGACCGGGGCAAAGGCCGCCCGCCACGTCGCCACCGCGATCACGACCGTCCCGATGCCGGCCGCGAGGATCCCGCCCACGTCGCCCGAGGCGGTGTGGAGGCCGAACGCGCGACCCCGCTTGACGACGAACAGGTCCGACACGAGCCCCCGCGCCGGCGTGGGGAAGAGCCCGACGCCGACGCCGATCACGACCGCGCCGAACAGGAACGCGAGGTACGTCGGCGCCGCCGAGAGCGTGAGAAATCCCACGGCCGCGAGTACGAGCCCGGCGACCAGCAGCGTCGTCCGGGAGAGCCGGTCCGAGAGACGCCCGCTGGGGTACTGGAGGACCGCGTACGTCCCCCAGACGACCGTGACGGCGAAGCCGGCGGCGCCGCTGCCGATACCCAAGTCCGTCTCGATGGCCGGCAGCAGCGGCGAGATGCTCAGCCGGCCGGCCTGCAGCAGCGCCCAGCCCAGCGAGACGACGAGCAGCAGCCGCCCCGAGTAGCCACGGAACAGGTGCTCCTCGTCGGACGTCCGGGTCACGGCCACACTCTCGGAGCCGGGGGCACTTGAACGCGGGCGTCCCGGCCGTTCTCCCCTACTCCTCGTGGCGGTACGTCCGGGTGGACTCGCCGCGGAACCGCGGGCCCGAGCCGGCGGCCTCGAACCCGATCGCCTCCGCCGCGGCCCGCATCGCGTCGTCGCCCTCCCGGAGCACCAGTTCGACGGGCAGCCCCTCGGCGCGGGCGAAACCCAGCGGCTCCGCGAGCAGGCGCTCGCAGGCGTCGCGGTCCCCGCCGAACTGGGTGACGAACACCGCGTCCTCGCGGGCGTCGAAGCTCACGAAGCCCCGGAGCGCCGCGTCCTCGGAGTCGGCTGCCGCGTCGCCGTCCTCGACCAGCACGCGGACGCTCCGCTCGTGGATCACGTTCCGGAGCACGGGCTCCGGCGCGTCGGTCAGGGCAGCCATCGCCGCCGCGTCGCGCTCGACCGCGTCGCGAACCTCCATTGAACCACAGCTTCCGGTCGTGCCGCCTTAAACGCCGGGGGCGCGGCCGGCGTCGGATTGATTGTGCGGCCGACCGACCTCCCGAGTATGACCGACAGCCCGAGCCCGCCAATCGCGCTCGTGATCGCGCTCACGCTCGCGGTCGGGGGGCTCGCCGTGAGCGGCGTCACCGGCCTGTTCGGCACGGTCGGCGGCGCACTCGTCGGCGCGGGGACGAACCCCGACGCGGCGGTCCCCGTGCTCGTCGCCGTGGCGCTCGTGGCCTCGGAAGTCGGGTTCGTCGTCGTCGGCTACGCGTTCCGCCGGACCGACGACGGGCGCGATCTCGTCGTCGACTGGCTCGGGCGACCGGGCGCCCGCGACGTCGCGCTGATCGTCGGCACCACGGCCGTCCTCGTCGTGTTCAACCGAATCGCGTTCGCGGTCGGCTCGCTGCTCGGTATCGACCCCGCAACCGCCGTCTCGACGCCCGAGGAGCTCTCCGTCGCGGTACTGGCGTTCGTGATCCCCGCGATGCTGTTCGCGGTGGGGCCGGCCGAGGAGTACCTGTTCCGTGGGGTGATTCAGGGCTACCTCCGGCAGTCGTTCTCCGCCCGAGGCGCGATCGGCTGGAGCGCGGTGCTGTTCACGCTGGTCCACCTGCCGAACCTCCTCGCCAACCCCGAGTCGGGCGTGGTGTCGATCCCGGTCTGGCTGGGGATCGGCCTCGTGCTCGGCTGGCTCTACGAGCGGACGGCGGCGCTGCTGGTGCCTGTCGCGGTCCACGGGCTGTACAACGTCGCCGTGATCTGTCTACTGTTCGCCGAACTGGGGATCGTGTAGGGGCTACCCGAGCAGTTCGTCCAGCCCCCGCGCGGGGTAGCCGACGACCGTGTCGACACCCGCCCCGTGGAGTCCCTCGACGCGACCCCGGACCGTCTCCTCGTCACCGACGATCGCGAAGTCCGTGCTCGCCGCCAGCAACACCTCGCGGGCGCGGCCGGTCGCCGCCGCGTCCGTCTCGTACTCGTCGGGCAGCGCGCGCCGGACGGGCGCACGCCGGGAGACGTACGCGCCGACGGCGTCGAGGATGGCGTCCTCGTCGTCGCTCAGGACGGTTGGCGCGTACACCGCGAGGTCGCCGTCGAAGCCGGCGGCCCGCAGCGCGCGGACGTCCCGCTCCGTCGAGCGCGAGAGCAGTTCGAACTGGGTCGCGCCGGTCGCGAGCGCGATCCGTTCGACGCCCTCGGTGCCGACCCAGGCGTCGGAGAAACGGTCGGTCGCCTCGCCGAGCCGCGGCGCGACCGCACGCTGGCCCTCCGCCTCGGTGAGGTAGGCGCCGTTGCCCGCGACGAGCACGCGGCCGACCCCATCGGGGATCGACGCCGACAGCGAGTCGTCGCCCAGCGGATCGAGCCCGTCCGCGCGGACGGGCGTGGTGACGCGCACCTCGGCGGTGTCGGCCAGCGCCCGGAGCGTCTCCGTGCCGGGGAACGCCTCGCGGCCCTCGTAGTCGACGACCAGCGTCGACGCCGCGAGCTCGGTCGCGCGGGCGAGATCGACCTCGGTGGGCTTGAGCGCGACCGCGTCGATACCGACACGCGGGAACGGCCCGACGGCACTGTTCTCGGTCGTTCGCTGGGCGGTGCTGTCGGGCTGTGTGGTGTCGGGTGTAGTCATAGCTGGCGCTCGTTGGTGGTGCGGTAGCTGTACGAGAACTGCGCGGATTTAGAATCGCGGAACGCGATCCATCGCCTGTGCGGCCATGCACTCTCCCGTATCGTGGTCAACGGCATAAGCGTGTCGTCACTCCAGCAGCACCGAGAACCCCCAGTCGACCGACTCGCCGGCACCGAGGTCGTCGGGGTCGGGGTAGCGGGCGATCGTCGTCGCGAAGCGGTGTTCGCCGACCGGGAGGCAGGCGTCCGCTTCGACGCCGGCGGCGTACAGTTCGAGGTCGGACGCGTGGCTCGCCCCCGGTTCGAGTGTGACCGTCAGGTAGTCGTCGGTGGTCCCCACGCCCTCGGTCAGCCGCCAGCAGCCGGGCTCGGCGGCGTACTCCCCGTCGGCCGGCAGTAGAGCGAGATAGCCACCCTCGGAGTACTGATACTCGAACACCGCCGCGCGGGCCTCGCCGATCGCGACCGTCTCGTCGCCCTCGTTCGTGATTTCGACCGCCAGCCCCGGCGGGTGGTCCTCGGTCGCGACCGGCTCGGTGACCGTGACCTCGATATCGAGCGGGAAATCGGGCTCGTCGTCGACGCTCGCGAGGGTGACCGCCGGCCCGCCCGTGCCCTCGGGTCGTGTTTTGCCCGCGGAATCATTCCCTCCCGGCAGGCCGCTCGTCGGCGTCCCGGCGGACGGCGCCGAGAGACAGCCCGCGAGGGGCAACAGTGAGGCGCTGGCGAGGAAACTCCGTCGGGTGTGCATACCTCAGAAAGGTGGCGAGAGCGCTTGAACGCTCCGTAGGGACAAAGGTGGGCTTGTCTCACACAAGTCACGGCATCGGCTCCGGGACCGCGCGACGGAGCGCGCGGTCGGTCGCGCGCCGTGATTGGTCTACACACAGCCGCGGCATCGTCTCCGCGGCCGGCGCACGGAGGCGTCACCAGAACGCGACGCGTTCTGGTTGGCAGACGAGAGCGACGCTCTCGTCTACGCCGGCCGGTCGCGCGCCGTGATTGCTCTACACACAGCCACGGCATCGGCTCCGGGACCGCGCGACGGAGCGCGCGGTCGGTCGCGCGCCGTGGCTGGTTACACCGGGAACTCGGCCTCGGCGTCGACGACACGGTCGGGGCTCTCCGGCGCCCGCCAGTCGGTGGTGAGTTCGAGCAACTGCACCAGCATCCGTCCCGTCACGCCCCAGACGGTGTAGTCGCCGACGTTGAAGTAGTGGACGCGGACGTCGCCCAACTCGGGGCGCTCCCGGCGCTCGGACTCGTAGTTCGCGGGGTCGGTCAGCGCCGAGACGGGCAGCGTCGCGATCTCGGCGACCTCACGGTCGTCGGGCTCGTACTCGCGGTCGGGCACTTCCGCGACGAACGGGCGGATCGCGTAGCCGGAGGTCGTCGTGGTGTCGTCGAGTCGGCCGACGATCGAGGGGTCGGACTGCGGGAGGCCGATCTCCTCGAACGCCTCACGGCGGGCGGTCGCGGTCAGATCCGTGTCGAACGGCTCGTGACCGCCGCCGGGGAACGCCATCTGGCCGGGGTGGGAGCCGAGGTGGTCGGCCCGCTTGATGAACAGCAGCCAGGGCTCGCCGTCGCGCTGGACCACCGGCGCGAGCACGCTGGCCCAGCGCTCCGCGTCGGCGACCGTGACCGGCTCGTAGCTGCCGAGCCCCGACAGTTGCATATCTCACTGTCGGCGGTAGTCGGTCAAAAACGCTTCGTCGGTCTCACTCCCCGAGTGCGAGCAGGCGCTCGCGGGTCTCCCGGAGCTCGACCGGGCCCCACGCCTCCACGTCGTAGGTCACGTCGGCCAGCGTCGCGACCCGCTCCTCGTCACCCTCGTCGACGGCCGTCGCGGCCTCCCCACGCAGGCGCTCGGCGGCGTGTTCGGCCGCAGTCGCGCGGTCGACCGACCGTTCGGGCACGTCGAGGATGTGGGGCAGGTCCTCGCCCTCGTCGGGCAGCATCGGGAACGCGACGGGGCCGACGATCAGCGCCTCGTCGCCGTCGATCTCCCCCTCGACGGCGTCGGCGGGGAGTTCGACGAGGTAGTACTCCCGGATCGCCTCGGCGACGGCCGCCGAGACGGCGTCCTCGCGCACGTCGGCGCCGCGGCGGTAGGCGACCTCGACCAGCGCCTGCTCCAACTCCTCGCGGGTCAGCGCGTCGAACAGGTCGACGATCCCGGCCAGCTCGTCGTGGGTGGCCTCCTCCATAGCCGGAGTGGGGCGGCGGTCGGCAAAAGCGCGCGGGGTCC
The DNA here is from genome assembly GCF_001282785.1 of Halolamina sediminis. Lineage (NCBI taxonomy): Archaea > Methanobacteriati > Methanobacteriota > Halobacteria > Halobacteriales > Haloferacaceae > Halolamina > Halolamina sediminis. The sequence continues at coordinate 2,460,711 of NZ_CVUA01000001.1, forward strand.
GTGCTCACGCAGTCCCGGTGTCCGTCGCGTCGCTCTCGACGGTGACGGTCACGGTCGTCTCCCCGACGGGCGTCCGGACGTCGTACTCGATCTCCCGGCCCGGGTCGGCGTCTCGGACCTCCGCCTCGACGGTCTCGGTGCCGGACTGCCCGGCGTCGAGTGGGATGTCGAACCCCGCCGGCGCGTACAGCGGGTACGAGAAGTTCACCGCGCCGCGGAACGCCCCCGGCCCGTCGCCGACGTTCTCGGCGGTGATCGCGATGTCGAACGTCGTGTTGGGTGCGACCGTGCCGGGGGTGTCGACCGACCACTCCCACGCGGGCGGCGGCGAGGTCGCGAGGTCGGTGTCGAGCTCCCACTCCGCCGGCGCGGGGTCGCGGTCGAGCCGGAGCGTCGGCAACGAGCCGAGTTCGGCGGGCGTCTCGAAGGCGAGCCAGCCCCGGGGATCCGCGCCCTCGCGGTCGGGGGCGTACGCGCTCCCGGGCACGTCGAGGTCGACGGCCTTCCAGCGCTTGACCTCGGCGGGTTCGTACTGCTCGCCGTCGGCGACGAGCGAGAACGCCGACCGGTCGGGGACGGAGTCGGCCGGCCGCGCGTCGACGGTAACGAACACGAACTGGCCGTCCGCGGGCTGGATCCCGTTCCAGTCGACGTTCTCGATGTGGCGGTAGGCGTACTGGACCGCCGCGGCTTCGACGAACACCTCGGGCGCGACCGTCCCGGGCGCGGTGGTGGCCGTCGGGCTGTCCGTGTCGCTCCCCGTTCCCGGAGACTCGCCGAGACAGCCGGCGAGCCCCGCGGCTGCGAGGGTCCCGAGATACGCGCGTCTGGAGGGCATCGGTCGAGGTTTGGGTGGTTCGGGGTAAGTGCTTTCTGCGGACCGACCTTTTGCTGCGGGCCCCGGAGGGCCCTTGCAAAAGCTCGACCAAAAGCCTGCGAGCCTCCCTTTGTCTGCGGGCGGCCCACACGTCGACCGCACGGCCCGAGGGACGGCAAAGCCGTCCCTCGCTGGTCGGCTCTTGGCCCGCTCACTCGCTTCGCTCGTTCACGGTGAGTAACTGGGCAGTAAAAACGCGAAAAGTGATCGACGGAGCGGTACGCGGGTCGGCGGGTATGGGGGTGAAGTTAGCTACTCGCCGTACTTCACATAGCGCCGCCCATGCCGCCCATACCGCCCATACCGCCCATGCCGCCGCCGGGGCCGCCTTCGTCCTCGTCGCCCGAGGTCGAGAGGTCGCCCGCGGCGATGATGTCGTCGATTTTGAGCACGAGGTTCGCGGCCTCGGTGGCACTGGAGACCGCCTGCTCCTTGGCGTGGGCGGGCTCGACGACACCGGCCTCGTAGGTGTCCTCGACCTCGCCGCTGAACACGTTCAGGCCGGCCGTCTGGTCGCCGCTCTCGTGGGCGGCGCGCAGGTCGACCAGCGTGTCGATGGAGTCCAGCCCGGCGTTCTCGGCGAGCACGCGCGGGACGAGTTCGAGCGAGTCCGCGAACGCCTCGACGGCCAGCTGCTCGCGGCCGGTGACGCTGTCGGCGTACTCGCGCAGGCGGCTGGCGAGCTCGACCTCGATCGCGCCGCCGCCGGCGACCACGCGGCCGTCGGAGACGGTCGTCGCGACGACGTCCAGCGCGTCCTCGACGCCGCGCTCGAGTTCGTCGACGACGTGGTCGGTGGAGCCCCGCAGCAGGAGCGTGACGCCGTGGGAGTCGTCGCCCTCGACGTAGAACATCTCGTCGCCCTCGTCACGGCTGACCGAGCCGTGGCCGAGGTCGTTGCTGCTCAGGCCGTCGAACGTGCTCACGACGTTGCCGCCGAGCACGTTCTTCAGGAAGCCGATGTCCGAGGACTTCACGCGGCGGACCGCGAGGATGCCCTCCTTCGCGAGGTAGTGCTGGGCGAGGTCGTCGATGCCCTTCTGGCAGAACACCACGTCCGCGCCGGTCTCGACGATCGCGTCGACCTTGTCGCGGAGCTCCTGCTCCTCCTGATCGAGGAACGACTGGAGCTGGTCGGGCGAGTCGATGGAGACGTTGGTGTCCACGTCGGCCTCGTCGACCTCGATGGCCGCGTCGAGCAGCAGCGTGTCGGCGTCCGCGACCTCGCTCGGCATGTTGTCGTGGACGGGGTCCTTCGAGACGACCGCACCGTTGAGCAGGTCGCTCTCGGAGACGCCGCGGCCCTTCTGGGTCTCGATGTTGAGGTTCGCGAGGTCGACGACGTGGCTGCCGTCCTCGGCCTCGACGGTGACGGCCTCGACGGCGTCGACGATGAGCTGGGCGAGATGCTCCTTGTCGAGCTCCGCGCCCTTGCCGGTCATCGATGTCTCGGCGACCTTCGCGAGCAGCTCGGTGTCGGTCGGGTCGATCTCACGCGAGATGTCCTCGATCTCCTCGCGGGCCTGCTCGCTCGCGAGGTGGAACCCCTTGATGACGGCGGTGGGGTGGATGTCCTGTTCGAGGAGCTCCTCGGCGTTCTTCAGGAGCTCGCCCGCGATCGCGACGGCCGTGGTCGTCCCGTCGCCGGCCTCCTCCTCCTGGGTCTCGGCGACTTCGACGATCATCTCGGCCGTCGGGTTGTCGATGTCCATCTCCTCGAGGATGGTGACGCCGTCGTTCGTGATGGTGACGTCGCCCATCGAGTCGACGAGCATCTTGTCCATCCCTTTCGGGCCGAGCGTGGAGCGTACCGCCTCGGCCACCGCGCGCGCCGCGGAGATGTTGTACTCCTGTGCGTCCTTGTCCTTCACTCGCTGGGAGTCCTCGCCCATGATGATCATCGGCTGGCCTCCGCCTCGCTGTCGTTGACTCATGTTCAACGACAGATTGTCCGTGGTTCTATATAAATCTGTCGTTGGTGCCGGAACGAGCGACGCTGTCAGCGACCCACGCTCGCCGGACAAACCGACAGAGAGCGACCGGAACGAGGAGAATCGTGTGTCGTAGTAGCATGGCACACCGAGTCGGGATTTGCCGCCTTTATGTACTGCGTAGGCAGGGTAACTGGCCGGAGTGAGAACGCCGGGAACGAACGGAGAGTGTCGAGTGCCACCAAGCACGTGCCGAGACACCAACGTCGACAGGCACAGCTGAGGAGGTGGACAACGTCGGCTGAGGAACCGAGAGACGGCGAGAACCGCAAGCACGAGAGGAGACGGGTGATCGGCGCGACGCTCGATCAGTTCTCGAGCCCATCACCCCCGTCCGGATCCGCTAGGTATTCGGCGTCGGCCGCGTCGGGCTCGGGGAGGTCGTCGTCGAACTCCGTCTCCACGTCTCGGGAGGCGAGGCGGTGCTCCAGCTGTCGACGCTTGTTCCGCCCTTTCCGTTCGCGACCGGTTTTCGTGTCTGGCATCGTCACCCGTGTCAAAGACACACATAGTTATCAACGTTTCGGGGGTGTGCGACCCGCTCCGGTCGACCGCCCTGCAGGGACCCCACCTCGATCGGGGCGACGTTCGTCTTGTGGTAACTACCCGCACACTTAACAGGGTGGCAGTCGAACGCTCACCTGCATGGTGCGTACGGTCCCACCGAACGAGGAAGCACGGAGCGTCTTCGAACGCCTCGGCTACGCCGTCTCCGGCGACGGACCGGAGTTCGTCGCGGAGCGGAAGTGGCGGTCCGTCCGGGTACGGACACTTTGTGCCGAGGACGCCGCCCGACCGGGCGCCCTCGACGCGGAGTACGGCCTCGAATGCCTCGTGACGTGGACCGAATGCGTAGACGAGCTCGACGACCACCTCAACGAACAGGCCCCCGACGGCGAGTGGGCAATCATCGGCGTCGACGACGAGGGGGAGTACGAAGTCCACCGAGCGGCCTGATCCTCAGTCGTCGAGGGGCGGTCCCGAGGTGGCCTCGGCTCCCACATTTTTACGCTCGACCCGCAAGGGATAGCCCATGCTGTCGCTCCAGTTCGGGGTCGTTCAGGACGGGATCAATCGGTTCGTCGACGGGATCGCGGGCGCGATCCCGCGGGTCCTCTCGGGGATCGTCTTCCTGCTAATCGCGGCAGTGCTCGCGAAAGTCGTGATGGTGATCGTCGGGGTCGCGCTCCGCCGCGTGCTCCCGAAGGAGTCCGACGTGTACCGACAGTTCGTCAGCACCGTCGTCGCCGCGTTCCTCTGGTTCGGGATCGGCCTCTCCTTCCTCTCGATCGTCGGGCTCGACCAGATCGCCGCGTCGATGGGGACCGCCGCCGGCTTCCTCGCACTCGGCGTCTCCTACTCGCTGTCGAGCATGATCGCCGACGCCGTCGCCGGCGTCTATCTGTTGCGCGACCCGGACTTCATGCCCGGTGACCGTGTGAAAGCCGGCGACGTAACCGGAACCGTTCGCGCCATCGAACTCCGGAAGACACGGTTCGACGACGAGAACGGCGACACCGTGGTCCGGAGCAACGCCGAAATCGAGAAGAAATGGACCCGACTCGACGAGGATCCCGAGTCCGCGGCAACGGACGGGGACGAACCGACCGTGTGACTCGGTAGCGCGGGTGCCGAGAGGCTTATCACGACCAACTCCGAAGGTCAGGTAATGTTCGTCGGTCACGCGCTGCTGGCGTTCGCGCTCGTCGGTGGAGCAGCAGCGCTGCTGACCGACCGCGGGGTCGGCCTCCGTCTCGGCCTCGTCGCCGCCGCATTCGCCGCGGTGCCCGACGTCGATATGGTGTACGCGCTGGTCGGCCTCGTCGGCGCCGGGGGCGGCGTGATGGGGACCGTCGAGTCGTTCTGGGCGGCCAGTACCGCGGTCCACCGCACGATCACCCACTCGCTGCTGGTCGCACCCGTCGCCGCCGCGCTCGGAGCGGCGTGGCTCCACGGCCGGCGGGAGCGCTCCCGCCCGTGGCTCGGCGTCGCCGTCCTGCTCGGTGCGGGGCTAACCGCCGTCGCAGCCGTCGTCAGCGGCACGCTCGGCGGCGCGGTGATGGGCGTGTTCGTGATCGCTGCCGCCCTCGTTGCCGAAGGGGTCGGGCGGTACGCCACGTTCGGCGCGCGGGCGACGTTCGCCGTCGCACTCGTCGGCCTGCTCTCCCACCCGTTCGGCGACCTCGCGACCGGCGAGCCGCCCGCGTTCCTCTACCCGCTCTCGGCGCCGCTGGTGACCGAGCGCGTCGCACTCTCGGCCGATCCGACGCTCCACTTACTCGGCGCGTTCGGCGTCGAGCTCGCCGCCATCTGGGCCGGCCTGCTGGTCGCGATGTGGCTGCTGGAGCGGCCGATCCGCGAGGCGATCGACTTCCGGGCGGTCGCCGGCGCCGGTTACGCGCTGGCCGCGCTGGCGATCCCCGCGCCGACGCTGGATTTCTCCTACCCGTTCGTGTTCTCCGTGCTCTCGGTGGGGATGATCGGCGCCGCGCCCCGCGTCCGGGTCCCGGATGTCACGGTCGAGCGGCCTGACGCCGTCGGCGCCGCGCTCACGGGGCTGGCGGCGGTGACGTTCGCAGGCGCCGCCTACGCCGTCGCGTACGTCGCGCTCTAGAGACCGAGCGCCAGCGGGCCGAGCAACACCCCCATGAGGTACACCCGGCGCGCGCCGATCCGGACCGCGAGCAGCCCCACCAGCGTCGCGATCGAGAACACCGCGATCCCGGCGAGCCCCGCGAACAGCGCCGAGAGCCCGACGAGCAGACAGAGCACCGCGAGCGCCAGCCGTCGCTGATCCAGCCGCGAGACTGCCCGAAACGCCGCGTCACCCAGCACGCCGACGAGAACGAACCCGACCGCGGCCGCGACGATCACCACCGGGAGGAGCACCGACAGCGAGAGCGGCACGCCGGCGTCGTCGACCGCCACGAGCACGCCCGAGCGGGGCGCGCCGAGCGCGACCAGTGCGAACAGGGCGAAGACGGCGGTCGAACTGTTCGCGCCGCTGGTCGCGACGACGAACCCCCGGAGGTCGCTCCGGGCCGGCACGGCGGGCAGCGAGATCGTCGCCGCGACGCCTGCCGAGACGCCCGGGAGGTAGCCCACCGCCGCCCCGGAGAGCCCGCCCGCGGCCGCCGAGATCCCGAGATCGAGCGGCGGGATCGCGAGCGCGGCGTCGTCCTGCTCGGGGACGCCACCGCCGTGGAGCGCGTCCAGCAGCACGGGCGCGCCGAACAGCCCGCCGAACAGCGGCGCGAGCACGCCGCCCGCGATCGGCCCCGACAGCGAGAGGCCGAGCGTGACGGCGCCGAGCGCCGTCGCTGCCGCGAACGCGAGTAGCCCGGCCAGCCGCGCGCTGTGTGAGGGTTCGGTCGCGAGCAGGACGGCGAGCACCGCGGCGGCGACCACGGGGAACCACTCGGTCAACAGGGGTGCCAGGCGAACCATCGCCCACGTCACCGGGAACGCCAGCAGCGTCGCCACGGCGACCGCCGCACCGGAGCCCAGCGCGGAGAGTCGTAGCGCCTCCCGCCCCCGCCCGCGGAGCACCAGTTGGTGGCCGGGGAGCGCGGCCGCCGCCATCGCGCCGTCGGGCACCCCCAGCGCGAGCGAGGGGACGATGTCGAGGAACGTGTGGACGACGCCGGCGGCGAGCATCGCGGCGCCGAGGGCCAGCGGGTCGAGCGGGACGCTCGGCGCCGCACCCGCCAGCAGCAGCGCGAAGTTGTTGGCGTGCAGTCCTGGCACCAGCCCCGAGCAGGTGCCGAGCAGGCAGCCGGCGAGGGTCGCGAGCAGCACGGGCAGGAGGACGATCGACTCGACCCCGGGTCCCAAGGGGACGCCCGCGACGCCGGCGCCGACCGCAACCGCGGCTCCGAGATCCGCGAGCGTCCGAGAACCGAGGGTCGCGGGCCACATCCGAGCGAGAGTGGTCCCGTTCCCCTACTTCAACTTCGGGGCGCAGCAGTCGCGTCCCTGTCGAGAGAGTCGCGTGTCAGGACCCACTCAGGTGCCTGACCCACCGCCCGAACTCTCACCGTTCGGGGCGTTCGCCGGGGATTTCTCGCCGCTGACGAGGAAGTCGAGCAGGTTCCCGACCAGCTGTTCGTTGTCCGCCTGGTAGAGGAACTCCTGTGTCACGACGCTGGTGTCGCCGACGGCGACGACGTTACCCGAGCGGGCGACGACGCCGTAGCTCCCCTCACGCCGGGTCTGGGAGAGGGTCGTCTCTTCGGCGGCCAGCACCGTCTCGCCGCCGGTCACGGGCGTCGCCTCGTAGAAGACCGCGCGGTCGACGCCCGCCGTCAGGTCGGCGTCGCCGGTCGGCGTCCCGGCGACCGCGCGGTAGTTCAGCGTCTCCTCGCCCTGCGTGTAGAGGTAGCCGTTGTCGTACGCCAGCCCGTACTGCGAGAGCATCGGCGCGAGCGGGCTCGGCACACTGCTGCCGCCGGTCGCGAGGCCGAGCAGGGCGGTCACGCCGCCCGCCTTCTCGGGCTCGTCCATCACCAGCACGCGGCCGCCGGCGTCGGTGAACCCACGCAGGCCGTCGAGCTGGGCGTCGGTGTAGCTGCTCCCGCCGCCGAGGACGACGAGCGCGTCGGCATCACTGAGCGAGTCGTTGAGCGGCTGCCCACCCTGACGAGGCCCGACGTGGTAGCGCACGGTCGCGCCGTTCTCGGTCAGCGTCGTCACGATCGGTGCAAGCGCCTCGCGGTCGATGCTCGCGCTGTGGGCCGTGTCGATGACGATCTCCGCGCCCTCGGCGTCGGCGGACATGCTGAGTTCGCCGGACTGCTCGGGCACCGTCGCGACCGAGTCGTCGGCGTTGAACGACGGCGCGTCGACGTCGCCGTCGATCGACACCGAGCCGGCACCGCCGGCGGTCAGGCCGCCGACGGCCCCCGCGAGCACGACGACGAAGAGGAAGAACACGACGCGGGCGAGCGTCCCCAGATCAGGCATTGGCGGTCACCTCCCGTGCGGCCGTGGTGTTCGCGTCGATCCCGTCGGGCGTGCCGTAGATCATGAGGAAGTGGATCGAGTCGACCCCGCGGTGGGTGTACGGCGCGGTCTGTCCCGCGACGCTGCCGTTCTCGGCGCCGAGCAGGCTGGCGATCGACGCCAGCTGGGCGGGGTTGTAGTAGTCGACCTGGTAGTTCGAGAGGCCGGCCTCTTCGGCGGCGCCGGCGATCGCGCTCTCGAGACCGCCGATCTCGTCGGCGTAGCCGGTCTGGATCGCGCGGCCGCCGTGGTACGCCGACGCCTCCGCGACGGTCGCTCTGGAGACGTTCAGCCGGTCGCCGCGTTCGTTCAACACCGCGCCGACGAAGGCGCGTTTCATCGATTCGAGCGCGGCGAAGTACTGGTCGCGGGTCATCCCGCGGTGGGCCTTGTCGGCGCCGGTGGTCGACTGCGCGCTGAGGCCATCACTTGGCGCCGTGCCGATCACGCCGACGTGGCCGACGATGCTCGCCGGCGTCACGTAGATCTCCTCGCTCGGGACCGCGGTGTAGTACGCGCCGGAGGCGGCGTACTGGCCGACACTCGTGACTACCGGCTTCTCGTCGGCGAGGCGGTTGACCGCGAGATACAGCTTCTCGCTGGCGGCCGCGCTGCCGCCGGGACTCGAGATCCGCAGCACGACCGCCTTGACGGAGCCGTCGGTGCGGAGCTGGCGGAGCCGGCTGATCGTGTCCTGTGCGGTCGCACCGGTGATCGTCTCGTCGATGCTGACGACGGCGATTCGGTCGGGTTCGCTGCTCACCACGCCCGCGGCGAACGGCGCGGCGACCGTCGCGCCGATCAGCAGGGCGACGATCGCGAGAACCGTGTACGACCGGAGGGCCGTCGCGACGTACTTGTCGATGGGGTTGTCCATAACGGGGCTGTAGTACTGACGCCGCGCGGCGGTCCCAAAAACGTTCGGCACGTCGACGTTTACCCTTCCGGCCACGCCCGCCTACTGTGCCGTCTCCCCTTCCGCCGAGACCGTGATGACGGTGCAGTCGAGCTGCTCCTCCAGATACCGGCCCACGTCGGGCGACTCGAACAGCCGGTTCAGCATCTTCCGCCAGCGGCCGGCCTGTTTCGAGCCGATCACCACCACGTCGGCGTCCTCGTCGGCCACCTCCTCCATGATCGTCTCCTCGACGAGGAACCCCTGGCGGACGACGTAGCGCGCCCGGTCGATCGAGCCGAGCTTTGACTCGACCTCCCGCTTGAGGTCGGCACGGCTCACGTTCCGGTTCTCCTGGTAGAGATCGACGTGGAGCACCGTCAGGTCGGCGTCGCGCTCCTCGGCGATCCGGGCTGCCTCCCCCAGCGTCGCCGTGGAGTGTTTCGAGAGCGGGTACCGAACCGGGACGACGACCAGCGTCATGGGAACAACTCCGACGGCGGCGGACAAATGCGTACCCCTTCGCGGAGGCTAGGACTCGAACGTCATCCGACCCTCGATCTCGACGCCGAGGCCGCCGTCGCGGGCGTGGTCGGCGAGCACGTCGTGCTGGATCCCGACCTCGCCCGCGCGGTGGCGCTGCTCGATCGTCGGGAACTCGTGGTCGGAGTGGAGCAGGTACTCCGCGGTCGCGACCGTGTAGCGTCGGTCGGGGTCGATCGGCTCCCCGTCGACGCGGGCGTCGAGCAGTTCGCCCGCGTCCTCGTCCCAGCGCAGGCTGGCGCCGCTGATGTGGGCGTGCCACCAGTGGGGTTCGCCGAAGTCGAGCTCGGCGCCGTCGGCCTCGCTGAACGTCTCCAGCAGCTCTCTCCCCGTCAGTTCGACGACGACCACGGGCTCCTCGAAGGGGAGCACGCTCACCAGATCCGCGAGCGTCACCTCTCCCTGTAGCGGCGGCCCCTCCCGGATCCCGCCGCCGTTCTGGAGCCCCACGTCCGCGTCGGCCGCGGCGCGGTAGGCGTCGGCGACGAAGTTGCCGATCCGTGACTCGCCGCCGAACGTGGTCTCGTCGGTGCGGTCGAGCGGCTCCGCGACGGTCGCGACCGTCTCGGTGAGGCCGGCAGCCTCCCGCCGGCGCTCGAGTACGTCGGTCAGGTCTTCGTGCACGGGGCCCTCGCTGGGGTCGATGACGCGTGCGCTCGTGGCGACGCCGCCGTCGCCCCGGGCCGCCGCAGTCCCGTTGTCGCCGAGTTCGACCTCGACGAACTCGTGGCCGTTGACGCCCGGCCGCGTACAGAGCGTTCCGTCGACGTGCTCGGTGCGGACGCTGTGGACGTGGCCGCCGAGGATCGCGTCCACGTCGACCCGGCGGGCGAGTTTGTCGTCGCCGCCGCCGAGATGGGAGAGCGCGACGACGTAGTCGACGCCCTCGGCGCGGAGTTCGTCGACCGCCTGCTCGGCGGCCTCGTAGGGGTCGGTGAACGTGAGCGGCGCCGCCTGGGGGTTGATCGAGTCGGTCGTGGGATCAGTCAGCCCGAAGAAGCCGACGCGCTCGCCGTCGGCCTCGGCGATCGTCCACGGCACCACGCCTTCCGCGGCGCCGAAGCGCTCGCCGTCCTCGTCGCGGGCGTTGGCGCTGACCCAGGTGAACGGGCTGTCGGCGACGAGCTCGCGGGTCGCGCCGGGGCCGTAGTCGAAGTCGTGATTGCCGAACGTGTCCGCGACGGTGTCGATCGCGTCGGCGAAGTCGAGCACCTGCCGCCCGCTGGCCGCGAGCGACACCACGCCGGGGGCGCTGTTGTCGCCGGTGCCGACCACGAGCGCGTCGTCGCCGTCGAGTTCGCGGATCCGGCCGGCGAAGCGGCCCGCCCGCTCGGCGTCGTCGAAGAGGTTCTCGATATCGGAGTAGTGAAGCAGACGAACCATCGAGTAGTCGGGTGAAACCGGTGGATAGGCAAGAAGCCGTCGGAGCACACTGCACTGGTAGATTCACGTGAATTATGATGACCGAAAGAAGTTCGGATCGCGGGATTAACTCGCGTAGCGATAGTAGCTAACCACCGTAGTAAAGAGAAGGATCAGGAGTAGACTAAACAGCCAGCCGGTACCGATTCCTGCAGTATCTCTCTCAGTGGTGCAGGGCGTTCCGTCAGCCATGTCTGCTGCGGGAGTTGGAGGAGTCGTTGATGATGACGTAGCTGTCACAGTTGGTGTTGCCGTAGTTGTCGAAGTCTGAGTTCCAAATGAAGCCGGGGGGTCTGTTGAAGTCGGTGTGGCGGTTGCCAGTGGGGTCGTTGCTTCTGTATCCGAAACCGACAATTTGTCTTCGTCAGTGTCATCCTCGAAGCCGTCATCACGCGGGGTGTCGGTCGGTTTCGACGTCGCTGCCGGTGTTGCCGTCGGTGTCCCCGTTGTCGTCGGCGTTGTAGTCGATGTTGGCGTTGGTGTCGGTGTCCCCGTTGTCGTCGGCGTTGTAGTCGGTGTTGGCGTCGGCGTCGCCGTTGCCGTCGGTGTTGGCGTCGGCGTCGCCGTTGCCGTCGGCGTTGGTGTTGGTGTCGCCGTTGCCGTCGGTGTTGGTGTTTGTGTCGCCGTTGCCGTCGGCGTTGGCGTCGGCGTCGCCGTTGCCGTCGGTGTTGCCGTCGGCATTGGTGTTGCCGTCGGTGTTGGTGTTACCGTTGCCGTCGGTGTTGCTGTTACCGTTGCCGTCGGTGTTGCTGTCGGCGTTGGTGTCACCGTTGCCGTCGGCGTTGGTGTTGCCGTCGGCGTTGCAGTCGGCGTGTCAGACGTTATCTGGAGCTGTCCAGTTGCTTCGCCACCGCTGCTTTGGGGGTTAATGTCTAATGGGACAGCGTACGTACCTGCTGATGCTGGATTTTGCACATCGTCAAAAACCACAACGACCTCATCGCCCTCGTACAGAGAATACGACCCCCCCAAGTTGAGTGTTAGAATCCCTCCATCTGAACTGACACTATCGAGGTCATCCGATACGTTGGTATCGACGTTTGCCCCGGATTGGTCGTTATCGCGATCAATCCCGATCGTCAAAATATCCTCATTACCGACGTTGCTCACGTCAGAGTTCGCGTTACTCAAGTTTATCCCAACACCGTTCATCGAACTACTTTGTGACCCAACAGTGATTGTAACGGTATATGTTACGTTAGTCTCATTAACTCGGTTTGGATCTGCTACAATACTTGGATCAGACGCAGCCAGAACGATAGTTGCTCCTGCCCCAAGGAGAAGTAGGATAGCTAATGCTGCTGCAAGCCGTGAGTGACGTTTCCGGGTCATGGGTATTCCCCCGCTGATAGCTGTTGCTCATGCATTTCCGACATATCCAAAACATCTCAATCAACCTGGAAAAGAATATTGGCCGTTTGAGGTATTTTCCATAAATCCCATATCGTAGGATAGTATACATATTATTTCTAGCCCGAAAGCCATTGTACGCGGCAGTCCTTCGGATGCTGCTCACAGCGGGAGTATAGGCCAATGGCCGTCTCAATTCACACAGACTGCGTGAAGCATGCAAGATCGGTGGTTTCACAACCCGATTTCCCGGCTGCTTCACCGCGGATAGTGGCTTCCCAATCGGTGTTCTACAGCCCCTTTTCACCTGAGCGGGACGAAGGCACAGCTTGTGGTTAAGCGATGCCGTACCAAACGACTTCGGGCGTCGATGATGGTGGCTTGGCGTTCGAACTACCGCTATCGAAGCCAGATATCTGAAAAAGGACGTGACTGGGAATTAGCCTTGCAGTTCGAATGCGACTTCGACCTCGGCCTGATACTGCCGGTCGTCGACGCTCGCGAGCTCGACGCCGAGCTCCTTCACCTCGACCCACTTCACGTTGTCCAGCGTGTCCTCCGCACGGTCGATCGCGTCGTCGGCCGCGGCGTCGAAGCTCTCGTCGCTCGATCCGATCAGGGTGATCTTCTTGTGGACCATCACGCTACTGTTCGACGAGCGGATACATAAACGGGGTGGCCGTCGCACTGGCGTCGCCGGACCCCCGATGGTTTTTGCTCCCCTCGCTCGAACGGCCCGTATGGCGACCGACAACACCTACGTGAACGCGGTGGTCGGGGCGGCAGTCACGGTGTGTCTCTCCTTCCTCGGCGTCTCGGCGCTGCTGGGCGGCGCGACCGCGGGCTACCTCGAACGCCGGGACGGCGCCCGCGTCGGCGCGCTCTCGGGCGTGTTCGCCGCGATCCCGATGGCGGGCGTGGTGCTCCTGTTCGGCGGCTTCCTGTTCGCCTTCCTCGGCTTCGGCGACGCGTTCGCCGGCGGGATCGTGATCCTGCTGCTGGGCGTCCTGTTCGTCGCCGTTACAACCATCGCGCTCTCGACGGTCGGCGGCGTGCTCGGCGTGTATCTCGCCGAGGAGTTCCGGGACTGAGTCGGGGGTCGGCTACGTGGGCTTCGGGACCCGGCGGTACTGGACGTAGCGCTCCGCCGCCAGCCAGAGGCCGCCGACGAGTGCACCGACAGCGTTCGCGAGCAGGTCACCGAACCCGAAATACCGGTTGGCGAGTTGACCTTGCACGAGTTCGATCCCGAGACCGTAGGCGAACACGACGAGCAGCACTGCGACGCCACGGCGAACCGACCGTCGGCGCCACTTCGTCGTCGCGTACACCGCCGCCGCGGAGAGGCCAGCGTACGCGAGGAGGTGGAGCTGCTTATCCCACCACGGAGACGGTGTCGGTGGGGACGAAACGCTGTCGAGAAGCGAGAAGTAGAAGATCACCGCGACGACGACGAGGACGCCCGCGGCGCGGACGACTCGGGGGAACAACGGAACACGGAACTGCCGCATGGGCCGAACCCCTCGCCCGCCCCGCAAAAACCTCCCGACTGCGTATCGGTCCGACTGATCGCTCGCGTGAAAGGGAGGTTTATACGCCGCGGCTGAATCCCTTTGGCCAATGAGCGACGTGCGGGAGGCGACCGCGACCCTCCGTTCGGAACGCCCTGGCGTCGACGACGACCTCCGGGCCGTGCTCGACGTCGACGCCGACACCGAGACGTGGACGTTCGACGATATCCCGATCGACTCGGGGACGTTCGGCGAGCTCGTCTCCCGCGGGATCGTCGAGAAAGTCGACGGCGAGTACCGGGTCGCCGATCGGGACGCGGTGCAGGCAGCGCTCGACGGCGAGGAGATCCAGTCGACTGCGGACGACGCCGAGCCGTCGCTGGAGTTCGACCTCGATCTGCCGCCCCGGCGCGTCGGCCTCGCACTCGCCGCCGCGCTCGCGTTCGTCGTCGCCGTCCGACTGGTCGCGTTCCCGTCGGTGTTCCGAAGCGAGCACGTCGTGTTGCTGGGGAATGATCCGTACGCGTACCGCTACTTGCTCCTCCAGTCACTGGAACAGGGGGCAACTGTCACCTCGCTTCCCGACTCGATACTCCTCGGCGAGCCACTGCTGACCGCGACGCTGCTCGCCGCGACGAAGTTGCTGGGCGGGACCGTCGAAACCGCGGACCTCGTCCTCGCGTGGTACCCTGTCGTCGCCGGGCTCGTGACGGCCGCGCTCGTCTACGTCCTGGCGGTGCAGTTGACCGAAGACCGGCGCATCGGCGTCGCGAGCGTCGTTATCCTCGCTGTGACGCCGGTCCACGCCTACCGGACGGCGATCGGCTTCGCCGACCACCACGCGTTCGACTACGTCTGGCTCGCGGTCACCGCCGTCGCCGCCGTCGCGCTCCTGCAGCGTACCTCGACGGAGGAGGCGACACATCGAGGGATCGTGACGCCGTGGACGCTCGCGCTGGGCGGCGTCGTCGCCGTCGGCGTCGCCGGGCAGGTGCTTGCGTGGAACGCCGGCCCAGTTCTCCTGCTCCCGCTGGCACTATACAGTATCGTACGAGCAACGGCCGCCGTCGACGCCGGCGAGTCACCGCTCGTAGATCTTCCGCTGGTTGTCGCCGTTGGGCTGGGCGGGGTGCTCGCCGTCGCCGTGCACACGGCGCTCAACTGGCAGGAGTTCTACATCGTCGCGACGCCGCTGCTGCTCGCGGCTGGGCTGGCTGCGGTGCTCGGGGTCGGTGAGCTTGCCAATCGGCGTGGGCTCTCTGCGCGACTGACAGCCGGCTCGGTTGCGGTGGCCGGCGGCGTCGTGTTCGCCGTCGCGTACACCGTGGTTCCGGAGTTTGGGGCGGAGTTCACGAAGGAGTTGGATCGACTCGTGCAGGCCGGCTCAGTCGAAGGGATCGCCGAGACGGCCTCGCTGTTCGGGACGCAGTACGGGACTGTCGTTGGCCCATTCTTCTTCTTCGGGCTAAGTCTGTTCTTCGCGCTGCCGTATCTCGCGTGGAGTCTCGTCGGTGGCTGGCAGCGGAACAACCCGATCTGGCTACTCGTCGGGAGCTACGGCGGGGTGTTCTTACTGCTCGCACTCCTGCAGGTCCGGTTCGCGGGGCAGCTCGCGCTCTTCGCGTCGGTGTTTGCAGGCGTCGCCGTTGTGCACCTGAGTGCGGTCACGGGCGCCACCGTGCCGCCGGCGATGGTCGCTGCCGAGGGCCGGGATTCTTGGAGTGATCACTCGCCCGAACTACCGGCGATCCCGCTGCCGAACCGCGACACGGTCGTCGCCATCGGCTTCATCGTACTGCTCGTCGGCGGGCTCGGGGCCGTGATCAGTCCCGCGCGGACCACGACCCTCATGGTGAGCGACGAGAGCTACGAGGCGGCGACGTTCATGGACGAGTACGCAACTGAGCAGGGCTGGGAGTACCCGCAGAACTACGTGTTCAGCCAGTGGGGCGACAGCCGGATGTATAACGCGATCGTCAGCGGAGAGTCGCGAGGGTACGGGTTCGCCCAGTCGAACTACGAGGACTTCCTCGCGTCACCGAACGCGTCGGAGTGGTACCAGCGGCTCAACGGGCGAGTCGGGTTCGTTGTCGTTGATCGCCATAGCGGGCTATCGGACGTCGGCGAGGAGACGATGTACAGCCGACTGCACGATTGGGGGAACGGGACGGGACATTACCGCGCGGTGTGGGCCAGCGACGACAGGTCGATGAAGGTGTTCACGCTGGTTCCGGGGGCGACGGTGACCGGCTCGGCCGAACCGAATGCGACGGTGACGGCGACCACGACCGTCGACGTTGCAGGACGGGAGGTTACGTACAGTCGGACGACGACGGCTGACGCCTCGGGGAACTACTCGGTGCGTGTGCCGTATCCC
Source organism: Halolamina sediminis (assembly GCF_001282785.1). Classification (NCBI taxonomy): domain Archaea; kingdom Methanobacteriati; phylum Methanobacteriota; class Halobacteria; order Halobacteriales; family Haloferacaceae; genus Halolamina; species Halolamina sediminis. The sequence continues at coordinate 2,476,678 of NZ_CVUA01000001.1, forward strand.
GGGAGCTACGAGATCACCGGGGAGGAAGTGACTGTTTCTGAGGAGGCCGTGGAGTCCGGACAGTCCGTTCGCGTTGACGGCGGGTAGGCGGCAGCTAACGTAGTCGGTGTGTTTATCCTTCGTAACGTCTGATAGCTACGTAATGAACGGGGGCTGGCGGTACCGGGTCCGGAGCGCGCTGGGGGTCGCAGTCATTACGGCGATCGCCGTCAGCGTCGTGAACAGCCCATCCGCACAGATGGTGTTGGCGGCAGTGCCGTTGTTGCGCCGCCTCTCCACGAGCCCACCCGGAACCGTCGAGGGGCTGATGGAGATCGCGACGACGGTCGTCGTCGTGATGGCGGCGTTGCTGCCCCTGTACAAGCCACGCCCACGGCGGATCCTCGACGCCGTCGTGCTCGCCCAGAAGCGCGTGCTCGTCGGCCTGCTGGCGCTGGCGGCGATCGGGTACTTCGACTACACCTACCGACTCCCGCGCCTGACGTTGCTTGCGGTGGCGCCGGTGTTGCTGACCACGCTTCCGGCGTGGTTCGTCTGGATGCGGCGCACGCCGTCAAGCGACCCGGAGCGGGCGATCATCGTTGGCGACGATCCCGCGGAGATCGAACACCTCGCTCCCGATATCGATGTGCCGGTGCTGGGGTATCTCTGCCCGACGGTCGCGTTTGACACGATCGAGGGAGCGGTATCGACGCCAGCGATCGCCGACGGCGGCGTCGCGAGTCTGGATCGACTCGGCGGACTCTCCCGAATCGAGGACGTGCTCGTCGAGTACGACGTGGACACGGTGGTGTTAGCGTTCGAGCATACCGACCGGGCGGAGTTCTTCGGCGCGCTCGACGCGTGTTTCGAGCACGGCGTCGACGCGAAAGTGCACCGGGACCACGCGGACCAGGTGCTGACCTCGGGCACGGACGTGGGTACGCTGGTGGACGTGGATGTGGAGCCGTGGGACGTGCAGGATTACGTGTTGAAACGGGGGTTCGACGTGGCGTTCTCGGTTGCGGGGTTGGTGCTGTTGAGCCCGGTGATCCTCGGGATCGTGGTAGCGATCAAGCTGGATGATGGTGGGTCAGTGCTGTACAAGCAGGAGCGGACGGCGGTGTTCGGTGAAACGTTCGACGTGTTCAAGTTTCGGTCGATGGTGCCCGAGGGCGAGTCGGCGACGCCCGTTGAGGACGAAGAGAACGACCGCATCACTCGAGTCGGGCGTGTGCTACGGCGCACGCATCTCGACGAGATCCCCCAGCTCTGGTCGATCCTGGTGGGGGACATGAGTGTAGTTGGTCCGCGGGCGGTGTGGACCGAGGAGGAGTCGCTGCTGGAGGCACAAGAGCGGTCCTGGCGGAAGCGGTGGTTTGTGAAGCCTGGGTTGACTGGGTTGGCGCAAGTGAACGACGTGAAGAGTACGAATCCGGAGGAAAAACTGCGGTGCGATCTGCAGTACGTGAAAGAACAGTCGTTCACGCTAGACGTGAAGATTGTGGTGAGACAGGTATGGAAGGTGTGTGTCGACCTGGTGAAAACAGTTCGGAACTGACTGAGTTTGGTCGTCAAAATAGCAGGGGAAGCCGAAACCCCTGAAACAAACGAGAGGGAACACCTACCTGTCGACATAGACCTCTGTGCCGCCGAGGGCCACCCACCAAACTGGCTTTGCCAACCGGGTCTCACTAGCGGGTATGCTCCGTCGGCTCCGCGCGACCGCTCCCGCAGCACTCGTCCCGCTGGCGTGGGTGTTCGCCGCCGCTGCCCACACGGAACTGCTCACCGCACACACTGTCCTCGTTGGCCACATCGTGATAACCACGCTCCTGATCGCCTTCGCCGGCCTCTCGTGGGGGGAGATGCGAACCGACCCGGTCTTACGGGTGTGGCTCGCCGTCATCGTCGCCGGAATTCCCGTGACGCTCGCGGGGGCGTACGGGGTCGCAACAGGGGAGCCACTCGGTACTCAATTTGCCGTATTCGGCTGGATGCTCCTCCCGACACTCGCTCTTCTGCCGACCGCACGTCGCGGGGGCGGCGCCGACGGCCTTGACCGACGGTATATGCTGGCGGCGGGATTGGCTGGCCTTGGAGCGCTCCTGTTCTTGCTTCCCGGCAGTTCGCTGGTCCTCGCCGCGATCACGCTCGTCGGCGGGGGACAGACCCTCTCAATTCTCGTGGCAGTGTGGGACGTGGAGCTCACTGACTGATTCGGCATCGGCCAACGAGGCTCCGTCGTCGTCAGTACTACAGAGAGTGTACAGTCCGGAAACAGGCGTGAACAAGCGCGTGTAGGCCGTCCACCGGTGGCGTCGATGAAGTAGGGGCGATCGAACAGCAGTGGGCAACCATGCCGTGTGGGAGTCGGATCATCACTGGCCCCAACCGCGTGGCGCGACAGCGACGTCGATGCAGAGCGGAGCACCAATCCCTCGATCGACCACAGTGTGACGGGACAGCGGTCCAACGCGGGCCCGCGAGACGTCGACGTCAGGCGTAAGGAGTACGTTCAGTACCCGCCCGTCTCGATCGAGGCGTCGACGCCACCCACGCCACCCAGTCCTACTCGCGAGATGGATAGGCCCAGGCTGTTACTACACACCGACGCCTGCAGGCGGTTCGTCGACACTGAACACGACACCTCGATCGCTGATCACTCCTCGGAGGCGTTCAGCTAGCCACTCCACGCCGATACGGTAGCCATGTAGACGCACAGCTCTGGCCACCCTCGTCGGTAACGCACACCCTGCCTGGTGACTCGAAACGCCAGCAACACTGTTCTTGCGGACGATTCCGTCTCTGTAGTTCTGAGTTCGGTGCCGATGCCCACCGAACGGGCAGTCTACCTCGGCGGGTCCGCACCGAGGAGCGTATCCCGTGCGTACTCGAACGTGTACACGGCCGTCAACCCCGACGTATCAATTCGGTACTCGCGGGGCGCCATGTTCTCACTGTACGTTCGCGGGACCCGCGACTCACCATCAGGCGGATCGTTGAGCGCCCGCAACACTTCGTGCCCGTCGCCGCGGGTCTTGACCAGCCACCACGCGGCCTCCGGGTCACAGGCCGCCATCTTGTCGAAGTCTGCAGGAATCGCCTCCCGCCGGTCGTTGTTGATCCGCTCCGCCTCAAGCGCCGCCACGACGGCATCATCGGCGTCCAACACGGCGGCATCCAACCGCCCGTCATCGACGCCGTAGTAGCATTCGACACGCGTCCCGGGCTGGTCGTCAGGGTCGACGAACTCCTCCGCGAGCAACCGGGCGCCGACGGCGACCATCGCGACATGGAGACTCGACTCGGAGAGATCGCCCGTCCCGTCGCCGTAGGCGATCCCCTCGCGATGCCCCACGCCGATCGCGTCCCGCCCGTCGGGCGTCACTGTGTACAGCTTGTGGGGACGGCGACAGTCGACGCGCAAGAGCCCGTCATCCAACAGCTCCTGCACCTCGTCGGTGTCGATCCCGACGTAGGCCTCCAGGTTGGTCATCGAGTCCCAGACGGTGTCGTACTCCAGCTGGGCGTCGAAGCGCTGCTGGTGGGCCATGTAGACGGCCGCGAGCAGTCGGAGCTGGGCATCGCTGTACGGGCTGGCCGCGCGTTCCCCACTCGTGAGCTGGAGATCGAGCGAGCAGATGGGGATGGCGGCCCGGTCGACGGCGTCGAGCGAGTGGTGGCACGCGATCGCCCGGCGCATCCCCTCAGGCGTGGCCGCGTAGCGGGTCTCACACGTGTCACAGACGATCGGGTACGGCGGTTCGTCGATGTAGGAGAGGCAGTCGGGGAACCGCTCCGTATGCGGGATCGTAGCGGTCGCCGCCGCGAGCCCGGCGACCGATCCTTCGATCGGCCCCTCCACAGCCGCAGGATCCGTACTCCCGCTGGCTGTACGTCCCACGGCGACGCCCACTTCCTGCCGGGTCCGACTTTTCGCGTCGTCGAACGCCTCCCTGAAGGCCGCCTCACGAGCGCCGGTGAGCGGGCTGTCACTCTCCGGGTGGCCAGCGGGGAGCGACGGCGACGTCACCGTGAACGGCCGGGGGTGGCGGTCAGCGAACGGGGCTGCGGGACGGACCAACCACTCCCCACGCTGGAGGTCGCGAAGCCGGTCCGCGACCGCGTCCGCGTCGGCGTCACTCGTTGCGAGGCGCTCGGCCAGCCGACGATCGACGCCGACGGGGCCCGTGATGATGGTGCCCACGTCGTTGAGCAACTCCGCGTACACTCGTGGGTGGGACTCTCTGAGCTGCTCGGGGAACTGCATCGCGAGCGTGAGCGCGAGACCGAACGCCCGGCCCTGCGAGAGCAGCGTGTCGAGGATGCCCGTCATCGCCAACTCGGCCGCCTCCTCGATGTAGCAGTTCACGAGCGGGTGATCGGTCGCCGTGCCGAGGGCCTGCCGTCGTTGGAGGGCGCGCCAGAGCTGGGAGAGGATCGCGATCGCCAGCAGCGTCCGCGAGCGGTCGCCGTAGCCCCGCAGGTCGAACACGATGACGCAGTCCTCATCGAGGGCGCTGCGGAGATCGAACGTCGCCGTGTCGTGCTGGGCCTCGAACAGCGGGGCGAGCCGGGTGTCGTTCGTGGCGATGCCGATCCGCCGGGTGACGGCGCTCATGATGGTGTCGAACGTCGTCGGGGCGTTGGCAGCCGTGCTCGCGAGCTTCTGGTGGAGCGCACCGTCGGAAACCGGCGGTGGGTTGCCGGTCTCGTGGAACTGCGCGGCGGCCGCTAGCAGCTCCTGCTGACTGATGCTGTCGGCGCCGTGGACGGGGTCGAACAGCGCGCGGACGAGCTGCTGGATCACCTCGACGGCCGCCTCCGCGCTGTAGAACTGCTCGTGGCCCATCGCCGCCGCCAGCAGGTCGATGTAGTGTTCGGCGACCGTATTGACGGCCCACTCGCGGTCCAAGCCCGCCTCGAGCAGCGGTTCGATCGTGAGGAACGGCAGCGCGGGCAGGTACTCGGTGCAGTCGAAGTAGTAGACGTCGTCTAAATCACCGTCCCGGGCGAACTGACCGCGGGCGTACTCGACCGGGGCGTCGTCGCCTTTCGCGTCGATATAGATCGTGGCACCGTCGGTCGCCCCGTGGTTCGTCAGGTGCATCGTCTGGCCGACCACGGTTTTGCCGGCGCCGGTCGCCCCGAACAACGCGGTATGCAGTGGCTGGATCGACGGCGGCAACGACAGCGTTGCGTCGAGCGGTTCTCGGTCGGCCGTTTTCGGGTGACCGACCGTCATTCCCGACTGGTCGAGATAGCGGTCGAGGACGGTCCGCGGCGGGAGTTCGATCCCCGTGCGGTCGGTTGGTGTCGGTTCGAGCGCCCGGCTGGCCGCGGGACCCAGTGCCGGGCCGTTCACGAGACAGAGTGCCGCGACAGCGCCTGGATCGGCGACGATGGCCGGGCTCGCGTTCGTCGTGCCCGGGATGACGTGGGTGAAGCGTGTCGGCGACTGGTGGGTCGTACGCTGGCAGAGAGCCGTGAACTGATCGTGGGCCGCATCGGCGCCGTACTCGTACTGCGTTGGCGTGATCCGATAGTCGTCGCCGCGAATAGCCTCGAACCCCGTCGCCACCGACTGGATCGTTTGGGTCGCGTTGGCGGCGTCACTGTCGAGGGCGACTGCCCGGGCGTTGACGGTAAACGATCGGCGGGCGTCGACCGTTTCGAGCGCCTCGATCCGCCGTCGGTTCGCTGGGGCGATCGACGTGTCCGTCGTGGGGTCGTCGGCCCCGTTTGTCGCCGTGTCCGTGTCGGCCGAGCCCGACGAGCCAAGGAGTGACTGCAGCAGCGCGTTGCGCCGCAGGTCGCTATTGAGTTCGAGATCGATGCTGCGGTCCTGCTTCGCCGCGTGCCAGTCGGGCCGCGGCGTCACCAGCAGTTGGACGAGCGCGGGCGCATCACTGGTCGCCAGCGCGTCGAGCAGGCTCGCGAGCGGCCAGTTGCCGGCCGCCGCCTTGTCTGTCTGTGGCGTATCGCCGACGGCGAACGCTGGGAGCGCGGGGAGCGGACACTGCCAGTCGGCCGGTCGATCCCCAACTCCCTTCCACTCGACGGCGGCGACGTCCCAGTCAGGTGCCCCCGAGTCGTCATCCGGGTCGGGGAGCGGCGGCGCATCGACGGCTGCGCGATACGTCGTGTCGGTCTCGACGAGGTCGACCGAATCCGGGAGTGTTTGTCGGAGCGTCCGTTTGACGGGGGCAAGTGGGCCGTCACAGCCCACGTACCACACGATGTGGCGGTCGCCCGTGCTGTTGGCGGCACCAGTCGCGGCGAACAGCCACTCGTACGTCGGCGGATCTTCCCCGCCCGTCGTTCGGTGCAGTTGGGCGATCGCCCGTGGCACCTGCTCGGCGCGAAGCGGGTCGTCACTCGGCTGGACACGGAGATACGACCGTTCGGTCGTGAATTCGTTCGGGACCATGGCTCTATCCTGCCACACGTCGAGGTAGTCGGCTGATTCGGCACCTAATTACGCCTGCTCAGATGTATATTCTTTCCCGAATCCCCGCGTTCAGTTATCGCGGCCGACACGACCGGCGATCAGCACGCCGCAGTTTTTCGGCCCCTGGGAGGGGTGCGGGGCGCGCCGACGTGACGCGACCTCGTGCAGGTGAGTCCAATGCCCACGAGCAACATCTACGATCGCGGCTTCGACGAGGACGTCCAGTGTGGGACAAACACGCCGTGTCCGGAGTGCGGTGGAGAGGTGCGGACCAACACGGCCGAGACCGTCTGTGAGGACTGCGGCCTCGTGATCGACGACCAAGCGATCGATCACGGGCCGGAGTGGCACATCGACGACGAGGACGAACGAAAGCGGACTGGCGCGCCGCTGACTGCCGCTCGGCACGATCGGGGCCTTTCGACCCAGATCGGTTCGGGCCAGGACGCAGCCGGGCGCGACCTCGACCCGGAGAAGCGTCGCCGGCTCGCCCGACTGCGACGGGAGCACGCCCGCGGCCGGTGGCAGTCGACACAGGACCGGAACCTCGGCCACGGCCTCACGGAGATCCGGCGGATCGCGAGCGCACTCGGTCTGCCTGACACCGTGCGTGATCAGGCGTGTCAGCTGTTCCGGACGGCGCAGAACGACGGACTGCTGCCGGGGCGCTCGATCGAGGCGATGGCAGCGGCGAGCGTCTTCGCCGCCTGTCGCTGTAACGGCCACTCCCGACTCATGACCGACGTGGCGCCGGTCGCCCAGGTTGCGCAGGCACGTATCGAGAACGCCTACCAAGTGCTGAACGAGGCACTCGAGCTCCCCACGTCGCCGATGGCGCCGCCGCAGTTCGTGCCACGGCTGGCGTCCGAGTTGGGGTGTACCGACGCTGTGCGACGCCAAGCGGCGCAGCTTGCCGAACAGGCCGTCGACGCCGGCGTCACGACTGGCGTGCATCCCGCTGGGTTCGCTGCTGCCTGCCTGTACATGGCTGCCTGTGCGAACAACGAGCCGTTGACGCAAGCTGATGCCGCAGCAGCGGCTGAAGTAACGGTTGAGACGGTCCGGAATCATCGCGATAGGCTGCTCTCCGTCGTTGAGTGAGCGTCAAACTAGACACGTTGCGGTCGCCACGCGGTCAACTCCGTCGCCGATTGCCACCGTGCAGCGACGGGTGTGAACCGTGCTGGCATCGCCGAACCGTTTTCCCATCTGGGGACAGAGGCACAGCCATGACCGGTATCGAGCTACGAAACGACACCTTGGTTGTCGACCGAGCGCCAAACCGGCTTGACGATCTGGCGATCGAGTTCTCCGAGATCCTCACTGACTTCGGCATCGATCACGTCTTCATCGCTGGGTACGTGTCGATTCTCGCCGGGCGTGCCCGTTCGACTGAAGATGTCGACGTTCTCATCGAAGCGATAGATTCCGAAACGGCCGAGCAACTCGCTGCGAGGCTTGACGCCGAGGGATTCTGGGGTGCCGCGATGCCGCTTTCGGCGCTGGACGAAATGCTCTCGCATGGCGATCCAATCTGGGTTGCCCCACAGGATCAAGTAACGCCACATCTCGAACTGAAGGTTGTTAGCGACGAGTTCGATCGTGCCTCCCTGCAGAACGCCATCACCGCGCGTATCGGTGGGGCGGAAATCCCGATCGGGCCGCTCGAACTCCAGATCGCGTACAAACTGCACCTCGGTGCCCAGAAAGACCTCGAAGACGCTGTCCACCTGTATACCCTGTTTGAGCAAAGCCTTAGTGTCTCTCGGCTCGAAACGTGGGTAGACCGACTCGAGGTCGACGCCGAGTATGCCCGACTCAAACGTGCCTGACGATCTGGACGCGAAACACGCCCGCAACCACGAGCAGCGCATCGCCGCGATCAAACGCTGGGTGGCGTATATCGAGTCTGAACCCCCAGAGAAATGGGGACCCCAGCAGAACGCGGTCGTCAACGATCAACTCGAGGCCGCCCAGAGCGTCCAGATGTCGGCAGCGCACAAGCAGCACGTCACGGACGTGGCTGCGGAGATCGCTGATGCTGCTGACGATTCCGCCGACACCTAACTGAGCCTTCGTTCATCCGTAGCTGACGTGGCGCGCGAGAAAAAAACGGGCTCTCGTTGCGTTGCCGAACGCCGTCACTCGTCGCCGCTATTGGGCCGCCACCAGCGGCGCGCGACACCATCCGAGTGCCAGTTTCGCCGGGCTCCACGCCGATGCATCGGTACAGGAAACTATTCCGCAACACAAGAATTGAATCCGAAACTAGCCAACGACGTGTATGGCCAAGCCAGACGCCGCGGATGGCCCACCGCCCCGACACCTGGCGACGATGCATCGTGGCCTGCCGATCATCGCGAGGTCGTGACGCTCGTCCTCGACGAGATCGAAGACCGGATCGCAACCCTGTGGGGCGAGTAACTTCGACGAGCACTTTCTGGATTCGAACCCCCGAGAATGTCTGAAACGGGCACTCGTCCGCGAACGCGTGAGCCCCAAGCCCCCTCCACAGGCTCACAACGTACACACGGTAAAGGCTAAGTGTGTTAGCTCACACTGTACACATATCAGTAGCGAGAAGAAACGCGTCCAGTTTCGGGCGCCCCATCGGCTCGTCGACCGCGCCGATGCGCTCGCGGACGTTCTCGGCGAGGATCGCACGGATATCCTCGTGACCGCACTCCGAGAGTACCTCCAGGAGGCGGCCCACGACGACGCGCTCACACAGGAGATCGCGGCCGCCTACTATGACGACGAGATCTCCTTCGAGCAACTCAAAGCGCTCGTCGGCGCCGAGGAAGCGGCGAATTTCCAGGTGTTGAAACAGCAGTTGGACGAGGAGTTCATCGACGAGGTCGCTGACGCATAGATGTCCAGGCTTGTTGCAGACGCCTCTGCGCTCGTCAGCCTCGGGGTTGTCGCTACCGACGATCCAGACCCGCTGTCGATCTGCCTGTCTCACTACGAGGTTGTCGTCCCGATCGCGGTCGTCGAGGAACTCCAGGAGATCGCCTCGTACGATGACGTGCACGGTCGTGCTGCATCTATCGCCCTCGATTGAACCGAAGCGGTCGAGACACGGTCCGTTACCCTTGATGCCGAGTTTCCACTTGACGATGGCGAGAACGCAGCCGTCACGCTCGCGAACGACGTCGATGCCGAACTCTTGCTTTGTGATGAATTCACCCAGCTGGGGTTGATCCACGCATCGCTCGCAGATACCCGGCTTGTCACGACGCCGACGCTCCTCTCAGTGCTCGTTCGAACTGGCCAGCTAGCAACTGCCGATGCACAGCGGCTCCTTGAAGCGATCAGCGATGCCCGTAGCTGGGACACAAACAGCTACGTCCAACGGGCCCGCTCGTTGTTCGAGGAGCCCTGACCGGCGAATCAGACAGATGGCGATGGTCAACGCCAGCGCTGCACAGGAGTAGCTCCCCTGGCGATCCTCAACAACGACAGCCATCCGTTCGGGGACGAGGAGTACATGACGGTCACGGTGACGACGACGCCCCACGAGGAGGAGATTCCCCTCGACGACGCCGACTGGGCTGCGGGCGGGATACCCAGGCAGAGCGACGCCTCGCCGTGGGCAGTCGCGTCGCCAAAGCACGCCGCGATCGTTCGGCGGCAGGGTCGTCTCGAGGAGTCGTTCGTCCGGACCGTCGCCGACGCGCTCGGAACGTATCTCGAACTCTCGGCCGAGGAATGACTATTTTCACCGCCGTGTACGACATCCCGAAACCGTGCTCGCTGTCGACGGATTTCTCCCTGACGAGTTCGGCGGGACGAACTTCCCGCTGATTCAGCCACGGCATTGCCCGTACTGACCGATGCAGTAGGTTCTGGTCACATCTATCACGGCGGGGGGCCAACCACACGCTATGAACCGGAACCGCAAAATCGCCGTCGGCGTCGTCGTCATCGGCATTGCCCTCCTGTACGGCCTAGTTGGCTACCACCCAGCGTCTGCCGGGACAGCGGCTCCGTTCGACGATGCTGAGCCGAACGGATCGTACACGTCGCACATGTCGCTCTCGACCAACGGGAACCATTTCGTCACCTACGATATTCGCACCGACGAACCCGACGGGCAGCTCCTCCTCACCGCCGCGTTCGAGAACGTGACGTACACGACGTACTGGCACCAGAACCGCTCCGTGACACGCTCAAAACCGGCGACCAGAACCCAGTACGAACAAATGCTCCATCTCAGCGCGGACGAGCGGCTGGTGCGACAAGACAACGAGTCGATGACTGCCGTCGTGGTCGATACGGACGAAGACCCCCCGGGCGGCGGCCGTAGCCTCCTGCTGAGCGTCCTCGAGTATCCGGAGTACGAACATACCGGGACGACGACGTACGACAGCCGTGCGGTCGACGTCTACACAGCCCAGAGCGGGTGGCACAACACCCACAATTTCGCGTCAGGGCGGACGGCGTACAACGTCGAGTCAGCATCAGGTGTTCTCTACGTCGACGCCGATACTGAGCAACTCCTCTACTCGAACGTCACCTTCCAGTTCGTCCGTGCGGCGACCTGGGGTGAGTACCTCGTGACCAAGTACGTCCGCGGTGAATCACCGACGACGTCCATCGATGTCGCCGTCGATCCCGGCGCGACGAACGTCACCCGGCCCGGATGGGCGCCAGCCCAGTCTGAGTGACCCTCCCACCCAGTCTTGAACCGTCACCGTGACGATCTAGGTGCTTTCCACGATAACTGGACGCGCGACCTCGAGGAGCCCCTCGTTACGACGCCTGTAGAGTGACCCAAACACTCGTTACTGTTTCGCTGTTAACTGTAATCAAGACCGAATCGTGTCACGCACCTCAAACCGCGCCGACGGCGACATCGTCCAGGACTTCCTCTCGGTCGCGGACCTCCTTGAGGAGCCACAGCTCGCCCAGCTGTACGCGTACCTTGCTCGGGAGGGGGAGGCGACCGTCCAAGACGTGATGGACGACCTCGAACTCGCCCAGGGGACGGCCTACAGCTACGTCAACCGGCTCGTCGACGCCGGCGTCGTCGACGTCACCGACGACGAACAGCCACGCCGGTACGCCGCCCGGGAGATCGACCTAACCGTGACGACGGCCGCCGGTGACCGCGAGTACACGATAACGCCGGTGCTCATCGACGCCGTCGGCCGTCGCGAGACGGACGCCGACATCGACACCTACATCGACCGCCACGGCGTCGCCGGCCTCGCGACCGCGCTTCCCTACGCGGTTGCTCGGGAGCGTGGGGAAGTGACCCACCGGCTGATGGCCGAGGATCTGGACATCTCACCGCTGGCTGCGGAGATGATCCTCCAGGCGCTCCGGCCCGTCGTCCACGAGCACGACGACATCGAGGAGGCAGGGACCGGACTCGACGAGTTGGACATCGACGAGTCCTGAAGCGAGCGGCAGATCACGACTTGGCAACCCTTCCACCGCGCCTCTGTTGAAGTTCTTAACCCGTTACAGATTTGCGGCCGATCGGTAAGTGTAGAGGAGGAGGTTAGCGGAGCTGTACGAGGTTATAATATATTTCCCACGCAAGTTCTGTCTATGGGGCTGTTCAGTTCAGACGACAATAAACCGCATACTACTAAGAAGAATTGGCACAAGAGTCCGACAGAAATCCAGAAGGGCGGCTACAAGCTCCATATCACAGGAAAACACTACATTGTAGCTATTGAAACTCCTGACGGAGCGTTAGTATTATTCGAGGATTGGGAAGGAGTTCTGGCACATCTATGGCGAATTGTCCCCTCACTTTCGTTCGGTTCTACTAATTTCAAAGAACTCGAAAAACGTGCTGACCGCCGCGTGAGTGGTCTGCCCCGTTGTAACCTGCGAGCAGATTGGGACTATACTATGCAAGACTCGTTCATACCAGATACGGCTACTATAGAAATGAAAGATGATGAAATAATTATTCCGCCTCAGAATAAAACTGCGAAAGATCTTCTGCTCCCGATCAAAGGAACAAAAATTACAGAAAAAGAACTTAATGATTTTAGTAATTGCGAATAGACTCAATAGGAATCAACAAGCAACCGATATGCGCCTTGTATCTCGTACAGCAACCGCAACAGCCCTTCGAACTGGTAGAAATATCGGAATCAATATGTAATCTCACTTCCCGGCTGTTTTACCACAGATCGTGCCGGTCCAATAGGTTTCAACAGAGCTGGAAGTGGAGATAGACGCTACGTGTCACTCGTGCTGTCGTACATTCGTTCGAACTCCTGTTCACCCTGGATCAGTTCGTCGACGCCGTCGGTAAGCGTCACTTCGCCGTAGACGGTTGCGCGGTAGTACGTGTAGAGGCCATCCTGCCCACGTTCGGTCCGTTGGCGTTTTTCGACGAGGCCGACGTCGACGAGTTTGTTGAGGTGGTAGTGGAGGGTGCTGTCGTCGATATCCATGGCGGCTTCCAGTTCTGTCGGGCTCATCTCGCCGCTGTGGACGAGCCGGTAGAGGATTTCATACCGTGTTCGGTGCCCGACAGCGGCATGCATTTCGAGGTACTCCTCGAGGCTGAGAACACTGTCCGCTGGGAGAAGGTCCTCCGGGTCCTCGGGGAGATCACCGCCGACCGATCGGGTCGGGTTCGTCGCCATCGTATGAATCGGTACGGGAGAGAGGCTCTTAGATGTTCCCAAGCCAAGTATCTTCAAAAACACCATTCTTTAAATATATTTGGGTGATCTATGCGGTCATGACTGCCGAGATCACACGTGACCAGATCGTCGCGCAGTTAGGCCACGTCCCGTACGATCGGTTTCTCTTCTACATCATGGGGCCGTACAAATCCTTCAACCTCAACTACGTGTTGAGTGAGGAGGAGCGTCAAGACATCGCCATCGACGACTTGCCGGGGCCGCTTCGTCGCCTGTTCCAGAACAAAGACGAGATCGACGCCGCTCAGGCACTGCTACGGCGATTCCAGGGATCACTTCGGGTGACACCGGGCGTCAACGCCTTCCTCGCGCTCGACGTCGATATCCCGACCGAGGAGGTGGATGCGGCAACCCAAAGTATCGAGTTCACGCGATGCAGCAATGCAACGGCGTTCGTCCTTCCCTTCCTCGGGCACAATTTCGGTGTCGGAGAGGAAGCCGGAAGTATTCTCGAAGCACTCTCTGAAACGCACGGTGATCGATTGATCTTCGTCCACGAAGACGACGTGACGAGTGCGATGATTCGATCCGCACGAGTCCGGTGGGACTTACGCGTCGATACGTACGACACCGAGGCAGAACTCGTCGAGAAACTCCGGCGCTTCGTCGGTGGCATCATGCATCGAGAACGACGTGGAGAACTCAGTCAGCTGGAGTAACCAAGAGAGCGCGGAATCCCGCCATCGAGTCGGTTAGGCTGGTGGGCGCCTCGGAGATGGTGGTACGGCGATTGACAGACGGACGGAACGGACGAGTCACTCGATCTCGCTGCCCCTGACGATGTCGACGTGTGTCTCTTGCGTCCGTTTGGGGGAGCCTCCTCGGGTTGCGCGCGCTCCGGCCGGCAGCGACCGGTCCTGCCGGGCCCGGGCTTTCGCGCTGCCGTTGCGTCTGCGACGGACGGGGCACGGTCACGGGACCGGGTCGGGCCAGGTGCAGTCGCCCGATACCGGTCGCACCCGACAGCGGGCCTGCGAGCGCTCGGCCCGCAACCGGGTTTGCCCGGCGCCGGGCCGACTGCATCTTCACCGGCCGTTGCGTCGGCGCTCCCCTACCGCGGTCGCGCCGACGGACGCCGGTTCAGACGTGGCCGCCTGCGCGGTCCGGGACGGGCTGCTCGCCGCTCGGGCTGTCGCCCTCGTCCCGAGTGGCCGCCGGGCTGCCGGCGCGACCGGGGTTCGCCGTGCTCACCCCGGGACGCCCCGGGTCCGGGCGTTCCTCGGGACCGGCTGCGCTGCCGGCCGGGCATGCGCTCGAACTCGGTCGCGACGGGGTGGGCTGCCGCGGGCGTGCCGGCCGCGGCCGGCGTGCCGCGCGAGGCGTTTCCGTTGCGTCTGCGACGGACGGGACAGGCTCGCGCGGGACCGGCCCCGCACGGGTCCGGCGGGGCCCACCCCTCTGCGTCCCTCGATGTGGCCGTATGCGGGGCCGTTCACCACCGTATACCCCCCGGCCGTGCCGCCTCGGCGCCGCGGCCGCTGCCGTTGCGTCTGCCGACGGACGGGGATCGGCGCGGCGCCGACCCGCGGTGACCGGCTGGGTATACGGCGGTGACCGCGCGCTCACCTCGAGCTGCTCCCCCGCACTTGTTTGTCAGGGGGTGTCGTCGGCGCCGCGCCGCGCCGGACGGAGTCCGGCGTGGAGGCGCGGCGCGGGCGCCTCGGTGCCGGCAGCCGTCGACACGGTTGTCGACGGCGTCGCTGGTGAGTGGCGGTCCGTGAGAAACCCGCGATCCAGGTCGCGGGTGGCGGCGCGTCAGCGCCTTCGGAGTTAGTGAACTCCAATGTCGAGTAAGAACTCAGATCGAAAGGTCGTTTCGGTGGATGAACAGGCATTCGAGAAAGCGGGCGGTCAGGCGGTCGATGCAGACGGCGTCCCGCTCGTTGACGACACGCCGGCGTTCGAGGCGGCGGTCGAGCAGGAGACGCAGGCAAAGGTGGATGCGAACCACCCGGACGGGATCGCGGACACGAGCGAGGACCGGATTCACGGTGTCACCCTCGAACAGGAAGAGCGCATTCGGGGACGAGACGCCGAGCTGGAGCGTATCAGTGCCCAAGCCGAGCTGGGCACGCAGGACGGTCGCGAGCAGCGCACGCGAGCGATCGCCGCCCAAGGGAGCAAGCAGCGCCGGCGGGAGTTCCAGAAGCGGGCCGCGAGCGTGGACCCGATGGCCGACCCCGAACGGGATGATCCCCGAGCGGAGCTCTCTCAGGACGAACTGGCGACGGTGAACGCGGAGGCAAACCGACTCGCGACGCGGGTGGATGGCTGGTCGCGTGCGGCGATCAGTCGACGCCTGGCCGAAGCGGTCGTCGACGGCGCGGACATGCCGAGTGCAGTCGTGCGGGTGTTCGAGGAGCTGCAGACGGCGCCCACCGGCTCGGTGCCCATCGACGCTCTCAAGGACGTCGATCGCGGCACGGTCACGATCGAGGGTCGTGTGAAAACCCTCTGGGACAGTGATTCGCCGGCCATCCAGCAAGTCGGGCTAATCGCGGACGAGAGCGGAAAAACGAAGGTGACGATCTGGAAGGCATCGGACGCGCCGTGGATCGAGGAAGGCGAGCGGGTGCGCATCCACGAAGCGGCCACGAACTGGTACGAGGGCCGGATCTCGGTGGCCGTGACGGGGTGGAGCGTCATCCACTTCCCGGAGCGCGGCCGGTGGTGGGACGAATAGCCAGTCGGCGCAGCTCCCTTTTTTGCTGTGGGCCGGGCCGACCCAAGCCCCACCGCCCCACCCACCGCTCCGTGCTCGCTCCTCGCGTCGCTGCGCGCGCAGCCACGACCGTTGGGGGAACGGATAATTTCTTCAAGAAACTATTTGTGTTTCAACCACGTAGCACCCAGTATGATCGAGGCGTGGGAGGACGTCAACGAGCAGGTCAAGACGGACTGGAAAGACGAAAGGACACCGTTCGAGCGAGTGTACGAAATCGTCGAACAGACCCACGACGGGCAGTCGGCCGCCGAGATCGCCGACCGTGCGCTCGTGAGCGAGCCGACGGCGCGTCGACACTGCAAGGCCCTCGTGAACACCGGGTTCGCCGAGACGGAACAGGACGGCCAAGCAACGCTGTACAAGCGCAACAATGACCGGATCTTGATGTCCCGGATCCGTGAGCTACGTGAAGAAGTCGATCGGCCGGAGTTGCTCGACAGCATTCAGGAGATGAAGGCAGAGATCCGGCGCTACGAAGACCAGTACGACGTGGTGTCCCCGGAGGAACTCGCCCAGCAACTCGACGGCGACGAGACAGAGGGGTGGGACGATCTCACGGCGTGGCGCACGACGCGGCAGAATCTCGCCATCGCCCAAGCCGCGCTCGCCTACGACGAGGCCAGCCACCAGCTTGCTGTATGAATGGCGACGACCGTGCCGGCGAGTTCGGGCCGATATATCTCCCGGCGCTCCAGCGGATTCGCGACCTGTGGCTCGACCTCGAGCCGCTCGTCGACGAAACGGCGTACGATGACGTCGTCGCCCCCACGGAACTGCAGATCAGTCTCAGCGATGGGCTCGGCGACGCCGAGAGCGCCCGGCTCGATATCCAGTGGAGCGAACTCGGGATGTACTCGTTCCACTACATCGATAGCGACGGCGTCAACTGGCGCTTCGAGCGCCACCCGAACACACACTCACCAGAGATTCATTTCCATCCTCCGCCCGCGGCCGCGACAACGGACGCCGAACCATCTTGTATCGATGTCACTGAGGTCTCACTCGTGACGCGTGCAGTTCATGCGATGTGGCGGGCTGCGTACGAGGACGACGCCACCGACCAGCTGAATAGCGCCTCAAACCCGCCGTGAGGTGGCATTAGCGCATCGATCGGTCCCCTGATCATCTGTTCGCGACCGCTGGGCGCTGTTTTTCGGCCGGGCACGAGGGGTGGCCCGGACTGCTTGGGCCTGATTCACTGATGAGTTTGGAAGTACTTGACCGCCACAGTGAGGCACTGTTCGACTTCCTCTGGTGTCCGGTCTGCGGACACGAGGTGTTCAGCCACATCCCCTTCGAGGGGGTGTTCTGCAAGCACTGCAACACGCAGGTCGAACTGCAGGAGCCACTGGAGACACGCGGCCACGAGGACGCCGCCATCGCGCGCTTCACCACCGACACGACGTGGAACCTCCACGTCGACGAAAAACTGCGACGCGACCTCCCTGACGGCGCAGCGCGAGCGAAGATCCTCGGCGCACCGGGAGCCTACGAGGTGGACTGGTGGAGTCCAGCCCCCGGCGAGGAGTGGGAACCCGTCGAGCGTGGCGAGTTCGACGACATCGACGAGCCGGAAGATGTTGCCCACCTAGCGTAGCGATCCTGTTTCTCATCCTCGCCAGGATGGGCGAAACCAGCACCCCGCCTTCACGCAGGATGGAGCACCCACCACTCGCGGAACTCGACCCGTCGAATCGCGTGCGCAAACGCGCCCAGTACGAAGCCTTCGCGTTCTCGCTACAGGCCGGCGACGTCCGCGTTCGCAACGAGAGCCACCTCAACCCGGCCAAGCACGAGTACCGTGTCTCGGTCGTCGACGGCCTCCCCGTCAGCTGTACGTGTCCCGCCGACGAGCGGGACGACGACCCGTGCAAGCATCGCGTCGCCGTCGCGATCCGCCCGAAGATCCTCGAGGTCGCGATGGCGATGCAGGCCGTCAGCGACTGCGGGCCGTGATTTTCACCCCCAGGAAAGGGTGCGGGAGTGCTCGCGTTGCCTCTCGCAACCCACTATGAGTGGAACGATCGACGAGCCCACGACGGCACAGTCGACGACCGAGAAGACCGAAGTTCGGTACGTGGGGACGCGCGTTCGGGACGGCGTCCGCGTGCTGACGTACCCCGGAGCGACGGAACTCACGCCGGATCGGAGCCTCGAGATCGTGAGCCACAGCCCCTCGGGCTTCGAATGGGGATATGGAGGGAGCGGCCCCGCCCAACTCGCCCTCGCGATCCTGCTCGACTACACCGACGATCCGGAAATCGCCCAGTCGCACTACCAAGCGTTCAAGCGCGAGATCGTGAGTCAACTCGAATGTACGGGGGGTGATGGGACGTGGACGCTCACGGCTGGCGAGATCGAGCAGTGGCTACCCGACGACTAGCGACGATATCGGGCAACTGCGTCGCGTCTCCGCTGTCGGGGGCGAGAGCATCGGCGGCAACCAACCAGCTGCGGTGAGACACTGATCGAGCCGCCCTTTGACCCGTGGCCGTCAGTAATCCCCGAGCACGCCCAGGCGACGAGCGCGCCGCGTAGTGAGGCCGAAGATAGCGTACCCCAGCGCCAGATAGCCAACCGACGTCCCGACGAGCACGGCAATGGTCAGTGGGTCGAACTCCCAGAGGCGGACGCCGTCGCGCATGGCCCGCTGGAGCATCGCGCTCCCCTGGGCCAGCGGCAGGAATCGGGCCCACGGGATGTCGAAGACGGGCGCCGAGATGAGGCCGATGAACGCGAACTGGAGGAGGTTAGCCACGTTCGAGATGCGCTTGTAGAGCACGCTCAGGCCACCCATCACCAGGCCGAGCCCGAGCGCACCTGCGATGGTCAGCGTCGCCACCGGAAGCACAGTTACGAGGTTGAGGTCGAGCGTCGTCCCGGTGATGAGCAGCATCACGACCAGCACCACCGCGGAGGTCATGAACGTCCGGAAGACGATCGCGATGGATTTGGCGACGACGACCGGCCCGAAGCCGAACGGCGTCATGAAGTGCCGCTCCAGCGTCCCCCAGCTCGCTTCGGACTGGATGTCGTTCATGATGCCCGAGTAGGCGCCGATGGCGAGCGTCCACAGGAAGTAGCCGACGATCAGCCCCTCGATGGAGTCCGAGAACGCCTGCCCGGCGACCATCGTCCCCCCGTAGAACATCAGCGCGAAGAAGAACACGCCCATGAAGATCCCCAGCGCCGCGTTCAGCGGGTAGCGAACCCAGATCAACAGGTCGCGATAGATGACGGCCTTCAGGAGGTGGGAGTACCCCCCGGTTCGCTCGGGAGTGATGAACTGGGACGGCCCGTCTGTGCCGCTGGCCCCATCGCCCTCGCCTCGATCGTCGCCGGCAGCAGCCGTCATCTGCGGTCACCCCGCTCGCTCGCTGGCGAACGGTTGGCCGGTGCCTCCCGGGTCGGCGACGCGTCTCCCTCGCTTTCGCCATCCGGGTCGGCAGTGCCGTTCGTCATTTCGACGAACACCTCGGCGAGATCCGGCTGGACCGTCTCCACGCTCGCCACATCGAGGTCGTGCGTCTCCATCGCGTCGGTCAGGCGGTAGAACGTCGCCGTGTCAGCGGCCACCTCGAAGCGCAGTCGGTCGCCGGCGTGCTGGACGTCGGTCAGGTCGAAGCGGTCCTCGAGGTCCGCACGCGCCGTCTCGGATCCGCTGCGGGCGGTGATTCGGTACCCCCGCGTCTCGAACCCCGCCAGCAGGTCCTCGACGGTGTCATCGACGACCACTTGCCCCTCGTTCATGATGACGACGCGGTCACAGACGTCCTCGATAACGTCCATATCGTGGCTGGAGATGACCAGCGTCAGCCCCCGCTCCTCGGCGAGTCTGTGGAGCTCGGTCCGGAGCTTCAGCGAGCTCTCGATATCCAACCCGAGCGTGGGTTCGTCGAGGAAGGCGACGGAGATGTCGCCCGCGAGGACGCTCGCCAGCGACACTTTCTGCTTCATCCCGCGCGAGAGATCCCGGACTGCCGTGTCGGCTTTCGCCGCGAGGTCGAGGTGTTCCAGCAGTTCCGCGTGACGGTCGGTGACGGCGTCGGGATCCTGGCCCCTGATCGCGGCGAAGTAGCGAAGGTTCTCTCGGACGGTGAGCCGCCAGTAGTCGTTGCGGGCCCCCTCCAGCATGGCGTCGACGTGCTCGTAGGCCGCTCGCGGGTTGGCGTGGACGTCGATCCCGTGAACGCGAACCGTTCCCGCATCGGGCAGAATCAGCCCGAGAATCGACTTGATCGTCGTCGTCTTGCCCGCGCCGTTCGGCCCGAGTAACCCCACCACCTCACCGGGCTCGACCGCGAGGGAGACGTCCTCGACCGCGGTCACGGCATCCTCGCCGCTTCCGAACGTCTTCGCGAGGCCGTCGACGTAGATGGCGGCCTCGTCGGGGTTGAGTTCGGGGGCCCCATCGTTGGCGCTCCAGGGCCGTTCGTCGCCGCGCGCCTGACCGTTGGTGGAGGGCTTGCGTCCCATCGGATGGGAGCCGGTTCGGCGCTTCGGGTCAAAAGGGTACTGTCGATAGAGGGTGTTATAGAACAGTTCCCATACTACTGCCATGCCCCAGTTGAATCGCTAAGTACAGCAGTAACATATCTCAAGGCCTCAAGAGAACGAGCCCACCGATGTATCGACAGCAAGTGCCGGTCCTGCAGGGCATCAGTCCCCGACCGGCTGACGAAAACACCGAACTGTCTTTCCCGACCCATCTGATCGCGAACCGCGGTTTTTCTGCCCCGGGAATGGGCGAGGGCGCAGAGAGCGTCCTCACGAAGGTGACTCCCAATGAGTCAGAATCAGCAATGCGACGACGACATCTCGGTCGACTCGATCCCGATCGATCTGTCGAACACCCACTCCGGCGACGTTGCCCCGGATGAGGTCCCGGCAAAGATCGAGTCGATCACGCTCGCACTGACCGACGACCAGCCACCGACGAACCCACTCGTGGTCCTCAAGGCGGCGCGGTGGTGGTACCTCCACGGCAAGGGCGGCACGGATCCCGCGTTCACGTGGGCCATCGAGTGGACGCGGCATCTCGCAACGGGCGAGCCCAGTGACTCTGCACGTTTCGACGCGTTCCGCGAGTACCTCGTCACGGTTGGCTTGGTGGACGACCGCCACGAACTCCGGTAACCGACAGACTCGGTTTTTGAACGCCCCTGAGGGGTGCAGCGCGGGCTGAACGGGCGCAGTCGCCGTGAACTTGATTCGGTGAACACGATGTCCACGACCAGTGACGCATCGGTCTGCTTCGACGAGGCCGACACACGGCACGACGAGATGCACAGCACGATCGAACAGTGGATCGACAACCTCGTCGCCGGCGTCGACGACGCGCAGGCCAGCGCGGAGTTTCAGGAGTGGCTCGATATCCAGAGTCGGCTCCATGACTACTCCTACCGCAACACGCTCCTGATCAAGCGGCAGTGCCCCGAGGCGACGAAAGTCGCCGGCTACCGGACGTGGCAGGAGGAGTTCGACCGGCACGTCCAGGAAGGCGAGTCAGCCATCTGGATCTGGGCGCCGATCATCACCAAACGGTGCCCCGAGTGCGAGAACTCGCCGAGCTATCACGAGGACAGTGACTGTGAGTACGACGAAACGCCGCTCGAGGAGTGGGCCGAGGGCCTCGTCGGGTTCCAGCCCGCGCCGGTGTTCGACGTTTCCCAGACCGAGGGCGAACCGCTTCCAGACCTCGACACGGCAGCGACGGGGGAGGCCGGCGATCTCGTCGACCAGTTAACTGCCGCCGCTGACGAGCTCGGCGTGACGGTCCGAATCGTTCCGGACGCGGAGTGGACCCACGGCGAGGCAAAGGGCATCTGCGAGCAACTGAGCCTCATCGACGGCCAGCCGCGCATCGAGGTGCGTGATCGGGCGAACGAGGCCGACCTTGCAACGACGTTGGTTCACGAGTACGCACACGCCCTGCTCCACTTCGATGTCGACGACGACACCGAGCGATCCAAGCGGGAAGTCGAGGCCGAAGCGGTCGCGTACGTCATCGGGCGGTACTGCGGACTCGACACGAGCGGGTCGGCGTTCTACCTCGCCGCGTGGAAGTCGGACGATCCCGAGGTCGTTCGCGAGCGGCTCGGGCGGATTAGTCGGACGGCCGAGGAACTCATCGACGTTCTGGAGGGCGAATCCTCGTCCTCTCTCAGTTAACCAACAGAGTGATGGATTCCTTCCGCTCTGTTGGTTAAGTTTTCTGCGCCCGCAGAGGGGCCATCGGCGTTCTGGAGACAGTCTCCCTGTTCGTCAACTTACGAACTTTTGAAAGATGAATTGAATAGAAAGAGGAACAAAAGAAAGGGAGTTGAAGCGGTAGTCGATTCTTCACCACCCCGGGGATGGCCGCAACCGATATTGGGTTCCAAGCGTTCCATCGTAATCGGGGCACCCGTTCGTCTGGGCGAAACACACAAGTCATTATCGCAGTAATGATAACCTAGATAATGACCTTCTACGACAGAGAGGCGGAGCTCGAGGCGCTGGAGACCGCCTACGAATCGGGGGAGGCCGGGTACTTCGTCGTCTACGGGCGTCGCCGGATCGGGAAGACGGCGCTCCTGAAGGAATTCTGTAGGGAGCGGCCCCATATCTACTTCCTCGCGGCACAGGAATCCGAACAGCGCCAGCGAGAGAAGTTCGTCGAGCAGATCGCCGCCCACGTCGACGAACGCCCCCCACGGATCTCGGGCTGGGAGGATGCACTCACGTACCTCGCCGAGAAGTTGCAAGAAAAGCGGCTTATCGTCGTTATCGACGAGTTCCCCTATCTAGTGGCGGAGAACGAATCACTCCCTTCGTACTTCCAGTCGTTCATCGACGAGCAGCTTTCGGGGACCGACTCGATGCTCGTGCTGTGTGGGTCCAGTGTGAGTACGATGGAGTCGGAAATCCTCGGTCAGGAAAGCCCGTTGCATGGCCGTCGGACTGGACAGATCGATCTCCAACCGTTCTCCTTCGGTGATGCACGGGCCGTCATCTCCTACGAGTTCGAAGACGCCGTGCAGTCCTACAGTGTCACCGGCGGGACAGCAATGTACCTCACTCAGTTCGACTACGACCGGTCGCTCGCCGAGAACATCAAACAGGAAATCCTGTCGCCGACGGCGATGCTGTACAACGAGCCGGCGTTCTTGCTCCGGACCGAACTCCGGAGCCCCGCTCGGTATCTGAGCATCCTCGAGGCGATCGCGACCGGCCACACGACGCCAAACGAGATCGCTGGGGCGACTGGGGTCGGATCCGGGCCCCTCTCGAAGTATCTCCAGACACTCCGGCGTCTCCGCTTGATTACTCGCGAAACGCCAGTCACAGCGTCGACGAAGCAGTCCAAACGGTCGCAGTACGTCGTCGCCGACGAGTTCCTCCGATTCTGGTTTCGGTTCGTCGAGCCGAACCGCTCGAGCATCGAGGAGGCACCAGAGATGGTGTATGGGGGAACGATCGCACCTCGATTGGCCGATCACGCCGCAAAAACGTTCGAGGATATCTGTCAGGAAGCCGTCTGGGAAGCGATCAGGCAGGGTGAGCTCGCCCCCTATGCCGATATTGGTCGCTGGTGGTACGGTGAACAGGAGATCGATATCGTCGGTCTCGCGCCAAGTGACGACCGAATCCTCTTTGGGGAGTGTAAGTGGACTACAGAGCCAGTCGGTCACGGACTCGTTGATTCTTTGACTCAGAAAGCCGCCGATGTTCGCTGGGGCCCAGCCAATCGGACTGAATCGTTCGCGCTATTCTCGCGTAGTGGATTCGTCGATGGCCTTGCAGACGACATCGGCGAGAATTGGTCGCTATTCGGGCCAGAGGAATTGGGAGCTCTCCTCTGACCCCGTATGGGATCAGATACCGTACTACTTGCTGACGAGGCTGTCGAGTCCGCGGTCCTCAAGGAGGTCCATCGGGACGAGCATATCGAGTTGGACGATACCCGGGAGCCGCCCGATCTGGACGCCCCCGGTGACCGTACATCGAGCACGAATTTTCCCCTTACTCATTTCGAATTGCATCGACGCGCAGTCAGGCGTTCTGTCTGGCGTCGTTAATCGTTGTGCCCGAGCCAAGCACCTAGATCGGCCCCATGTCCGTCTTCACGTCGTGGCGCATTTGTACCGCGTGATTTTCTCAGCTATCGATTCTCGACAAACCGAGATTGGTTTTCTGTTTTGGGAAAAGAAATAAGTTCCAACTATGTATATTGTTACCGCGTACCGAGACTCAACCAACACATACCCACCGCCACATGCATGATCACCCGCTCAGTCACCATCGAGCCGATCGATGAACTGTATCTCCAGTGGCACGAGCACATCAACGCCTCAGCCCTCTATCGGCGTGCACTCCGCGAGGAGATGGCCGTTCGCGGTGTGGACAGCGATGAGCTCCGCGACTGCCTTGAGCGAGCGCAGGAGCAGGGGTACACGCTGGACGAGATCGCGACGGAAACCAACCGGTTTGCGGATCTGGCAGCACTCGTCGCCGACGAAGAGCCCGAATCACCCACTGCCGACAGTCCCACGGAGTGATCACGATGGCCCAGCACACTGCCCCCGATGACCCTGCCCCGTGTCCCGCCTCCGAGACATCGACGACCCGGCGGCTCATCAAGCAGGCAGCCCTCACCGTCGTCCTCCTCAGCGTGGTCGCCGTCGAGCCCGTCGTCGCCCAGGACAATGCCGTCTGTAGCGCGGACAACCTCCCCAGTATGATCGAGGGGTTCTTCCAGTTGACGACGGCGCTGGGGATCGTCGGCCTCGTCGTTGTGTGGCAGGCCGACTCGCTGCTCGAGATGTTCACCATCGACCGCGAACAGAAAGAGCGCTTCAAACGCCACAAGCGCTCGGCAATGAAGTCCGCGGTGGTGCTCGTCGTCCTCGGCCCGCTGTACACCGTCGCCGGCTCGATGATGAGCCTCCCGCTGGCTGAGTGTGTCAATCTCGTCCCCTGGTAGCCACCACTCCCCATGGCGCCACGCGCCCCCGTCGTGGTCACCGCCGTGCTGTGTCTCGCCGCAGGAGTCGCCGCCGTGGGGACCGCGAACCCCCCAGCGCCGGGGACGGACGACAACGGCCTCACCGAGAACGAGTCCGCGACGTTGTGGTCCCGCGACGCCGACAACTACACCGCCCAATCCGCGTATCGCCGCCGCTACGGTGAGTCGCGAACGGCGATGCAGCAGCTCGCGAACGGGACCGACATCACATTCACCCGGCCGCCAGCAACAGCTGCAACCTGGACGCGCAACGATTTCGCGGATCTCCATGCTGGCGGCCCGACCACGTCGGTCTCCCCCAGCGGCGCAACCCTCAAAAACGGGACGTTGATCGCCGACGCCCACGCGACGATCTTCGCCGCCCAGCCGTCGACGCGGGGCCATCTCGCGCCGAACGAGACCGTACAGTACCTTGCGCCGAACGGGACGCTCCGCGGGTTCGTCGACTACCGCGTTCGCCGCCCGAACGCGAGTCCGGGCGGCACCGGGACGACCGAGTGGTCGATCGCGAGCCACGAGATCGAGACCGTTCGACTGCTCCGCGACGGCGAGCCGATCGTCGACCGCAACGGGACCCACACGCCGACGCTGCAGTACGACCTTCGGACCGATGGCCAGGTGACGGTAACGCTCGAAGCAACGATCCACGTCCGGCTCCGTGGCACGGTCCGCGATAACGGGACTGGGGCCGCAACGAACACCACGGTCAGGACCGAGACGCTCACCGTTCGCGACTCGCTGACGGCTGAGGTGTACGACCTCTCGGCGTCGGTCTACTACGCCGAGTACGCCAACGGTGACACTGGCGTCGCCGTCTTCCAGACGCGGCCGTGGCAGGGGTACACCCTCACCGCGAACGAGTCACCGCGCGTTCGCGGCGTCTGGCGGTTCTACACGGCCCGCGACACGAGTTGGGACACGCTCACCCGAACGAACGGCACGGCGACGGAGACGGTTGCCTCGGATGCGGTCCCCGTCTTCGTCCACGCCTACCCCTCGCGGATCGGCCCCCGTGCGGAGCCAGTCCGGGATGGGCCGACCATCCTCGAGACGTGGGGGACGACCGCGGCGTCGCCGGCGCCGACGCTGGGCGAGAACATCACCATCGATGTGGTGCATCACCCGTACACGGCCAGTTACGGTGTCGCCGTGCGGGCGGCTCGTGTCGATCCCGGTGCGATCAACATCGGCGGTATCGTCCGCGGAGTGAACGCCTCGATTACCGAACCGAACGACGGGTTCGAGCGCCCGCTCACCCGGAGCAACCTGACGGCGACCATCCGGGAGCAGACTCAGTCTGGGGCGCGCGTTCGCGTGACGCTCCGGACTGCCGATAGGGGCGAGCCGATCGTTCTCGACGACAGTGCCCGCGACGGCCCAACCGTGCGGCCGGAACGCACCGGCTACATCACCATCGCCGGCCAGCGCGTCGAGACGAATGCGTCGGGCGTCGCCGTCGTAACGGTTGACCAGCCCGGAATCTACACGGTGCGGTATCACCCGGAGTCGTGGGTGTCACAGTCGTCCGCGTACGTCGGCGATACCGCGACTGTTCGGTGGCATCCACTCACCACGCTCGATGGCTGGGTCGCGCTCCTGCTCGAGGTGGGCTGGCAGTTGCTTCCGTTCGTCGTCGCGCTCTACGCCGGGCGTCGACTACTGGCGTTGCTGAGTCCTGCAGGGCGGTACTCCGACAGCCAATGACCTCCAACAACTCCCTCATCGATCGACGCACCGCGCTTCGAACGTTCGTCATCGGCGCCACCGTCGGTGTCAGCGGCTGTGCCGCGGATGATGGGCCAGCCGGTCCGGGGACCGAGTCAAGGACTGCGCAGAATCGGGCGAGTGCCGGCCCGTTTCAGGCGGTTGGCGTCGACGGCACGACGCTGGTCGTCAAGCTCGCCGCCGAGACAGCGGTTGAGCAGGTGAACCTCATCAAACCGAACGGCGAACTGTGGGGGACCCGCGACGTCGCCGCCGGCGCCAAGCAGGTGTCTTTCGAGTTCCGGACCGCGTACACGCCCGGTGAGTACGACGTCGTCGGCGTCGACGGCGAGGAGACGGTCGCGGAAACGTCGCTGGAGATCCGTCCTGAGCTCGAGATCCGTGAAGTGGGGCTGTATCGGAACCATCCAGACAAACCGTGGGAGGAGGTGTACGGGGAATCGGAGACGAATCGGCTGGTCAACGGTCAAGCATTCGTGACTGTGGAGAACACGGGAACTGGGCCAGAGACAGTAACTGAACTCGTGTTCTCCGGCGATGTTCCTGGACCTACGGAAGATCCATGGAGTAATGGCATGCAAAGAACTGACCGGGCACTCATCCCAGCTGGCCAAACAATTGAGCTCTATAGTTCGTCTGCTCCGTTTGGATCAAAATCTCCGGACGGTATGGGATGCTCGCCAGATGGGAATAATGGCCAGTTCACAGTCGTCCTAGAGACTGCCGTCAAATCCTCCAATACAACTCAAACGTTCGATGTCCAGTATACCAGCTCAACAGAGATGACCGATTGTGATGTAACCGTCACGGAGGTGTAGCGATGGTTGATCTGATTGATGTCGTCCTTGAGGGGATCAAGGCTAGCGTCGATTGGCTTGTTAGCCAGTTCATGAACGGGCTCCGATCAGGGTATCAGACCCTTTCGGAGGCAATGCTCGGAACGCCGACACCGAGGACCAACGGGCCATTCGTGTTCGGAGAGCCAACGAACCAACCGTGGGTTGAGCTCCAAGACACGCTTGTCGGCGGTGAAATCGTGCTAATCGCGCTGCTCCTTCTCGTGGTGAGTGTCCAAGGGCGACATGCAATCCGGATCTTCAATATCGGGAGTAACTACGAGGCACGGAAGACCAAGAAGAATGCGTGGACTGGTGCGTTCCTGATTATCGTGTGGTACTGGGTCGGAACGCTATCGCTTTACCTCGTCGACGGGTTCACGATTGCTCTCCTTCCCGCTGTGGGGGTACTGACCGATCTGATGCTGGATCTCTTGAGAGGCTCTATCACCAATCCCGCCCTCTCCCTCCTCTTCGCTCTTGCCGGCGGTATCTCCATGTGGGCACTGCAGGCGCTCCTCTACATCCGCGAAATCTTGCTCTACGTCTACCTCTACGGGATGCCGATCGCCATCGCCGTCGCTTACGGTAACGTCCCGATCCTGTCGAGTATCGGCCACGGGTTCGCGAAACGCTTCGTCCCGCTCACCGTCCTCCCACTCCCGGCAGCGATCGTGTTCAAGGGGTACGACATCGTCTACTCGACGGGCGGCCTCTCGCCCAACACACCGTTCCTGCAGTATCTCGTCGCCGTCTCCCTCCCCGTCGTCGCCCTCTACGCCACGTGGCAGACGTTCAAGTACGCCACTCCACTGACCGCGAAAGCCCTCAGCGGTGTCACCCGCGGCGCAGCGCTCGTCGGCGGCGTCGCCGCCGGTGCGTACGCCGGAAACGCGAGCGTCGCAACGACCGCCGCACGATGGGGCCCCAAAGCCGCCGCGGGCCAAGCAGTCGCCCAGAAAGCCGCTGCTCGAAGTGAAGACGGCGATGGGAATGGGGAGCCGTCCTACCGTCGCACTGAAAACGAGCCGAGTGGGAGCGAATCGAACGATTACGGGATGGACTTCGATCGCGGGATCCACTAATCCATGAGCTCAGACAACGACGCAGCCGCACGGCGCATCATGGACCAGTTCGGCGAGGAGAGCCGTATTCCCTACCTCAACATCGAGGAGGGCGATGTCGGCGTCCTGATCGCGTTCCCCATCGCGGGCTTGTTCCTTGCCAGTCTCACCGGCGTCGAATCACTCGCACTCCCCCTGATCGCCGCCGGCACGGGGTTCGGCACGGCGGTCGTCTACGTCACGCCCGAGCACATGAACGCATGGACGTGGACGACCGACGTATACCAGTACCTCAAGCGCCCCAGGGCCACGTTTAGCGCCCCAGAGGAGGCCGACAGTAGTACCAACGAGGCAGAGCGCAACGAAGGTGGTCTCGCGAACTACACGCCGTTCACACCGGACGAGCGGACACAGGACCTCACCAACATCGAGCGGGCGTGGCCCGGGGCCGGCGCGGTACAGCGCGTCGACGGGACGATGGAGGCGTTCATCGAGGTCGACCCGGGGAACATGGACTTCGCCATGTCCGAGGACTGGGCCCAACTGCAGGACGCCGGCGCGGCGTTCGCGAACAAGGAACTCGACGCGAAGTTGACGTTCCACGCGACGACCCGGTCGTTTCCGGTGGAACAGCTAACCGAGACGATCGAGGACCGCCTCGACGACGAAGACGTCGAAGCCAACCCGATCTTCCGAGAACTCCTCGAGGAGTACCGGGACACGCGGCCGAAAGAAATGCGCGAACGGGGGATCCAACAGGTGCAGTACTACATCGGCGTCGAGGTCTCGCCGCTGGACGTGTACGACCGCTACCGGGAGGAGGCCACGCCGGCCGAAAAACTGACGCAGCTTCCCGTGCTCGGTATGCTGTTCACGCCGTTCGTGACCCGACGCGAGGACCTCACCGACGTCGAGCGGCGGGCGCGGATGTTCGAGGAGCTGGATAGTCGGGTTGCCGACGTGCGGACAGAGTTCATCCAGCAGGCCTCGAGCTGGTCGGCCCGCCGCCTCAGCACGGTCGAGCTGTTCCTCCTGAACATGGCGTTCTGGAACGGTCGCGAGGACGACTACGGCGATGCTGCGGAGGTTGTTCGTGAACAGCCGGTTGTCGGCCACTCGCGCCGGGAGGACCAGGCGATGCGTAGCGCGATCATCCAGTCGGGTGTCTTGAGACAGCTCCGAGAGTGGCTTGCGTCGCCGACGACCGTCGAGGGGGCCGCGCTCTATCTGGTGCTCGTCAGCGCCGTCGTTGCCGGTGGCAAGGTGCTGTGGGATCGGTATCGCGCTAACGACGAGGAAACAGTCGACTTCTCTGAGGTCCTCGACGAGGAGACGCTCGCCGATGGGCAGGCCGAAGGCCAACTGCTCGACGACATCGCCGAGTCCCACAAGACCGTCACGGCACCCGACGCCATCGAGTGGGAGACCCGTGCCGCCCGTGTCGGCGACCAGTGGACGTCGACGCTGTACATCGCCGACTATCCGGACTACCCCACTGACGGCTACCTCAGCGAGCTGTTCGAGCTGACCGACGTGCAGTTCGATCTAACCGCCCACATCACGCCGAAGAACCAGGAGCGCGCGCGGACCGAACTGCAGGAGATCGCCGACGACCTGCAGGTGGACGCCGATCTGGAGCAGAGCGTGCGGAGTTCGTACCTGCAGGAGCGGGCGGACGAGGCGGCGGCGACATATACGGCCGTCGAGAACGGGGCTCGGGTGTTCGATCAGGGTGTGTTCGTGACGGTGCGCGCCGACGATCGGGAAACACTACAGGATGACGTGCAGCAGGTGAAGAGCACGCTGCGGGACGAGCCGGCGAACCTGACGCCGAAGACGGCGATCTGCCGGCAGGGCGTGGCGCTGCAGTCGGCGGCGCCGATCGGCGCGAACGAGTTCGGCCGCGAGTCGATCGCGCTGGGTGGCGCCGTCGGGGCGTTGCTGGCGGCGCCACACAACGCAACGATTCTGGAGGAAGGTGGCGTCGAGTTCGGGATGCACAAGGATACGCGGAGCCCCGTGGTGATCGATCCGTTCAACAGGGAGAACGGGTACGCGATGTTCACCGTCGGCGATCCCGGCTCGGGGAAGTCGTTCAGTTCCAAGCAGAATTTCATCCGGTCGATCGAACAGAGCACGGGCCGTATCGGCATCATCCTCGAACCGTTGAACGATTGGGCAGGTGTCGCGGAAGCGCTCGATGCGAAACGCATCACTGTCGGCGGGACGCTCGGGTTGAATCCCCTCGAACTGCGGGAAACGCCGGAGCGCGTCCAGCGCGCGATGGGCGAGGACGCCAGTCCGTTCAACGAGAAACTCGACGACGCGATGAGTTTTCTGACGAACTTCTTCGCGTTACGTGGGGTCTCGCTTGGAGATCGACGAACGACGCTGGAACTCGGGCTCAAGCGCGCGTACAATCGCAACGACATCACCGACGATATCTCGACGCACGACAACCCGAGTCCGACTATTCGGGACATGATGGACGTCTTCGAGGATATGGTTGACGAGCCCGAGGCGTTCGTCGTGCGGGCCGACGAGGAAGCGAAGAAGCTCAAAGAGGACGCGACGTGGTTGCTCGACCAGCTCCGTCCCTTCGAGGAAACCGGGCGGCATTCGAATCTCGGACAGTCCTCAGAGTTTGATATTCGCGATCAAAAGGTCATCTATCTGGATTTAGCCCAGCAGGAGGGGAGTGTGGATAGTGGGACGGCCTTAACGATGCAGTTGTTGATCTCACTGGTCTACGAGCGTGCGAAAGTCTCGAAGAAGGAGGTCGTCTTCTACATCGACGAAGCTCGTTATCTCATGCAGGACGCCGCGAGTCTCGCGTTCCTTGAGACGGTGTTTCGCCACCACCGACATCACGACCTCTCGATTCGCCTCGTGACGCAGACGGTTGATGAGTTCTTCGAACACGCCGAGAGTGAGGCCATTCTTGACCAGTGTGCGGTGAAGCAGTTCCACCGGTTGGACGGGATGGACGAAGAGTGGGCCCAGGAGTTCGGATTGAACTACGCCCAGATGCGGTATGTGCAGGACGCGGTGCCGGGGAATGAGGATGCGGGGTTTGCGGAGGCGCTTATTGGGGTGGATGGCGAATGGCGCGGGATTCAGGTTGAGGCGATGCCCAACGAGAAGCAAGTGATTGACTTTGACCCGACTGAGCAAGAACGGTCGTCGCTGCCTGGCGCCGACGAAGAACGTAGTGAGGCCGGTCGGACTGACACGTAGCGAACGGAAGCCCATCCCTTCAGGGGCGGGAGGATATCAATTTCTTCACGTCTGTAGAGAACCGTTCAGTTCGTTCCGAACCATGTCTATCGTCGCGTCAGTGACCTTCGCGGGCTGGCGGCTGATCATTTTCTGAGACGTGGAAGGGGCGCACAATAGAGATGGAGGGTTTTGGAGAGTGCTTGCGGTAACGGTTTCGGGAACGGCGGTCAGTCTTGAAGCGAATCGAGTTTCTGGGCGATCTTCGCGTAGACATCGGGTGCACAGTACCATCCTTCCTCGATCATCGAATCGATCACATCTCGCGCGTCGTCAGTGCTGATCGCCCCCTGCGTTGTGAGTTTCAACACGAGATACGCTGTTCCTCTGGTCGTGATTCCTTCGGCGGCGGCAACGTCCCGACCGTACGTCTCGTCCATCACGGCAGTCCCGTCGTGTGCGTCGGCATACGCAAGCACGGCGATGTCTGCGTCGCTGAGGGAGGGATTCTGCTGGAGCCGGGAGAAGAGTGGCGTCGATTCGACCGGTTGCACCACGAAGTGGCCTGCATCGACGCTCCGTTCGACACGGCGAGCGTCCGGATACCCCTCTTCGATTCCGGTTTCGACCACCTCGTCGTAGACACGACTAGGGATAATGCACTCCTCGTCAAGGTGTTGGACGAGCGTGAGTCGATCAGTCTTCGCGAGATAGATGAGGGGCGTCGCGTCGAACACCCACATTCACAGCGCCTCGAGGTCCCCGTCGACGTGGTCGTCGTCGACCCAGGTGATGTCGCGCTCCTTGGCGAGTTGTGCAAAGTCCCAGACGGACATCCCCGCCATCTCGGCCGCTTTGCTGAACGAGATTTTTCCGTTGGCGAGCCGCTCGAGGGCCTGTTCGCGACGCCACTCGTCGAGCCCTTCGGTGAGGAGTTTCCGAACTGCCGTGCTTCGGTCGAGGTTCTCGTCTTCGAGATACGTCTCGAGTTCTGCCTCTAACTCGTCGGGTACCCGTGCGGAGATCGTTCCCATGGTGTATACATTGCACTCGATGTATACAAGCGCTTTGGTGGTTCAGCAAGGCTGTTTAACCAACGTACCTCCCGAAATTGCCGAGAATTGTTGGTTGAAACGCTATCACCGATGTGAGTTACAGTTCCCCGACTCGGGGAAAGAATTCCTCATTTCGGAAATCGCGATTTCGGAAACGGGGAGTTCGATATCTCGGAGAGACACACCACCAGTTCAAGTGAACCGAGAAGATCAGAATTTGGGCCGTTGAGGCACTTGAGCAGGTTGGTCGTGAACTGGTACGCTGGTGTCCACCTCCTCGAAGGCATCGCCAAATCGCACAAGACCGCGACGGCGCCGTCAAAGAATGGGTTGGAGACTTGGGCTGCTTGTGTGGGCGAGCAGTGGACGTCGACGCTCTACATCGCCGACTACCCGAGTGATGGCTACCTCAGCGACCTGTTCGAACTGACCGACGTGCAGTTCGATCTAACCGCCCACATCACACCGAAGAACCAGGAACGGGCCCGCAACGAACTGCAGGAGATCGCCGACGACCTGCAGGTGGATGCCGACCTCGAACAGAGTGTTCGGAGTACGTATCTCCAAGAGCGGGCGGATGAGGCGGTGGCGACGTACACGGCGGTCGAGAATGGGGCAAGTGTGTTCGACCAGGCCGTGTTCGTTACGGTGCGCGCCGATGATCGGGAGACGCTACAGGACGACGTGCAGCAGGTCAAGAGCACGCTGCGGGACGAGCCCGCGAACCTCACACCGAAGACGGCGATCTGTCGGCAGGAGGTAGCGCTGCAGTCGGCGGCACCGATCGGGGCGAACGAGTTTGGCCGGGAATCTATCGTGCTCGGTGGCGCCGTCGGGGCGCTGCTGGCGTCGCCGCACAACGCGACGATCCTCGAGGAAGGTGGCGTCGAGTTCGGGATGCACAAAGATACTCGGAGCCCAGTCGTGATCGATCCATTTGCGCGGGACAACGGCTACGCGATGTTCACGGTCGGCGACACCGGGTCGGGGAAGTCGTTCAGTTCCAAGCAGAACTTCATCCGGTCGATGGAGCAGGTGCGCGACCGGATCGGCGTCATCCTCGAACCGCTGAACGACTGGGCCGGCGTCGCCGAAGCGTTGGACGCGAAGCGGATCACGGTTGGCGGGACGCTCGGACTGAATCCGCTCGAAATTCGGGAGACGCCTGAGCGTGTGCAGCGGGCGATGGGGGAAGATGCGAGCCCGTTCAACGAGAAGCTCGACGACGCGATGAGTTTTCTCACGAACTTCTTCGCGCTGCGGGGGATTTCGCTGGGAGATCGACGGACGACAATGGAGCTCGGGCTCGAGCGCGCGTACAAGCGCAAGGGCATCACTGACGTTATCTCGACGCATGGGAATCAGAGTCCGACGATTCGGGATATGCTGGACGTGTTTGAGGACATGGTCGAGGAACCGGAGGACTTCGTCGTCCGGGCTGACGAAGAGGCGACGAAAATCGAGGAGGACGCGACGTGGTTGCTTGATCAGCTCCGGCCGTTCGAGGAAGGTGGCCGTCACGCGAACCTGGGAACCGAGTCCGAGTTCGACATTCGGGACGAGAAGGTGATCTACCTGGATCTCGCGCAGCAGGAGGGGCGTGTGGATAGTGGGACGGCGCTGACGATGCAGTTGTTAATCTCGCTGGTCTACGAGCGTGCGAAAGTGTCCGAGAAGGAGGTGGTGTTCTACATCGACGAAGCACGCTACCTGATGCAGGACGCCGCGAGTCTGGCGTTCTTGGAGACAGTGTTTCGGCATCACCGCCATCACAACCTCTCGATTCGGCTTGTGACGCAGACCGTCGACAAGTTCTTCGAGCACACCGAGAGTGAGGCGATTCTCGACCAGTGCGCGGTGAAGCAGTTCCATCGGTTGGACGGGATGGACGAAGCGTGGGCTCAAGAATTCGGGCTCAACTACGCCCAGATGCGATACGTACAGGACGCGGTGCCCGGGAACGAGGATGCCGGATTCGCAGAGGCATTGGTCGGCGTCGATGGGGAGTGGCGCGGGATTACCGTTGAGGCGATGCCGAAGGAGAAGGAAGTGATAGATTTCGACCCGGCGGGGGAAGCACCATCGTCGCTACCCGGTGCCGACGATCAACAGAGTACGAACGGTCGGCGGGGTTCAGCAGACGAGTAGTCGACGACGGAATGGATCGAGGAACCTCTCGTGGACTTCATTCGGTCTAGCGTTTTCTCACCCGGGTTTAACCAACGGTTGCTCCATCTGCACCCAAGTGTTGGTTAAGGCTTCCCTCGGTAGTGAGAGGGACTGCTGGCGTCGATGCAGGAGGTCCTGCGGGATCCGTGAGAGCGAAGGAGCTCAAAACTGAATGCGGGTCGGTTCATCCGGTTTGTAGTCGCTCGGCTCGGCGCCACCTCGCTCGCCGAGGAAGACGATGGCGTCGAGGTCACCACGCGTGAACCGTGCCTCGTACGACCAGTAGAGCCCGTCTTCGATATCGTCGTGTTTCCCGTGAACCTCGAACGAGCCGTGCATATTGTGGTCAACCCAGAACTCTTCGTCGACGGTCTGCTCGTCGGGGCCGCCGACGCCGATTCCCCGCTGGACGATGTCGTGGGTATCCACATCCTCGCAGAACGAGATGTACGCTTCCCAGGAGTCGAAGCCCTGCTCGGTGGCCTCCTCGTGTTTCTCCTCGACGGTTTTCTCGTGGTACTCCCGTTCACGTCGCAGTAATCGCCCCGTCGACGTGAGTTTGTA
Organism: Halolamina sediminis; assembly: GCF_001282785.1. Classification (NCBI taxonomy): domain Archaea; kingdom Methanobacteriati; phylum Methanobacteriota; class Halobacteria; order Halobacteriales; family Haloferacaceae; genus Halolamina; species Halolamina sediminis. Next base: position 2,512,149 of record NZ_CVUA01000001.1, read on the forward strand.
CTGCTGCATCGCCGGGCGGCCGATCTGCTTCGTCTGCTACTCGACCTCGGTCGGACTCCGGGTATCGGGGAACTTCGGTAGTTCGAGGCAGTCAACCACGAGCAGGTCGTCGTACAGCCCCATCGGTAGCATCGCTGTGGTTGGCGACGACAAAAACATCCGCCACGATCAGTAGTCAGCGGTCAGCGCATCTGTTGATCGTCGATTAACAAACGCTGAAGTATGGTTCATCGACTTCCTCACCCATCGTGTCGAGTGTTCCGTCGACAAGGTACTCAACAAGCAGGAACGGACGACAGTGTTTGGCGAGACGTTCGAGGTGTTCAAGGGTCGATAGCTCTCAATGGCGAGTCGGCGACACCCGTCGAGGACGAGGAGAATGAACAGATCACTCGGGTCGGGCGCGTGTTGCGGCGCACGCACCTCGACGAGATCCCACAGCTCTGGTCGATCTTGGTTGGGGATATGATTGTGGTCGGTCCGCGAGCGGTGTGGACGCAGGAGGAGTCGCTGTTGGAGGCCCAAGAGCGGACCTGGTGGAAGCGGTGGTTCGTGAACATGGGTTGACGGGGCTGGCGCAGGTGAACGACGTGAAGAGTACGAACCCGGTGGAGAAGTTGCGGTACGATCTGCAGTACGTGAAAGAGCAGTCGTTCACGTCGGACGTGAAGATCGTCGTCAGGCAGGTTTGGAAGGTGGTGGATGTGGTGAGTACGGTCCGGGACTAAACCAGATTTAGCCTGATTGTGTCTAGTGGTGAGTCGGTGGAGAAGGCACGGGACCGGATCGGCATCATTCCTGAACCGCTGAACGACTGGGCCGGCGTCGCCGAAGCGCTCAACGCGAAGAGAAATTCGGTCGGCGGGATGCTCGGGCTAAATTCACCAGAGATCGACGAGTTCTTCGAACACGCCGAGAGTGAAGCCATTCTTGACCAGTGTGCGATGAAGCAGTTCCATCGGTTGGACGGGATAGCGAGGAGTGGGCCCAGGAAGTTCGGACTGAGATACGCCCAGATGCGGTAGGTACAGGATGCGGTGCCCGGGAACGAGGATGCCGGGTTCGCGGAGGCAATTGGAGTCAATGATAAATCGCGTGGACTTTCGGTTGAGGCTATGTCTAAAGAGAAGCGGGTTATTGACTTTGCCCCCACCGAACAGAAGTAGTAGTTATTTGATAGTTCTAAAGGTGAAATGAGGAAGTACTTCAACCCGGCCACAAAGACGAATGACTGGGTTTTGGCTGCATTGGTAGCGATCGAAATACGTTGGTGCCAGCTATCTCACCCGGAGGAGAACAGAAAGTTGGTTAACTGCGAGAAGACTCACAAATCTAACCCTTCTATAGGATCGAATCATAGAGTCTCCGGTAGTCTGAGACCATCCGGTCTTCCGTAAAACGATCTACGGCAACCTGTTGTGCACGTTTTCCCATCTCTCGTCGTTGCTCCGGATGTTTGAGGAGTGTTTCAACTCGACCAACGAAACGACTGTTGTCCGCGTCTGGAGGGACGACAAAACCGGTTTTCCCATCGTCGATAGCCTCGGCGACGCCACCGACATCGTGTGCGACGAGGGGTACACCTGCATGTAGACACTCTAGTATAGTCAGTGGGAACCCCTCGAACCGTGACGGTAGCAAGAACACGTCGAAGTCCGGGAGAAATTCTAGCGCATTATCCACGAATCCCGGCATATAGACGCTATCTAAGCCGTGTTCGTCGACATATTGGATACATTTGTCCTTAAGCGGCCCGCTGCCGATGAGGACAGTTGCAATCTCGTATCCGTCATCTCTGAGCTGCTTCGCGGTTTTGAGGATTGCTATCGGATCTTTTTGGGCCGCAAGTCTTCCTATCGAGCCAACAATTGGTGTGTCTGGATCGATCTCGAATTCATCGTAGAGAGTGCTCCGATTAGACGAATATTGTAGTGGTGGAATCCCGTTATGAATGACGGTTCCGGACTCCTCAGAGAGAATTCCGTGACGCCTACCCTCTCGGAGGTCGTTTCGAGATACGCAGACCACTTCGTCAGTGCGTCGCTCAAGGAACCGTTCTCCCTTAATTACGATTGGACGGAGTGATCCGTATTCAGTGTTGTAAAATCCCCATCCATGGACGGTGAAAACGCTTGGAACCCCCACCCTGGATGCTGCGAGGCGGGCAAGTGCTCCTGCCTTTGTGCTGTGACTGTGTACGAGATCAAACTCTCCTCCCGCGATAAGCTGCCGCAAGTCTCGATACGCGAGTACATCTTTTGGATGAGGTGTACTCTGTAAATACGGTTGAACATGAACCTGTACCCCCTGCTTTTTGAGTCGGTTAATTAATCGCCCGCCAGGACCACAGGCAACGGCCGTGACATCGTCAATATTGGTTGCTAACGACTCGACAACACGAGGTGCACCACCCCAATCAGATCGGGTGATTATCTGTAGAATCTCATGTGAACTCATTTGAGGTATCCCAGCTGTTCTAACTGATATGTTATCGTGTCCGATACAATATCTCTATCGGAGGGAGGCTTTCGTTTCTCAGTTTCCGGAGGCAACTGGAATAGTAACCCGGTCACGTCAGGAGTGTGCGGGAGCGCTTTTCAGCATTATTGGCGGGACTCGATACATAGAGAACTTATACAGAATTGAATCAATCACTAGTCAGTATATCACGAAGTGACTATTAATCACCGGATCCGATCTACTTCCTACGAGGACAGTCTAGTCTTAAAACTCTTATTAAGAACTACTATAAAATTGATCATGTCCGTTCTAGTAGTTCGGAACCTCCATATGTTGTCGGTATCTAACTAAACAGTAAATGAGTGGGTATTCGAAAACGGCTCGTTCAACTGGCTTCGAAAAAGTCATACCCAATATTTGCTTATATATCTTTATTGTCTCAATATTCATGACCCAAATGAGAGTCCCAGAGGTTATTGGCTATCTATCCGCGATCGTCGGATATATTCTGTTGTGTGTTTTCTTATACACCACTACCAATCTTTCACTAATCGGAGATTTTCGTGTTATGGTTGGAGTTATGATACTGTTAGTCTCACTTGCGATCAGCGTGGTTATGTCTCCTAGTGTTGAGTCGGTTATCCGAATCGTGGTTTTCCCTTTAGCAATATTATTCAACTTTTTTATTCTACCTGCAAATATACCCCGTCGTGTTTTTTTCAAATCACTTTCTCAGACTACAGCACTCTTCGTTCTTATCGGATTCCCGGCTATTTTCGGTGGATCATTTGGCCCAGTGCCGTCGTATTCCGGACAGTCGTACCTCCTAGGGACCTCAGTATCATTACATGGGTTAACGTCATTCTTTGCTAATCCAAACCCATTCGGCGCTATTGCGGTCTTCGGAGCACTTGCTGCTCTTTGGGAATATTATTCATATGGTGGTAACCTACCCAAAGTCATTTTCATTATCAATTCCGCTGGTGTATACTTTACTCAATCAAGAACTGCTATCCTATCTCTAGTTGTCGCAACGATACTATTTGCCATATATAGAGTTTCCAATAGGAAATATTTATTAATAGCTACTATACTTGGTGGTGTTAGTGCGATCCTCGGGTTATCAATAAAATTCAAGCTCGTTCCAGGTCCATCAATAATCCAAAATATCAGTCTTACCCATCGATCAGAATTATGGACCGCAGCTTATCAGGCATGGATCACCAAACCATTGATTGGATGGGGTATTGGCAATGTCCCTGATTCGATGATTCCCTATATTCGAACCAGTATACTGCAGGGGTATGGCCCACACAATAGTTACATAAGAATATTCGCTGCGAGTGGGATAGCCGGCGGCCTCACATACATATATATAAATATCAAACCACTGTTGAATCGGTTCCGAACGGCAACCACTTGCGAAAACTTCATAGAATACTCAATAGTAGTATCTGTGCTGGTAATTCAGGTATTTGAGGGAAATTCCATTTTTGGAATTAGTGCCTTCTCAGTTCTATCAGCAGTCATCTTAGGATATGCACAATCATCAACCACGGAGTCTTCTAAATTAGTGCCATGAACGTTACCTATTTGATTAATACGCTCAGTGTCGGTGGTGCAGAACGAGGGATGGCCCGCCTCCTATCCGGGCTACCACCGGACCAATTCGATGTTACCGTTGTTGCTCTGGCAACTCGAGGCGGTAGGATTGTCGAACAACTACCCGAGAACGTACGAGTGGTGGATCTTGATATCGAGTCACCACTTGAGATCACTCGTTTGCGGACAGTCTGGAACGAAATCTCTGAGACTGATGTTCTTGTAACGTCGCTCTATCACGCGACACAAATCGGGCGCATTTTCGGTACTCTTCGACGGGTCCCCATTATTTTAAGTTGGCGACATAACGAGAATCTCAAAACCGCTACAAGGCAGCGATTATTCGGTCTTTTATCCCCCCTCGATACAGCTGTATTAGCTGATTCGAATGCAGCAAAGTCTGGCGCTATTAAGTCTGGAGTAGCAGCTGAGAAAATCCGCCGTGTTCCAATTGCGGGTATAGATCCTAGTGAGTACTCCCCAGTCACCCATCGTCCGAAAGAACGGGTTACAATTGGCACAGTTGGCCGGTTAACCTCGCAAAAAAACATGCACGCTGTTCTTGATATTGCTGCCAACCTGAAGCAGGAACCAATTGAGTTCCGTATCGCGGGGCGTGGCCCACAACGTGACGAACTTCAACGACGTATACAAGAGAATTCGCTCAGTAACGTCACTTTAGAAGGGTTCGTTGACAGTGTTCCCGAGTTTTTGGAAAACTTGGATATCTATTTTCAGCCATCAATTCGGGAGGGGCTTTGTATTACTGTCGTGGAAGCGATGGCTACCGGGCTTCCTGTCGTCGCGAGTAATGTTGGCGGTATTACAGAGTCTGTCGTACCTGGTGAAACTGGCTATCTTGAAGAACCTTCATCTACAGATGCGTTCACTCAGCACCTACTTGACTTAACTACAGATCCAGAGCGAAGAGCAGCCTATGGAACCGCCAGCCGGAGACGTGTTGTGGAGAACTACTCGCAAGAACGGTTGGTTGAAGAATTTCTTAATGTGCTTGATGAAGTTGGAGCATATAATGAAGCCGCCGAGGATGAGTCATACTTATAGGGTGTCGTAATCAAGATTTGAGCTATGAGGCGGAGTCGATATAATACCAGAAATCTGATAAATGCAATTCGGAATCCTAGTTTATTAGTGGATGAACTAAACCAGTCTCTCAGGACCTTATTAGTTCAAAATTTATATGATGGTGATAATTTTATGGAAGAAGACTGGGACAATCTCATTATTCTAGATGCTTGCCGCCCCGGCTTCTTCCAACAATATCATCCGTTCAACGGGGAATTATCCTATCGGACTTCATTAGGAGCGTCAAGCGCTGAGTTCTTTTTTAACAATTTCAAAGGAAACCGTTATTACGATACTGTTTATGTCACAGGCAACCCGAATGTCCGCGCAATTGATGACGATTCTATATACAAGGTAGTGAAAACATTTTCCGAATCTCACGACCACCATAAGGGATGGCTACCCGAAACAACGCTCGATGTCGCTCTGAAAACTTACGAGAAACATCCCAATAAGCGTCTTGCCGTCCATTTCATGCAACCACATGCACCATATCTCGGTGAGTTTGCTAACGACCTGCGGCAGAGAGTAACTGAAGAGTATGACGTCCGATTCACATACGCGAGAAACGATAACGAAGATCCTGAGGCAACCACTGACCAAATAAATCTACTTCATGCGTATAAACACGGGTATATTTCCAAGGATGAGATTCGTGAGGTGTACGCAGAAAATCTCTGCTTGGTTCTTGAGCATGTGGAAAAGCTCCTCGATACTATCGAAGGGAAGACAGTGATAACATCTGACCATTCTGAGTCCTTAGGCGATTTTAAAGGTATCTTCGGTAGGATTTATGGACACAAAGAATATGCCTTGTCCAAGAAACTTCGAGAAGTTCCGTGGCTTGTGCTCAACGGAAGCAGACGAGACACGTATGCGGAAAATCCTGTGGAATCTATTTCTGTCGAAGAGGATGTAGTCCGTGAAAACCTACGCGATCTTGGGTATATCCAAGAATAATGTTACGTGTGAAGAATACAGATCACCATAAATAGTCACCGAACACTCTTTAACTGTATAGTCAATAAGATGGCAATACTGATGCAAATCTCATATATTACGAACGGCGTAAAGATGGGACACTATCACTATGCACAGAATCTTCTCGCAGGGCTCTCCAAAGTTGATGACGCTTCGGTAGACACTTTCTTTATTCGAGAAGATGATGATGCCAAATTTCCTGGCGCTCACTCGATAAGACCGCTGGCAACTAGTACGAAGAACTCCTTCGCAGCAAATCTACTTTTTACCCTATCCTACCATGTACAGTTCGCCGTATATCTCATTATGTCTCGACCGGACGTCATCCACTTTAATACTGTTTTCCGGAACCAATATCACACGTATGTACTAACACTTCTGGGAAAGATCGCTGGTGCACGAATTGTCCGAACGGTCCATGAGGTAACAGCCGAACGGCTACGTGATGTCTCCGACTGGGAGCAACGAATCGCATACCGCCACCTACAGTCGTGTAACCATCTAATCGTCCATTCCGAGGATGTACAGGAAGACCTTCGATCCAACGGCGTTTCGACGCCGACGACGGTACTCCCACACGGGAACTATCTCTTCTTCCGAGACCACTTGGACCCGGAGGCTAAGCCACCACTTCCCATCGACGACGAACCGGTTGTCCTGTTTTTCGGCCCGAAACGACACAAGGGGATCGACATCTTCGCTGAAGCGCTGACCGAAGTCGAAACATCGTTCACGACGTGGATCGCCGGTCCTGTCAATCCCGATGCGAAAGAGACCGTGAATCGGCTCAAGTCGGACCCCAACGTGTACGTCGACACAGGGTATATTCCTGACAAAGAGCTTCCAGCATACTTTGACCACGCGGACATAGTCGTATTGCCGTACCTCTCTGGAACCACCAGCGGCGCGGTCCATCTGGCGCGCGCATTTGAGAACGCGGTCATTACGTCGCCTTTGCCGTGTTTCACTGATGTTGTCGAACATCGGGAGGATGGCTATATTATAGGTGAAAGCACCCCCTCTGATCTAGCAAAAGCGCTCGAAGAACTCATATTATCTCCTGAACTCGCCCAAGACCTTGCGGAATCTGGGTTAGCTACTGAACAGTCGGAACGTTTCAACTGGGATCGAATTGCGGAGGAGACTATTCAGACTTATAGGAGTACGGAATGACCTGAGACACTTCTAGTACAGAATTGTTATGATTACGGTTGACTTGGTTTCTATGACCTCAACTGAGGTTACTTCCAGCATCTATTGATAACAGCCAGCTTAGCCACCGATATAAATTACTTCGGCGTCATTAGAATCCCTTCTGCGGGCGACATACATTTGTACCAAAGACGAACAGACCACATATGGACATTTGCCTGCTTGTCGATGCTGAATCTTCTGGGTGGTTCCATTCGTCAATAGAGCGGTTGATTAATCAAGAAGACGATGTGTCAGTTCGTCTTATAGTTAGGAAGAAGTGTGTAGACGACGATACTCCTCGAGAACAGCCGTACGAATCTCTGATAAGAAAGTACGTGTATCATACGTTTAAAAAAAAGGTATTCTCGAACTCAGCTGAGAAATCCCCTGTTACACCAGATCAATTTGATAATAAACCTGAGCTGGTTGAGGTTGAACCAAAGAAAGTTGGTAAGTACAGGCTAGAGATACCATGCGATGTATTAGATAAAATAAATTCAGAATGTGACATCATAATCCAAAATCATTTCGGTATATTAACGGGGGATATCCTAGATGCAACTGAACAAGGTGTCTTGAGCGTCCACTGGGGGAACATACGAAAGTATCGAGGTAGCTATCCAGGGCTCTGGCAGATCCTCCACGATGAAAAGGAAATAACTCTCACGGTTCAGCGACTGACTGAAAAACTAGATGGCGGAGAACTTGTCTACGAACGCCGAGTGGACATCTCGGACCTAATAACACCACGTGAGGTGAAGGAGGCAGCGTACGAAGAGTCTAAACATCTATATCCCAAAGCGATTAGTCGTATCCGAGATCCCTCAATTTCACCCCAGACGATTCCGGAGTCCGAACTCGGCGAGAACTACCGTACTTCGAGGGTAGATATCAAGATTAAAATTGCCCTGGTATGGAAAATGGTAGCTCGCTATCTGCGGGCCAGAGTAGTGGGGTAGATATTCATTACTCGTGAGTGTATGGTACCCTAATGATGTTCTCAGGTATGGTTAGTCACTGATTGCTTCGCAGTTGCTTGTAGGTTTGAATATCTCTCTCTGTGAGTCCAAAGTAGAGAAATGCTGTGAGGAACCCGACTGTGGTGATAATACCAACAAGTGGTAATTTTAGTAACCCTGCTACGGACAGTCTCCGCACTACTACCACCAACGGTATACTGAACGCCGCACCAACGAAAAGTGGTACTGCGGTCTCACGGGCCTTCAGACCGATATCGAACCGTCTGTTGAGATAGAAAAAGTAGGAAGCATCAAGTCCGGCCGAGACGGTCGCCGTCGCGAGTGCAGCTCCGATTAGCCCGAACGCTGGAATCAGTATAAGGTTGAGAACAATATTAACGACGACACCGACGATGTTCCCAACCATCACGGCGTTGGGCTTTCCGATTGCAGTTAGTGCTTGTCCGCCGAGACCAGTTGCAGTCCGGAGATACATTCCTGTGAGGAGGATGACGAGCGCCACGCGACCCGCTATGAATTCTGGTCCGAACATCACGTCAAGGACCGTTGGTGCAAGGCCGACTAAGGTCAGGTATACTGGCGCGACGAGGAGAGTCATCCACTTTGTGATTGTACTGTACACTTGGTTCATTTGGTCGGTATCACCCTCGCTGGCGAGTTCCGAGAATACTGGTAGGAAAAGGAAACCAAAAGCTGTGTATATGGCAATAATCAGTGCGCCTAGCGCGAACGCCACGTCGTAGATACCGACTGCCTCTGTACCCAATAGGCCCCCAACGAGCAACGTGTCTGTGTTGCCCAGTAGTGTCCCCATCGCCGATGTCACCATCAACGGGAACGCGAATTTGAAATACTTGACTCGCGAGATCTGCGAGAGTGATCCCACGACACGCGGCTCTACGGAGTACAACAGCAGCATAGCAGCGAGTGCAGTTACGACAAACGTGGCGAGCCACGCGTTCGCCACCCACAGCAAGGGGAGTCCGCTAAGGACTACGACTCCTGTTAGAGACAGTCTCAGCAGTGGCTTGAGTACGTCCTGTATTAATGTCCGCGAACGAGCATTTACCATTCCGCGGTACACGCCTGAGATGACATTAATTAGTGCCAGAAACGGGATGGCGACGGCGAAAACGCGGATAAAGGGACTCAAAGAGGAGTCGTTAAAAATGTCGGTTGCGATTCTATCGGCCGCCAGCCAGAATGTACCGCTGAGCATCCCACTGGCTGCCAGTGTAATTACAATCGACGTGGCGATGTAGTTACGCCGCTCGCCCCAATCTTCTGTTTGCGGAAGGTAACGGGCAAGTGCAGTCGGAAACCCGAGTTTCCCGATAAACAGTACTGTCGTGACAGTAGAGTACGCCAACATCAGTGTCCCGAAACCGTCAGGACCGTACTGGTGTGCGAGGACAGACTTAACGGCGAATCCCGAGACCTTTGAAACGACTGTCCCGGCAAACACGAGCGCCGCACCACCGAGGATTGTCGTCAATAGCGACTGTTGATTGGTGGTCATCGTGTCGGAAGTGGAGTTGGTCTAAGTTTAGACATTAGACTATCGGCCGCTGGTTGGCACTCGGATTCCCGCCGTTTAATAGAGTAACCTTCTCCTCATTACGCCTTTCTTCTTGTCTCACGATTGTAATTCAACGTCGCACTGTTGTCGGCCACTACTGTCACAAGTTTCCGCAGTCGTTTGTTCGGATCAGACTAGCCGCGCTACTCAGCTGTCTACCATCAGATTGCCGGTTACACTGAACGTCTCTATTAGCTGACCAGCAGCCCCTCATCATTATCTATAACCGAGTATTGTGGTCGGCAAGGTGGTTTAATTTGTATTTTGATACTAATAATCATAATCAATATACTTGGGTGCATTTCTACAAAAGTCGGTTTCATAATCTTGATCAGCGATCCACTCACAGAGAGAAGTAAACCCTTCAAAATCGTCTGCAACGGACATACAGACCGGATGCGCTAAGACCGTTGCAGTACGGCCTGCATCGACCCGCTTCATGATTTGGTCGCGAATGATGTTACACCATTCGGATATTTCATATGATTCTGAGGTATACGGGTCCGTCCATCCATTCTCTATTAACTTATCTACATCCTCTCGGGTCCGATTACCGTGAATGAGGTGTTCATGATCGGGAAGTGTGCTAATAGGGAGTTCAATAATATCTGAGATAGAAGATTTATGAACCTGTGCTGAGGGTTCAACAAGGTCCGAAATCACATCTACAGAGGATTGGGCTAGCAATTTCCGCGTTGTTGCATCTGAACGGTAAGCGTGGGTTCGCCAACTTCGGGGAGTCACACCCAAATCAGATGTCAAATACTGTAATGTGCGAGAAATGTCTCTTTTTTGAATATATTTTTGTCCGTATGGACTCCCCGAAATATATTGTCCTATGTCGTATAGCCAGTTAGGCCTGAATGCAGACCATGTATGTCCCCCAATTTCCAGGTGTTCGTTCCTCGCTAATTGTCTAGCTTTCTGTGGGTAATCTCTTATCGCCCGTCCAGTAACAAAAAGTGTTCCAACGAGATTATTCTCTTCAAGGATTGATGCATAGCGAACCGCTGCATCAAGCTCATCCCCTGGAAGATGATCCTGTTCATCGGTCCCCATATCTTGATGCACGTCACCTGTGAGAAATATCACTTGATCTCACCTACCTTTTTAAACCAGTGGACCGACCCTACGTCTGAGCTCGGGAGTGGATCCGACCCTGTGTAGGCGAACCCCATCTTTTCTGCCCACCGATCAAGCGACTCTTCAGAGAATAGGTTTGCATGAAATGGTATCTGGTAAAAGTGATGACCCTTAGGATACGCTGTCGCAGTAGGAAAACTGTGTGCCATGAGGCCTCCCATAGTGAGTGCACGATTAAAGTATCTCCACGTGGATTCAAGTTCTGAAACGTGTTCAAGCGCATCAACTGAAAATATCGCTTGAAATGTTTGCTCTGGTTCCGAGTCCGGGTTAAATTTGAAAAAGCGGTCACCATCATACGGGTATCCGGTTCGAACGTCGCAGGCACGCAGTGAAACATCAAGATCCTTCTGGAGTATCGGATAGTTATCTCCGCATGAAAAATCAAGGACGTTAACCCCGTCACCAAGACGGTTAACGATACGGTTGATGATTTCAACCTCAGAATGGATCCGAGGGTTCGGCGAATCTGATTTGCTTGGATAACAATCTTCGTAGAGTACTCCCAACTTATCGGTATCTGGGAACCACTCAGCTGACACGTGGTTACACTCCTTGCACTCATACTTAATGTGCCTTGGGAGTTGCCTACCAGGGGTATCGAACGGTGGATACCGGAGAAGTCGTGCAGTCATGGTATCACAGATAGGGCAGTCGTGAATGACCGTTGGAGAAAGCAAGGCGTGGTTTCGAAGGCTATGTACGAACGTATCCAGTGTGCTTCTTGCTCGCTCGATCTGTTGGAGGATTTCAGACCCCGTCTTCCGTAAGACGCTCATTAATTACACCCATCCACATGGTCCACATAGAAGTCACGAAGCTGGTCGGCTACGACATCAATCGCATAGTTCTCCGTAACCAATTCACGTGATGCCCGTGCGAGTTCACTTCTAAATTCCTCATCCTCATACAGACGAGAAAACGCTTCGTATAGTGCACTTACAGACCGTTCATCGACCACGAGGCTAGTTTCACCATGTTGTGCAACGTGTGGGAGTCCGCCGACATCCGTAACGACTGACGGTGTTCCACAGGCCATCGCCTCGATAAGCGCCATTCCAAACTGCTCTTCGTTGTACCAGACAGTCACGCTCGGGAGAACAAAGACATCAGAGAAATTATATAGAGCGGAAATCTCATCATAAGGTACATATTCTATATGATATATATCTGGGTTATCTCGAATGCGTTGGCGAATATTATCATTATCAAGAGAATCCGAACCAACGAGGATTAGTGACCCTTCGGAGGCCTCACGCTGAAACCGCTCAAATGCCTCAACGAGATACGGAGTTCCCTTCTGTTCACAGAGCCGGTGTACAAATAAGAATGTGAAGTCTTCATCACAAATCTCTGGTAATCCAACTTCGGCTGCCGTGGTCGGATCCGGTTCAAATTCGGTGGTGTCTAAGGCGTTCGGTACGACCTTGATGTCCGAGTGAGGTACTCCCTCATGGATGAGCGCTCGCTTTCCCTGTATCGTCGTCGCAGTTGCCCCGTCTGCTCGCTGGTTCACATATGACTTATGAAAGCTCGTCGGGACGCTGTGGGGATAAAATGGAATGTTCTCGCCAGCAGTGAAAACAAAGTCAGTGTCGGAGTTGGTACATGCTCTGGCTGCCTGTGCCGAGAATAGATTAAAATTTTCGCTCGTATGGATGATATCGTATTTATTAGTAAGGTCTTTAATACCACCAAGAACGGCTCGTGGGAGTTTGAACTTACAAAACGCGTCATAAATGAAATGTTCGTGGCCGAGAGCAGATAGCTTCCCGTCATACCATGGGAGCGACTCTACAGGCATATCGAGAGAAGATGTGTCGAACCGAGATGGATCGCTGGCAAACGCTGTAATCTCGAATTCAGGGCTATTCTCATGGAGATACTCCCAAGGACGGACTCCACTCGGTCGGAGAAACGGTCCGCGGACTATGGCCACTTTCACGATCAGAAATTGGGCCAGTTAGTATAAAAGCAGCCAGGTATTCACGCGTCGAGTCCCTCAGTAGTTTGGAGGGATTCGTCAAGTATCGGGGGGGCTAGAAAGGGATTTGTATAGTGATGAATACTCATCGACGACGTTTGATACATAATGCTCTTTAATGGGGAACTCGTCCGGTTCAAGACCTTCGTCGAGGATTCGGTCTATCGTATTCTGAATTTCACTAGCATCGATGGCCGATAGCGTCATCTCGGGAAGGTGTTGGTGGAATTCCGGAACGATGGGTGGACAGACAACTGGTGTTTCGTGAAACACCGATTCGAGGACCACTCGAGGAAGTCCCTCTTCCTTCGATGGGAGGAAGACGATATCAGCAGCACGAATATAACAGAGGACTTCCTTATGGGGCTGTGGACCTAGATAGCTGATCGTATCAAGCCGTTCAATATCTATATCTGCATTAACGCGTTCCCCTATCAAAACAAGTTTTCGGCCTCGAGGATCTGACTCATATGCGTCTAGCAATTCTGGAACTCCCTTCCGCTCAGTGATGTCGCCAACAAATAGGAAGTACGGCTCCGCCGGGGTTGACACGTCCTGACAGTTCACTGAGAGGGTTTTCGGATTAATTCCGACCGGAATTCGGATGAGGCGCTCGTCTCGGTCGTCGGCCTTATTGTAGATGTTGTCGGAAATAGCGACGAAAACGTCACCTGTCGCAGGAAAAGATGGTGCCCCTAGGTCACGGCCGTCGACAACCACACTTACCCCTGCCGCCTTTGCTACCCGTACTGCCCAAGAAAAATAGTTTCTTGTATGAGTATGCATAATTGAAGTATTGAATAAAAATATAGAAGCTAAAGAAAAAATAGTTGCTATAAGGTAGTTTGCGATGATCTTTGGCTTCGACCAGCCACGATGGATACTATTCGGTGAAAACAAAACCCGGAGAATTATTCCGTTTTGACGTGGTTCATAGATTGGTGCTTCTGGGGAGTACGCGGATATTAGGATAAAGAAGCTAATTGTCTCATTTTCAATAAGTCCTCGTGTCAACTGATCAAAATGAACGGCGGCTCCTCCAACGTACGGTTCAAATATCGGCGTGAGGAATAGTGCCCGTTCGGCCATACAACTTGAATTCGAAAGTCGGTGGATTAAGTATTCCGGGATAGGCCATCTGGGATGGGTGTTGGAATCTTTAGTAAGGTATCGAAACACCGGGAAGTAACAATTGTAGGATGGTGTCTCACATCCAACCCGGCCCAAGGCCCATAGTCTGCTAAAGTATTCAATATTGGTATTAGATCTTCCCTGAAGTTTCTCTGTGGTTTTCAAAACTCGCCCCCACTCTTCTGCAAATAAATAATACTCTCTTGAACTTCCACCACAATCCCATACTTATTTACTCAAAGCCAGTTACTCACTACTTGAGTAACCATGACGATCCTCATAACCGGCGCCGACGGCTACATCGGCTGGCCCACGTCGCTCCGAATCGCCAAACAAACTGACGACCGCGTGCTCCTCGTCGACAACTTCGCACGCCGCGAATGGGTCGACGAGATCGGCTCCAAATCCGCAACCCCCGTCCAGCCGATCGAGGCGCGCCTCGACGCCGCCGAAGAGACGCACGGCCTCACGAACCTCTCGTTCGTGGAGGGCGACCTCACAAACAAGGACTTCGTCGACGAACTCCTCGCCGTCCACGAACCAGACACGGTCGTCCACACGGCCGCCCAACCCTCGGCGCCGTACTCTCAGATCAACGGCGAGCGCGCGAACTACACCCAGCACAACAACCTCCAGGCGACGCGTAACCTCCTCTGGGGGCTCGAGGAACACGACCTTACGGACACCCACTTCATCGAGACCACCACCACGGGGGTCTACGGCGCGCCCGAGTTTCCCATCCCCGAGGGCGGCGCCACTATGGAGAACCAAGGCGAACGTGACGACGTTCCCTTCCCCGCGATGGCGGGGTCGTGGTACCACCTCACCAAGAGCCACGACGCGGCGAATATGCGCCTCGCCCACCAGCAGTTCGACATCCCCGTCAGCGACGTCCGCACCGCCATCGTCTACGGCACGCAGACGGAGGAGACGCGCGCCGACGACCGCCTGAACACGCGGTTCGACTTCGACTACTACTTCGGTACCGTCGCCCACCGATTCGCTGCTCAAGCCGTCGCCGGCTACCCCGTCACCGTCTACGGCAAGGGCGAACAGCGCAAACCGTTCATCAGTCTCGAAGACGCCGTCGAAGGGCTCGCCCAGCTCGCACTCGACGATCCCGAAGACCGGCCGGGCGACCACGTCGTCTACAACCAGGTCACGCGCGCGATCAGTATCGTCGAGATCGCGAACACGATCGCCGACGTCGGCGACGACTACGGTCTCGACGTTGCCGTCGAACACTTCGAGAACCCCCGCGACGAGGACGAAACCCACAAGATGGAGATCGAGAACGACCGCTACGCCAGCCTCATCGACGGCCAGTCTCAAACCTTCGAGGATGGCATCCAGGACGTCTTCGCGACGCTGACAGATCACGCCGACGTCATCGAAGCCCACGAGGATCGCTTCCTCCCGGGCGTCCTCGAAGATCGTCTCGAAGAGGAGGAGGACGACGCCGCTCCTTCCGCTCAGTAACGAAACTCGGTTTTCGAACCCTTTACCCTGAGGCTCCCATTTGACGGTGATATGCGTCTCCTAGTGACTGGCGGTTGTGGGTATATCGGCAGTGCGCTACTCCCACAACTACTTGCGGAGAGCCAAGACACGGTCGAGTCCGTGACGATCCTCGACAACCTCTCTGCGGGCAGCCCGCGAAACCTCACGGGCACAGGTCTTGGTGTCAGTGATCGGCTCGATTTTCAGCGTGGTGACGTTCGCGAGTACGGTGACGTCGAGAACGCGATGCGGAACGTCGACACGGTCATCCACCTCGCTGCGATCACGGGTGCCGACAGTACACACGACCGGCGTGAGGAGACGTTCGCCGTCAACTACGATGGCACCGAAAACGTCGTTCGTGCTGCCGGAAAACTCGGCGTCGACAACATCGTCTTCGCCTCGTCGTGTAACCTCTACGGGCGTGCATCGACCACCGAAATCGATGAGACCACCGATCCCGACCCGTTGAACCCGTACGCGGAAGCGAAACACGATGCCGAAACGCGGGTCCTTGAAGCAACCGAGGAGTACGACTTCGACACGACCGCTCTTCGCATGAGTACGAACTACGGCTACTCACCCGGTGTTCGTTTCAACCTCGTCGTCAACCACTTCGTGTTCTGCGCACTTACGGATCGGCCGCTTACCGTCTACGGGGACGGCAAGAACTGGCGACCGTTCATCCACGTCACGGACGCGGCACGGGCATACAAGCACGCCGCCCTCAACCCGGATGCCTGGCCACAGGACGTGTACAACGTTGGCGCCGACGATCAGAACTACCGTGTGAAAGAAATCGCCGAAGTCGTGCAAGATGAGGTCAACAACGACCTCGAAATCACATATCTTCGGGACGAACACCCCGGCCCCTCCTACCACGTGAACTTCGATCGGCTCAACGAGACAGGGTTCGAACTCGAACACTCACTTCGGGCCGGCGTCCGAGAGCTTGCTGATCAGTTCACCACCCCATCGAAAATCACCAATTCATGACCTCGTTCGACACCGACACTGACCAAGTGCCACGAATCGCGATTACGGGCGCCGCCGGCTACATTGGGAGTCGCGTCGTCAAACTGCTCACAGACCGTCACCCGGAATGGGAGTACGTTGCTCTCGACAATTTCTATCTGGGGGAGATCCGCAGCATCGGCGAAGTCGACGTCGAACATGTCGATATCCGGAACCGCAGCGAACTAGAGACCGCACTCGATGGCCCTGACGTCGTTCTCCACCTCGCTGCGATCAGCGGCGTCGACGACTGCGAGCAAAACCAGGACCTCGCTTACGAGGTCAACGTCACTGGCACGAACAACGTCGCGTGGTTCTGTCGAAAGACCGGCGCCGCGCTCGTGTTCCCCTTCAGTATGGCCGTCCTCGGGGATCCAGAGCGCTTCCCGATCACGGTCGACGATCCACGAGACCCGTTCAACTGGTACGGCCGAACGAAACTGCTCGGAGAACGCGCTATCGAAGGGCTCGCCGAGGACGCGTTCCCCGCTCATCTCTATCTCAAGTCGAACCTTTACGGGGAACACGAAATCGACGGCCAAGAAGTCTCGAAGGGCACCGTAATCAACTATTTCGTCGGTAGGGCGATCAATGGGGACCCACTCACGGTCTACAAGCCGGGGACGCAGTCACGAAACTACGTCCACGTCGACGATGTCGCACGGGCCTACGTCCGTAGTACCGAACAGCTCCTTGAAGAACTCGATAACGGTGAAACGGGAGTCAAGAAGTTTGAGATCGCGTCCGATGAAGATCCCAGCGTTCAGGCCGTTGCTGAACTTGTCCAAGCCATCACCGCCGAGGAGCGGGAGGAACACGTTCCCGTCGAACTCGTCGATAATCCGCGTGGCGACGATGAGACGCTTGTGTCAGAATTCCCTGTCGACACGTCTCAGGCAGAGTCCGAGCTCGGATGGGAGCCAAAGCACACCGTTGAGGAAACTATTCGGGCACTCATTCAAGACAGTACTTCCGACGAATAATTCGCGCTGTTCCCTTAGGTATCCTCCTCAAACGAATACGAACTAGCGCTCTCGTACGTCCACAGCAGTTCGAAATACCGTTCGAGTCCGGCGACAAACGATCCGTTCTCCGTAACTGCCGCTTGGCGCTTGTGTAATGGGATATCCTTCTCCTCGACGAGCATGATCGCCGCCCCCGATTCGTAATCCATACTCGGGTCGATAATCGTTCCCCGCCACGGCAGTAGTCCCTCACTGAACCGTGTCTCTACTGCCGGATAGGACTCGTTGATATACTCGACAATCTCCTGCTGGATATCTCGGTTATCCGGAGACAGATGTTGTGGATGTAAGAATAGAATCCGTACATCACATCCGTCTTCGAGCGCTGCAACCAACGTCGGCTCGACCGTTTCGAAATACTCGAAGCTCTTCGTGATGATGTCGATCTGATTGTCGGCAGTCCGGTAGAGCTGGCGCGTCTCTTCCTCGCTAGGCTCGCCGACATCAACGACGTAGAACAGCTCCTCCGTGGGCGTAACTTCCTCGCTGGCAGATTCATATAGCGGCTGGAACGTCTCCACGAAGTCCTCCCGAATGTCTTCAAGTTCGTGACGATACGATTCGAACTCCTGCCGGCGCGACTCGATTGCCCGGTCGAGGATCTCCGCAGGTGGTTTCGGTTGGTATTGTTTTGGCCTTCCAGGAATCACTTTGACATACCCGTTATCGGCTAGCGAGTCAAGGACACCATAGACACGTGCCTTCGGAATTCCGGTCGCCTCTGACAAGTCCGGGGCGGTTGTCTGCCCCAGCATAAGAAGCGATTCGAGCGCCTGTTCTTCGTACTCCGTGAGGTTGAGGGCCGACAGTAGCGCGGATGAATCTTCACTCATTGTCTCCCCTTCAGATGCGTACACGAATAAAACGCCACTCCTCACGCTGCGCACCTCGTATCACCGATAGATTAATACGAGCCTCGAACAGAGTTACTCACAAGATGAGTAACTATGAAGAACGCGATGACGAACACCTCAGTGATGTCGAAGATGGCGCAGGCTGTACCGAAATTTGGGAACATCTGAGCGAGAAGCGTCGCGAGAACGACGACTGAGTAAGCGAAATCACTCAATTCGACTTCCGGGAAGGCCTGAAACGAACCTTCCCCTACTACCGCGACAGGTGAGTTTCGAACGCATAGTGCCGGCTGAATCGGTCCTCCACCGGAACAAATATTTGTGTTTGTACACACAAACACAACGTATGGGGACGAAGACCATCGGCCTCCGGGAGGACGCCTACGAGCGGCTGAAAGCGCGCAAGCGAGAGAGCGAGAGCTTCACCGACCTCGTCGAGCGCCTGCTCGAGGAGACCACCACGGACTGGCGTGAGGGGTTCGGCACGCTCTCCACGGGAGAGATGGAAGCGCTCGAAGACGCGGTCGCCGAGTCTCGCGACCGGACGAGCCAAGGATTGGGAGACCGCCAGCAGTGCGCGCTCGATGCGCTCGCGAACGTCGACGAGGAGACGGATGAAACTGCTTGATACGACGTTCCTGATCCACTACTGGGGCGGCGTGGACGACGCGGCCGACTACCTCGAGAGCCACGAGGACGAGGAGTTTCTTACGACGACGCTCAACCTCAAAGAGATCGCGGTCGGGCGTCGACTTCAGGGGAAACTCGATCGGGCGGAGATTCTGACCACGTTCGACTGGGTAACACTCGTCCCGTTTGACGCCGAACACGCCTTCGTCGCCGCCGAACTGGAAGCGAACCTTCGACAGCAGTCGGACATCAACGAAGACCGGATCAACGCGCTCGCGGGGGATCTCCTCATCGCCGCCGTCGCCAAGGAGCGAAACGCGTCGGTAGTTACCGAAAACACGCGTGATTTCGCACTGTTCGACGGCGTCCCCGTCGATACGTATCGGTGAGCGCGAGGATCCGCGACCGCTCTCACGAGTCGCACGTGACCGAATGGAAGGGAGTCCACGCGAAACCACTCAACGGAGCGAACGGCGAGGCCGTTCAAGAGACGCGACACGCCTCGTGATGATGAAACGCCGGAGGCGTCTCGAACCAGCGTGAGCGAGTACGGTGGGGGAGTTAACAGATAAGCTCGAACGAACCAACCCCTACTACCGCAACGACTGACGCTCGTCCCTTCCGGAACCATTTTCCCGCTCTGCAGACCACTCAAGCCCAACATGCCCGGTGATCGACTCTATGGAACTCCTTGACGACGACGGCAACCTCTTCGGCGTCGTCAACGTCGTCGACGCCCTTGTCGTCCTGCTCGTGCTCGCCGTCGTCGCCGCGGGCGCGGCGTTCGTCCTCCAACCCGGCCCCGAAGAACCGGACGTCGGCACGACCCACGTCACCCTCGACCTCGGCACGCAGCCGGACTACCTCGTCTCGGCCATCAACGAGGGCGACACCCACAACGCTGGCGGGGAGAGTCGGCTCACGATCACCGACGTCTACCTCACCCCGCAGGGCGACCAGACACAAGTCATCGTCCGCGCGCAACTCCGCGGCCTCGCAAGCGGCGAGAGCATCGACTACGCGGACGCGCCCCCGCGCCTCGGGCGCGCGCTCGACATCGCCACGAGCACCTACCAGGTCAGCGGCCGCATCCGCGCGGTCGGCGGGAACGACTCCCTCACGACCGAACAGACGACCGTGGTCCTCAGCGACACCATGTCGGCCGCCAACGCCGACGAGGTGACCCAGGGCGACCAGATCCGGCTCGCCGGCCGCACCGTCGCCACCGTGGAGGACGTCGCCGCCTACGCGACCAACAATCCGACCCAGCGGCGCGTGATCGTCGAGGCGAACCTCACCACCCATCACCAGCTCGGCGAACGCCGCTTCGGCGGGGCGCCGGTCCAACGCGGGCAGACGGTCACCCTCCCGGCTGACGAGTACACGTTCAACGGCCGGATCGACCGCGTCGGCACTGGTCTCGAACGCGGCAGCGCCGACGTGCTGATCGAGGATGTCGTCGACGTGGAGACCGCCGAGCGCATCCGCGAGGGTGACGTGTCCTCCGTCGCCGGCTACGAGACGGCGACAGTCGAGTCAGTCACCACCTACGCCACGCGGAACCCCGACCGGAAACGCGTCGCCGTCGGCCTCTCGCTGTCGACGCTGACCCACGGCGAGCGCGAGCGGTTCGGCGGCACGCCCATCCAGCGCGGCAACGCGATCACCGCCGACTTCGGGAACTACGAACTCGGCGGGGCGATCGAACGCCTCGACGCGCTCGAACCGCGCGGCACCGTCACCGAACGCACGGTCACGCTCCAGATGTACGAGGTGCGCGACGTGATGGCCGACGCCATCCTGCCGGGCATGGCCGAGCGCTCGGGCGGGGAGGCGATCGCCGAGATCACCGGCGTGGAGACTGAACCCTCGCTCATCGTCACCACCGGGGACGACGGGAGCGTCAACGTCGTCGACCACCCGTACAACCGAAAAGTGACGATCACGGCCGACCTCCGCGTCCGCCAGACGACGTCCGGGCTCACGTTCAAGGGCGAGTCGATCCGACAGGGCTCGGAAGTCGTCATCGACCTCGGAACGATCACCGTCCGGGCGACGGTCGTCAGCGTCGGCGGCTAACGACTTCCAGTACCGAAACCGACATACTCCTCCTGCCGAACTCTCAACGTAGATGTCCAAGAACTCGCGGCTCCCTGACTCGCTCGCGTCACAGCTCGAGCGAGTCAACCGCGTGATCGACAACTCCAGCGTCGTCGGCGCTGCAAAGGCGGTTAGCGACCGAACGGCGACGTTCGTCCGCAACTCTTGGCTCTACCGGTGGCTGACCGCCGAGCCTGAACCGGAGGTCATCGTCATCGACCTCCGCGAGACTTGGACGGTCGGCCCGTTCATCAAACTCCTCGACTGGGCGATCGAGAAGACGGCACCGTGGTACCGCGCGTCGACGCTCAAACGCGGCGTCGACGCCGTTGTCTCCCTCGGCGAACGCGCTGCCGAGACCCGTGTCGGCGAACTCCTGATCGCGCTGCTCGAACCGCCGGAGCCGCCCGCAGACGACGAACGGGAGCGGAAACGCGAGCCCGACGACGAGCAGCAATAAGCCAGATATCTCCGACAGTCGTGCTCAGCGCCCGCACAGGCACTCGTGCGAAAGCCGTGCGAACCCCGTGACGTGGTCGTGGGTGGCGACCGCGAGAGCAAACATCGCTTCGGCTTGCTGGGCAGCCGCCACCGTGTCTCGGTAGTACGCGGCGGCGCGATTGTCGCGGTACAGTTGCTTCAGTCGTCGTGCCGTCGCTTCCGAAACGAGGTTCAGTTCTGCACCGCGGTCATAGGCACGGTCGTGTCCCTCGCGGAAGTCGTCGATCGTGTCGTTCGAGGCAGTGAGCGCGTAGAACTCGAACGTGCGCTCGATAGCCGCGAAGGACATCTCGATGACGCTCGTGTGGTAGCCATCGTGCTCGCGGAGGAGGCGACACGCGTCGAGCAGCCGGCACGCTTTCCGGAGCTGGATCACGTCGGCGTCGTGTTCGTTCGGATCGAGCCCCGCCTCGTAGTCCGGCCGGCCGAGTTGCCCAGCGAACGCATCCTCGGCCCGATCAATGGCGTCACCGAGATCGTCGGGCTCGTCAGGCATTGCTCAGCACCTCGTGCTTCAGGCCTCGAAGGGTGTCGCTGTCCATCAGCGTGATCGCGCCGACGAACACGTCTTCGAGGTTCTCGGCGTGGCTGCGAGCGGACTCCGGCGTCTCGACGAGGATCTGGAACTCGTAACGATCGCCGTCGAACCGTTCCTGTCCAAGTTCTTTGGCGAGTTCGTTGGCGCGATGCTGGTCGGCGCGGTCGTCAGCAAGCACCCAGAGGTCGATGTCGCTCTGGCGGTCGGCCTGCCCGCTGGCGACGCTGCCGAAGACGAGGACGCCCTGAATCTCACCCAACCCCTCGCGGATTCGTTCGAGTGCCCCACGAACGGGGCGATGGAACTCCGGTTGCGGGATGCGAAGGACGGGATCGTCGGGTTTCGTCACCCGAGTTCGGTTGATCCCGATGAGCCGGCGGTTGCCCTCGCTCTCGGCGACGACGACGCCGTTGGCTTCGAGGACGTCGACCGCCCGCTTCACGGACTGAGCCGCGTTATCAGTGAGTCGACTCAGCTCCCGGATCGTGAACTGTTCGTAGGGATTGTCGACCAGCAGTTGGAGAAGATCGTCGGTAGCCGTGTGACGGAACAGGCTAGGCTCCGGAGCCGGGATCGGCAACCCGACGGTTGCTTGCTCCGTTTCGTTGGGCCCGCCTTCTTGTCTCGTCATACGGTACACGTTCCGTCTAACGAGACAATAATCTTGGGGCGTGCTAGGCTCTGTACATTCACTACACGCACGGTTGGCGGGTGTCCATCTCCGAAGCTGATCGGAAGCCGAGACCGAGGAAGCGATGGATCGGCTTCGTGAGCGTCGAAACCGCTCCGAGTGACGCCGACAGGAACTCCCGACTACTCTACCGTCACGCTCTTCGCGAGGTTCCGCGGTTTGTCGATGTTGCGACCCAGTTTCTTCGCGACGTGGTAGCTGACCAGTTGCAGTTGCACGTTCGCCAGCACGGGCGCCAGTCGCGGATCCGTCTCCGGAACCTCCAGCACCTCGTCCGCGTACCGCTCGACGTCAGTCCGTCCATCAGTCACTGCAACCACGGGCGCGTTCCGCGCCTCGACCTCCTTCACGTTCCCGACGGTCTTCTCCGAGCCCGTCTCGCCGGTCACCACAGCAAAGACCGGCGTGTTCCCGGTCACCAGCGCCAGCGGCCCGTGTTTGAGCTCGCCGGCCGGGAACCCCTCGGCGTGCTTGTAGCTGATCTCCTTCATCTTCAGCGCGCCCTCCATCGCGACCGGGTAGTCGTAGCCGCGGCCGATGAAGAAGTACGCGTCCGAGTCGACGAACCGCTCGGCCACTGCCTCGGCGTTGGTCTCGTCGAGCACCGTCTGCACCTGCCCGGGCAGATCCCGCAGCGCGCTCACGAACTCGTGGCTCGTGCCGCCGTTGCCCATCACCGCCGCGACCATGTTCGCGGCGACGACCTGCGCGGAGAACGTCTTGGTGGCAGCGACGCCGATCTCGGGGCCCGACCGAATGTACAGCACGCCGTCACACTCCCGCGCTGCGGTACTCCCGACCACGTTCGTCACCGCGAGCGTGTCCACGCCGCGGCGCTGAGCATCCCGGAGCGCGCTCAGCGTGTCAGCGGTCTCCCCGCTCTGGGTGATGCCGACGACGAGCGTGTCCTCGTCGTGTGGCGGCGCCGAGGTGACGTACTCGCTGGCGATGAACGCCTGTGCGGGCACGCCCTGTGAGCGGAACAGCTCCGCGGCGTACAGCGCCGCGTGGTAGGAGGTCCCGCAGGCGACGAGCTGGATCGACTCGGCGCTCCGAACTGCCGTCGCGATATCGTCACCGAGATCCACGGTTCCGGAGAGTTCGTCGACGCGCTCCTGCAGACACTGCCGGAGCGCCCGCGGCTGCTCGTGGATCTCCTTGAGCATGTAGTGGTCGTAGCCGCTCTTGCCCGTCTCCTCGGACTCCCAGTCGACCGTCCGGACGTCCTTCTCGACGGGCTCGCCGTCGAGCGTCGTCACGCTCCAGCCGTCGGGGGAGAGTTCGGCCACCTCGCCGTCCTCGAGGTAGACCACGCGATCCGTGAACTCCAGAAACGCCGGGACGTCGCTGCCGAGGTACGTCGCGTCGTCGGCGACACCGAGCACTAGCGGCGAGTCGTTGCGCGCCGCGTAGACAGTGTCCGACCCCTCGATCACGGCCGCGATGGCGTAGCTCCCTTCGAGCCGACTCACGGCCTGCCGGAACGCCGTCTCGAAGGACGCTCCATCGGCGCGGTAGGTCTCGATCAGGTGCGGGACGACCTCCGTGTCCGTCTCACTTCTGAACGTATGCCCCGACGCAGTGAGCTCCGCTTTGATCGACTGGTAGTTCTCGATGATTCCGTTGTGGACGACGGCGACAGTGTCCGTGCAGTCCGTGTGCGGGTGAGCGTTCTCGTCGGTCGGCGCCCCGTGGGTCGACCAGCGCGTGTGCCCGATCCCGACGGTACCGGGGAGCGATTCGCCTTCGAGCGCCGTTTCGAGCGCCTCGAGCTCGCCCGACCGCTTCGCGACCGACAGCTCCCCGCCCGAGACGGCGACGCCCGCGGAGTCGTAGCCGCGGTACTCGAGGTTCGAGAGCCCGGCCAGCAGCGTGTCGAGCGTCGCGTCCCCGCGACCGACGGCGCCGATGATCCCGCACATCAGCGCACCACCTCCGCGCCGCGGGACACGCGACCGACAACGTGCGTGCCGACGCCGAGCGAGGCGTCGGTGCCGACGATCGCGCCCGGGGCGAAGCTGTTGTCGCCCGCAGCCGTCACGCGGTCGGCGAGCACCGCGCCGACTGACTGGCCCTCCACGACCTGCCCGGCGACGGGGATGTCCGCGGCACCGCTCGGTGCGACGGTCCCCGCGCCGATGTCGACCGCGCGGCCGGTGACGACCTCGTGCAGCGAGCAGTTCGGCCCGACGCGGGTGTCGACGTCGAGGACCGAGCGGGAGATGGTCGCGTTCGCGCCGACGGTCGCGTTCCGGCCGAGCGACGTTGCAGGCCCGACCACCGCGTTCGGCCCGACCACCGCGTCGGGGGCGACGACGACCGGTGCCCGAAGCACGGCCGAGTCGTGCACCTGCGCGGAGTCGGCGACCCAGACGCCCTCGTCCTCGGTCACACCCTCGATCCACTCGACGTCGAGGAGGTGTTCGGCGACGGCGAGCAGGTCCCACGCGTACGTCGCGTCGAGCCACAGGCCGTCGGTCCGTACCGCACGCAGCCGCCCATCAGCGTCGTCGGTGACGACTCGTTCCAGCGTCACGGGCAGCGAGAGTTCGCCGTCGGTCCGCGGCGTCGCGTCGATGGCGTCGAAGATCCGCCCGTCGAACGCGTAGACGCCCGCGTTTACCAGGCCGGAGTCGGCGTCCGGGGTCTCGGAGACCGTCGTCACGACATCGTCGGCGATCGAGACGGTGCTGTAGCGGACGACAGCCGCCTGTTCGATGACGCCTAGCGCGCCGACCTCCTGGGCGGGGTCGTAGGCGTCCCGCACGTCGGTGACCATTCCCGGATCGACGATCTGGTCGCCATTGAGGACGAGAAACGGGCCATCGACCGCGTCGCGGGCCTGCAGCAGTGCGTGCCCGCTCCCCAACTGCTTCTCCTGCACGACGTACTCGAGCGGCGTATCCCGGTACGTGTTCCCGAAGTGATCGCGAATGTGGTCGCGCTCGTAGCCGATCACGACGGCGATCGAGTCAACGCCGGCGTCGACGAGCGTATCGAAGACGTACGAGAGGATCGGACGGTTCGCGGCGGGGAGCATCGGCTTGGGCCGTGACTCGGTCAGCGGCGCCAGCCGTTCGCCCTCCCCGGCCGCGAGAACGACAGCATCCATGATGGACCTATCTCTCGGGGCGCGATAGGTGACTGTTTCGATGCCCGCAGTTTCGGGGTTGGCACAGAACGGAACGATCATACGCCTCCCCGTCCCGCCGTGCTGTATGGCTCGGGACCTCGTCGTCGCCCTTGTCGTCGGTATCCTGCAGGGCATCTTCGAGTGGCTGCCGATCTCCAGCGAGGGCAACATCACGATCGTCCTCTCCGCACTCGGGCGCTCGCCGGAGGCGGGCGTCGCATTCGCGCTGTTTCTCCACCTCGGGACCGCCCTCGCCGCGACGGTATACTACCGGGAGGATATCTGGGCGGTGCTCACGCTGCTGCCGACGTGGCGGCCGACCAACGCCACCGAGGGGGAGTACGCGACGGTCACGTTCCTCGGGATCGGGACGCTCGTCTCGGGCGTCGTCGGCATCGCGGCCTACGTGACGCTCGTCGACGCCGTCTCGGAGCTCGGCGGCGGGCTGTTCGTCGCGCTCGTCGGCGTCCTCCTGGTGCTCACCGGCGCGTTCCAGTACCTCTCGCAGAATCTCGTCGGGGATCCACGGACGCCGACCCCCCTCGACGCGGTGCTCGTCGGCGTCGCACAGGGCGTCGCCATCCTCCCCGGCGTCTCCCGTTCCGGGATGACGACCGGGACGCTGCTCCTCCGCGGTCACGAGGGGGCGCGGGCGTTCCGGCTCTCGTTCCTGCTCGCGATCCCGGCCTCCGTCGGCGGGGGCCTGCTCGGCTACCTCGACACGGGGCTGAACACGTCGCTGGTCGCCGCGGGGGTCGCACTCGGCGCGGCAGCCGTCGTGGGGTACGCCTCCATCGGCGCGCTGATGCGGATCGTCGACGAGCTCCCGTTCTGGAGCGTCTGTGTGGGGCTGGGTGTGCTCGCGATCGCCGGCGGCGTGCTGGTGGTGTAAAGCGAGAGGCAGAGCGGGAGGAACGCAGTCCAGCGACGCTTCCAGATCGCCGAGTTGGGGGTGTAGTCTCCTGACAATGAAACGCCTCAATCGAAGATTCGGAGTTTTTCGAGGACGGCGCTGCGTGACTCCATCGATATGGGATCGTGAAGATGATGGTAAACATCGGAATCTGAAACTGGGTGCGCACCAACAGCGACCACGGGGTCCTAAACTGGGGACCACTAGCCGACCACGAGAGCGACGCCGTTCCGTGCCTGGCCCACTGCACGGCGAGATCAGTTTCGGCACGCTTCGCAACATCGTCCAACGGGCCGACATCGAGGACTACGACGAGTTTTGCTCGTGGATCGACCGGAACAGGTAGCTCACTTCGTCCACTCGCGGATTTCTTCCTGCATGTGGGTCTTCCCGCCGATTCTGTCGCCAGTTCGGCGGCGAGATCGGGGTCAAATTCGCGAGAGAGCTTGGCCCACCAATGGGTTCACCGCCGTTGTCACCGCTCGCGAGCACCTCTCTCGCTTCCAGTTAGGCGATACGGTTTGCGACCATCGGTTCCAATGCACCGAGTTCGTCGGCGACGGTATGGGCCGGCAGCGGTTCTTCATCCACCCTCCATTCACCACACAACCATGAATATCGACCCGGACAAACTGAAAGAGAACTATCTCCCGAACGCCATGCCGGGGCGGGAGCCGAAACTCCAGCGGATCAGCGACGTGCTCGAACCGGCGACCGAGGGCGAGCCGGCTGGCTCGGTGTGGGAGATCGGCCCCAGCGGCGTCGGCAAAACGTCGACGGCGCAGTTCCTCCTCAAAGAGGCTCGCGAGTGGGGCGTCGACTGGATGTACCTCCCCTGCACGTCGTACACGCGGTGGGGGGCGCTCCAGAAGATCGCTGACAAACACCCAACGTCGATCGCGCGCCCGAACGCGAGCACGAACGAACTCACCGAGTGGATCGCCGCCGGCGAGCAGCCGTTTGTGGTGATCCTCGACGGGATCGGCGCGCTGGAGGACCCCGAACTGCTCGCGAATCTCGCCGACGCCGAGTGGCTCTCGCTGATCCTGATCGGCCACAAGCGAGCGAACGCGTTGGGCCAGGTGCCCGATCACGCCGACCGACTACGCTTCGCGGAGCTCGTGGAGTTCGACCCCTACGACGCGACCGCGCTGTTCGATATTCTCGCTGCGCGTCGTGAGGTGGCGCTCAAACGCGGCGTCGTCGACGACGCCCAGCTCGAACGCATCATCGCCGAAGCCGAGGGTCGGCGCGGTTCGGCGTCCAAGACCTGCGCTCGGCGGTCGACCTCGGCATCGAGCGCGGCCACACAACCGTCGAGTCCGAAGACGTCGACGACTGTTTCCAACGCGCGAACGAGCGCATCCGACAGCAGCAGTTGGAGTCCCTGGGCCGTGAGCATCATCTCGTCTATCGGGCGGTCCGGGAGCACGGGCCGCTGCAGCCGGTCGAGATTCACGAGCACTACCAACAGCTTGGGGGTCGCACTCACGGACGACGACGCTGAAGTACCGGCAGAAACTGGACGAGAACGACCTGATCGAGCCGACCGGCGAGGGCTGGATCGCCGTCGACGAGACGCTCGCGGCGCCGCGTCGGGAAGCGCGGGTTGCTTAGTGTGTTGGTCTAAGCCACTAGCTTAGCGAGAGTTCGATATCGGCTCGAATACGCCGGCGAGGCTGGCTTTACTTTCACCGGGGTTCGGTCAGGGTTATACATGCTGCTCCACAACCCCCACATGCTGCCTGAAACCGGGCAGTATCAAGCAATGAACGTCTAGAGCCGTGGATCTGCGAGAGTGTAACCCCGGTTGCACTACTCCAAACACCCCGGGAACCAAGCGGTTAATGCGGGTCCACGGAACACAAACAAATGCTGCCTGAGAAGGTAGCGACTGATGGATAAGTCAGTCCAAAAGGCGATCGCGGCGGGCGGCGTGACCCTGCTGATGGCTGGCCGGCCTTCGGGGTTCACGCTCGTCGCAGCCGCGATCGTCCACGACCTAGTCGCGTCGGCTCTCGACCGCGTCGAGTTCTAAGCTCGACGCCCTATTTTTCGTGTGGGTGCACGGTGGTTGTGGCGGTGGCTGAGCCGTGCGTTTGATCGTAGGATGAGCGGAGATAAAAATCTACTCACTACTAACGGGTTTCCACCCCGCTTGTGTAGATTGGCAGCTACTAGGCTTCTACTCCGGATTGAAGCAGTCGCAGCGCCCTGCCGCGAGCGACGGATTGCTTAGCGTGGTAGTCTAAGCCACTAGCTTAGTGCGTCGGTCTAAGCAACCCAAGCTCTCGAACTGCAGCGGCCGAGATCGTCACGCCGTGCTCGCTCGCGGTCGCCGTTTCTCCGGTCACGTCCTCGATCAACCGCGCCACGTCGCGGAAGTACTGCGGCCCGCGATCCGTCTGGATCGTTCGCGTCCCTTTCCCCTCGTACTCTGTGCCTCGTCCACGGACAAGTATCACGGCGAGATTCAGCTTCAGCACCATCGGCGCGTCGGCAACCCAGTCCGGCAGTCCATGCACTGAGTCGGCGTTTTTGTCACCCATCGGCGCCCCGGCGACGACCAGTACGCGACCGAGCTTTGTGCTCTGCTGCCCCGGGCGGATCTCGTCGGCTTGCGCGTCGCCGTCCCGCTCGACGTGCTGATAGCCGACCCCCGCCCACGTCAGCGCATCCTCAATCGCGCCTTGACTGTCTGGATCGTCGGGACTCCATGACGGCACGTAATTCTCGGTGACGATCGATCCGAACGCGTAGACCCCGATCACGAGCTCGGCGAGCGCCTCGGTCGTGTCAGTCCAGCCGTCGGCATCCCAGCCAAGCTCGCGTGCCACGTCGACGGCACGGGCGGCGTCTGGCTTGCTGTCGTCGTCCACCCACGCCCGGACTTCGCTCCGGGAGATGCCCTCGAAGTCGTTCGATTGGTCGCTATTGATCGCACTCGCGACGCGCTGGGCGCCCCAGTCGTCGGGTTTCGTGGCAGCTTCGCGGTAGAGTTCGACGGCCGTCCACGGGTCTTTGCTCGGGTGGTTGTACGTCCGGGCGAGGGCTTTTGGAGTGATGAGCGGGGGCATAGCTGTGGCTGTATGGGTTTTGTGTATAAAGAAAAACGGCGTGGGTGTGCCGTATTACTGCAGCGTGACGTCCTGCGACACAATCGTCGTTTCGGACGGCACGTGGATCACCTGAACTGTGTAGGTGGTTCCAGACGACAGGCTGCCAGATACACTCTTGTCATCCTGCATTGTGATTGTGTCACCCACACCGAACTCATCATCCGCAGCAGGTGCGGAGCCGTCACCATTCAGGCTCAGATCGCCACTAGTCCCTGTGATACTTTTTGCGTTGGATCCGTCAGCGTTTCGTACAACGAATCTCAGATCACCCATAACGAGCGCGTCGCCTTGCTGGTGAGAAAAGACGAACGCGTCGGTGGCGCCAGTTCCAGCACTGAAGTCTGTACTCGAATCACTGACGCCCACACTGCTCTGCGGCGCCTGATTCAGACTGTCGCCCAGCCCCAGGACGAACGTCCCGATCACAGCTGCCAGAATCACTGTGATGGCAACCATGAGGATAACACCTATGACAGGTGAGACACCACGCTTCTCTTCTAACATCGCTTTGATTTTCGCTTTCATATTGACCTTGCAACCCGGCAGTAGGGGCATAATACCGCACATCGACGAGCCCACGACCACCGCGTATACTCTCCCTACTTTGTGGGAGTACATAAGGGGCATGGCTTAATTATCACGAGCGAAAATACTGCCCGATGTGACAAATTACCAAAGACAGTGCCGGGGGTATTCCCCGGACTGCCGGGTTGTAGGTAAGGCCCCGTACAGGGACCAATAGAACGGATGTGCCTGCCCGATATAACATCATCGGGACAACTATCAAACGAGATACCTTCCAACAGCCCGGCGTCGCCGAGACTTAACACACATCTGCCGTACTCCTGCCGGTAATGGTGGTGAAACTGTGGTCGAAAAGCGAGCGGACATCACCGAGTCCCAAGTCAAGTACCTAGAGCGGGAGTTCGGTGATGAGTGTAAGTCGGACGCCGAAGTCTTCCGAACCCTCATCCGCGAACACAGGGTATGTCCCGACTACTCGCGCTCGACGAGTACGCCGACGACGTGCCCGACAGTAGTTGCTCGCACGCGATCGAGAAACAGAACCGACGTATTCTCGCCGTGGGAGTCGCTTATTCACCCAATTGGCACACGAAATTCGGCGATACCGCTACTCCAACCGATCCCGCGTCACCGTCTCGTTCGGTTTCGTCCGCGTTCCAGCCCCCAGCTTCACACCTGCGTTGAGACTCGTATCGATCCCCGTCTTCGCCCCGTCGCCGACGACGACGCCGAACTTCCGCCGTCCCGTGTCGATCGACTCGCCTTTCACTCGAACCCGGACGTGCTCGTCGTCGTGCCGGAGGTTCGCGACAGTGGTCCCCGCGCCGAAGTTCACGTCGGCGCCGAGCACCGAGTCGCCGACGTAGGAGAGGTGCCCACAGGCGGTGTCGGCCATCAGGATGGAGTTCTTCACCTCGACGGCGTTCCCCACGCGAACGTCAGGGCCGATCACGCTCGCCCCGCGGACGTACGCGTTCGGTCCCACGTCCGCGCCCGCCTGCACGACGACCGGTCCCTCGATGTACGCGCCGTTGCGGACGCGAGCACCCTCCTCGACGACGACCGGCCCGTCGAGCGTCGCACGGGGTTCGACCGTTCCACGGAGATCGCGCTCCAGCCCGTCGAGCAGGTGTTCGTTCGCTTCGAGCAGCTCCCACGGCCGCCCCACGTCCAGCCACGGGCCGTCGTACTCGACGGCGGTCACGGCGCCGCCGGCGTCGATGTAGCGCTGCAGCGACTCGGTGATCTCGTACTCCCCGCGCTCACTCAGTTCGGTCGCCTCGATATGCGCGAACGCGTCGGGCTCGAACGCGTAGATGCCGAGGTTCGCAAGGTCGGTCGGCGGATCGGCAGGCTTCTCGACGACGTTCGTCACCCGAGTGCCGTCGAGCGAGACGACGCCGTAGTTCCGCGGGTCGTCGACGGGCTTGACCGCCATCGCGCTCCCCGCCGTCTCCGCGAGTTCGGTGACGAGTTCGGGGTCGATCACCACGTCGCCGTTGAGCACGAGGAAGCGCTCGTCGACGTACTTGCTGGCCTGTTCGACGGCGTGGGCCGTCCCGAGCTGTTCGTCCTGCGTGACGTACGCCACCGGACTGCCGGCGTACTCCTCGCCGATGCGGTCGCGGACCTGATCGCCCTCGTAGCCGACGACGACGACGTAGCGTTCGACCGCGTCGGCACAGGCGTCGAGCACGTGTTCGAGCAGCGACTGGCCCGCGACCGGGAGCAGCGGTTTCGGGCGCGTCTCGGTGAGCGGGCGCATCCGCGTTCCCTGACCGGCGGCGACGACGACGGCGATAGTCATGGCCGGGGGAACGCCGACCGGCAACTTTGGCGTTCCGTTCGAGTGGCAGGAATATAGAACTGGATGGCTCTGTTACACCCCCAGCAGCGAACCTTGTGGTGAGCCTGCCCGGCAGAAGTACTGTCCCCGTAATCCTTATTCATACACAATTTCAACACAACGTATGGCAGAAACGGAGTCTCCCCCTGACAAAACGACGGTGAACATCCGGATGACAGAGACGTTCCTCGAGGACGTCGATACGACGTGGGAGGAACAGGGGTTCAACAGCCGGAGCGAATTCATCCGGTTCGTGCTTCGGGACGCGCTCAAGCATCCCAAATTCACCCGTGCGGACCTGAAGGCGATGCTCACCAGCGAAGCAGAGATCCGTGAAGGGCGAACCCACAGTAGCGACGACGTGAAGGCCGCCTACGGTCTCGAGGAGACAGCACGCGACAGTGATGAGTGAGTGGGACTGGGAACTCACGGACACTGCACGGCGTGATTTTGACGGGCTGGACGACCACGCGCGCGATCGGATCGCCAGCAAGCTCGACGAGATCGTGACCGACGAATGGCGAGACCCGCCTGAGCATCTCGAACCACTGCAAGGGACGCCGCATCAAAAGCTCCGAATAGGCCCGTTCCGACTCGGATGTCGTACCGACCGAACCGAACAGATCCTCTACGTGTTACGGATCCGAAAGCGCGGTGGCGACGCGTATCGCAGCGACGACGACTAACCGATTCCCGCAAGCGACCTGCCGGCTGTTCAGCCGGCAGTTGTGTCTGGAAATGGGTTTCAACAGGGCCGACTGAGTAGGGCAGCGGCAGGCGAGCTAGGGAGAGAGACCAGCAGCGCTGTCGCTACGGAACGAGTGAACGGCGGAGAAACGTCGGTAGCCTTAGAGGCGGCCGACAGACTCGACGTTGATGCTCTCGACGCCCTCGACATCGCGGAACGCCTCCTCGACGGCCTCGGTGCCGCCCGCGTCGTCGGGGACGACGACCGTCGGGAGTAGCGCGGTCAGGCCAAAGGCCACGTCGTCACGCTGGAAGCCGCGGATCTCCGCGCCCTCCGGCAGTGCGTCCTCGAGCCGGTCCTCGAGATCGTCGAGTTCGATCTCGGGGTTCTCCGGCATCACCTTGATCTTGGCGGCGACGTCACCCATCTTACGGCCCCCTGAACCCGCAGTCCGGGCACTCGTAGAGGTTGCTCTGCTTCCGGCACTTCGCGCATCGGAAGATGACGGTGCCACAGTCGGGGCACTTGAACCGGGCCGCGTTCGTCCCCGTGACGGAGATGCCACAGGAGACGCAGGATCGCTCCCCAGTCGTTTCTGCTTCGCTCATGTCCCGAAAAGCGGGCGGGCGACGTTTAACGGTTACCTTCCCCGGCCGACGCGGGAGAGTTCGACAACGAAAAATATCGACACCACTAACGGAGCGAACTATGCGTTCCGGTCGATCCACTCACAGAACGCGTCGAACTCGTCCGCACCAGCACTCTTAGCGATACTCCGGAGTGTCCCTGTTCGTAGTTCGTCGTGTAGCGGAACGGTCACGTGTCGGCGGTCATCCTGGTTGGTTGGATGCTCGTAGTACAGCTGTGCGTGATCACCAGTTGTCCGTCGCCACTCGAACCCACCCGCCTTGACTAAAACCTTCACGACCTCCATTCCCGAAAACGTCCGCCTCGACATCAATCAAGTACGTCCGACGGTTCCTCGTCACCAGTCGTGTTCTTGGCCGGGTCGATACCCAGTTCCTGAAGCTCCTCGACGGTCGGCTCCCGACCAGCTTCCCCTTCGTGGAGCGCGACCGCATCGTCCAGATTCTCTAGCGCGCTCGTTCGTGACTCGCCCTGTGTCGTCACACCAGTTTCGACGTCCGTGGCGATCCACCAGTCCTCTTCGCGCCACAGCCGTATTTCGCCCGGGTGGTCTTGGTTGTCTCTCGTCGAACTGGCCATACTGGGTAATCATAGCACGACTCTGTGAATAAGGGTTGTGTCGACCCCGCCGCGTCCGAAACGTTTTGCCCGAGCCACCGGACTCCTCTCTATGGACAGAGGACTGGGGCTGCTCGAGGGGGAGCGGCGGAACGCGCTGCTGGCGTGGGCGGTCCTCGGGTTCCTCCTGCTCGCGGCGACGATCGAACTGATCACGGGCGCGATCGTCTGGGCCGGGTTCGTGTTCGTGGTAGTCGCGCTCGGGGTGGTGCCGGCGGCCGCCGCCCGGGACTGGCGGGCGATGCTGCCGTGGGAGCTGCTCGGGCTCGCGGCGCTGCCGATGGCCGGCCGGGTGTTCGTTGCCGGGCGCTCGATCGGCGAGGTGACGCTCACCGGACGGGTGATGACGTTCGTCGCCGTCGCCGCGGTCGCGTTGATCGTCGCCGTGTTGCTGGACCAGTTCACGCAGATCCGGATGAACGACACGTTCGCGGTGGTGTTCGTCGCCGTCACGACCACCGCGGCGGCGGGGATCTGGGCGGTCGCACAGTGGCTCTCGGACATCTACCTCGCCACCGGCTTTCTCGACCGCCCCCACGCCGAGGAGGCACTGATGTGGGATTTCACCGCCGCGACGCTGGCGGGCGTGCTGTCGGGGGTGCTGTTCGCCTACTACTTCCGGCGGCGGTCGAGCGCCGGGAGCGGCCGCTCGAACAACGGCGAGAACCGGGGTGAGCTACAGTGAAGCTCCGCGACCGGCTCGGGCTGAGCAAGCGCCACCAGCGGGTCGCCGCGCAGGCGATGCAGTACGGCCTGTTCGGCATGATCGCCGTCGGCTTCTACGAGGGCAGCGCGGGCGTGATGGTCAACGCCGGCGTCGGCTTCGTCGTCACGTACATCCCGGCGCTGCTGAAGCGGGATTACGACATCGAGCTCGACCCGGCGTTGGTGCTCTGGATCACGCTCGCGGTGTTCCTCCACGGGTTCGGAACCGTCGGTCTCCCCGGCGCCGAGGCCCACCCGTACAGCTCGGTGCCGTGGTGGGACCACATGACCCACATGTTCTCGGCCAGCCTCGTCGCCGGCGCGGGCTACGTAACCGTCCGCGCGCTCGACGAACACACCGAGGCGGTGTCGTTCCCCTCGCGGTTCGTGTTCGTGTTCGTGCTACTGTTCACGATGGCGTTCGGGGTGTTCTGGGAGGTGATCGAGTTCGTGATCGCGCTGACCGCCGAGGCGACGGGCGCGCCGTCGGTGCTGACCCAGTACGGGCTGGAGGACACGATGAAGGATCTGCTGTTCGACACGCTGGGTGGCATCGTCGTCGGCCTCTGGGGGACGGCGTACCTCACCGGGCTCACGGAGTCGGTGAGCGAACGCCTCGGCGGGCGCGGGGAGGCGGAGTAGCGCCGGCAGCGGCGCTATCGGGGGAGAGAACGGAGAGAAGGTGGCCGAATCAGGCCTCGGCGAACTGCTCGTCGTAGTCGCCGGCGTCGATGCGCTCCTTGAACGTTCGCGCGTTCTGCCCCTCGATGGTGACGCCCAGCGAGACACACGTCCCGGCGACCTCCTTGGCCGCGTTCTTGGTGTCGTAGGCGAGCAGGTCAGAGGACTTCTGCTCGGCGATCTTCCGGAGCTGATCGGCGCTCAGGTCGGCGACGAAATCCTCCTGGGGCTCGCCGGAGCCGGTGTCGAAGCCGGCCTCGTCCTTGATGAGCTCCGCCGTCGGCGGCACGCCGACCTCGATCGAGAACGAGCCGTCGTCGTCGTACTCGATAGTGACGGGGACCTCCATCCCGTCGA
Source organism: Halolamina sediminis (assembly GCF_001282785.1). Lineage (NCBI taxonomy): Archaea > Methanobacteriati > Methanobacteriota > Halobacteria > Halobacteriales > Haloferacaceae > Halolamina > Halolamina sediminis. The sequence continues at coordinate 2,548,375 of NZ_CVUA01000001.1, forward strand.
ACGCGTCGGTCTCCTCGTTGATCTCCTGTACGACCGCCTGCACGTCGACGGGCGTCGGACCCAGCTCGGGGCCGAGCGGCGGGCCAGGGTCGGCCTCGCCGCCCGCGACGAGCACTTCGATGGTTCCAGCCATACCCGAAACGTGCCCGGCGGACCGTAAAACGGTTTCTTTCCTGCCTCGGCCCGGAGCGACAGCGGTTTGGCCCTGCCGGGTACAGCAGGCAGCGTATGCGCTCCCGCGCCCGAACGCTCGCACTCGTCGCCGGCGGCGGGTTCGCGGGCGCGAACGCGCGCTGGCTGCTCGCCGTCGCCCTCCCCGACCTCGGCGGCACGCTCGCGGCGAACGTCCTCGGCGCGTTCGCGCTGGGTGCCGTCGTCGCCACCGTCGCCGCGGGCCGACTCTCCCGCACAGTCAGACTCGCGCTCGCGACGGGGTTTCTCTCCTCCTTCACGACTTACTCCACCTTCGCCGTCGAATCCGCGCTGGCGGGTTCGCCCGCCCTGCTCGTCGGGAACGTACTCGCGAACTACGCGCTGGGGTTCGCCGCAGCGGCGCTGGGGATGTGGCTCGCCCGCCGGATCGTCGACGCTGGCGGCGACGCCCGCGCCGGAGGTGAGTCGACGTGATCGCTCCCGCGCCCATCCTCGTCGGCCTCGGCGGCGCTCTCGGCGCCTCACTTCGCTACGCCGTCGGCGAGGCGCTCGCTGACGCCGACGCGCCGTTCCCGGCGTCGACGCTCGCGGTCAACACGCTCGGCACGTTCGCGCTGGGGCTGCTCACCGTCGCCGGCGCCGGCGACGACGCGCTGCTCCTGCTCGGCACCGGGACCTGTGGCGCGTTCACGACGTTCTCGTCGTTCTCGGTCGAGACCGTGCGGGCGTGGGAGGACGGCGATCGGCTGCTGGCGGTCGGCTACGCACTCGGGACGCTCGCGCTGGCGGGCGTGGCGCTCGGGTTCGCCTGGGCGGTCGCCGGGTGAGTGCCATCGCCGGAACGCACTCGTCGGTGCTTCCGGGAGTCAGATGTCCCGGCGGACGAAGATCACTTGGCTGACGACGAGGAGGACCGCCGTCATCCCGAGCAGCACGGCCGCACCGACCAGATCGTACGTTCCGTCGAGCAGGACCTCGTTCGGGTCGAAGGCGCGATTCGTCGACGTCGCCCGAAAAGAGATCGGTCAGGAGGCGCGAATCAGATATCCACGTCGAACGACTCGTGCTCGCCGGCCCGCTCGGCCATCCCGGCACACAGCTCCGCGACCGCGTCCAGATCCTCCGTATCGACCACTTCGACCGGCGTATGCATGTACCGGTTCGGGATCCCGACGTTCAGCGACGGCACGCCCCCACGTTGGGTGAACACGCCGTCGGCGTCGGTGCCCGTCCGGCTCCCGGCGGCCTGGAGTTGGTAGTCCACGTCGTCGTCCTCGCCCGACTCCCGGGCCAACTCGACCAGCTTCGGGTGGTTCGCACTGCCGCGGCCCACGACCGGCCCCTCGCTGAGCTCGACCGGGCCGCGGGCGCTGCCGGCCACGTCGGGGTTGTCGGTCGCGTGGGTCACGTCGACGGCGACGTAGGCGTCGGGGTTCACGTCGAACCCGACCATCTGGGCGCCGTTCAGGCCGAGCTCCTCCTGCACCGTCGAGACGGCGTAGACGGTCGCGTCGGCGCCCGCCTCGGCCGCGCGACGCAGCGCCTCGGCGGCGACCCACGTCCCGGCGCGGTTGTCCACCCCGCGGGCCGCGATGCGGCCGTTCGCGAGCTCCTCGACCTCGGAGGAGAACGTCACCGGGTCGCCGATCGATACGAGATCCTCGGCGTCTTCTTCGTCCTCGGCGCCCACGTCGACGAACTGCTCGCTGATGTCCTCGTACTCCTCCTCGCCCTGTCGCAGGTGGATCGCGGTCTGCCCGATCACGCCTTGGACGGGCCCGTCGTCGGCGTGGACCGTGACGTGCTGGCCCTTCGAGACCGTGCGGTCCGAGCCGCCAACGCGGCTGATCCGGAGGAACCCGTCGTCGAGGACGTCCCGGACGATGAACCCGATCTCGTCGGCGTGGCCGCCCACGGCGAACTCAGTGTCGACGTCGGGATCGCCCTCGTGGACTGCGACCGCGTTGCCGTACGGGCCGGTCTCGACGCGGTCGGCGAACTGGGAGACGTAGTCGACCCAGACTCGCTGACCGCGTGTCTCGAACCCGGAGGGGCTCGGCGTGGTAAGCAGTTCGTCGAGAAACGCCCGCTGGCTGTCGTCCATGCGCGGTTGCTCGGCCGGGGCGCCCATCAGTCCGACGATGCCGGCCAAGCACGGTGGTTCTCGGTCAGCGCCCAAAACTGTATCACGCTCCCGACCGAACGGAACTGTATGTCCGACAAACAGTTCACGCTTTTCGAACTCCACTTCCACGACGGCTTCCAACTCGGCCCGCGCAGCCTCGACCTCGACGACGGCACGGCCTCGAACGACGCGATCGACGAGTCGACGACCGACGCGGTCGAGGAGTCGAGCGAGGGTTCCGGACCGAGCGTGCTCGGCCCGCTGCTGGGACTGGGCGTCCTCGCCGGGGTCGCCTACGCCGTCCGGAAGCTGCTTTCCGACATCGACCCCGAGGGGCTGGACGCGCTCGACGACGTCGAGGAGGAGGTACAGGAGGCCACCGAGGATCTCGAGGCCGACGAGGACTCGGTGCCGATCGAGATCACCAGTCCAGACGAGGAAGAGAGCAGCGGGCTGCTCCGACTGCTCGCCGGCGCCGCCGTGTTGCTGGTGCTGTTCGCGCTCGGCGCGAAGAAGCTGCTGGGCGGGAGCGAGGAGATCGTCGTCGAGGAGTAAACTACCCCACCCTACTCGCTCACGGCGTCGCTATTCGCTTCGATTGGGGTCCGTCAGACTGCATTTGATGACCTTCATATGATCATTCACTGGGCGATACATTTTTACTCTGATAATCATAAGAACAGTTTGCGACGTTCGACCCCGGCCGAACGTGGCTATGTCAGAGGCAGCTTCAGTCAGTCATTCACCGATCTGACGTTTTTACTCCGCTGGCGCCGCTATTTTCGGTATGAGTACGGACCGCCACGATCGGCCAGCAGTACCTCTACGAAGGACGCGATCTGTTCGCCCACTTCCGCGAAACCGCCGAGGAAATCGCTCGCCTGCAATCCAAACTCCGCGAAGACCGGTACAGCAGTCGCCGGATTCGACGCCTGTACTGTAAGCGGCCGCACCGACGCGACCACACACAGGACGCGCTCGTCCGCGACTTGATGGAACGACTGTACGACGAGGGTGTTGCCACCGTGTACGTGGGCGATCTCACCGATGTGCTGTCGGCCCATTGGTCGGCAGCGGTGAACGAGAAAACACACCAGTTCTGGGCGTTTCGCTCATTCATCGATCGTCTCGCCACGACCGCCGAGGAGTACGGCATCACGGTCGAAATCGAGTCAGAAGCCTACACGACGGTAGAGTGCCCGGTGTGTGGCGAGCGCAACGGTACAGACCGGAACGGCCACGTGTTCCGGTGTTCGTGTGGCTACGAGGGCACGCCGATCTTGGTGCGTCGCGGACGTTCCTCGAACGGCAGGTTGACACGAATCTGGAAGCCGGGTCGATGGCACGGCCCGTGCGCCTCACGTAGCACAACCACAACTGGTCGGAGCTACCACACTCTCCCGAGAGGGCACGTCACGACGAGGAGCGCACAAACCGGAGTACCGCTGATGGGAAACTTGCCTCCGTGGGGACGGCATAGCCACCATCCCCACCGGAAGAATCCTACCCTTCAGGGGTGGGAGGATGTCAAACCCACGCTTCTGGCCTGAAGTCGCCGGGTTCGGCCTCCATCTCGTCGATATGGCGCTCGCCGTCGGGTGTCACGAATGTGGTGTTTCGGATGGTCATCGTCGTATCCCGAAGAATGAGTGGATAGCCGGTGACATCGATGTGGGAGTCAACCAGTTCACAGTCTTCGGAGTAGGCTACTCGGATACCGTCCCGCTGCTCGCCCGGTTGCTCGATGGTACAATTCCGGAAGGTGGTACCGTCACGACCGTTTACTTGGATGGCGTACCCTCGGCCGGCTTTGCCGTCGACTGTTAGGTTTTCGAACGTCGGGCCGCCGAGGCCCTCCCCGGAGTAGTAGAACGCCTTGACGGCGGGGGTCCCGTCACTTTCCATTGTTATTTGTGAATTAGCTACTCGGGAACTCCCGCTGTCAGCATGGAAGACGATGGCGCCGAAGCTGTTGGTGACAGCCGGTCCGAATCGGATTTCACAGTTCTCGACGACTTGATCGGCACCGCGGCGAAATCTGATCCCCCGGAGATTTGTCGAATGGGCTTCAGGTGCGGACTCAACGACGATCGTGTCGTCTCGGGCTGACGAGCCGGGAGTCCCGAGTCGGATATTGGAGACGTTGTTGTTCTCGAAGTGGCTACCGACAGTATGGACGGTCCCACCGCCGCCGTCGTCCACCCCCGGTGTGGAGCCATAGAGGCCGTTATCGGTAAACTCGCTAAGTTCACAGTTCTGGAACGTCACCTCTCCAGAGTGACGCACCCCAACGTAGGCACCGGTCATCCAGCCACTGTCCTCGATATTCTGGGCTCGGAAGTTCTCTACGAGACCGACCCCCTCCGGGCTCCGGATGTCGATTCGGAACATCGTGATCTGCTCGCGGCAATTCCCCCTCGCGGTGACATCGCGAACTGTTGCGTCGCCCGAGGCGATAACGTTTATCGCCCCGCCGGCCTCTTCCCGCTCGAAGTCGAAATCAATCCCTTCGAGCAAGAAGTCGCTGACCATGGCAAACTGAATGTGTGGATCATCATTGACACAGCTACCCGCTGGCGCGACGAACGTCGGCCGCTCGTCTTGGGCTGCAGCGATACCGAAGTGGTCGTACCCCGTAAGTTCCATCGGCGGGAGCAGGTAGGTTCCTGCTGGGAACGATAGCAAAGTGTCGTCGGCCGCATACTGGTCAAGTATGCCGCTGATCGGTTCGTTACCTTCTGGATCGGCACCAGCTTGAACAGCGTCGATGACCGTGCCGAACTCGTCGCCGTGGGGAACTGGCTCCTCCGGTGTCAGATCTTCACCTCGGGTGTTGTAAGCATCGATCGTTTCGAGAACCTCGGTGAGCGTTGCATCCCCGGCATTATACGCTGCGATAATCTCTAGGACGTCCTGGAACGTCACCACCATAGACCCGATCATTGTGGCTCGCTGTAACAGCTGACGTCGGTTCATCTACGGATATCCACTCTCTATATCGGTATTGTTATGCGCCGGTAAAGTCGGGTAAGCAGAGAATTATGGTGGATCGGCTGCGTAGTGTCCTTACTGACATCCTCCCACGGCTAAAGCCGTGGGGTTCCCCCACTGGGGGTTGAATCCACGAGTAGCAGGAGGTTCGCAGGTTCGTCGTCGCGATGGACGATGACCTGCGTTTCGAGCTGTGCCAGTCCAGCCCCCGCCTCAGACAGCGGTTTCGAGAACTTGCCCAAGGCTCGTTTGCCGAGGTTCAGCGCACCGTTCTTGTCCGCGTTGTCGTCCAGCCCACACTCGGGACACTCAAAGCGTCCCTGCGTCTCTCGGACACCCTCGCAGGCACACCGGTTGCACGTCTCGACGTATCGTATTCTTCGACCAACTGCACGGCGATGCCTGCGTCGTGGGCTTTGTACTCAATGTAGTTGAGCAGGCGCGCGAACGGCATCTTGTGGACTTTATTGTTGACGTACCGTCCTTTATCATTGTCTTTGCGAATCCCGCCGAGGTCGCCCACGACGATGACCGCGTTCCACTCCACAGCGTCCTCCACGATTTGGCGAGCAATCTTGTGGAGACGGTCGTCCACCTCCCGCGCTTCCGCCCCACCAATGCGCTCAACTACCTGCTGTCCCTGTCAAGGCTTCGCTTTCCCGATAGACTTCTGCAGTTGCTTGTAGTGTTCGCGGATACGGCGCACTTCCTCGCCGTAGAACGTGGTCTTGCGGTCGGAAAGGAACGCACAGGTAGCGACCCACCGTGTGCCCATGTCGATCCGTCATCGTACTCGTCTTGGACGGTCACAGACCGCTTGACGACGAGATGCACGTACCAGTCACGGCGGATGAGTTCACTGTCCCGAAAATCGCCCTCACGGACGAGTTGTTCGTCCTTGTACGGAACGTGGGCGGGGCACCAGATGGAGTTTCCCCGTCCACGTTCGGGGTCGTAGACGGTAACTTTGACCCACCACGACGAGAGAACAGTACCTTCGTCGTGAGCCACGCCGAACACGTCGTTGCGGAGAACGACGGATTGTTCGGTGTCAGTGTTCGGGTCTTTCTGTCGCTGGACTTTCGACGCCTGCTGGTCGGTCGCGGAGTAGCTGTCGGCGTCTCCGCCATGTACCTCGGTCTGGAACGCCTCGTACTCACGGGCGAGCAGGTCGGCTTTCCTGTTAGTCAGCGAGTGGAGTTTGACCCGAATCGTGGTTGAGACGGTCCGTTGCATACTACTCACCTGCTTGCGCGTCGATATACTTCTCGATGATCTCACTGGATACGTCGCCCACACTTGAGACGAAGTACGAGCGCGTCCACAGTGACGGCAGGCCGAGGTCGAACTCGTCACGGAGGTGGCGAGAGGAGTAGCCCTTGACTTGTTGGCTTATCTTGTTCGGGGCGAGCGCTGGGTAATACTGGAGCGCGATCCCTACGCTGTCGACGAAAAGTGGTCGGGACTACCCGACATTGAGTGGGTGAGAGTTGACCAACTCAAACATTGTACCTCGATAAAGGCTCAACCAGCTACAGATTCACTGAACCGTTCACTCATAACGCGGGAAACGAAGGACAGCACGAGTTCCATCCAGATGGATACCGGCATCTAGAGTGAACGAGCCATGGGACTTGCGTACAATCAAATCCACCAGCCACAGTCCGATACCCGACCCATGCGTCAATGATGATTCACTTCTGAGATGGAGTGCTTCAAGTTCACTGTCAGCAATACCTGGACCGTCGTCTTCGAGCACAAACACGCCATCAGACCCATCAGCGAAAACCGATATCCATAGCTGTGGCTCATTCTCTCCCTGGTGGTGTTGTATCGCGTTGTCGAACAACTCATCAATCGCATCAGTCACGAGCGGATTCCCAGTAATCACAACATCGTCCCCGAAATCGGTCGTTACAGACGCTCTAGTTTCAGAACGTACGCGTTCTGTATGTTCATGAGCGAGTGCACACAGGTCGACCTGTACCTGCTGCCGGTCAGCATCGACAAGCTTTCTGAGTTTAGTGGCTTTTTCACTGTGTGTGAGTAACTGGTCACTGACTGCGCTGATTTGCGCAGTTTCAGTAGCATACTTTCCTTGCTCATCCTGATTCTCGATAGCCGTTACGTGAGCGTTGAGCACGTTAAGCCGATTTCTGAAGTTATGTCGCAATAACCGTGTGAATATCTCTTTCAGCAACTCGAGATCCTGTTCGCGGTCCCGTAACTCGGTCACTTCCCGGAACAGGAACAGTGATCCAGCGCGTGATGACCCGCGTGTGACCGGGCGAACTGAGACGATGAAGTGACGTTTTTCCCCGTTTACAGTGAGGCTCAGGTCAGTGTTCTGTTGGAAATCGTTCTGAAAGCTGGAGTGTAACTCTGGGTGGATTTTTGAGATTTCTTCGAATGGCCGGCCGATTACATCGCCATTGTGCGGAAATATCCCCTGTGCCGCCGGGTTGGCGTCGACGATTGACCCATCCTGATCGACCGTGACTACTGGGTCAGGCATCGTTTCAACCGCTTGTCGCCGGCTCACCGGAACCAAGCTGAACAGTTGATGCCGATATAGTGCGAATCCCCACAGTAGCGCCGTGGTCAGAAATGTCACCGGGGTGAAATCAATATAGAGTGGAATCGAGTCGATGTTCCGGAATAGATGCGTTTGGAGAGCGCCGGGGAATCCGATGAGCCATCCTGCCAGAAGGAAAACCAGTTGCTGTCGGTGTTTCCCATGGGCTTCCCTGAGATCGGTGAGTAGTAGCCCAATCGGGAGCATTACGAGTACGATTGCGAACGCAATATGGACAAAGTACCAAGGACCGGGGACTAACTGGCTGATACCAACAGGGTTCACTGGGGTTGCCGCACGGAGAACGAGGTGATGCTGGGGGTTCGTAACCCCGAGCAAGAGCGTCACGATGGGAACAATGAGAGCGCCGACGAGTAGCCGTCGGTCCATCTCAGCCGGGTCATGACCCAAGTATTCCCAAATAAATAGCGGCCATCCGAATGCAACCAGCGATTGAAAGAAGAATCGAGCAGTTACATTGAGGTGCACTGGAAACACTCGCGCCGGCCATGTCACAAGCAGCAGCATAATAGACCAACCGATCATACCAAGTAGGCACAGGAGAAATCCTCGTCCACCAGGCTTCTCGCGATTACGATACGTATAGACAGCGACGCCGATAATCGGGACGATCGAGATGAACATCAGCAGGGCCATTGACTGTGCGCCCTGTCGCATTTGTTATAATAGAACCATGTGTATTGGTATCAATAACCTTTTGGTACCCCTATGTTAGAAGACATGGATATGCTCTCGTGACCGCTTAGAGTTGGTCCCCGTCGCTACTCGTTATTGTTGTACCGCTCAATGATGATCAATACGTGCTGGAGTGTCACCTGTGCGCCGCCAGTATTTGGAACGGCTTCGCCGGAGTTGTAGTACTCAATCGCGGTCAATAATTCGGCGAAACTGACCTCGCCGTCAGTGCCAGTGAGAGCGTCGATTACGTCCTTTGTTTCGGCAGTAACGGTCACCTCGACGGCGGTAGTTCCTCCATTCTGATCGGCCGTCTCGATGACGACCTCGAACGTGCCTGAACCCGCCTCAGTCCCTTCAACGGTGAACGTTGAAGTCGCCTCGGCGTCGTTCATCAGCGTGCCAATTTGGGCATTTTCCGGCGATACTGCTAGGAACGATGGCGGCGACAGCGAGACGGTCACGTCCCTGGCTGTCGCATCACCGATATTGCGGACGGTTATCTCGACCTGCTTTGTCGAACCTGCCGCGAGCGTCTCGGGGACTGCCGCGGGGTTAACCACGGTGACCTTCGGTGGTGTCGTTGTCTCGTCGGCGACGCGTTCGACCGTCTCCGCAGTTTGCTCGAAGGTCTGTGTGGATTGAGAAACCGATTGGATCGTCTCACTTACAGATGAGGATGTTTGTTTCGCGGCAAGCGCGGTTCCCGCGCTGGCGAGAAGCATTCCCTGCTCCAATGCGAGCGCCGACTCGAGTTCGACCCGGGATCTGAGTTCAGACTGTGATTCCTCGTCAAGGACAGCCGTCGCAAGCAGGTGTCGAGCCTTCTCAGTGAGAATCTGTTCGTCGGGGTCAGCTGTGGCAACTCGTTGGTCCAGTTCGTTGATAACGGAGATCGCGACCTCCCAGTTTTCGTTTGCGAACGCCTGCTCCAGATCGGCCAACAATTCGGATAGTGAGCGTTCCTGAAGCGTTGACCGGAGTGTGGCTGCTGCCTCCGCAGCGCGTTCGATTTCCTGTGTGTGCGTGGCGGCCTGCAACTCTCGTACTTGTGATTCGATGGGTCGGGACATTAGGATGACCCCCCGTTAGTGTAGGACTGAACAGGCGCGTTATAGTACCGAACTCGGGCGTCGGCATCGCCAAGGATGACCTGGCCGATGGCAAGGAGCGCGTTTTGCCGAAGGGTCTTGACACCGAGCCAGCCCGCAGTTCCAGCACCGACCTGTGCAATGCTCCCCGCTATGTCTTGGATGATTGTGAGCGCGATGTTTCCGATGCCGAGCGTAATATCGACCCAGTCACCTTTCTGGATAGCGTGGATCAGCTTGGCTACTTCCTGTACGAAATTCCCCGGGACGAGGTTCGTCATCGTCTCGATTTCTTCGACCGTACTCTCGGCGATAGTGGAGGCGCGAGAATCCGCTTCGGATGCGGCTTGTTGTGCTTCTTCTGTCGATCCGAGTAGACCGCGTTCGGTGAGAGAAGAGGCATCCAACTCGTCGAAGAGGGCCTCCAGACCACCTTGAAGGCCGACTGTACCGGAACTGAGCCCCGGAGGGACGGTCTTGGCATATCCGTACCCGTCAGTGGTCGAGATGAGTTCTAGGCCCGCTGTACCGGACAGGACGCCAGCGCGGATCCCGTCGGCGAACTCATCGAGGGTCGCGTCAACCGCTTGGTCGACTTCCGCCTCGACGTTGCTCGCCAGCTCAGTCTCACTCGGGACTGAGTCCCCCGCCGTAGCTTCGTCGTAGGCGGCTTGTGTTTCGGTCTCAACCGTATCTCGCAGTTCCGTCGATTGCTCATTCGAGAGGGTGTCAGTCCGCATCAGATCCTTGAGGGTATCTCCAATCTTGGACAGAGCGGTATCAAGCCAGTCTTTCAACCGGCGTGCACTGACCGGCGAGGTACTGGGGAGGTTATCGGCGATGCTGTCGGCAACCTTGTTAAGTGGGATAACTGCGAGAGCAAGATCGATCGCCAGTGAGGCGGTGACACGAGCAGTCTTCCGAGCGACGTTGTAGGCTGTCGTATCCGACGACTCGTGAATCGCTGACGGACTCGCAAGCACCTCGAGGGTCCGCTGGATGACCGTCTCTGCAGCTGTGAGACGGTCAACCACTTGTTTCGTTGTCGTCGCTTCAATCGAACCGCTGTTCGCGGCTGATTCGAGTCCGGCAATGTGGGCCTTCGCGTAGGCTTCGTCACCATCGACGGTCGTCCCATTGACGGTCCGGTTCTGGAGTAGTGGATCGGCTGCGAGCGAGTCGATGTGACCTGCAATCGTGAGCTTTTCGTCCGCGCTCAGCGCGACAGTGACGGTCTTCGAAGCTGTGGCCGAGCGATCGGTCTCGTCGTAGACAGTCAGTGATATTTCTTGATCGCCAAGGTCTGAATAGGTCCACACCGCGGTCTTTCCTGTGGCATCGATCGTCCCGTCACCTGTGAAGTCCCACTCATAGCGAGCGATCGTGGTATCGGGGTCACTGCTTGCGGAGGCGTCGACGCTGATTTCGCCCCCGACAGCCGGCTCTGGTGGCGATACCTCGAATGCGGCCGACGGTGACTCGCCCGAGACGCTCACCGTTCGCGTTGCCTGAGCCGTGGCGCCGTCACTATCCGTGACCGTGAGACTAACTGAGTAGTCGCCGAGTGAGCCGTAACTGTGGGTGACCGTCTTCCCAGTCATGTTCGACCCGTCGCCGAAGGACCAATCATAGGTCGCGATCGAACCGTCCGAATCCGACGAGCCTGATGCGTCGAAGGTGATCGATTCCCCCACCGATGGTTGGGAGGGAGAGAAATCAAACGAAGCCGTCGGTGCTGCGTTAAGCGTCGTGTCTCCATCGATGGCCAACACGTAGCCTGGAGCGTTGTAGGTCGATGTTACCGTGTGGACTCGCCCAGCCGTGACGGCCGGCGGCGCACCTGTGTCTTCGCCCGTATTGTATGACCAGAGTTGCGTACCCGAGTCCGCATCGAAGGCGTAGTATACCCCGTTACTCGATGCGTAGACGACCCCGTCGGCGACGAGGCCACCGTGTGCGGTACTGCCGGCGAGGTTTCGGGACCACTGTACCTCTCCAGTCGCAGTGTTGACGGCGTACAGATCGTCAAAGCCCACGTACAGCGTCCCGTCGGCAACGCCCATCGGCCCCATAGCGTTGCTCCCGCTCCCGAGCGTAGTATGCCAGACTGACGACCCATCACTTGCGTTTCGGGCAAACAACTCTCCCACGCCGCCGAGGTAGACGTACCCATTCGCGACGACAGGGGCAGCACGTCCCGGATTATAGGTGAAGTCCCACGTCTTCGACCCATCACTCACCGACAGCGCCGAGACTCGATCAGGATTCCGTGCAGGAGTATCAAGGAGGTATACTAACCCGTTGGCGACCGCAGGGGGATAGCCCCCTACCGGACTGACGTCCGTCTGCTCCCAAGTGACCGATCCGCTATTCGTATCGATGGCGACGAGTTTGTTAGAGCCGATGTACACCGTGCCGTCGGCGACAGTGGGCGCAACCGAGTATCGTGGCACATAGTACGGAATCTTCGTTCGCCAGCGTCGCTCGCCAGTAGCTGTATCAAGCGCCACCAGATACCCTGCGTTTACATCTTGGATATTCTCGCCGATGTACAAGGTATCGTTCACGATTGCGGGCGTCCCGGAAGATGGATCAGCCAGGGATTTCTTCCATACTAGATCTCCGTCGGCATTGACTGCGTAGAGCGTACCTGCGGAGTTGAAGAAGACAGTGTCATCATACTCTGCGGCGTCGAGGTCTGTTTGGAAGTCGTCGTTGCAGCCGCCAGAGTTCACCGGTTCGACTAGCAGCGGCTTCTCTCGAACATCAGGAGGGGAGTACAGAAAATACGGGAAGTTAAAGCCAGAGTCTTCATCTTTCTCGATTAGCACCGGGCCGATTCCACCGGTACTGCTCTGTGTAGAGTTGAAGCCTCTAGCAGTGGCTGGTGAGGCGGCAAGTGTGCTGAGAATACCCACGGAAAATGACTTCAAGATTGTTCGGCGGTCAGGAGTTTTCCAGGTCGTCTCCAGACTCGTTCGTTGATCATCCATGCACTGTGTTCACAAAGCCCATGGAAACATAGTTTTGTGTTTATATGTGTGAAAAGCATATAAAATGAATAATTATCAACTCAGCTTCTACGGATATCTATCAAGGTGACACAGTAGCTTAGCGCGATTCTAGATATTCATAAACAGTGGCCTATTCTTGAATAGCTAGCTATCCTACCTATCTATCAATTGTCCCAATATTTATTTGTAAAATAGTGGGCTATTACTAGATAGAATCTGTGGCCAAAATAGCTCGGATAGTAATGATAGCACGAATAGCCCAAATAGCCCGTATGAAGGAAAGTGACACAGAGCCGCGCGCGGTGTCGGTGGTATGCTCAAAGGTGGAGTCGGGAAGTCCACTCTGTCGGTTAATCTCTCCCGGCAGCTCGCGGCCGACGGCTACAACGTGCTGCTCATCGACCTTGACCCGAACGGCCACGCCAGCGTCGGGTTGGGCGTTGAGGAGATCTACCACGACTCCGAAGAGACCATCGGCGACGTGTTCTTCGACAGCGCCGATCCGCAGTCGGTGATTCACAACACCGACTACGAGTTCGATATGATCCCGTCAAGTGATGACCTCGAGCAGGTAGAGCGCGAGATCGTGGTTGGCGACGTGTTCCAGCCGTCGGCACTCTTGAAGCGAGAGGTTGTCGAGCCGCTCCTCGGTTACGAGTACGACTACATCGTGAGCGATTCGCCGGCCTATCGTTCCCGACTCCCTGATAACGCCTTGTCGCGACGGGGAACCTCATCCTCCCGCTCGCGCCTGCTAACGAGGCGATGTCTGGACTGGAGCCCACCATCGAACGCTAGATCGGCTCGCTCCGACAGCATATGGACGTCGACGTCCTCGCACTCATCCCGAATATGCTGAATGAGCGGATCGACCAGCAAACCCAAGACCGACAACTCCTGGAACGGCTGAACAGCCACAAGTCGCTGCAGGACCGGATCCCTAACTTCGCCCGGATCACCGACTGGGGGGCCGTCGATGCTGGCGACTACTCACCGTCACCGGGGATCAGGGACCGCAATTCGATCACGAAAGCGTACGGCAAGCGGATGCCACTCCTCGACTACGACCCTGCGTGCGACCAGATCAAGTGCTTCGAAGAGCTTGCCTACATCGTCGAGACGGGGCAGGTGGTGCGCCATGGCTGACGATGACCCATTCACCGATCTCGGTGACACCTTGGACGATAACGGCAATGACGGCGACGACGAGGCTGAACTGGGAGCCGAACCAGACGCTCCTAACGTTCATGACCCGATGGCCACGCCAGCATTCTCCTACGACGAGGCCAAGCAGCGGCCGGTCTACGCCCGAGAAGAAACTATCGACCACTTCGATGCATGGATGCGCTACGAGCTCGAAGGCAAACTGAGCGAGCGTGGGTATCAGGACATCTACGTCCGAGAGTTAACTGACACACTCCTCCGAACCGTCGTCGAGGAGGAGCTAGTCGAGAAAGTGGCGAAACGGTTTGAAGGGGCTCGAGAGTAGCACGGCGTCGTTCTCGCCGAAACTACTACTCTTGCTTAGCGCGGCAGTCAAAGTAAATGCCCAACCCCATCAAGTCCACCGGTGCCGACGCCGTCGCGCTCCAAGTCACTCGTGAGGCTCGGGTTGCCGAGTTCGTCGACGAACAGGACGGGATGCGGCCCGACTGGCACCGGTGAACGACGATGCCTTCGACGGAATGCTGTTTGTGGTCGACTCAGAGCGTGTCGACGACGCCGACGTGGTCGAGTTCGTAATCGCGGCTGCGAAGGATACTGACTCGATCTACCCTGCGGGCGCTGTCTCGATCAGCATCCGCGGCGAGGGGTATCAGGTCCCGTTACCAGGCGCCGACGATTCTGGGTTTCACGTCGACGACGACGCACCGTGTTCGTCGGCGCATGGCATGTTGGTAGTCGTCCACGAAGGGAACAAGCGACTGGCGCGGGATCTCCAGACCATTCGAGAAGGGCAGATGGCGTAGCGGAGTGGAAGTGAAAATAACGAGATATAATCGCCTGGCAGCACCCGGTTCTTCACTTGAACAGATGGGGAGCTCCCACAGCGAGAAGCTTGACATAGTAGTTGAGGCTGGTCGCCTCAATGCATACGGTTCTCAAATCTTTTCGTCGTCTCACGTGATGGGTGAAGCGTACTGTCTATCAAGCAAGCAGTAGAAATGCGATACACGACTTCGAAAGGAGTCTTGCACGATAGATCCTCTGGGCTCAGGAGAACTTCTTCCGCTTAATGAACGAACTTGTTTGCCTCCAATCACCACTTAATGCTCTCCCCATACTATTTTCATCCTGTTTGACAACCAATGAGGCATGGGTGAACAATCGAGCGAGACAACTCGTACTGACGTGTTCACCGTCACAGAAGCCGAGGTTACACCCGACCCACCGCTCAATGAGTCATTTGACAAGGACTTGTGGCTCGACAGGCTGGCCCGCCGTATCGGCTTTGGCTGGCTATCACAACGCCTTCCGGGAGATATTCCTCCCTCGTACCTGTTTGCAGTCATCTTGGTTGGTACTATCGTCCCGACCATCAACACCTATGCTACCTCGTAGGCGATCCTGTTGTCTACATCGAGAACCCGTTGTTCGTTCTACAACCGCTTGCCCTCGTTGGCGGTGTGTTTGGGGCCCGCGCTCTCCGCCACCGGTACCACAGAGTCACCCAGGAGATGAAAATTGAGGAACGAACCGACAACCCCGAACCATTGCTCAACATTGTCCCGAGCTGGTTACCATGGGCCCTCTTTATCGCAGCATTGCTCCAGATCGCCGTGCGCGTGTGGGCACTCGGCGGCTTTTCGGCCATTTATCGAGAAGGCGGACTAACGATGGTTATCGGCTGGGGTATCTTGAACCCGCTTTGGTCTGCACTCGCAGTACAGTTCGTCGCCGTGTACCTCGCCATCGAGTTCATCGCGCCGTGGCGGTTATACCATTCGGATATTGGGATCGATTTCCTTGATCCCGAAGGCCTCGGAGGGCTCCGACCGATCGGTGAACTCGTCAAGCACGCGTATTATTACATGGTCGCCGGACTAGTTGCGTTCGCCCTTGTCCTATACGGTCCTATCGTTTCGGCGGCGAGTTGGGGCCCAACAGCAACGACGAGTATCGTGTTCACTGTAATCTGGCTCGGTACTGTTGCGACGGTCGCGTTCGCTGTGTTCATTCTGCACCTGTTTATGCGCAAGGAGAAACGTCTTGAACTACATCGCCTGAACGAGATACGTCGAGAAATCATCGACAAACCGTGGGACATCAAAGCCTACAATGTTGATGAGGAAAAGCAGGATCAACTCAATGAGTTACAACAACGAATCGACACGGTGAGCGCTACACAAGAGTACCCAGCGACGTTCAGTATCTGGTCGCAACTCCTGATTAGTATCGTGCTCCCAAAGGCCTTCCAGTTGTTGCTGGCCTCGGTGTGAACCGCCTCGGGCTCAAGCCCCGAGATAATTACCTTGCTCATCTGTAGATGCCGACACGGTAGTCTGCTGTGCAAGAGTCGCGTACTGTGTTCAGTACGACGTAACAATCCTTTCCCGAACCTGAATAAGAGGATTCAACTGTCGTTGCGGATCTCATCCCACACATCCCGACAGTCACCGCAAAGATAGCCTGTGAAACCATCAACGTCGTAACGCTCGATGTTGGTGGTATTTCCGCACCGTTCACACTTCACAGCCAATCGTCTTCTTCCTCTCGTAATAACATCACGATCCACTAAACGAGGTTAGAAAGCACACTTACTGAGCGGCTGTTTCACTCCAAATCAGACAGAGATAATCCCATGGCGGTGTGATCCGGCAGGACTCCCGTAGAGGGAGAAGCCCGACAGTATCACCCATCTTCCGCGTCGCTGAAACCGTTCGCTCCGCAACCGTGGGTAATCCAACGGCTAAACGGTGTCAACGCCAATGTTGACGTAACGATGGCAACAGCTGATGAGCAGATTCGGGTAAGTGGCCGGATGAAGCGCATCCTCGACCGGCACCGCGCCGAAGGCGAGGGCTACAACGACGTGCTTGAGCGCGTCCTCGAGCGTGGCCTACGTTTACGCGGACCTCCGCAGCGGAGCACCAGAGCAGGCTGTCGAAGAGGCGCTGGACGGCGCCGACGGCCGCGCCGAGCTCTTCGATCTATACCACGAGTGGGACGTGACGCCATCGGCGATGAACACGAACTCCGGGCGAGGCGTGGTGAAGCGACTGTGTAGCGACCTCAACGGCGACGATGATTTTGTAGGGAGCTTGAGTACAGCAGATCGAATCACGACTACCTCGAACCCCACGGTGCCCGGCGCGGGGTCGGGAAGGTGCTGGTGAAACAGCGTGGATTGGAGTGACAGTATCTTAGAAGGGGAGTGCCCGAAAGGGTGGACAATCTCCCACACCAGCGCCGCCGTAGCAGCAATGCAAGGGCAATACTACGGTCAAGGCGCCATTCTGAGACTATGATTAAGAAGGAATCAATCTTCTGCTTACAAAAGGGAAAAGCGGGTGGCAGAACCGGTATAACGGTTAGTCGTTAGTCGCCGAGGCGATCCTCGGCTGCAAGGACACTCTCGATTGTGAGGTCCTCAGGAATGGCATCGACAATCGCTACACGATGCGCATCGCTCGGTGGGCGAACGCCTCGTTCCCAGCTGCCGACCGTCGCCCGTGTCACACCGACCACCTCGGCAAACTCTTTTCGACTCTCCTGGCGCGTCTCACGGATCAAACGGATCCCAGCCGGCGGAAGTTCAGGGGCGATATCAGGCATAGTGTACTGACATTCCCCACGAATAGGTTAGATTTTGTGGATCGAGAAGTACACTCGAGACCGCGATGCAGCTGGGCATCCAGCTCCATCCACTGGACTCTTACTTTTGGATGCCACATGAATTCTCGATACGGTCACATGCTGTCGGTCCAGCGTCCACAACTAGGAAGAGAAAATGAAGTTTGATTAAATAAGGGTCAATTCTGCTCTGAACGGTGAGGCTATCGTCTCGAATGGTCCGTAATCCTGATTGGGGCGAGTCCGTTCTTTCCGGCAAATGAGCTCAACTGATTCTATTCCACCCGAAAGGCAAGTGCTAGAGTACATTGAAGACCAACTCAGTGCAGGACAAACATTTGCTAAGAGTCGACATATTGCTGGTAAAGTTGAGATCTCGGCAAAGCAGGTAGGGGCAGTAATGAGCTCAATCGAAGACTACGAGTCTAGCCTTCAGGTGAAGAAGTGGGGTGGCTCCTCCGATGGGACAACGTGGTACATCAAACGTGTTGAGTAAGACTAACTTGGGGGTTTTACTCGCGTTCGCTGAACACGCCAGCAAGGAACTTCCTTACGATCTGGGCCCCAGGATGGGTCACTCATTACCGACGAGATGCTCGGGAATTGCTTCTGGGTCGGCGTAGGTCGGCTGGCAAATGAGGCGCTCAGCTAACTCCCGTTCACCGTTGAGACGTTCAGCAACACCGGGGATATGGCCGGTTGCGACGATACCCAAGACATCGTCGTGCTCCTCGGCGAGCCAGTGGAGGTGACCCGCGATACACGCGTCCCGCTTATCGATGTGCGTATCTACGAACCGCGGAAGCCACGGACGTCTGACGTTGACGACAGCCTTTGCCCCGTCCGGGCCAAACTGTTCCCTTGCGGCTTTCCGTTGGTCGGCATCCACGGGGTTGGTTGCGCCGTGGAAGCATTTGGATAGTCGACGTACGGGGTCGCCCACTCACCGACCTTCCACACGTCGCGTTCGAGTAACTCCCATCGCTTGCCGGCGTCGATCCGGTCACGATGTACCGTGTATTCCCGGCGAAGTCCGCGAAGCCAGCCGAGCACGTCGGCTACGATCGCCCGCGCGTTTTCGTCCATCGACTCCGCGAACGGCCGGTCGAGAAGCGCAACGTCTGCGGCCACATCCGCGGCGACACGTGCCGCGACGAACATCTCGTCGACCTACCAGATGTCTCCGTCGATCGGTCGCCGTTTCAACAGCAGTCCAGGACCCGTGACTGGCTCCCGCAGGTCGAGGGCTGCGCTGAGCGACCACTCAGGCTCCTCGTCGAAGACGTGCGGTGGCAGTTCGACGCCGACCACATCTGCCTCGTAGTCACGAATCACTTCTTCGACGCGGTCGATACTCTCGTCGGTGTGTGGGTAGTGCCGAGAAGCTCGACCGTCTCCGTCATCTGTCGGGCTAACGTGATAGATTCCTAACCCATGAATGGGTGTGGTACGCGCTCCGGATGTCGTACTCGTTGATGCGGTTTACCGACTCGGCGGAGTGTGTCGTGGTTGGTGAGCTACTGGCTTCTGAATTTCCGGTGAATGGGACGCCACTTCGAATCTAAACAGACGGAGCCGTCGCTACTCCGTATAGCGTTCGAAAGAAATGAAGGCGGAAGACCGGCGTGAGCCGGTGGTTAGTTACTGGGAGTCGCGAGAGTCAGTTACTCTCGGCGACCGGCCAGCAGCGCGGCGGCGAGCAGGGCGACCAGCGCGACAGCGACGCCGAAGCCGGGCGTCGTCGTCGTGGTGGTCTCCGTGTCAGGCTCCTCGGTCTCCGTATCCGGAGCCTCGGTGTCCGTCTCCGGAGCCTCGGTGGCCGTGGCCGTCGCGGTTGCCGTCGCCGTCTCAGTAGCCGTGGCGGTTGCCGTCGCAGTCGCGGTCTCCGTACCGACCTGTTCGACGACCTCGCCGTCGACCTGCGTCAGCTCACTGCCGACTTTGCGCACGCTCACAGTGAACGTGTCGCCAGCGGACTGATCGCTGAAGTCGAACGTCGCTTCGAAGTTACCGTCAGCACCAACGGTGACGGTGTCCGTGTGGTAGAAGCCCGGCTGCGTGTCAACCGAGCGCACACGGATCGTCAGTTCCGAACCGGGTGCCTGGTTCGTCTGGCCTGCGATCGTCTGGCTCTCAGCAGCCTCGACCTGAACAGGCTCGCTTGCGAACGTCGTCGACGTCGACTCGACATCGAAGGTCGCACTTACGGACTCGTGGTCGTCATCGCTCTCGGAGCCCAGGAGACGGTCGTCAGCAACCGTGAAGGTTGCCTCGAACTCGTCACCATCTGCGACCTCGACATCGTCGCCGTTACGCTCGAAGTCAGCGCTCTCGAGGTCGACGAGGACGTAGTAGGTCCCGTCGCCGCTGATCACGTCGATCGCGTTAAGCGAACTCGTGACGTTCAGCGTTTTCGGATCACGGTTCTGGATCTGGTTCGTCTGCTCAACCGAGAGGCCGAGACTGCCCGATTCGATGGCATCCGCAAAGCCACCGTCGGCGTCGACCAGACCCTCGATCCCCGTCGCGGAGATCTCGTGGATCGCGTAGTCACCCATCGTGATGGAGCTGTCCTGCGTGACAGCACCAGCGTCGACGAGTTCCGAGACGTCGGCGGCGGTAACCGCGCCGTCCTCGTTCGCGTCGAGGTCAGCGTTACCGGGCGCCGTCCACATGGTCATTTCGTCAGTCGAACGCTCGCCGAGGTACAGGGTACTCAGCTCCTGCGGCTCGTCAAGCGTCTGGGATGCAGAGCCTGCCGTACTCACAGCAAGCGTGTAGTCACCCTGCGCTGCGATCGCGCTCAGCGTCGACTGACCGTTCAGCTCCGCGGTGTCGTCCTCACCAGCAGCGCTGACGATCGCACTCTCGTCCGCGTCAGCGTTGCCCGCGAGGTAGGTGTTGAACTCAACCGTCACCTGGCCATCATCGTCGCCGTCTTCGAAGGAGACGTTCGCCTGGTAGCCGTCCTCGTTCTGGTTACCAATGACGAGCGTCCCACTCGTGGCAGCGCCGGTGAGATCAACCGTGATCTCTGCGACGCTCCCCTGCGGCGTGTTCAGCGAGCCGGTGTGGTTGAAGGAAGCGGCACCTTCGCTGGTGTCGCTAACGTCGATGTCGGCCGAAGCCGTCGCATCCGTGTCAGCGACAGCGAAGTCGAAGCTGTAGTTGCCAGCATCAACCTCAGCGAAGTTGACATCGTACTCGGTGCCATCGCCGACGTTCTCGACAACAACACCGTCATCCGAAGCTTCGCCGTCGTCGTCGACGTCAGTGTTTTCGACGTCGAAGATGTCGGCGAGCTCATCGTCGTCAAGGTCGTCAGAGGTCACGACAACGTTGAAGTCCGAACCGCGGTTGTCGGACTCGAAGTCAATCGTCGTGTCGCCAGCTGCACCGATGTTGCCCACTTCGTCAGCACCGAACGACGCGGAGAACTCCTGGTCGATGACGTCGAAGGAGAGGTCAGCGGAGCCCGCCCCGTCGTTCGTGATGTAGTAGCTACCCGTGTCGAGGCCGCCCGTGTCGATGACGATCAGGCCGTTGTCCTGAACGTTCAGGGTTCGCTCGGCCGTGTTGGAGTCATCAGGCGAGCCACTGCGAAGGACGTACTGGTCCGAGCCAGTGTCGCCCGCCGTGTCGAAGACGACGTTCTCACCGGAGAAGACGATCGCACCGTCGGACGTCTCCTCAGGCTCGTCGTCTTCCGGCGGCTCCGGCGTCGGCGTCGGCGTGCCGTCGTCAGAACCGGTGGTTTCGATGGTCGTGGAACCGATATCCGCTTCAGTATCGCCACTGTAAGCGGTGCCGGTAATTTCGTACTGCGCGTTGGCAGTGTCCTCAGTCGTGACAGTGTACGTGATCACGACCTCCGCGTTAGCGGCGACCTCGCCGAGGGAGACCACAAGGCCATCCTCAGTCGGCTGGTTGAGAACGGGAGTGACTTCCTCACCGTCAACCTCAACCGTCGCTGCGCTTGCACTCTGGACAGCCGGACTAAAGGCTTCTTCAACCGTCAGTCGGCCGCCATCGCCGTCCATCTGCACGGTAGTTGTAACCGTTACCTCTCCGCCAGGACTCACGGACGAGTCACTGACAGTACGCTCGGCGTCGGCAACTCCTGCAACCGCTGTACCCGCAAACGCTGCGGACACCGCGATCACCGAAGTCACCATCAGCGCAGCCATCAGTAGGCTACGCATCTTCTTAGTTTTGTCTGTCATTTTTGTGTTTGGTCTGTGGTAGGTTTGTTATGAGCTCGTACTGAAGGCAATCGCAACCTCTGTGAGCTCATCCTGGGTGATATCGCCCGCACTGAAGGCGATTGCTGCATCAGTCAGTTCGTCCTGACTGATCTCACCATCGTTGTTCTCGTCGAACTGGTCGACGACACTGGTCTCACCGTTGGATGATTCGACCGTCAGCGTCGCCGTCTGCTCACCATCATCAGTGTACACGCCGTGCGTGTAGTCACCAGCGTCAAGGCTACTGGTGCTGATGTTGGTGAACTCGACGGTGGTGGTCTCGCTGCCGTTCAGCGTGACCTCCTCACTTGCGAGGGTGTCACCGCCAACCTGGAACTCGACAGTCTGCGTGTCATCGACGACACCATCGTTCGTGATGGTGGCGGACACGGTGATGTTGTCACCCTGCGTGACGGTGACATCCTGCGGGTTCAGGTCGGAGACCTGGAAGTCAGCCGGGTTCGGGGTAGCACCAACAACGACGATGTCGTTGGTGGTCGTACCCGCCGGGATGCTATCAACCGTCGTCGCCTGACCGGTCAGGTTGGTTTCAACGGTCGTGGCGACCATACGGTACTGCTCACCGGACCGGACGTCGGTGAACACGTAGGAACCGGAGTCCCCAATCGTGGACGTCCGGTTCTCACCGCTCATCGTCTTGACAGGCTCGTATTCGCCCGTCGTGCTGTTGTTGACGAACAGCTGAACGGTTGCCTGGCCTCGAGCCAGTGCATTGTCGTTTTCGTTAACAACGTCACCGGTGATCGAGCCAGTACCGAAGACACTGACACTAGCCTGCTCGCTACCAGTGGTGTTGTATTCGGTACCTTCATCGCTGGTCGTCATTGCGGTGATGTTCGTATCACCGGTGTTCTTCGCAGTGAACGTGACCTTCGCTTCACCGTCCGCGTTCGTAGTCACGTTGTCACTGTTCGGGTCAACCGGACCCAGGTTGGTGGGGCTGACCTCGATCTCTTGGTCTTCGGCAACGTTCCAGTCGAGCGAGGAGCCCTTCTGGCGCTGCTCAACGTGGACCGTCGCGTTGACCGTGGAGTCGATCGGCGCTTCAACCGACTTCTGGTCCTCGACAGTCACGTTAAGGCGGTATTCCTGAGCCGGGCCGCCGGCTTCCAGGATGAAGTCGTGATTCTCCGTGGCGTCTTCGTAGACGGTCTGGGTTTCGTTGGCTGCCACCCAGGCACCGACACCCATGTCGGTTTCGTTATCCGCGTTGTAGCCGCTTGCGAGCACGTACACGTTGACAGTATCGTTGCCGCCTTCAGCGACGATACCCTCAATCGAGTACTCACCGTCGGCATTTGTCTGGCTCACCAGATACTCCTGGTTCTCCTGTGCGTATGTGAGCGTCTGGTTTTCGCCCTGGTAGGCAACCCAGACAGTCGCACCGGAGACAGCTTCCGTCTCGTTGTTAACCACGTCGCCTTTCACCTGCGCGTTACCTTCCACCGGACGGAAGGTTGCAGTGCTCGACGCGTTGACGCTCGAGTTACTATCGAGCTCGAACTCGATGTCGAACTCGCCCACTTCAGTGCTGTTTGCGGTGAACGTCGCCAGACCGCTGGCGTTCGTGTCCACACTGATCTCAGTGAAGTTACCGTCGGCGAGTTCAGTTTCGTCGCCAAGAACAACCGTCGCGCCCTCGTAGGCGCTCGGGGAGTTCTCTCGGTCGTCCGTCGTCACGTTGACAGTGTAGGACACCTGGTCCTCACCGTCTGCGACGGCGGTCGTATCGGACTCAACAATCTCGATGTTGTCCGGATTGATGATTTTCTCGACAACGAGGTTCGCGGACGTGGTCGAGCCAGCCGCAACCTCGTTATCCTTACTGGTCGCTGTCTCGTAGTCCTCGGCCAGGACCTTGATATCGTACTCGCCTTCGGGGAGTCGCAGCGTGTATTCCCCGTTCTCGTTAGTCGTCGTCGATGCCTGCAGGTCCATCGACGCGTTCGTTGCCTGAACAGTCACACCAGTAACGTCGTTGTTGTTCGAATCGGAGACACGACCAGACAGGTAACCCGTGTCCGAAGAGTCGTCGTCGTCGGTGTCGTAGACACCGAGAGTGGCGATCTCCGTGGAATCAACGTTGTCTGCACCGTTGTCGACGAAGGACGCGTTAATCCCGAACTCAGTATATTTACTGACTTCGGGTGCTTCCGTAGTCACATCGAGCTTGAATTCGATGTCACTGGTTGTGCCGCTGTCGTTCGCGATAGTGAACTGAACCGTGTTATCGTCGACGAGATTCGCATCATCCTCGATGGAGATGCTGTTGTCATCTTCGTCTTCAGCCGACACACCGTTCACCGAGAAGCTCTGCATCGAGGCGAGCTCGTCGGGGAACGTGACGTTGACCGTGTCCGTGTTACCGTTGTTGGTAACGTTGGTGACGGTGAAGTTCACCAGATGGTTGTTCGTTACTGTGCCTTCTGTAACATTACCTGGATCAAGGGCATCACCCTGGATAGAACCAGAGTTACCCGCGCCAGGGTTTGCTTCGTTAGCCGCGACAGCTGTTCCACCGAGCGCAATGGTACCTCCGAAGACGGAGAATACCATCAATGCTGTGAGGAACAGCGCGCGAATTTTTTGATTTCCTTCTGTCATCTTTTTCTAGATCTTTTTACTTCAGCGGTAACAACGGCCACTCCAATCTCGGGCCCAGTTAACTGGGCCAAATGTCCCGGAGCTACTGGCTGTCACCATGGGTAGGGGCATTCACAACCAGTTTCCCTCGTTATAAATGTCTTGTGGATAATCGTGGTTTGTGGCACCGAGCCACATGACCAAAAAGTGGCGCAGTATTGCGGTTTGGGCTCTCCGTTATCCAAATCGTATCCTACGCTGTTGAAATACCACCCGCGAGCATCCATTCTGAGCCAGACGGCAGATTATCCACCATTAACGTCATATCGGATGCCCTATACCTACTCCCAAATGGATCCTGAAGCTGCTGCCGATCGAGCTGAAGACGTGATCGACGAACTGAGCGCGGCGGTCGTCACTGACCGCGCGTTCCTCGAAACGGTGATGACCGGCGTGCTCGCTGGCGGCCACGTGCTGCTCGAGGACGTCCCGGGCACGGGAAAGACGCTTGCCGCCCGCAGTCTCGCTGGTGCGCTGAACCTCTCTTTTACACGGATCCAGTTCACCCCGGACCTCTTACCGGCAGACATCACCGGCTCCAACGTGTTCGACGAGAGTTCGGGCAATTTTCAGTTCGCGGAGGGACCGATCTTCGCGAACGTGGTGCTGGCCGACGAGATCAATCGTGCGCCCCCCAAAACACAGGCCGCGCTACTGGAGGCGATGGGTGAGGGGCAGGTCTCCGTCGACGGCGAAACCCACCAGCTTCCGGACCCCTTTATCGTCATCGCGACGCAGAACCCCGTTGAGCAGGAAGGGACGTTCGGCCTGCCAGAGGCCCAGCGCGACCGCTTCATTGTGAAAACGTCGATGGGCTACCCCGAGTTCGACGGCGAGATGGAGCTCATCGATCGCCGTGCGGGCCGCACCGAGTCGGTGCCCAGCGTCTCAGCGGTTGCCGACACGGCAACGGTCCGCGACCTGCGAGCGGTGCCGGAGACAGTCACTGCCGAGCAGAACGTCCGAGAGTATCTCGTGAAACTTGGGCGAGCGACCCGCGAGCACCGCCACGTCTCTGTCGGCGTCTCGCCCCGCGGGATCCAGCACCTGTTCGAGGCAAGCCGTGCTTACGCGACGTTGCAGGGCCGTACGTATCTCGTGCCGGACGACGTAAAGCGGACCGTCGACGACGTGTTCCCCCACCGACTCGTACTGACTGCGGAGGCCGAGATCGAAGGTGTCGACGCCGCTGACGTGCTGGAAGACGTGAAGGGGCAGATTCCCGTGCCCACGATGGAGGCCTAGCGGGCGAGCACCAGACTCGCAAGGAACGCCACGCCGACCGCCGCGAATAGCGCTACTGCGGCCGCCGACTCGGTGGCGATGGCCACGGGGGTCATCGAGACAGCTGCCATCCCGAACCCAGCGGTGACTACGCCGATCAGTGCGGCAGTGAGCACGCGCACGAACTGCACTGGGAGCGATGGTGCCCGGCGTCCAACGTCTCGGCCAAGACTAACGCCGAAGCGGCCGAGGTCCCAAACGACAACGGCACCGATCAGCGTACCAAGCGACGCCGGCAGCGGTGCGCCGAGTGCCGCCCCGAACCCACCGGCTCCGAGCAGGCCGCCACTCGCGAGTGCATGACCGCTGTGACGCCCCGGTACTACTTGGAACAGCATCCCGAGACGGAGCATTGCCAGCGATAATGCGGCCGTGATCCCACCCAGTGCGACGAGTCCCAGTGCAACGACCTCACCGGTGTAGTATTCGATTACGCTGTCGACTTGCTGGAGCACTACCTCGCCGACTGTTCCGGGGAGCGCAGTCTCTAAACGTCCCAATAGCGTGTTCAGGATCAGGTCATGACCCATCCAGCCGACGGCCAACGCGAGCCCCGTGCCAGCAACAATGGCGATCTTCCCGAGATGCTTCCGGATGCCGGCGTGATGGAGCCGTCGGATCAGGCGGACCAACACGACGACGATGACACTGACGACCAGCAGTCTCGTTGCTAGCCAGCGCAGGAACGGTGCACGTGCGAGGCCATCAAGCAGACCGACCACGGGCGGCGGGACCAACGCCCAGAGCTCGACGTAGGCCGGTCCGAGCAGGATACGCGCGCCGATGAGCAGGACCCCGACCATGACGCCGATGGTGGTGCGCCCGAGCGTCGACTGGAGCTGTTCGAACGACTTGATCGCGGCATCGTCGTCGCCGGCGCGATCGTCGAGCAGTTCCGCGACCGGGAGCGCCGCCAACGCAGCCCGCAGTGCGAGTAGTGCCAGCGAGGCGATCAGCAGAAAGCTCCCGAGCGGTGGCACTGCCGTCGCGTCGGGGAGCAGTTCTGGGATCGTCTCAGGCAGCGGGAGGTCGGCGAACGGCTCCATCTCCTCCCTCTGCCGGACGGTGTTCCCGATCAGCGCAGCCGCCACCGCGAGCAGCCCCACTGTGCTCAGCAGCGTACTCCATGTGGCTGCAGTCACGCTGTCGCGGTCGGCGGCATCATTTGGGATCGCCACCGCGCCGAATCCAGCGAGTACGACGCTCACCCCGACGAACACTGTTCCCTGTGGTGCGAAGCCGGCCAGCTGGGCGATTAGCGTGTAGCCCAGCCCTGCGAACAGCAGGCCGCCGGCCAGCGGGGCGACGGCAACGCCCAGGAGCGTGCCGAGAGCGGCGGGGCGTGCCCGGCTGGCTAGCCAGACGACCACCGCGATACCGGCGCCGCCAACCGTCGCGACCGCCAGTGAGTCCACCACACCCAGTGCGTCCGCCAACAGCCAGCATGCGACGGCGACGATCGCCACCGCGAGCGCCGAGCCAGCACGCGGCGGTCGCCAGTTCGTCTCGGACACTGTCGTCACGGCCTCCTCGTCGTTGGGCTCGGCTGCCATCACCGGCCACCCCCATTGATTGCCGCGGCCACCGCCGAGAGCGACCGCTCGGCAGGCCAGTCGATCACGCGCTCGCAGACGCCGCGGCCCTCCCGGAGCCGAATCTCCCGCCGAGCACCGTGGAGGCGGCCGCCAGCGCTTGCCTCGCCGGTCGGATCTGGTGAGAGCAGTGTCGGTTCGTTGCCGACTACCGCGGCCCGCTTCGCGTACGATAGTGGTGCCCGGCCGACAAGCGGCGAGACGATCAGTAACTCCGCACGCTCGGGGAACTGTGCGATCAGCCCCGAGACGTCGCGGCGGTCCGGCTCGGATTCGTTCTCGGCGAGCGAGGTGAGCGCAGTATTGGCTGCGGTGCGGCGGGCAGCCACATCGGCGGCGGCCGAGAACACTGCGTCGGCGGCGTGCTGGCCTGTTTCGGTGCCGGCGTTCTCGACCCAGAGTGCATTGCCGGCCTCCCGGATCGACATTTCGACGTCGGCGGCGTCGACGCCAAGCACGGCGAGCGAGACGCGGTGGCCTAGCCCACGGTAGTGCTCGACGGCCGCCTCAGCGGCGTAAGCGGCGTACTCAGCGCCGGTCGGATGGGTCGGTGCGAAGGATCGCCGAGTCTCGGATCGGACGTCGAGCAGTACGATTTCCCGGGCTGCGCGTTCCTGTCTGAACTCCGTGGTAACTAGGTCGCCAGTTTTTGCGTACTGCCGCCAATTCACTCGGTTCTGGGCGTCGCCTGGACGGTACTCCCGCGTGGAGTGGAACTCCAGCCCTTCGCCACCTTGATCGCTCTGGGTCACCCCGGTCCGGAGCTTCGTCGCCTGATCCAGCCCGTCGAGGGCCGCCGGATCAGTGCAGTTGACGGAGTCGGCACCGCTGACGGTCGCCGAAAGTGTCGCGGTGTCAGTGCCCAACAGCGAGCGCGCGACCAGCCGTGCATCGCCGAACGCGAAGTCCCCGCGCTTGGCGATCACAGTGTAGGAGAACGAGCCGGTAGAGCCGGGCCGCAGCGCCAGCGATGCCCGGGCAGACCCGTCAGTAACGGCCAATTCCTTGGGAACGCTATCGACGATCCGGAGGTCCGTCACCACCGAGTCGCCGGTGTTGGTGACCGATACCGTCACCTCGACGGGATCGCCGGGGGTCAGCTGCCGGTCATCGACGGTGCGCTTCACGTCGATCGAGAGGTCCCCAGGCAGCGTTGATAGCGCGGCGTACCCTACGTAGACGAATGGGATCGTGGCGCCGGCGACCAGCGTCGCTTTGGCGTAGAACAGTCCCAGACCAAGCAGGAAGAGGCCACCGACGAGCCAGACGCTCCAGGGGCCGATGCGGCGCACGCGGCGTAGAAGCGTCAGTGTAGAGCCAGTCGATTCTGCCGCTCCAGCTGTCCCAGTCTCGCTCGGTGTCGCGTCATCGCCGGACTGGGATGGGGTCGGCTGGCCGGTCGTGTCCTGTTCTTCGCGCGATCGCTGCGTTGCGTCACTCATCTGTCTCCTCCTCGATCGGTGTTCGCGTGGCGGCGTCGGGGGCGGTTGCGAGCGTGGCGACGGCGTCAATGCTGCGAACGAGACGTCGCCGGCCTTCGGCGGCCTCGTCAAGCCACCCGCGCAGCCGAGCGAGCAGTGGTACCGGGGCGGCGTCGCCCAGGAACCCTGCCGCGAGGTCGTCATCGGTCCACGCACCCTGTTCGATCCGACGGCGGGCCGCTTCGGGGCTTTCGCCTGCGGTCTGGAGTGCCGAAACGGCAGTCTCCCGAAGATCATTGCGGTACTGACGGGCATCGTCAAGCGACTCGACGCCGTCGAGTGCCTCGTCGGCAGCGTAGCCCGTGACGGTCGCCGGGTCGACGTTAACGGACTCCGGGAGTCGCTCGTCGTCGCCGACGAGAACTGGGTCCGCCTCGCCGGTCGTACCCGAGAGCTTCCGGATCGCGACGACTAGCAGTGCCATGGCGGCGATGGCGCCGACCGCCGTGTTCAGTAGCTGGTCCGTGTCGTACTCCGAAATCTGGTCGTAGATGGGTGTCAGCACGCCTTCGGCCGGAGCGAGCAGTTCGGGCGCGAGCAGCAGCGCGGCTGCGACGCCAAGCAGGGCCAGCAAGGTGAGTGTGAGTAGCCCGCGTCGGAGCAGGCCGAGTACACTCACGCGGCATCACCTCCGGATTCGTCACCGTCATCTGCTGCCTGTTCGGAGTTAATCGACTCCATGGCCTCCTCGGCGACTTCCTGTCGCGTGGTGGGATCAGCGCTGTCGTAGGTGACTTCCCGGTAAGCGTCCCGTAGGCGCGTGACCGGGCCGGCAGGAAGGTTGGCATCCTCCACCGCGTATCGGGCAATTTCGCCCGGCGTCAGGGTGCGTACCTGTCGGAGTGGGAGGATACTGAGGAACCGCTGCCACGCCTGGCTGATCCGCTCACGGGCGGCCACAGTCTCGGGATCTGCCTCAGTCGTGTCCCCGACGCTTGATCCAGCTCCCGCCGTCGGCTCACTGGCTCGAAGGTTTCGGAGCCACGCGAGCAGTCGTTCCGGGAGTGACTGGATAGCCACGACAGTTGTGGTGGCCCACGCAGTGAGGGAAGTGATGATGATCTGTGCGACTTCGCCGGGGGTCTTGGTGCGCTTCCGGAGCGCCTGTGCGAGTTCGACGAGTCGGTCTTTGGCGTTCGAGAGTGCCGCGATCACTGCTTCGACGCCACGACTCAGCGCGTCGGCCAGTGAGACGACCGTGACCAGGATCAGTTGGTAGCCCCGTCTGATGCTCCCCCCCGCCCGCGCGAGCAAGCTCCGGGGGGTGATCCCACGGTAGTACGCGATCCCGAACACTGCGCCGACGCCGGCTAATACACCTCCGACAACTTGTGCCAACGTGCTGAATAGCCCCTTGACGTCGACCGACGCGCGCTGACCGTGCGCGCTCACGGCGAGCGTGACCGAGTCGGTGGGGGGCAGCCGCCCGACCGCGGAGCCGTCGATGCCAGTGGTACCGACGGCCTCGCCGTCGATCGAGACGGTGGCGTTGGGGAGCGCTTCGTCACCGAGGGTGGCGTTAAGCGTTACCGGCGCAAACGGAATCGTTGCGGGCCAGCCCACGCTGTAGTTGAGTTCGAGCGAGCGGATCGTGACGGTCTCGGAGCCTTCGGTGCTGCCGCGGCTAACAGCGTACTCGTACTCCCCCGGATCGTTGGGAAGTCGGAACTCGAAGCGGCCTTGGGCGTCGGTACGGCCGATCTGATCGCCGTTCAGCGTCACATTGCCGTCGCGAACGGGCACATCGTCGATGGTTGCGACCAGCGTCACCCGGGCGTCACTGCGCACCTCGCCGACGAACGAAATCGAGGCGTTGGTGTTGAGCGTGAATGTGGTGTTCTCGCTAGTCTGGACCGCGTAGCCGTCGACGGCTCGCGGCGCGTCAGCTGGGGGCGGCAGCACGCCCGCAGTGTCGGTCCGTACTGTCACGTCCAACTGTGCGGTGTATGGTACTCTGGCGACGACGGTCCCCTCGTTGTCGGTCCGGCCGACAGGCTCACCGTTGAACAGCACTTCGGCGCCGACAACTGGCTCACCTTCGCGCAGCACGGTCACCTCGACAGTGGCACCGGGGACGGCGGTCCTGTTGAGCGTCACGTTCAGTGGCGGTTCACTCTCGGTGGGCGTCGCGGTGGGTGTCGGCGTGGGCGTGGAGCTGTCTGTCGGGGTTGGTGTTGGGGTCGGTGTGGGGGTTGGCGTTGGGGTGGATGTCGAGGCCAATGTCCCCGTTCCAGTCCCGGTTCCAGTCGGCGTTCCAGTCCCGGTCCCAGTCCCGGTTCCAGTTCCCGTGCCTGTGCCAGTGGTCGTCTCGGTAGTCGTCGACTCAAGGGCCTCGTTCTCGGCAGACTGGCGTGCCGAGCTCGGGGTTGGATCGAAACGGACCCAGCCGATCTCGGGGAAGTACACTTCAACCCACGCGTGTGCGTGCATCCCTCGGACGGTGTACTCGTTGGGGCCGGTCTGTTCGCCCGTCGCGTAGCCCACGACGTAGCGTGCGGGGATACCCTGTGAGCGCAGCATCGTCGTCATCGCGGTAGCAAAGTACTCGCAGTAGCCCTGATTCATCTCGAACACGAACTGCGAGGTGATCGTGCCGTTCTCGCGATCGTGGCTCGCGTTCAGTGAGTACTCTTTGTTCGACTCCAGCCACGACTCGATCTGGGTTGCCGTCTCGTAGGGAGTCTCCGATTCGGTGGTGAGTTCGGTCGTGAACGCGGCGACCTGCTGGGTGTCGTTGCCGGCGGGAAGGTCGGTGTAGGTCGACTCCACCTCGTTAGGGTAGTCCTCGCCGGCCGAGCGAAGCAGGCCGGGATCGTCTGGCGGCGCTACGGACTCGCCGACGTAGGTCGTGTCGGCCGGCATTGGCTCCTGACTCGAGATCGACCGCCCCGGCTCCAACTGGAGTGCATCGCTCTCGAGGGAGAGTGACTGCGGTCGCCAGACAGTCGGGAGCGCCGTCGCCGACTTGGCGAGCGTCACCTCGTAGTTGATCCGCTCGCCTGCGGCACCCTCGACAGGGGTAGTCCCGTCGAACGGCTGGGCGTCGCCAGTACGCTCCCACCCCTGCCCGGTGTAGCGGTCGAACGAGCCGGTACGCCAGTAGCTGGGTTGCTCGCTCCTGACGACGAAGTGGACTTCCTGGTTCAGGCTGTTGTAAGCATTCGACGCGGTCGAGCCTTGGCTGCTTCCAGCATTCATCTGGCTGTCCGCCGATAGTGCGCCAAGCCCGCCCGACGCTAGACTCGTGGCGCCGCTATCTTCCCCGCCTAGCGGCTGGCCAAGGTTGAACTGTGCGGCAGGCGCTCCACCGCCGCCCACGAACAGCGGCAGCGCCACGCTGGCGAGCACGACTGCGGCGACACAGACCAACGTCAACAGGACGCGCCACCACCGGCGGTCGCCTCCGAGTTCGACGGCTCCCTTGTCGTCGCTCACGTGTTTCGTTTTCTACCTTTAGCCCGGGGGTCATGAATGATGCGATAGGGATAACTACGTCTATTCGGGCGTTTGTCGCCAGCTCCACGCGACCGACTGTTCGCTTCGAGAAACGATAGAATTTCTCGCTTCTGTCGAATCCCATCATTCCTGCTTCATTTACAGTGCAACAGCCGGTATACAGGACCTCTTACTCATCGGGCGGGTCTACCGACGGTCCGGATACTGACTTGCGATGCTTCCACTCACACGCATGTCGACGCACCTCACGGTCGCCGGCGTTGATGCCACAACCTTACTTCGCTTCGATCGAGATGTCCTCCGACGCACACTGGGGACAGTGTGACCACCGATCGGCGTTTTTCCCATTCCCGGTCCTGATAGGGAGAACATCAGTTTTCGCCATACAGTCGAAACACGTGATCCGGACCGCATCAGTGACGCTGTAAGGCATATCCGGAAGTGGTTGCTGGCCTCAGAAAAGCACATAGGTGATGACATTCCCCAAAGCGTCGACACACTTCATGTTCGCCGACATCGACGACGCAACCTTACGCCGGCTCGATCGAGATGTCCTCCGATCCACAGCGGGGGCAGTGCGACCACCGTTCAGGATCCTTGCAGTTGCCGGATTGGACAGGATCGACATCAGTTTTCGCCGTACAGTGGAGGCACGTGATCCGCACAGCGTCGGTAACGGTGGACGCCATATCGAGGAGTGATTCCTCGACACCCGAAAAGCATACCGGTGCTCAACTATCCCGATCGCTCGGGCGATACCGCCGTTGAGTGGCCGAACGAGTTGCATCTCCGGATCCTCGGGATCGCTTATTGCGTCCAGCGCCGGAGTGCGAGCGCGGCTGTCAACAGCAACAGGACAAACATGACGTCGACGCCGTCGACGCTAGCGACCTGGAGTGTCTGCGTAGTGGGGCCGATCGTTGTCACGGTAAGCGTACCTTCCGACGAACAGTCGGCGACAACATCGCCGCTGTTGTATAACTCGATCACGCGGAGCAGCTCCGGAAACTCGACCTCGATGCCGCTGATCGAGCCGTTGCTGTTGTACGCATCGATCACCGTCAGGAGGTCTCGGAACCCGACCTCACAATCCGCACCGGGGATCGGGACCGGTGCTGCCGTTTCTGTCTGCATAGTGGTGGAGGCTACGGCCGTGGATGGTGCGAAGGCGGCCATGAGCACCAACACAGCAACGGCCCATACGCGAGAATCCACCATACGTGTCATTTAATTGTGGTTCGTGAAGAAGAGTGCTCCGGACGCGGCGATTAACACAGAAGTGAGCCATGAAGCCCGAGTACTCTCTCCCACCATCGACGACTGCGTCACCTGCGATAGGTCAGTCCGCCAAACAGCGGGAACGTGACCAGCATGTCGGACCCGTCAAGTATCCCGGTCGGCGTACTCGAGGTAGCCCTGCAGGAGTTCCTGCCTGTCGAACCCATCGTGGGTCGGTCCGCTCTCGGGGGCGGTTCCGAAGGTCACAACGAACTCGTCGAGGCTGACCCGCTCGATGCGTGCAGCCTTGTACGCGATGCCGTCCAAGTGGTAGGTGCGCTAAGCAAGTGGGCGATCGGTGGCATGAGCAGCTGCTTTGGAAACTCACTCTGGAAGGCGTCCGGCGAGGGGCCGGACGATGGATCCTCGTTACAGTTGGCGCTGGAATCGTACTCCAAGCGCCATCCAGCAGTTGTGAATCGAGCCGTATGAGCTTTCTGGCCCTGTCTTCTATCCGGATTCGCTCGATGCAGAGACCGTCGGTCGTCGTGCAGGTGATATCGTGGAGTGTCACGAGTGTGAGTTGGACGACAACGCAGACAAGAATGGTGCACTGATATCGGAATGCAAGCCTTGGGCAAGTTCTTAAGATCAGAGGGTCCACCTGGCATGACGCTGAGGGGCGAAGCTTTTGCCCGCCGCCCGCCCAGTAGGGGTATGGATCTCTTCCGCAGCGTCGGCGCCGTGGCGTCGGCTTCCGGCGACGGCGTCGTCGACTGGGCGGCGGTCTCCGAGGCCGCCAAGTCCGGGACCGACCCCGGCTCGCTCGACCTCTCGGCGGCCGACCGCGAGGGGTACGCGACCGACGTCCGCGACGCCCGGGACCGCATCCGCGAGGTCGGCGGCGTCGAGTTCGACGTGCCCGAGACGGTGTCGCTCCAGAACCGCCACCACTGGATCGACGCCAACGTCGACACGTTCCGGCGGCTGATCGAGCCGATGGCCGAGGAGTTCGACCAGCCGCTGTTCCCCGGTGCCTCCCGCGTCGTCAACACGGGCTCGATGTCGTTCTCGCTTGCCTTCCTCGGCCGGCACGTCCTCGGGCAGTACGACCCGCTCCTGCTGGCGGAGGCCGACCGCGGCCGAACGTCGCCGCGGTCCGCGTCTACCGACGACGGCCCGACCCACGAACTGTACTTCGTCCACCCGAACATCGAGCGCACCGCCAGAGAACTGAACGTCGACTTCCCGCGGTTCCGGCGCTGGATCGCGTTTCACGAGGTGACCCACGCCGCGGAGTTCGGTGCCGCGGAGTGGCTGCCGGGCTACCTCGAATCACGGATGCGCGACACGGTGACCGAACTCGCTGCCGGCGGGCTGAACCGCGAGGCGTTCTCCGAGCTCGACGCCGCGATGACCGCCGTCGAGGGGTACGCCGAACTGCTGATGGATCGGGCGTTCGACGAGGAGTACGACGACCTTCGCCGGAAAATCGACGCCCGGCGGGGCGGCGGCGGACCGGTCGATCAGCTGATCCGGCGGCTGCTCGGGCTCGGGCTCAAGCGCCGGCAGTACGAACGCGGCGCGGCGTTTTTCACCGCTGTCGCCGACGCCGAGGGGCTGGAGACCGCCGGGAGAGTGTGGGACCGCCCGGAGAACCTCCCGACGGACGCGGAACTCGACGATCCCGAGCGCTGGCTCGCCCGGATCGAGTAGCTACCACTCCCGCTCGGACATGTCCGGCGTGTCGGGCATCACGTCCCGGAGGTTCCGGACGACGAACCACGTCACGACGGCGCCGACGACGAGTCCCCCGACGCCCGCGAGCAGTGCAAAGCGGGTGCTGGAGCCGGCCTGAATCGACACGAGCACGCCGGAGAGACCGATGAGCAGCACGAAGCCGGCCTGCAGCACCAGCGAGCCGTTGTTCCCGTCACCGCCCATCGCACAGCCTCCCGTTCATGGCTCCAGAGAGGGCGTTCGACGGCTTGAACGCGGCGGTTGCGCCGCCCTGTGCCAGCCCACAAGACACCTATACCCCGCACTCGCCCCCGAACGTATGGGCGAACACGCAGCCGTCGCGGCCATCGACGATCCCGTCACAGTCGAGCGAATCGCCGCCGATCTCCGCGATCTGGGCGTCGATGCGGGTGACACCCTCCTCGTCCACACCTCGCTCTCCGAACTCGGCTGGGTCGCCGGCGGGCCACAGGCCGTCGTCGACGCGCTCCAGCGCATCGTGACCGCGGACGGAACCGTCGTGATGCCGACCCACTCGACGCAGTACAGCGACCCGTCGGTCTGGACGAACCCCCCGGTCCCGGACGACTGGATCCCGCAGATCCGCGAGTCGATGCCGGCGTTTCGGCCCGCGGTGACGCCGAGCCGCGGGATGGGCGCGGTCGCGGAGTGTTTCCGTGACTACCCGGAGACGGTGCGGAGCAGCCACCCGCTGTACTCCTTCGCGGCGTGGGGCGCCGACGCCGAAGCGATCGTCGCGGACCACAGCTTCGAGAACGCGATGGGCGAGGAGTCCCCGCTCGCGCGGGTGTACGACCGCGACGGCTCGGTGCTGCTGCTCGGGACCGACCACGCGTCGAACACGTCGCTGCACCTCGCGGAGTACCGCGCCGACATCGACGCCGAGCGAGTGACCGAGACCGCGCCGGTCCTACAGGACGGCGAGCGAACGATGGTCGAGTGGACCGACATCGACCACGAGAGCGGCGACTTCCTCGTGGCCGGGTCGACGTTCGAGGGCGAGCATCCCGAGTCGGTCGAGACGGGGGAAGTCGGGGCGGGGGCGGCGACGCTCGTCGACCAGCCGGCGCTGGTCGACTTCGCCGCCGAGTGGCTGAGCGAGCATCGCTAAGTCGCCACTGTGGGAGCTCAGGGGGTTCGGTGGCACTCTTCCGGCCTTCCTACCTCATCCAGGTCGATTCCTAGACCTTCCAGCACGTCCTTTTCCACTTCCCGGGAGTCGATGGACTCGCCCGCCTCACCAGTGTGGAGGGCCACCGCTTCGTCGAGCATCGCCAGCGCCCCTTCACGGGTTTCGCCGACCGAAGCAACGCCCAGATCTTCGTCGACAGCCGACCAGTTCCCGGCGTCCTCGTTCCACGACAACGAGATGTTGCGAGACGCTGGGTGGGCAGCGGTCGAACCGTGTTTCGGTGTGTCAGTGCCCATACGCGTACGTGGCGCCATCGCGGCAAAATCGTTCGGTCGACTCCTCGCCGACTCCGCTGACCGACACCGTTTACCTCCGGGACCCACTCCACCCCACAATGCGAATCCGGGGACCGATCGTCGACGTTGGCGAGCCACGGACCGCGGGCGGGTCCGACCTCGTCGAGCTCACGATCCGGCCCGAGCGCGGCGCCGCCGACCCGACGACGGTGACGCTGTGGAACAAGTGGGCCGAGACCGCCGACTACGCCGAGGAAGGGATGGAGCTGCTCGTCACCGACGCCGAGGAGTCGGCGTTCCGCGGCGAGACCACCTACGAGACGACGCCCGACTCGTGGGTCGTCCTCGAACCGGAGTTCCTCGTCGACGTGACCGCCGTACGCTCGTGGGTGCAGTGCCCGCGGATGTACTACCTGAACAAGCTCTCCGGCGTCCCGCTCAAGTACCCCGTCGTGAAGGGGACCGTCGTCCACGAGGTGTTCGGCGACCTGCTCCGCGGGCGCGACCTCGACGACGCCATCGACCACCGCGTTGCGGAGGCGGGCCTCGAACTCGGCGCACTGGGCTACGACCGCGAGGAGGTCGAGAACGAGGTTCGCAGGAACGCCGCCGCTGTGGAGGGATGGCTCGAACAGGGCACCCTCACCGAAGAGGACACGTGGCGCTCGGAGTACACGCTGATCTCGCCGACGTTCGGGCTGAAGGGGCGCGCCGACGCGCTGCGCCGTGGGATGCCCGTGGAACTCAAGACCGGGAAGAACACCAAACGCGAGCCGCGGTTCCAGGACAAGATGCAGGCGGCCTGCTACGCGCTGATGCTCGAAGAGCAGGGCGTCGAAGCGGACACTGGCACGCTGCTGTACACGAAGAACACCGTGCTCGAACGCAGCGAGGAGACGGGCGACCTCGCGCCGGCGAAGGAGTTCTCCGTCGGCCCGGGGCTGCTGAAGTTCGTCGTCCGCACCAGAAACGAGCTGGCGGCGATGGAGTTCGACGCCTCGGTGCCGACGGGGTTCGAGGCCGACGCCAACTGTCAGTACTGCTTCGAGCAGGACACCTGCATGGTCGTCTCCGGCCGGCTCGATCAGGAGTCCAAAGCCGGGCAGATCGGTCAGCCGCTCCCGCCCGAGGAGCGCGCGTACGTCGAGGGGTTCTACCGAGGAATCGAGGCCGAGCGCCGCGAGGTCCACGCCGAGTACCGCAAGCTCTGGGAGCAGAACGCCGAGGAGCGCGCCGCCGACGACCGCGCGCTGCTCGACCTCGAACCGCTGGGGCGGGAGGAGCTCCCGGGCGGGCGCTGGCGCCTGCGAGCCCGCAAGCCCGACGACGCCGTCTCGAAGCTCCGGGAGGGCGACGTGGCGCTGGCCAGCGACGGCGACCCCGTCTCGGGTCACGCCGAACTCTGCCGGATTCAGTCGCTCGGAACGGGGAAAGCCGGCGCCGAGATCGTCGTCGAGGCCGACGAGCCCGTCGCCGTGTGCCGGCTCGACGTCTACCCCTCCGAACTCTCGGTGGATCGGATGCTCACCGCGCTCCACGACGGCGTGCTGAAGGGCGATCCCGACCGGAAGGACGTGCTGTTCGGCCGAAGGGAACCGGAGTTCTCGGGGCCCGAACGCGAGTACATCGACAACAACGAGGCCCAGAACGACGCCGTCAACCTCGCGACCCGCGCCGAGGACTTCGCGCTGGTCCACGGTCCGCCCGGGACGGGGAAGACGTACACCATCGCGCAGACGGTGAAAGCGATGATCGAGCAGGGCGAACGCGTGCTGCTCTCTGCGTTCACCAACCGCGCGGTCGACAACGCGCTCGAAGCGGTCCGTGAGGCTGGCGTCGACGACGAGGAAATCGTCCGCGTCGGCACCGATTCCGGCATCCGCGAGGACATGACGGACCTCCACCTCGAGGAGGCCGGCGACCCGGGCGAGCGCATCGCGGAGCTGAAGGAGGCGTCGCTGGTGGCCGCGACGACCGCCTCCTGTGGCTCGCGGGTGATGCGCGAGGAGGCGTTCGACGTGGCACTGGTCGACGAGGCGTCCCAGCTCACCGAGCCGGCGACGCTCGCGGCGATCAACCTCGCCGAGCGGTTCGTCCTCGTCGGCGACCACGAGCAGCTTCCCCCGGTGGTGCAGGCCGAGGGCGGCGAGACGTGGACCGAGGGGTTCGGCGGTCCCACGGCCGCGGATGGTGGGACGGCGACCGAAGGACGTGGATCGATCGGCGGCGACGACCGGGCGCCCCGGCTCGACCTTTCGACCTCGCTGTTCGAGCGCCTCCACGAACTCGCGCCCGAGGCGTCGGTGCTGCTGGACCGGCAGTACCGGATGGCCCAGCGCATCCAGGCGTTCCCCTCCCGGGAGTTCTACGACGGCGCGCTCCGACCCGCGAACGGCGACGTGGCCGCACAGCAGATCTCGGACCTCTCCGATGTCGACGCGGACGCGCTGCCCCCGAGTCTGCGCGACCCCGTCGCGTTCGTCGATCCAGACGGGGCGCGCGAGGGGAACACCAACCCCGCGGAGGCCGACCGCGTCGCCGAGATCGTCGAGCAGTTCGTCGCCGCGGGCGTCGACGAGGACGACATCGGCGTGATCGCCCCGTTCCGGGCACAGGTCGCGGAGATCTCTCGCCGGGTCGACGCCACGGTCGACACGGTCGACCGCTTCCAGGGGTCGAGCGAGGAGGTGATAATCGTCTCCTTCGTCGCGACGGGCGAGCTCTCGGGGCCGATCTACGACGATCCGCGGCGGATGAACGTCGCGCTCACGCGGGCGAAGAAGTCGCTCGTGCTCGTCGGCGACGCCGGCGCGCTCGGCTCCGAGCCGTTCTACCAGCGCATGTTGGAGTGGGCACGTCGGTAAGAAGCGTCAATAGTCGAATGTGAACCTTCAAGTTTAGGTCAGTTGACGGGAGATTTCGCCGGTCAGCGTGGGGCTGGCCCACAAGCCTTTTGTTCGGGTTCCCCGTCACTCCCGATTAACGATGAGGGGAGCGCACGCATGAAGCTGGCAATGATCGGGTTCGGTCAGGCCGGCGGGAAGATCGTCGACAAGTTCGTCGGCTACGACGCCGAGAACGGCTCGAACATCGTTCGGGCCGCCGTCGCGGTCAACACGGCCAAGGCCGACCTGATGGGGCTCGACAACATCCCGGAGAGCCAACGGGTGCTCATCGGGCAGTCCCGGGTGAAGGGCCACGGCGTCGGCGCCGACAACGAACTCGGCGCCGAGATCGCCGAGGAGGACATGGACGAGGTGCAGGGGGCCATCGACTCCATCCCGGTTCACGAGGTCGACGCGTTCCTCGTGGTCGCCGGCCTCGGCGGCGGGACGGGCAGCGGCGGCGCGCCCGTGATCTCCAAACACCTCAAGCGAATCTACACCGAGCCCGTCTACGGGCTGGGGATCCTGCCGGGCTCGGACGAGGGGGGTATCTACACCCTCAACGCCGCGCGATCGTTCCAGACGTTCGTTCGTGAGGTGGACAACCTCATGGTGTTCGACAACGACGCGTGGCGGAAGACCGGGGAGTC
Source organism: Halolamina sediminis (assembly GCF_001282785.1). Lineage (NCBI taxonomy): Archaea > Methanobacteriati > Methanobacteriota > Halobacteria > Halobacteriales > Haloferacaceae > Halolamina > Halolamina sediminis. The sequence continues at coordinate 2,588,477 of NZ_CVUA01000001.1, forward strand.
CGTCCAGGGCGGCTACGACCAGATCAACGAGGAGATCGTCCAGCGCTTCGGGCTGCTGTTCGGCGCGGGTGAGGTCGAGCAGGGCGGGGAAGTCGCCGAAAGCGTCGTCGACTCTTCGGAGATCATCAACACGCTCTCCGGCGGCGGCGTCTCCACCGTCGGCTACGCCAGCGAGGAGGTCGAGAACGCCGGCGGCGGCAACGGCGGCCTGCTCTCCCGGCTCACCGGCGGCGAGGAGGAAGACGAGCTCGACACCGCCCACACGACCAACCGGATCACCAGCCTCGTCCGGAAGGCGGCGCTCGGACGGCTCACGCTGCCCTGCGAGATCGAGGGTGCCGAGCGCGCGCTGCTGGTGATGGCCGGCCCGCCGAAGTACCTCAACCGCAAAGGCATCGAGCGCGGGCGGAAGTGGCTCGAGGAGCAGACCGGCTCGATGGAGGTCCGCGGTGGCGACTACCCCGTTCGGGGGGCGAACTTCGTCGCCAGCGTGATCCTGCTGTCGGGCGTGAACAACGTCCCGCGGATCAAGGAGCTCCAGCAGGTCGCGATCGAGGCCCAGGAGAACATCGAGGACATCCAGGAGGAGAGCGAGGAGAACCTCGACGAGCTCGTCAACGACGACGACGACGAACTCGAGTCGCTGTTCTGAGCACGCTTCCCTCGTGCACGTCGTCGTTCCCTTCGCTGCCGACCGTCCGAAGACCCGTCTCGCCGACACGCTCGACACCGACGAGCGACGCGAGTTCGCCGACGCGATGCTTCGGGACGTGCTCGCGGCGCTCGACGCGGTCCCGCGGCCCCTCGACGTGACGGTGCTCTCGACGGGTCCCGTCGACGCCGTGGATGCCGCGGTCGAGATCGACGAGCGCGCGCTCACACCCGCCGTGAACGACCGCCTCGATACGGCGCCGACGGCGGTCGTGATGGCCGACCTCGCGCTCGCGACCTCCGACGCGCTCGCGGACCTGCTCGGCGCCGAGGCCGACCTCGCGATCGCCGCCGGGCTCGGCGGCGGCACGAACGCCCTGCTCGCTCGTGATCCGGCGTTTCACGTCGACTACCACGGCACCTCCTACTGCGATCACCTCGCGATCGCCCGCGAGGCAGGGCTCTCGATCCGCGAGGTGGACTCGCGGCTGCTCGCGGTCGACATCGACGAGCCTGCAGACCTGCCGGAGCTGTTGCTCCACGGCGACGGCGCGGCGCGGGACTGGCTGGAAGATGCCGGGTTCGAGCTCTCGGTCGGCGGCGGGCGGGTCGAGGTGGTCCGGGAGTGAGCCGGGCCGCCGGGGTGAAAGCTTCTTACTCGTCCCCCCGCCACCTCCGAGCGTGATCCCGGGCGCCGACGAGTACGGTATCGACCTCTCGGTCAGCGACGCCGAGGTCGACCGCCTGCTCGACGTGACGCCCGACGACGTCTCGGCGGCCGACGCGCTGACGTTCTCCCGGAACGTGTTCATCCCGCTCACCACCGCCTGCCGCTACACCTGCACCTACTGCACCTACTACGACGTGCCGGGCGAGGCCGACCTCATGTCGCCCGCAGAGATCCGCGAGGAGTGCCGCATCGGCGCCGACGCGGGCTGTACGGAGGCGCTGTTCACGTTCGGCGACGACCCCGACGACCGCTACACCGCGATCCACGACCAGCTGGCCGAGTGGGGCCACGGCTCGATCCACGAGTACCTGCGCGAAGCCTGCGAGATCGCGCTGGAGGAGGGGCTGCTCCCCCACGCCAACCCCGGCGACCAGACCCCCGAGCAGATGGCGGAAGTCGCCGACGTGAACGCCTCGATGGGCGTGATGCTGGAGACGACCGCGGACGTACAGGCCCACTCGGGCGGCCGGCGCAAGACGCCCGGCCAGCGGCTCAACACCATCAAGAACGCCGGCGAGCTCGGCGTCCCGTTCACCACGGGGATCCTCGTCGGCATCGGCGAGGGGTGGCGCGACCGTGCCGAGAGCCTGCTCGCGATCAGGGAGCTCCACGAGCGCTACGATCACGTGCAGGAGGTGATCGTCCAGAACGTCGTCCCGAACGAGCGCTCGGACTTCGAGAAACCCAGTCTCGAGACGATGCGCCGGACGGTCGCGATGGCCCGCGCCGCGCTGCCCGAAGAGGTCTCGGTGCAGGTGCCGCCGAACCTCTCGCCAGCCCGCGACCTGCTCGACTGCGGCGTCGACGACCTCGGCGGCGTCTCGCCGATCACGGACGACTACATCAACCCCGACTACGAGTGGCCCGCACTGCGGGAACTGGGCGAGATCGCCGATAGCGCGGGCGTCCCGCTGTACGAACGACTCCCGACGTACGACCGTTACCTCCCGGCGGATCTGCGCCGGGAGGGGTTCGACGGCCGCGTCGCCGACCCGCCCGCGAACGGCGGCGAGTGGCTGCCCCAACCGGTCCGCGAGCGCGTCGCCGAGGACGACGCCCACGGCCGGCGGTTCCGGGCGGTCGCGCGGCGGGCGGGACCCTTGTCGGTCCCAGAGTAAGCCGACTGTCGGCGATATCTGTTCCCGGAGCTTGCTGCGCTGAGTTACTACCGAAGTGAGGATCATTCGCTAAGTGCAGGTGAGCTACTCTCCGCGAGCGAACGAAGTGAGCGAGCGGGCCGAGGAGGCCCCGAAGGGGCCGACGACGGCTTTTGGTCGAGCTTTTGCCAGGGAGCGAGCGAAGGAGTCCCACGGGGGACATTCAGCGGGCCGCCCGTCGGCCGAGAATGAAAACAAGCAACGCGAGCAGCAACGCGCCGCTGACCGTCTCGACGGTAGTCAGCACCCGTCCAACGCCGACCGGTTCGAAGCCGCCGAAGCCGAAGGCCGTGAACACGAGCGTCGAGTAGTAGATTAGTCCCGCCAGCAAGGAGGGATCCGCCGCGAGGCTCGCGTACGTTATCGGATCCCCGCCGACTGGCTGAACCCACCCGCCGAGGGGGTAGATTAACGCGAAGCCGAAAATCGTGATGGCGCTGTATCCGACGGCGCGCCACGGGCTCTCGCCGTAGAGCAGCGTGGCGCGCGCCACCGACGCCCGACACCAGCGGGCACCAGCGACGAGAGTTTCCTCTGCGCTCTCACCTTCGCTCGTCGCCCTCTCCCAGTAGCCCCGCCGCTGGAGGTCCTGCCGGCGGACGAAACACCGGCTCTGTAGGCGGGGAAGCGCGTGTCTCCGGCCGAGTTCCTCCAGTGCCCGGTAGTAGCTCTTGGCCTTGTCGATGTCTCCTTCCCCGTCCCCGTAGTCAGGGTCGTAAACACAAAGCGGGCGCGAGCGGACGGCCGTGAGAGTGTACTCGGATCGCCCCGTCGCCGGCTGGCCGAGGAACGCGGTGTCCTCGTCAACCCGCACGTCTCCGAGGACCGCACCGGCGAGTTTGGCCCCCCGCAAGTCCGCACCGAAGAGGGTCGCCCGACTCAGGAGCGCCCGCTCGAAGGTCGCGTCGTGGAGGGTGGCGTCGACGAAGGACGCGTCAGTCAGATCGGCTCCGGCGAAGTTCGCACCGGGGAGCGACACATCCTCGAAGTCAGCGTCGCCGTCGAAAACCGCGTCGCGGAACTTCGCGTCGCCGGGCGCGTCCCATCCGAACTGGACACCGCCCACGAAGGTCGCCCCGTCGAACCTGAGGGCCCCGAACTCGATGCGAGTGAACGTCGTATCCCGCTCGAAGGTGGTTCGCGTGAAATCGCTTTTTCCCGCGAATGTGACACCGCGGAACCGGGCGTCGTCCGCGAATGTGGCGCGGCGAAACCGGGCCGTCGACTCGAACATCGCGTCGCGAAAGTTTCCGTACCCGTCGAACTCTGCACTTTCGAACTTGGCGACCCCGCCGAAGACGGTTTTGTAGAAACTGGCGCCCTCCGGAAAGGCGGCCATGGCGAACAGTGCCCTTTCCCCGAACTCGGCTCCGGTGAAGAGGGCGTGCCCCCCGAAACGAGTCTTGGAGAATACGGCATCCCCGGCGAAGGATGCTCCCCGGAACGTGGTTGCGCTCTCGAAAACTGTCTCGTGAAAGGACGCGTCGTCCCCGATTACGGTGCCGGCGAATCGAACGTCGCCCTCGAACACCGTATCGCCCCAGTCGACATCCCCCGAGACCTCGGCGTGGGACAGGTCCAAGTCCCCGATAACCCGCTCGGTGCGCCGGTCCCCAGGGGCGAGAGACCAGAACGTCGCGTTAACGAACTGCTGGGCCCGGTTCCGTTCCGTTTCGCTCCCGTACTCGGCGTCCATCACGTCGAGCAGGGCGTCGAGTGCCTCCCCTTCGGCCTTCGCGTCAAGCGGGCGGTGGAAGACACAGAACTTCTCCTCCTCGCTCGTATCGTGGGGGCACATCCAGACACCGTCGTCGTTCAGCACTTCATCGGAGACGTAGCACGTCTCCGCGCCGTCCCCATCCCACGTCTCGGGATCCAGGACGTACGCACAGCCGCCATCCGTGTCAATCACAACACACTCGGCCCCCGCACATCCCTTTAAACTACGGGTCGGCGGTCATTACGCACCGGCCTCGTGGATACCAACGACCGCTCAGCGGTCGAGCGTACTCTGCGATACTTCTCGCTTTCGTGCCTTGAGGAACAGGTCCTTCGCCTCGTCTGTCGAAATCGGTTATCCGTCTCCCTCGGACTGGTAGGGCTCGCCAACCGCGTGCTGGGGGAGGGTGCTCATCACCTCGCTCGCGAGATCCTCGGCGGAGTCGAACCGCTCGGCGCCCGAGTCGCCGACCACGTCCGCCAACTGCTCGGTGCCGTCAGCCAGTAGCAGCGTGACGTCCCCGCAGGCGTCGACGGCCGCCGCGCGATCGACCGGGTAGTCGAGGTCGGCCAGCGCCGCGTCGAGTTCGTTGAGTTTGATCTCTCGGTCCACACCGGTCCGTGGGGCGCCACACGCATAGTTGTACACTGCGTACTCGGGGGCGATCCGAGGCCAGTAGCTCTTTGCGACGGGCGGTCTTGCCGTCGCGTATGCAGACACTCACCGCACTGCAGTTCGGGCTGAGCGGCGAGCTGTTCGGCGTCTCGCTGTCGGCGCTGGCCGGCCGGGTGCTGGCGTTCGTCGCCGGCTTCCTCGTCACGATGCTGATCGGCCGCGTCGTCCTGATACCGCTGCTGCTCCGTGTCTTGCGGGCTCGGGGTTTCACCGAGGCGCTGCGCGGGCTAACGAAAAGCGCCGCCAACGCGCTGGTGCTGTTCGCGGCCGTCGCCGTCGCGTTCATGGCCGCCGGCTTCCCCAGCTTCCTCACCGCGGCGGCGACGCTGTCGGGCGCGCTCGCGCTCGCGCTCGGCTTCGCCGCGCAGGACCTCGTCGGTAACTTCGTCGCCGGCGTGTTCATCATCAAGGACAAGCCGTTCGAGGTGGGCGACTGGATCGAGTGGAACGACAACTCCGGCCGGGTCGAGCAGATCGACCTCCGGGTGTCGACGGTCCGGACGTTCGACAACGAGCGCATCACGGTTCCGAACAGCGAGCTCGCGAACAACGCGATCACCAACCCCGTAGCCTACGAGACGCTCCGACAGAAGTTCGTGTTCGGGATCGGCTACGACGACGACATCGAGCTCGCCCGCGAGGCGATCGTCGAGGAGATCACCGCCGTCGACGGCGTGCTGACCGATCCGGAGGTGACCACCCGCGTCACCGAACTCGGCGACTCCGCGGTCGGCATCCAGGCGCGGTTCTGGATCGACGACCCCGACCGCGGCGACTACGTCGCGGTCCGCAGCGAGGCGGTCAAAGCGGTAAAGGAGCGCTTCGACGACGAGGGGATCGACATGCCGTACGTCCACCGCCAGCTGGTGGGCGAAGTGGACGTAAACGAGCACACCGAGTCCTAGCTCAGTCCAGCAGCGGCGTCCCGTCGGCCTGCGGCCCCAGCTTCGGCCCGTACGGCCCGCCGTCGATCTCGACACGGCGGGTCTGCTCGTAGTCCGTCGAGCGTTCGGCGAGCGGGCGGCCGATCGCGCTCACCATCTCCGCGTAGTCGGCGACGCTGCGGAACTCGCCGTACTCGCCGCCGGCGCGCTTGGTGATCTCCTCGGAGAGGATCGTCCCCATGAAGTCGTCGGCACCGCAGTTGAGCAGTTTGAGGCCGTGCTCGTCGCCTGACTTCACCCAGGAGGACTGGATGTGCTCGACGTTGTCCAAGAAGAGGCGCGCGACGGCGACGAGCAGTTCGTCCTCGTCCCGGGTGGCGCCGCCGTCGACGACGCCCGCCTCGTACAGCGGCGTGTTCTGGTGGATGAAGGAGAGCGGAACGAACTCCGTGATCGCGCCCGTGCGGTCCTGCAGGTCCCGGATCACCTGGAGGTGTTTCGCACGGTGCATCTCGTTCTCGACGTGGCCGTACATCATCGTCGAGGTGACGGGCAGCCCCGCGGCGGCGGCGCCCTCCATCGCGTCGACCCACTCGCCGGTGTCCATCTTCCCCGGGCAGATCACGTCCCGCACCTCGTCGACGAGGATCTCCGCCGCGGTACCGGGCGCCGAATCGAGTCCCGCCTGGCGGAGCCGGCCGTAGATCGACTCGTAGGAGCGGTCGGTCCCCCGGCGGGCGTGGTACGCCTCCTCCGGCGTCATCGAGTGGAGGTGGACGCCGCCGACTGACATCGCCTCCAGCTGCTCGACGTACGTCCCGGGGTCGGTCTCGTAGCGCTCGGGGGGTTTGTAGTTCACCGCCCGGGCCGGGTCGTCGTAGCCTTCGAGGATCTCCCGGTGTTCCGCGTCCAGCGCGAACGCGGGGTGGAGGCCCGAGACGGACGTGACCTCGTAGATGCCGCGTTCGAGGCCGTCACGCACCGCCTCGCGACTCTCGGCGGGCGTCTTGGTGAACCCCGAGTGCTCGACGTCGGATCCCTTCTCGAACGCGCTGTCGGGGTTCTTGAAGTTACAGAACAGACAGCCCGTGTTGCAGGCGGTCGTGACGTTGTTGTTGAGGTTCGCGACGAACGTCACCGTGTCGCCGACCGCCTCGGCGCGCCGGCGGTCCGCGAGTTCGAGCACGCGCTCCTTCCGTGCGGGGTCGACCCCCGGCGACTCGGTGCCGGTCGTCAGCAGTTCGACGGCGTCGTCGACGGTCAGTCGCTCCCCGTCGGCGGCCTTGGCGAGCGCGTTCTCGAACGACTGGTCGCTCTCGGGGAGGTGCTCGAACTCCAGCGCCCCCTCGTCGAGATCCGCCGCCGTGGTCATACAGGGAGGGAACGGCCGAGCGTGAAAAACCGCGCGGTGCGGGCAACCCCGGCGGGACCGCGCCCATCGAATCACGACCGTGCATACCTCCACCCGAAGCGAAGGGGTCCTGCCCACCGATGTGAAGATTCAAGGTCGCTCCCGCCCCTGCTCCGCGTGTGACCAGCGTCAAGGAGTTCCGCGTCGACCGGGAGCCGACCGACGACGAACTGGGTCGGGGGCGGTTCGTGTTCACCGACGACTACTCCGTGTTCGACTGGGGGCCGATGCCCGACACGATCCCCGAGAAGGGCCGGAGCCTCTGTACGATGGGCGCGGACAACTTCGAACGCCTCGCCGACGCCGGCGTACCGACTCACTACCGCGGCGTGGTCGACCCCGCGGACGCCGGCGTCGACGCGCCGCCGACGGCCGGCCTCGACGCCGTCTCCGGCCCACCCCGGCAGATGGCGATCGACCTCACGGTCGTCCCGGAGCTCCCCCACGGCACGGACGGGTACGAGTACGACGCCTTCCACGCGAGCGCCGGGAGCCACTACCTCGTCCCCCTCGAAATCGTCTTCCGGAACGAGGTGCCCGTCGGCTCCAGCCTCCGGACGCGGAAGGAGCCCGAGGACGTGGGGCTCAACCGCCACCGCTGGCCCGACGAGGCCGTCTCACTGCCCGAGCCGATCGTCGAGTTCTCCACGAAGTTCGAGGAGCAGGACCGCTACCTCGACGAGCGCGAGGCCGAGGCGATCGCCGGCCACGCCGACCTCGACGACCTGCGGGAGACCGCGCTGGCGGTGAACGACGCCATCACAGAGCGCGCCGCGGAGACCGGGTTCGTCCACGAGGACGGGAAGATCGAGTGTCTCTGGGTCAACGGCGAGATCCGCGTCGCCGACGTGGCGGGCACGTTCGACGAGAACCGCTTCGCCTACGGCGGACAGGAGCTGTCGAAGGAGGTGCTCCGGCAGTTCTACAAGGCCTACGACCCCGACTGGGTCGCTGCGGTGAAAGATGCCAAAGCCGTCGCGGCCGAGGAGGGCGTCGCCGACTGGAAGTCGTTCTGCGAGGAGGCGCCCGACGAACTGCCGGCCGACGTGCGCGAGGTCGCCGGCGAGATGTACGCCGCGGGGACGAACGCCTACACGGGCTGGGAGTGGTTCGAGGCGCCCGGGATCGACGAGGCGGTCGATGCGGTTCAGGAGCTGTAACGGTCAACACTTTTCCCGGTCGCGCCGGGGGTTTCGGGGTGTGCTGCCCTCCACCGACAGCCCAATCGACCGACGCGCCGCGCTCGCGACGGGCGTCGCCGCCGCGTCGTCGCTCGCCGGCTGTACGTCCGTTCGCGAACTCCGACGGCTGTACGACGACCCGCACACCCACCACAGCGACGCTGCCCTCGGCGACCCACCCGAGCCGTGGCCGACGCTGGGCCACGACAGCCGCCGGACCGGGGCTCGGGAGACGGCGCCGGCGATTGGCGACGAGCCGACCGTCGAACGCGTCGGCGCCGGCGGCGGCGAGTTCCGGGACAACGCCCCGGCAGTAACCACAGAGGCAGTGTACGCGACCACGGTATCGTACGGGGAGAACGACCGAACCAGAGGGTTCGCTGCGACCGGCCGTGACGGCGAGCCATGGTGGGACCGACAGTGGGCAAACGACGACCCCCCCGCGCCGCCGACGATCCAAGGAGAGACCGCGCTGCTCTCCCGTGCCGGCAGGACCGTCGCCGTCGACCGCCGGACCGGGGAGGTCCGCTGGGAGTACGCCGCCGGTAACGCCGACGGCGCCCCGACAGCGGTCGGGGAGACGGTGTTCCTCCCCGGCCGGCGGCTGCTCGCACTCGACGGCGTCACCGGCGAGCGCCGCTGGGCGGCCGACGACCTACCGAACCCGCCCGGCCCGGTCGCGGCGACCGACTCGACCGTGTTCGCGGAGAGCGACGGGACGCTCTCCGCGGTCGACGCCGCGGACGGGAGCGTCCGCTGGGAGGAGAGCGTTCCCGAACCGAGCTACGACGCGCCGGTCGTCGGCGACGCGGTCGTCGCGATGATGGGTTCGGAGGGGCTCCTACAGGCGATCCCGCGGACCGACGAGGCCGAACGCTGGCAACGACAGGTCCCCGGCGGGCAGGTCGCGCCGTCGATCGCCGACGGCCGCGTGCTCGCGGTCAGTGACACGAACGACAGCCTCCTCGCGTTCGACGCCCGCACCGGCGAGACGGACTGGACGACGGATCTCGGCCCGACGGTCGACACTCGGGTCGCCGTCGGCGGCGAGACGGCGTTCGTGATGGGGTACGACGAGTCGGTCGAGGAGGACTCGCTGTTCTGTATCGACACGACGAGCGGGACGGTTCGCCGCACCGTGTCGCTCCGAACCGCCGCCGACGAACCGCTGGCGACCGAAGGAACGGGCGTCGCGCTCGCCGACGACGGCGTACTGTTCCCGGCGGGCGTCGACGGGGAGTACGGGATCTATCGGCTCGGCTGAGCGCTGCAGACAGGCGGAGGAAACGTTTTCCCCGCCGCGTGAGAGTCGAACGTCATGTTCGACGGCCTGCGACGCCGCTCAGTTCTGGCCGTGGCTGCGGGCGTCACCTCGCTGTCGGGGTGTGCCGGCGAGTCGCCCGAAGACGCCACCGAGAACGGCGAGACGGCCACCGCGACAGCGACGCCCGAAACGACGGCCACCGACCGAGGACCGACCGTGGATATCGAAGGGACGGTCGCCGCGTCGTCGATCAGGGCCGGCGAACGCGTCGTCGCAGACGTGACCGTGACCAACGAGGGCGACGAGGGCGAGGTGACGCTGACGCTCCGCCTCGGCGACGACGCCGTGGGCCAGCAGACGGTGACGCTCGGGACGGACGAGTCGACGACCGTCGAGTTCGAAACGTCGCCGGTCGATCGCTACGGTACGATCGAACTCACGGTCAACGGCGTCTCGATCGGGACAGTCGAGGTGACGCATCCGCCGGAGATCCACGTCGATCCGGACGGGAACGACGACGACGCCGGGACGGCAACGGCACCGGTGGCGACGATCCAGGCGGGGGTCGAGCGCGCGCAACCGGGCGAGACCGTTCGTGTCCACACCGGAGAGTACCGAGGGCCCGTGCTGACCCGTCGGAGCGGCGAGCCGGACGCCCCCATCACGATCACCGGACCCGCCGACGCAGTGCTGAAGCCGAACCCCGAGGACTGGCGCGGCATGTTCGAGGTTCACCACAGCCACGTCCATTTAGAGGGGCTGACGATCGACGGCCTGCTCGACCCCGACGCGCCGGAGACCGCGTCGTCGTACGTGGACAAGGCGTTGATTACCGTCTCGCCGCCATCTCGGAGCGACCCCTCGCCGGTCAGCGACGAGTACCTGACAGACATCGTCGTCACGCCCGACCGCCTCGGCAACACCCAGCGGAACATGGTCATCGTCTGGCGGACCGAGGGGGTCGAGATCGGCGAGTTCGAGGTGATCGGTCCCGCGGGCGCCGGCTGGGTTTTCAACGACAAGGAGGAGCACATCGGCGAGATCGTCTACCTCGGACAGGCACCGGCGAACGTGATTCAGGACTTCGACTGGTACCCGTGGGGGCGGTACGACGAGACCAACGACGTCCACGTCCACCACATCGACAACGCCGCGGGCCACCCACACTCCGAACTGGTCGACGCCAAACTCGGTACCCACGACGTGACGGTGGAGTACTGCACGGACGCCGGCGGCTCCCAGAACAACGAGACGTACACGGTGTCGACGGTCGCGCTTCGAGGCCACGACGCGACCGTGCGCTGGAATCGGCTCGCCGACGGCGCCGGCCACGGGATCGAAATCCGCGACCGCCGCGGCTACAACGGCCCCCGGATCGAGGCCGAGCCCCGCCACGCCGTCGAGCGCGCGGGGACGGGTAACGACATCTACGGCAACCAGATCACTGGGTTCGACGGCGAGGCGGTGACGATCACCGAGTGGGTCGACGGCGAACCGTTCGAACAGGGCTACATCTGCGGCAACGAGATCAAGGGCGAGACCGACTTCGCCCCCGAGTCGGACTGTGGTGACGCGGTGCCGGGCGGCGATGGCCTCGGCCACCTCGGCGGCGACAGCCCGTGGGAGACCTAGCTCGTGATCGGTATCTCGACCGACGGGCGTACGCGTGGAGGACAACGACCCCGTCCGGGGCGACGAGTCGAGCGAAGGGGGCTCGTCGCCCGTCGACGCCGAGTACGGGATCGACCGACTCGAGTGAGCGCGGTCTCAGCGCAGCGAGGGCAGGAGCAGCAGGGCGAGAAAGAGGTGCCAGACAATCGCCGCGTAACGGGCCTTCGAGTTTGTCTCGGGCTGGGGCGGGTGCCGGAACACGGCGTCGTAGACGAACACCGTCGCGAGAAGCGCGCCGGCGAGCAGGCCGAGCCGGAACGCCACGGAGGTAGCTGCGCCCACCAGCGACCCGCCGGCGAGGCTGGCCGCGATGGCGATCAGGATCTTGTCGTAGTAGCCGAGCGAGTGATCTACCCCCATGGTTGGCAGTAGGCGCTCGCGCCCGAAAAGCGTACCACCGGTTCCCGCCGCGGTGGATGCGACCGCGGTCACTCCGCGACGGCCGCCGCCGGCCACACCGTCACGAGCGTGCCCGTGAGAGCGACGAGACTGATCGCGCCAAACGCCGCGCTCGGGCCGCTCGCGTCGACGGCGTAGCCGAACGCCGGCAGGGGGATCGCGCTGCCGAGCATCACGCCGACGCTGACCACCGCGAAGTTCGTCCCGACGGTGTCGTCGGCCGAGAGCGCATCTGTCAGGCCGTCCCGCGCCGGCCCGGCGAGGCTCCGGGCGGCGGGGTACCCACGAGCGTGTATATACGGCGGCGACCACAACCCCTTTTACGCACGGACGAACATACCAAGTCGATGACCGCCTACACCGCGACGGTGACGGTGCGGCTGAAGCGCGGCGTGCTCGACCCGGAGGCCGAGACGACCCAGAAGACCCTCGAACGGCTGGGGTTCGAGCTCGCGGACCTGCGCTCGGCCGACCAGTTCGAGGTGGATCTGGACGCCGACGACGCCGATAGCGCCGCCGAGCGCGCCGACGAGATGGCCCGGCGGCTGCTCGCGAACCCCACGCTCCACGACTACGACGTGGTGGTGGAGGAACAGGCAGAATGACCGTTTCTCTCTCCGACGGCGACGGACAGGGTTCCGCCACCCGGAGGTGGCTTTCGTGACGGTCGCAGTCGTCCAGTTCGGCGGGTCGAACTGCGACCGCGACGCCGTGCGTGCGCTCGACCGTATCGGCATCGACGCCGAGCGCGTCTGGCACGAGGACGGCCTGCCCGCCGACACCGAGGGTGTCGTCCTGCCCGGTGGTTTCTCCTACGGCGACTACCTCCGGGCGGGCGCGATGGCCGCCCACTCGCCGATCATGGACGAAGTACGGGCGGCCGCCGAGGACGGGACGCCCGTGCTCGGCGTCTGCAACGGCGCCCAGATCGGCAGCGAGAGCCGGCTCACCCCGGGTGCGTTCACCACCAACGCCAGCGCGCGGTTCCAGTGTGAGGACGTGTTCCTGCGCGTGGAGAACGCCGACACGCCGTGGACGGCGGCGTACGACGAGGGCGAGGTGCTCTCGCTCCCGATCGCCCACGGCGAGGGCCGATTCGAGATCGAGGCCGAGCGGTACGACGAACTGGTCGACGACGATCGCGTGCTGTTCCGCTACTGCGACGCCGACGGGAACGTGACCGACGCCGCGAATCCCAACGGCTCGACGGGGAACGTGGCGGGTGTGTTGGGTGAACGGGAGACGGTGGCCGTGTTGATGCCGCATCCGGAGCGGGCGTCGTTGGCCGAGTTAGGCGGGAGTACGGACGGGCAGGGCGTGCTGGAAGGGTTCGCGTGAATTTCTGGTTTTAGCTTCCGTCGACGCGAGGTTCACGGAGCCGACAGCAACAGCATCCCGACGCTAGACCACTTGTGACCGCCGTGCGGCGGGCATGAAGCCCGGCGCAGCACGGAATCCCCACCCCTCCCCCCGCGAGCGTCGACGAGAATCTTCGATTCTCGGCTGCCAACCAGAACGCGAAGCGTTCTGGTGACGCCGACCGCTGGCGCTCGCGAGGCGTCCACCGCCACCGCACCGCGGTCGCTGTCGGCGCGAAGCGCGAGGGATGACCGACTGAGCGAAGCGAAGGAGGGAGTCGGTTGGGGAGGTCTGTGGGCTGTGCGGGGCGGTGCGGTCACAAGTGGTCAAGCATCGAGACGCTGTCGCTGTTCGCGGCCTCGAAGGACGAAAACACGCAAAAAGCTATCCAAACCCCACCAAACCCGAAACCGAAAACTACCGAGCCAGCGGCATGTTGAACGACTGCTCCTCCTCAAGCACTAGCTCCCACGTGAACTCACACTCGCACTCCACCTGCTCGAACACCGATGGATCCTGCCGCAGGTCGAAGTCCTTGATCGCGCGCTGCACACGGTCGTCGCACTCGCCGCAGTTGTGCGAGCCACGATCCGACCCGTGGCCCACCGGATCGGACACCACGATCGCGTCGACGTCCGTCGTCGTCCGGAGCACCTCCGCGACTGACCAGAGCCACGGCGGGCGGTAGCCGCCCTCGTAGAACAGCTCGTCCACCATCGTGTAGCGCTGGACGTTACAGGGGTTCATCGAGACGGTGTGACAGCCCTCGACGGCACCACAGCGTCGCACGCTCGACTTCATGTCCTCGAGCGCCTCCTGCTCCGAGAGGAACGGCGGCTTCATCAGCAGGTACGCCTTCACGCCGGCGTCGCCCGCCCGCGCCTCCGCGCAGGCGTCCTCGAAGTCCGCGAAGTCGAAGTACTTGTTCACGCAGTCGTGGCGCACGCGGTCCGTGGCTGTCTCCAGCCCCACCGCCACGTCGGTTTCGAGCCCCTGCTCGGTGAACTCCCGGACCTTCTCGCGGTCGACGAAGTCGGGGAGGGACTCGACGACGATGCGATCCCGATCCGCGAACGTCTCGGCGATCGCCTGCCGAGTCTCGGCGGACACCTCGCGCTCGTCGAGGAACGAGCCGGAGGTGTAGATCTTGATCAGGCCAGACTCCTCGTCGGCCTCCTCGGCCTCGTGATCGAGACAGTGCTGGATCTGGTCCATCAGCGCGTCGTGGCTCACGCTGCCACCCTCGACCGACTCAGCGACGTAGCCACACATCGTACAGCCGCCGGCGCGGGCCCAGCGACAGCCGCCGGTGTTGAGGATGATCGTCAGGCTCTGGTACACCCCGTCGGGGGTGTTGTCCTCGTCGATCCAGACTCGCGTGGGCTCGCGGGGGTCGTAGCTCTGGTCGTTCTCCGCGCGGATGTCGCGCATCACCTGGTTGTGCGCGTCCATCCCCCGCCCGCGTTCGTACACTTCGGGCGTCGGCTCGCTGCTCATGGCTGAACTCCGCCGGGCACGGGGAAAACGGCTTCGACAGGCCGGGACGCTACGAGCCCGCGTCCTCGGGGGGCGACGACGGCCCGAACACCCGCCACGCGGCGACGCCCGCCACTGCGCCGACGGCGTCGGCGACCAGATCGAGCCCGGACACCCCCCGTCCCGGGACGAACCCCTGCAGGAGTTCGACGCCGCCGCCGAACGCGGTCACGACGACCCCGACGGCGAGCATCGCCCGGCCCGTTCGCGAACGCAGCGCGAACAGGCTCGCCGCCGCGAGCACCGCGTAGCCGACGACGTGGAGGAGCTTGTCGACGCCGACGGGGCCGATCGTGCCGCCGCCACCGCCGCCCGGCACGAGCGAAGCGGCGAGGACGACAACCGCGACTGCGATCGGGAGCCAACGACGATCCATAGCCGTGAGTGGATCGGTGGGTCCAAAGCCATTGTGTGCCGTGGTCGTCGGGTGGGTTTATGCGGGGCGAGGCGGAACGCCCGACAATGTCCGGAGCCGACTCCTCCACCGGCCTCCTCTCGGGGAACCGTGAGCTGTTGATCACCGCCGGCGTCAGCGTGCTGGCGTTGGTGCTCCTACTCGGCGTGTTCGGCTTCGGCGGCGTCGTCGGGATCTTCGGGTTCGTCGTCTACACCGCCGTCTGGCTGGCGCTCGCCGCGTTCGTGCTGTGGCTGTTCTACCGCCTCGTCGTCGCCGTCGAGCGGATCGCCCACGCACAGCAGCGGATCGCCGCCGCGAAGAACCCCCCGAGCGGCTCGCAGGTCACCGCAGAGAACGGGACCGACGGCGACGATACCGGCGAAACCGACATCGACGGAACGGACGCCGACGGAGACGCAGTCGACGAATCCGACGCCGACGGGAACGACGCTGCGTAGCTTTCACCGCCTTCACAGGAACTTTCACACGTCCACCGCACTCGTAGACGATGAGCGGCAAGAAACGGTTCACCCCCGAAGAGTTGGCCCGCCTCCCCGAGTTCCACCACCCCCGCGTGGGGCCGGACGGCGAACGCATCGCGTTCTACTACGACGGTAGCGGCCGCAACGAACTGTACGTGCAGGAAGTCGAGCGCGGCGAGCGCCGGCAGATCAGCGACGGGGAGGTCCCCCGCGCCGCGCGCTGGCCGATCGCGTGGGGTGCCGACGGCGAACGGGTGTTCTTCCACCTCGACGACGACGGCGACGAACAGAACGACATCTGGGCGATCGACCTCGACGGCGACGCCGAGCCGGTGATCGAGACACCCGGACAGGCGTCGCTGCAGGACGTGGCCGACGACGGCCGGCTGCTCTACGCCAGCGACGAGGGCGAGCAGATGAACCTCTACCTGTTCGACCCCGCGGCCGGCGAGTCCGAGCAGCTGACCGAGAACGACGAGCCGGTCCGGGGCGGGAGCTTCGCGCCCGCCGACGACCGGATCGCCTACATGACCAACGAGACGGAGGCGATGGAGAACCGCGACGCGTACGTGATGGATCTGGAGCGCCGCGAGTCGCGCCGGCTCGACATCGGCGAGACGGGCTCCCAGACCGCCGCGGTCGACTGGCACCCCGACGGCGAGCGCCTGCTCGTCCGCGACGACACGGAGGACTTCACCAACGCCGGCGTGTACGATCTGGGGAGTGACGAGGTGCGGTGGCTCAGCGCCGGCGACGCCGAGGAGTCGCCGGAGGCGTTCGGGCCCGACGGCGACCGGGCGTACGCCCTGCGCAGCGAGAACGCCGGCCGGGCACCGATCGTCTACGACCTCGACGGCGGCGAGTCCGAGCCGCTCGACCTCGCCGAGGGTGTCGCCTCGCTGGCCGGCGGCGAGCACTTCCTCACCGACGGCCGGCCCGTGTTCACCCAGACGACGCCCGACACGCGCTCGTCGCTGCTGGCGTACGACGACGGCGCGACCGAGACGCTGATCGAGCCCGACTACGGCGACATCGACCCCGACGCGTTCGTCGACGCCGAGTACGTCACCTACGAGTCCGCGGACGGGCTGGAGATCGGCGCGCTGCTGTACGACGCGCGGGACCGGCCTGACGGCGAGGAGAGTGAGGAAACCCCCGGCGTCGTGAAGGTTCACGGCGGCCCGCACGGCCAGTCGATGCAGTCGTTCGACCTCTACGCCCAGTTCCTCGTGAGCGAGGGGTACTCGGTGCTGCTGCCGAACTACCGCGGCTCGGTCGGCCGCGGGCGGGAGTTCCAGCAGGCGATCCTCGGCGACTGGGGCGGCAGCGAGCAGGAGGATATCGCCGCCGGCGGCCGGTGGCTGGGCGACCGCGAGTTCGTCGACGAGGACCGGCTCGCGGTGTTCGGCGGCTCCTATGGCGGCTACTCGGCGTACTGCCAGCTCACGATGCACCCCGAGATCTGGACGACCGGGGTGGCATGGATCGGCATCACCGACCTCGAACTACTGTACGAGGAGTCGATGCCCCACTTCAAGGCGACGCTGGAACAGCAGCTCGGCGACCCCGAAGAGAACGAGGCGCTCTGGCGGGAGCGCTCGCCGATCACCCACGTCGGCGACATGGAGGCGCCGGTGTTCGTCGTCCACGGCGTCAACGACCCGCGCTGCCCGATCTCGCAGGCGCGGGTGTTCCGCGACGCGCTACAGGAGCGCGGCTGGGAGATGGGGCCGGACGGCGACTTCGAGTACGAGGAGCTCGAGGAGGAGGGCCACGGGAGCTCCGACGCCGAGCAGAAAGTGCGGGCGTTCGGGCTGATCGGGGAGTACCTCGAGCGGCGGCTCTAACCGATCACGGCGAGCAACCTGGCGGAACCTCTGTGTTCCGCCCACGGAGCCGATGCCGTGATCGTGTTGTAGCCAGTCACGGCGCGTGACCGCTCGCCGGCTCCGTCCGGCGAGCACGGAACTCGATGCCGTGACTGTGTGTAACCAGCCACGGCGCGTGAGCTGCCACGACCTTCGTGTCGTGGCCACGGAACTCGATGCCGTGACTGTGTGTAACCCACCACGGCGCGTGACCTGCCGCGAGCTCCGACTCGCGGCCACGGAACTCGATGCCGTGGCTGTGTATCGCCGCCGACGCCGCTACTCCCGACCGACGACCACCGCGGTCCGGATGTCCAGCGCGGCGTCGAACTCGCTCCCGCGGCGGGCCTCGGCGCCGATCCGGAGCAGCTGTCGCTCGTGTGTCTGCCGAACCGTCAGCGCTTCCTGCGGCGTCAGCGAGAGCGCCGACGCCACTCCCTCCCAGTAGTCCGGTGGGACGAAAAACAGCTCGCGACGGTCGTCGCTGTACGGCGACTCGAACTTCCGTCGGAGCGACGCCCGACTCTCCGTCAGGTGTGCCTCGACGCGACCCAGTAGCTCCGGGAGCGTCCGCGGGTCGACACCGTCGCCGCCCGCGACCTGCTGGAGCACCGCGGCGTCGAACGGCACGTCGTCCGCGTCGGGGACGGGCGTCGGGTCGGGCTGGTCCGGCCCGTCGTCGGGCCGGCCGGGGAACTCCGAGCGCCTCATCGGCGCCCCGCCGGCCGACGCGGTCGGTCGTAGACGGGAGATCGCGCGGGCGTCGAGAGGGACATACACCCCACTTGTGCGTTCTCGGGCATAAGGAGCGCGACGGCGCTACTGGTTCCAGGGCGCCGCGTCGAAGTCGACGATGCGGTGGCGCTCGTCGATCCCGTCGATGGCGGCCACGTCCTCGTCGTCGAGATCGAGCTTCCGCGCTTCCCAGTTCTCCCGGATGTGGCTCTCGCCGGTCGCCTTCGGGATGGCGGCGACGTTCTGCTTCGCGAGCAGCCACGCGAGGCTCACCTGCGCGGGCGTGGCGTCGTGTTTCTCGGCGATCTCCTGTATCGTTTCGACGTCCGCGACCTGGTTCCGCGCGATCGGACAGTACGCCACCAGCGCGTAGTCGTGATCGACGGCGTGGGCTCGGAGCTCGTCCTGCGGGAGCATCGGGTGGCACTCGACCTGATGGGCCGCGAGCCGTGGCTCCAGCCGATCGAGCGCGTCGTTGAGCTGGTCGACGCGGAAGTTCGACAGTCCCACGGCGTCGATGACGCCGTCCTCGTAGAGGTCATTCAGTGCCTCGATCGTCCCCTCGGGGTCGTAGCTGTTGATCGGCCAGTGGACGTACAGCAGGTCGATCGTGTCGACGCCCAGCCGGTCGGCGCTCTCACGGGCGGTCTCGACGGCGTCGTCGTACGCGAGGTTCTCCGTCGAGAGCTTGGTGGCGACGAACACGTCCTCGCGGGCCACGTCGCTGGCGGCGATGCCGTCGCCGACCGCGCTCTCGTTACCGTAGCTTTGGGCGGTGTCGACGTGTCGGTAGCCCGCTTCGAGGGCGGTCCGGACGCTCTCGGCGCACTGCTCGGGGTCGTCGTTCTCGTAGGTGCCGAAGCCGAGTCGAGGGATCTCCTGCATGGGCACAGCGGGGGCGCCGAGCCCCCTCAACCCACCGGTCCCGGCGATCTCAGACGTCGAGCCTCGCCGGCTCGATGCCGCGGTCGTCGAGGTGGGCCTCCAGCGCGTCGATCCGGTCGCCGATCTCCTCGGGGTGGTGTGAGTCGGTGCCGATCACGAACTCGACGTCGTGGTCGAGGAAGCTGTCGAGCAGCCCCGGCGCGGGGTGGAACTCGCCGTAGTCGTCGAGCACGCGGCCGGCGTTGATCTCCGGGATCGTCGCGGAGTCGGCGAACGCCGCGGCCACCTGTTCGTAGTGCTCGGCCGTCGAGTACCCCCGGAGTTCGGGCGTTCGCTCCACGAGGTCGGCGTGGGCGGCGATGTCGAACAGCTCCGTCCCGGCCAGCGCGGCGAGGGCGTCGTAGTAGCCGTCGACGACGGCGCGGCGGCCCTCGTCGTCGAGGCCGACGAAGTTCTCAGACCACTGCACGTCGTCGCCGTCGACGCTGTGGACGCTGCCGATGGCGTAGTCGAACCCCGCTTCGTCGAGGAACGCGGCGATGTCGGCCTCCCGGCCCGGGACGTAGTCCATCTCGACGGCATCGTAGATCGCGATGTCGGTCTCGGTGCGGGCCCACTGGATCCCCTCGCGGCGGCGGGGGTACGTCTCGTCCATCGCGAACCCGAGGCCGTCGAGGCGCCGACGAGCATCGCCCTCGGCGGTGACGTTGCAGTGGTCGGCGAATCCGATCCCGTCCAGCCCCGCGGCCTCCGCGGCTCGGATCATCCCCGGGATGAAGTGGCCGTCCGAGTAGTTCGAGTGGGTGTGGTAGTCGAACCGGACCATCAGGGCAGTGGCGCGAGCGTCGCGGTGAAGACGGCGGTCTCGTCGGTGTCGTTGCGCGCGCCGTGGGCGAGGCCGCGGTCGTGGGCGACGACGCCCGGCGCGGCGATCGCTTCCTCGTCGTCCTCCTGAATCACGGTCACGGTGCCCGAGAGGACGTGGAACACGTTCAGGCTCTCGGGATGATCGTGTGCGTCGAGTTCGGCGCCGGGGCCGAGGAAGAAGGCCTTGACGAGGGCGTCGTCATCGACCACCAGTTCGCGGGTCTCGATCGTGCCCGGTTCCGGGGTCACGTCGGGGAGTCGGTCCATACACCCCCACTCGGCGGGCGGGGAGAAAAGTCCGGCTACGTCGGCCCGGGTCTGGCGTTCGCTACGCTTCGTCGGGACCGTCGAGGAAGCCCTGGTACGGGCAGACGTACTCGTCGCGGATGATCTGCTCGTCGACGATCTCCAGCCCCAGCGCGTCGAGCTCCTCGCTGATCCGGTTGAGGTCGTCGTGGTCGCGGCCGATCGTGTTGACGTAGACGTTGCGCTCACCGGTCATGATCTCCCGGACCGCGGTGACGCCCTCGATTTCCCGGGCCGCGTTCGCGAGCTCGTCGCGCTCGGGGATCGGGGCGGTGCAGATGATCTTCGTGTACAGCGGGTAGCCTGCGAGGTCGTAGTCGATGTCGAGGTGGTAGCCACGGATGATGCCGGACTCCTCGAGCTTGTTGATTCGGGTACGAACCGTGCTCGCCGACAGGTCCAGCTTCTCGGCGATCTCGCTGGAGGAGGTGCCCCGGGCGTCCTGCTGGAGGTAGTAGAGGATGTGGCGGTCCACGTCGTCCAGCTCTCCGTCTTTCATCGCTATCGACGAGACGCCCGGTAGCGTCTTAGTCCCCCCGATCCCGCCGGAGAAGCGTTCGATCGCACCTGCCACCCGCGTGTTTTGCTGACGGTTTTAGCAGTAATAGACAGCTATTTTGACGGAACGTCATTGAAAGCAGCCAATTTATACACTTCCGACCCGTACAGTCGGGTGAGCACCCGCGGACAGCGGGTGGCATGCACCACCATGAGCGACATCTCTACCGACATTGACGCATCGAGGGGGCGATCGACCGACGGCGAACTGTTCGTCTTGGGCGGCGGCGGGGTCGGCGCCGCCGTCAGCCGAGAGCTCCAGGAGGCAGGCCACACCGTCGTCCTCGTCGACGACGCGGTCGATCCCCCCGGTATCAGGACAGTCGAAGCCTCCCCCACCGACGTGGAGACGCTTCGGGAGGCCGGCCTCCCGGCAGCGTCGGCAGTCGTCGTGGCGAGCCAGTCCGACCGGCGGAACCTCCTGCTCGCCCAGTCGATCCGCGTCCGATTCGACACGCCCCGAGTCGTCGTTCTCGTCAACAGCGACGACCGCGTCGAGCTGTTCGCCGACGCCGGCCACGAGGTCGTCTGTGCGACCAGCGCCGTCTCCGCGGCCGTCACCGAGCACGTATGAAGGAGCTCGAACGCGACCTCGGCCTGCCGTCGGTGCTGGCGATCAGCATCGGCGCAATGATCGGAAGCGGCATCTTCATCCTCCCGGCGTTGGCACTGGAGATCGCCGGCCCCGCGGTGATTCTCGCGTACCTGCTGGCAGGCGTGCTCGTCGTGCCCGCGGCGCTGTCGAAATCCGAAATGGCGACCGCGATGCCCGAAGCCGGCGGGACGTACATCTACATCGAGCGCGGGATGGGGCCGCTGCTGGGCACCATCGCGGGCGTCGGGACGTGGTTCTCGCTCTCGTTTAAGGGCGCGCTGGCGCTGGTCGGCGGCGTTCCCTACCTCCTGCTCCTGTTCGACCTGCCCATGAAGCCGGTCGCGCTGGGGTTGGCGACGGTGTTGATCCTCGTGAACATCGTCGGCGCCAAACAAACCGGGCGCCTGCAGGTCGCCATCGTCGTCGTGATGCTGGCCGCACTCGGGTGGTTCGCGGCCGGGAGCGCCCCGCAGGTCCAGACGGCCAACTACGCGAACTTCTTCGCCGACGGGATCGGCGGGCTACTGGCGGCGACGGGGCTGGTGTTCGTCTCCTACGCGGGCGTCACCAAGGTCGCGAGCGTCGCCGAGGAGGTCGAGAACCCCGGCCGGAACATCCCGCTGGGAATCCTCGGCTCGCTGGCGTTCACGACCGTCCTCTACGTCGCCATCGTCGCCGTGCTGGTCGGCGTGACCGACCCCGGCGCCGTCGCCGGATCGGCGACCCCGGTCGCGGTGGCTGCGGAGGTCACGCTGGGGAGCGCGGGCGTGATCGCCGTCATCGGCGCCGCCATCCTCGCGCTGGTGTCGACGGCCAACGCCGGCATCCTCTCCTCCTCCCGTTACCCCTTCGCGATGAGCCGGGACAAGCTCGCGCCGCCGTCGATGGCGGCGGTCAGCGAGCGGCTCGGGACGCCCGTGAACTCGATCACGCTCACCGGCGCGGTGCTGCTGGCGCTGATCGCGTTCGTCCCGATCCTCGACATCGCCAAGCTCGCGAGCGCGTTCCAGATCATGGTGTTCGCGCTGATCAACCTCGCCGTGATCGCGTTCCGGGAGGGGACCGTCGAGTACGAGCCGGAGTTCACCTCGCCGCTGTACCCCTGGGTGCAGGTGTTCGGCGCGGTGACCAGCATCGGGCTGCTGACCCAGATGGGTCGAGTGCCCCTCGCTGGGGCGGGGATAATCACGGTCGCGAGCGTGCTCTGGTACGCGGGCTACGTCCGCCCGCGCGTCGACCGCGAGGGGGCCGCGACGGGCGCGATCCGACGACAGGTCAGCGAGGAGAACCTCTCCGAGATCGAGTCCCCGGGTGCGACTCACGAGGTGCTGGTGGCGCTCACGAAGCAGATAGATCAGCGGCGAGTGCAGACGCTGATCTCGCTTGCGGCCGATCAGGTTCGTGCCGACGACGGCCGCGTGGTCGTCGTCCAATTCGAGGAAGTGCCCGATCAGGCACCGCTGACGGCGGACGTCGCTGCCCAGTCCGACGCCGACC
This sequence comes from Halolamina sediminis, assembly GCF_001282785.1. Lineage (NCBI taxonomy): Archaea > Methanobacteriati > Methanobacteriota > Halobacteria > Halobacteriales > Haloferacaceae > Halolamina > Halolamina sediminis. The sequence goes on from NZ_CVUA01000001.1 coordinate 2,611,305, forward strand.
GCAGCTTCGAACGCCGGGTCGAACGGTTCGGCGAGGAGCTCGGCGTCGAGGTCGAGGCCGACGAGATCGTCAGCCACGACACCAAACACGCCATCGTCAACTTCGCCGAGTCGCGTGGCGTCGACGCGATCGTCGCCGAACACGAGCCGCTCCGACTGCGCTCGCGGCTGCTCGGCGACCCGATCGACTGGATGGTACGCCACGCGCCGTGTGACGTGCTGCTGGTCGACAGCTCCGCCCCGCGACTGCCCGAGAAAGTCGTCGTGTCGAGCGACACCGCCCCGTTCCCGTCGGCGCCGGTGAGCGTCGCCGCGTCGATCGCCGCGGCCCACGACGGCGGCGTCTCGCTGTGGTATCCAGCTGACGGCGACGGCGGCCGCGACGAGTCGGTGGAGGAGTACCGGACGGAGCTCTCGGCGAGGCTCGACGTCCCGGCCGACGCGGAAGCGATCCCGACCGACCAGCGCCCGCCGGCGGCGGACCTGCTCGTCCGCCGCGGCGCGGACCACCGCCTCCGCGGGGCGCTCGCCGACGGGGGGCAGCCGTTCACGGGGGTCGCCGGGACGACCGTCACAGTGTACCCGCGGGAGAGCCGTCGACCGTCGCTGCCCCGGCGCCTGGTCGAACGGTACCTGCTGTAGGCGGCCGCGCCGCTGGCGGTCGAAAGCTGTCGAGAGAAGGCGACGCCGATGGAGGGCGTCGCACGAAACAAACGCGTGCGGCCGGCGGCTGGGACGGCCATCCCGGTGCCCCGCCTCTGACAGAGGGCACCCCCATCGTCCGCGCCGCCGGAGACACGCCGAGGCCGCCGCCTCCCTCGCGGGAGGATGGGCGGCTCCGAAACCCACTGCGCCGCCGAACTGCGACTCAGCGGTTAGTTTTTGCCGTTGCCGTTACCGGGGTTGCTGTCGTCATCCTCGTCTTCCTCTTCGTCGTCTTCGTCGTCCTCGTCGTCGTCTTCATCCTCCTCGTCCTCGTCGTCCGATTCACTCTCGCTCTCGGACTCGTCGTCGCTCTCGTCGTCAGACTGGCCGGGCGCCTCGTCGGAGTTGCCCGGCGCGTCATCGGAGTTGCCCGGCGCGTCATCGGAGTTACCCGGCGCGTCATCGGAGTTACCCGGCGCGTCATCGGAGTTACCCGGCGCGTCATCGGAGTTACCCGGCGCCTCGTCGGAGTTGCCCGGCGCGTCGTCGTTGCCGTTCCCGAGCTGCTCCTGGATCAGCTGACCGAGGTTGCCCTCCTGGCCGCTGTCGAGCCAGTTCTGGATGACGGCGAAGACGTTCTTCGCGCGGTCGGAGGCGTTCTCGTCGGGGCCAGCCTCGTCGTCGCTCTCCTCGACGAGCTCGCCATCCTCGATCGCGTACTCGAGTTCAAGCTCCTGCTCGCCGGACGTGATCTCGATCTCGAGCTCCTCGCTCGCGTTCGTCTCGAACGTGAGCGAGCCGTTGGCGTCGGTCGTGCCTACGTCCTCGCCGTTGGCCGTGACCGACGCGTTCTCGACGCCGCTACCGTTCTGGGTCACCGTCAGGTCGACCGTACCGTTGTCGAACGTCACGTCGGCCGCGAGTTCGGCCTCGTCATCGTCGTCCTCGTCGGACTCACGGACGAGCTCGCCGTCCTCGATCACGTACTCGACCTCCTGGTCGATCCCCTCGCCCTCGAGTTCGAGTTCGAGCTCCTCGGTCGCGTTCGTCTCGAACGTGAGCGTGCCGTTCGCGTCGGTCGCACCCACGTCCTCGCTGTTAGCCTCGACTGAGACGTTCTCGACGCCCGTGCCGTTCTGGGCGACGGAGAGCGTCACTGTCCCGTCGTCGTAGTTCGCCTCGATACTCGTGTCGGCGCTCGCGTCGTCGGTCTGGGCGGTGACCGCCCCCGCACCCGCGGAGACGACCAGCGCCGCCACCAGCACCGTGAGAAGTTTCGTGGTGTTCATCGCATCCGTCCCGACGACCTACTCCCCCTTGAATGGGGAACGCGCCAAACGCCGATTCCGGTGGTTTGAGCCCATTCTAAACCGAATTAAGTCGGCTTAACAGCCGGTTCCGGGGGACGGTCGAAACAGCCGTCGCTGGCGGGCGTGGGTTCGCTCGGAACGCAGTCGGCGGCGGCCGGGGCGCGTGGCCGTCGGAGAACGGCATCGCGGAGTCCCTACGCGAGTTCGTCGACGAGCTCCTCCGCGACCGCCTCGGGCCCCAGCAGCGACGGGTCGACGACGAGGTCGACGGTGCCGGCGACCGACTCCGGCAGCTCCCCGCTGCCGAAGCGGACCGCCCGCACGTCGGGATTGATCTCCTTCGCGAGCGTGATCGAGATCCCCTCCGCGAGGTCGGTGAGCACGAACAGCTCGGCGTCCGCGACCCCCGCGTCCTCGAGCGCGTCGGCGAACACGGGGCTGTCGACGCGCTCGACGGTCACGCCAAGCGCTTCAAGCTCCTCGCTGATCCCCTCGGCGTCGGCGCCGGCGACGATCGCCTTCATTCGTACTCGATCGTCGCGGGCGGTTTGTGGGTCACGTCGTACACCACTCGCGAGACGTTGTCGTTCATCCCGGTGATCCGGCTCTGGATCCGCTGGAGCGTGTCCCAGTCGAGCTCCTGGGCGCGGGCGGTCATCCCGTCCCGGCTCTCGACGGAGCGGACGGCGACGACCCAGCCGTGGACGCGGTTGTCACCTTTCACGCCCGTGGCCTTCCCGAGCACGGCGCCGAACGCCTGCCAGGGCTCGTGTTCGGCGGTCTCCTCCTCGACGACGTGACAGGCGTCGCGGGCCACCTCCACCTTCTCCTTGGTGACCTCGCCGACGATGCGGACCGCCAGCCCCGGGCCGGGGAACGGCATCCGCTCGGAGATCACCGCTTCGAGGTCGAGCGCGCGGGCGACCTCCCGGACCTCGTCCTTGTAGAGGTCGCGGACGGGCTCGACGATCCCCTCGAAGTCGACGGCCTCGGGCAGCCCGCCGACGTTGTGGTGGGACTTGATGTTCCCTTCGCTCTCGATGCGGTCGGGGTAGATCGTCCCCTGCACGAGGTAGTCGGCGTCGGCCGCCCGCGCCTCGCGCTCGAACTCCCGGATGAACTGCTCGCCGATGACGTGACGCTTCTCCTCGGGATCGGTGACGCCGGCGAGTTCGGCGAGGAACCGCTCCTCGGCGTCGACGACCGTCAGCGAGTGCATGTAGGAGAACGTCTCGCGGATACTCTCGGTCTCGCCTTTCCGCATCAGCCCCGTGTCGACGTAGACAGGGACCAGCCGATCGCCGATCGCCTCGTACGCTAGCGCGGCCGCGACCGAGGAGTCGACGCCGCCCGACAGGGCGATGACGGCCTTCCCGTCGCCGACCTCCTCGCGGATCTCTTCGACCTTCTCGTCGATGAACGACTCGGGGTCGACCATCAGGCGCTCACCTCCGTTTCGGCGGTTTCGTCGCCCTGTTCGTCGAGGATCGCGTCGAGCAGGCCGACAAAGGGCGGGCTCGCGCGGTCGGGCCGAGAGCGGAACTCGGGGTGGAACTGTGTGCCGATGAAGTACGGGTGGTCGGTGCGTTCGACGATCTCCATACGGTTGTCAGCGTACCCCGAGAACGTCAGCCCGTCGGCTTCCAGCTGCGGGATATACTCCGGATTCACCTCGTAGCGGTGGCGGTGCCGTTCCGTACAGGAGGTGTCGCCGTACACCGCCGCGGCGAGGGTGCCCTCGTCGATCTCGGTCTCGTGGGTGCCCAGCCGCATCGTCCCGCCCATCTCCTCGGTCTCGTACTGCTCGGGCAGCAGGTCGATCACGGGGTGGGGCGTGTCGGACTCGATCTCGGTGCTGTCGGCGCCCTCCAGCCCGACGACGTTCCGGGCGTGCTCGATGACCGCCATCTGGAAGCCGAGACAGAGCCCGAGGAACGGGACGTCGTTCTCACGAGCGTAGCGCACCGCCTCGATCTTCCCCTCGCTGCCCCGGGAGCCGAAGCCGCCAGGGACGACGACGCCGTCGGCGTTCTCGAGCCGTTCGGCGTGACAGTCGTCCATGTCGTCGGCGTCGACCCACTGCACGTCGACCTCGACGCCGCGCTGGATGCCGGCGTGTTTCAGCGCCTCGTGGACCGACATGTACGCGTCCTCCAGATCGTACTTCCCGACCAGCGCGACCTCGACGGTCTCGGTACGCTCGCGGGTGACGAGGTCGCGCCACTCCGTCGAGCGCTCGTCTTCGGGCAGCGCCTCGTCCTGCAGGTCGAGGCGCTCCATCACGTACTCGTCGAGGCCCTCCTGTTCGACCATCAGCGGGACGTGGTAGACGTCCTCGACGTCGGGGTTGGAGAACACCGCGTCGGTGGGCACGTCACAGAACAGCGCGATCTTCTCTTTCGTCTTCTCGTCGAGCTCGTTCTCACAGCGCCCGACCAAGATATCGGGCTGGAGCCCGATCGACCGCAGTTCCTTCACGGAGTGCTGGGTTGGCTTGGTCTTCTGCTCGCCGTTTTTCGAGTAGGGGACCAGCGTGACGTGGGTAAAGAGGATGTCCTCGTCGTCCTCCTCGTGGGCGAACTGCCGGAGCGCTTCGAGGTACGGCATCCCCTCGATGTCGCCGACGGTGCCGCCGATCTCGATCAGACAGACGTCGCTGCCCTCCGCGGCCTCGCGGATACGTCGCTTGATGTCGTTGGTGATGTGGGGGATGACCTGCACCGTCTCCCCGAGATAGTCGCCGGCGCGCTCGCTCTCGATGACGTTCTGGTACACCTTCCCAGTGGTGACGTTGTGGTCGGAGGTCATGTCGACCCCGAGGAACCGCTCGTAGTTCCCGAGGTCCAAGTCGACCTCGCCGCCGTCTTTCAGCACGTACACCTCGCCGTGCTGGTAGGGGTTCATCGTCCCGGCGTCGACGTTGAGGTAGGGGTCGATCTTCACGGCTGTCACGTCGAAGCCGGCGTTCGAGAGGAGGCGTCCGGTGCTCGCGGCGGTGATGCCCTTGCCGAGGCCGGACATCACCCCGCCTGTCACGAACACGAACTTCCGTCCGAGGTCGGGGTCGTAGCGCTGCGGGTCCGTCGGCATACCGACCATCCCCGTCCCCCCGGCAAAACGATTTCGGAGGGACCCCGGGGTTGGTGACGGCTCCCGTCCGATCGCGTCAGCGCGCCGAAATCAATCCCCACCGATTCCGCCAGCGGTTCCGGAGTCAGTCGCCGTCGATCCCGCCGCCACGTGCCGGGATCAGTCGCCGTCGATCCCGCCGCCACGTGCCGGGATCAGTCTCCGTCGATCCCGCCGCCACGTGCCGGGATCAGTCTCCGTCGATCCCGCCGCCACGTGCCGGGATCAGTCTCCGTCGATCCCGTCGAACGGGCTATCGGCCGCCGACCGTCAGATCGCCGCGAACAGTTCCTCGGCGTACGCCTGTGCACGCTCGCGGATCGCCGCCGCGTCGACGCCGACGTGCTCGCCGTCCTCGTAGCACACCCGGCCGTCGACCATCGTGAACTCGACGTCGTCGCCGTGGGCCGCGAACACGAGGTGGGAGACGGGGTCGTGGACCGGCGTCGCACGCTCGCTGTCGGTCGTGAGCCCCACCACGTCGGCTTTCCACCCCTCCCGGAGCGCGCCCACGTTCTCGAAGCCGGCGGCCGCGGCGCCGTTCTCAGTCGCCATCTCGAAGGCGGTCTCGGCGGCGACGGCGGTGGGGTCGTTGTCGTCGACCTTCGCGAGCAGGCTGGCCTGCCGCATCTCGGTGAACGCGTCGAGCGTGTTGTTGCAGGGCGGGCCGTCGTTGCCCAGCGCGACCGTGACCCCGCGGCTCAGGTAGTCCTCGACCGGCGCGATTCCCGAGGCGAGCTTCATGTTCGAGGACGGGCAGTGGGTGACGTTCGTCCCCGTGTCCGCGAGCACCTCGCGCTCGGCCTCGTCGGTGTGGACGCAGTGGGCCAGCACCACGTCCTCGCCGGTGAGGCCGACCTCGTCGAGCCAGTGGACGTTCCGCATCCCGGTTTCCGTCTCGACGGCGGCGATCTCGTCTTCGTTCTCGCTGGCGTGGGTGTGGATCGTGACGCCGTCGTAGCGGTCCGCGAGCTCGCGGGCGCCGCGCAGGCACGCCTCGGTACAGGAGACGGCAAATCGCGGCGTCACGGCGTACTGGATCCGACCGTTCTCGACGCCGTGGTACTGCCGGATCAGCGCCTCGCTGTCCCGGAGCGCCTGCTCGGTCGACTGTTCGAGGCCGTCGGGCGACTCCGTGTCCATCAGCACCTTCCCCATCCGGGCGCGGATCCCGCGGTCGCGGGCGGCCTCGAACGCCTCGGCGGCGTGGTGGACCGACAGGTGGTCGATCACGGTCGTCGTGCCCGAGGCCAGACACTCCAGATAGCCGAGGTCGGCGGCGAGGCGCATCCCCTCGGCGTCGAGGCCGGCCTCCATCGGCAGCACGTGGTCGAACAGCCAGTCGAGCAGTTCGGCGTCGTCGGCGACACCGCGACCCAGCGACTGGACGGAGTGGACGTGCGCGCCCACGAGTCCGGGGGCGACGATGTCGAACGCGCGGTGCTCGTGGGCCGGGAACCGCTCGCGGAGGTCGCTGGCGGGGCCGACGGCCTCGATGCGGTCGCCCGCCGTGACGACGGCGCCGTCCTCGATGGTCGTCTCGGCGTCGACGACGACCGTTCCGGTGAGTAGCATCCCCTGCGTGGGATGGTGTGGAGGATTAAGAGGCTGACTATCGCCCACAGCGTCCCTCAGAATCCCAGCGCATCCAGCAGATCGAACCCCCAGCCGAGATGCGCCATCACGTAGTAGCCAACGTAGATCCCCACGATCGCGACGACGCCCGGGAGCGCCGGCGGCGCCGGGATCGGCAGTCGGAGGAACGTGAACAGCGCCCCGGTGACGATCCCGACGGCGAGAGCCGCGACGACGGCAGCGACGTTCATGGTTCCCGGAGCGACGCGGTCCGCGACCGTAAATGCGGCTATCGGCAGCGGGAACGCGTCGGGAGTCAGCAACGTTAACCGTCGCCCGGCCGGATTCACGGGCATGAGCTACGAAGACGAGATGGAGAACCCCGAAAACCCCGTCGCGACGATCCACACCACCCACGGCGACATCGTCGTCGAGCTGTTCGAGCAGCGCGCGCCGACGACCGTCCACAACTTCGTCAGCCTCGCGACCCACGCCGAGGACTACGACGACGCCGAGGTCGGCCCCGAGGGCGAGGCGTGGGAGGACGACGGCGAGAAGCGCGTCGATCCGCTGTACGACGACGTGGCGTTCCACCGCATCATCTCCGGGTTCATGATCCAGGGCGGCGACCCGAGCGAGACCGGCCGCGGCGGCCCCGGCTACGAGTTCGAAGACGAGTTCCACGAGGAACTCACCCACGACGGCCCGGGGATCCTCTCGATGGCCAACTCCGGCCCGAACACCAACGGCTCGCAGTTCTTCATCACGCTGGACGCCCAGCCCCACCTCGACGGCAAGCACGCCGTCTTCGGCCGCGTGATCGACGGGATGGATGTGGTGCGTGAACTCGGCAACGTCCCGACCGACCGCAACGACCAGCCGCAGGTCGAGGCGAAGCTCGAATCGGTCACAGTCGAGGAGTAACGCAGTCGGGGACGAGTTCGGCGAGGTCACCACGAAGCCAGTTTTCCACTCGGATACGCCGAATTCGGAGCCTTCGGCTATCCCGTAAGATCGCGTCGCGTGACGATCACACCGGGAACCGGATCGCTCCAATCGAGATGAACGAGGGGACGTGCGGCGACCGAACCCACTGCCTGCGACGGACGGAAGGGGGGAAACTCCCCGTCAGTCGCCAGCCACGGCGAGGAGACCGAACAGGGAGACGACGACGAACGCGAGCGCTCCGAACACCGCCAGCGGGGCATCCGTCGGCGCACCCCCATCGTCAGCCGGCGAACCGACGGCGGTGTCGGCCGTCGACCCCTCCGTGGTGGCCACCGTCGACTCGCCGTCCGAGGTACCGGCGGTCGTGGGGGTCGCCGATGGACGCTCGGTGGCCGTTCCAGCCTCTTCACCGTCTGCCACGGTGTCGGTCGATTCGTCGTCGGTGCTCCCGTCGTCATGGACGTCAATGCCGCTGTCGGGGGCCGACGCGATACCGTAGCTGTTGCCGCTCTCGTCGCCGAGCGAGGAGATCGACAGCGACAGGGCCGTCGATCCAGTGGAGACGCCCTGTAACGTGAGCTCGACGATCCGAGCGGGTGCTTCGTCAGCACCGTCACGGAGTGCGAACTCGGCGGCAACCCTCGTTCCACGGTCGCGGATTTCTGCCCCGCCGATCCCGGGATCACCGGTCACAGTCGCGTTCGTGATCTCGGCGGAGCTGTCCGTCGTGAGTGTGACGGTGAGGTTACCGGCTCCGACCCCGCCATCGGCGTTCGTCACGACCACGTCGACCGTCGTCGTCTCGCCGACCGAGAGGTCGATCGACCCGGGATCCGTGCGGACGATCACGCCGCCACTCCCTGTACCGTCGTCGTTCGGTCCGGACCGATCACCGACGGCCGAGAGAGTGACGGAATCGTTCCGATAGCGCTCCTGGTTCGTCGGGGGCTTGCTCGCCACGGCAGTGACCGTGCCAGCGTCCGAGATCATCGACTCGCGGACGACGACAGTCACCTCACCGTCGACGCCGGTGTCGACGGTCCGGTTCCCGACAGTGACGTTGGCTTCGACACGGGCGTTCGAGTCCGTGCGCATGACCGTGAACGTGATCGACTCATCGAGCGTAGCGTTGTCCGCATCGGCCGTAACGGAGAGGGCAACGTCGTTGCGGGAGTTCTCGACGGTCAGTGCCGTGTCTGGTGTCCCCCCGACGTCGTAGGGATCGCCCGACTCATCACCCAGCGAATCTATCGAGAGGGCCAGATCGGTCGTCCCCTCAAGCTGGCCCCGGACGGTTACCTCGGCGACCGTGACCAACCCGGTGTCCGCCGTGTCCATCAGTGCCCCGTCGAAGGTGACGGCGTCGTCGGTAACTGTCACGTTCTCGAGTCCGGGGTCCCCACGCAGTTCGAAACCGACGATGTCCGCGTACTCCGACTCGACGACCGATATCTCCCCGGAAACCGCACCGACACCACCGTCCGCGTTCGCGACGACGACGTCGAGTGTACGAGTTTCCCCTTCGTCGACAGTCGCGGTCGTGGGATCGAGCCGAACCGTCGTCGATCCGGCAGTGGCGTCTGTCGTATTCGCTGTGACGCCGACGCTACCGGGGGAGGTACCGTCGCTCGCGACACTCTGGCCAGCAGCGACCATCGGAACGGCCAGCAGGCACAGACAGACCGCGAGGACCGCCACGCGGGACGTACCGACCCCCCGGAAGTAGCGCCCCGTCATTCCCCCTCCTGAAGCCGCGCGTACAGCGCCTGTATGTCGGCGATGTCGACTTCACCGTCGCCGTTGAAGTCGAACTTCGAGACGTTGTTCTGAACCACGTCACTGTCGAGGTTGGCGAACAGCGCCTGTACGTCGATCACTGTGAACGCGCCATCACCGTTGACGTCCTCGTAGAGACCATCCTCGTCGAGGTCCCGTGCTGGCGCGCCGTCGCCGGTCACGTCGCCGGGGCTGATAGCCCCCTCCTCGCGAAGCGCGTACAGGCTCCCGTCCGTGCTGGCGACGTAGACGGTGCCGTCCAATACCACCGGCGGGACGACCACGTCGTTGCCGGTCTCGAACCGCCAGCGTTGCTCGCTCGACTGGGCGTCGAACCCGTAGACACTGTTGGCACCAGTGCCGAGGTAGATCATGTCGTCGGCGACGACCGGCGACGTCGGCGACCCGTCGAGATCGACACGCCACTGCTCAGTTCCGATCGACGGGTCGATCGCGTACAGCGCCGGCTCCTCCGTCGTCACGTAGAGCGTATCGTCGGCGAAGGTGGGGACCGTGTCGATCTCGCCGAGGTTACTGAACTGCCAGTTTTGCTCCCCGGTTGCCGCATCGCGTGACTCGAGCACTCCGCTGCCGTCACCGACGAACACCGTTCCCCCGTCGTAGTCGGCGTAAGTCGTGCCACTGGAGGCGTTCGTGTCGTCGTACGCGTCGCCGGTGAGCCTGGTTCGCCAACTCTCGGCTCCGTCCGAGAGCGTGTGTGCAGCGAGGAGGTGACGGCCGTTCTCGGGACTCCGGCAGTAGACGTACGCCCGACCGTCCGCGATCGTTGGAAGGCTGAACTCGAATGCATCCGGTATCTCGAAACGCGACTGTCGGTCCCCCGTCGCCGGGTCGAGCACGTACACGTGGTCGGCAGCGTCGTCAGTCTCCGCGAAGACGACCCCCTCCCCCGTCACCGTGACCGTGCTCGGTGCATCGACTCCGGTGTCGTTGACCCACTGCCCCGAACCGGTTCCAACCGAGAGCCCGAGGATGCGCCCCGTCCGGGTCGGAACGTAGACGATGCTGTTGGCGACGGCAGGTGTCCGGACCAGCGGCTGATTGGTTCCGACCGACCACTCCTCGGCGCCGGTGTCGGCCGAGACAGCGTATATCCGCGAGTCCCGGCTGGCTTGGAAGACAGTTCCGTCTTTGACGATCGGCTGGGCGACGAGACTGTCGTCCGTCTCGAACGTCCAAACCGCCTCGACCGGTTCCGACGGCCCCACCGTATCCAGTGTCCCACTGTTGTGGGCGTCGTGCTGGAACATCGGCCAATCCGAGTTCGTCGCGATCGTCGTCTGCGAGTCGGTCGGATCCGTCCCAATCGCGGTGCCGACCCCGGATACGAGGCCGATAGCGACCCCTGTTCCGGCGGCCGTCCGAAGTAACTCGCGTCGCGAGAACGGCTCGTTCATGTGAACAACACTCCGTCGACTCGACATAATCGTTTGGTGACTCACGTCGGTCAGGTGGTGCGAACGCTCCTCGGAACACGCGTACCTCGGTAAAGCTTACCACGACCCGCGTTGGTTGTTAACATGGATAGTATGTTCGAGCAGTTCTCCAGCGGCTACTACTTGGGAGTGTTGTACGTCCAGCCGGGCGAGGAACGGGCCGCCCTCAACGTCGAGGACCACGAGGCGGTCAACCGCCAGCTCTACGGCGACAGCGAGGGGATCGAGCGGCTCGACTCCCCGCTCGTGATGAAGCTCGACGGCACGCACTTCCCGGTACGGGGCGCCGAGGGCGTCCCGACGGGGACGCTGACGGTGCCCGAGTCGCTGGCCGACGACGAGCTGCCGGCGCGCCGCGAGGTGCTGCTGGCCCGCCCCGAACGTGCGGGGCAGCTGCTCAAGTACGGCGGCTGGGAGCGGGCGGACGCGGCGTAACCCGCCGAGGGAGGCGGTTCGACGAGGACAGCGTACGGCCCCGACAAGGTCCCCCTTCGACCTCATTACGGGACGGAAAGCGGCCCATTACTTTAAGGTGGAAGCACGGTTGTCCAGCCATGGCAACCCGACAACGCGCCAACACTGTCGTGGAGGAACAGCTCGAAGAGGCGCTCGACGCCGCCGAGTGCCCGGAGGTACGCTACCACATCCGGGAGTCGATGCAGTTGCTGCATCTCGACGAGCAGGAGAACTGAGCCCCGAAGCTACAAACCCCTTCCCGCCCGCGGGTTCGGTATGCTCGACCGCCTGCTGGGCCGGCGCCGCCTGAAGGAGCGCATCGCGGAGCTGGAGGAGGAGTCTGAGAGCCTCCGGGCACAGGCCGAGTCGGCCAAGGAGAGCCGGGCCGAGGCCGTCAGCGCCCGCCAGAACGCCGAACGCGAGGTCAACAGACTCGAAGATCGCGTCACCGAACTCGAGGACCGCCTCGACCGCGCCGAGGGCGACGGCGAGCCGGACCAGACGTTCCGACACGAAGAGACCGCCAGCGGCGGCCGCGTCGAGGCCGTCGCCGACCGACTGCGCAGCGCCGACGCCGGCCCCGAGGGCGCGCTGACCGCGTTCGTCGCCGACGACGAGTCGGTGCCCAAGGCGGTCCGGGAGACGCTGGGCGACCGTGCCGCGCTCGTCTCGCGGGCGGCGCCGTGTCTGGTCTGTGCCGACGACGCCGGCCTCGTCGCGACCGCGCTGTCGCTCCCCGTCGAGCCCGACCCGTTCGTCGAGTGGGGCGACAGCTTCCGGGTCGATCCGGAGTGGATCGGTCCGACGGGCCGGCTCTGCTTCGCGCTCGTGCGCTCGGACCGGTTCGCCCTCGGCGTGTACGAGGACGGCGACCGCGTGGAGTTCGTGGGGTTCGAGAGCGACGTGATGAACGAACACTCGAAAGGCGGCTTCTCGCAGGGTCGCTTCGAGCGCCGACGGGACGCCCAGATCGACGAGCATCTGGAGGAGGCCGCCGCGACCGTCGAGGACCACGCGACCGACGCCGACCGCGTCGTGATCGTGGGCGAGCGCAGCGTGCTCGGGGAACTGCGCGAGCTCGCGGACACGACCGCCCGCGTCGACGCGACCGGCGATCCGGAGGCGGCGCTCGAGACGGCGTTCCGCGACTTCTGGAGCGTCCGGGTTCGGGGGCTGTGAACTCTCGCCGCATGGTGTAACAGTTCGTTACGCTCCGTAACAGTGAAGTGAGAGCCGCCTGTCGTGAGCGGTATGACCGAGACAATACGGGTCAGCGACGAGGATTACGAACGGATCGCCGCCGCGTCGGAGGTGCTGGGACTGACGTTCCCCGAGGTGGTCGAACTGGGGCTGTCGACGGACCTACTGACGGAGAGCCCCCGGCAGAACGCCCGGCGGGCGCTCCAGAACTACTACGTCTACATCCTCGGACAGTACGACGAGCCACGCGAGGTGCCCGTCGACGAACTCGAGTTCGAGGGGCCCAAGCAGGCGATGACGGCGCTCACGATCGGCCAGGAGAAACGCGAGAGCCGGATGGCCAAAGCCGCCGAGGAGTGAGGTCACCGGGGTCGGCGTCGTTCCGACGACGCGAGCGCCGACCCGCCCCCGAACCGATCCGGAGCGAGTGTGACCGCGGACCACCGATTTATACCCCCGCTCCCCGATTCCCCAACCATGCCCGACCAGCGACGACTCGCGATCCTCGCCCACGAGAAGTTCCCGGACCGTGCGAAGACCGCCCTCGGGGTGATGCGCTACAGTGACGACGAGACAGTCGCCGTGATCGACCGCGACGCCGCCGGCAGCCGGGTGCACGACCACACCGACACCGTCCCGGACGCGCCGATCGTCGACTCGTTCGCGGAGATCGACGACGAGGTAGACGCGCTGCTGATCGGGATCGCCCCGATCGGCGGCGGCTTCGACGAGTCGTGGCGGTCGGACGTGACCACCGCGCTGGAATCCGGCGTCGACGTGGTCGCTGGCCTCCACTACTTCCTCAACGAGGACGAGGAGTTCGCGACGCTCGCGGCCGAACACGGCGCGGAGATCCACGACGTGCGCGAACCCCACCCGGGGATCGGCGTCGCCGAGGGACGGTCGGACGAGGTCGACGCCGAGGTCGTCCTCACGGTCGGTACCGACTGCTCGGTCGGGAAGATGACCGCCACCTGCGAACTGGTCGACGCCGCACAGGAGGCGGGCATCGACGCCGGCTTCGTCCCCACGGGCCAGACGGGGATCATGATCGCCGGCTGGGGCAACCCCGTCGACCGCGTCGTCTCGGACTTCACCGCCGGCGCCGTCGAGGAGATGCTGCTGGAGAAGGGCGACGAGCACGACGTGCTGTTTGTCGAGGGGCAGGGGAGCATCGTCCACCCCGCCTACTCCGCGGTGACCTGCGGCATCCTCCACGGCTCGATGGCGGACAAGCTGGTGCTCTGTCACGAGGCGGGCCGCGAGGTCGTCCACGGCTACGAGGACACCGAACTGCCGCCGGTCGCGGAGTACGTCGACCTCTACGAGTCGCTCGCGGCGCCGGTCCACGAGACCGAGGTCGTCGCCGGCGCGCTCAACACGAAGGACGTGGACGGCGACGAAGCGGCCCGTGAGGCCGTCGAGGCGTTCGCCGACCAGATCGGCGCCGCCGCCACCGATCCCGTGCGCTTCGACGCCGCGGAGATCGTCGACGAGGTGGTCGGGGAATGAGCCTCGACACCGAGTTCGAGCGCGTCTCGCTCCCGCTCGCGGACGCCTTTACCATCTCCCGGGGGACGACCGAGGCCGCCGAGAACGTGATCGTGACGATCACCGACGAGGGCGGGATGACCGGGATCGGCGGCGCCGCGCCCTCGGCGCACTACGGCGAGACGGCCGACACCGTCGAGGCGGTGCTGCCGGACCTGCTCGACGTCGTCGAGGAGGTCGGCGACCCCCACGCGCTGACGACGATCGAGGAGCGCATGCGCCACACCGTCGAGCGCAACCCCGCCGCGCGGTGTGCGGTGTCGATCGCGCTGCACGACCTCGCGGCCAAACGCACGGGCCTCCCCCTCTACCGGATGTGGGGACTCGATCCCGAGTCGACGCCGACGAGCTCGTTCACCATCGGGCTCGACACGACCGAGAAGATCCGCGAGAAGACCGAAGACGCCGTCGAGGGGGGCCACTCGACGCTGAAAGTGAAGCTGGGCACCGACCGGGATCGGGAGATCATCGAGACGATTCGGGAGGAGGCGCCCGACGCGACGCTGCGCGTCGACGCGAACGAGGCGTGGACGCCGCGGGAGACGGTGCAGAACTCGGCGTGGCTCGCCGACCACGACGTGGAGTTCATCGAACAGCCCGTCCCCGCCGAGGACCCCGAGGGCCTGCAGTTCGCGTACGAGCGCAGCGAGCTTCCGATCGCCGCCGACGAGTCCTGCGTCACGCTCGAGGATATCCCCGAGATCGCCGATAAGTGTGACATCGCGAACCTCAAGCTGATGAAGTGTGGCGGGCTGCTCGAGGCGAAACGGATGATCCACGCCGCTCGCGCCGAGGGGCTGGAGGTGATGCTCGGCTGCATGATCGAGAGCAACGCCAGCATCGCCGCCGGCGTCCACCTCGGGCCGCTGCTGGACTACGCCGACCTCGACGGCTCGCTGTTGCTTTCGTCGGACGCCTACGAGGGCGTCGATCTCGCGGAGGGAGAGATGCGGCTGGCGGAACTGGGGCTGCCCGGCACTGGCGCCCGCGAGGCGTAGCTACTCCTCTTCGATCACCGTGTCCCGGTCCGTCTCCCGGAGGATGAACGGCCCGATCGACAGCGTTCGTTTGGTGACGGTGACGATGCGGAGCATGTAGGAGAGCAGCACCGCGAACGGCAACAGGGCGATTGCGACGACGGCGGCGGCCTGCATCAGCGCGAAGGGGACGCCGGCGACGCCGCCCGGCGCGGGGTCGAAGAACAGCAGCGCCCACGTCGACACCACCAGCGACGGCAGCGACGTCCAGAGGATCGTCCGCGAGAGGTCGATCAACTCCCACTGGAAGTAGAGCGTCTTGAAGTGCTCGCGGGCGGGGCCGAACAGTTCGAGCACGTTCTCGAGCGCCGCCAGACGGTCGCTCGCGTGGGCACTCAGGCTCTCGGCGTGTTCGGCCTGCAGCCGCTGGGCGGTGTAGAGCTTCCAGGAGTAGTTGAAGTTCAGTGCCGCCGAGATGACCTCGAACTCGCCGAATCGGGCGCCCTCGAGGTCCGAACGCACCCCCTCGCTGTTCTCCCGGATGGCGTCGACGAACTCGATGATTCCGTCCCGGAGCTCCTCGTCGTCGAGATCCTCGACGGCGTTCGCGACCTCGTCGGCCCGCTCCTCGGTCGCACCCACGAGCGCCCGGATGAACGCCGACGGCTCGGTGGGGCTGACGGGGTCCTCGAGGAGGTCTGCCACGTCCGAGCGGAACGTCGTCGCTTCCTCCATCCGGCCGCGCTGGTCGCCGACGGCGCCCTGTTCCTGGGAGAGCACCAACTGTGAGAGCGTGAGCACGAGGGTGACGCCGGTCACCGTCGACCCGACGAGCGCCTGCGACAGCGTCTCCATCGAGTCACCCTCGGTGAGCAGCGGGTAGACGGTGTCCGGACGGGCGACGCCGCCACCGACGACGCCGAGAAAGAGCGCGCCGACGACGCCAAGCGCGACCAGCCGCCGGTCGGCGGCCATGTAGAGCCAGAGTTTCGCGGTGCTCACGCCCGCACGCTCCCGGACCGTGTCCTGGGTCTCGCCCGGGGATTCGGGGGTGCTCACGGCCACTCACCGCCGGTAACTGTCCGAGGGATCACTCCTCGTCCCGAAGCTCCTCGAGTTCGCTCTCGATCTCGGGGTCGGTCGTCTCGCTGTCGGCC
Source organism: Halolamina sediminis (assembly GCF_001282785.1). Lineage (NCBI taxonomy): Archaea > Methanobacteriati > Methanobacteriota > Halobacteria > Halobacteriales > Haloferacaceae > Halolamina > Halolamina sediminis. The sequence continues at coordinate 2,627,485 of NZ_CVUA01000001.1, forward strand.
GTCTCGGTCTCGCTCTCCGCGTCGTCGGTCGCGGTCTCGCCCGCCCCGTTCTCCCCCTCCCCGAGGTCGCCTTTCAGCGTCGCGAGCTCGGACTCGACCTCGGTGTCGGTCCGCCCCTGTTCGAGCTCGCGGTCGATGCGGTCCTCGTCGGAGAGGGCGTTCTCGAAGGCGCCGGAGTCCTGCAGCTCGTCCATCGCCTCCGCGCGGGCCTCCATCTCCTCGGTGCGCTCCTCGGAACGTTCGATCGCCCGGGTCACGTCGCCCATCTCGTCGCTGGCGCCGGTCATCGCCTCGGAGACGCGCGTCTCCGCCTCGGCGGCGTCGTGGCGCGCCTTCAGCGTCTCCTTCTTCGTACGGAACTCCTCGATCTGACTCTGGAGCTCCTCCTTCTTCTCGACGAGGCGGTCCTGTGACTCCTGGAGATCGGCGATCTGGGCCTCCAGATCCTCGATCTCGTTCATCTTCGATTTCTTCTTCTCTAACGCCTCGCGGGCGAGGTCGTCGCGGTCCTGCCGGACGGCCTCGCGGGCCTGTTCGTTGTGTTTCTCGACGTTCTCCTCGAGTCGGCGCTTCTGGATCTCCAGCCGTTTCTTCTGGGTCGTCAGGTCGGCGATCCCCTGTTTGACCTCCTGTAGCTGGTCACGCATCTGCTCGTAGGAGTAGTCGAGCGTCTCGTTCGGATCCTCGGCGCGGTTGAGCACCGAGTTCACTTTCGACCGCACGATGTACGAGGCGCGCGAAAGGATTCCCATGGCCGGGTATGCGGCCGTCACCGCCTTAAACCTCCCGCGGAGACGCGGTTCCCGAGCGGAAGGCGCTTGGCGACGGCGGCCCCAGCCCGACCTATGAGCGACAGCGAGCCGATCGTGATCCCGAGCGCGCGGGACGTGCGGGGGAATCTCGACACGGGGAACGGCGAAACTGACGCCTGCGTCGTCGCCTGCCCACCCCACCCCCAACAGGGCGGCCACCGCGGCGACGGGCGCCTCGTGGGGATCAGCGAGCACCTCACCGACGCCGGCGTCGATTGCCTGCGGTTCGACTACGGCGACTGGGACGAAGGGTACGGCGAACTCGGCGACACGTACGCCGCGCTCGAGTGGGCGAGCGAGCGCTACGACCGGGTCGGGGTGACGGGGTTCAGCTTCGGCGCCTGCCTGACGCTGCTCGCGGCGGGCGGGACGACCGTCGACGGCGCTGCGGGAAAGCTGCCCGAACTCGCCGCCGTCGCCGCGCTCGCGCCGCCCTCGCGGCTGAACGACGATCTCCTCGCGGTGCCCGCGATGGATCGGATCGAGGCGCCCGCGACGGTGGTGTACGGCGAGCGCGACGACCTCGCGGACTGGCAGTCGGTCGTCGAGCGGGCCGAGGAACTGGGCTGGGCGACGACGGCGCTGTCGGCGGATCACTTCTTCGTCGGGCGGACCGAGGTCGTGGCCGAGACGGTCGGGGGGTTCCTGCTCGAGGCGCTCTGAGCTACTGTGCCTCGCGGTAGCCCGCGACGACGTAGCTCGCGGTCAACACGGCGACCATCGCGAGCACGAACGCCCAGAAGCCGGCGGAGAGGGCGGCGGCGACCAGCGACGGCGTGACCCCCTCCTCGGGCAGCCGCCAGCCGACCAGGGCGGCCGCCGCGAGCACGCCGACGGCGAACGGCGCGAGGAAGCGCGGGTCCCACAGCGATCCCCCGGTCTCGCTATAGCTGGTGACGTAGTTCCGGAACGTCCCGACGAAGATGTAGACAGCGAACGCCCAGAGTAGGCCGCTAAGGACGGTTTTGAGGCCGATAACGAGCACGAATCCCTCGGTACCGCTGCCGAGTAGTGAGCCGCCGGCGCCGACGAGGAAGGCGGCGACGACGAGGACGTGCCACGGTTCGAAGCGATCAGGGAGGGCCATACTGTCCGAAGTCGGCGGCGGTCGGCAAAAGCGTACCGCGGCTCAGTTGTACTCTCGCCAGGTGTTGTCGCACTCCTTGCAGCGCAGGAACCGCGTCGGCGGCTCGTCGGCGGAGGCGGTCTGTTTGATGTCGTACCACGCCTCGCCGTGGCCACACGCCTCACAGGTCACGTCCGAGGCCGTCGGCTTCCCCTCGTACTCGGCGTCCTCGTCGGCCTCGATCAGGTCGCCCTCGGTCTGTTCGTCGGTGGAGACGAACGCCGCCTCGGCCTCCTCGTCGCGGGGCTGGGTGGCGTCACACTCCTTGCAGACCATCTGGTCGCCCTCGGCGACCATCATCGAGCCACAGTCGTCACAGAACTGCATACCCGGGGAAGGGGCGTCCCGCAGGAAAGGCTGTTCACTCCTCCTCGGCGGCGAATCCCGAGAGCGCCTCGTCGTCGGCGGCGACTTTCGGGCAGCCCCGGACCCGGAAATGGGCGTTGTCGACGAGCTCGACGATCTCGGTTCCCTCGTTGGTACAGACCGCATCCGGCGGCGCGGCGAAGAACTCACACCGCTGGCAGTACTCCCGCTTGTCGATCACGTGCTCCTCGGGGAGGTCGGTGGGTTCGACCGCCGGCTCCGACTCGCTCTCCGTCCGGGGCTCCTCGCCCAGCAGCTCCTCGGGCTCGGCGTCGCCCTCGACGACGGCGTCCCAGACCTCCTCGCCGTCGATCTCATCGACGTCGACCTCCTCGAACAGCTCCGCCGACGCCGCGGCGTCGGCCGGCTCCTCCTCGGCGACCGTCTCGAAGGGGTTCTCCCGGTCTTCTTCCTGCTCCTTCTCGCGCTCGGCCTCGACGCGCTCGCGCAGCCCGGAGAGGGGGAGATCTTCCTCCGAGTCGGCCTCGGCGTCGCCGAACTCGTCGTCCTCACTCATCGCCGTCGAACACCTCCTCGGCGGTTTCGGGGTCGAACGACTCGCCGGTCAGCGCCGGCTGGTCGCCAGTCACGAGCGTCGCGGAGCCGAAGAAGCGGCTGCCGGGCTCCACGTCGACGAACGCCTCCCCGCAGTGGGGACAGCGCGGCGCCGACAGCAGGCCGACGTGGACCTGCCTGTCGCAGGCGGCGCAGTCGCCGGCGCTCACGTTCCGTCGGTTGGCCTCGGCCTGCAGCTCCTCGACGGCGCTCCGGCGGGCGTCGGCGGCTTCGAGCTCGGTGACCCGGCGGCGCAGGCGCACCACCGCGTTTGCGAGCGTGTCGAGCTTCCCCTCGGCGTCGTCGGCGCGGTCGGCCAGCGAGGAGAGCACCGCCTCGTAGTTGTCGAACCCGCCGTCGACCTGTCGATCGAGTTCCGCGAGCGCGCGCCGGAGCGCCTCGACGTCGTCGGTGCCGGCGTCTTCGATCTCGTCGATACGCTCGGCGAGCTCTGGGTGGTCGTGCTCCTCGTCGGCTTTCGCCTTGGCGATCTGCATCACCTGCACGACCCGGTCGCGCACGTCCTCGACCCGGTCGTCGACGTCGGCCTCGACCGCCGCCACTCGATCGTTCAGTTCCTCGACCTGTCGGTCCAGCGGCTCCGTGTCGGTCGCGTCCTCGGCCTGCGAAAGGAGGCGGTAGGTCGCGACCGCGCGTGCGAGCAGTTCCCCACGGTCCCGGCCGGTCTCGGCGGCTCGGTCGTCGAGCCAGGCGTCGAGTTCGGTCGGGAGTGACTGGGGTTGCTCCTCTGCCATCGTAGAGGGGTAGTGTCCCACTACATAAGTAACATCGTGCTCCGGCCCACCCACCCCGCTAGCGACGCCGACCGATCCGTCAGTGGTAGAGTTCATCTATCAAAAATGTTTTAAGCTGAGTCTCGCCAGAAAACCGTATGTCCCTGAACATCGGTGATGCCCTCTCAGCCGGCGCGGAGAAGCTGACGACGACAGGCGGGATCCAGTTGGGCGTGGTCTACGTCCTGCTCCAACTGCTCACCGTTCTCGGCACGAACTCGGCGGTAGCGTCGATCGCGACGTCGACCGACACCTCGGGAATGGCGACCACGACGCTGTCGCTCCCGATCGGGGTGGCCGGCGGCGCCGCGCTGGCGACCCTCGGCGGGATTCTCAACGTCGCGTTCACGATCGTCGCCCTGCGGGCGCTGGACCACGACGCCGCCGAACTCGGCTCGATCCCCGGCGGCGTCACGGACGACATGCTGAAAACGTGGGTGTTCCTCGTGGTCGCGCTGATCGTCCAGGGGATCGCGGTCGGGATCGGCTTCGTCGCGCTGTTCATCCCGGGGCTGTTCCTGCTGGTCAGCCTGATCTTCACGCAGGTGTACGTCGCCGTCGAGGGCGAGGGCCCGTTCGAGGCGCTCTCCTCCAGTTGGTCGCTCGCGAAGGGGAACCGCTTCCCGCTGTTCGGCCTCGGCATCGTGATCTTCGTCATCAGCCTGCTCGCGAGCCTCCCGACGGGGATCGTGACGGTGTTCAGCCCGGTCGCCGGAACGGTGCTCACGTACGTCGTCTCCGGCTTCGTGAGCATCTTCTCGCTGGCCGTGATGATCGACGCCTACCAGCAGCTCGAAAGCGAGGAGGCGCCGACGACGTCCGAGACGAACGACGACGACGGCGTCGAACGACTCGACGACGACTCCGGCTTCGACTACGCGTAAACTACCCTACCCTACTCGCTCACGGCGTCGCCGTTCGCTTCGTTGCGGGTGGGGCTTTCGCGTGGACTCCCGTTCTGGCCTTCACAGGCAGACGAATACTCGCCGTTCACGTTCAGCGTCCCGCGATTCAAGCGCACGTTTACGGGTGCGCCTCCGCCCGACGACTTTTGCGCCGAGCGGAGATACTTCAGACCGATGTTCTTCGCCGCGTTGTAGTCCGCATGGGGTGAGTAGCCGCACTTCAGGCACTCGAATACGTCCTGCCCGTCCGAATTCGGGCGGTTATCCTCGTGCGTGAACCCGCACTTTGAACACCGCTGGGAGGTGTAGGCGGGGCTCACTTGTTCGACCGAGATGCCGACCACTTCCGCCTTGTACTCGACGTACTCGAACAGGCGTCGGAACGCCCATGCGTGGAACTTTTTGGCGTTCGGCATCCGCTCACGAATCCCCGTCAGGTTCTCGAACGCGATCACGTCGCAGTCGTTCTCGATGGCTTCTGCGACAAGTTCCTTCGAGACGGTGTGTAAGAAGTGGTCGTAGCGGCCCGTCTCAGTGCGTCCGACAGATTGGATGGTTTCGTGGGCGGCTCGCGTCCCACGCTGTTGGAGCGACCCACGTCGTTTCTCGAACTCACGATGCCAGTGGTTCAACTCCGACCCGTTCCAGAACGTTCCTGTTGAGGTGACGGCGACGTTTTCGATGCCGAGGTCAACGCCGAGGACTGTGCTGTGCTCGTCGTTGCCGTCGTCGGCAGTCTCGAACTCCACATCCGCCTTTGTTCGGACGTGAAGGTAGAACTCGCCGTCGCGGTAGTGTAGCTCCCCACCGGTCACTTCGTAATCATCGTTGAACAGATACTCCGAGTGGGGGGTCTCGCGGCTCTTGTCAGGAAGAACGTACTCGGCAGTGATGCGTCCTTCAACGGTCGAGAGCGTCACGTGATCGTCGTTGAACGTCGCACACCGCTTGTCGTAGACGAGTGTCGGGGCTGTGAAGTGCGGTTTCCCCGCGTAGTCGCCTTGCTTCCATCGGGCGACGACGCTCTGGACAGCGTCGGCGGCTTTGTTGCGGGCGTTCTGGACGAGGTTCGCTTGAAGTCGCGTCTCGGCCCGCACGTCGTCGTAGGTTTCATGCTGGAGTTCGGCCTTGCTCGTGGTCTTGTACTCGCCTTGCCATGCGTGGTCGACGACGTAGTTGGCGGCCCACAGGAACTCGGAGATGGTCTCGTGGAGGAGGTCGGCGTCGTTGTCGGTCACGTCGAGTTTGACGGGGACAGTGCGACGGACCTCCATCCGTGTTTCAGATGTCTGCGCTTGTCTTTATATTGGTAACGGTTCGATGGGGGAGTTGGTCAGCCATCGATCGTGGCTGGTATAATCCCGTGTCGGTTCCCTCTCCGGCCTACTCGCTCCCCTCGGTCGCTCCTTGAGACCGGAGTCTCCACCTTGAATTACGCTGATCGACGCCCCGGCCGCCGTCGATCGGTTCCGATCACCGCGGTTCGGTCGCCGGCGCTGAAAGATGGCAACTCTTAACCTCGCCGGGTGCCTCGTTTCGCCTGCGGGCCGGTGGGGTAGCTTGGTATCCTTCGGCCTTCGGGTGGCCGTAACCGCGATTCGAATTCGCGCCGGCCCACTTCCCGCATTCTCACACCTCTAGCACCGGCCTTCGGGTGGCCGTAACCGCGTCCTCGTGAGCGAAGCGAACGAGGGCCAGCGAGACCGCAGGTCTCACGTGATTCCGAATTCGCGCCGGCCCACTTTTCACCCCACTTCGCAACGACGAGCGACAGCGAGCAGTCCGGCGTAGTGTGTAACGGTCCACTTCGTTGGCGAGCAGTGACACCCCCACCCCGAAGCGCTGACTATTAGTGCTCGCACCCCACCCAACAAAACGAATGCTCGTCCTCGTGTGTGGGCTGCCCGGCACCGGCAAATCCACCGTCGCCGAGCGGGTCGCCGAACTGCTGCCCGCGCGCATGCTCCGAACCGACGTGGTGCGCAAGGAACTGTTCCCGGAGCCGACCTACGAAGCCGAGGAGTCCGCCGCGGTGTACGACGAACTATTCGACCGCGCGCGGGAGCGACTCGACGCCGGCGAGCACGTCGTCCTCGACGCCACGTTCCGCCGGCGGAAGCTCCGACAGCGCGCCGCCGCGGTCGCCGACGACGCGGGCGTCGAGTTCCGCCTCGTCCGCGTCGAGTGTGCGGAGTCGGTCGTCCGCGAGCGCATCGAGCGCCGCCAGCGCGAGGAGGACGACGAGAGCGACGCCGACTTCGCGGTGTACAACCAACTCAAAGAGGAGTTCGAGCCGATCGAGGGCGACGACCACGTCGTCGTCGACAACTCCGGCTCGCTCGCGGCGACGCTCGCGGCGGTCGACGACGCGTTTCGAACCGTCGTAACCGCCTGAGGCATAGCGAGAGAAACCCTACCCGTTCACCTCTCCCGACCGTCGCGACCCTGCGCCGCACGGGCCGGCCGCACACAGAGTCAAGGAAGCCCATGGCTTTAGCCGTGGGAAGAATCCGACAATCCACGAGTGATAGCAGGCCGACTCCCCAACGCCAGACGTAGAATTAATAAAAACAACCATAATATGTGAAACACGGATGGAGGACGTGATCCGCACCGTCAAGATCACACTCGACGTACCTGACGAACGGTACGACGACCTCCATCACACTAAAGACCAATTCCTCCATTGTGCGAACACCACTGCAAAGTGGGCGTGGAGGTACCCGAGCGACTACTGCGTGACCTCGAAACAGAAGGCCGAGAACGCTCTGTATGAGCGACCCCGCAACGAAACGGAGTTAACAGCGAACCTCGTCCAGAAAGGGATTCGACGTGCTATCGAGGCCACTAAAAGCGGAGTTGCCCGGCTCAAGAAAGGCGAGAAAACGAGTCAACCACATTTCGATGCGTGGAGCGTCGTCTACGACAAGCGTTCAGCGACGTTCTACCGCGACCACGTTTCGCTTTCTACAGTAAACGGTCGCGTCGAGTGCGACTACGTGTTTCCCGACGACCCCCAGGGTACACCGATTGGGGAGTACATGCTGAACGAGGACTACGAGTTCCGTATGTCCACGTTGCAGTACGACCATCACGCGGAGAGGTTCTATCTCCACGCACGGATGCGCCGAACCACAGATGAGCAAGAGCAGTCCACGATTGATTCTTCTGACGTTCATCAGACTCCGTCTGATGCAACCCATCAGAATGCGGAGCGTTCTGAGGACGCCAAGCACAGAACAGTCCTTGGTGTTGACCTGAACGTGGACGGCTCGCTCGCCGTGACTTCTACTGGCGCGTTCGTCGGGAATGCTGACGAGATGAATCATCGACGTCGAGAGTTCGAGAAGACTCGTGGGTCGATGCAACAGACGGGAACGCGGTCGGCACACCTGTCGATTCAGTCGATGAGCGACCGCGAACACCGCTGGATGCAGGATGAACTGCACCGCGCCTCAAACCAGATTCTCAAAGAAGCACGTGACCACGGTTGTACCCACGTCGCGTTCGAGAACCTGACCGATATTCGTGACCGGATGGCTAGTGCGAAGCGATTCCACACATGGGCGTTCCGACGCCTGTACCAGTACGTCAAGTACAAAGCCGAGATGTACGACATCGAGGTCAAACAGGTGAGTCCGGCGTACACAAGTCAGCGATGTTCCAAGTGTGGGTTTACCCACGAGAATAATCGACGGTCGAAACACCAGTTCGTGTGTCAGAAGTGTGACTACGAACTGAACGCAGATTACAACGCGAGCAAGAACGTTGCTCGTAAACTGCTCAAACGTCTCCACTCGGGGCAGAAGTCTTCGAGTGGAGGCGCACCCTGTCAGTGTGCGCTAACGTCAGGGACGCTGAACCTAAACGGCGATTTCCACGCCTCCGTCCAAGCGACGGCAGAAGGGGAGTCCACTGACAAGCCAACGACTTGAGTCGTGGGTAACTGACAAGGGTTATGCCCCGGGGGCTACCGACTGTACGGTAATGGACCGGAAGCGACGCGGCGCCGCCCTGGTGATCGGCGCCGTGGCCCTCCTCGTGGTGACGATGGGCGCGAGCGCAGTGCTCGCCCCCGACGCCTCCGTGGCCGGCACCGACGGCGAACGGGAGACGCTCGTCGGGATCCAAGGCGGCGGCCCCGGCTGGCACCAGTACGGCAGCGTCGCGATGTACGAAGGCAGCGACGTGGCGTGGCGTATGGACGATACGGACAGCTACTTCGACGTGACACAACTGGACAACGGCAGCGTGATGGCCGGGTTCATGGACGGCGGCTACGAGGACTGTGGCCCCTACGAGTCGCCGTGTACCCACACCGGGTTCCGGATCCTCGACCCCGACAGCCAGTCGATCGAGTACGAGTACTCCTTCCCCGTCCGGAGCAGCGGGAACAGCGAGGTCCACGACGTCGAGAAGCTCGGCGGCGGCGAGTACCTGCTGAGCGACATGGAGCACGAGCGGCTCCTGATCGTCCGTGACGGCGAGCCCGTCTGGCAGTGGAACGCCAGCAGCTACTACGACGCCCCCGACGATCCCACCCGGGTCGACTGGCTCCACATCAACGACGTCGACGTGGTCGACGAGGGGCAGTTCCTCGTCTCGATCCGCAACGCCAACCAGATCCTCGTCGTCGACCGGGACGAGGGCGTGATCGAGACCATCAACGCCGACGACGACGGCGCCGACGACTCCTGTATGCCCGGCGGGAAGCGCCAGCTCGAGGACACCGACGGCGACGGCGACGTACGCTGTGGCGCCCCCGAGGTGCTCGATCACCAGCACAACCCGCAGTGGCTCGGCGGCACGCCCAGCGGCGACGGCGAGGCGGCCGTGCTCGTCGCCGACAGCGACAACAACCGCGTCGCGGAGCTCCACCGCGAGGACGGTGAGTGGACGGTCGCGTGGACGCTGGACCGCGCCGGCGGCATCGACCTGCGCTGGCCCCGCGACGCCGACCGGCTCGCGAACGGCCACACGCTGGTGACGGACACGCTCAACAAGCGCATCCTCGAAGTCGACCGCAACGGCACCGTCCGGTGGTCGGTCACCACCAACCAGATCCCCTACGAGGCCGACCGCCCCCCAGTGGGTGAACAGCCCGAGGGCGAGTGGTACGTCGGGGAGACGCCGACCGATCGGGCCGGGGGCGGCATCCCGCTGCTGGACGAGGTGGCCGTGATGCTCCGGGGGGTGTTCCCCTGGCTGCCGTTCTGGTACACCGGGCTCGACCTCAGCGTGACTGTCGGCGCCGTCGTCGTCGCCGGCGTCGGCGCCCGGGACCTCTGGCTGACGCGGTAGGGCGGCGGCTGCGGCCACCGACGCCTCGGCAGACCGACCGCCTTTTCTTGCGTCCGGGCAGCACTCCCGGTCATGGCCGACGACGACCTCGCGTGGGAGACGCTCGACACCGAGATCGACTACCGCTGTCCGGGGTTCGAGGTTCGGCGCGACGACGTGGCACTGCCCGACGGCACCGAGACGGACTACCACCACGTCGAGGAGGTCGAGACCGTCGTCGTGCTCCCGTTCCTGCCCGGCGGCGACGAGGTAGTGCTGATCGAGGAGTGGCGGCAGGCGGTCGGGCGCGTCAACCGGGGCCTGCCCGCAGGCGGGGTCGAGCCCGGCGAGGACCACCTCGAAGCCGCCGCCCGGCGGGAGCTCCGCGAGGAGACGGGCTACACGGCCGACTCGCTCGAGCATCTCTGCACGACCGAGCCGGTCAACGGGATCGCGGACTCGCTGCACCACACGTTCGTCGCCCGCGGCTGCGAGCCCGCGGGCGGACAGGCGCTCGACGAGAACGAGAGCATCCGGGCGCTGACGATGGCGTACGGCGAGCTCGTCGCCGCGGTCCGCGAGGGAGAGATCCGGGACGGGCGGGCCGCGCTGGCAGTGAGCCGCTACGAACTCGGCTGACAGGGGAACGTCTTTGACCACGGCGGCCCGCCCTCCGGTATGGACTCTCGACTACGTGCGATCGGCGTCGGCATCGGGCTCGGCGTCGCCGGGATCGGCGCCGCACTGGTGCTGGTCCTGTTCAGCGGGCTCCTCCTGAGCCTCGCCGGCGTCACGATGACCCCCGTCCTCAGCATCGTGCTCTCCCTCCTGCTGACACAGGGCGTCGCCTTCCTCGGCGTCGGGGCGCTCTACCTCCGGAAACGCGGGATCCCCGTCCGATCGATCGGGATCCGGCTCCCCTCGATCAAGGAGTTCGGAATCGTGATCGGCGCGCTCGTGCTAAGCTTCGTCTACCTGATCGCGGTGAGCCAGCTGCTCGCATCGACCGGGACCGACGCCGCCGAGAACCAGATCGCCGACATGGCGATGGCGAACCCCGAGATCGTGCTCTACCTCCTCCCGGGGGCGTACCTGCTGATCGGCCCCGGCGAGGAGCTGCTGTTCCGCGGCGTCGTCCAGAACCGGATCCGCGAGGAGTTCTCGGCGGTGCCGGGCGTGATCGTCGCGAGCGCGATCTTCGCGGCGATCCACGTCGGCTCGCTGGTCGCGTCGAACCCCTCGGCGATACTGGTGACGATCGGCGTCCTCATGGGGCCGAGCCTGATCCTCGGCGCGATCTACGAGTACACCCGGAACCTCGTCGTCCCCATCCTCGTCCACGGCACGTACAACGCGATCATCTTCCTCTCGCTGTACCTCGTCGCGACCGGGATGGTCGAGGAGACGGGGAACGCCGCGGCGGCCGTCGTCGCCGCGCTGCCCTGACAACACAACCCCTTACCGTTCCCCCGCGAAAACCGATCCATGCGCGACGCCTTCGAGATCCGGGCCAGCGACGGGCTGGCCCGCGTCGGCCGACTGACGGTGCCCCGGGCGGGCGTCACCGTCGAGACGCCGGCGCTGATGCCGGTCGTCAACCCCAACCTCCAGACGATCTCCCCCCGCCGGCTCCACGAGGAGTTCGGCGCTGAGATCCTGATCACCAACTCCTACATCATCCGCACCACCGACGAACTCCGGGAGCGCGCCGAAAAAGAGGGCCTCCACGAGATGCTCGACTTCCCGGGTGCGATCGTCACCGACTCGGGCTCGTTCCAACTCGCTGAGTACGGCGAGATCGACACCACCACCACCGAGATCCTCGAGTTCCAGCAGGAGATCGGGAGCGACATCGGGACGCCCGTCGACATCCCCACCCCGCCGGACGTTTCCCGCGAGCAGGCCGAGGAGGAACTGGCTGCGACCGAAGAAGCCCTCGCCGACGCCGAGGCCGTGGATACGGGTGAGATGCTGGTGAACGCGCCCGTGCAGGGGTCGACGTACACCGACCTCCGCGAGCAGGCCGGCGCCCACGCCGCGAGCACCAATCTCGACGTGTTCCCCGTCGGCGCGGTCGTCCCCCTCCTGAACAGCTACCGCTACGACGACATGATCGACGTGACCGCCGCCGCCAAGCGGGGGCTGGGCGCCGACTGCCCGGTTCACCTGTTCGGCGCGGGCCACCCCATGATGTTCGCGCTGGCCGCCGCCGTGGGCTGTGACCTGTTCGACTCGGCGGCGTACGCGCTGTACGCCCGCGACGGCCGGTATCTCACCGTCAGCGGCACCGAACAGCTCGACGAACTCAGCTACCTCCCCTGCCCCTGCCCGATCTGTACCGAGCACGACCCCGACTCCCTGCGCGCACTCGACGAGCGCGAGCGGGAGAACGCGCTCGCCGAACACAACCTCCACGTCACGTTCGCGGAGATCCGCCGGGTCCGGCAGGCGATCCGGGAGGGGAGCCTCATGGAGCTGGTCGAACAGCGCGCCCGGGCCCACCCTGCGAGCGCCGACGGCTACAAGGCGCTGCTCGATCACGCCGAGCAGTTGGAGGCGAACGACCGCGTCTCGAAGGGGACGTTCTTCTACACCTCGCCGGAGAGCGCTCGCCGGCCCGAAGTACTCCGCCACCACGAACGTCTCGCCCGGCTGGAGACGCCCGAGAAGACGCTACTGACGGAGTTCGGCGAGCCCGCCGACCACGACCACGACGCCGTCTGGCGCGTCGAGCCACCGTTCGGTCCGTTCCCGCCGTCGCTGTCGGAGACGTACCCGCTGCACGCCGAGACGCCCGAACGGCTGGAACCGCCGGCGTACGTCGCCGCTGCCGACGGCGTCGCCGCACTCGCCGAGGCGAACCCCGAGACGACGTTTACGCTGGGCCACGACGGCTGGCCGGACGAGGCGCTCGCGGCGCTGCCTGAGGAAGTCGTGACGGAGGACCTGTCGGAGTTGGGCGAGGACTAGAGCGACTCGATCGCCGCCATCGCGCCGTAGCTCAGGAGCAGCGAGAGCGCGAGCGAACCCACCCACGCGAGCACCGTGAACAGCATCTTCTTCCGGCTCACCCCGGCGCCGCCGGCGGCGTACCCCGAGCCGACGATCGCGGAGACGATGATCTCGTTGAACGAGACGGGGATGCCGAAGGCGACGGCGGTCTGGGCGATCGCGAAACTCGGGATCAGCGCGGCGATCGAGCGCCGCGGCCCGAGGCTGGAGTAGTCCTGTGCGAGCGCCTTGATCATCCGCGGCGCGCCGGTCCACGACCCCACGAGCAGCCCCACGCCGCCGCCGAGCAGGAGCGCGACGATCGGGATCGACTGGAACGTATCGAGCAGCGGTACCAGCGGGCCGATCGCCAGCCCGACCTGCGAGCCGCCGGCGGAGAACGCGACCAGCCCACCCAACACGAGCAGGAAGCGGCGCTGAGCCCCCTCCGCGTCCCGCCGCGTGTCGGCCGCGAGCGCGAGCGCGACCAGCAGCGACAGCGCGACTGTGACGGCGCCGGTGGCCGCCGTGCCGCCGCCGAACACCCCGGCGATCTCGCCCGCGATCGAGCCGCTGCCGCCCGCCGGACCCAGCAGCGCGAAACCAACGTTGACGACGATCGCGCCGACCAGCGCCGCGAGCGTCGGCACGAGCACGCGCTCGGGCACCCGTTCGGCGCGTAGCAGCCGTGCGGTGGCGTAGGCGATCCCGCCGCCGACGAAGGGGGTGAGCACCCACAGCGCCACGATTTCCCGGTACTTCGCCCACGCGGGGTCGCCACCCATCGCGAGCCCGACGCCGACGACCGCGCCGGTGACGGTGAACGCAGTCGCGATCGGGTAGCCCCGGAACACGCCCAGTGCGACCAGCGTGGCCGCGATCAACAGCGCCACCGTCGCCGCCAGCGCGGTCAGCGAGACGCCGCCGACGAGCTCGGAGCCGACCGCCTCCGTGACGCTCTGGCCCTGTAGCACCGCGCCGGCGAAGCCGAGCACGCCGACCACGAGGCCGGCGCGCATCACCGAGATGGCGTTGGCACCGACCGCGGGGGCAAAGGGCGTCGAGCCGGAGGAGCCGGCGCCGATGGCCCACGCCATGAACAGGCTCGCGAGCGCCGCCACGACAGCGGTTCCGATGGTGAGCGGGTCTACCACGGCAGCCTCACCGTCCTTTCCCGCTGTCGAACCCCTCGCGGAGGCCGAGCACCGTCCGACGGACGAGCAGATACATGAAGAAGACGAACCCCAGCATTCCGGCCAGCACCACGGTAAACAGCGGGTTCGAGACGAGGAAATCGAACGCCTCGCCCGCGATATTGGCTGGAGCGACCATACCCGGCGTTCTCCCGGCGGTCGGTTAGGCGTTTCGGCGTCAGTCCTCCGCCGCCGTGGAGTCCCCGCCGCTCGACGCTGCCGCGCCGTCCTCCTCGTCGGGTTCGTCGTCGGCCGCCGCAGCAGCGGCGTCACCGGCGTCCTCAGCCGCCTCGTCCGCCTCGACGACGCCGGCGCCGCCCGGCCCCTCGGCGTCGACGGCCGTGGGATCCTGCACCCAGAGGTCGCCGAACAGGTCGTCCTGGTTCAGGCGCACGTCGCCGCGGTTCGAGAGGAAGAGGAGAGCGAGATACGTCATCACCGGTCGGCCGCCCGCGTCGCGCACCTCCACGAACAGCACCTCGTCGCGGCCCCGTTCGTAGCGCTCGGCCAGCGCGCCGTCCACGTCGGCGATCACCTCGTCGATGTCCTCGGTGTGGGTGGTGCCGGTGACGTCGTCCTCGGTCGGCTCCTCGTCGCGCCGGAAGTCGTCGCCGGCGTGGTAGTCGAGCGTCTGCGGGCCGCGGTCGTAGCCGGCGGGGGACTCGCTTGTGTCGTAGCTCCGGGACTCCTTCCACCAGCTCCCGCGCTCGGCGTCCCGGAGTTCCCGGACCAGTTCATCCAGCGTCTCGGGCGTCCCCCGGGTTGATTTCCGTTCGAGCCGGCGGTCCATCTCCGCCTCCAGCTGGTCGACCGGGTCGAACCCGTCGTCCTCGCCGGGCGGCGGCGCCTCAGCCCCCATGGCCCGCTCCCACGGCTCGGGTTCGGGCTCCTCAGGCTCGTCGTCGCCCAGCATCGCGTCGGACTTCATCCGCAGCAGCACCGACGCGTAGAACAGCGCGCGGCCCGAGGCACGGAGGTCGGCCTCGTCGAGTTCGGCGAGGAACGCGTCGGTGACCGCGACGATGTCGATGTCCCACGGGTCGATCTCGCCGTCCTCGGCCAGATTGACGAGCACCTCGACGGGCTCGACTTCCTCGTCGGCGTCGTCGGGGTCCCTCGTCACGAGGTCGTCGTCGACGCCCGGATCGCCGGTCTCGTGGTCCGCGATGTCGATCGAGAACTCCTCGTCGCTCATCGCCCCCTCCGTACCGGTTTCCCGCTAGTCGTCATCGGTCGCCACCTCCGCCTCGGGACCCTCCCCGCCGGCGAGGTCGATCCCCGTGACTGCGGAGACGTTGTCCTCCTGCATCGTGACACCGATCGCGCGCTCGGAGCGGTCCAGCAGCGCCGAGCGGTGGCTGACGACGACGAACTGCGCGTCGCCCGCGAGGTCGTCGACCATCTCGCCGACGCGCTCGGCGTTGACCGCGTCGAGGAACGCGTCGATTTCGTCCAGCGCGTAGAACGGCGCGGGGTTGTGCCGCTGGATCGCGAAGATGAAGGCGAGCGCGGTCAGGGACTTCTCCCCGCCGCTCATCGCGTCCAGCCGCTGGACGGGCTTGTCCGCGGGCTGGGCCTTCATCGTCAGCCCCTCCTCGAACGGGTTCTCGGGATCTTCGAGCACGAGCTCGCCCGACCCGTCGGAGAGCCGGGAGAAGATGCGCTGGAACTGCTCGTCGATCGCCTCGAAGGCGTCCATGAACGTCTGTTTCTTCTGCTGTTCGAACCCCTCGATGCGATCCTCGATCCCGTCGCGCTCCTCGACTAGCACCTCGCGCTGCTCACGGAGCTCGTCGAGGTCCGACTCGACCTCGTCGTACTCGTCGATCGCGAGCATGTTCACCGGCTCCAGCTCTTCCATCGCCTCGCTCAGGCGCTCGATCTCCGCCTCGACCTCGTCGTGGGGCGGGATCTCGTCGGCGTCGTACTCGCCGACCTGACTCTCGAGGTCGGAGATCTCCTCGCTCAGCGCGACCGCGCTGCGCTTGAGCGAGTCGAGCCGGTTCTCGACGCGGTCGACCTCGTCCTGTCGGTCGTTGCGCTCGCTGCGGGCCTCGCGCACGTCGGCTTTGAGCGCCTCGCGCTCCTCTTTGAGCTCGGCGAGCTGCTCTTCGAGTTCGGCGACCTTCTCGTGTTTCTCCTCGAGTACTTCCTCCTTCTCCTCGATCTCCGCCTCGAACTCCTCGATGTCGCTCTCCAGTTCGGCCTTCCGGTTCTGGGCCTCCTCGACGGTGTCGTGGAGGTCCTCGAGCGACTCCTCGGCGTACTCCTTCTCGCGTCGCTTGTCTCCCAGTTCGGCGTCGAGGTCGTCGCTGCGGTCCTCCAGCTCGTCGATCTCCTCGCGGATCTCCTCGGCCCGCGCGGAGAGCTCGGGGATCTTCGAGTCGGCCATCTCGGTCTCGATCTCCTCGATGGACGCCTCGGCGGCCACGATCCGCTCGTCGAGGTCCGCGATCTCCTCGTCGAGCTCGGTCATCTCCTCGTCGACTGCCTCCCGTTCCTCGCGGAGTTCGGCGAGCTCGTCCTCGATATCCTCGATCCGGGCCTCCGCCTCCGTCACGTCCTCCTCGGCGTCTTCCACGTCGGTCTCGATCTCGCGAACCTTCTCGGCCGCGGCGCTCTTGCGCTCGCGGGCGTCGGTGAGGTCGGCCTCCACCTCGTCGAGGTCGTCCTGGATCGACTGGCGCTCGTCTTCGAGGTCGTGGATCTGCTCGGCCAGCCGTTCGAGCCGGCCGCCGCCGGATTTCGAGAACGAGTAGCGCGAGCCGCCGCCGGAGCCGCCGGTCATGGCGCCGGATTTCTCGACGAGGTCGCCGTCGAGGGTGACCATCCGGAAGTCGCCCATGAAGTGGCGGGCGGTCTCCATGTCCTCGACGACCAGCGTCGAGCCGAGGACGTAGGAGAAAATGCCCGAGTAGCGGTCGTCATAGTCCACCAGTTCGCGGGCGAAGCCGACGACGCCGGGGTCGTTCGGCTCCCGAGGGAGGCTGCGGTCGTCCATCTCCGTCATCGGGAGGAACGTCGCCCGGCCCGCGTTCCGCGACTTCAGGTAGTCGATGCAGTCCGAACCCACGCCGTCGTCGTCGACGACGACGTTCGCGAGCCGGCCGCCGGCGGCGGTCTCACACGCCTCGGCGTACTCACGCGGGACCGACGCCAGTTCGCCCACGGGACCGTGGACACCGCGTTTCCCGGCGTTCTTGATCGCCGTGACGGCGCGGGGCCACGACGTGTCGCCGCTGTCGCTCGCTTTGGCTTCGAGTTCTGCGTACTCGTTGCGCAGCTCGCGGAGCTCCTCGTCCACCTCGGAGATGTCGCCGTTGAGCTCCTGCTTGCGCCCCTTGAGCTCCTCGACCATCGACGCCGCGGTGGATTCGTTCTTCTCGGCTTTGTCCAGCTCCGAGCGGAGGTTCGACACGCGTGCCCGGAGATCTGGCAGCGAGTCCCGGACCTCTTGGAGCTCGTCCTCGCGGTCGCTGACGCGGTTCGAGCGCCGCCGAGCCTCGTCGAGCAGGCGGTCCTTCTCGCGCTGTTTTCCGTTTTTCTCCTCGCGCAGCGCCTCCAGTGCCTCCTTCTCG
The DNA here is from genome assembly GCF_001282785.1 of Halolamina sediminis. Lineage (NCBI taxonomy): Archaea > Methanobacteriati > Methanobacteriota > Halobacteria > Halobacteriales > Haloferacaceae > Halolamina > Halolamina sediminis. The sequence continues at coordinate 2,645,085 of NZ_CVUA01000001.1, forward strand.
CGTTCGAGTTCGGCTTTGAGTTCGTCGAACGCGGTGTCGACGTTCTCGATCTCCGTCTCGACCTCTTGGAGGTCGCTCTCCTTCGAGACGATGTCGCTTTTGACGTTCGCCTTCTCGACTTTCAGGTCGCGGATCTCGTCTTCCAGTTCCTCGATCTCCTCTTCCTTCCGGTCGATGTCGACGAACGCGCTGCGGCGCTCGGCTTCTGCCTCCTCGATGCGCTCTCTGCTGGCCTCGATGCGGTCCTCCAGTCGGGCGATCTCGCCTTTGACCTCCTCGATCTCGCCTTTCACCCGGAGCTGTTCGTCCTCGCCGGTACGCTCGATCTCGGAATCGAGCTCGTCGAGTTCGGCCTCCAGCCGGCTCAGCTTCCCCTCGGCCTCGTCGAGTGCGGCCTGCTTCTCTTCGAGCTTCGTCTCCGCGGTCTCGATCTTCGCCTCGGTCCCTTCGAGATCCTCGCGCTTGTCCTCCAGTTCGGCCGCCCGGAGGTAGCCCTCGTACTCCTCGCGCTCCTCGCGGAGCTCCTGATACTCGAGGGCGGTCTCGCGCTCGTCGGCCAGTTGCTCCAACCGCGACTCCTTCTCCTCGATCCGGAGCTCGGCCTCGTCGATGCGCTCCTCGACGATCTCAAGCTCCTCGCGGGCGGAGGCTTTCTTCTCGTCGAACTCGGCGACGCCCGCGATCTCGTCGATGATCCCCCGACGCTGGTAGGGGGTCATGTTGATGATCTCGGTCACGTCGCCCTGCATCACGACGTTGTACCCCTCCGGGGTGATGCCGGCCTGTGCGAGCAGGTCCTGAATGTCCGAGAGGTTCGTCGATCGGCCGTTGAGGTAGTAGTAGGAGTAGTAGTTGTCCTCGGTCTCTTTCACCCGGCGCTTGACCGTGATCTCGTCCACGTCGCCGACGTTCTCGCTGCCGGCGGCGGCGGTCACCTGCGAGCGGCTGAGGGTGCCGTCGGAGTTGTCCAGCACGACCGTCACCGACGCCTCCCGCGGACCGTCGGTGTCGCTCCCCTCGCCGCCGGGGTTGTAGATCAGGTCGGTGAGCTTCTCCGCGCGGATCCCCCGCGTTCGCGCGAGCCCCAGCGCGAACAGCACCCCGTCGATGATGTTGGACTTTCCCGAGCCGTTCGGGCCGGTGATGACGGTGAAGTCCTCGTAAAACGGGATGTGGGTCTCGCGCCCGAAGCTCTTGAAGTCGTCCAGAACGAGTTCCTGAATGTGCATACGGCCTCAGGCGACGATGATGTCGTCGCCGTCGTCGTCGTCGGATTCCTCCTCCTCGGCGGCGGCCTCCTCGGCGCCGTCGTCCCCCTCGGCGACGAACTCGGCGTCGCGGCGCTCGGCGCCGCGAGCCTGCGCCTGCTGTTCGGCGGTCGTCTGCCCCTCCGGCTCGCTCTCGTCGGCTTCGAGGGCGTCGGTCGTCTCCTCGAGCTGCCGGACGCGCTCTTTGGTCTCCACGAGTTCCTCGGTCAGCCCGTCGACCGCTGCCTGTAGCTCCGCCACCTGCGACTCGAGATCCTCGCCTCGGTTGCTCATGGGCGGATTACCGAGGCCACCTGTATAAAGCCACGGACGGGGATTCGCCGATCGATAAACCGCATATCGAGATATCGAACTCCGGCCGAGTCAGTCGAGCGGGACAGTGCTCTCGGTGACGCCGGCCGAGAACAGGTCGGGCCACGAGCCCTCGGCCTCGGCGTCGTCAAGAAGGGTATCCCGGTAGACGTACCCGCCACAGTCGTCCGCGTCGGCAGTCGCGACCCACTCGCCGAGTGTCTCCCACGTCGCCCAGTCGCCGCCCAGCCCGATTGCGTGGAAGGCTCCCGGGAACGCCCCGTTGTTACGCTCGCGTTCGTAGACCGATCGGTAGCCGTCGGGGCCACCGACCAGCTCGAGGTCGTCAAGCGCGAGGCCATCGAAGAACGTCGCCGCCGTCACGGCGGTAGGGTGTTCCGTAGCGTACGCCGTCGTCGCGTACTGGCCGCCGATCGGGACAGCCTGTACCCGTTCGGATATGGCTTCCTCGACCGCCTCTAGGTTGTCAGAACCGGGCGGAGCCCCCGGCGACAGAAACACGGTGGAGGCATCCAAGCTGCCACCCCCGCTCCCATCGTCGTGGAGTGACGCTATCGGTGCGCGCTCGTCGGCGTCGAGCATGCGATCGGTGAAGTCGGCGAACCGACGGGTGACCGCATCCAACTGCTCGCCCACGAGCGCCGTTTCATCGATCGCTGCAGGGTTGGTGACGGGGCCATCCCACTCGATTAGTTTCCGGCTCACGTAGGGGTTGTCGGCTCCACGGAGGTCGATTCCGGGATCGAACTCCGGCTCGTACCGCCCCTCATACCGCTGCGCGAACTCGGCGCCGGTGACAGCCTGCCCCTCGGTGTGTGGGTCGGGGTTGGGGAGCTCCGCAGACGCGGACTCGCCGACCGTGAGTTCCCGGAGGAGTTCGAGACGGTCGAGCGTCCCCGTGAGCTCGTCGCCGTCGCCGCCCGTGAGCGCGTGGAGTCGGTCGACGGTTCGCCGGTAGGTCGTCCGGACGGGCGACAGGTACGCGTCGTACAGCGTCGCCGCGGGGGCGGCGTCCGGTTGGGTCGTGCGCTCGATCGCGTGGAGCTCCTCCGTTGGGAACAGCGACTCGAACAGCGTATCGACGTCCTCGGCGTCACTGCGCTTGAGCGCGTCCCGTAGTCCGGCCTCGGTCTCGGGCTCCGTCGGCTCCGGGACCGAGACGTGCGTCGACTCGCCCACCGTTCGCTCGAACTGCGGCGGGTCGGCGCCGCCGAACAGCGCCGTGAACGCGTCGACGACGTTCTCGACCGCGTCGTCGTGGCGTGCCGCGATCTCGTCTTCCCGGCGGAGCGGTTCGGGCGAGAACTCGATGCGGAACGCCGCCTCTCCCGTGACTGTCAGGGGTTCGACGTCGAACCACGCCGTCTCGGCAATCGCCGTGATGTGGTCCTCGTACTCTCCTGCTCGATCGCGTCGGAAAAGCGACGACAAGAACCCCGCCCGATAGTCGATAAACGCGACCCGTGCCTCACGGAGACGGTCAAACGCCGCCTCGACCTCCCCCAACGGGAGGGGGATGACCCCCATCTCTGAGAGCCGGGGGTTCAGCGACTCGAACTCACCGAGGTCGAGGGTGACTGACGCAGCAGCCTCAGCGGTGCTCGCGGCTTCGAGCGTTGCGACGGCATCCGCGATCGTCGCTTCGAGGTCGTCGATCTCCACGACGACCCCCTCTCGGTGCTCGTTGACGGCCGTGAGCACGCTCGCGGCCTCGCCGGACTCCGCGAACACGCGGTCGAGCCGGTCGCGGAGATCGGTCGCGATCTCCTCGTGGAGCGACTCGATCACCTCGCGCTCGTCCTCCAGTTGGTCGATCTCCGCCGCCACCGCCGCGATCCGTTCGTCGGCGGTCGGCGTCCGCGCCGGGTAGACCGCTTCCGAGTCGAGGGCGACCGCCAGCAGCTCCCGAACGAGCCGGGCGTCCGCCTCGTCGATTCCCGCCTCCTCGGGCGTGATGCGGGCGACGGCGTCGAGGAGCTCCCGCCGCTCGGCGACGTTCTCCAGCTCCGCCACCAACGTCCGGCGGAGCTTATCCGGGACCGTGTCGGGGTCGAACTCCCACGCTTCGGCGTCGAGGCTCCCGATCAGCAGCTCCGGGGCGGTCTCGACGTACTGCCGGGCCCGTTCGGTTTCGTCGTCGGCGTCGAGCTGCGAACGAACGTGTTCGAGGCTGTCGTCCACCGTCGCACGGAGTTCCTCGACCTGATGGACGGTGCCGACCGCGTCGAGCGCGTCGCTGTCGAGCAGGCGTTCCCGGAGCCCCGCCTCGATTCGGTGCCGGAGTTCGAACAGGGACGACGCGTGTTCGGCGGGATCGAGCGACGACGCGTCGGTGAGTGCGGCGCCGGCAGTGTTCGGGAAGCACTCACGGAGATACGTCCGGACGTGGGCGTGGAGATCGGCTTCGATCTCGAGCTCCATCTGTTTCGCCGTGAAGAGCTCGTGAACCGCCTCCGTCGCCGCTCGCCGGTGCTCGACCGGGAACTCGACCGTGTACGGGGCGGCGACGGTGAACGGCTCCGAGTTCGGGCCCGCGTTCCACGGCGCGGGACCGCCCTGTACCGCCTGCTGGTGGGCGAGGATCGACCGAACGGCCGCCATCTCGAACGTACGGGCGTCGACGCCATCGAGGTGGGGGAGCAGGGTGACCGTGTCGAACGGGCTCTCGCCCGCGTGGTGGGCGTACGCCAACTCCGAGAGCGCCGCGAACGCGTTCGCCTTCTCCTCCGCAATCGCGCCCTCGTGGGGGAGAATCGCATAGAGGTGTGTCCGGCGGCTGTCGACGCCGGCCGCGAGGTCGAGCGCCATCCCCGATCCCGTTCCGCCGCCGAGCGTTGTCACGAACGCCACCTCGTCGGTGTTCGTCGTGGGCGGGACGAGCGGTACGTCCAGGTACGTCGCGATGTGATAGAGCGCCTTCCCCAGCGGTCGGCGTCGGAACGTCCCGTTAGTAAACCCGTGGTTGAGCGCGGACTCCAGCGGGTCCCGATCGTTCGCCAACCACCAGCTATGTAGCCCCTCCCTCTGACAGATATTTTTAACCGTTCCAGGTGCTATCCCTAGCGGAAACCATCGGTCGGGAAGATGTTCCGGTACGACGACCCGGCCCTCGAAGGAGAGTGTGGCCTCGTTCGGGTGGTCGGCCCGGTCTTTGGCGGCCGCGATCCGTTCGTCGATCGCCGTCGTGGGATGCTCCTCCCGGATCGCGGAGTCGACGATCGAAGCGCGGAGCTTTCCCGGTTCGTCGCCCACATCGGCGTTCAGCACGTCGTCGAGCAGCCAGTCCTGACGCAGAAGCCGAGCGACGACATCTCCACCGCCGCCGCCGAGGCCGACCAGCACGTCCGGCGTGTGAGTAACGCCCATACGTCTAGGCGGTCTGTCGGAATAATTAACGTTGGGGGACGGAGGCGGCGCGGGGCGTCAGATCAGCAGCACAGCCATCGCCGCCACCAACACCGCCAGCACCAACAGCAGGCTCCGGTCGATGCCGGCTTTCGTCTCGACGGACTCACGGCCCGTCACCCGCGCGATCGCGGCGTCGGGGTCCTTCGCGACCGCGACCGACGCCTTCGCGAACGCCACCGCGGCGTCGTCGACGCGGGCGTACAGTTCCGTGACGCCCACGACCAGATAGCGCGCGCCGTAGAACGTCGCGGGGTTGTAGAGGTTGTCCACATCGGGCACCCGACCCAGCCCCGAGAGCGGCTTCTTGACGAGCGCGAAGCCGATCAGCCCCAGCACCGCCAGTGCGACCCCCTCGATCAGGTGGGGGACCGTATACGTCTTGTAGGCGTGGGCGACCACGTCGCCGTTGGTCACGTCGAACGGGAGCAGGCTGAACAGCGCACCGTCGAAGATGCCGTAGAACACACACAGCGCCGCGACGAGCACCATCGCGGCGGCCTGCCCGCGGTTGGCGTCCTTCACGCTGCCGTCGTACTCGCCGTGGAAGAAGGCGTAGTAGCCGAACTTGATGAACGACATGAACGTCCCGACGCCCCCGATCAGGAGGAGCAGTTCGAGCGTGTAGAAGTCGCCGAGGTGGATCGGCCCCTTCTCGAAGGCGTAGTGGCTCGCGGAGATCACGATCCCCTTGCTCACGAACCCGTTGAAGCCCGGGAAGCCGGCGATCGAGAGCGCGGCGACGGTGAACGCCCCCGCAGTGATCGGCATCTCGCGGGCGAGCCCGCCCAGCTTCTTCAGGCTCTCCTCGCCGGTGCGGTAGACCACCACGCCGGCGGTCATGAACAGCAGCCCCTTGTAGAGGATGTGGTTGAACACGTGGGCAAAGGCGCCGGACTGGGCCAGCGCGCCGCCGATCCCGACGCCGGCGACCATGTACCCGACCTGCGACTGGATGTGGTAGGAGAGCAGCCGACGCATGTCGTTCTGGAACAGCGCCATCGTCGCGCCGAAGACGGCCATCACGCCGCCCATGTACGCGACCGCGACGTTGCCGTCGTTGGGGAACACGCGGTACATCCCGTACACGCCGGTCTTCGTCGTGTACACGCAGAGGAACACGCTGGCCGCGATGTGCGGGCGCGGGTACGTGTCGGGCAGCCACGCGTGCAGGCCGACGAAGCCGACGTTGACGCCGACGCCCAGCGCCGCGAGGATCGGCGCTACCGGGCCGGCGAGCCCCGCCGTCTCGGGGCCGCCGGGGACGCTCGCGAAGAGGAACGTGCCCGTCTCCGCGAAGTGCCAGACGACGGCGCCGAGGAACAGCGTGCCACCGACGCCGTGCAGCAGCGCGTAGCGGTAGCCCGCACGCACCGCCTTCCCGCCGTAGTGCCACACCAGCAGCGTGCTGGTGACGGCCATCAGCTCCCAGAAGAAGATCAGCGTGAGCCAGTCGCCGCCGAAGACGGCGCCCAGACTGCTCGCGACGTAGGAGAGTGCAAAGGCGGTCTGGATGTTCTCGGCGTCGCTGTAGTAGGAGTACGCCACGCCGACCACGCCGATGAACGCGAAGATCAGTCCCATCAGCGTCGAGAACGGGTCGACGTTGAACAGCACCGTCTCGAAGCCGAACAGGTCGACGTCCGCGAAGTGGGCGCCGGAATCGACCAGCCAGACGTACGGGACGACCGCGCCCGTGAGCAGGCCCGCGGCCGCGTGGCCGAGCTTCCGGCCGAGGAACGGCAGCAGGAGCGCGGCGAGCAGGACGGGGACGAACGGCGGGACGATCGGCTCCATCAGACGCTCACCCCCGTGGTCGCCGCGACGATCAGCCTGACGATCCGGAGGAACACCGCGGTGTCGGGCACGACGCCGAGCACGATCGAGCCCGTCGCCGCGAACAGGATCGGGCCGAGCATGAACCACGTCGACTCCCCGCCGAACCAGCCCCGGGACTCCCAGTCGCCGTGGGGTTCGTGGCCGTGGTCACCCTCGTGGTCGTCGGCGAACCCGTGTTCGTCGTGTTCACCGCCGTCGACGGTAGTGTCACCGTCGACGTGCTCGCCGCCGGCGTCGACGTGTTCCGCATCGTCACTGCCCGAATTCTCCTCCGGGTGGCCGCCGTCGGTCGCGAGCTCGTCCTCGGCGAACCGCCCGCCGAGCACGTGTTCGAGCAGCGGCTTCCCGTCGCTCTCGCCCTTCGACTCGAAGAAGGCGGCGTAGACGACGGGCCAGAAGTACGCGATGTTGAGGATCCCCGACACCAGCAGCGCGGCGGTAAAGACGAGCTGGCCGCCGGAAACGGTGCCGATCAGCAGGAAGTACTTGCTCACGAACCCCGCGAGCAGGGGGATCCCCGCCATCCCAAGCGACGCGACGCCGAAGGCGGCCATCGTCAGCGGCATCCGCTCGCCGATCCCCGCCATGTCGCTGATGTCGTCGGTATGGGTCTCGACGTGGATCGCGCCCGCACAGAAGAACAGGGTGAGCTTCATGAACGCGTGGGCGGGGATGTGGAGCAGCCCGCCGACGAGCGCGTACGCCGACGCCCGGCCGGGCGCGAGCGCGGCGCCGACCGCGAGCCCGAGCACGATGTAGGAGAGCTGGCTCACCGTCGAGAACGCCAGCCGGCGCTTGAGGTTGTCCTGCCGGAGCGCGATCACGCTCGCGACGGTGAGCGTGAACGCGGCGACGGCGGCCAGCGGGATCCCCATCCCGATCTCCGCGACCGTCTCGGGGCCGAACACCTCGAGGATCACGCGAGCGATCCCGAACACGCCGGACTTCACGACCGCGACCGCGTGGAGGAGCCCCGAGACGGGCGTCGGCGCGACCATCGCGTCAGGTAGCCAGGAATGCAGCGGCATCAGCGCCGCCTTCACACCGAAGCCGAGGATCAGCAGCCCGAACGCGGCGCGGGCCAGCGTCGGGTCGCTGCCCGCGAGCGCCTCGATCCCGCCGGGGGCGAACGCCGTCGTCCCGGCGAGCAGGTAGACGAGCACCGAGCCCGCGAGCACAGCGACGCCGCCGCCGAACGTGTAGGTGAGGTACTTGCGGCCGGCCGCGCGAGCCTCGTCGGTCTCGTCGTGGCTGACGAGGGGGTAGGTGGCGACCGTGAGCAGCTCGTAGAACACGAACAGCACGAGCAGGTTCGACGCGAACGCGACGCCGATCGCGGCGGCGACGCTGCCCGCAAAGGCCGCGAAGTAGCGCGTCTGGTCGTGTTCGTCGAGCCCGCGCATGTAGCCGATGCTGTAGAAGCTGGTGACCAGCCAGAGCAGGCTGGCGAGCAGTCCGAACAGCACGCCCAGCGCGTCCGCCTGCACCGCGAACTCGACGCCGGGGACGAGCGTCCCGACGGCGCTGACGTACGTGTCGCCGGCGAGCACGCCCGGGACCATGCTGGCGACGATCCCGAGCGCCGACAGCGCCGCGAGCAGCGTCCACACCTCCCGGACGTTCTGCCGGCCCCGCGAGGCGAGGATCGGGAGGATGGCGACTGCCGGCACGAGCACTGCTGCGAGTGGTCTGAGTGAAGCTATCTCGGTCATGAGAGGAGTGCCTGAACCGTCGGTTCGAGGAGCTGTCCGTACTCGAAGGCGATCATCCCGAGGCCGATCGCCGCGAGGGCGGCGACGACCACCGTGGCCGTCATCCCGATCGAGGGGCGCGAGAGGTCGGCGCCGCCGTCGGTCGCCGTCGGGGTATCGCCCGCCTCGCTACGTTCCGAGGACCGTGGCTCCTCGCTGCGTTCCGAGGACCGTGGCTCCTCGCTGCGTTCCGAGGACCGTGGCTCCTCGCTGCGTTCCGAGGAGCGTAGCTCCTCGCTGTCACGGAAGAACATCCGTTCGAGGATCCGCGCGAAGTACGCAAGCGTCAGCAGCGTGCTCGCGAGGATCACGACCGCGAGCGGCCACGCCGACGCCTCGACGGCACCCAGCGCGACGTACCACTTGCCGACGAAGCCGATCGCCGGCGGCACGCCGACCATCCCCAGCGCGAGCACGCCGAACGCGCCCGCGCCGAGGGGGAGCCGCCCGACCAGTCCCGAGTACTCGTCGACCGTCCGGGCGCCCGTGGCGGTCGCGATCAGGCCGGCGGTCAGGAACAGGCCGCCTTTCATGATCGCGTGACCGACGAGGTGGATCGTCGCGCCGATCAACGCCGTCTCGTTCGCGACGGCGACGGCGCCGACGACGAGCCCGAACTGCGACATCGAGGAGTACGCGAGCATCCGCTTGATGTCGGTCTGGGACACCGCGAGCACGCTGCCGACGACGATGCTGACCATCGCGCCGGCGACCAGCAGCGAGCGTGCCGCGGGGTTCGCCTGCAGGAACTCGACGGTGAACACCGTGAAGACGATCCGGATCAGCGCGTACGCCGCGACCGTCGACACCAGCGCCGAGATCAGCGCGCTCACCGAGTCCGGCGAGCCGGCGTAGGCGTCGGGCTGCCAGGCGTGCAGCGGGAACACGGCGACCTTGACGAACAGGCCGACGACCAGCAGCGCGAACGCCGCTTGGACCAGCGTCGCGTCGTAGCCGACCGCCGCGAGCTGCTGAGAGAGGTCGGCCATGTTGAGCGTCCCCGTCGCGATGAACGCGTAGCCGATCCCGAGCAGGAACAGGCTCGCCCCGACCGTGCCCACGATCAGGTACTTGAGCGCGGCACGGGCCGAGCGCCCGCCCTCGCCGCTCGCGACGAGCGCGTACGCCGCCAGCCCCGTGATCTCGAGGAACACGTACATGTTGAACACGTCGCCGGTGATGCTCATCCCCGTCAGCCCAGCGACGAGCAGGAGGTAGACGGCGTAGAACGCGTTGCTCCGCGGGCCCGCCCGCCGCGCGTACGCGAGCACGCCGAAGGAGACCACGGCGACCAGCAGCGCCATCGTCGCCGAGAGGCCGTCGATGTACAGCTCGATACCGAACGGCGCCTCGAACCCGCCGACGACGTAGCTGACCGTCGAGTCGAACGCCCGCGCGGCGAGCACGCCGGCGCCGACGACCTGCACGGCCGTCGTCACCAGCGCGACCGGCCAGCCGGAGCGTGAACGGGCGAGGCCGGCGAGGAACGCCAGCGTCGACCCCAGCAGCGGGAGCGCCACCAGCAGCGCGGGGAGGTCACTCATCGAGGCTCACCTCCCGGATCTCGCTCTCCCGAAGCGAGCCGTACTCGTCGTACACCCGGACGATCAGCCCCAGCGCCACCGCGGTGAGGCTGACCCCGACGACGATGGCGGTCAGGATCAGCACGTGCGGCAGCGGGCTGACGTACGGCGGCGACGCCGACAGCAGCGGGGGGCTCGCCCCCGAGACGAACGCCGAGGTGACGAAGAAGAGGAAGATCCCCGTCTGGAACACGTTCATCCCGATCACCTTCTTCACGAGGTTGTCGCTGCCGATCAGCATGTACGTCCCGACGCCCATCAGCAGGAAGCCGACGAGGAAGTACCCCCGCGACGCGAGCAGGTCGATCACGCCGACTCACCCCCGTCGAACCCCGCCGCGATAGCGAAGAACAGGCCGGTGACGATGCCGGCGACGATCACGCCGATCCCGAGTTCGACGAACTCGATCCCGTACTTCGTCGCGTGGGGGATGCCGAGGTCGTGGTAGACGCCGTACTCGAGGAAGCCGGCACCGAGCAGGACGCTCCCGATCCCGGTGAACAGGAACGCGAGCATCCCGACGCCGATCAGCGCGACCGGGAGCCGGCTGCCGATCCACTCCCGGGTGGCCTCGATCCCGAACGCGATCCCCAGCATCAGGACGACCGTGCCGACGATGACGCCACCCTGGAACCCGCCGCCGGAGGAGTCGGCGCCGTGGAACATCACGAACAGCCCGAACGTGAACACGAACGGCGTCACCACGCGCACGGTGGCCATGATGATCGGGCTACCGACGTACGGGCCGCTGCGGGCGGTCGGCGCCTCCGTGTCGGGCGTTCCGGGCTCTTGCTGGACCATCAGCCGAACACCTCCCTGTCGAGCACGACCAGCAGTCCGACGCCCGCGGAGTACACCACCGCGGCCTCGCCCATCGTGTCGAAGCCGCGGTAGGCCGCGAGCACGGCCGTCACGGCGTTTTTGACCTCGGTCTCGTCGTACGCGTTGTCGAGGTAGTACTCGCTCACGTCGTCGTCGGACACCGCCGAGTTCGCGTCGCCCACCGCCGGCAGCGCGAACAGGGTCGACGACAGCACCAACACGAGCGCGACCGCCACCCCGGCCGCCCGGAGGTCGATCCGTTCGAACGTCCGCTCGGTGGCGGGGTGGTCCGTCTTCACGATCGTGAGCAGGAACAGCACGGTCATGACGCCGGCACCGACCGCGGCCTCCGTCAGCCCGACGTCGGGCGCCCGGAGGAACACCCAGACGATCGCGATACCGAGGCTGTACGCGCCGAAGGCGACGACCGAACTCAGGACGCTGCGTAGCGCCGCCGTCGCGACCGCGGCGCCGACGACCAGCGCGAGGAGGGCGATCTCGAACGGCGTCATGGCTCGTCCTCCTCGCCGGTCCACGGTTCGATTCCGAGTTCGTTCGCCGCCCGGGTGATCGCGTGGGCTGCAGTGGGGTTCGTGATGAACATAAAGAGCAGCAGTAGGAGGACTTTCAGCGTGTCGAAGCCGACCCCGTAGGTGACGGCGACCGCACCCAGCGAGAGCACGGCGCCGAGCGTCTCGCTCTTGGAGGTGCTGTGGGCCCGCGAGTACACGTCGGGGAGCCGGAGCAGCCCGACGGCGGCGACGACCGCGAAGAACGCGCCGCCGACCACGAGCACCAACACGGCGATCTCGCGGGGCGTCATAGCACACCCCCGCGTTCGACTTGGAACTTCGAGATGGCGATGCTGAGCAGGAAGTTCAGCAGGGCGTACACGAGCGCGATGTCGAGCGCCCCGGGCTCGCCGATGGCGGCGGCGAGCAGCGCGATCACGATCACGACGTTCGAGCCGATGAAGTTGATCGCGATCACGCGGTCGGGCATCGTCGGCCCGGTGATCGCCCGGTAGATCCCGACCAGCGAGACGAGGACGAACACCGTCGCCGCGCCCAGCAGGACTCGCTCGATCATTCGTTCTCCTCCTGCTGGCGGCGCTCGAACGGACTCGGGATCCGGGCGGCCGCGCGGCCGTAGAACACGAACCGGACCGCCCGTTCGAGCGTCCCCGCGAACAGCTCCTCGCGTGCGCTGCCAGTGAGCGTGTGGATGATCATGTGCTGGCGCTCCACGTCGACGGTCAGCGTGCCGGGCGTGAGCGTGATGCTGTTCGCCAGCGTCGTCACCGGCAGCGCCGACCAGACCGCGGCGTCGAACTCCACCATCTCGGGGTCGATCGGCAGGTCGGGGTGGAGCACGATGTACGCGATCTCGAAGTTCGCCTTCACGATCTCCCAGAGCAGGAACGGGACGTACAGCGCGAACCGCGCCAGCCGGCGGACAGTCTGGCTCAGGTCGATCGGCGACGTGAGCGAGACGCGCCACAGCGCGACGGCGACGATCCCCGCGCTGATCGCGCCGGTCGCGAGCTCGAAGGGAGCGCCGTCGGCGAGCGCGATCGAGCCCCCCGAGAGCTCGAACGGGAAGATCGAGCCCGCAAGCAGGAGGTAGAACGCGAACGACGCGGCGAACAGCGCAAAGAACTGCGTGAGCGTCCCCCGCCGGACCAGCGGCTGGGACGGCGTCTCGACGTTCCGGGGCGCCTCCTCGACCGCGAGGCCGGCTTGCCGGACTTCGGCCTCCAGCGAGGGCAGCAGCGGCGTCGAACCGATCGGATCGTACCGCGGGTCGAACACCGCCAGCCCGAGGTCGTGTTCGTTGGCGTAGCGGACGAGCACGTCGGCGTAGTCGTTGGGCGTCGAGAGGTACTCGTGGGTGGCCACGAGCGCCGTCTCGATCGTCACGTCCGCGCCGTCGGCGTCCTCCTCGGCCCACGAGGCGACGCGGTCGAGCAGCGTCCGGGCGGCGTCGACCCGTGTCGAACCCGAGCGAAACGTGACCTTCTCCGGAAGCGGGTAGACGAAGTGGATCGCGGCCGGCGATCCCGCCTCGTCGGCGCGGGAGCGCGCTTCCTCGACGACGTAAGCGACCGTGTTCCGGAGGCTCGCCGACTCGTCGACCGGGACGAGCAACCGTGACTCGGTCACGGCGACCACCCCACGGACGGACGGCCTGCCGGACGAACTGGATCGAGTGGCATCAGTAGTCGCCCGACGGTTCGTACAGGCGCTTTATAGGAGTTCTCACTCCGGCCGTGGCCGCCGGCGGCCGGTCACGGGCCGACGGTCGGGACCCTCAACTGCGCGGTCGCCGTCGAGAGATTTGTGCGCGGGGCGACGTAACCGCTCCCAACCCTCGGCACGCGGATGAGCCCCGTTTTCGCGGCACTGTGTAACGGTAATGGGTTACTCCGGGAAGCGAACGTTTTTGACCCGCCCATCGTTATGCCGAGTACGATGCAACGACGGAAGTTCCTGCAGGGGGTCGGACTGGCCGCAATCGCGAGCACCGCCGGCTGTACACAGCTCTCCGGATCGGACTCCGAGGGCGGGGCGGGCGTGAGCGGCGAGACGCTGACGCTCACCACGACGACGAGCACGTACGACACGGGGCTGCTCGACGAGATCCACCCGAGCTTCGAGGAGATGTACGGCGTCACCGTCGACGCCGTCGCACAGGGGACCGGCGCCGCGCTGGAGTCGGCCCGGAACGGCGACTCGGACGTGGTGATGGTCCACGCCCGCGGGCTCGAGGACGAGTTCATGCGCAACGGCTACGGGATCAACCGCCGGGACCTGATGTTCAACGACTTCGTGATCGTCGGGCCCGAGAGCGACCCGGCCGGGATCGAGGGGATGGACTCCGCGACCGAGGCGCTCGCCACCATCGCCGAGGAGCAGGCGGCGTTCGTCTCCCGCGGCGACAACTCCGGGACCCACACCAAGGAGCTGAACCTCTGGGAGGACGCCGGCGTCGAGCCCGGCGGCGACTGGTACCAGGAGATCGGCGCCGGGATGGGCGAGGCGCTCAACAACGCGAACCAGCAGGGCGCCTACACGCTCTCGGACCGCGGCACCTTCATCTCCCAGCGCTCGGAGATCGACCTCACGATCCTCGTCCAGGGGCCGATCGAGGACGGGCCCGAGAGCCTCTCGAACCCCTACGGGATCATGGCGGTCAACCCCGGCGTCCACGACAACGCGAACTACGACCTCGCGATGGCGTACATCGGCTGGATCACCAGCCCCGGCGCCCAGGACGCCATCGCGAACTACGAGATGAACGGGGAGCAGCTGTTCTTCCCGCGGGCGGTCTCGGAGGACCCGGACTTCCAGCAGTACGTTCCGGAAGGTTGGAGTAGCGACTCCGACAGCGAGTAACTGTGCTGCTCGATCCGGTCGCATCGCTACTCCCGCTGTTTATCGAATCGCCGTTCGAGCAGGGGTACGTCCGGAGCATCGTCTACGTCTCGCTGTACGTGAGCTGTACCGCGGTCGCGCTGAGCACGCTCGTCAGCATCCCCGTGGCGCTCGTCATGGGCTTTACCGAGTTCCCGGGCAAGCAGTTCGTGAAGTCGGTCATCAACACCGGGATGGGGTTCCCCAGCGTCGTGGTCGGGCTGCTCGTGCTGTTCGCGGTCTCGAACCAGGGGCCGCTCGGGGCGCTCGACCTGATCTTCACCAAGGAGGCGATGATCATCTCCCAGTTCGTGCTGGCGACGCCGCCGATAACCGCGATCAGCCTCGCGGCCATCACGGGCGTCGACGAGAACGTCCGTGACGCCGCCCGCGTGCTCGGCGGCACCCGCCTCGACACGGCGCTGGTCGTGATCAAGGAGGCCCGCTACGGCATCGCGACTGCCGTGCTGGCGGGCTTCGGTCGCGCGATCAGCGAGGTCGGCTCGGTGCTCATCGTCGGCGGGAACATCACCAGCGCCGACGGCATCTCCCAGACGCGGACGCTGACGACCGCGATCCAACTGGAGGCCCGACAGGGCCAGTACGACACCGCACTCGTGCTCGGCGCGGTGCTGGTGACGCTCGTGCTGCTCGTCAACGCGATCGTCGTCCGGCTCGGCGACACGGAGGCGGTAAACCGATGATCCGACTCGACGGCGTCGCCCACGCCTACGACGAGGAGCGGGTCGTCGACGACGTGTCGCTGTCGATCGAACCCGGCGAGGTAACCGCCGTCATCGGCCCCTCCGGCGTCGGGAAGACCACGCTGCTGCGGGTGCTCTCGCTGTTTCTCGAACCCGACGACGGAGGGGTCGAACTCGACGGCGACGAGGTGTGGGCGGCCGACGAGGAGGAACGCCTGCGGCTCCGGCGACGGATCGGGATGGTGTTCCAGGACGCGAGCCTGTTCGACGCTACCGTCGCCCGGAACGTGGCGTACGGGCTGCGTGTCCGGCGGGACTGGGACGATCGCGTTCGGGACCAGTTCCGTTCGATCGTCACGTCGGTCGGCATGCCGGCCGCCGTCAGTCGTGCGCTCGCGGCAGTCCGCCTCCGCAGCCGACTCCAAGCGTGGCTGCAGTCGGTCGTCGGGCCGACCGGGCCCCCCGAAGCCGTCGCGGACGCGCTCGAAGTCGTCGGGCTGGACGAGAAGCTCGACCAGCCGGCGGGGTCGCTCTCGGGCGGCGAGGCCCAGCGCGTCTCGTTCGCGCGGGCGCTCGCGTACGAGCCGGACTACCTCCTGCTCGACGAGCCGACCTCCGACCTCGACCCGCGAAACACGGGACTGATCGAGGCAGCGATCGGGGAGGCCCGCGACCGCGGCATCGGCGTCGTCGTCGCGACCCACGACATGCATCAGGCCGAGCGCGTCGCCGACCGCGTCGGCGTGCTGCTCGGCGACGGGTTCACCGAGATCGGCCCCACCGAGCGGATCTTCGAGGACCCCAGCGACGAGCGTACCCGGAAGTTCATCTCCGGGGAGCTGGTGTACTGACCGGCTCGGAGGGCAGGTCGACGAGCGTTCCTGCCGTCCCGACACGCTTAACCACGAACCACGGGAACCGAGAACCAATGAGTCAGGCGCTCGCGGACCGGGAGCTCGCGGCCGTCATCGGGCTGGAGGTCCACGTCCAACTGGAGACCGACACGAAGATCTTCTGTCGCTGCTCGACCGACGCCGCCGACGACGAGGAGCCCAACAGCCGCACCTGCCCCGTCTGTCTGGGGCTGCCGGGCGCGCTGCCCGTGCTCAACGAGGCCGCCGTCGAGTCGGCGGTCAAGATCGGCAAGGCGCTCGACGCCGACATCCCCGAGGAGACGACGTTCCACCGGAAGAACTACTTCTACCCCGACCTGCCGAAGGGGTTCCAGCTCACGCAGTACGACGCGCCGATCTGTGCCGACGGCGAACTCGAAGTGCGCGTCGAGGGCGAGCGCCGCACCATCGGCGTCCGGCGCGCCCACCTCGAAGAGGATCCCGGGAGCATCCAGCACGAGGGGGGCAACATCGACACCGCCGACTACACGCTCGTCAACTACAACCGCGCGGGCACGCCGCTGATGGAGATCGTCACGCGGCCGGACTTCCGCTCGCCCGCCGAGACCCGCGAGTTCCTCGCGAAGCTGGAGGAGGTACTGGAGTATCTCGGCGTGTTCGACGCCAACCGCGACGGGAGCCTGCGCGTCGACGCCAACATCTCGCTGGTCCCGGCCGACGCGATCAGCGAGGACGGCGAACTCGACGAGGACGCACGGGACGAGGCCAACCGCACGGAGGTCAAGAACATCTCCAGCCACAAGGGCGCCGAGCAGGCGCTGGCCTACGAGATCACCCGGCAGAAAAACGCCGTCAAGCGCGGCCGGGAGGTCGAACAGGAGACCCGTCACTGGGACGAGAGCCGCGGCGTGACCGTCTCGATGCGCTCGAAGGAGGCGGAGAAGGACTACCGCTACTTCCGCGAGGCCGATCTGCCGCCCCTCCAAGTCTCCGACTGGAAGGAGGAGATCCCGATCCCCGAACTGCCCGACGACCGCCGCGAGCGCTTCCGCGAGGCGTACGGGCTGAGCGAGGAGGCCGCCTCGAAGCTCACCTCCCGGAAGTCGGTCGCGGACCTGTACGAGCAGCTCGCCGAGGAGTTCGAGCCCGACCTCGCGGCCACGTGGGTCGCGGACAACCTCCTCGGCGAACTCAACTACCGCGACATGGCCGTCGACGACATCACGGACCGCCTCGACGAGATCGAGCACGTGATCCGCCTCGTGGCTGAGGACGAACTCACCGCGAAGAACGCCGAGGAAGTCGTGCTCCGCCGAATGCTCGACGAGGGCGAGAGCCCGGAGACGATCATCGAGGACGAGGATCTCGGGAAGGCAAGTGGCGGCGAGGTCGAGCAGGCCGTCGACGAAGCGATCGAAGAGAACCCCGACGCCGTCGCGGACTACGAGTCCGGCGACGACGGCGCGCTGAACTTCCTCGTCGGGCAGGTAATGGGGAAGACCGGCGGCTCCGCGGACCCGGGACAGGTGAACCAGCTCCTGCGCGAGGAGCTGGACGGCTGACCGGGAATACGTACTGGTTATTTGAGCTGCACGGCCGTATTACCGCCTTACGAGAAGGTTTATCGGGGATACAGCCAGAGTCGCGAACATGGTCGACCGAGACGATCACCGCTTCGCGACTCGGGCTGTCTCCTGGGGCGAGGATCCGGCGAGTTCGGACGTCGGCGACGTGGTCTCGCCGATCCACCTGACCTCGACGTACGCCGTCCCCGGCATCGATGCGGAGTTCGAACTCGACGAAGCCGACCCCGACGAGGGCGAGTTCCTCTACGGTCGGCTCTCGAACCCGACGCGCCACGCCGCCGAGAAGCGACTCGCGGCGCTGGAAAGCGGGGACCACGGGCTCGCGTTCGCCTCCGGCACCGCTGCCATCTCGACGCTCTTTTTCGCGACGGTGACGCCGGGCGACCACGTCGTCGCGTTCGACGACCTCTACGCCGGCACCCGGCGAATGCTCGAGTCGCTGTTCCGCGACCGCCTCGGCGTCGACGTGTCGTTCGTCGACGCCACGGACCCCGAGAACGTCGCCGACGCGATGCGGCCCGAGACGGAGCTGGTGTACATGGAGACGCCGACGAACCCGTTACTCAAGCTCTGTGACCTCGACGCCATCGCCGAGGTCGCCCACGCGGGCGACGCACTGCTGGGCGTCGACAACACGTTCCTCTCGCCGTTCCTCCAGAATCCGCTGGAGCTGGGTGCGGACGTGGTCGCCCACAGCACGACGAAGTATCTCAACGGCCACTCCGACTCCATCGGCGGCGCGCTCGTGCTGGACGACGACGAACTCGCAGCGGAGTGTTACCACCTCCAGCGCGTGCTCTTGGGTAACGCGATGGCGCCGTTCGACGCCTTCCTCACCCTCCGCGGGATCAAGACCCTCCCGATGCGGATGCGACAGCACGAGGCCAACGCCCGCGAGATCGCGAACTTCCTCGCGGATCACCCGCTGGTCGAGCGAGTCCACTACCCCGGGTTAGAGAGCCACCCGCAGCACGAACTCGCGACCGAGCAGATGGCGGGCTACGGCGGGGTGCTCTCCTTCGAGCTCGAGGGCGACATGGACGACGCTGCGGCGTTCCTCGAGGCGCTCTCGACGTTCACGCTCGCGGTGTCGCTCGGCGGCGTCGAGTCCCTCGTCGAGCTACCGGCCGGGATGACCCACGAACCGATCCCGAAAGCGGAACGCGAGAAGCTGGGGATCACGGACACGCTCGTCCGGATGTCCGTCGGCGTCGAGGCCGTCGACGACCTGCTGGCGGATCTGGAGCGGGGGTTCGCAGCGATGCGCGAGTTCTCCGAGCAGCAGCCGCCAGCCGAGAACTGAGCCGGCTCCGCGGACGCGATCAGGAGACCGAACTCCCTCCGTTCGGGGAGGACGGCTGGCTCAGTCCCGGAGCAGCAGCCACGCGCCCGCGGCGACGGCGACCGTCTCGAACAGGCGTTCGACCCCCGGCTGTGCCGGATACGGAATCGACTGTCCCCGTTCGTACACGACGTAGTAGTCGCCGTCGACCAGCAGCACCTCGTCGGCGTCCTCGATCGGCTCGTTCGTCGTGATCGAGCCGTCCCGGACCGCCGTCTTCGCGGTGTCGGAGACGCGGTCCTCCTCTCGAGCCACGTCTTCGAGCGCCGCCGCCGCGTCGACACGCTCCACGCCGAGTTCGACGGTCATGCCAACAGACTCGTTCGCCGCGACGAACGTCGTCGAGCGGCGGTAGACCTCGTCCCCGAGCATCACGTACTCGTCGGTTCTCGCTTGTCGGGTGAGTTCGTCGCCCGCATATCCGGTGACCCGGACGATGCTGGGGTTCACTCCCGTGACGTTGCCGTCGAGGGCGCCACCGTCGTAGAAACACCGCCGGGAGAAGGTCGAGCGGTCGAAGCAGTCGATCCCGTCGACGTCCTCGATGTCGCTTCCCCGAGGGGCGTCGACGGCCAGCTTCCCGTCCTCGGTCGAGAGCTCCGCTGTCTCGTACCGGTAGTCGGGGCCAGTCACGTCGAGTGCGAGGGCCCAGATCGGCACCGCGATCAGCAGGAGGGCGACCGCGACCGTGAGTTCGCGTCGTGTTGGAGGGCGCATGGAGGGAGCAAGCGCCGGGGAGGAGAAAAATCCAGTCCCGACCTAGTCGTCGCCGGCCGCGACGTTCGGCTCGGTGTCGACGACCCCCTCCTGCCAGCGCCCGAGGTTGAACCACGCGGCGCCGATGACGAACGTGATCACGCCGGAGAACGCCATCGCCCACCAGAGCCCGGCAGCGTCCCACGCGAGGTAGTACGCCAGCAGCCACGCGACCGGGATGCGGAACGCCCAGCGCGAGGCCAGCGAGAGCGCCATCGCCTGCGGGGTCTGGCCGGCGCCGCGGAAGCCGCCCTGAATCACCATCAGCCCGCCCATGAACGCCCAGAACGGCGCGATGATCCGCAGGAGCACGACCCCGGCGTCGATCACAGGCTGCTCGTCGACGAACACGCCGACCGCCGTCGCGGGGTAGACGTACACCAGCGCGCCGACCGCGAACAGGAAGATCATCGTCGCCGCGGTCGCCTTCCACGTCACCTCCTCGGCGCGCTCGGGCGTGTCGGCGCCGAGGTTCTGCCCGACGCCGGTGGCGGTGGCCTGCCCGACCGCGCCGGAGACGGTCCACGAGACCGACATCAGCCGGATCCCGATCCCGTAGGCGGCGGTCGCGACCGGGCCGAACCGGGCGACCAGCGCCGCGAAGAACACCGCCGCGAAGGAGCGTGCGAGCCCGTCGCCGGTGCCGGGCGCGCCGATGCGGACCAGATCCGTGAGAACCTCGCGATCCGGCTTCAGGTCCGGGATTCGGAGGCGGACCCCCCAGCCGCCGTGGAGCAGGACGCCGAGTCCTACCACCGCGGCGAGCACGCGGGAGATGAGCGTCGCGATCCCCGCGCCGCGGACGCCCATCGCGGGGAACGTGATCGTCCCGACGAGCGGCGCGCCCTCGACGAGCGTCCAGCCGAGGATCAGGAACGGGTCGAGGATCACGTTCACGCCGGCCGACAGCACGACCAGCCACATCGCCGTCCGCACGTCGCCCGCGGCGCGCAGCACTGCGCGGAACGCGAAGAAGAGGAACGTGAAGGGGATCGCCGCGAGGATCGGTTCGAGGTAGGCCAGCGAGTAGTCGAACACCTGTCCCTGCGCGCCGATCAGCGAGACGAGCGGGTAACGGATCGTGAAACCGATCGCCGCGAGCGCGAGGCCGACGGCAACGGTCAGCAGCACGGTCTGCCCGACCGCGTGGTCGGCCTCGCGCTGCTCGCCGGCGCCGACGTACTGCGACACCAGCGCGACCGCGGCGGCAGTGATCCCCATCGCGACCGAGACGAACATCCAGGAGGTGGGGAACATCAGCGACACCGCCGCCACCGCCTCGGCGTTCACGCGCCCGACCCAGAACATGTCCGCGAGGTTGTACAGCGTCTGGACGAGGTTGCCCAGCACCAGCGGCCACGAGAGCGCGAACAGTTTGGGCGTGATCGCGCCGGTCGTCATGTCGACGCGGGCGTCGTCGCTCACGGGGGTTCGGTGGTGACGGGAGCCGATAAATCCCGCCGTTGCGGACGAACTGGTGGGGTTCTCTCGTTCCGAGATGGGTGTGCGGTGGCGCGAGACGGGCGCGGCCCTGTGCCGCGCCTCAGCGCGAGGGACGAACGAGCGAACGGAGTGAGCGAGTGAGTCGGTTGGGGAGGCGTGTGGACTGTCCGGTCGGGTGGGACTGAAAGGGGCTGTCGGCTCGACGAACCCGGACGACGCAAGCACCGCTGCGAAGCGAGGAGCGCAGCGAGTCCCGGGAGTCGAGCCGACAGGGGCTTTCACCGTGTTGCTGTCCCGGAGATATCGGCCGTTTTAGATCGAACCGAAGACAAGCAAGGCGGATTTGCCACCGAACTATGACTACTCGTACAGCACGTAGAACGTCTCGTCGCAGCCGTCACACGGGATACTCTCTTGCTCCCGGCTCTCGTAGAACGCGCCCGCGGCGGCGGAGAAGTTCTTTTGTTTGTTTATGTCGGTGATCTCGCCGGCAACTGCCACCTGATTCACTTCCTTACAGTACGGGCACATGAGCTGCTCGACAGTCATTCGTCGTCTACGACGCTGACTGCGTACTAAAGCTTGTTCCGCAAGAACGACACAGAATCCCGGCACACACAGCCCCCGCCCGAACCCATTTCCCCCACCCCCCACCACACGTCCCCATGAGCTACGACATCGCCCGCTACCTCGGCATCGACAGCACCGACACGCCCACTTTCACCGTCAACGACACACTCGCCTACCTCGGCGACACCACCGGCACCCCGCAGGTGTACCGCCTCGACGAACCCGGGGGCTACCCCGAGCGCCTGACCGCCCACGACGAGCGCGTCTCGTTCGTCGACGCCTCCCCGACCCGCGACGAGCTCATGTTCGGCATGGACGAGGGAAGCAACGAGCGCGATCAGCTCTACCGCTACGACCTCGAAACGGGCGAGGAGACCCAACTCACCAACGACCCCGAAGCCAAGCACCTCTGGGGCGGCTGGGGGCCCGAGGGCGACCGCTTCGCGTTCGCCGCGAACCGCCGGCAGGGCGACACGTTCGACGTGTACGTACAGGGCCGGGACGCGGAATCGGCCGACCTCGTCTGGGAGGGCCCCGGCGGCTTCGTCGGCGTCGCGGCGTGGCACCCCGCTGGCGACGCGCTGATCCTGCAGGAGTCGAACTCCAGCGCGGATCAGGTGCTCTACTGGCTCGGTATCGGGAGCGGCGAGGCCGAACGCCTCACCGACGCCGGCGAGGAAGCCCGGTATCACCACGTGAATTTCGGTCCCGACGGCGACCTGTACACAGTCACCGACTACGGCGCAGAGACGGCGTACGTCGGCCGGATCGACCCCGCCGGCCGCGGCCACGGGGGCGTCGACGAGATCGAGACGATCGAGCCGGGTCACGACGACTGGAACGTCGACTCGCTCCAGATCGACGCTGGGAGCGGCCGAGCGGCGTACACCGTCAACGTCGACGGCTACTCGGAGACCTACCTCGGCGCGCTCTCGGCTGAGGGCAGCGCGATCTGCGACACCGCCCGGCCGGACCTCCCGGCTGGCGTCGTCGCCGGCGTGGAACTCGGCCCCGACGGCGAGCGTGTGGCGATCGAGTTCAGCGCCGACGATCATCCACACTCGATCTACGTGGCCGGAAGCGAATCCGGCGACACGGAGCGCTGGACCACCCCCGGGACGCTCGGGATCCCCGAAGATCGATTCCTGCGCTCGGAAACGATCCGCTACGAGACGTTCGACGACCGGGAGATCCCCGCGTACTGGACGCTCCCCGAAGGCGTGAGCGAGGGCGGGAGTGACGGAGAAGTCCCGGTGATGGTCGACATCCACGGCGGGCCCGAACACCAGCGCCGGCCGTGGTTCTACCCGACGAAGCAGTACTTCCTCGATCAGGGGTACGCCGTGCTCGAACCCAACGTCCGGGGCTCCTCGGGCTACGGCAAGGCGTACACCCACCTCGACGATCAGGAGAAGCGCCTCGACTCGGTGCGGGATATCGAGTACGCCGTCGAGTGGCTCGAACGCCAGCCCGCGGCGGACACCGACCGGCTGATCGCCTACGGGCGCTCCTACGGCGGGTTCATGGTGCTCTCGGCGATCACGCAGTACCCCGACCTCTGGGCCGCCGCGGTCGACTTCGTCGGTATCGCGGACTTCCAGACGTTCCTCGAGAACACCGGTGAGTGGCGCCGCAGCCACCGCGCGGCGGAGTACGGGAGTCTGGACGATCCCGAACTGCTCGAACGGATCTCGCCGATCCACGACGTGGACGAGATCCAGTGTCCACTCTTTATCCAGCACGGCGCGAACGACCCGCGCGTGCCCGTGAGCGAGGCCGAGCAGATCGCCGACGCCGTCGAGGCGCGCGGGATCCCGGTGGAGACCTGCATCTTCGAGGACGAGGGCCACCACACGACGGACCGGGCGAACCTGATCGAGGAGTTCGAACGGATCTCAGCGTTCCTAGACGAGCACGTCTGAGAAGTCCGAGAGCGTGTCAGCAGAGGTTCGGCGGAGATTTTCGACCGAAGTGTGAGGTGGACCGACCGCACCGCGAACGGCGCCCGCAACTCGGTCGTTGACCACTTGCGACCGCAACCGCCCCGCACAGCCCTCACCGCTCGCGGGTCGCTCCGCTCCCCGCTCGCTTCGAGGCGGTTTGCCTCGCCTTCGGCGAGTTTTCCCGCCTCGCCTCCTCCCCAGCCGACTCACTCGGCCTTCGGCCTCGTTCGTCCTCCGAGAGAGCAAGCTCTCTCGTGCCCTCGTTCGCTCCGCTCACGAGGACCTCGCGCTCGGTCGGCGCACGGAGGCGCCGACGCTTCGCGCCACCGCACAGCCTCGGCAGAAAACAAGCGTCTCGGTACTTCGTGTCGATCTACCACCCGGCGTCGATATCGCTTTTGAGCGCCTCCAGAATCTGCTCGGTTCCGTGGTCGATCACCTCGGCGACCGCTTCGGGATCCGCGTTGGTCGGGTCGCCCAGCCCGCCGAGGTCGGTGACGCGGTCGAAGTAGCCGTAGCTGGCGGTCTCGGGCATCTCCTTCGCGTTCTGGGGCTGTTTCTTTCCCTCCTTCACCAGATCCGGGCGGTAGTGCTCGATCACGCTAGTCTCGTGGTCGCCGGCGTGGCCCCAGCCCTCGCCGAAGACCTCCTGCAGTCGCTCGCGGGCGAAGTCCGTCCAGTGAACGAAGTGGGTCGCGAGGTCGTACTCCCGGACGAGCCGGTCGGCGGCGTTCGACAGCGGCTCGCGGTTGCCGCCGTGACAGTTGACGATCACGAACCGCTCGACGCCGTGGCGGGCGAGGCTGGCGCCGATCTCGACGATCGCGTCCTCGTAGGTCAGCGGGTCGAGCGTGATCGTCCCGGGGAAGTTCATGTGGTGCTCGCTCATCCCGTACGGCATCGTCGGCAGGCGGACGAACCGGAGGCCGTGGTCGTCGGCCGCGTCGACGAGCTCCTCCGTCAGGTGCTCGGCGCGGAGCGTGTCCACCGAGACTGGCAGGTGGACGGAGTGCTGTTCGACGCTTCCCGTCCCCAAGAGCGCGGCGTCGGCGTCGGCGAAGGCGTCCCCGGCGTCCTCCCACGTCATCGTCGTCAGGTCGTCGTCGGTCTCGGGCATACGCGCCCCTGGGTCGGGACGGGGCAAAGAGCTACGGGAACGGGCGACCCCCACGGCCGCCCGCACCTTCTTCGGGCCGGGCACCCGAGCGACGGTATGTCCATCGACGCCGACACCGAACGCGAGATCGGCCGGCTCTGTCGCCGGGTCGTCCGCGAGGAGAACCTCCCCGGGCTGAGCGTCGCGGTCACCGACGCCGACGAGACGCTGTTCGCCGAGGGGTTGGGCTCCCGTGATCTGACGGGGAACCGCCCCGCAACCCCGGAGACGCTGTACGGGATCGCCTCCTGCACCAAGTCGTTCGCCGGCGTGGCACTGCTCCAACTCGTCGAGAGCGGTATCTGCGACCTCGACGACCCCGTCTCCGCGTACACTCCAGTCGAGTTCGACGAGCCCGAGCCGACGCTGCACCACCTGCTGACGCACTCCTCGGGCCTCCCCTCGCTGGGCGTGAGCGAGACGCTGCTCGCCCGTCGACTGCGACTTCCGGACCCGAACGTCCCGCTGGGGGATATCGAGGACTTCTACGCCCACGTCGACGCCGCCGACGCCGAGCGCACCGACCCGCCGGGCGAGCGCTTCGCCTACTGTAACACCGGCTACGCGCTGCTGGGCGAGACCGTCGAGTCGCTCACGGGCAAGCCGTTCGAGGAGTACGTGACCGAGCACGTGTTCGAGCCGCTGGGGATGGAGCGCTCGACGTTCGACGACCACGAGTTCTCGATGGCCGACGACCACATGACCCAGTACCGACAGACCGACGACGGGCTGATGGCGTCGTCGTTGCCGACCCGGGACATCGGCGCCGCCACAGGGGGCATCCTCACCTCCGTCTCGGAGATGGCTCAGTACCTCCGCCTCCACCTGAACGGCGGGGCGGCCGCGGGCGAGCGCCTGCTCGACGCGGAGACGCTCGCGCGAGCCCACGCCGGCCACGTCGACGTGCCCGGGCGCGCCGCGGGTCGGGAGGGGCCCGACCGAAGCTACGGCTACGGGTGGTTCCGCGACGAGGGGTTCCTCGGCGACCGAACGCTACTGGGCCACTCGGGGTCGATCACGGTCTCGTCGGCGTATCAGGGCTTTCTCCCCGACGAGGAGGTCGGCGTCGCGCTGGCCGCGAACACCTCGCCGGCGTTCCCGCTGGGCGTCGTCGGCGAAGGCGTGCTCGCGACGCTGCTGGGCGAGGATCCGGCGGAGTCGGTGCCGTTCTTCCGCCTGCGCCGGCGCCACCGACGACTCGCCGGGGAGTACAGCGCGTACGAGGGCGTGATGAACGCGACCGTCGAACGCGACGGCGCCACGCTCCGCGTCGATTTCGATCACCCGCTGAAGGACGGGGAGACGGTACTGTTCCCGGCCGAACCGGACGAGAGCGAGGGCCGGGACGGCGACACAGTGTACCGGTACGAGACAGTCGATTCCGCGGGCCGGCGCGAGCCGGTAGAGTTCCGGGTCGAGGACGGCGAGGCGTCGCTGTTGATCGACCGGTGGCGGCTACGGGCGACGTGACAGTCAGCCAACCGGCGGCAGGAGGCTCTGGCGGAACAGCAGGACGGAGACGTTGTTCAGGAGGACGAGGAAGCCGACAGCCGTCAGCAAAACGAGATACGCTCGGCCCGCCTGAAGCATGACGCTACCGAACCGCGCCGACCGTCGGGAGATCGCCTCGTAGGCCGCAAAGCCCGCAACTGCGGTGACGCCAACGGCGAGGTGGACGCCGACGAGGACCGACGGCGGCTGCCCGAGCAGCCACGCCATCCACGGGTTCGACTCCGCGTCCGGGCCGACGATCGCCACACAGAGCAGCGTCGTGAACAGGTCTACCGGGAGCAGCAGGAACAGTGCCGTCCCGACCCAGCCCCAGTAGGACTCCCGGTCGACGGCGCCCACGGGCTGGTCCATACTGCACGGGTGGGGAGCCGGAGACAAATCATCACCGGCGTGTCGAGGAGAGTTTCGTATCTCGGTATAAAGTTTATCGGTGGCCGATGCAGGGTCAACGAATGGGGGTATTGCTAAGTGACTCCTGGTCGAATCCGATAGCGATGAGTCGGCGAACCCCCGCGATTCCCGGAAACAGCACGCTACGGGAGTTGGTCCTCTCGGTCGTCGGGCTCGCGCTGTTGCTCTGGCTGACCGACTTCTCGCTGGACGCCGCGATCCCGCTAGCCGTACTGTTCGGGTCGATCGCCCTCCACGACCTGCTCGACGAGCGGTACGCCCTGCCCGACGGGACGAGGTGGATCGCCTACGGCGCCAGCGTCGCCGCCGTCGGCACGTATATCGCCGTCCGAGGTGCGGTCGGTCCGGGCGTCGTGGCCGCAGTCGTCGGGGGGTGGTTCGTCCTCGACGGTGCGGCGACCGTCCGTGCGGGAGCCAGTTCGGAGCCCCACGAGTACGCCGCCGCGCTAGACGAGACGAACAACGGGGAGGCGATGCTGCGAATCCAGACGCTCGGCTCGATCCACGAGGCGCTGCGCGAACACGACGATCCCCGAACCGTCAGCGAGATTGCCGACACGCTCGGTCTCGCGACCGACCGGGCGGCGTCGGCGCTCGACTACCTCGAGACGCGGGGACAGGTCGAGCGTGTCGACGGGAAACGCTACCGGGCAGTCGAACCACGCTGGGGGAGCCTGCAGCCGGTCGTGTCGTTCGTGCAGTGGCTGCCGCGACGGCTGCTGCGGCCAATCCGACTACTCTGAGACGATCACGTCCCCGACCATCCCCAACCGCTCGTGGGGTTCACAGACGTAGTGGTACTCGCCGGGCACCTCGAACGTGAACTCGTAGACGTGGCCGGAGTCGTGGATGTCGGGTTCGCCGCCCCAGTCGGCGTCGGCGGGCTGGTCACGGACGACGACGTTGTGGTTGACCGAGCGCCAGAGCCACCGAACGCGGGTGCCGGGTTCGATCCGGAGCGGTTCGTCCGTGCCCGGAGTGAACACGTTCTGCCCGCCCGGGCCGACCTCGACGACGGGGCCGTCGAAGCTGCTGGTCTCGGTCGCGTCGTCGCCGCCGGAACAGCCGGCGAGGAGGGTCGCGGACGCGATCGCTGCGGTGCCACGGCGGAGGAACGCACGGCGGGAGTTGCGCATACGCGAGCGTGAGCGCGCGCGAGGAACATGTCTTCCGATCCCGGAGCGCGAAACGTTTAGGCCCGGGAGCGGTGTACTGCCGGTAGCGAATGGAACTCATCGTCACCGAGAAGGACAACGCGGCCCGTCGCATCGCGGAGATCCTCAGCGACGGTACCGCCGACGCCGAACGGGTCAACGGCGTCAACGTCTACGGCTGGGGGGGCACGCGGGTGATCGGCCTCTCGGGCCACGTCGTCGGCGTCGACTTCCCGCCGGAGTACGACGACTGGCGGGACGTCGAGCCCCACGAACTCATCGAGGCGCCGATCGACACCGAACCCACGCAGGAGGCGATCGTCGCCGCGCTCCGGCGGCTCTCCCGGGACGCCGACCGCGTGATCATCGCGACCGACTACGACCGCGAGGGCGAACTCATCGGGAAGGAGGCGTTCGACATCGTCCGGGACGTGGACGAGTCGGTCCCCATCGAGCGCGCGCGGTTCTCCTCAATCACCGAAAACGAGGTACAGGACGCCTTCGCGAACACGGGCGAACTCGACTTCGACCTCGCCGCGGCGGGCGAAGCGCGCCAGACCGTGGATCTGGTCTGGGGCGCCGCACTCACGCGCTTCCTCTCGCTCTCTGCGGGCCAACTGGGCGAGGACTTCATCTCCGTCGGCCGGGTGCAGGGACCGACGCTGAAGCTGCTCGTCGACCGCGAGCGCGAGATTCAGGCGTTCGACCCCGACGACTACTGGGAGCTGTTTGCCGATCTCACGAAGGACGGCGGCGCCGGCTTCGAGGCGCAGTACTTCTACCTCGACGAGGACGGCAACGAGGCCCGGCGCATCTGGGACGAGGTGGCCGCCGAGAACGCCCACGAGGCGCTCGCGTCGGCCGCCGACGCCGCCGTCGAGGAGGTGAACCGCCGGACCCGGACCGACGAGCCGCCGGCGCCGTTCAACACCACGCAGTTCATCCGCGCGGCGAGCTCGCTCGGCTACTCGGCCCAGCGCGCGATGAGCATCGCCGAGGACCTCTACACCGCGGGCTACATCACCTACCCGCGGACCGACAACACGGTCTACCCGGACGATCTCGACCCCGAGGAGCTACTGGAGGCGTTCTCGGAGACGTTCTTCGGCGACAGCGTCGCGGAACTGCTGGAGCAGGACGAGATCGAACCCACCGAGGGCGACGAGGAGACCACCGACCACCCGCCGATCCACCCGACCGGCGAGATGCCGACGGATCTGGACGACGACGAGTGGGAGGTGTACGAACTGGTCGTCCGGCGCTTCTTCGCGACCTGTGCGCCCGCGGCGACGTGGGAGCACCTGCGCGTGGTCGCGGGGGTCGAAGGCGAAGTCTCGCTGCCCGCCGGCGGCGAGCGCGGCCTCTCGCTGAAGGCCAACGGGAAGCGCCTGCTGGAGGAGGGGTACCACTCCGTCTACCCGTACTCCTCGGCCGACGAGACCGTGGTGCCGGACGTGGAGCGCGGCGAGGCGCTGGCGGTCAGCGACGTGCGCCTCGACGCGAAGGAGACCCAGCCGCCGCGGCGCTACGGCCAGTCGCGGCTGATCGAGACGATGGAGGAGATGGGGGTGGGGACGAAATGTCTGACTGAGGATACAGAGGTGCTCGTTCGGAGCGGAAACGACATCGAGCGCCGGAAGATCAGTGCGGTTTTCGAGGACGAACAGGTCGTCCTCGCCGACGGTGATACGGAAATCGCAACGACCAGTGGTGCACCGAAAACCATCTCTGTCGAGGAGGCGACAGACCGAGCCATCGAAGCCGAGGGAACGCTTGTCAGCAAGCGTGAACTCGGTCCGGACGAAGAGGTGGTACGCCTCCGTACGGCGAACAGCTCGTTCTCGGTCACGTCGGACCACCCGCTGTACGTACGGAACGAAGGGACGCAGATCGTTCAAGCTGGGGAGGTAGAACCCGGTGACGAACTACTGAGCATCCGCCCCACGACCGACCAGACCGAATCTGACAACCTTGATCCGGTACTGACGTGGGAAACGTTCGCGACGGAGTCCGACCGGTGGACGAAGCTCTACGGGACGGACTCCAACAACGCTCTCGCGGAAACGCGAGCGAAAACGGGGCAGACCCAGCGAGAACTTGCGGACCAACTCGACATCGACAGGGCGGAGATCAGTGCATGGGAGAACAGCTACCGGGACGTTCCAGTGTGGGTTCTGGGCCGAACCGGGATTCGTCCCGACGAACTACACGGACTAAATGAGGGAGTGACCTTCGAGAATCCCTTCCCTATTCGCTGGTCCCCCAATCTCGCTCGGGTGCTCGCAAATCTCCTCGGAGACGGTTCGATCCACGTCGACGAATCCGAAAATGTCGTCGACGTGAGATACCACAACACCGATAAGCAACTCATCGAGCGGTTCGCTTCGGACATCGAGGCGATATTCGGTGTACATCCGTCAGTGAGCGATCGACCGGGGCGTGAGTCTCATCACCAGATGAAGTATCAAGCGAACGTTCCCTCCAGTGTCAGCCGGATCCTTCATCACTTGCTCGAAACCGTCGAAGACTCTGGTTGTCCCGCCGTTCCTGACGAGTACGTCCCATCGTTCATTGGTGCACTGATGGACGACGAGGGTCACGTTTCTCGGGAACGAAAGGCGTTCATCTCGAACACGAACCATGAACTGCTCGCCGAAGTCGGAGAAATGCTCGAGGACCGGGGTATCGAGACGAAACTTGCGGAATCCCAGCACAAGCTCCACATCCGAGGTCGAGAGAACTTAGAGCGCTTCTTCGACCAGATACCGGTGGCTATCGACGAAAAGTACCATAGAGCGCTCGATGCACTCCGGAGTTATGACGTAACGCGGCACAAAGCACGAATACTCGAACTGACCGTTGAGCAGCCGAGGTCGACCAGCGAACTGGCTGCCGAACTCGGCCTTTCCGAAGGTCGGGTCGGGAGTATCGTCAGCGCACTTCGCAGAGAGAACTACCTCGAGAAACAAATCAGTGGAAGCAACCGGAGCCACGACGGAAACAGAACGATTCGGTATGTTGCGAGCGCGTTCGAGGGGTCGATATACGGTGCAGTTCTCGGAAAAACGAGCGGGCAGACCGTTCTAGAGGTGACGGAACGGGAGTACGACGGCCCTGTTTACGACCTCACAGTCGACGAAGACGCCCCGAATTTCGCCGTTGGGGGTGGAGTAGTCGTCCACAACTCCACCCGCCACAACACCATCGAGAAGCTGTACGACCGCAACTACGTCGAGGGCGACCCGCCCCGGCCGACGCAGCTGGCCCACGCGGTCGTCGAGGCCGCCGAGGAGTTCGCCGACCACATCGTCAGCGAGGAGATGACCGCCCAGCTGGAGGCGGACATGCGCGCCATCGCCGCCGGCGAGAAGGAGTTCGACGAGGTGACCGCGGAGTCCCGCGAGATGCTGGAGACGGTGTTCGAGGAGCTGCGGGAGTCCCGCGAGGAGGTCGGCGACCACCTGCGGAAGTCGATGAAGGCCGACAAGATCCTCGGCCCGTGTCCGGAGTGTGGCGAGGACCTGCTCGTCCGGAAATCGCGCTACGGCAGCTACTTCGTCGGCTGTGACGGCTACCCCGACTGCGAGTACACGCTCCCGCTGCCCTCGACGGGGAAGCCGCTGATCCTCGACGAGAAGTGCGAGGAGCACGGACTCAACCGCGTGAAGATGCTCGCCGGGCGGAAGACGTTCGTCCACGGCTGCCCGCTCTGCAAGGCCGAGGAGGCCGACGCCGAGGCCGACCGCATCATCGGCGCCTGTCCCGAATGTGGGGAGGAACACGGCGGGGAGCTGGCGATCAAGCAACTGCGCTCGGGCTCGCGGCTCGTCGGCTGTACGCGGTATCCGGACTGCGACTACTCGCTGCCGCTGCCCCGCCGCGGCGAGATCGAGGTGACCGAGGAGACCTGCGAGGAGCACCACCTCCCGCACCTCGTGGTCCACGGCGACGACGACGAGCCGTGGGAGCTCGGCTGCCCGATCTGTAACTACCGGGAGTTCCAGGCCCGCGAGGCCGACTCCGAACTGGAGACCGTCGAGGGGATCGGCGAGAAGACCGCCGAGAAGCTTGCGGAAGCGGGCGTCGAGGACGTGGAAGGGCTGAAGGACGCGGACCCGGACGAACTGGCGTCGAGCGTGGACGGGGTTAGTGCGGGGTCGGTGCGGGACTGGCAGGCCAAAGCCGACTGAGCGTCAGATCGCACCGATGTAGTCGGCCGTGGCGGTCGCGATCTCGTCCGTCGTTTCCTCGTCGAGTAGGCCCTCCCGTTCTTCGATATCCGCGTGTCGGATCGAGACGACCGTCCACGGGTTCGCGTAGCTCTCCCGCGGGAGTCCACCGGCGACGAACGCCTCGTCGGAGAGTTGGATCGCATCCGGTCGTTCAATTGTCGTGACCGCAGCGTAGAGTGCTTCCTCGTCGCCGAACGGGTGGCTGTCGTCACTGAGTCGGACGTACGGTCGGTAGTTGTGGTCCGCGAACAGGTCGGGACCTTTGACGACCGCGCCTCGGTCCGGCGTCACTCGTCGCCGTAGTAGTCGTCGGTCGTCGAGGCCGAACTCGCGCCGGCCTGCGCCGCGAAGGAAGCGAGCCGGTCGTCCTCGGCGATCGCCCAGTAGCGCCCGCGGTGGCGGACCAACCCGCGGTCCTCCAGCCGTGAGAGCACGGCGCCCACGCTGCCGCGCTTGATCTCGGTGGCCTCGTGGATCTCGGTCTGGGTGAACGCCTGGTCGTCGTTGCGCGCGAGGAACTGGAGGATTCGGTAGGGCTGCGTCCCTTTCTGTAGGTCGAGAGCGTTAGATGGCGTGTCCTCACTCATGTCGCTTCCTCGTCGTTGTTCCGAGCCTTCGGTAGTTGGTCGAACTCCTCCGAGTTTCCGTAGAAGTACGCGAGGGCAGCGTGTACGTCCTGCAGCGTCAGTGTCGGGTAGTGGTCCACGATCTCGTCCGGGGAGTAGCCGCTGTACTCGTAGGCGTCGGCGACGTTCTCGACGCGGATCCCGGTACCGCCGACGGTCGGCGATCCGTCGCTGTGATTGTCGTCCCGAACGATCTCGGTCATACCGGCGAGTTGGGCGGTTTCGTGCTTAACTCTCGGGTGTGGCGGTTAGCGGTTACCCAAGTCGTCCCCGAAGCTCAGTGAGATCGTACGTATCGTCGCCCTTGGGGAGCACTGCGACGACGGTCATCACATCGTCGCTGATCTCGTATATCACGCGGTAGCCACTGTTTCCGACTCGTTCGCGATAGAAGTTGTACGCGTCCGAGCCGGTCAGATAGGTCAGGTGCTCCTGCGGGACGCGACCCCACTGGATCTTGTCCTTCCAGTCGTCGATCTTCCGCAGTATCCGCGCTGCATGATCAGGGTTGTGCTACTGAATCGAACTGAGATCGTCTTCGAGGACGATAGGGAGAATCCGAAGGGACGACGGCGCGTGTGGCACGCTATTCGTCGTCGAGGTCGATACCGAACTTCTCGGCGACCTCGTCGGTCGTGAGGAGTTCATCGTCGTCGATTTCGTCGAGCGAACCGACTCGCTCGGCGATCACGGCCGCCTCGTCCGGAAGTAGCTCCTCGTCGTCGTCGGGGTCCGGAGAGCGCCCTTCGGTGGCCATACGCGAAATAACGTCGTCACCCGGAATAAGGGTTCTGCACACCCACCTTCTGACTCCCACCTTTTACTCGTCGGGTGGCTCGCTCCGCTCGCCACCGCTCCTCGCAAAAGCTGGAGCAAAACTGGGCTCACCCGCTTCGCTCGTTCGCGAACGGCATCGGTGTCCACGACTGGCTAGCGGCTCGACCGCACCGCGACGCTACTGGACACTCTCCTCGACGATCTCGATCTCCTCGTCGGTCAGCCCGTACAGTTCGTACACGATCTCAGTCCCACCTTTTACTCGTCGGGTCGCTCGCTCCGCTCGCGACCACTCCTCGCAAAAGCTGGACCATCACCGGAACGCTTCGCGTTCCGGTTAGCAGCCAGAAATTTTCGATTTCTGGCGACAAAAGGGGCGCTCGCTTCGCTCGCGCTAGTAGATACTCTCGGAAATCAGGTCGTCGGTGCGCTGGATCTTCGCGTCCAGTTCGTCGGCGCGCTGCTTCGTCTCGCAGTACTGCGCCAGGCCGCCGGCCACGTCGTCGACGCGGGAGGGTGAGCGCGCGCAGTTCAGAGCACTTCCGCCAACACCCGCATGAGTCGTTCCTCGACTTCCGACGCCTGCAGGATCCGGATCGACTCCTGATCGTCGAGATCAGCCGTTTCCTCGCCTTCGAGATCCTGAATCACGAGCACGCCGTTCCAGCCCGAACCGAACGGCTGGTCGTCGTCGTACACCAGATCTCGGTCCTGCCGGAGGAACGCGAGGTACTCCAGCGTCTCCTTGATTCCCGAGCGGACGGTGTCGTAGTTGGTCGAGTTCTTCACTTCGGTCACGAGATACTCACGGCGGTCCTCCTCCCGAATCTCCAGTACGATCACGTCCGGGCGACCCGTCGACTGCCGGAGTTCCCGATCCTCGAAGTACGCCTCCGCGACGGACTGCGTCTCGCGCTGGACGAGCCCAGCCCGGGAGAGGTCCTCGCGGGAGCGTTCGAACTCCTCGGGGACGAACGAGAGCCCGCGGTCGCGGGCAGAACTGTCATGATAGAGCAGGAGCTCCCGGCTGTCGTGTTCCAGCCGAGCGATCTCCTGCGAGCCCGACTCGATGGTCCGGATGGTGAACGCTGACTCGTCCAGCGACTCGACGGCCGAGACGTACCGGAACAGCACGTACAGTTCCAGCAGCGTCTCCTCGTCGTCGGGCGTGATGGTCGTCTCCCGGAGCAGTTCGGCGACGGCGTCCTCCTCGGCCGCAAGACTCTCGCGGTACTGTCGGAGCAATCGGGCCGACTCCCGATAGAGGTCGCTCCGGGCGCTCTCGGCACGCTGGAGCATTCGGTCGGTCGGCTCGTACTCGGTGGGGTCGCGAATTCGGGAGACGTGGACGTTCCGCTCGAACACGTTCCGCAGCACGTCGACGAGATCGAGGCTCTCCCGCCAGCGGTCGGTCACCCAGTCGTACTCCCGGTCGAACAGGTGTGCACAGTCGTCGAGCGTCTCGTAGATCAGCGCGAGCAGCCGCTTCAGGACGACGTTCTCGTCGGTGTCGTAGTTCTCGGCGCGGTTGTCACAGACGAACAGCGACCGGTCCTTGGGGTTGCGCGAGTAGCGCTCCCGGACGGTCCGGTTCCAGTCGATCCGGCCGTCGACCCGTCCACGCGACGTGTTCGAGACGCTCTCGGTCTCGGTCCGGATACTCCGCAGGCGGCGAGGGAGCCGTTCGACGAAGTCGACGACGTCGGGGCGGAGGACGAAATGCAGTCGGACCAGACTCTCGTAGTCGTCGAAGCGACTGTCCAGCGCGTCGGGACGGAGTTCCTCGACTACCTGCTGCTCCGGGAACGAGCCGTGCATCACGTACGCGAGCACGTCCTGCGAGAGCCCCTCGATCAGTTCGTCGCGCCTCATCGGGCGTCGGCGAGCCTGACCTGCAGAATGTCTCTCGCGAGTGCGACGAGTCGGTCCCCATCGAGACAGTTGAGGTCGGCGAGCTCCGAGACGATCGCTTCCCGGCGGGCAACGCCCTCCAACTGCGGGAAGACGTAGTCCGCGACCGCCCGGGTGAGGGCCCCGTTCCGGGGAAGGCCCGAGTGAGTGACGTGGGAGAGCATGTCCTTGACGATGGCCGGCCCCAGTTTCCGCTCCTCGATCGTGGTGTTCGCGATCCGCCACACCTCACCCACGTCGGCCAGCAGGTCCTCGTCGGCGTCGATGCCCCAAACGGACGCGTACTCGGCGACGAGTCCCCCCGGATCGTCCTCCGGAATCTCGGGCGCGTCGACGTGAATGAACGCGAACCGACGCATGAACGCGTAGGACATCTCGTAGAGGGCGGTCTTGTCGTAGCTGTTCATCGTCGCGAACAGCCGCCACGACTCGGGCATGACGTACTCGTTGGGGCTCAGTTCTCCGTCGAACTCGTCGCCCGGGAGGATCTCGATCTCCTCGCCGTCACGAGTGAACGGGAGTTGGACCCCCTGCCCCGAAAGCAGCGTGAACAGTTGCCCGAACGACTTGTCGATGTCGGCGCGGTTGATCTCGTCGATCACCAGCGGTTCGTTCCGTTGGACCCCGTCGCGCTTGAACCGCCTGAGCACCTGCCCGGCCACGAACGAGAGGTCGCCCTCGCCCCCCTCTTCGGGCATGTAGCCGCCGACAGTCTCGAACGTCGACCAGTCCGCCGTCGCGGTCGTCATCTGGTGTCCGGAGTACACGTCGTCGTGAGCGCCAGCGAGGTGTCGGGAGACGCGGCGGGCAATCTCGGTTTTCCCGGTTCCCGGCGGGCCAGTGAACACGATGTGCTTGCCGGCGTTGAGTGCTGCGTTCACTTGGTCGACGATCTCGGCGGGCTGCTCGCCCGGGAAGTAAAGGCCGTCCAGCGTCGATTCCGGCACGTCGACGGTCGGGGTCGCTCGCACGTCGATTTCGGGTTCGTCACCGCCACCGCTCGATCCGTAGACGAACTCCTCGACCGACCCCCAACGGCCACGGATGCCGCCGATCCCCATCTCGTTGAGCGGGCTGAACCCCATCGTGTGCTCGATCTCGTAGCCGGCCAAGTCGTGGACCTCCGCCGACGCGACGCCCAGTTCGACTGGCTCCTTCAGGTAGAGAATACAGACCCACGGGCTCCCGTCCTCGTGATTCGGCCATATCTCCCTTCCGAGTTCCTCGTTCCGCTCGGTCTCGAGCACCTCGGCAGCGTATTCGTACTCGCCGTCGCGGTAGAAGATGAGGAAGTCGCCCGCCTCGACGTGGCGCCACGAGCCTTCGACCGACTCTTTCGTCCCCCACAGCCGAACGGTGCCGCCCAGTTCGCGTTCCGTCGACGCGTCGATATCGTCGGCGTCGACACCCGAGAGCACGGTTCGGTCGAAGTTCGCTCGTGCCTCGTCGCTACCGAACGGTGCTCGGTAGATCTCCGGCCCGTCGTAACCCATTACTCACGCCTCTCGCTGGAGGACACAAAAACCCACGCGCTGTTCCCACCCCGGAACTCAGGTAGGAAGGCGGGAGCAGGACCCACGACCGATGCAGATGGTGAAACACGACACGGCGGCGTGTCCTGCCTGTGGTTCGGCGCTGTGGTTCGGGACGAAATCGGAGGGAACCGGCTGGAAAGTCTACTACGAGTGCACGGCGTGTGAGTTCGAGCGGCAGCCGGGGAGAGTACCGGTGGGTGAGGTCGAGAGTCGGGACGAGGTGATGAATCGAGCCGAGTCGATGGGACGACGGTTCTGAACTGTCCACGGCTCGAACCACGGTCCGCGCACTTTTTAGCCACAGACCGAACATCGGACTCCATGACCGGCCCGTGGGCAGCGTGGGACCACGTCCTGAAGGTGGACCCCGACAAGGAACTGGCAGCAGGCGAGACGTTCGACGACGTCGCCGCGACGGGCACCGACGCGCTCGAGATCGGCGGCACCATGGACGTGACCAGCGAGAAGATGCAGCGGGTCGTCGACGCCTGCGCGGCCCACGACGTGCCGATCTACCAGGAACCCTCCAACCCCGGCGTCGTGATCGAGCACGACGCGCTCGACGGCTACCTCGTCCCCACCGTCCTGAACGCGGGCGACCCGTTCTGGATCACCGGCGCCCACAAGGAGTGGGCCCGGATGGACGATGAGCTCGACTGGCCCAACACCCACACCGAGGCGTACGTGGTGCTCAACCCCGACGCCGCAGTCGCCGAGTACACCGACGCCGACTGCGACCTGACCGCCGCGGACGTGGCCGCCTACGCCGGCGTCGCCGAGCGCATGTTCGGCCAGGATATCGTCTACCTCGAGTACTCCGGCACGTACGGCGACCCCGAAACCGTCGCCGCGGCGGCCGAGGAACTCGACGACGCGACGCTGTTCTACGGCGGCGGGATCCACGACTACGAGAGCGCCCGCGAGATGGGCGAACACGCCGACACGGTCGTCGTCGGCGACCTGCTTCACGACGAGGGCGTCGACGCGGTGGCCGAGACCGTCGACGGCGCGAAGGACCCCTGATCGGTCCACGCCTCCACTGAGAGCCGGAAGCGCTCGTCGTCGAACGCGACGTACAGCTCTTCGGGGTACGGTGCCGGGAGGGCGGGTGCGTCCTCCAACCGATCGCGCAGCGCCGCCAGCGCGTCCGACTGCGGGTTGCACTCCTCGTAGATGTCGTCGCCGCGTGCGTCCCGGAGGATCTCCAACTGGGCCTCTGGAATGTCGCGCAGATCGACGAGGTACTCTTCGCCGAGGTGTGATCGGAACGCCGCCTCGTCCTCGGCGACACGCTCGGTCGTGACCTCGTAGGTCTTCCGCCGGATCGTGCGAGTCCGCTCACCCAGAACCTCGACGCGGACCGGCCGGTCCGCCCACTCGACCCACGTCGTGTTCCCGATCAGCACCGAGCCGTCGCCGCCGTCGGGGTACGGCACCGAGTGGTTCCGGACGGTGAACTTCTTCACGGGGAGACCGGCCTCCGGCCGATCGGAGACCGCCATCCGGAACGCCCGGCGGTCGTTCGCGGGCAGCGCCTCGAACGGGACGAGCTCGGCGTCGATGGGGGTATGCCCCGAGCGCCACTTCGCGGAGAGTTCGAACGCCGGAATGTCGGTCGTGTCGACCTGCTCGCTGCGGGCCCGGTAGAACGCGCCGTCGTGGCGGACGATCGTCGGCTCGCGGAACGGCGACGGCTCGTAGGTGGTCAGTCGTGTGCCGCCGTTCTCGACGGCGTCGGCCGCGGCGGCCTGCTGCCGTTCGACCAGCCAGCCGTCGAGCTCGGCGATCGGATCGAACTGCTGGGTGTCGACGTTGGTTCCCGACTCACAGCCGCCACCGGCGAAGCCGAGACAGCCGCCAGTCACGAGCGAGGCCGCAAGCGCCAACACACCGCGCCGGTGGAGGGACATGGCGGTGGAACGACACGCCGCCGCTATACCTCTTTCGTCAGCGCCGGGCGAGGACGCTGAGCCGGCTCCGCCCCCGAAACGCGGTGTTTAAAGACGCCCCGAGCGAACGCTCGCCCATGCAGGACCGAACCTACGCGGCGGACGTGGACGCCGGCGAGTCGGCCACGGTGGCCGGCTGGGTCCACGAGATCCGCGACCTCGGCGGCATCGCCTTCCTCATCCTCCGGGACAAGAGCGGCAAGCTCCAGATCAAGCTGGAGAAAGACGAGATGGACGACGAGCTGGTCGAGACCGGCCTGAACGTCCACCGCGAGTCGGTGCTCGAAGTCGTCGGCGACGTGAAGGAGGAGCCCCGCGCGCCGACCGGCTTCGAGCTCGTGCCCGAGTCGATCGAGGTCGTCGCCGAGGCCGACCCCGAGCTCCCGCTCGACCCCTCCGGGAAGGTCGACGCCGAGCTCCCGACCCGACTCGACAACCGCACGCTCGACCTCCGGAAGCCGGAGGTCAAGGCGATCTTCGAGATCCGCGCGGAGGTCATGCGCGCCGCCCGCGAGACGTTCCGTGACCTGAACGCCACCGAGATCAACACGCCGAAGATCGTCGCCACCGGCACGGAGGGCGGCACGGAGCTGTTCCCGATCACCTACTTCGGCGAGGAGGCCTTCATGAACCAGAGCCCCCAGCTGTTCAAGCAGCTGATGGCCGGCTCCGGCCTCGAGACGGTGTTCGAGATCGGCCCGATCTTCCGCGCCGAGGAGCACAACACGCCGCGACACCTCAACGAGGCGACCTCGATCGACTTCGAGTCCGCCTTCGCGGACCACCACGAGGCGATGGACGCCGCCGAGGAGATCGTCGTCTCCGTCTACGAGGCCGTCGCCGAGAACTGCGCGGAGCAGCTCGACCTCCTCGGGTACGACGACTTCGACGTGCCCGAGGGCGACTTCCCGCGCCTGAGCTACGAGGAGGCGATCGAGCGGATCAACGCCACCGGCGAGCTCGACGAGCAGCTCGTGTTCGGCGACGACCTCTCGACGGAGGCCGAACGCGCGCTTGGCGAGGACGTGGGGACGTTCTACTTCATCACCGGCTGGCCCAGCGAGATCAAGCCGTTCTACATCAAGGACCAGGACGACGACGACTCGCTCTCGACGGGGTTCGACATGATGCACCCCCGGATGGAGCTCGTCTCGGGTGGACAGCGCGAGCACCGCCACGAGAAGCTGGTCGAAGGGTTCGAGCAGCAGGGGCTCGACCCCGAGCAGTTCGAGTACTACACGAAGATGTTCAAGTACGGCATGCCGCCCCACGCCGGCTGGGGGATGGGCGGCGAGCGACTCGTGATGACGATGCTCGGGCTGGAGAACATCCGTGAAGCGGTTCTCTTCCCGCGCGACCGGCAGCGCCTCTCGCCCTGAGAGGCGCTCCGGCGAGCGGGAAC
Organism: Halolamina sediminis; assembly: GCF_001282785.1. Taxonomy (NCBI): domain Archaea; kingdom Methanobacteriati; phylum Methanobacteriota; class Halobacteria; order Halobacteriales; family Haloferacaceae; genus Halolamina; species Halolamina sediminis. The sequence goes on from NZ_CVUA01000001.1 coordinate 2,685,341, forward strand.
CAGAGAGACGAGCGGAGCGAGTCTTCTCGCGTTCCCGCGAGATCGCCAGCGTCTGAGTCCCTACGGGCGACGGCGGAGGGATTCCCGTTTTCCCGCGTGTCACTGTCCCCGTGTACCGACGGCCGATAGCACGGACCTTGGCCACGGCGTCGATCCCGGGAGGTCCGACGCGTCGAGTTACTCTCGCTCGGTCACGCTGAATCTCGTTTGTTCGGTGAAACGTTGACGAATCCATATACTCGGGTGTCGATGCTCCCCGGGATGGTGATCGTGGTCCCGTTCGACGGCACTGATCTCGCGACGACTGCGCTCCTCCACGCCGAGAACGCCTCGAAGCTGTACGCTGACCCCGTCGTGGCCCTCACCGCGATACCGCGAGGGAACGTGAAGTACGCCAGAGACCGGAGGTGGCTCTCGGCCGACGAGCCCTTCGACATGGAGACCATCGTCGCTCGTCTGCGGGGTCAAGTCGCAGAGGCCGTTCCCGAGTCCGAGTTCAGACACCTCTCCGTCCCACGGTACTCCTCGACCGGGGCGATCTCCAGTCAACTCCGTCGGTTCGCGAAGGATCTCGACGCGTCGGCGGTGTTCATCGGGAGTGAGAACGCGGGCCGGATCGTCGTCGGGATGGGGAGCGTCGGCGGCCGAGTCGCTGCCGATCTGGAGTACGACGTCGCGATTATCAGGCAGTCGCTCTCGGAGGCCGATTTCGCCTCGTAGTGGTCGCCGCCGACTCCCTCACCCGTCGACGGATACCGACTACGATTCCGCTTCGGTTCTCCCCAACGCCGACGCCACAAGCGCCGCCTCCGCGTGCCGCAGGTGTTCGGCGACGGTGCTTCCCGAGACCCCGAGCGTCGACGCCACCTCGGCCTGCGTCGCCCGTCGTGGGTAGTCGTAGTAGCCGGCCTCGTACGCCGCCGCCAGCACCTCGCGCTGGCGGTCAGTCAGCGAGTCGGGAGAGGCGGACCAGCTCTCCCGCACCGAAAGCACCGTCACGTCGGCGACCTCCCGAACCACCGACAGCGCCTCCCGTAGGTTCGCTCCGGCACCGAGAACCGTGAGGTCGACGGCCCCGTCGGCACGGAAACGGATCGGCAGGGTCACGACCAGCGTCCCGGTCGTAAGCACGTCGGCGATCGCCCGCTCGTCGCCCTGCTCCCGGACGTAGACGTACGTCTCGCCCTCGGCTGTCGAGAGCACATCGACCGAGCGAACCCCGGACTCGGCTTCGAGCGCCGAGCGGACCACCGCGGCCGGCCCCTCGATCGAGAACAGTTCCGTCGGGTCCGCGAGGTCGGCACCACCGGAGAGCAACACGGCGTCGCCGATCCGCCCGGCGGACTGGATCGCTCGGTGGACCGGGATCGTCTCCCCTGCCGGCGGCGTGATGCGGAGTCGCGCCTGCTTCATACGGCCCCGATTCGTGCCCTCCGTGATAAACGACCGTCCATAGGTGGGGAAGAGCCTGGGAGAACCGTCCCGGAACCACGAATATGGGCGAGTCACCGGACGCGACGACATCTGTCGATGCCACAGCAGCGCCAGCACCCGACGCACCGCCGCTCGTCGGCCACGCGTTGCCGTACGCCCGCGACCCGTTGGGGTTCGTCGAGCGGGCCGTCGCCGACCACGGGCCGATCGTCTCACTCAGCCTCCCGCGTCGGGAGGGGCTGTTGCTCGCCGACCCGGACGCGATCGGTCGGGTACTGGCGGGCAACGCCGACAACTACCGGAAAGGCGAGTTCCAGCGCCGGGAACTGGGCGGCCTGCTCGGCGACGGTCTGCTCATCAGCGAGGGCGAGTCGTGGGAGTCGGCCCGGCGGGCGATCCAGCCCGCGTTCGACCCGGGGCGCATCGCCGACCACGCGTCGACGATCGTCGACTGCGCCGACGACCGGATCGCCGAGTGGGAAGCCGGCGAGACGGCCGACCTGCTCGAAGCGACGAGTGAGATCACCCTGACGGTGCTCGGGGAGGCGCTGTTCGATACCGACCTCCGGGACGCCACCGAGGTCCGAGACGCCGCCCGTGCGGTGACCGATCGGTTCAGCCCGCGGGGGAGCCTGCCGTTCCACGTGCCCGACTGGGTGCCGCTGCCGCGTAATCTGCGGTACCGCCGCGCGGTCGACCGACTCGACACGTTCGTAGAGTGTCTCCTCGCCGAGCGACGGGCAGAAGTGGGGATGGACGGGGAGACGGACGGCGGCTCGGACCTGCTCTCGGTCCTGCTCGCCGCCGGGATGGACGACACCGAGGTCCGGGACCACCTCGTGACGTTCCTGCTCGCGGGTCAGGAGACGACTGCGCTCGCGCTGACCTACACGCTCCACTGTCTCGCGACTCACCCCAACGAGCAGGCGGCCGTCGCGGCGGAAGTGGCCGACATCGACGGCCGGCCCGAGATGGCCGACTCGCTTCCCCGGACCGACCGCGCGATTCGGGAGGCGATGCGACTCTACCCGCCGGTCCACCTCGTGATGCGGGAAGCGGTCGCCGACGATACCGTCGGGGGCTACCACGTCCCAGCGGGGAGTCTGGTGCTCTGCTCGCAGTGGGCGACCCACCGCCGGTCCGAACTCTACGACGACCCAGAGTCGTTCCGACCAGGTCGGTGGGAGACGGCCGACCACGCGCAGTACGCCTACTTCCCGTTCGGCGCCGGCCAGCGAATCTGTATCGGCCGGCGGTTCGCGCTGCTCGAAGCGCGGCTAGTGCTCGCACGGCTACTGCAGGCGTTCCGGGTCGAACCGGTCACCGAAGAACTGGATCTCGCGGCGTCGATGACGCTCGCGCCGACGAGTCCGGTCGAGGTGCGACGACGCGAGCGGGAGTCGTGAGGAGAGAGCGGGGCGGCTACTCCGCGTCGGCGGTGTCCGGGTCGGGCGACTGCTCCTCCTCCTCGGACTCGCCGGCGTCGTCGGTGTAGTACTCTTCGGTCACCGTCACCCGCGCCTGCTTGATCCGCGTGGTGTCGACCTCCTCGACACGGATGCGGATGCCGTCGTACTCGATCGTCTCGCCCTCTTCGACCAGCCGGCCCGCGCGGTTGAAGATGAAGCCGGCGAGGGTCTCGAACTCCTCGCCCTCGGGGAGATCGACGCCAAGTACTTCGTTCACCTCGTCGATGTTGACCTCGCCGCGGATCAGCGCGGTGTCGTCGTCGACGAACTCGATGGCCTGCTCCTCGTCGCCCTCGAGGATGTCGCCGACGATCTCCTCGACCATGTCCTCCATGGTGAGCAGCCCTTCGGTGGTGCCGAACTCGTCGATGACGATCACCATCCGGAGGCGGTTGTCCTGCATCTCCTCCAGTAGCTCGTCGACGTTCTTCGACTCGGGGACGTGTAGCGTCGGCTGGACGAGGTCCTCGAGTTCGGGTTCGCCCTCGCCGTAGTGGGCCGCCCGCACCAGATCGCGGATGTTCACGACGCCGATGATGTTGTCGAGGTTCCCCTCGTAGACGGGGATGCGCTCGTGGTCGGACTGGATGCACTCCTCGATCGCCTCCTCGACGGTGGCGTCTTTCGGCACCGCGGTCATGTCCAGCCGCGGGGTCATCACCTCCTTGGCGATCGTCTGATTGAACCGGAAGATGCGCTGGAGCATCTCCCGTTCCTCCTCGTCGATGACCCCCTCGCGCTCCCCGGTCTGGATCATATTCTGGATCTCGTCACGGGTGACGTAGGAGTCCTCGATCGCCGAGCCGCCGCCGGTGACGCGGTTGATCACCTGCGTGAGGTAGTCGAAGACGACGATCAGCGGGAGCAGCAGGCGCTCGGCCCACTTCAGCGGGCGGGCGATGCGCAGCGACCACGACTCGGTGTTCTCGACGGCGTAGGACTTCGGCGCGCTCTCGCCGAACAGCAGTACGACCGTCGTGATGCCGAACGTCGCTGCCAGCACGGCCTGTCCCTCCGAGAGGTAGAAACCGAACAGCCACGTCGCGATCGAGGACATCGCGACGTTGGCGATGTTGTTACCGACGAGGATCGTCACCAGCAGCCGGTGGGGGTCCGAGAGGAGGTCCTGGACCAGGTTCGCGCCGGGGACGCCGTCCTCGACGAGCGACTCGACGCGGTGGCTCTCGAGGCCGAACATCGCGATCTCCGAGGAGGAGAAGAATGCGGAGAACCCGATGAGGACGACCAGCATGGCGACGCCGAACGCCGTTTTGGCCTCCTGTCCGAGCGCCGGTAGCTGCAGAACGCCCCTGCTAAGGGCGAGGGTGACCGTGGGAAGCAAGCCCATTTCCCATCGTGATTACTGGGCATCGGGATTAAGCGTTCCCCTCCCGGCCGAGAGCCGCCGGTTCTCGGCCGGCGCCGGCGCGTACGACCCGTGCCGTCGCCGACGACTTTAGGCGCTGGGCCTCCGTATCGGCGGGTATGACCGAGGTTCCACCGATCACGCTCTACCGACTCCAGGCCTGCCCGTTCTGTGAACGGGTCGTCCGGAAGCTCGACGAGTACGGCCTCGACTACCAGTCCCGGTTCGTCGAGCCGATGCACTCCGACCGGAACGTGGTCAAGCGCATCAGCGGCAAGCGCTCGGTGCCCGCCATCGTCGACGAGAACACCGGGCTCACCATGTCCGAGTCGGGCAACATCGTCGAGTACCTCGAGAAGACCTACGGGGGTGAGGCCTGATGGCGATGGGACTCGACTTCGAGGTCGTCGACCTGCCCGCCGCCGACCACCCCGAAGTCGGCGAGCAGGCACCCGACTTCACCCGCCCGCTGGTGAACGAGGAGTTCTGGGAGGACCGCTCGCTTTCCTCGCTCGTGGACGACGGCCCCGTGCTGCTGGTCGCCCACTCGATGGACGGCGCGTTCCCGGCCACCTACGTTTGGAACGAGATCGACGACCGCGAGTGGACCGACGAGGTCGACGTGGTCGGGCTCTCGATCTCCTCGCCGTACGAGCACAAGGAGCTGCTCGCCGAGCGCGGCGACGGCGCCCGGCTGTTCTCCGACCCCGACGCCGGCGTCGCCGAGACGTACGGCATCGAACACGACCTCGACGGCATGACCGGGATCACCGAGCACCGACCCGCCGTGTTCCTGATCGACGGCGACCGAACGATCGAGTACGCGTGGGTCGCCGAGCAGTGGCCCGACTTCCCCGACTACGACGCGGTCGAGGCCGCGATCGACTCGCTGTAGGCGGTATCGCTCGCTTTTTTCCCGCCGATGCCCCAGGACGGGTATGCGCGACGACCTCGTTCAGGCCACCAGCATGCTCGCGATGGGCGAGCTGGCGGTCTACCCGACCGACACCGTCTACGGGCTGGGCGCCGACGCGATCGCCGCCGACGCCGTCGAGCGCGTCTACGAGCTCAAGGGCCGCTCCCGGGACGACCCGCTCTCGATGGCGGTGCCCGACGTGGACGAAGCGCTCGAACACGTCACCGCGACCGAGCGCGAGGAGGCGTTCATGCGCGAGTTCCTCCCGGGCCCCGTCACGGTCGTGCTCGAACGACAGGGCCACGTGCCGGACGCGCTGACCGCCGGTCGTGACCGCGTCGGGATCCGTATCCCGGACCACGAGCTCGCGCTCGAACTGCTCGAGGAGTTCGCGCCGATCACCGCCACCAGCGCGAACCGCAGCGGCGAGGCCAACGCGACCCACCCCGACGACCTCGACGACGCGATCCGCGAGGGCGTCGGCGCCGTCGTCGACGGCGGCGAGCTCCCGGGCGGCGAGAGCACGGTCGTCGACCCCGGGACCGGCAAGATCCACCGCCGCGGCCGGGGCGCCGACGAGGTCGAGCAGTGGCTGGCCGAGCACTGAACGCTCGTCCCCTCGGCGCTCAGAGCCCCAGCAGCGACCGGAGCGACCGCGTTTTCACCCCACACGCCTCCCGATAGTCGCAGGACTCGCACTTCGCGTCGTCGTCGAGCCGCGGCGGCGGGCCGTCGAGCGTCTCGACCGTGCGGACCAGCTCCCGGTAGCGGGCCTTCTTGCGTGTGGTGAGCCGGACCGGCCGGACGACGCCCGCGGCGGGGTACTCCACGAGCGCACGCGGAACCGCACGTTCGCGCTGCCACGCGAGCGCCTTCGCGAGCGCGACCGCGCGGACCGACTGTGGCTCCCAGACGCCCGCGGGCGGCGGGACGCCCCCGGAGACGAGGACGGGCATCGGCGGCGTGGGATCGTCGCCGTCGCCGGCAGCGAGCAGTTTGTGGGCGACGCCGCGGCAGTCCTTCCCGGTCAGGAACGTGTCACGCTCTGCTGGGTCGACGAGGCGGTCCCAGAACGGTTCGGCGGCGAGGGCGTCGAGGTTTTCGCGGTACTCCGCGGGCGCGACGGTCAGCGGGAGGTCAGCGAGCGTCGCGTCGCTCGCCGTCCGGAGTTCGGGATAGCGGAAGGCCAGTTCACGGCGGCGCTCGACCTCTGCCGGCGGGTCGCGGTCGTCGGACCGGCGGGCGTAGTAGAGCTGGCGCGGGCAGTACGCGGCGCGGCCGAGGTCGCTTGCGGCGACGAGGGACACGGGAACGGTGGTCCCGTCATCCCACTTGAAAAGCGGGCTACAGCTGGGTGTTCGTCTCGATGTCCTCGGCGGCCTCCTCCAGCCCCGACTCGCGGGCGTCGGCGGCGTGGCTGTCCCGGAGGTCCGCGTCGGTGAGGAGTTCGGCGAACTCGTCGACGAAACGGCCGTTCGCGCGGGTCGAGCGCCGGTCGGCCGCGATCACCTGCGAGTAGTGCTCGACCGTCTCGCGGTCCACGTCCAGCCGCTCGGCGCGCTCCTCGAGGGGCACGTCCGCGACGATCAGCTCCCGGAGCTCGTCCATCGGGAGCGGGGCATCGCGGTCGCTTTCGCGGACGAGGTGGAGATCCATCCGTGCCCGGAACACGGTCGCCTCGTCGGTCCCCAGCGCGTCGGCGATCTGGCTATCGCCCTCGCCGGCGAAAAAGTGCGTCACGGCCCGGACCAGCGCGTCGTCGTCGAGCCCAGACTCGAACGCGTACCGCTCTCGCATCCGCCCGACCAGCTCCAAGATCCGTGCCTCGGCGTCCTCGGCGGCGACCGTGTCGGCGAGATCGCCCCGATCCTCCGCCTGATCCTCGGTCACCTCCTCGGCGCCCGTGGTCTCGACGAACAGGTCCCGGAGCTCCTCGGTTTGTTCGTCCATAGGGGTGAACGGACGTGCCACGAGCGAATAAGGGTTGGGTAGCGCCCGGGCCACGCGCTCGTAAACCGTAGCGTTAAGGTGGGTTTACGAGAACCGTCGGGCGTGTCAACCGCAACCGACTCCGTCGACCTCGTCGGCGACGACGTCGTCGTCAACCTCGTCCGCGCCGCGCTGCTGGCGGCGCTGATGGGTGCGTTCGCGTTCGTCTCGTTCCCCAACCCACTCAGCCCGGGCGTCCCCGTCACCGCGCAGGTGCTGGGCGTGTTCCTCGCGGGGATCTACCTCGGCCCCGCGTGGGGTGGGTTCGCGATGGCCCTGTACGTACTGGCCGGCGTGCTGGGCGCGCCCGTCTTCTCGGGCGCCAGCGCCGGACTTGGAGAGATATTCGGGCCGACCGGCGGCTACCTGCTCTCCTACCCGTTCGCGGCCGCGCTGATCGGCGCGATCGTCCACGGCGCCGACGGGCTGGTCGATCCCGAGACGGTCTCGCTGCCGCGGCTGGTGGCCGCGATGGCTGGCGGCGTGCTCGTCATCTACGGGTTCGGCATCCCCGTCTACTGGTACTACCTCGACACGAGCTTCGTCGCCGCCGTCTTCGCCGCGGGCGTCGCGTTCGTCCCCGCCGAGCTGGTGAAGATGGCCGCCGCCGTCGGGATCGTCCGCTCCGACGAGGTCCAGGCGACCTGACGTGCTCGAACTCGACGGACTGGTCCACGAGTACGACGACGCCCGCGCGGTCGACGGCATCTCGCTGACGATCCCCGACGGGCAGTTCCTCGTGCTCTGCGGGGCGAACGGCTCCGGGAAGTCGACGCTCGTCCGCCACCTGAACGGGCTGCTCGAACCCGACGCGGGCCGCGTACTCGTGAACGGGACCGGGGCGACGGAGGACCCAGTCGCCGCCCGAACAGCGGTGGGGATGGCGTTTCAGGAGCCCCGCGACCAGTTCGTCGCCGCGACGGTCGGCGGCGACGTGCGATTCGGCCCGGAGAACCTCGGCCTCGACCACGACGAGATCGACCGCCGGGCCGAAGAAGCACTCGCCGCGGTGGGGCTCGACGGCCGGGGAGACGACCGGATCGAGACGCTCTCGGGCGGCGAGCGCGAGCGCCTCGCTGTCGCGGGCGCGCTCGCGATGGAGCCCGACCACCTCGTGCTCGACGAGCCGTTCACGGGGCTCGATTCGCCCGCACGCGACCGCCTGCTCGGCCACCTGCGCGACCTCCACGCCGACGGCACGGGGCTGATCGTCGTGACCCACGACCTCCGGGACCTGCTCGGCGACGCCGAGCGCGTGGTCTGTCTCGTCGACGGGCGGGTCGTCGTGGACGCGCCCCCGAACGGGGCAGTCGCGGAGCTCCCCGACTACGGCGTTCGCGTCCCCGAAACCGAGGCAGCGACCGACTGATGCTCCGCTACGCGCCCGGCGACTCGTTCGCTCACCGACTCGACCCGCGGACGAAGCTGGCGGTCCAGCTCGCGTTCGCCGCCGCCGCGTTCGCCCACACCGACCCGCGGGGGCTAGCGGTGCTGACCGTCGTGACCGGCGTCGCGCTCGCGAGCGCGCGGCTCTCCCCCGTTTCGGTGCTGTGGGGTTACCGCTTCCTGCTCCCGCTGCTCGCGGCCGCGGTGCTGTTCGAGCTGGTGACGCTTGGCCCACCGTGGATCGAGCCGGCGGCGGCGGTCGACCCGCTGCTCGCGAGCTACCGGACACTGCTGATCGTCGCCGTCGCGGCGGGCTACGTCCGGACGACCGCGGCCCGGGAGTCCCGCGCTGCGGTACAGTGGGCGATCCCCGGGAAGCCGGGGCGGCTGCTGGCTGCGGGCGTGGGGCTCGTCTTCCGCTTTCTGCCTCTGTTGCGGCGTGACGTGGCGGCGATCCAAGACGCCGAGCGGGCGCGGCTGGGCGACGAGCGCCCGACCCGCGAGCGGCTGGGGACCGTCGGCGCGGCCGGGCTGAACCGAGCGTTCGCGCGGGCGGACCGGCTGGCGGCGGCGCTCTCGGCGCGGTGTTTCTCCTGGAACGCGACGCTGCCGCGGCTCCGGTTCGGGCGCGTCGACGTGCCGGCGCTGGTGGTGGTGGCGGCGCTGGTGGCGTACGTGTTCGGGTGAGCCGGCGGGAGCGGCCGCTCGCAGTCGGCACCATTTAGGTGACGGCAGCGCAGTATACAGGGTATGCTTGCACAGACGCGCGAGACGTTCTGGACGATTTCGCCGACGGGGAAGGCGGCCTTTTACTTCCTCGCGGCGGCGGCGATCCTGGTGTTCGCCGTCGGCGTCTACGAGCGGTTCCGGCGCTACGCGCGGGCGAAGGAGGACCCGTTCCCGCGGCTCGACGACCTGCCCGGCCGCGTCGTCGACGCCGCCGGCACCGTGCTCTCGAACCGGAAGCAGTTCGATCGGGACACCTACGCCGGGGTGATGCACGCGTTCATCCTCTGGGGGTTCCTGACGCTGCTGATCGGGACGACGATCCTCGGGTTCGACATCGACGTGTACCGCGTCGTCACCGGCACGTCGTTCTTCACGGGCGACTTCTACCTCGCGTACTCGCTGGTGATGGACGCGATGGGCCTCCTGTTCGTCGTCGGCGTCGGGATGGCGATCTACAAGCGCTACGCCCGGCGTGACGGCCGACTCTGGGGGAAGCACACGAGTCTCGAGGACGACGCGTTCGTCTGGACGCTGTTCGCGCTGGGCGCCGGCGGCTACCTGCTCGAAGGGCTGCGCATCCGCGCGACGGGGTTCCCCGACTTCGAGACGGTCAGCTTCGTCGGCTACTTCGTCGCGATGGTGATCGAAGGTGCGGGCGTCGACGCCGGCGGCGCCGAGGCGCTGTACTGGTGGGGCTGGTGGTCCCACTCGCTGATCGCGTTCGGCTTCGTCGCCTTCGTCCCCTACGCGAAGCCGTTCCACATGATCTCCAGCTTCGCGAACGTCGTCGTCAGCGACGACAAAGCGGGCGCGCGGCTGCCCTCCGTCCCCGCCGATCTCGACGCCGACACGGGCGCGGAGTCCATCGACTCCTTCACCTGGAGCGAGACGCTGGATCAGGACGCCTGCACCAAGTGCGGCCGCTGCTCCTCGGTCTGTCCGGCGAACGCCTCCGGCCGGGATTTGGACCCGCGGGACGTGATCCTCGACCTGAAGAGCTACCGCGAGGAGGTCGACGCCGGCGGCGAGGAGGTCGACATCGTCGCCGACGGCGGCGAGAGCGTCATCGACGCGAGCACGATGGAGTCCTGTCTCTCCTGTATGGCGTGTATGGACGCCTGCCCGGTCGACATCGAGCACCTCACCAGCTTCACGAAGATGAACCGACAGCTCGTCGACACGGGGCAAGTCAACAGTGAGATGCAGGACGTGTTCCAGGACGTGATGCAGAAGGGCAACACGTTCGGCGACCCGAACCGCACGCGCGGCGACTGGTCCGACGAATTGGCGTTCGACGTGACCGACGCCCGCGAGCAGGAGGTCGACTACCTCTGGTACGTCGGCGACTACCCGAGCTTCGACGACCGGAACAAGAAGGTCGCCCGCGCGCTGGCCCGGGTGTTCGAGGCCGCCGACGTGAGCTACGGGATCCTGTTCGACGACGAGAAGTACGACGGCAACGACATCCGCCGGGCGGGCGAGGAGTTCCTCTACATGGAGCTGGCGGGGCACCACGTCGAGACGTTCGACGAGGTGGAGTTCGACCACATCGTCTGCACGGACCCTCACTCGTTCAACACGATCAAAAACGAGTACCCCGAAGTCGACTACGCCGAGTTCGCTGACGACCCCGTGATGCCGTTCGACTACGACGAGGAGTGGAACGCCGACGGCGAGATCGGCGTGTTCCACTGGACGCAGGTCGTCTCGGATCTGGTCGACGCCGGCCGACTGGACCTCACGGGCGCCGACCTCGACTACACCGTCACCTACCACGATCCCTGTCACCTCGGGCGGTACAACGGCGAGTACGAGGCGCCCCGTCAGCTGATCGAGGCGACGGGCTGTGAGCTCCACGAGATGCCCCGCAGTCACGACGACTCGTTCTGCTGTGGCGGCGGCGGCGGCGGGCTCTGGATGGAGTTCGACGACGAGCCCAAACCCAGCGAGGAGCGCCTGCGCGAGGGGATCGAGGACACCGACGCCGGGAGCGAGATCGAGAAGTTCGTCGTCGCCTGCCCGATGTGTACGACGATGTTCGAGGACGGCCGCAAGACCGGCGGGTTCGAGGACGACCTCGAGATCGTCGACGTGGCCGAACTGCTGGAGGAGGCGCTGGACTCACAGGGCGCGCTGGCGTCGGTCGGCGCCGACGACGGGACGACCGCGGCGAGCGCGGACTGACGCGAGCGGTACGCCTTTTCGGCTGTCGGGTGAGCGATGAGTATGGATCCTGAGAGGGTGTACGGCGTCGACTTCAGCGGGGCGCAGGACGCCGAGCGGAACGTCTGGATCGCCGGCGGCCCGCTGAAGGACGACGGTGTCCAGATCGAGACGCTCGGCTCGGGCCGGGAGCTACTCAGCGACGCCTCGGGGCGGGAAGCGACCCACGATGCGCTCGTCGACTGGCTCCGCGAGCGGGAATCGGCCGCCGTCGGGCTAGACTTCTCGTTCGGCCTGCCGTCGACGCTGCTGGACGCGATGGAGGACTCGCCGGGCCACTGGACGGTGTTCCTCGACGCCTTCCCGCCCGCAGGCTGTGCGGATCCCGGCGCTTTCGAGGAGTGGGGAAAGGAGCGAACCCGGAGGGCGACCGACGGCGACCGGGCGTTCCTGAAACGTGAAACCGATACGCCGGTCGGCGCCAGTTCCCCGTACGGCTTCATCGGGAGCACGATCACGTTCTACGGGATCCGCGACGTTCTCGCACCGTTGGTCCGTGGGAGCGACGGCGGCGAGGCTGTCGCAACCGTGGCACCGATGCAGACGAGCACGTTCGAGCCGCCGCTGACGCTGCTGGAGACGTACCCCGCGGGCGTACTGGACGATCTCGGTCTGCAGCGACGCAACTACAAGGGCGCAAGCGACGCCGAGCGCGCCGCACGCCGGGAGAACCTCGAGGGGCTCACGTCGTCGGTCGACGTCTCCGTGTACGACGACGACCGTACGACCATCGTCGACGATACCGGCGGCGACGCGTTGGACGCCGTCGTCGCCGCAGCCGCGACCTATCGAGCCGTAGACGGCGACTTCGCCCACGACGAGAACCACTACGACGAACGGGAGGGCGACATCTACGTCTGACCCACGAGAGCGGCTCACACGCCGCACCACACGCGTTTTACCCCTCGGCCGACAAGCCGAGGTATGACCGACCCCGGTTCGCTCTCCGTCACCATCGTCGACGGCTACGTCGACGAGCCGGCCCACTTCGGGGTGCCGCCGTACATCTCCACCTACCCCCGGTTCACCGCGGGCGCGCTCGTCGACGCGGGCGTCCCCCGCGAGCAGATCACCTACCACACGATCGACGAGCTCCGCGAGGACCGGATGAAGTGGGGCGACGTGTCGACCGCCGACCTGTTCATCTACGTCGGCGGGATGACCGTCCCCGGGAAGTACGTCGGCGGCACGCCCGCCGAGCCCGACGAGGTAAAGGAGTTGGCGTGGACCGCCAACGGCACCACGCTGCTGGGCGGCCCCGTCCGCTTCGGCGTCGGCGAAGAGAACGCCGGCGCACAGGATATGGAGCGCAAGGACCTCGACTACGAGTTCGTCGCGAAAGGCGACATCGAGGCCGCGGCGTACGATCTCGTCGACGCCGGGCTGGAGGGGTTCAACGATCGGATGCGCGACAACGAGGAGCTCGATCGGTGGGCCGCCAAGGGCGCGTTCGTCGTCGAGCAGCACCCCAACCACCCCGAGTACCTGATCGCGGAGATGGAGACCTCCCGGGGCTGTGCGTACCGCTGCTCGTTCTGTACCGAACCGCTGTACGGCAACCCCGCGTTCCGGACGCCCGCGTCGGTCGTCGACGAGGTCGACCGGCTCTCGGACCACGGGGTCGAACACTTCCGGCTCGGCCGGCAGGCCGACATCCTCGCGTTCGGCGGCGACGGCGAGGCGCCCAACCCCGACGCGATCCACGAACTGTACAGCGGGATTCGCGAGGTAGCGCCGGAGCTGCAGACGCTGCACCTCGACAACATGAACCCCGTGACGATCACGGACTACCCCGAGGCGTCGCGGGAGGCCATCGAGATCATCGCCGAGCACAACACGCCCGGGGACACGGCCGCCTTCGGCCTCGAGAGTGCAGATCCAGTCGTGCAGGAGCAGAACAACCTCCTCGTCACCGCCGAGGAGTGTCTAGAGGCGGTACGGGTGGTGAACGAGGCCGGCGGCTGGCGGCCCGCGGAGAACCGCCTGCCGAAGCTGCTGCCGGGGATCAACCTCGTCCACGGGCTGGCGGGCGAGCGCCCGGAGACGTACGACCACAACCGCCGGTTCCTCCGGCAGGTGTACGACGAGGGGCTGATGCTCCGCCGGATCAACATCCGGCAGGTGATGGCGTTCTCCGGGACGGAGATGAGCGACACCGGGGCAGACATCGCCAAGGAGCACAAAGCGCAGTTCCAGGAGTACAAACGTGAGGTGCGCGAGCAGGTCGACAACCCCATGCTCCAGCGCGTGGTGCCACCCGGGACGGTGCTGCCGGACGTGTATCTGGAGTACCACGAGAACGGGACGACGTTCGGCCGCCAGCTCGGGACGTACCCGCTGCTCGTGGGGATCCCCGGCGAGCGCGAACTCGACCGCACCATCGACGTGGCGATCGTCGATCACGGCTACCGCTCGGTGACGGGGGTGCCGTACCCGCTGGACGTGAACGGGGCGTCGATGGACGAACTCGCCGCGGTGCCGGGCGTCAGCGACAGCCGCGCCGGGGACATCGTCGTCTCGCGACCGTACGACTCGGTCGCGGCGGTCGACGAGATCGCGGACGTGGATCTCTCGCCCTTTGCGACTGTGGGTGACGTGGATATCGACGTGACGCGGACGCCGGATCTGGGCGGGCAGGCGGACTGAGTTTTCTGGTTCTTTGGATGGGGCTCAGTCATCGAGGGCAGAGGTAGCGACCGCAACGGTAGCTCGGTCGGCGATAGCTTGAACGGCCACAGCAACAGCAACTCGATCGTTGGCCACTTGCGACCGCACCGCCCCGCACAGCCCACGAGCCTCCCCAGCCGACTCACTCGCTTCGCTCGTTCGTCCCTCGCGCTCGGCTCGCGCACGGAGGCGCGACCGCTTCGCGCCGACAGCGACCGCGGTGCGGTAGCGGGGCGGTGGACGCCGCGGGCCGGCAACCGTCGCCGGCCCGCGGGGGAGGGGTGGGGACTCGGTGCTGCGCCGAACCTCGTGTTCGGCGCACTGCGGTCGCAAGTGGTCTAGCAACGAGATGCTGTCGCGGTTGCTGTCCCAGTTGCCAACGAACGAGATGCTGTCGCGGTTGCTGTCCCAGTTGCCAACGAACGAGATGCTGTCGCGGTTGCTGTCCCAGTTGCCAACGAACGAGATGCTGTCGCGGTTGCTGTCCCAGTTGCCAACGAACGAGATGCTGTCGCGGTTGCTGTCCCAGTTGCCAACGAACGAGATGCTGTCGCGGTTGCTGTCCCAGTTGCCAACGAACGAGATGCTGTCGCGGTTGCTGTCCCAGTTGCCAACGAACGAGATGCTGTCGCGGTTGCTGTCCCAGTAGCCAACGATCGAACTGCTGTCGCGGTTGCTGACTAGCAAAATCCACAACGAACACCGACCAACCTACCCCGCCGAACATTTACCCCCGCCCGCGAAACCCCGCCTATGCACGTCGAACGCGTCTCGATCCCGGTCGAGACCCGCGCACCGACGGGTACGACCAACGCATTCCTCGTCGGCGAGTCGCCGGCGCTCCTCGTCGACCCCGCGGGACGAACCGACGAACTCGGCGCGCTCGTCGACGAACAGGAGATCGACACCATCGCCGTCACCCACACCCACCCGGACCACGTCGGCGCCGTCGGCGACTACGCCGCCGAGACCGACGCCGAACTGCTGGCCCGCCGTCCCGAGCGCTTCGCCGCTGCGACGGGCGTCGAGCCGGACCGACAGATCCGGGAAGGCTCGGTGATCCTGACCGGCGCCGGGCCGGTGACGGTGCTCGACACGCCGGGCCACGCCGTCGATCACGTCGCGTTCGATCTCGGCGACGGAACCGTCGTGTCGGGCGACCTCGCGGTCGCGGAAGGCAGCGTCGTCGTCGGCGCGCCGGAAGGTGACCTCCGGGCGTACCTCACCGCGCTCCGCCGGCTGTGGGCACACGATCCCGACCGACTGCTGCCGGGCCACGGCCCCGTGATCGACGGTGATCCGACTCCCCGCGAGACGCTCGAACGCCTGATCGCCCACCGACTCGACCGCGAGCGGGCCGTCCTCGACGCGGTTCGAGGTGGCGCGACCGATCTCGGTTCGGTCGTCGACGCCGCCTACGAGAAGGACATCTCGGGCGTTCGCGACCTCGCGCGGGCGACCGTCCGCGCCCACGTCGAGAAACTGGCCGTGGAGGGCGCAGTGCGGTGGCACCCCGAGACGGGGCGGGTCGCGCTCGCGTGACCACGCTCGCGGCGACGGCGTTTTCCCGCCCGCCCGCCGAGAGCCCCCGTGTCCCTGACCGACGAGCTCGACCGTGCCCGTGAGCTCGACACCGACGTGCTCGCCGACGCCATCGAGTCGATCGGCTTCGAGTGCACGCGCTGTGGCGCCTGCTGTACCCGGGAGGAAGCGCCCGAGGGCGATACTGAACCCCACACCGCGACGGTGTTCCCCGACGAGATCCGGACGCTGCAGGAAACGGACAATGGCGACCGCGAGTGGCGCGACGTGGCCCGGCCGATGCCGTACGGGCTCGACGACGACGGCGGCGAGACGTTCGAGTGGGCGCTGCAGGCCGACGCCTGCGGCGACTGCGTGTTCTACGAGGAGCAGGACGGCCTCGGCGCGTGTACGGTCCACGCGGACCGGCCGCTGATCTGCGAGACCTATCCGTTCAGCGTCGCGCTCGACGGTACCGCCGAACCGGCCGGCGACCCGGTCGACTCCGAGGGGATCGTCCGCGCCCACGAGTGCGAGGGGCTGGGGCGGGATATTTCCCGGGAGGAGGCCGAGACGCTGGCCGAGTCGCTGAAGGAGCGTGCGATCCGGGAGCTCGAGGAAGCCATCTCACTCCGGGAGAGCTACGAACCCGTCGCGGCCGATGACGGAGAAGTCGTCGTCCACGACTCCGAGGGCGCGAAACGCCCGGACGGCACGCCGGTCGAGCGGACCGAGTGACCGGGCGCCGAGAGGGACCGTGAGAGCGGTACACATATTACGCAGGGGGGACTGGTGGTAGCCGAGTCTCAGCTATGGAAATCTCCGACGAACTCCTCTGTCTGTTCAGTGCGACGGTGCGTGAGGAAGGCGAACGGTACGTCGTCGAAGTGCCCAAACGTGAGATCGAGCGCGGCTCGCTCTCAGCCGGCGACACCTACCGCGTCGCCCTGATCGACGGCGAGGGCGGCGCGAGCGACGGCGGCACGACCACCACCTCGACGGACACGGCGACGGGCGAGGGCGAACCCCAGCCGCCCGTCGAGAAAGGCGAGGTCCGCTACGTCGAGGTCGAGGACATCGGCAAGCAGGGCGACGGGATCGCGCGGGTCGAGCGTGGCTACGTGATCATCGTCCCCGGCGCCGACGTGGGCGAACGGGTGAAGATCGAGGTGACCGAGGTGAAGTCGAACTTCGCGGTCGGCGAGATAATCGAGGAGTAGCTACACCTCGGCGTTCCACCAGGTGACCGAACAGAGCGTCTCGCCCAGCGACGAGCTTCCGATCGCGGTGTCGAGCTTCCGGAACTGCCCCGCCATCGCGTCGGGGATCTTCCGGTAGAAGCCGTAGGGCAGCACGAAGTCGTGTTCGGCGTCGGCGAGTTCGAGGTCCGCGGAGTCCAGCAGGTCGTGGACCTCGTCACGGCCGTAGAGGTGTGAGCCCATCGGGAGCAGTCGGTTGTACAGCACCCGCGTGCTGAAGTCGTTGAACGTGTCGAAGAACACCTGTTCCTTCGAGACGCGGGCCATCTCCGCCATGAACTTCCGGGGGGTGGGCGCGAGGTGGAAAAAGCGCATCGCGACCACCGCGTCGAAATGGTCGTCGGGGAAGGGGAGCCGCGCGGCGTCGCCGCGCATGAACTCCACGCGGTCGTCGACGCCGGCCTGTCGGGCCTTCTCCCGACCTTGGGCCAGCATCGCGTCCGAGATGTCCAGCCCGACGATGTCCGCGCCGCGTTCGGCCAGCATCACCGTAAAGCGGCCGGTGCCGCAGGCGATCTCGAGCACGTCCCGGTCCTCGACGGGGCCGACCGCGTCGAGGACCGCCTGCTTCTCCCGGCGATCGATCAGGCGGCCGCCACGGGAGAACCGCTTTGCGTCGTACTCCTCGGCGACGTCGTCGGCCTGGTACCACTCCTTTCCCTTCACGCTATCGGGAGTCACGTGCCGAACACTAAAACCGTACTGCTTGGCGGACCGCGAGCGGGGGCGACGGCGGGCCGATCACGGGACGTGCTGGCGGCGCCGGTAGACGTAGGCGGCCAACAGCGAGGTCGAAAGCAGGCTCAGCGGGAGGAGCTGGGTCGCGGCGAGGTGGCAGAGGCCGACCGCGCCGAGGGCGTACTGGTTCGGCGACCACGACCCCCGCTCGGCGAGCGCGCGCGCGTCCATGACCGACGAGACGGCGACGGCGAGCGCGAAGAGGATCGCGAGCCACGAGGCGACGACGGTCAAGAGGAACGCGCCGAGCGCGATCAGCGCGTCGGCGTCGGAGAACGACCCCGACGACGTGAGGGAGACGAACCCCCCTATCCCTCCGGCGGCGAGGAGCGAGAGAAGCGGGGGCAGCGGGAAGAGGTAGACGCCGTATCGCCAGTCCGTGTCGGAGGGCTCGGACATGGCACCGGGAACGACCCGTCACAGCAACAACGTTTCGGTGTCAACGGCGAGTGGCCCGACTACTCGTTGCGCTCCCGTCCGTCGAAAAACTCGTTTACGAGCGTCGGGAGGAGGACGCCGACGCCGAGGATCAGCCCCGCTGACTGCCACTGTTGCAGCGTCGTGAGCGTGTTCGCGACGTACAGCGACGCGATCGCGAGGGCGATGCAGGCGGCGATGACCGTGTTCTCGCGGGAGACCATGGTCGGCGTTGGCGGGGCGAGCGGAAAGAACCAACGGGGCTACCCGGAGGTCATGATCCGCTCGGTCGGGATCTTGATCAGCACGCGCGGGCCGGACTCCTCGCCGTGGTGTGGGTACTCCTCCACGTCGAAGTAGCGCTGTGCGAGCTCGTCGATATGCTCCTTCGCCCCCTCCTCGGTGAGCTCGGCCTCCCCCCGGACCGCGACGTAGCGGTAGGGATCCTCCGGATCACAGACAGAGACCCCGACCTTGGGGTTGTGCCGGACGTTCTTCTCCTTCCGGCGGCCGCGAGCGGTGTTGATCAGCACGTACTCCCGGTCCTCGTGATCGACCCAGACCGGCGTCGTATGCGGGACGCCGTCGGGGCCGACCGTCGAGAAGTGGGCGAACGACTCGGACTCGAAGATGTCGACGTGGGAGTCAGGAATCACGTTCCGGCGGTGGCGCGGGGCCGACGTAAGCGTTCGCCCGGTCTCGGCCGACCACGTTTTAAGGCTCGCCCGGATGAGGGTGGAGCATGGAACTCTCGGTCGTGGTCCCGACGCTCAACGGTCGGGACCGCCTCGCGGCCAGCCTCGACTCGTTGGCCGCGCGTGCGCCCGGCGCGGAGGTGGTCGTCGTCAACGGCCCCTCCGCCGACGGCACCACCGGGATGGTGCGGGAACGCGACGACGTGGAGGTGCTCGTCGAGGTGGCCGACCGCTGTATCAACGTCGCTCGCAACGCCGGCATCGCCGCCGCCAGCGGCGACGCGATCGCGCTGCTGGGGTTCGATCTGCAGGTCGCGGCGGGGTGGATCGACGCGATTCGGGACGGGCTTGCGGCCGCGAGCGTCGTCACCGGGCCGACCAGCCGCGGCGACGACGCCCCCGACGGGCCCGAGCGCCGGACGATCGCCGGCCGGGACGTGACGTACTTCGCCGGCGACAACGTCGCGTTCCGCGCCTCGACGCTCCGGGAGACGCTGGACGGGTTCGACGAGTACCTCCGGACCGGCGGCGCGCGCGACGCCGCCCACCGCCTCGCCGGCACGGGGTACGAGGTGACGTGGCGCGACGGGATGGCCGCGACGGGGAACGACGACGACGCCGGCGACGGGCCGGGACCACACGGCCCGGACGAGGAGCAGCGGAACTGGAAGTACCGATCGCTCAGCTACCGACTGACGAAGAACTACGGGCCGCGGCCGACCGTTG
This sequence comes from Halolamina sediminis, assembly GCF_001282785.1. Classification (NCBI taxonomy): domain Archaea; kingdom Methanobacteriati; phylum Methanobacteriota; class Halobacteria; order Halobacteriales; family Haloferacaceae; genus Halolamina; species Halolamina sediminis. The sequence goes on from NZ_CVUA01000001.1 coordinate 2,704,876, forward strand.
CGCGGCGGACGCTCGCACACGCCGCCAGCGACGCCGCCGCGGCCGCCCGCGCCGTGCTCGGCGGCGAGGGGAGCCCCTCTTCGTGGTTCGGGAGCGGTCGGGACGTGATCTCCGGGATCGCCCGCGGGAGCGCCGACGGGCTGGTCGCTCGGGCCCGGGATCGGAGCGACAGGCGCAACCCCCGCGGGCTCTCCGTCGAGCGGGAGCGGGCGGTCGCGACGTACGATCGCAGGTAGCGTTCAGAGGTCCGGCAACAGGCCCGGCACCACCCGCGCGGGGTTCTTGGTGAACGCGCGGCGCATCGCGTCCTCGGAGACGTCCAGCGTGAGGACGGTCATGACGCCGACGTTGGGGTGGACCGAGGGTGCGCCGCTGCCGAACAGGATCCGGTCGGGGTGTTCGAGCAGCCCCCGCTCCAAGATGTCGCGATCGGGGACGTACGCGGTGTCGAGGTAGAGCTCGTCGTACGTCTCGAGCAGATCCAGCGCCGACCGCATCAGCGCCTCCGCCAGCGGGTAGCCGCCGAAGGAGGTGAGCACGACCGGGAAGCCGCGGCCGAGCAGCGTGTCGGCGACGGCGCGGGGCGGGCAGTTCTCGCCCGCGTGGACGAGCACGGGATCGCCGACGGCGGCGAGCTCGTCGACGACCGCCTCGGTGGGGAGGCCGTCGTGAGCGGGGTCGAGCGTGAACCCGTGGTAGCGGTCGTCGTAGGCGTACTGCTCCACGTCGCCGGCGGTAGTGTGGTGTGACTTCGGCCGCACGATGGGGTTGACCAGCGGGCCGACCACGCGGTGGACGCTCCGCGGGCCACCGAGGCGGGCGAACGCCAGCAGCGGGCGATCGACGCTCAGCCGCGCGACCGCGTTGTTCGCCCGGAGGTACCCCTCGCCGGCGGGCGTGCGGCCGGGCGAGGCCGCCGCGCGCTCGACGCCGGCCTGGTGCATCTCCCGCTCTAACCGCTCGGGGGACACCTGCCGGCCGCGGACCGCGACGGCCTCCTCGTCCGGGTCGAGTCGGGTGTGCACGTCGGCGACCCGGAAGCCGTGTTCCAACTCCAGCATCCGTTTGCCTGTTCCCTCGGTGACGCAAAAAGGGATGGGTCGGGGTGTGGGGGTCGGCCCGTTCGGGGTTCTGAACCCTTAACTGCCGGCCGTCCGACGTACGGACCGATGAGCGACCTCCCCGAGGACTTCGACTGCACGATCACCGACTGGGAGTACATCTACGGGCTCTGCCGCGACGTGGCCGAGGAAGTCCGCGACGACGAGTTCGAGCCCGACATCGTCGTCGCGCTGGCCCGCGGGGGCTGGTTCGCGGGGCGAAGTCTCTGTGACTTCCTCGGGCTCGACGACCTCGCGAGCCTGAAGATGGAACACTACGTCGGGACCGCCGAGAAATCCGACAGCGCGGAGGTTCGCTACCCGATGCCGGAGGGGAGCGTCGAGGGGAAGGACGTGCTGATCATCGACGACATCGCCGACACCGGCGGCTCGATCGAGCGCGCCGACGAGTACGTCCGCGACCGGAACCCGGGGACGGTGCGGACCGCGACGCTCCAGCTGCTGGGCACCTCCGAGTTCGAGCCCGACTACGTCGGCGAGCACCTCTCGGAGTGGACGTGGATGGTCTACCCCTGGAACTTCATCGAGGACATGGTCGACCTGATCTCCGGCGCGATGGCCCAGGAGGACGGCGACGAGGCGTTCGACGAGGCGGCGATCCGCGGGCTGCTCGCCGAGCACCACGGGATCGACCGGATCGAGATGGAGATCGCCCAGCCCGACCGGCTGGAGGAGGTGCTGTCGGAGATGGTCCACCGCGGCTACCTCGAACGCGACGGCGAGCAGTGGCGGCTGATCTCCGAGGACGGCGAGGCCTGAGTCACACACCCCCGAAAGCGTCTTTCCGCGGCACCGCTCACGAGTACGTATGAGCAGGCTCCGCTTCGCGCTGTTGAACGCCGCCCACGAGGGCGAGAACACCCGGCGGAACTTCCGGCGGGAGCTCCCCGCGGATCTCGCGGAGTTCGACGTGACCGCGGGCGAACTTCCCGCGGATCACACGTTCGACGGCGTCGTCGTCACGGGTTCGCGGTCCTCGGTGTACTGGGACGAGGCGTGGATCCCGCCGCTGATCGACTGGGTTGCCGAGGCCCACGAGCACGGCGTGCCGATCCTCGGTGTCTGTTACGGCCACCAGGTGCTCGCCGAGGCGCTGGGTGGCCGCGTCGCCGGGATGGACGATTTCGAGATCGGCTACAACGAGATCGAGCGCCGCCCCGAGGCCGACGACGACGAGCTGCTCGGGGGGCTCGGCGACGCGTTCACGGCGTTCACCACCCACGGCGACGCCGTCGTGGACCTCCCCGCCGAGGCCGAACTGCTCGCGGAGAACGAGTACGGGGTCCACGCGTTCCGCGCGGGCCACGCCTGGGGCGTCCAGTTCCACCCCGAGTACGACGCCGCGACCGCTCGGGAGGTAACCGAGGGGAAGCGCGACCAGATCGGCGACGAGCGCGTCGACAGCGTGCTCGAGGAGATCACGCCCGCGAACTACGAGGCGGCGTGTGAGGCCAAGCGGCTGTTCGAGAACTTCGCGCGGTACGCCGAGCGCGTCGCGAAGGCGGACGTCGACGCCGAAGCCAGCGCGTAGCCCCGGGTCCCCGGATAGCGAACTGCTTTTGCCGACGCCCGCCCGACTTCGACCATGCTCGACTACGTCGGACTGGAGGGCGACCTCGACGAGGAGGAGCGGCTGATCCGGGACACCGCGCGCCGCTTCGTCGAGGAGGAGGTGCGCGACGACATCGGCCAGCACTGGCTCGACGGCACGTTCCCGACCGACCTGATCGAGGAGATGGGCGAGCTCGGCTTCTACGCGCCCAACCTCGAGGGGTACGGCTCGCCAAACGTCTCCGAGACGGCGTACGGCCTGCTGATGCAGGAGTTGGAGGCGTGTGACTCCGGGCTCCGCTCGATGGCCTCCGTCCAGGGCGCGCTGGTGATGTACCCCATCCACGCGTTCGGCAGCGAAGAACAGAAGGAGCGCTGGCTGCCCGACCTCGGCGCCGGCGAAGCGGTCGGCTGCTTCGGCCTCACCGAGCCCGAACACGGCTCGAACCCCAGCGCGATGGAGACCCACGCGGTGAAAGACGGCGGGGAGTACGTGCTCAACGGGGCGAAGACGTGGATCACCAACTCCCCGATCGCCGACGTGGCGGTCGTCTGGGCCAAGGACCGCTCCGCCGACGGAAATCCCGTCCGTGGGTTCCTCGTCGAGACGGATCTCGACGGCGTGACAACCAACAAGATCGACGAGAAGCTGTCGCTGCGGGCGTCGATCACCGGCGAGATCAGCTTACAGGACGTGCGCGTCCCCGAGGACGCCGTGCTGCCGGGCGTCGAGGGGATGAAGGGGCCGCTGTCCTGTCTGACGCAGGCGCGGTACGGCATTGCGTGGGGCGCCGTCGGCGCCGCGCGGGACTGCTTCGAGACCGCGCGGCAGTACGCGACCGACCGCGAGCAGTTCGGCGGCCCGATCGGGCGGTTCCAGCTCCAGCAGGGGAAGCTCGCAGAGATGGCGACCCAGATCACCACGGCACAGCTGCTGGCCTACCGCCTCGCGGAGCTGAAAGAGCGTGGCGACCTGCGGCCTCAGCACGTCTCGATGGCTAAGCGCAACAACGTCCGGATGGCCCGCGAGCAGGCGCCGATCGCCCGAGAGATACTCGGCGGCAACGGGATCACGGCCGACCACTCGCCGATGCGGCACATGGCGAACATGGAGACGGTGTACACGTACGAGGGCACCCACGATATCCACACCCTGATCCTCGGCGAGGATCTCACGGGGATTCCGGCGTTCGAGTAGTCGTTCGAGTTACTGCCGGAATCACAGTCAGCGATGGGGATTCCGGCCTTCGAGTAAACGTGGTCGGTTCCCGTTGGCGTAGAGCTACACGTACTCGACGAGGCGGTCGGAACACTCGTCTGTGAACGACGGTGTGAGGCGGGCAACGGACCGGTCAACGTTGGTCGCCGAAAGCGGGACCGCGGCCCACGGGGAAACGAACGACGGCCGGGAGAGTTCGCCGCGCTCGAACGACCCCTCGATCGGGAAGCTCTCGTCGTACTCCTTCGTGGAGATTCCGAGCGCAATGTACTGCTCGCCAGCGAAAGGGTGGTCGTCGTCACTGAGGACCAGATACGGTCGCCGGGGCGTCTGCCCGAAGGGGTCGGTCGCGACGACGACGGTTCCGCGAGGATGCGTCACTGCTCGTCCCCGCCGGCGTCGTCGATATCGGGCAGATCGGCGTCCCAGTCGGGGTTCTCGTCGTAGTAGTCGCCCTCGAACTGCTCGGCGACGGTCGCGAGTCCGACGAGGCTCGCCGTTCTCGCGTCGTACGCCTCGGGGTTGATCGCCCAGTACTCTCCCTTGTGTCGGACGAGACCGCGGTCGTGGAGTCGCGAGAGCGTCGTCCCGACGCTTCCGCGGGGGATCCCCAGTTCCGCGGCGAGTTCGCTCGGCCGGTACCCCGTCTCCGGGTTCGCTGCGAGGAACTCCAGGATGTCACGGCCGTTGGTCCCCTCGTCGGGGAGGTCCGTGGGGTAGTAGCTCTCGAAGTCGACGGGCATACGTAACCGTACGTAATTGAGTGTAAAAGTAGTTCCGTCGCGGGAAGGTCGTCCGCGGGTGGTGCCGAGTGCGACGAAACGAAAAACCTCGTCGAACCGATGCGTAACTATACCCGTCTGGACGACAGAGCACCGACAAGGCCGATGGCCGATCCGAGACACGACGACGGTGCCCGCCTCGATCTCGGCGACGAGGAACAGTGGGTACTCCACGCCGCCCTCCTGGACTACCTCGACCGGCGCGCCGGCGAGCCGACCGGCGACGCCGGCTCCTCGCCCGCGCCGCTCGACCGCGAGACGGACACGGACGACGAAGCCGCCCTCGAACTGCTCGACGCGCTGGAGGACGACGAGCCGCTGCGGCTCGACCGTGAGGGGCTGTTGCTCGTCCGGGAGCTGCTCTCGGAGTACCTCGCCGGCGCGCCGTTACGCGATCGGGCGACCTGCCGGAGCGTGCTGGCGGACGTCCGCGACGAGCTATAGCGCGTCGCGGCTGACGATCTTCCCCCACCAGTCCCGGTGGTCGGCGCCCCAGCGGTAGAGTCGCTCCCGCAGGCGGTCGTACCCCGGAACCTTCTCCAGCAGCCAGAACAGCGCGACGAAGACGACGCTCATCCGGACCAGCACACCCTGAACCGCGGCGCCGCCGGAGTACACCGCATCGTCGGTCAGCAGGTGGGCCGAGTCGCGCCAGCCATCCGGGAGTCGGGCTTTCTGGTCGGGCGAGAGCGACGCGAACCCGACCGCCGTCACGTCGCCGAGCCGCTGACCGACGGCCGCACACCACGTACAGAACCCGCAGTCGTCGTCGTACACCAGCCGCGGTTTGGCCATACGCTTCTTTCGGCGGGCAGCGGCTTCGGCTTTGGGGGGCCGGTGCCCGCCCCGTTTAAGCCCGCGGCGCCCCAATCGTAGAGTACGATGCCCGCCACGAAGGAGGTCAAGTGCACGAGCGACGACTGCGAGTTGGACATGTTCGAGAACCACTACACGTACGACATCGCCGACGACCACTCCGTCACGGACCTCTCTTGCCCGCTCTGCGGCGGGACCGACTGTCTGGAGGAGATAGAGCTATGACGAAACTCGGCGAGATCGGCGGCTCGGCCGTCGACGCGGTGCTGGAGCGGGTCGGGCGGGGCGTGAGCCGCGTCCAGGAGCGCAAGCCGCTCTCCTACGACCTGCTGGAGAGCGAGGACGCCTACCTCGTCGTGTTCGACGCGCCGGGCGTCGAGCCGACCGACGTGCAGGTGCGCTTCGTCGACGGCGAGGTGCAGGTGCGGGCCGACCGCTTCCGCGCGTTCCACGAGGGGTTCGAGACGCGGTTCCCCGGCCGCGGGCTGGCGCTCTCCGGGCGCGCGAGTCTCCCACCGGACGCCGTCGTCGACGCCGGGGGCGCCGACGCGACGCTGACGGAGAACGGAACGCTCGAAGTCCGCATCCCCAAGGAGGCCGACTCGACGGACGTGCCCCTCGCCGAGGAGGAAACGGGCGAGGACGACGAGCAAGAGGGCGACGAGACTCCCGAGTCGGCCGAGACCGACGAGTAGCTCAGAGCGACATCCCTTCTTCGACGGCGAACTCGGGGGGCCCGTCGAACCGCCCGGGGTCGTACGCCGGGATCGCGTCACGCTCCCCGAGCACCTGTTCGGCCAGCGCCTCGCCCGTCGCCGGCGCCCGGAGGAACCCGTGGCCGTGCCAGCCCGTCGCGACGTAGAGCCCCGACTCCACCTCGCCCAGCAGCGGCTCGCCGTCGGGCGTCGCAGTCGCGAGCCCCGCCCACGCTGCGTCAGCATCGGCGTCGAATCCGGTCCGGTTCGCGACCGCGTCGAGTGCGCCGTCGACGAACCAGTCGTCGCCCGCGGGCTCCCAACGGTCCGGATCGCACTCCTCGGGGACGGTCCCGTCGCCCGCCAGCAGCCCCGCGGGGTGGGGTCGGAAGTACACCCCGGCGCCGGCGTCGTGGACCATCGGACCGTCGTAATCGGCGCCGGAGACGAGCGCCTGCACGCGGTAGGGTTTGAGCGGGAGCCGGATTCCCGTCGGCGCCAGCACGCGCTTGGTCCAGCCGCCGGCCGCGACGACGACCGCGTCGAAGCGCTCGCCGTCGACTCTGGGGCCGTCGCCGCGGTGGGAGACGTCCGCGTCGACGCCGGTCCAGCAGTCCACGCCGGCCTCACGCGCGCGATCGCCCATGGCTGCGACGTACGCCCCCGGGCCGGGCGTCGCGTACGCCGCGCGCTCGGTCACGGCCGCGAGCCCGACGCCCGCGAGGTCGAGTTCGGGGAAGCGGTCCGCGATCGACTCGGGGTCGTGACACGCCACGTCGACGCCGTGCTCGCGGGCAGCCGCGACCGTCTCGCGGAGCGCCGACTGCTTCTCCGGCGCGTCCTCGGCGACGACGGTGACATGCGGCGTGGGTTCGACCGAGAAACGGTGGTCGCGGTCGGCCAGCCACTCGAAGCGATCCATCGCGCGGCTGGCGATCTCGGCGCCGATCGCGTCCGTGGGGCGGGGCGCGAGCACGCCCGCCGCGCGGTGGGAGCTCCCCTCGATCTGATATCGGGGGGACGTTCGGTCGTCGCCCAGTTCTGAGTCACGCTCGTAGAGGCGCACGTCGGCGCCGCCGTCCGCGAGATCGTGGGCCGCAGTGACGCCGACGGCGCCGCCGCCGACGACGGCTACGCGCATCGCCCTCCTCGGCGTCGCTGGTCGGCGAGCGGTCGGGAGTGTGGGTTGATCATACTCGTCGTCTCCCGCGCGCTGCTACTTAGCGCCTCGGTCGAACAGCGAAAAGTGGGTCCGGGTCGGTCGGGGCCGAACTACGGCGTCGGTTCGGCCTGCTCGTCGGCCTCGCCCTCGTCCATCCCACGGAGCGCCTCGACGGCTGCTTCGCGGTAGCGGTCGGGGTCGGCGTCGTAGCGGTCCGCGGCCATCCGGGCGTACTCGTTCCCTTCGTCCTCGAAAGCGGCGACGCGTTCGACCGTGCGTTCGGCGGTCTCGACGACCCAGCGGTCCCGGGTCGCGGCGTCGACGACGGTGATCGACTCGGGGCGGACCGAGACGTTCACCGACCCGTCGTCGGTCTCGTACGTTCGCGGCTTGCCGACGACGGCGACGTAGGCGGGCGGTTCGAGGTCACGCAGCGTGGAGGCGGCTTCGGGCTGGTACTGGCCGGCGTACACGAAGAACGTGCCCGTCGGGTCGACGATGCGACCGCGCCAGTACTCGTTGTCCTCGCCGATGTCCTCCTTCTCGGTCAGGGTGCCGACGAAGAACACGCGGTTGGCCTTCTCCCCCGTCGGGAGCAGCTGGTAGGCCGGGGCGCGCTCGTCGTCGGACTCCTTGAACGTGTGGCTGGCGTCGTTGAACTCGGTGGCGAAGGCGCGGCGGGCGACTTCGCGCATGGGGGCGTTGTTGGACATCTAGATCGACCTCGCTTTGATCAGCGCGCTCTCGGGATCGACCGGCCCGTCGAGGCGCTCGAACTCGTCGACGAGCACGTAGCGCCCGAACACGGGGCCGGACACCTCGAAGTAGTGGCCCAGCAGGTCGCCCTGCATCTCCTCGACGACCACGGTGGTGTCGAGAGCGTCGGTGGCCATCTGCTTCGCTTCTTCGAGGTCGATCCCGGTCAGTTCCTCGGTCGTCTCCTTGTCGAAGATGACCTCGTGGACCTCCTGCCCGTCGTCGAGGACGGCCTTGATCCGGAGGTCGAACTCGCCGTCGACCTGTCCGTGCTCCGAACAGCGACCGTTCTGGAGCACGCGCGTACAGTCGTCCTCGGGGCAGCGCTTGATCAGCCCCGAGCCGGACTGCACGTCGACTAACGCGCCCTCGACAGTGACGGCGTCGTCGCCGACTTCGATCTCCTCGTCGAGCTCGGTGATCGTGGTGGTCTTGTTGAGCTTGACCGAGTAGTTGCCCTCGTACTCGTCGGTGACGACGTTCGAGAGCGCGTAGCTCGTCCCCTCCGCCAGTTCGGGGAGGTCGGAGGTGTCGAACGCGACGAACTTCTTCGTCCCGCTCTCGTCGCCCAGCAGCCCCACCTGCGCGATGGACTCGTGGCCGGGCTCCCAGAGGTCGGCGACCTTCACGCGAAGGTCGATCCACTGTTCGTCCTCGTCGATCTCGCCCAGTTGGGTGAGCTCGCTGTCGGCGCTGCCGAGTTCGTCCCGTTCGAGGTCGGCCTCGTCGAGGTACTGGCTCTCGACGCTGCGCCGCGCCTCGTCGAGGGGGACGCGGTACTCGTTCACGAGGGTCTCGAGGCGCTCCTCGACGTCCTCCTGTTCGATATCCAAGTGGTCCGAGAACTGTTCGGCGATCTCCGCTGCGTGACTCTCTAACTCGCTCATGGTTGCCTGCCTCCGCCTGTGTTTCGTCGGGAGGCGTACCGGGCTTGGTGCCTAATAGTATTTAAACTTCCGTCGCCGGGGTGGAAGTAGAATCGTCGGTTGGGGCCGGCGAACGGCCCGTTTCGAACACCCCTCGACGGCGAGTACGGTCCCGTCGGCGCGCCGACGGCTCTTTGCGCACGGGCCCCGAGTTTCGGCCATGGACGAGCGCCTCGAACGGTTCATCCGGACCAAACTCCGGCGCGCAGGCGAGCAGTTCGAGGAGGCCCGCGAGGCCTACCACGAGGGGAAGGCGCCGGGGGAGTTCGACCTGGCGAGCGACGACGAGGGGCGGGCGAAGATCGTCTGCCGGCGTCACGCCGACCGCCGCGCGGTGATCGTCGACGGCGAGGGGCGGCCGGCCTGTTTCGACGCCGACCACCCCGACTGCCGGGGCTGTGCGGAGGACGTCCGCGAGGGGATCGTCGAGACGTGGTAGCCTCGACAGCCGCCCCGCCGAACCCCGAGGGTTGAACACGCTCGGCGGTAACCGACACCTGTGAAAACCGTCGCACTCGTCCTCGCGGGCGGGATCGGCTCCCGACTCTACCCCGCGAGCCGCGAGGACCGCCCGAAACAGTTCCTCCCCATCGGCGGCGAGCGGTCGCTGCTCGCCCGGACCGTCGACCGCGCCGGATTCGCCGAGGAAATCGTCGTCGCGACCCGCCCGCGCTTCGCCGACGAGATTGACGACCACGCGCCCGACGCCGAGGTGCTGGTCGAGCCCGACGGGAAGGACACGGGGCCGGCGCTGACGTACGCCACCCACCGGATCCGGGAGCAGTACGGGAGCGACGACGAGCGACTCGTGATCGTCGCGCTCCCCAGCGACCACTACGTCGGCGACGACGGGGCGTTCCGGCAGACGATGACCGCCGGCGCCCGCGTCGCCGCCGAAAGCGGCCGGCTCGTCACGTTCGGCGTCACGCCCGAGCGCCCCGAGACCGGCTACGGCTACGTCGAGCCCGGCGCCGGGGAGACGGCCGACGGCGTCGCGTTCCACGAGGTCGAGCAGTTCCACGAGAAGCCCGACGCCGAGACCGCCCGGGAGTACGTCGCGGCGGGCTACCGCTGGAACAGCGGCATGTTCGCGTGGACGCCCGAGCGCTTTCTCGACGCCGCGGCGGAGTCGGCACTGGCGCCGCTGGTGTCGGCACTCGCGGACGGCGACCCCGAGGGCGGCTTCGAGGCTGTCGACCCAGTCTCCGTGGACTATGCGGTGTTCGAGGGCGCCGAGAACGTCGCCGTCGTCGACGCCGCGTTCGCGTGGGACGATCTGGGGACGTGGGACGCGCTCGACCGCGTGCTCGACCCCGACGGCGACGGCAACGTCGCGATCGGCGACCACGCGACCGTCGACGCCGCGGACAACGTCGTCGTCAGCGACGACAAACACGTCTCGCTGGTCGGCGTCTCGGGGCTCGCGGTCGTGGCCTACGACGACCGCGTGTTGGTCGTGCCGAAAGACAAGGCCGGGCGCGTTCGGGAGCTCGTTTCGCTGCTCGACGAACGGGGGGCGTTCTAACGATCGAAACCGCGGCGAGAAGCTACTCCTCGTACGCCCGGCGTACGCGGACCTGTCCGTCGCTCGTGACGCCCACGAGCAGTTCCGCGCGTACCTCCCGGCCGTGGACGGCGTCGCCGGCGGCGTCGCTGACGACCTTCATCAGTTCGGGCGCCGCGTACCCCACCTTCACCCCCGCGTCGTCGCAGGCCTCGTACACCAGATCCGGGACGTCGTAGAGGTCGGTCCCGTCCTCGACGCGGACGCGGACCGGCGCCGAGAGCGCGTCGGCGAAGGAGACGGTTTCGCGGGCTTTCTCGACGTTCGCCCGGGCGCTGGCCTCGACGCTCGAGACGTTCGCCCGCGAGGTGCCGAGCCGGTCGGCGATGTCGGCCTGCCGCAGGCCGTGCTCCCGGAGCGCGAGCACCTCGGCCTGTCGGCGCGTGAGGACGTTGCCGTCGGCCTCGAACCCCGCCTGCCCGAGTAGCTCCGCGGCGGTCGGAACGTCGCTCCCGCCGTCGGCATCCTCGCCCGGCGCGTCACCGTCGGTCATGGGCGTTCGTGAGCGCCGGCCGCTGAAAAAGCTACAGTTCGTGGCGAACTACTCCGTCCACCGGATCTCGTACTCGAGCTCGTATCGCTGCTCGCCGGTCTCGGAGTCGGTGAGGCGTTCGAGTTCGACCTCGAGCCGGGGGTTCTCCGGGACGTCGACCGCCCGTGTCTCGGTCGCTCCCTCGAGGGCGACGGTCCCGTCCTCGAGCTGTTCGGCAGCCGTCGCGAGCACGTCGGCGATCTCTGCACGTGAGTGGACCTCCTCGGTCTTGAAGAGTTGTTCCTCGGGCATCACCAAGAGGTTCCCGTCGCAGCAACTAAACAGTGGTTGCGGGTCGGCTGCTCGTCTCAGGCGCCGTCGCCGCCCCAGAAGTTGTCCCGGGAGCCGAGCCGTTCGCGGTCGGTGCGGTCGGGGCGACCGTCCTCGTCGTCGGGTTCGACCCCCTCCCCGTCCAGCTCGTCGCCGTCGGCGTCCTCCGCCTCCTCGTCGAGTGGCATCTTCTCGAGGACTTTCTTCGCCGTGGCGTGGCTGGATTTCACCCGGTCGATGCGGACCCGTGCCCGGCAGTCGGGCAGCAGGCCGTCGATCAGGATGATGAACCCGTCCTCGGTTCGGCCGACACCGGCGCCGCTCTCGTGGATGTCCGTCACGTCGACGACGACCTCCTCCCCCGGCTTCACGGGCTGCTCTTTGAGATCGTCGATGGGCATGTCGTAATGGTTGCACCACTCGGCACCCCCCCTGTCGCCGTAGTGCTGACAGCCCATGCCCTCGATCCGCTCGGAGAAGCTGGGGCAGTCGTCGGCTAACGGACAGTCCGGCATACAGGAGCGTAGCAAGCCGACGCTCTAAACGGTTTCGAGGGCGAGTTCTCCGACCCACCGAAGCCCGACGTCCGGCTTAGTGCTCTGTCTCCTCGATATACCGTCCAACCACTTCTTCCGACACCGCACCCGTCGTTCCCACATCGTATCCGACCTTCCAGAATCCTCCACCCCACAAATACGACTCCCGAATCTCGGGATACACCCCAGCAAGTGCTTGGCAGAGTACGACTTGAACTGCCGGGCGATGTCCGCCGGGCTGTGCTTTGGGTCCGTTTGCACGAACAGGTGTACGTGATTGTCCGCAATCTCCAACGCCAGAATCTCGTGCCCAAAGTGGTCAGCAGCCTCACCAAACAACTCTAGCAGATCGTCTTCCACTACGTCGAGTACAGGGTTAGGGTAGTTGGGGCACTAGACGAAGTAAAACTTGCAGGAACTAACAGAATACGCATGAATGCGGTACTCCTCTACTCCCTAATCCCTACATTTATGATAGTAAGAGACAATTATCAAAGTATGGGTGAGGAAGCCACAAAGACGATTCAGACGCGCCTTCACGTAGCGTCTGGTGAACGATCGTGGCTTCACGATGCCCGGCTCGCCTCACGCGAGATCTTCAACGACAGCATCCGACTCAAACAACAAGGAGACAATCGCACCGAGATACAGCGGGAGGTTGATCGCGACGAACTCTTGCGAAACAACAAGTGCGCGGTCGTCGGCAAAGCCCTCCAAACGTGGGACTCCTACCAATCACTCAAAGAGTGGTGGGAGAATGAAGACGACCCTGATGGCGGCAAGCCGACGCCGCCGAGTACGGATAAATCTGGTGCGTACCCGCTTGTGATGGCGCACACGGAAGGCTACCGCCTCACCGTGGACGACGACACAGACCGCGTCCAAGTCCGCATCAGCCCGAAACCATACAAGAAGGTGAAAGGCCACCTGCGCGGCGAACCTGACGCAATGGGCGTGCTTCGAGACGCTATCACGTCGGATGAGGCGGATGTGGGGCAGGCCGAACTCCTGTACCGCGATGGCGTGTACTACCTACACGTCACGATCACACGCGAGTTCGACGTGCCCCAACCTGATACCGCCGATACTGTGGTCGGCGTGGACATCAACGAGCGTAACATCGCTCTCACTGCCCTTGACCGTGAGTCGATTCGGACGAAGGGCACGCTCGTCCTCGACTATGGACGAGTCAAACAGGAACGCCAACGCTACCACACGATAACCACTCGCTGTCAGGAACACGGCAAGACGAGTATCCACCGGAAACACGGTGACAAGGAAGAGCGATTCACCGAGTGGGTGTTGCATCGAATCTCCCGTGCTGTCGTGGAGTTCGCAGAACAGTTCTCGAATCCGGTTATCGTGTTCGAAGATATGACCGGTATCCGCGACGAAATCAAGTACGGGTCATATATGAACCGCCGATTGCACAAACTCCCGTTCCACAAGTTCGAGAGATTTGTATCGTACAAGGCGACGTGGCGGGAGATTCCGACGGATACGGTGGACGCTTACTACAACTCGAAGACGTGTTCGTGCTGTGGCGAGCGTGGGTATCGGCAGGGACGGCGGTTCCGGTGTACGAACGACGAGTGTGACGTGGCGCAAGACCACGCCGACCGGAACGCGTCGGTGAACATCGCGTGGCGCGAGACGGCGAAACTCGACGGTAACGAATCGAATTACCGGACTCACAAAACCCAACCGCAGGTTCGGTTGGTGCGTCTGTCCGGGTCGGGGCGTGTAAGCCGCCCAACCTCATCCCGATCCCTCGCGGAACAGGGAGTGCTAGTGCACGGCTGAGGGAACTACAAAAGCCTCGGGCGCGATGGCCCGAGGCTGTTTACACGTTCCCGGTTCGCGGGGCGGCTCAGATGAACTCCCGGACCTCGGAGTACCACATGTCGTGGTGGTCGACGGCGCCGACGCGTTCGGCGATGTCGACCGCGAGCGCGTGCCAGCAGCGCTCGCCCGCGTCCTCGTCGATGTTGTACGCCGAGTCAGCGCAGGTACAGCCGCCGTCCTCGACCACGTACTCGTCTTCGTGGCCGACGACGACGGTGAAGTCGCGGTACTCCTTCACTCGCCCCTCCGAGACTGCCTCGATGGCTCTGGAGCCGCGATCGCCGTGGGCGTCGAGGATGGCGCCGGCTACCTCGGGGGTGAGCTCACCCGCCTCGGCCAACCGCTCGCGCCAGTCCTCGTCAGTCACGAACGGTGTTCGTGGGCCACAGGGCAAAACGCCACCGACTGGCGGCGTCGTTTGCTCCTGACGACGCCACCGACTGGCGGCCCTGGAGCCTGACTGTGACCCTCTCCGAGTGGCCGCTTCCGTCAGCGTCAAACCCCGCCCGCGAGAGCCACGAAGCATGGACTGGCCCCGGATCCGTGCGGTGTGGAAGCGGGTCCTCTCGCTGGCGTGGCCGGTGATGGCCGAGCAGACGTTCCGGACGCTGATGCGGACTGTCGACATCGTCGTCACCGCGACGTTCAACCCCGCGAGCGTTGTCGCGATCGGGCTAGCGGATCTGTACGCCCGGCTCCCCCTCCGGATCGGGCTCGGCCTCGGCGGCGGCACGATCGCGCTCTCCTCGCAGGACAGCGGCGCCGCCGCCGACGCAAACCGTGACGAGGCGATCACGCAGGGGATCCTGCTCGGCGCGCTGCTGGGCATCCCGTTCGTGCTCTTTGGCTTCTTCCTGAGCGAGTCGGCGATCCGCGTGTTCGGCGCCGGGCAGGACGTGGAGAACCTCGATCGCGTGGTGACACTGGGGTCGACCTACCTCGCGATCATCTTCGCGACCGCGCCGGCCCGCCACGTCGCGCTCATCGCCGCCCGGGCGCTGCAGGGCACCGGCGACACGCGGACGCCGATGTACGTCAACGTCGTCGCGAACGCGCTGAACATCCTCGGCAGCGTCGCGTTCGGGCTGGGGTTCGCGCCGCTGGGCATCCCGCGACTCAAGATCGTCGGCGTCGGCCTCGCGACCGCGGCCGCGAACGTGTTCACCGCGTCGATGCTCTGTCTCGCGATCTGGACCGACTGGTCGGAGGCCGACTTCGCGCTGCCGGAGGACTGGATCATCGCCAAACAGCTGGTCGTCGTCAGCGCGCCGAAGGTCGCGGAGGGGTTCGCCTCGACGGCCGCGGAGTTCCCGTTCAACGCGATCCTCCTCGGCTTCGGCCAGCCGGTCAACGCCGGCTTCCAGATCGGCCGCCGGATGTACCAGCAGGTGACGGGCCCGCTCTCTCGGGGGTACAACGTCGCCGCCAGCGTCGTCGTCGGCCAGCGGCTGGGCGAGGGCGACGCCGACGGCGCGCGCTTCGAGGGCTGGGCGGTCGCCGGGCTCGGCCTGCTCACAGTCGGCAGCGTCGGCGTCGGGCTGGTGTTCGCCGCCGACACGTTCGTCTCGCTATTCACGAACAACGCCGACACGGTCGGCTACGCGGTCGCGTTCGCGCAGGTGTACGGGATCTGTGGCGCCGCACTCGTCGTGTTCTCGGTGCTCTCCGGCGGGCTCCAGGGCGCGAGCGAGACCCGCATCCCCCTCGTCGCCCGCACCAGCGGCGTGTTCGGCCTCCAGCTCGGGCTCACCTTCCTGCTGGGCGTCGTGCTCGGCTGGGGGCCGCTGGGCGCGTACGTCGGCATCGGCGCCACCTACGTCTGGATGGCGCTGGTCGTCGCCGCCGGCTTCCACTTCACGGGCTGGGCCGACCGCGCCGCCGAGATGATTGAAGAGCGCGGCTCGGACGTATCGACGTGGTGAGAAGGAGCAGGCTATCGGACCGGTCGCCGGTGTCGAACCGGGCGGCGCGATCAGTAGAGGTACTCGTCCTCGAGCGCCTTGTAGGCGGTCGCGGCTTCGATCTCCTCGTCCTCGGTTTCGAACCACGAGAGCACGCGCTCGAAGCCGGTCTTCCGCCGCAGGTCTTCGGCACTAATGGCCATGACAGTCGTCACCACGCACCGTAGGGAGATAAGCGTTTCTCCGGAACCCCAACGCTGAAAAGGAGAAATGGACCCCTCGGCGGGGCGGTGGAGGCGATACGTCTTAACCCATGAGGACAATACATCTCGTACGATGGCTCAGACGGGGAACCAGGAACTCACGGAGCGGTTCATCCAGTTCTACCGGAACTACTACCGGGAGGAGGTGGGGCGGCTCGCACAGGAGTACCCCAACGAGCGCCGCTCGCTCTACGTCGACTACAACGACCTGTTCACGTTCGATCGCGATCTGGCGGAGGACTACCTCGCCAAGCCCGAACAGATGCAGGAGTACGCCGAGGAGGCGCTCCGGCTGTACGACCTGCCCGCGGACGTGAGCCTCGGGCAGGCCCACGTCCGCCTGCGCGCGCTCCCGTCTGAGCAGACCGTCGACATCCGCGATCTGCGGGTGCAGGACGACCACATCGGCTCGATGATCGCCGTCCAGGGGATCGTCCGCAAGGCGACCGACGTGCGGCCGAAAGTGACCGAGGCCGCCTTCGAGTGTCAGCGCTGCGGGACGATGAGCTACATCCCCCAGAGCGACGGCGGCTTTCAGGAGCCCCACGAGTGTCAGGGCTGTGAGCGACAGGGCCCGTTCTCGGTCAACCACGACCAGTCGGAGTTCGTCGACTCCCAGAAGCTCCGGGTCCAGGAGAGCCCCGAGGGGCTGCGCGGCGGCGAGACCCCCCAGAGCATCGACGTCGACGTCGAGGACGACATCACCGGGAACGTGACTGCGGGGGATCACGTGACCGTGACAGGCGTCCTCCACATCGAACAGGTCACGCAGGGCCAGGAGAAGACCGCCCTGTTCGACCTCTACATGGACGGGGTGACGATCGAGATCGAGGACGAGGAGTTCGAGGACATGGACATCACCGACGAGGACATCGCCGAGATCGTCGAACTCTCCAACGACCCCGAGATCTACGAGAAGATGGTCGGCTCCATCGCGCCGGCGATCTACGGCTACGACGAGGAGAAGCTCGCGATGGTGCTCCAGCTGTTCTCCGGCGTGACGAAGCATCTGCCGGACGGCTCGCGGATTCGCGGAGACCTGCACTTGCTGCTGATAGGCGATCCGGGTACCGGGAAGTGCCTCAAAGGTGACACAAAAGCGACACTATCTGATGGGCGCGAGCGGCCGATCCGTGAACTCGTCGAGGAGAACCTCGACGACCCCAAACCCGTCGACGATGGCGTCTGGGACGAGGTCGATTTCGAGGTACCGTCGATGCAGTCGGACGGACGTATCGAACAACAGCGTGCGACGAAAGTCTGGAAGCGTGAGGCGCCCGAGAAGCTCTACCGGATCAGTACTGCGAGCGGGCGTGAACTGGAAGTCACACCGTCACATCCGCTGTTCGTCCCCGGTGGCCGAGGTCCAAGCGCGGTTCGAGCAGCCGAACTGGAGACGGGACAGTTCGTCGCAACAGTCCAAGAGGGCCAGTCAGCACTGACCGACGGTGGTACGGCCACAGTTGGGACGCGATCCACGGGCCCGTCGACTGTCGAGGACATCGACTGGGACCGTATCGAGTCCATCGAGCCCGTCGAGCCCGAAGACGACTGGGTGTACGATCTGGAGGTCGAAGGGACCCACAACTACCTCTCGAACGGTGTCGTCTCGCACAACTCCCAGATGATCTCCTACGTCGAACAGGTCGCCCCCCGCTCCGTCTACACCTCAGGCAAAGGATCGTCCGCTGCGGGCCTTACTGCGGCGGCTGTGAGGGACGACTTCGGCGACGGCCAGCAGTGGACGCTCGAAGCCGGCGCGCTCGTGCTCGCGGACAAGGGGATCGCCGCCATCGACGAGCTGGACAAGATGGATTCGGGGGACCGCTCGGCGATGCACGAGGGGCTCGAACAGCAGAAGATCTCCGTCTCCAAGGCGGGCATCAACGCGACACTCAAGAGCCGGTGTTCGCTACTCGGCGCCGCGAACCCGAAGTACGGCCGGTTCGACCAGTACGAGCCCATCGGCGAGCAGATCGACCTCGAGCCGGCGCTGATCTCGCGGTTCGACCTGATCTTTACCGTCACCGACCAGCCCGACCCCGAGCACGACAGCCGGCTGGCCGAGCACATCCTCAAGACGAACTACGCGGGGGAGCTCCACACCCAGCGCGAGGAGAACCCCAACTCGGAGTTCACCGAGGAGCAGGTCGAGAACGTCACCGAGGAGGTGGCGCCGGACATCGACGCCGAGCTCCTGCGGAAGTACATCGCCTACGCCAAGCGCAACGTCTACCCGACGATGTCCGACGAGGCCAAAGACGCGATCGAGGAGTTCTACGTCGACCTGCGCTCGAAGGGCGCCGACGAGGACGCCCCCGTCCCCGTCACCGCCCGGAAGCTGGAGGCACTGGTTCGGCTCGCTGAGGCCTCCGCGCGGGTCCGGCTCTCGGACACCGTCGAGGAGCAGGACGCGGACAAGGTGATCGAGATCGTCCGGGACAGCCTGGAGGATATCGGCGTCGATCCCGAGACCGGCGAGTTCGACGCCGACGTGATCGAGACGGGGACGAGCAAGTCCCAGCGCGACCGGATCAAGAGCGTGAAGGCGCTGATCGGCGACATCGAAGAGGAGTACGACGAGGGTGCGCCGATCGAGGAAGTGCTCGACCGCGCCGGCGAGGTCGGGATGGACGAGGACAAAGCCGAGAAGGAGATCGAGAGCCTGCGCAAGAAGGGCGAGCTGTACGAGCCCGTACAGGGCCACCTCCGGACGACGTGACACCAGTCACGGCTCGTGACCGGCGCCGAGCTTCGGCTCGGCGCTTGGAGCGTGTTGCCGTGACTGTGTTGCACTGACTACCGCTCGTGACCGGCGCCGAGCTTCGGCTCGGCGCTCGGAGCGTGTTGCCGTGACTGTGTTACGCCGACTACCGCTCGGGACGCTTATGGTCCCGGGGCCGCCACCACCGGGCGACGTGGACCACATCTCCGCGCTGCGCAACGTCGAGGAGGCGTTGCGGGCGTTCGAGAACGGCGAGGCCGACCTGGCGACCACCCAGCGGCGCGTCCAGTCCGTGCTTCAGAGCTACGCTACCGAGTTCGAGGCCGAGGAGCGCCGACCCTACCGAGCCCACGGCGAGGCGCCCGCCGACGGCGTCGTCGTCGTCGCGCCAGACGTGGAAACGGCAAAAACGCGAGTATTAGAACTCACAGACGCCGAAAGCTCGTCGTTCGACGTCGAACCGCTCTGACTGTTCTCACTATTGAGAAGTCGAAAAGGCTATGTTACCACCGTATGTACGTTAGGTAGAGAGGCACGCCCGTGACTGCACCGCAGACAGCCGAGACGATACCCGAACGCTTGACGGGCGCGAACAGCACCCTGCTCCTCACCTCGTCGTTCACCGACGAACGGCACTGTACGGAGCTCCTGCACCCCGACGACCCCGCCGAGACGAACGTCCTCTGGGTGTCCTACACGAAATCCCCGGACCAGCAGCTCCGGCGATGGCGCGAGCACACCGACGAGCGGCCGGCGGAGATGGGGATCGTAAGCGTCGAGGACTCGACGCGCTCGGTCGCCGCCGAGACAGGAGGCAGCAGCGGTCCCGGGGGCCCGTCGCTCCCGGAGACGAACGCGCCCATCGAGACGGTGAACAGCCCCAACGACCTGACCGGGCTGGGCATCCGTATCACCGAGTTCCTCACCGACTGGGACGAAAAAAACGACAACCGAACCGTCGTCTGTTTCGACTCGCTGACCGCGCTCCTGCAGTACGTCGAACTCGAGACCGCCTACGAGTTCCTGCACATCATCACCGGCCGAATGGCGAACACCGACGCGTTCGCCCACTTTCACATGGATCCGGATGCGCACGACGATCAGACCGTCGAGATCATCACCAGCCTGATGGACGGGGTCGTCGAGGTCGATGCGAGCGGCGAAGAGCATATCCGGGCGCGCAAGTCTTAATTTTCTACGAACACAGCAGCAACCAAATGCTGCTGGTCGCGACGTACTCTCGCGAGGCACGGACGAGCCTGCGGAACGTCTGTCGGGGGCACGAGGAGGCCACGGTCCGGCAGTTCGGCCGGGCAGCGCTGCTGGCGGACACCGAGTTCGGGGCGTTTCTCGCCCTCCGCTTGCGGGAGAAACACGGCGCCGACGTCCAGATCGAGCGCACCGAGCCGCTGAACGAGTACGAGTCCGTCCCGGAACGGGTCCGCGAGGCCGCAGCGGCGTACGAACAACGGGACCACCCGAGCACGCCGTACCCGAAGTTCGCATCCGGCACCGATCACCCCGAGCCAACGGCGATGCAGGGCCGGGAGCTCTGATGCGGGTCGTCGAGGACGGCCGAGTCGTCGGCGAGGGGCACGCGATCGATCTCCGCGGGGAGCCGTACTCGTCGGAGACGGTTCGGGCAGCGATACAGGGCGCGGAGACGGCGCTGTCGATCGACTGTCTCGCCCCGTCGCGGTGGTGGGAGCAGCTCGCCGTTCCCGACGACGGAACCAAGCCGCTCTGCCGGCTCGTCGCCGCCGCGCGGGCCCGAGGCTGCCGATCACCGACCGAGCGAGCGTTAGCGGCCGCCGAGCGTGAACTCCGCGAGCTCACGGTCGAGGCGGTGTCGACCGCCTCAACGCGCCGACAGCTCGCCGACGCCGGGACCGAGGTGGAACGGCTTCGAGAGGAGGTCGCCGCCGCCCGTGGACGCCTCCAGAGCCGGCGGGAGACGGGCGCGGACACGGCTGAGGCCGAGGCGGCGCTCGAAGAAGCGACCCGACGGCTCTCCGAGGCCGAAACCGAGCGCGTCGCCGCCGAACAGGCCCACGAGGACGCGCAGCGACGGGTGCGCGAGGCTCGCGACGCTCGCGAACGACGGCTCCGACTGCAGGACCGCGTCGCGAACCGCCGGCGGGAAGCCCGACGCGCGCTCGCCGTATCGGTCGCCGACGAGTTCGCGGCCGCCGTGGACGCCGTCCCGGGCGAGGCGACGCTCTCGACGGAGCCGCTGAAAGTCGACGGCGGCGACGTGACGGCTGCGCTGGCGGCGGCCCGAGTTGCCGACCTCCACGCGCCCGTGCTCGACGCAACTGGGCGGTTCGACAGCGCCTCGGCGGCCGCGGACGCGCTCGGCGCGCCCGTGATCCGGCTCTGACCCCGACCTTTTGAACGAGCGGGCGGGCACCCCCGCAGATGGAGCTCGACTGGACACAGGAATCCGCCGCAGGGGTGACGCTGGTCCGCGTCCGCCTCAGGAACGAGCGTGCGACCGACCGTCGAGTCCGCCTCCGGAACCGGCTCGACGGCCCCGTCCTGCCGCCGCGACGCCACGGAGTGCCGGCGGCTGGCTGGGACCGCGACGGTGTGACGGAAGTCGTCCCCGCCAACCAAACCGTGGCGCTGGGGTACGCCTCGCCAGCACCGACGACGGCGCCGCCGGTGACTATCGACGAGGTCGGTCGCGTCGAAGAGGAGTCGGACCACAGCACGTCGGAGGCAGCCGTCAGGGAACTCGGCGATCACCGACCGCCGCGGGCAGTGCTCGGCGGGGAGAGCGAGAGCGACAGGGGCAAAACGGGCGGGGAGCGTTCGGTCGTCGATCGAACCGCGGACACGATCGACGATCAGCGAGACACCACCGACGGGCGTTCCGCGCGACACGCGTCACTCCCCGACGAAGCCGGGGTGCTGCTCGCACCTTATCGAACGCGAATCCGGACCGCCGAAGCGCTAAACACCGCCGGGGTCGTCGAAGCGACCGCACTGCTCGACGCGAACGGCAGCCTCGCCGGCGTCGAGTCGCTCGCGGCCGACCTCGACGCCGACGCGCGGGAGCTCCGTGCGCTCGCCCGGGCCGCGGACGCGTTGGCCGCCCGCGCGGCGGCGACGGCGCCGCCGACGGACGCGCTCCGGAGGCTGTCGTGATCCTCGCCGTCGCGAGCGGGAAGGGCGGCGTCGGCAAGTCGACGGTCGCGTACAACCTCGCGGGCGCGCTGGAGGGCGTCGTCGTCGACGGCGACCTCGGAATGGCGGACCTCCCCGCCGACTGCGGACCCACGCTACACGACGTGCTGGCCGGGCGCGCCGGCGCCCGTGAGGCCATGCAGGCGGGCCCAGTGACGGTCCTCCCCTGCGGCCGGTCGCTCGCGGGTGCCCGCGCGGCCGACGTGACGGAGCTAGGCGACGCGCTCGAACCCATCGAGCGCGACCACGGGATCGTCGTGATCGACTGCCCAGCCGGACTCCGCGCGGACGTGGGTGTGCCGTTGGCCGTCGCCGACGCGGCCGTCGTGGTCGCTTCGCCGGAGCCGTTCGCGCTCGCGGACGCGCTCCGGACTCGGGAGTTGGCTCGCGAACTCGACGCGCCGCTGTCGGCGGTGGTGCTGAACAGGGTCGTCGACGATCCGCCGACGCCGACGGTGCATTCGGCACTCGGCGCGCCCGTCACGTCGGTGCCGGCTGACCCACGGCTCAGCCGGTCGATCGAGGCCGAAGCGCCGGTCGTCGACGCCGCGCCGGAAAGCGAGCCGGCGGCCGCCTTCGCGTCGCTGGCCGAGCGAGTCGAGCGAAGCGAGTGAGGAAAGTGGTGTTCTCAGTCCTGTAGCGCCTGATACGTCGTCCGGACGGTGACCGCGGTCACGTCCGCCACGTCGGCCGCCTCGGCCTGCGTGACCGTCTGCCCCTCGCGGCGGGCGGCGAGGTAGAGCGCGCCCGCGGCGACGCCGCCGGGGTTGCGGCCGTTGGCGTGGCCCGAGTCGACCGCCGCCTCCGCGAGTTCGCGAGCGCGCCGGCGGACCGCCTGCCCCAGATCGAGCTCGCTGGCGAAGCGGGCGACGAACTCCGCGGGCTCGGCGGCCGAGACGGGCAGGCCGAGTTCGCGGTTCATCGCGTCGTAGGCCGCGCGGTGTTCCGCGGCGGTCGCTTTCGCGGCGTCGAGCACCTCCTCGGTCGTGCGCGAGACGCCCGCGACCCGGCAGGCGGCGTAGACGGCCGCGCTGGCGAACCCCTCGATCGAGCGCCCGCGCAGGAGGTCCTCGCTCTGTGCGGACTCGAACAGCGAGCAGGACTGATCGCGGATACGGTCGGGCAGTTCGAGCGCGCCCATCAGCCGCCGGATCTCGGTGAAGCCGTACACCTGATTGCGCTCACGCTTCGATCGGATCTGCGTCCGGCGGTGTTGGCGGCGCAGGCGGGACCACTTGCGGTTCTTCCCGCGGCCGTCGCGCCCGATCTCCGTCGAGAGCCCGCGGTCGTGCCGGGAGCGCGTCAGCGGTGCGCCACACCGGGCCGGGTTGCGGTCGTCGTCCTCGAAGCTGCGCCACTCGGGGCCACGGTCGAGCCGGTCGGTCGAGACGACCAGCCCACAGCCCTCACAGACCGTCTCGTCGCCGTCGGCGGTCAGTCGCCCGTCGCACTCGGGACAGCCGGTCGCACGCGTCGTGCTCATACTCGAAGATCGGTCCCGATCGGATACATAAACCCGGGTGGTTCCCGGGGTTTCGATCCCGCTCCCGTCGGTCGAACGTACCGATAACCGGTACGTTCTCTCACCGCTACTCTCTAGGTATAGTTCAATAGTGAAAACTATTAAACTATATCGCGAAGAACGCCCGCGTATGACGCTCGAAGAGATCGCCGCCGGCATCGAGGTGACCGCGGAGCAGGAGGCCCGCGGCGTCGCCGCCGCCGACGAGACGGGCGAGGCGCTGGTCGAGCGTCTCCGTCCGCACGCGGGCGCGCTTCCCTGTACGCCCGAGGCCGCGGCGACCGTCGTCGAGACACACGCCGCGGGAACGAGCGTGGGCAAGAGCGCACGCGAGGCCGGGATCGCGCCCGTGACGGCCGCGAAGGCGCTGCACCGCTGTGGCGTCTCGGGCGTGACGCCGCTGTCGCCGATGGCTCGGGAGATCGTTCGGGACTGGCAGGCCGGCGAGCTCTCCCGGGCCGAAGCCGTCGAGCTGACGGGCGCAAGCGAGGCGGAGTTCGCGCTGGGGAGCTACATCGAGAGCCACGACGCCGACCCTGCGCTGTCGGCCGCGGTCGCGGACGTGGGCAGCCCCACGGACGAGGATCCGCTCACCGACGCGGTCGGCGACGTCGACGAGCTGTTCTAGTTTTCGCGCAGCGATTCGACTGCTGCCACGAGCCCGTCTTCCGCTAACGGGAAGTCGAGTTCGCGGCCGAGAACGACGTCGGCGGCGGCCGCGAGCGCGTCGACCCCGGCCTCCGTCTCGAGGCCGGCGGGCGCCTCCCCATCGAACTGCGGGAGGATCGCGTCGGCGTCGGCCTCGGGGAACGCCCCCGTCCCCGCGCGGTCGGTAGCGAGGACGGCGTCGGCGTTCGTCCCCACGTCCTGCAGGCGGCCGCGGATCGTCTGGACCGCGTCGACGCCGCGCTCCGTCGCGGGGGCGACGACGGCCACCCGTTCGGCGGCCGTCACCGCCGCGACCGCGGGGTTACTCCCGAGCGGCGGCGTGTCGATCAGTACGCGGTCGAACGCGGTCGCCGCCGCCGTGATCCGCTGCTCCAGTTCCTGTGCGGCCTCGGGGGCCTTCGCCCGTGCGAGGCGCTCGAACGGCGCCCGGGCGGGGAGGCAGACGATCCGGCCCGGTTCGGGCAGCGCCTCGGCGTCGAGCGCCGCACGGTCGGGGTCGGGGTCGTACTCGATCGTCCCCGCCGAGAGCGGCCTGTCGCTCCCGTCGGTGACGAGCGTCGTCGCGTCCGGGTCGATCCGGCCCGGGAGGTGCCGGGCGAGCCCTTGCGTGTCGTAGGCGGTGTCGAGCACCGCCACGTCGTCGCCGCCGGCGGCCAGCGCGTTGGCGAGTTCGAGACAGGTCCGGGTCGTGCCTGCGCCGCCGGTCGCGCCGACGAGCGCTGCAGTCGAGAGCGCCATACGCTTCTTTCCGTTCCTTATTTCAGAAAAATCTTCGGCACCGTTCGGGCACAGGCCGCTGTCGGTATTTTTACTATCCGCGTCAGCGACCCCCATACGGAACCAATGGGACGACCGAGTACGGACGGCGTCACGGTGAGCGATGACGGCTGAGTTCCCGGTCGACAGCGTCGTCGACGCACACGTCCACCTGATGCCCGACCGGCTCATGCGGGCGATCCGGGACGCGCTCGGCGACGCTGCCGGCTGGACGTTCGACCACCCGACGGATCTGGCGGCGATGACCGAGATCCTCCGGGCGGCCGGCGTCGAGGAGTTCTTCGCGCTGCCGTACGCCCACCGGCCGGGGATGGCCGACGAGCTGAACGAGTGGGTCTGCGAGACGGCCGCGACCGCCGAACACGTGGTGCCGTTCGCGACCGTCCACGCGGGCGACGACGACGTCGGCGGGATCGTCGAGCGGGCCGTCGACGCCGGCGCCCGCGGGCTGAAGTTCCAGTTGCCGGTTCAGGGGTTCCCCGTCGACGACCCGCGGCTGGAGCCGGCGTACGAGGTGGCTGCCGCCAACGACCTGCCGCTGCTGGTCCACGCGGGGACCGCGCCGATGTTTCGGGACGACCCGAACGTCGGCGTCGACCGGTTCCGCTCGTTCCTCGACTCCTACCCGGATCTCCGGGTGTGTGCCGCCCACATGGGCGCGTACGACGTGGACGCGTTCTGTGAACTGGCCCGGACCAACGAGAACGTCTTCCTCGATACGACGTTCTCCATGTCCGCCGTCGCCGAGGAGTACATGGCGTTCGACCCGGACTCGGTCGCCGACGAGACGCTGATCAAGCTCTCGGAGTCGGTCATGTACGGCTCGGACTTCCCGAACATCCCGTACTCCTACGAGAAGGAGCGGGCACACCTGCTGGCGCGCGAGCTCCCGATCGAAACCCAGCGGGACATCTTCTCGCGGACGGCGCGTCGGTTCCTGGGGGAGGCCTGACTTCGGCGGATCCAGTGGGGGCCGCCCCCATCCGACGTTTTTTGTCGGCCTGTGGTGAACGCTGACACAGTATGGGAGAGCGAGGCCGGCGGCTCGTCACGGACGGTGAGGGATCGACGAGCGACGACGCCACAGCCGGAGGAACCGAGGGGACCGGCGACGAGGACGACCGGACGGCGCTCGTCCGGGAGCTGTACGACGCGATCCCGTTCCACCGGGAGCTCGAGCTGGAGGTGCTCGCGGTGACCCCCCGGAAGGCGGAGACGAGGATCCCGTTCGACGGCTCGCTGGTGGGCAACCCCGATCTCGAGGTGCTCCACGGCGGCATCATCAGCTCCATCGTCGATCTCACCGGCGCCGCGGTGTTCATCGGCCACCGCGGCGACTACACGCCGACGGTCGACCTGCGCGTGAACTATCTGGAAGCCGCCGGGAAACACCCGCTGTACGCGACGGCGACCATCGAGCGCCGCGGCGAGAACATCGGCGTCGCAAGCGTGGCGGTCGAGTCCGGCGACGCGGTCTGTGCGACGGGCACCGGGGTGTACAAGCTGAGCGACTGAACGCCGCCGCGACCGTCAGTAGCGGTTGTCGACGACCCCGGTCTCGTCGAGTTCCGCGACCAGCGTCACCTCGTCGGGCGTGACGAGCAGGCGGTCGCCGAGCGCGGCCCGCAGTTCGTCGACGGGGGCCTCGCCCGCACAGACGACCGTCAGTCGGTCGGTCGTCTCCGGCTGGTCGACCTCGATACGGTACTCGCCGGTGAGCCCCTCGAACCCCGCAAGCACCGTCTCGATGCTCTCGGGGTACACCTTCACGCCCTTGACTTTCAGTCGCTCGTCGGTTCGTCCGATGACGCCGTCGGGCAGGACGAGTTCGCCGTCGCGTTCCTCCAGTTCCGCGAGGTCACCCGTGCGGTAGCGGATCAGCGGGATCCCCTCCTTCCGGACGTGCGTGACGACGACCTCCCCGCGCTCGCCCGTTCCGAGCACCTCCCCCGTGTCGGGGTCGACGATCTCCACGACGGCGTAGTCGGTGACGACGTGGAGCCCGTCCTCCGCCTCGGTCTCGGCGGCGACGGGCATGATGTGCCGCGTGCCGAAGTAGTCCGTCGCCGTCGTGGCGCCGAGGGCGTCTTTGACCGCCTCGCGCCGGCCCGGGATGGAGGTGAACGGCTCGCCGGCGCCGACGAACGTGTCCACCTCGCCGCCCGCCTCCCCGACTTTCAACGCGAAGCTCGGGTTCCCGATGAGCGCGTCCACGTCGAACTGGTGGGTGATGTCGGCGGCCTGCTCGGAGTCGCCGGGGCCGAGCGGGAACACCTCCGCGCCGAGCTCCTCCAGCGCCCGGTGGACGACGTAGCCCGTGCCGAACAGCTGGTAGCCGAACGTGTTGATCACGCGGTCGCCGGGCTCGATACCGGCCCGTTCGAACACCTCGGCGTTGACAGCGGCCTGGTGCTCCAGATCTCCCTTGGTGTCGAACACCGGCTGGAGATCCTCGCCCATCGGGGAGAACGTCACCATCGCGGCCCCGTCGTACAGCGAGCCGGTCGGCGGGTCGGCCTCGAAGTCGTCGACCAGCTCCTCGCCCGTCGTGAACGGGAGCTCCCGGAACGCGTCCCAAGAGTCGACGGCGTCGGGATCGATGTCGGCGTAGAACTCGTGGTCGGTCGCCCGCGTCAGTTGCTCGCGGACGGCCGCGAGCGTGTCGGAGTCGTACATCGAGTGGAGTAGGGGTCTACGGTCACATAAATTTCCGTCCGGGCTACACTCGGGGTGGTGCGACGGCAGAGGGGAGCGGGCCGGTCAGTAGGCGAACGGCCACTTGCGGAAGTACTCCTTGATCTTGCCGAGCGCAGCCAACACCCCCTTGGGCTCGACCGCGAGGACGACGATGATGATGACGCCGAAGAACACCGGCACCGTCGCGGTGGCGTTCAGCCCGGTCGCGTCGCTGACGATGCCGAGTACCTCGCGGAGGTTGTCCCGGATGAGCGTGACGACGCCCACGCCGAGCAGCGCGCCCCAGACGCGGCCGAGGCCGCCGAACAGCAGCATCACGTAGTGTTCGAGCGTGAGCGAGAGGGTGAAGTAGCCGGGGCTGATGAAGCCGATCTGGAACCCGTAGAGGCCGCCGGCGACGCCGATCATGAACCCCCCGATGCCGAACGCGAGCAGCTTGTTCTTGAACACGTTGACCCCCAGCACCGCCGCCGAGAGGTCGTTCTCGTGGACCGCGCGGAACGTCTTCCCGATCCCGGTCCGGGAGAGGTTCAGCGACAGCAGCGCGAACAGCAGCACCGCGACCAGCGCCAGGTAGTACTTGTCGAAGGTGCTCCCGACGTCGGCGACCGGGCCGAGCAGCCCGACGCTCGACGGGAACTGCTGCTGGGAGCCGCCGTGGATGAACGCGGCCTGCCCGTTGTTGAAGAACCACTCCGAGATGAACTGGAGCGCGAGCGTCGAGATGGCGATGTAGAACCCCTTGACGCGGAACGAGGGGAGGCCGAACCCGACGGCGACCATCGCCGACATGACGCCGCCGATGACCAGCGCCGGCAACAGTCCGGCGCCCGCCTCGAGCAGCCGGCTCGTCGAGTAGGCGCCGATCGCCATGAACGCCCCCTGTGCGAGGACGATCTCGCCGGCGTACCCCAGGATGATGTTCAACCCGAGCACGGCGATCCCGAAGATGTACGCCTGTGACAGGAGGGTCAACGTCCCCCCTTCGAACAGCAGCGGGGCGAGGAACGGGAGGGGGAGGCCCAGCGCCAGCGCGATCTTCTGGGTGCGCCAGCGGACCAGCCCCATCCGGGAGGTGTAGTCGGTGAAGTACTCACCGCAGGGCATCGCACCACCTCCGTCCTGCGGGCTCGGTGTCGGCCCGCCGTCGGGCCGTCGATACGTCGTCGGTGCGCCTGACGGCGCGTAGGGGATCGTGTCCTGCCATTCTCAGAGCCTCTCGATCCGCTCGGTGCCGTACAGGCCGTACGGTTTCACCATGATCACCACGAGGAGGAAGATCATCGGGAGGATCTCCCCGAAGCCGGCGCCGAAGTTCGCCTGCACGTCCAGCAGGGGGACGACGACGGCGGTCCCGCCCTCGAGGTAGTACGAACCCAGCTCCTGCAGGAGTCCGACCACGATGGACCCGATGAAGGCGCCGGGGATGCTGTCCAGCCCGCCGAAGACGACGGCCGCGAAGATGATGATGCCCGTCGTCTCGATTGAAAAGGCGGCGCCCCCGCTGGACATCGCCAGCAGGATGCCGCCGATCGCGGTGACGGCGATGGAGAGCGTCCACGCCAGCGCGATCGTCCGCTCGATCGAGACGCCGAGCACCATCGCCGCCTGCTCGTCGCTCGCCGACGCCCGGAGGATGGAGCCGGTGACGGTGCTCCGGAAGAACAGCATCAGCACGCCGACCACGATCAGGGCGATGACGACCGCGACCGCGTAGGCGCCCTGGATCGACGCACCGAGGGGGAGCCCGACGGACCAGTCGAACGCCAGCTCCGCGGGGTAGGCCTTGAAGTTCCGGCCGAACAGGAACGCGATGAACCCCTCGAAGATCCCGCCCAGCGCCAGCGTGACGATGATGACCGAGAGCACCGGCTCGCCGATGAACTGCCGGAACACGACCCGTTCGAGCGCGAGGCCGAGCCCCACGCCCACGAGTATCGTGAGCACGACGGCGGCCCACGCCGGCAGCGCCGTCGGGAGGATCGCGGCCGTCCCGAAGATGACGACGCTGTAGGCGCCGACCATCGCGATCTGGCCCTGTGCGAAGTTGAGCACGCCAGTCACCTTGTAGATGAGCGAAAAGCCCATCGCGACCAGCGCGTACAGCGCGCCGAGGCCGATGCCGGAGACGGCGATGTCGAAGAAGGTGGTGAGATCCACCATTACTCCATCACCACCCCGAGGTCGGCGTCCTCGTCGATCGGTTCGTCCACGTCGACGACGCGCATCACGCCGCGCTCGTCGGACTCACGCCCGTCCTGGTAGGTGATCGTTATCTCCATCTCCACGCTGTCACTGCCGTCGTAGAGCGCCTCCACGACGTCGTCGTACCGGTCCATCACGACTTCTCGCCGGAGCTTCCCGGTCCGGGTGAGCTCGCCGTCGTCGGCGTCGAACTCCTTGAACAGGACGATGAACCGCTGGATCGGGTTGTCGAGCTCCTCGTTGGTCTCGGCGACCACGTCCCGCATCAGCTCCAGCACTTCGGGCTTCTGCGTGAGGTCGCGGTAGCCGGCGTACTGGATGTCCCGCTGGTCGGCCCACTCGGCGACGTTGTTGAACCGGATGTTCAGCACCGCCGTCAGGTCCTCGCGGCCGTCGCCGACGACCATCGCCTCCTTCAGGTAGGGGTTGAACTTCAGCTTCGTCTCGACGCTGATGGGGGCGATCGCGGTGCCGTCCTGCATCTCCATCACGTCGTCCATCCGGTCGAAGATCTTGACGTGGCCGTCGTCGGTGAGCGCGCCGAAGTCGTCGGTGTGGAGCCAGCCGTCCTCGATGGCGGACTCGGTCTTCTCGGGCATCCCGTAGTAGCCCGAGGTGACCACCGGGCCGCGGACGACCAGTTCGCCCTCGGGGGTGATCCCCACCTCGATGTTCGGGAACACCTCCCCGACGGTCTCGACCTGCACGTCGTCGTCGCGGTGCATCGTCACGAACCCACAGACCTCCGACTGGCCCCAGATCTGCTTCAGCGGGACGCCCATCGCGTGGTAGTACTCGAAGTGGTCCTCGCCGAGCGGGCCGCCGCCGGTGTAGACGTTCTTCGCCCGCTTCAGCCCGATCTTGTCGAGGATCGGGCGGTAGGCCACCCAGTAGGAGAGCCAGTGGGCCGCCCGCAGGGTGGCGGGCGGCTCCTCGTCGTTCTTGTCGCCGATGACGTACTCCGCGTACCGCTCGCCGATGCTCATCGCCTTGTCGTACACCCACTTCTTGAACCGCGTCGTGTTCTCGATCTTCGCCTTCACGTCGGCAACCCACGCCTCGTAGCGGTTGGGCGAGGAGAAGATGATCTCGGGGCCGATCTCCCGGAGGTCCTCGTCCTCGGTCTCGGGCTGTTCGGGGAAGTTCGCGGTCCAGCCGCCGACGAACGCCGCCGCGAGCAGGATCATCTGCTCGCCGACCCACGCCATCGGGAGGTAGGAGAAGTAGTCCGACTCCTTGGGCAGCGGGTCGATGTCGATGGCGGCGTTGGCCAGGTTCACGAAGTTGAAGTGCGAAAGCCGGACGCGCTTGGGCATCCCGGTGGTGCCCGAGGTGGGAGCCAGCATCGCCGTCGTCTCGGGGTCGACGGTCGTGATCTGCTGGTGGAGGTAGTCGTCGTCGACGTCGCCCGACGCCAGTCGCTGCTCGCCGCGGGCCTCGATGTCGTCGTAGGCGACGATCTCGGGGTCGTCGGGGCCGACCTTCTCGCCGTTCTCGTACCGGAACATCCCCTTCTCGTCGCGGTAGATGATGGTTTCGAGCGACGGCACGCTGTCGGCGACCAACAGCAGCTTGTCGACCATCTCCTGATCCTCCGCGTAGACGATGCTCGGCTCCAGCAGCTGGAGTTGCTTCTCGATATCCTCGGGGAGCATGTCCTCGTAGTTCGGCGCGGCCATGCCACCCAGCGACTGGGCGGCGATCCACGCCCACAGTTGGTGGGGGCGGTTGTAGCCGATGGTGAACAGCACGTCCTCGTCGCCGAACCCGTACTCCTCGAGCCCGAGCGCAAACTGCTCGACGCGCTCGTAGTACTCCTCCCAGGTGAACTCCTGCCAGACGCCGTAGCGCTTCCAGCGCAGGGCGGTGTCCTCGGGGTGCTCCTCGGCGTGGTCGACGAGGATCTCCGGGAGCGCCCGGTCGGAGACGATCTCGACGGTCTCGTCGTCGGGCGCCGTGAGCACGCGGTCGATGGTGAGCCCCTCGGCGTCGTCCTCAGCCACGTCAGTCCACCCCCGTGTAGACGCGGGCGACTTCGGGGTCCTCGGTGACCGCCTCCGGCGGCCCCCGCGCGATGACACCGCCTTTCTGCATCACGATCATCCGGTCGGAGACGGCGGTGACGACCTCCAAGTCGTGTTCGATCATCACCAGCGTCATCCCCTCCTCCTCGTGGAGGTCGGTCAGAAAGCGGATCATGTCGTACTTCTCGTCGAACGTGAGGCCGCTCATCGCCTCGTCCAGCAGCAGGACGTCGGGTTCGAGCGCGAGCGAGCGCGCCAGATCCACCCGGCGCTGCACGCCGAGGGGGAGCGCCGACACGGTCGCGTGGCGGTGCTCCCAGAGCTCGAGGTAGTCGAGTATCTCCTCGACCCGGCGCATGTTCCGGGCCTCGACCTGCCGACCCCGACCGTAGAACAGCAGCGCCGACAGCAGGTTCGGCCGCTCGTGGACCGCACGGACGGTCATCACGTTCTCGAGAACGTTCTCCTCCTCGAACAGTTCGAGCCCCTGGAACGTCCGGGCCAGCCCCTGTCGCGCCCGGTAGTGGGACGGGCGGCCGGTCACATCCTCGCCGTTCAGGTAGACGACCCCGCCGGGGTCCGGCGAGTAGAAGCCGTTGAGGATGTTCAACAGCGTCGTTTTGCCGGCGCCGTTGGGGCCGACGATGGAGACCCACTCGCCGCTGTCGATCCCGATCGTCACGTCGTCGACGGCGGTGATGGAGCCGAACGTCTTCGTCACGTCGCGACAGCCGATGACGGCTTCCTCGGGGCGGACGTGGGCGCCCTCCCGGAGCGAGGCCGCACGCTGGTCGGCGGTCGCGTCCTCGGTGCTCATCAGGTCCACCTCTTACGGATCTTGTAGTGCCGGATGTCGGTGTAGCGGGAGTCCTCGCTCGACGTTCCGAGGTAGAACTCCTTGATCTCCTCGCGCTGGACCAGCTGGTCGGCCGGGTCGTGGAGTTCGATCTGCCCGTTCTCCATGACGTAGCCGTAGTCCGCGATGTCGAGGGTTCGCTTTGCGTTCTGGTCGGCGACGATCATGGTGATGTCCTCCTTTTCGTTGATCTCGACGAGCGTCTCGAAGATGTCCTGCACGAGCTTCGGCGCCAGCCCCAGCGAGGGCTCGTCGAGCAGGAGCAGCTCCGGCCGGTGGATGAGCGCCCGGGCGATCACCAGCATCTGCTGTTGGCCGCCGCTGGCGTAGCCCGCTTTCAGGTCCATGATCTCCTTCAGCTGCGGGAAGTAGTCGAACGCGATGTCGTAGTCGTCCTCGTCGAACCGGAAGCGCCGGCCGCCGCGGTAGAGGCCACACCGGAGGTTCTCCTCGACGGTGAGGTCCTCGAACACGCGGCGGCCCTCCAGAATGTGGGTGATGCCGCGGTTCACCATCTCGTTGGCGCCGAAGTTGGTCACGTCCTCGCCCCGGTAGAACACCTTCCCGCGGCTGACTTCGCCGCGTTCGGTCCGCCCGATGCCGCTGATCATCTTCAGGATCGTCGACTTCCCGGCGCCGTTGGGGCCGAGCAGCGCGACGATGTTCCCCTCGTCGACGGACATCGAGACGCCCTGCACCGCCAGGAAGTGGTCGTCGTAGACGATCTCGACGTTGTCGAGCTCGACGACGGCCCGTTCGGCGTCGGACTCGATGGCCCCCGCCGCGTGCGATTCGGCCGGCATCACAGTCCGATCCACTCGTCACGCCGGGGGAGCTCGACGGTCGTGTCGAAGCTGAGCGAGCCGTCGGTCACCTCGAACAGCCGCCCGGTCATAGTGGGCCGGCGGTCCCCCTCCTCGAACGTGTACGGTTCGGCGAGCCCCTCCATGTCGTCGTCCTCGATGCCGAACATCCCGTTGCGGGCGTTCGGGCCGGTCAGGTCGTCGTCGTTGTCGATGGCGTTCTGGAGCCCCTTCAGCGCGAGCAGCGCGTGGATGACCCCGCGGACGTAGTTGAGCTGGGCCACCTCGGTGTTGTCCATGCTCCGGTCCTCGCGCTCGAAGTTGGCCTCGATGATGTCGGCACCGAGCCCGCCGCTGTCGAGCGCTCCCTGGAACGTCTTGAACGCGTTGACGTAGCGGACGCCCTCGAACAGCTCGGGCGACTCGGAGACGACACGCTCGTCGACGGTGTAGGTGAGCCCACACACCGTCACGTCCGGGTACACGTCTTCCTTGTCCTGTAGGAGCACCCGCATCGGGGCGGACGTGTTCTGGTGGATGAGGTAGTCGACGTTGCCATCCTTGGCCTGCCGGAGCTGGGTCGTCGCCGAGTTGGCCGTCAGTGGGAGGTTGATGTCGGAGCCGACCTCGAGGCCGAGCTCCTCGGCGTACTGCTTCCCGCCCTCGACCGGGGACTGGCCGAACGGGGTGTTCGAGAAGATGAACGCGATCTTCGCCTCGGGGTCGTTGTCGGCGATCCACTTCAGGTGCGCCCGCGCCTGACTCGTGTAGTCGAGGTTGCCGAAGAAGTTGTACGGCGCCTCCTCGGTCACCAAGTTCGCGGAGTACGACGCCGAGATGTAGACGATCTCGTCCTCGGCGACCGTGCCCGAGAGCGCCTCGGTGTCCGCGGTCCCCCACCCGATGATCATCGGCGGGTTCTCGCCCGACGTGTACTCCTGGTAGAGCTGCTGGGCCTCCGGTACCTCGTAGGCGTAGTCCTCGTTGGGGTGGTCGATCTCCCGTGAGAGGAGGTCGTTCTCGTTGATGTACGCGATCGTATCCCGGGAGCCGATCGCGGCCGGCCGCCCGACGTCGGACGTGCCGCCGCTCTCGTCGTAGATCCCCGGTACTGTGACCGCATTGGAGTTTCCGCCGCCACCGCCACAGCCCGCAAGCGTGAGCGCGACCCCGCTGGCTGCCGCACCTTTCAGAAGCCGTCGCCGTCCCACCGTCGTCTCGAACGTGTTCTCGTCGTTACGTGGCATTATGTAACACGCAACAATGGAAGTATACATCATATTTAATGGTTGGGTTGAGATACGCCGACGTGAACGTGAACCGGGGTTCACCGCGGGGAAACAGTAAAACACTCCCCCGCCCATTTCGTGGGATATGTACACGTTCCTCGTAGGAATCGACGCCGACGAATCCCGAGCGCTCGCACAGGCCGAAACGCTCGCCGAACTCCCGCTGGAGGCGGACGCGGTGCGTGCGGTTCTCGTCCACTCCTTCGAGGAGAAGACGAAGGGGAGCACCGTCGAACAGGTCAAGGCCGTCCGTCTCGCACGAGACCAGCTGGAGGACGCCGGCATCGAAGTCGAGTTGGAGGGGTACGGCGGCGACGCCGTCAGGGCGATCCTCAACGTCGCGAAGGAGCACGACGCCGACCAGATCGTCCTCGCCGGGCGGAAGCGGACGCCGACGGGGAAAGTCCTCTTCGGCAGCGTCACACAGAGCGTCATCCTCGACACGGAGCGGCCCGTCCTCGTCTGTAGCGCCGACGAGGAGTGAGACGGGAGTTGCTGACGGCCGCAAAACCAGTACTAATGTACCGGGGGTGCCTGTGAGTATGTGAAACACAACCATGGATTTCGACAGTAGCTCCGAGCAGGCGATGATCCGCTCGACCGCGAGCGAGATCGCGTCCCAGTTCGGGCCGGCACACTGGCGCGAAAAGGAGGAGAACGGCGAGTTCTCGGCGGCGTTCTGGGACGAGCTCGGCGAGGCGGGGTTCCACGGGCTGTTGATCCCGCCGGAGTACGAGGGGGCCGGGATGGGGATGCAGGAGATGGGGGTGGCGATGGAGACGCTGTGTGCGGAGGGGTGTGGGATGGCCGGCACCTGGTATCTCGTGCTCACGGCCGGGATGGCGGCGGTCGGTATCCGCGAGCACGGCACCGAGGCCCAGAAGGAGCGCTACCTGCCCGACATCGCGGCCGGGGACCGCAACTTCTCGATCGGGATCACCGAGCCCGAGGCCGGAACGAACACGCTGAACGTCGCGACCCGCGCCGAGAAGGACGGCGACGAGTACGTGCTCGACGGGCAGAAAGCGTGGATCACGTTCTCGGACCGGGCCGACAACATGATCCTCGTCACGCGGACCACCCCCCGCGAGGAGGTCGATCGCGGCACCGATGGGATCAGCCTCTTCGTCGTCGACATGGACGATCCGGGGATCGAGACGGTCCCGATCCCGAAACACGGCATCAACTACTCGAAGTCCTGTGAGGTGTTCATCGAGGACGTCAGAGTCCCCGAGGCGAACCTGCTCGGCGAGGAGGATCGTGGCTGGTGGCCGTTGGTCGACATGCTCAACCCCGAGCGAATCGGGTTCGCCGCCGCCGGCACCGGGATCGGGAAGCTCGCGGCCGAGACCGCGATCGAGTACGCCAACGACCGCGAGGTGTTCGGGCAGCCGATCGGCGGCCACCAAGCGGTCTCCTTCCCGATCACGAAAGCCTACGCCCGGATGGAGGCGGCCGCGCTGATGCGCGACAAGGCAGCGTGGCGCTACGATCAGGGCGAGGACTGTGGCTACGAGTCCAACGTCGCCAAGGCCACCGCCGTCGAGGCCGGGATCGAGGCCGTCAAACAGTCGATGCAGGCGTTCGGCGGCTGGGGGTACGCCACGGAGTACGACGTCGAGCGCTGGTGGCGCGAGATCAACCTCACGCGGCTGGCGCCGGTGAGCCAGCAGATGGCGTACAACCACATCGGCCAGGAGCTCGGCTTCCCGAAGTCCTACTGAGCCGCCACGTCAGTCGCCGCGGATCGTCGCGGCGATCTCGTCGAGCTCCTCGTCGGTGGGCGACTCGCTCGCCGGGGAGATCGTGTGGAACGAGCCGCCGCCGTCGCCGTCGAACCGCGGGACGAGGTGGACGTGCGTGTGGGGAATCTCTTGCCCGGCGGCCTCGCCGTCGTTGATGCCGATCGAGACCGCGTCGGCGTCGACGGCGTCCTCGACGGCCGCGGAGAGCTCGTGGACCGCGTCGAACAGTTCGGCGGCCGCCTCGCCCGGGATGTCGTGCAGCCGCCCGTAGTGCTGCTTGGGGACGACGAGCGTGTGCCCGGGCGCGAGCGGGTTCGCGTCGAGGAAGGCGACGGCGTGGTCGGTCTCCTCGACGATCCGGCCGGGGATGTCGCCGGCGACGATGCGACAGAAGATGCAGTCTTCGGCCATGGACGGGCGTTGGACGGCTCGGGCCATGAAACCTCGGGCCAGCCCGACCGCCGGCGGCCCCGCGACACGATCTCCCTTTCGGTATCCGCCGCCTTCGGGGGTGAGCACACCGGTTCGCGATCCGGGGAAAACCTTATTCGTCACCGATCTATTGGTGCATTGAGAAAACGAATGGGAGAGTGTCGATTCACCTTCGATCGAGCGTCGGCGGAACAGGCGCCGGAGTCGCTCGACGGCTGGTCCTGTCCACACGAGACTCATCCGGACGCGGAGCGGTGTGTGTTCCACCTCACGCCGGGCGAGCGGGGCGAACTCGGCGTCGACGACGAGGCAGTGGTCGATGCGTTTCTGGATCGGGCGCTCGGATCGGGCGAGGCAGCCAAGCAGTTCGTCGGCGCCCAGTTCGGGGAGATGGACCTGCGGCGGCGGATCGTCGCCGCCGACGACCGGCACCCGATCGACCTCCGGTACGCGTCAATCGAGGGGACGTTCGATCTCCGGAACGCCGTCGTCAGCCAGCCGATCCGGCTGAACGGCGCCGAGATCGGGACGCTCGCGTGTCGCGACGCGACCGTCGAGGGCGAGTTCGAGTTCGTCGACGGCCGCTGTACCGGCCCCGTCGAGGGGGTGGAAGTGGTGTTCGAGGGTGACGTGGACTGGCGGGACGCCACCTTCGAAGGGCCGGTCACCCTCGACGAGGCACGGTTCGAGGGCGACGGCGCGATCGGCGGGGCGCGGTTCCGCGACGACGCGCAGTTCCGCGGGGCGGAGTTCCACGGGGAGACGAACCACCTCGACGACGACATCTCCTTCGAGGCGGCGGAGTTCGACGGGGCGGCGTCGTTCGCGAACGCCGAGTTCGAGCACGCCGACTTCGGCGGCGTCACGTTCCGGGCGTCCGCGTCGTTCGCCGAGACCGTGTTCGACGGCAGGGGCGAGTTCGTCGGCGCCCACTTCGAGGCGGCCGTCGAGTTCGACGACGCCTATCTCGACGGCGGGACGTTCCACGACGCCACCTTCGAGGGGTCCGTGACGTTCGACGCGACCGAGTTCGACCGCGACGGCGTGTTCACCGACGCGACCGTCGAGGGCGAGGCCTCCTTCGAGGAGGTCCGCTTCCGCGAGGACGCGAACTTCGCGGGGGCGGCGTTCGAGTCGACCGTGACGTTTCTCGGCACCGAAGTCGAGGGCGGGGACAACGTCGTCGACGACGACGCCAGCTTCGAGGGAGTGACGTTCCGGGAGGCGACGTTCGACGCCGTCCAGTTCCGCTATGCGACGTTCGAGGACGCCACCTTCGCGGGGACGGCGAGCTTCGGGGAGACGACGTTCGACGACGACGGCGTGTTC
Organism: Halolamina sediminis; assembly: GCF_001282785.1. Lineage (NCBI taxonomy): Archaea > Methanobacteriati > Methanobacteriota > Halobacteria > Halobacteriales > Haloferacaceae > Halolamina > Halolamina sediminis. The sequence continues at coordinate 2,743,077 of NZ_CVUA01000001.1, forward strand.
ACCGGGGCGACGTTCCGCGAGCCTGCGACGTTCCTGGAGTGTCGGTTCCGTGACGACGCCGCCTTCGACGACGCCAGCTTCGAGGCGACGGCGACGTTCGACGGCGCCGAGTTCCAGGGCGGCGCCAACACGAAAGACGAGGACGGCACCTTCGAGAACGCGACGTTCGACGGCGAGGCGTCGTTCCACCGGGCTCGCTTCCGCGCCGCGGCGTTCGCGGGCGTGACGTTCGGGGACGAGGCCGACTTCGAGTCGGTCGTGTTCGACCGAGCAGCCACGTTCGCGGACTGTACCTTCGAGGGCGAATCGACGTTCGACGACTGTCGATTCCGCGGTGACGCGACGTTCGCGGACGCGACGTTCGGCGACGAGGCCGACTTCGAGTCGGTCGTGTTCGACCGAACGGCCACGTTCGACGAGTGCACGTTCGAGGACGAGCCCCGCTTCGACGAGAGTCGCTTCCGGGGCGACGCGGACTTCGTCGACGCCGTCTTCGAGGCCGAGGCGTGGTTCCAGGGAGTCGAGTTCCAGGGTCGATCACGGATCCTCGAGGGGGACGTGAGCTTCCGGAACGCGATCTTCCGCGGGGTCATCCACTTCGAGCGGGCCGAGTTCGGCTTCGCCGTGTTCGACGACGCGGAGTTCCACGATAACTGTTCGTTCGCCGATACGTCGTTCACCGACAACGCGACGTTCGAGACGGTGCAGTTCCGGGGGAACGCCACGTTCGAGCGGGCGGTGTTCGTGGCGAGTGCGGAGTTCGAGGGGGCGACCTTCGCGGGCGTCGCGGAGTTCAGCGAGGCGGAGTTCCGGGACAACGCGAGCTTCGAAAACGCGACGTTCGCCGGCACGACGACGTTCAAAGGGGTGAGCTTCCACGGGAGCGAGACGGTCGTGGAGGACGACTCGTCGTTCGGCGGGGCGACGTTCGAAAACGGCGTGACGTTCGCCCGCGCGCGGTTCCGGTTCGCGAACTTCACCGACGCGACGTTCGGGGGCAGAGTCGAGTTCACGGAGGCGATCCACGAAGCCGGCGCCAACTTCGACGGCGCCGAAGTGGCGGGCCGCTTCGACGCGACGGAGGCACAGTACGACGGCACCGTGACAGTCGACGGCGCGACGTTCCACGCGCCGTGTGATTTCACCGACGCGGCGTTCGGCGGCGACACGGCACTCAACGGCTCCATGGTCGCGTTCGAGAACACGACGTTCGACGACGTGGTGTCGTTCGCGGACGCGAAGTTCGGGCCGGTCGAGTTCGACGACACCGCCTTCGGCGCCGGCGTCACCTTCGCCGGATCGAGGTTCGAAGAGACGTTCGATCTGACCATCGAACCGGTCGACGCCGAGACGGTCGTCGACATGTCCGGCGTCTCGTTCGCGGACGGGCGGATCGCCCAGCCCGCCGACGGAGCGGTGTTCTACGACATGGAACAGGCCGTGCTCCGGGACGTCAAGCTCGAAAGGAACGATGCGGGGACCGACGAGCACGAACTGTTCGATTACTTCCGGTTCTGTCACACCGAGTTCGAAGACTTCGACTTCTCGAAACACAACGAGGAGCTGGCACGGACCGACTGGACGATCCACGAGTTCAGGTTCGACGGCTCGGGGGGCGAGCCCCGAGGAGTCACTGACGGCGGGGAGTCGATACGGACGCCGAACCGTAGTATCGGCCCAGTCGAGTCGCCCTCGAAGCTCGAATCGACGTACTTGAAGGCGAAAAACAGCGCCGGCGCGTTCGGCCACCGGAAGGCCGCCGCCGAGTTCTTCATCAAGGAGCTCACCTACCGCCGCAAGAAGAACGTCCGGGCGTTCACCCACGGCGGGGGGACGGTCCGCGACCGCCTGACTGCCGGCGGGAAGGCGCTCGGCAACTGGGTGCTCTACCAGACGTGTGGCTACGGGGAGCGCCTCTGGCGGGTCGTCTACGTCTCCAGCGTGCTCGTGTTCCTGTGGGGGGTGTTCTACACCCTGTTTACCCGGGGGACGACCGGCGCGGTCGAAGCCAACGCCCTCGAAGGGCCGCTGGCGCTGTTCACCCCCGGCGGCGTCATCACCCTCGGAAAGAACGTCTACTTCAGTATCGTGACGTTCACGACGCTCGGCTACGGCGACGTCCAGCCCGTGGGCACCGTCGCCCGAACGCTCGCCGGCATCGAGTCGTTCGTCGGCGCGTTGCTCGTCGCGCTCGTCGTGTTCGTCCTCGGTCGGCGTGTGGCCCGCTGAGAGTCACTCCGTCGCCCACTTGAAGAAGCCGAGGCTGAACGCGAGGATGGCGGCGCCGGCGGGGATCACGAGGAATCGCTCGATCTCCGTGATCTGGTCGGCATTTGCGACCATCTGCTCGAAGAACTTGATCGCGAGGATGACGAGGACGACCTCGATGAGCTTGTTCTTGAGCTCGCCGGTCGACTCGAACTTGAACCAGTCGGGGCGGATGCTCGACCGCTCGGCCGGGTCAAGCTCGCTGATGAAGAAGTCGTAGATGCCAAAGGAGAAGATGACGAGGATGATGCCGACGAGGAACGCGTCGAGCGCCTTGATGATCGGGAGCGTCACCTCCTGTGAGCTCCCGAGGTGCTGGCCGATGACCAGCGCCGACATCGCCTTCGCGGTGTGGTAGGTGCCGTTGGCGAACATCACGGTCGAGCCGATGAACGCGACGATGACGGGGACGAGGAGCGTGTACCTGAGCGCGAAGAACCGCGACTCGAAATGTCGGTTCAGCCACTGCTCGCTGCTGCCCATCTCGAGTTCCTCCCCGCCGTCGGACGCGTGGGTCCCGTGCTCGCCGGCCTCGACCGTGTCTCCGTTTGCCATGGTGGCTCGGAGTTTTCGATGCACCATCATTATAGTAGTGATTAGTCGATGGCCTGATATATTGTCGAGATCGGGGAGGGCAGTCGCGGCGACGGCCGGTCCCGAACGGGGCGGGCGACCCATGTCAAATAGCCACGTACTTTTTTGTGTCAAGAGAGGAACGCCATACGCGTATGCGCGGGGACTGCTCGTACACGTTCGACCCGGATTCGGCATCACGGTCCGCCGACCGTGACAGTTCACTCACCGAACCGTGGTCCTGTCCCCACGACGCACACGACGAGAGCGAGTACTGCGTGGTCCACATGCCGCCCGAGGAGCGCGAGGAGCGCGGCGTCGACGACCGCGATGTGGCAGCAGCCGTCGAACGCACGGCGGAGTCGGCAGGGCGCGAGCGGAAACAGCTGATCGGCGGGAACTTCGCGGATCTGGATCTCTCGTATCTGGTGGTGGAGACGGGCGACCAGTTCCCGCTCGACCTCCGGCACGCGACCGTCTCCGGGACGCTGTCGTTGGCGACGGCGGAGTTCCGTCAGCCGCTTGACCTCCGGCACGCCTCGATCGGGGACGTGGCGTTCGAGGAGGCCGTGTTCCGGGAGTCCGTCGACGTCTCCGACGCGACGGTCGAGGGGGAGTTCGACGCCGCACACGCGACGTTCGCGGGGGACGTGGACCTGATCGGCACCCACTTCGAGGGCGCCGTCTCGCTGGAGGAGGGACGGTTCCACGGCGACACCTGCCTCCGGTTCACCGAGTACGACGAGCCCGCCGTCTTCGACGGGGTCGAGTTCCGCGGCGACGCCAACCTGCTCGACGACGACGCCTGTCTCGAGGAGGCCGTGTTCCACGACCGCGCCTCTTTCCGGAAGGCGGAGTTCCGGTACGCCGACTTCGTCGGCGCCACTTTCGAGGGGGTCGCCGACTTCGACGAGGCGACGTTCACCGGCGACGGCGAGTTCCGGGAGACGCGGTTCGAGGCCGACGCCTCGTTCCGCGGGGTCGAGTTCCGCGGGGACACGAACGTCGAGATCGACGACGCGGACTTCAGCGGCGCGGCGTTCGGCGGCGACGCCGACTTCACCAACGGGCAGTTCGCCCTCGGGAACTTCGCGGGGGCGACGTTCGCCGGCGAGACGCTGTTCACCGAGGCCGCGTTCGACGAGGACGCCGACTTCCGCGGGGTCGCGTTCGAGAGCGACCTCGACTTCACGGAGGCGCGGTTCCGCGAGGACGCCGATCTCTCGGGCGTCACCGTCGGCGGCGAGGCCACGTTCCGCGGGGTCGAGTTCCGCGGCGGCGACAACGTCGACGACGACGACGTGAGTTTCGAGGGCGCCGCCTTCGCGGGCCCCGTCGACTTCCACGCCGCCGAGTTCCGGTACGCCGACTTCCGGTCGGTCGAGTTCGAATCGACGGCGGCGTTCGTGGCGGCGACGTTCGCTGGCGACGCGCGGTTTGCGGACGCGACGTTCGCCGACGCGATCGAGTTCGAGGAGGCCCGCTTCCAGGACGACGTCGACTTCGCCGCCGTCGACGTCGGCGGCGACGCCTCGTTCCGGGGCGCGGAGTTCCACGGTGGGGCGCGGATCCGGACCGACGACCTGCGCTTTACCGACGCGACGTTCGCGGGCGACGTGACGTTCGAGCGGGCGGCGTTCCGATCCGCCAACTTCGAGGACGTCGCAGTCGCCGGCGACGCCGACTTCGACGAGGCGGTGTTCGACGGGGAGTTGACGCTGACGGGCGCGTCGTTCGACGGGGCGCTCGTGTTCGCCGAGGCGCGGTGTAACGCCGACGTGGCGCTGGACGAGGTGACCGTCGGCGGCTCCGCGAACTTCGAGGGCGTCGAGTTCCGCGGCGGCGACAACGCCCGCGACGACGACGTAACGTTCGCGAACACCACGTTCGCGGCCGATGCCACGTTCGAGAACGCCGCCTTCGAGTACGCGGAGTTCTCCGGCGCCGCCTTCGGCGACGACGCCGTCTTTCAGAACGTCCGGTTCGGACAGGACACGTACTTCGAGGGCGTCGAGTTCCGGGGCGACGTGGACCTGAACGAGACGCGCTACGGGGAGGACGCCTCCTTCGAGGGGGCGACGTTCGCGGGCGAGGTCTGCTTCCGCGGCGCGGAGTTCCACGGCGGCGACAACGTCGAAGAAGACGACGTGCGCTTCGTCGACGCCACGTTCGAGAGCCACGTCGACTTCGAGGGTGCACAGTTCCGCTACGTCGACTTCACGAGGGCGACGTTCCACGCGGCGGCCGACTTCGAGGACACCGTCTACGAGGCGGGTGCCGTGTTCGAGTCGGTCAGGTTCGACGCCGGCGTCTGGTTCACGGAGGCACGATTCCGCAACGACGCCTCCTTCGAGGGGGTGACCGTGCAGGGCGACTGGGACGGCGACGAGGTCTGGTACACGGAGTCGCCGCCGGAGGAGGAGATCGGCGGCCAGCGCGATCCCGAGGCGTGTTTCCGCGGGGTGGAGTTCCACGGCGGCGACAACGTCGACGAGGACGACGCCCGGTTCGTCGACGCCGCGTTCGCGGTGCCGGCGACGTTCCACCGCGGCCAGTTCCGGTCGGCGAACTTCGAGGGCGTCGAGTTCGGAGCGCCGGCGGACTGTTCGTTCGCCGAGTTCGGCCGCCACGCCAACTTCCGCGACGCCCGCTTCGACGCCAGCGCCGACTTCGACGAGGTCCGCTACGAGAGCGACGTCTGTTTCGCGGCGGCGACGTTCGAGGGGCCCGCACGGTTCCGCGGCAGCGAGTTCACCGGCGGCGCCTACACCGTCGAGGACGCCGACTTCGAGGGCGTGGGGTTCCGGGACGACGTGACGTTCAGCTACACCGAGTTCAGACAGGCGAGCTTCGCCGACGCCGCGTTCGAGGCGACCACCGAGTTCACGGAGACAGCGTTCTCGGACACGGTGACGTTCGAGGGGGCGACGTTCGACGGCGAGGCCTCGTTCGCCGAGGCGACGTTCGAGGACACGCTCGACGCCTCCGAGACGGTGTTCGGCGACGACGCTCGCTTCGTGAAGGCCGTGTTCGAGGACGAGACGACGTTCGAGGGCGCGCGGTTCGAGGGGCCAGCGGCGTTCGCCGCCACCGAATTTCAGGCGACGGCGAACATGCACGAGGACGACGCCAACTTCCGGGCGGCGGCGTTCGAGGCCGAGGCGAACTTCGCCCAGAGTCGCTTCGAGTACGCGACGTTCGCCCAGACGACGTTCGACGCCGGCGCGACGTTCAGACGCGTCGTGTTCAAGCAGTCGGCGACGTTCCGGCCCCGCACCAGCGACGGCGAGCCGACGCTGCTCTCGTTCAACCGCGCGGTGGTCGGCGGCGGAGTGCTCGGGCAGACCGAGGACAGCGTCGCGTTCTACGACTTCACCGGCGGCGAGATCCACGACGTTCGACTCGACGACAGCCACTGCGAGCATCCGCTGTTCGACCACTTCCGGTTCTGCAACACCGACTTCGTGGGGTTCGACTTCAGCGCCCACAAGGCCCACCTCGCACGGAACAACTGGGTGATCCACGAGTTCGCCGCCGACCCGTCGCTGCTACCCACGGGCGAGGCAGCGACGATCACCGACCCGGCGACGCTGGAGAACACGTACATGAAGGCCAAGAAGTGCGCGAAGGCCGACGGCGACACCAAAGCCGCCGCGGAGTTCTTCCTCCGGGAGATGACGTACCGGCGGAAGAAACACTGGCACGTCGCCTTCGGGAGCGACGACGACGAGACGGCGAGTTCCGCCCGTCGGGACGTCGACGTCGCGACCATCGCGAGCGACCTGAACGACCGGACCCGGGTCACGACCCGGCTCAAGGCGTTCGGCAAGTGGGCGGGCAACACCACCCTCTACCAGACGTGTGGCTACGGGGAGCGCCTCTGGCGGATCGTCTACATCTCCACGATCGCCGTCGTGTTCTGGGGGATCCTCTACACCCTCACCGCGACCACCACGTCGGAGACGGGGACGCTCCAGGGGATCGAGGACGCCGGCCACCTAGCGTCGGTCGACGGACTACTCGTGATCGCGGAGAACCTCTACTTCTCGACGGCGACGTTCATCACGCTCGAGTACGTCGGCTCGCCCTCGAGCGAGCTCACGCGCTGGCTCGCGAGCATGGAGGCGTACTTCGGCGCGCTGCTGATCGCGCTCGTCGTGTTCGTCCTCGGCCGGCGCGTGGCCCGGTAAGTCAGACCAGTTCGGCGAGCAACGGCGCGACCGACACCGCCGACACGTCGCGCTCGACCGTGTCCGTGCCCCAGATGCCGGCCAGCCCGGCCCGTTCGAGCTTCGTCCGTGCGTTGCCGACCAGCAGCGGGTGAACACAGACGACGAACGCCCGCCCCACCTCGCGACCGTGGAGCGCGTCGATCGCCTCGCTCATCGTCGACCCCGTGGCGACGATGTCGTCGACGAGCACCACGTCCCGGCCGCCCACGTCGGCGTTCCCGGGCGAGATTTCGACCTCACCGGTGTCGTAGTCCCGCTCCTTCTCGAAGTAGTCCGCGTCGCCGGCGCCGTAGGCGTCCCGAGCCCGCTCGGCGATCGCGATCGCTCCCTCGTCGGGCGCGACGAACACCGGGTCGTCGAGGTCGTCGGGCAGCGGTTCGGCCAGCCGCGGCGCCCCCTCGACGGTCTCGCAGGGCACGTCGAAGAAGTCGGCCACGTCCGGCTCGTGGGGGGAGACGAGCAGCACGCGGTCGGTACCGGTGGAGATCGCGCGGGCGACCGCGCGGGCCGAGACGGGCTGGCCCGGGGAGAACGCCTCGTCCTGCCGGCCGTACCCCATGTACGGGAGTACCGTGGTCACCTCGGTCGCGCCGGCCTCGCGGGCGGCGTCCTGGAGTTGGAGCAGTTCGAGGTGGGCGTCGCTTGTGAGCGTCGACGCGACGACGACCGCGTGCTCGCCCGCCAGCGCGTCCGCGTCGGCCTCCATCAGCGCCGTACAGCGCTCGCCGTCCGGGAACTGGTCGTAGGTCACCCTCGCGAGGTCGTGGTCGGTCGCCGCCGCCAGCCGCGCCGAGAGCGACTGGGAGTGCGAGCCCGGGAGTATCATGCGCGAGCCTCGCGCCCGCGCCGGTAAACACGTTTCCGTTGGCTCCGAGCGTGCTACTCGGTGGACTGCGGCCCGGCCGCGATCGAGCGAACCCCGGTGACGCCGATCGCGCGCGACCGCCAGCCCTCGCCGGCGTTCGCGAGTATCGAGCCCGATCCCGTGGCGGCGACGACGGCCTCGGCGGTGTAGGTGAAGTCCGTGATCCAGCCGTCAGTCGGCACGTCGAGTTCGGTCCACTCGCCGCCGTCGGTCGAGCGGCCGACGACGGTCTCGTCAACAGCGACGGCGTGGGCCTGCTCGCCGTCGGTCGCGACCGCCTCGTACTCCCCTTCGCGGGCGAGCATCCAGCCGTTGCCGAGTTCGTACAGCCCCTCACCCGTCGCCGCCAGCGGCGCGCCGCGGGCAGCAACGTCGCGCGCGTCGTCGAGGCCGGCGTGGTCGACGCCGGACACAGTGAGGCGATGCACACCGTCGGCGGCGGCGACGAGCCGGCCGTCGAGAGCACGGGGGTCGTCGACGCTCCCGAGGTCGAGCCAGTCGGCGTCCGCGATCGACGCCTCGAACTCGCCGGGCGGGAGCGGGAACCGCGCGATCCCACCCGAATCGTCGACGGCGGCGACAGACCGCTCGGGGCCGTCGACGAGCGAGACGCCCGTCGCGGGTCCGAACCCCGTCTCGTGGAACCGCTCCGGGTCGGCGTCGGGCGCAAGCAGCAGCGACTCGTCGGTCGCGAGCGCGAGCGTTCCGTCCGGACCGACCGCGACGTCCTGCGCGGTACAGCGGTGGGCCAGCGAGAACTCGCCGACGGCGTCGTCCGAGAGCTGGGCGACCACCAGCCCCTGTTCGGCGGCGACGAACACGGGCGTCGGGACGGCCGCCTCGTCGTACACCCGTTTCTCTCTGATGGTGGGCATACCCACGAGTTCGGCTCCCGGTCGGCAAAAACGGTCCCCTCTTTATCGGTTACTGGGAGATGAGTGATGCGAGCGGCTGTGTCAGCGTCGTCGTCGGTTGCGTGAGGAACGCAGGTCGGGCCCCTCGAAGCGGTAGCGGCCAGGCACTCCGCGAAGCGTGCTGATCGCCCACAAAAAATGCGTGTCGCTAGGCGGTTGTCGCCGAGAGACTCAGACTCCCGGAGATCTCGTCTTCGGTGACGCCTTCGAGCGCGTTGACTATGAACGAGACTCCAATCGACTCGCCGGTAGCCAACTGAGTGGTCAGTTGCCCCGTTATCGGACTCGTCGCGAGTCCTTCCCGTGTACCGCTTCCGCCCTTGGAAGACTGCAGTTCGAAGGCGTACTCGGTTCCGCCCTCAACATCGTCGTTCAGTTCGAAGTCGACCGTGACGAGGAAATCGTCCGCAGCCTGGTTGACGATGGCAAATGCGGACTCCAGTGAGTTCTGACCGTCGCTCAGATCCGAGGGGTCGTCGTCCGTGACCACGGAAAACGTTCCTCCGGGGAGGTCGTCCACGCCGTCGTCGCTGACGAACGCGCCGAACTGATACACCGAACTGACATTCACTCCGGGGTCGTCGCCGCCGATCGATATCGTGAGCTCGCCGCCCGTGTCCGACTGCACGCCCGAGATCGCTTCGTTCGCGACCAGTCCGACCAGGCCATCACTGTCGTCGACGACTTCGATCTCCGCCTGCCGAGAGACCTCCGCAGCGCTGAAGGCGCCGGTTCCGGAAGCCAGCGCTCCCGCACCGACGAGCCCTCCCAGCCCGACCACGACATCACGTCGATTCATGGTAGCGTTCTCCCGTTAGCGTCACCCGTTAATCGTCGGCGTCGGTGAAGTCGTCGTGACTCCCTGCACGAACGGTGAGGTCGCCGCCGAGGTCGGTACCCGTGTCGGCATCACCGACCTCGACGAGGATCGTCACGTAGAACTCCTCGCCCGAACCGATGGACGCGGAATAATCCTGATCGTCGTCGAAGATGATGCTGGCGGCCTTCTCGTTGTTGTTCGTGTAGTCACCGACAGCGAGCCCCTCCTCCTGTTCGGAGTTGTCGTCCCCGCCAGGGTAGTACGCGACAAGGAACAGTCGCGTGCCATCGGGGAACGGCTCGTCGTTGGCGCCGTAGGAGACTTCGATGTCTTTCGCACTGTTCGTCTGATTCATCACCTTGAACGCGTACTCGCCCGTGATATCTGTCGTCGTGTCGATGGCGACATCGCCGACTGACGGGGACGTCGTCGGATCACCCGGGACCTGGAAGATGTTATTGCTGTCGAGCCCGCCGAGTCCACCGACTTGGTACGTGGAGTTCGGGTTGATGCCGTCACCGCCATTGCCCGAACTGAAGTCGATCATCAGCTCGTTCTCGCCACCGCCGCCGTTGTTGGTGACGAACTCGGTGGTGCCTGCTTTGAGTCCGATGAGGCTGTTCGTGTCGTTCTCGACGTTGATATTCGCTTCCCGTCCACGGATCTCTGCGGCGGTAAACGCTCCCGTACCCGTCGCAGCCGCGGCGCCCGAAGCCAGTGCACCCAGTCCGATTACGAATTTGCGTCGTTCCATTTCTCTCACCTGTGTTCGCGCACCCCCGGGACCCGGACATCCGGGCCGGAAGTGCTCGAATAACCCATATGGAGGGTGACACTTGGTTATGAGATCCTCAACATGTTCGCTGGGCTGGCTCGATGGATGGCAGGGCCTGATCGCTGGATGACGGGCCGTTCTCGTCGGCGACAGCGAGGGGACACTGAGGCAGTGTGTTGACTCGAAGGGGCCGCTCGTCAGGATCAACAGTCCAGGCTGAAACTGGAAGGGAGAGACGGCGACGCCCTCGGTGAATACGTACAACTGATCAACGGCTCCTCTTGGGGGCGACGAGGGGGCCCATCTCCTCTCACTATACATAGATTAACAGTTAAACTATCCAATCAATTTATGGTACCTCTTCACACACTTACTCGAGAGATTCGCCGGTTCCGGACTGGGGAGATCCGGTTTCTGGCGGGGAGGTCGAAACCAATGGTGTCCATCACCGCAAACGGGGCGGAGTCGGAGCGGGCGGAGCTATCCGAGGACGACGTCTTCGAGATGCTCTCGAACCGCCGTCGGCGCTTCGTCATCCACGCCCTTAAGCACGCGGAGGGGCCGGTGGAGATCTCGGAGCTCTCCACCGACGTCACCGCGTGGGAGCTCGGCGTCGAACCGACCCGAGTCACCTACGACGACCGGCGGAACGTGTACAGCACGCTCAAACGAACTCACCTGCCGAAGTTAGCGGAGAAGAACGTCGTGGCGATCGACGACGAGGCCCATCTCGTCGAGCCGACGCCCGCGCTGGAGGATCTCGACGTCTACGTCGAAGTCCTCGACAGTCGGGAGATCCCTTGGAGCCTCTACTACGTTGGGCTCGCGGGCGTCGCCGCGGCGCTGCTGCTCGCCGTCGTCACCGGGACGCCCATCTTCGCCGCGCTCGATTCGGTTCGCGTCGGGGTGTTCGTCACGACCGTGTTCGGTGTGTCGTCGGTCGTGCATTACGTCGTTGGCCGGCGTACCCGTCTCGGGAGCACGGAGAAACCGCCCGAACTACGCGAACGGGAGTGAGGCGGCGGCCCCCACGCGGCGTCGCTACTCCGACTGGAGCCCGCTGACCAGCGCCGCCAGCGTCTCCAGATCGTACTGCCCGGGTGCGGTAGCGTCCGCGGCGTGAACGGGCGCGTAGCCGATCTTCGAGCCGTACAGCGGCGCGACGGCGCGGGTGTGCCGGCCGGCCTCGCCCATCGCCATCGTCGCCACACGTTCGCCCGCGGCGTCGGCGGCGTGGGTCGCCGACAGCAGCGCCAGCGCGTCCTCCCGATCCGTCGCTGTCACCGCGAGCTTGCCCACGTCACCGGCGGCCGCGGCCGCCGAGAGCAGCGAGCCCATCGCCCGCTCCGAGGGGGTCCGCTCGAAGTCGTGGACCGAGACGACCACACTGACGCCGCGGGACTCTGCTTCGTCGGCGACCGCCACGGCGCGCTCGGACCGTCGGAGTGCGGCCAGTTCGATATCGACCGCCGCGACGGCGTCGTTGCCCAGCACGTCGGCGAGCGCGTCGAGGCGGGCAGCCTCCGCCGCCGCGTCGCTGCCGTCGGCCTCGCCGCCCTCCCACGCAGGACGGTTCGTCACCAGTAGCGGGAGCTCGCCGTCGTAGGCCGCCAGCTGCTCGAAGGGGTCGGCCGCGAGGTCCATCCGGAACTCCACCAGGTCGGCGACGCCGCGGGCCGCCCGCTCGTCGGCGAGGTCGGCCGTGGCGGCGACGCGGGTGAACGAGTCGAACACGGTCGGGGAGTGGGGCCGGGGGATCATACGGGTTCGGGCTCCCGCGGGGTATTTCCCGATCCGGCCCCCACCACCGCCAATGCGACTCGTCTCGCTGGCCCCGAGCGCGACCGCGACGCTCGTCGCGATGGGCGCCGCCGACGAACTGGTCGGCGTCACGCACCACTGCGACCTCTCGGACGCGGCCGTGGCGCCGGAGCGCGTCGGCGGCTGGCTCAACACGGATCTCGACGCCGTCGCGGCGCTCGACCCCGATCTCGTGCTCACCAGCGACCCCCTCCAGCGTGACACCCGCGACGACCTCCGCGAGCGCGGACTCGAGGTTTACCACGCCGAACCGGAGACGCTCGACGACGCCGTCGACGGCTTCGCTGCGCTGGGTCGCGCGGTGGACCACGCCGCGGCGGGCGAACGGCTCGCGGCCGACGCGCGCGAGCGCCTCCGACGCGTCCGCGAGGCCGTCGCCGACGAGCCGCGGCCCACCGTCTACTGCGAGGAGTGGGCCGACCCGCCGATGGCCGCGGGGAACTGGGTGCCGGAGGCGGTCGACGCGGCCGGCGGCGCGTACCCCTTCGCCGACCCGGGCGAGCGCTCCGGGGAGGTGAGCCGAGAGGAGGTCGCCGCGGCCGACCCCGAGTACGTGATTCTCCACCCCTGCGGGAAAGGGGACCGCGCGGATCCGGACGAGTTCCGCGAGCGGGACTGGGGGCTCGACGCCGAGATCCACGTCGTCGACGACTCGCTGCTGAACCAGCCGAGCCCGAACCTGCTCGCCGGGGTCGAGCGACTGGCCGGGATCTTGCACGGGATCGACGAGCCGGCTGACTGAACCGGAGCCACAAAGGAAACGTCCCCCCGTCCCCGAGCGAACCCATGCGACTCGCCGTCGGCAGCGGGAACCCGGTGAAGCGGCGCGCAGTCGAACAGGCTATCGAGGGGACGCTCGAGGGTTCGACGGTCGAGGCAGTCTCCGTCGACTCCGGGGTGAGCGAGCAGCCCCGCGGCCGCGAGGAAACCGTCGCTGGGGCGAAGAACCGCGCCCGGAACGCGCTCGCGGCGGGCGAGTACGATCTCGGCGTCGGGCTGGAGGGCGGCGTCGCCGAGGTGCCCGAGACCGAGGGGCTGTTCCTGATCATGTGGGTCGCGGTGACCGACGGCGAGCAGGTGGGGCTCGGTTCGGGGCCGGCGTTCCGCCTGCCGGCGTCGATCGGCGACCGCGTGGCCGCGGGCGAGGAGCTCGGTCCAGTGATGGACGACGTGCTCGGGGAGGACGACGTGGCGGAGAAGCAGGGCGCCGCGGGGGCGTTGTCGGCGGGCGTGGTGGATCGCGACGACGCGCTGGCCGCGGGGGTGGCGGCGGCGATGGGGCCGTTCGTGACGGATCGGTACTGAGTCTGGGTTGGGTGCGTCGGAGTCGGCTTTTTCGTGAGTTCAGTCAGGTTTGGGAGCAGCAGCTCTGTTAGAGACCTCGGTCGCCCGGCCCGGCTTGGACATTTCTCGCTTGTTTCAGAGGTCAGCAACACCGTGAAAGCCCCTGCCCCTTTCAGTCCCGCCCGTAACCGCGGCCACACCCTCCCCAGCCGACGCTGCCGCGCTGGCGGCTCACCACGAGGGTTCGCCGGCGCGGGCAGCGTCCTCCGAGGGAGCAAGCTCCCTCGTGCCCTCGTTCGTTCCACTCACGAGGACCTCGCGCGTACTCGGGCAGCTGACGGAGCGGCTGCCCGCACGCGCCACCGCGGATCGGCGCGAAGCGGGCGCGGCCTCGTGCCGCGTCATCAGAAATCTTCGATTTCTGATTGGCAGACGAGAGCTTCGCTCTCGTCGACGCCTCAGCGCGAGGGACGAGTGAGCGACCGCAGGGAGCGAACGAGTCGGCTGGGGAGGCTCGTGGGCTGTGCAGTCTGGGTGGGACTGAAAGGGGCTGTCCGCTCCGGGAAGGCGGCCGACGTAAGCACCGCAGGTGAGCGAAGCGAACCGAGGAGCGCAGCGAGGCCCCCGACCGGAGCGGACAGGGGCTTTCACGGTGTTGCTGACCCCTCTCCCGAAACGTTCGAACCGAGCAGAAACGCCGCCATCAACGAACCAAACCACAACGAAACCTCTGAAAAGCCAGTATCCGAATCAAGCCGAGTCCACCGACTCGACCTCCTCCATCTCCTCGGCCTCCTCCACCGCGGTCGTCAGCGACACGTTCAGCGCGAGCATCGACACGCCGCCGCCGATCATCGTCACCACGTTCTTCAGGAAGTGATCCACGATCGCCGCACCGAGCGCGACCGACGCCGTCACCGGCGTCAGCCCCGCGACGAGCAGGGTAAAGGCGGCCTCGTACAGCCCGACGCCGCCGGGACTCAGCGGCAGCACCTTCGCGAGGTTGCCGACCGACACCGCGAAGAAACAGATCGTCACCAGCGTCGCTGTCTCCAGTCCCGTCCCGAACGCCGCGAGCACGAACACCGCGGTGATCACGTCGAGCGTCCAGATCACCAGACTCGTCGCGCCGACACGGGTGAACGCCTTCGGGTCGCCGCCGACCTGCTGGACGTCGCCGACGAACCGCTCCAGCGCGCCCGCGACGTAGTCCGCGTAGGAGTCCGAGGAGAACCGCTCGACGAGGCCCCGGATACGGTTGCGGTCCGAGCGCGCCGAGAGCACGATCCCCGCGACGGCGGCGATCGCGACCACGGCGATGCCGACCGCGACGAGCACCGCGATCTGCCCGCTCTGTGACGCCCCCGTCACCGACTCGGCGACGCGGGCCAGATCGCCCGTCGCTGCGTAGCCCAGCAGCACCAGCCCCGCGAGGACGGTGATCGTGAGCAGGTCGAACACGCGTTCGGCCGCCAGTGACGCAAAGCCCGAGGGGTAGGGGATGCCCCGGCGGGCCTTCACGACGTACGCCCGCACACCGTCGCCGAGGCGGGCCGGGAACACGAGGTTCCCCGTCTGGGAGATGAACACCGCACCCGTGAGAAAGCCCAGTTTCTCCGTATACCCCAGCTCCGCGAGGATGTCGCGGTACCTGAGCCCCCGGAGGGGCCAGGAGAGCGCGTACACGACCGCCGCGACCGCGATCAGCGTCGGGTCGGCGTCGGAGATGCGGTCCAGCACCGTCCCGTAGTCGATGTACAGCGTCGAGAGCAGGAACGCGAACAGCACCAGCAGCGCGCTGGCGCCAAGCGTCACCCACTTGTTCACCCGCGGCTGGACCGAGAGCTGCCACCACGTCCGGAGGATCTGGCTCCCCATCCCGAACACGTCCCGCACGAGGTCGACTTTCGAGTCACCCTTGGGCTCCCAGTCGACCGGGAACTCCCGCACCTCGAACCCGGCGCGCTGGGCGCGCACGAGCAACTCCGTGTCCCAGAACCAGTGGCGGTCCTCCACGTCGTCGTGAACCGCGTCGAACGCCTCGCGGGAGATCGCCTTGAAGCCGCACTGGTGGTCCCGCAGGCCGGTCCGGAGGAACAGCCGCGTCGCGGCGTTGTACCCCCGCGAGGGGATGCCGCGCTTCGCGGGCCGGTCGGCGACGTTGTCGGGCATCCAGCGCGAGCCCGTCGCCACATCTGCCTCGCCGTGCCTGACGGTGTTCACCAGCTCTTCGAGATGCTTCATGTCCGTCGCGAGGTCGGTGTCGAAGTACACCAGCGTCCCGCCGTGGGCGGCGTCGAACGCGCGCTCCAGCGCGCCGCCGCGGCCGAGCCGCTCGTCGCTGTGGAAGTGTCTGACTCCGGGGATCTCGTCGGCGAGACGGTCGGCGATCGTGGGCGTGTCGTCCTCGCAGCCGTCCTCGGCGACGATCACCTCGAACGTTCCGGGGTCGAGGAACGCTTCGAGCGTGTCGACGGTGGTCCGAACCGTCCCCTCGATCGTGTCCGCCTCGTTGTACGCCGGGAGCACGACGCTCACCTCGACCCGTGTCGGCTCGGGCGGCGCCGCGCCGTCGGCCCCCGCCGCCCGCTCGGCGGCGTCGCTCCCGTCGGCGGGGTCGTTCATGGCCGACGTTGGCCGGGGCGCGGGTAAGTAGCTTCTGAACGGGGCCGAAACGGGGAGCGCGACCGGCCGGCCGTTAGCCGAGCGTACCTGACGGCGCCACGAGGGCGGTCGGAGTGGCCGTGGTTGGGGCGAAAACCGCACGACTGCAGTGGGATTAATCCGCCGTACCAAACCCCTGAAGGGGGAACGGCCCGACCGTGGAGGTATGAGCCAAGCAGGCGTGGCGGCGACCGCGGAGCTCTCGGAGAAGCAGACCCGCATCCTGAACCACCTGCGATCGGCGGCCGGCGAGCGGACGTACTTCAAGTCACGGCTGGTCGCCGAGGAGTTGGACATGACCGCCAAGGAGGTCGGCGCCAACATGCGCGCGCTGCTCGCGGCGGACCACGGCCTCGAGATCGAGAAGTGGGGCTACTCTTCGGGCACGACGTGGAAGGTCACGCGGGCGGAGTAGCTCAGAGCTGCCGCGCACAGCCACGACAGTAGCGGTAGGCGGGATCGTTTTCGGTCCCGCAGTGGCTGCAGCGTCTGGTCCCGCCCTCGGCGGCGGCCTCTCGGGCGGCGGCGGGGCCGCTCTCGGAGAGCCGCCGCCGGTACGCCGCGCCGTCCTCGTCCTCGCCGCCCCAGATCTCGGAGCCGGCCTGATCCGGCGCCTCGTCGATCTCTATCCGGGACATCATGAACCACAGCAGCGGCACTTGTATCGCGATGGGGATCACCAACAACAGCCAGAGTACGGCTGTGTCGGGCATACGTGGGCGATAAGAGAGCCACTGTCTTATCGGTTGGGAACTGTCCACACGGAGAGACGTTCGACCGCGGTCACGGGTCGTGGCTGATCAAGTCGGCCGCATCGGCCGCCAACGCGTCCGCGGCAGCGTCGAAGGAGTCGGCGTAGCGCACGAGCAGCGAGAGCAGCGTCTCGGACTCTTCGAGCGCGTAGCCGTCCGCCCGGGAGAGCAGCCCCGCCGACTCCAGCGCGGCGGCGTGGCTGCTGACGGTCGCCCGGGAGACCCCCAGCTCGTCCGCGAGGTCGGCGCCCGTCGCGTCGGGGTCCCGGAGCAGCGCGATCACCATCCCGCGAGGCGTCGAACGCCGGAGGTAGCCCAGCGCCGTCCGCTCGAACTCGGAGAAGCGGTCGGCGGGGTAGAAGCGCCGGTAGTCGCCGTCACGCCGGGAGACGAGGCTCCCCTCCGAGAGCAGGCGCTCGACGTGGTGTTGGGTCTCGCCGGTGCCCAACTGGAGGTCGTCCCGGAGCTTCGAGAAGTGCGCGCCGGGCGTCGAGGCGACGTAGCCGACGATGGCGTCCCGGGTGTCGCTGTCGCCGGCGTCGCCGCTGAACGCCGCAAACGGCGCGGCCGCGCCGGCGGCGGCGAACCGCTTGAGCGTCGCCCGTTTCTTCTCGTCGACGCCGCGTGTCACGTGTTCTCTTGGGATGTTGGTGGACAAAGAGGTTTCGACGCCCGGGGAACGGCCGCCACCCAAACGGCTTTCCGCGCCGACGGCCTCCGTTCGGTCGATGAGCGACGCCCGCGATACCGACGAGGGCGAGGAGGAATGGGCGATCAGCCTCGCCGACCTCGAAGAGGGTGAGGAGGAGGGGGCGCGGTACGAGCCCGGGCCGATCGAGCCCGGTAACCCCACGGCCGAGGGCGTGGGGTTCGTCGTTCTCGGCGCCGCGCTGACGCTCGTGCTCCTGTTCGCCGGTTTCTGAGCCCGCCACACCTGCGGCGACCACACGACCGCCGCGGCCTCGGCGGACCCACGGCCCGTCACGTCTAAACCGGGCCGGACCGACCTCCGCTCATGGAGAGCTACCGGACGCTTCTCGTCGACGCGTTCACGACGGAGCCGCTGGCGGGCAACGCCGCCGGGGTGGTGCCCGACGCCGCCGGGCTGAGCGACGAGCAGATGCAGGCGATCGCACGCGAGCTGTCGGTCTCCGAAACCGCCTTCCTCCTCCCCTCGACGGCGGCCGACCGGAAGGTGCGCTACTTCACGCCGACACAGGAGGTCGACCTCTGTGGCCACGCGACGATCGCGGCCCACGGCGCGCTGTTCGACGACGGAACGATCGACGCCGGGAGCTACACGCTCGAGACCGAGGTCGGCGTGCTGGAGATTCAGGTGACCGACACGGGCGCAGTGTGGATGACCCAGAACGCCCCGCAGGTCATCGAGATCGACCTCGACTACGGCGCGGCCGCCGACGCGCTGGGGATCGACGAGGCCGCGTTCAAGGACGTCGGGGCGGATCTCCCGCCCGCGTACGCCTCGACCGGGCTGCCGTTCCTGATCCTCCCGGTGAACTTCCTCGAACACCTCTCGGCGATGGAGCCCGACTTCGAGGCTGTCGAGGCGCTGGCGGCGAAACACGACACCGAGGGGATCTACACGTTCACGTTCGACGCGATCGGCCGGAGTCAGGACTCGACGCTACACGGCCGGGCGTTCGTCCCCGGCCTCGGCGTCGACGAGGACCCCGTCACCGGCACCGCCTCCGGCGCCTGCGGCGCCTACCTCGACCACTTCGCGGCGTTCGACGACGAGTTCCCCGAGCGGATGACGTTCGAGCAGGGCCACTTCCTCGACCGGCCGGGCTACGTCGGCGTGCGCGTTGACGGCCGGACGGTGCAGGTCGGCGGCGACGCGATCGTGTCGCTGGACGGATCGCTGACGGTACCCGAGTACGACGAGGACGAGATCATCGAAGCCTGAGGCTTGCTCGGTGTGCCGCCGCCGTCGGCGGGCCGGTTCGGGCTAAGGGAGCTCCTTCCACTCCGTCCCGCAGTCCGGGCATTTCCGGACGTTGTACACCTCGTCCGGTGGGTTCTCGGTGGCGAGCGTCTTCTCACACCCCGCACAGTTGAGCCGCTGGTAGGTGTCCTTGTAGAGTTCGTCGTTTCGCAGCCCCTTCCGCGTGCTCTTCATACCTCCCGGTTCGGGTGCCAACGCAAAAAGGCCCCGCACGGATTCCCATTCGCTCGGGCGCCGGTCGATCGACTCGAACTGACACCGCCGCGCTATCGAGACGCGAACGGCGTTGGACGAACACATTCGATTCTTTTCACTGTGTGAAAGTTCGAGGGGTGTTTTTCGGTTTTCCACGACGGATTTCGAACGAAGCGAACGCTGTAGCGGGCGGAAAGCAGGTGACGGCACGTCGGCCCCCGATCGGAGGCTGATACGAATGCACGAGCCAGACGACGACACCTCGATATCGATCGACGACGACGAGCGATCCGGAACGCTTGACCCCACCCACCAGCAAGCGACGCGTGTGTCTCGCTCTCGGCTGTTCGGTGCGCTCTGTGGCTACGCCTTCCTCGTCAACTTCGCGCGGGTGGTGATGGCGCCGCTGGTGAGCGTGTTCATCGCGACGTTCGGCGTCGGCGAGGGGACCGCCGGGCTCGTCGCCTCGGCGGCGTGGATCGGCAGCGCGCTCCCCCGGATCCCGACCGGCTACCTGCTGACGAAACTGTCGCGGCTGACCGTCGTGTTCTCGGCGGGGCTCGTGCTCGCGGTCGGCGCAAGCGTCGCTGCCGTCGCCGGAAGCGTCCCGCTGTTGATCCTCGGCTCCGGGCTGGCGGGGCTGGCCTCGGGCCTCTACTTCGTCACGGGCAACACGCTGGTCAGCGAGCTGTTTCCCGCCCGGGTGGGCCGGATGATCGGCATCCACGGCACCGCCAACCAGGTCGCCGCCGCCATCGCCGCGCCCGTGGTGACACTCGCCGTCGGTGCGACCGTCGACTGGACGCCCGTGCTGGCCGTGCTGGGGCTCCCCGTCGACGAGCCCTGGCGGCTGGTGTTCGTCGCGCTCGCGGCGGGCGGGCTGCTCACGACCGCGGCGGCGTTCGTGCTCTCCCGGGGCGTCGACCTCCCCGACGCCGGCGCCGCCGACCGCGACCTCGTCGGTGCCGTCCGGGCTGAATGGCGGACGGTGCTGCTCGGCGTCACCGTGATGGGGACGCTCGGCTTCGCGTGGCAGGGCGTGTTCAACTTCTACCAGCTGTTCATGGAGTCCCGCGGCGTCGCGCCCGGGGTGGCTCGGAACACGCTGACGCTCGTGTTCGTCGCCGGGGTCCCGGCGTTCGCCGTCAGCGGCTCGCTCGCGGATCGGCTCCCGAAAGTGCCGTACCTGCTGGGGCTGGTCACCGCCTTCGTCGTGCTGGTGTTCGCGCTCACCCTCGCGCCGGGGACGGCGTCGCTACTCGCGGTGTCGGCCCTGCTCGGGTATACGGTCCACAGTATCTACCCCGTCATCGACTCGTTCCTGCTCGGGTCGTTCCCCGACCACAACCGCGCCAGCGCCTACGCGGTGTACAGCGGCGCGATGATGCTCGCACAGGCGCCGGGGTCGTGGTTCGTCGGGACGCTCGCGGAGTCCGGCGTCGCCTACGTGACGGCGTTCCGCGGGCTGGCCGCCGTCGTCGGCGGGGTCGCCGTCCTGCTGCTGGCGCTCCAGTGGGCGGGTCGGCTGCCGAACTGAGGTCGGGCAGGCTACAGGATTCGCCACGTTCAAGCCGCCTCACGGAGAGTGTCCCGACATGACGCGTTCCGTGTGGCTGAAAGCCGACGACGCGGTCGGGGACTGGGAAGCGCGAAAGCGACGGATCACCGCCGGCCTCGAAGCCGGGGTGGACTGGGTGCTTGTCGACGAGGCCGACGTAGGGCGGGTTCGCGAGCTCGGCAGCGTCAACGTCGCCGCGTTCAAGGGCGCCGGTGACCACGAGGCGGAGATCGTCGACGCCAGCCGCGACACCGAACCGGACATCTCCGTCGTCGGGAAGGAGGGGGAGGGCGACGGGACGGTCGACCTCCCCTCGGACTTCTCGGGTTCGGCGGATCTGACGACGCTCCGGCGCTCGGACGACCGCGCGCAGGGCTCCTACGTCCGCGTGTTCGACGAGGACTACGAGGAGTTCGCCGAGGAGGCCGCCCGCGACGCCGAGTACACTATCGTCGCCACCGAGGACTGGGACATCATCCCGCTGGAGAACCTGATCGCCCGCGTGGGCAAAACGACGAATCTCGTCGCCGGCGTCGACTCCGCCGACGAGGCCGCGACCGCCTTCGAGACGCTCGAGATCGGCGTCGACGACGTGCTGCTCGACACCGACGACCCCGACGTGATCCGCGAGACCGTCGAGGTCCGGGACCGCAGCGAGCGCGAGCGGCTCGACCTGCGCTACGCCGAGGTTCAGCAGGTCGAGGAGACCGGCGCCGCCGACCGCGTCTGCATCGACACGGGCTCGCTGCTCGAGGACGACGAGGGGATGCTCGTCGGCTCGCTCTCCCGCGGCCTCTTCTTCGTCCACGGCGAGACCGCCGACTCGCCGTACGTCGCCTCCCGACCGTTCCGAGTCAACGCCGGCGCAGTCCACGCCTACGTCCGGACGCCTGAGGGCGAGACGAAGTACCTCGCCGAACTCCAGTCCGGCGACCGCGTGCAGGTCGCCGACACCGCCGGCCACACGCGCGAGGCGATCGTCGGCCGCGTGAAGATCGAGCGGCGCCCGATGTTCCGCGTGCAGGCCGAAGTCGAGACCGAGGACGGCCCGGACGTGGTCGAGACGCTGCTGCAGAACGCCGAGACGGTGAAAGTCGCGACGAAGGAGGGCCGGAAGGCGGTGACGGATCTGGCAGCCGGCGACGAGGTGCTGCTGTACTACGAGGCGGGCGGGCGCCACTTCGGCGAGAAGATCGAGGAGAGCATCATCGAGAAGTAGGTTCGGTTGTCGGATCTTTTCGGTCAGGTTGGTCCGAGGTGGTCGGAGGTGTCGGGATCATTGACTGCGGAGGCAGCGACTCGCCCAGCAACGGCAACTTGATCGTTGACCACTTGTGACCGCACCGCCCAGTACAGTCCTCGAACCTCCCCAACCGACTCGTTCCTTCGCTATCGCTCAGTCACTCGTCCCTCGCGCTGACACGCGGCACGAGGCTGCGTGCGCTTCGCGCCGACAGCGACCGCGGTGCGGTAGCGGTGGACGCCTCGCGTCGGCGACCTGTCGCCGTCACCAGAACGCGAAGCGTTCTGGTTGGCAGACGAGAATCTGCGATTCTCGTCGACGGCGCGGGGGGAGGGGTAGGGACTCGGCGCTGCGCCGTTCACGGGAGCGAAGCTCCCGTTAGCCATCGAGGGACTCCGTCCCTCGGGCACCCGGAAGCCGTCGGCTTCCGGTGACAATCAGAAATCTCCGGTTTCTGATGACGGCCCTCGTGTCCGGCGCACTGCGGTCACAAGTGGTCATGGGAACTCCGCGGTGCCGTTCGTGGTCGCTGTACGAAGCGCTACGTCTCACGCAGGAGTACGGGAGAAACGCCAGGACTGGGATTTGAACCGGAATCAGACGGTCGACCTCGCGCTGCTCGGTCGCTGCGACTGATAGGGGTTCAAATCCGACAGCGGTTCGTCGACGCCAGCGCTCGCTCCGCTCGCGGTTGGCGTCGACAGAAACGCCAGGACTGGGATTTGAACCCAGAATCCCATAAGGGAACACGCTTTCCAGGCGTGCGCCTTACCGTTCGGCCATCCTGGCTCGGTCGAATCTACCGCCCTGTGTGGGTTAAGTCCTTCCTTTCGTCCGCAGGCGGTGCTCCGTCGCGTACGCCACGCCGGCGGTCAGCAGTCCGACGCCGACCGCGACGGCACCGATCGCCGGGATCGACACCGGCACCGGAGCGACGAGCAGTTGGTACCCCTGCACCGCCGCGAGGAAGGCCAGCAGGCCCACCGCCCCCCACAGCAGCGCCGACTTCGTTCGCGGGGTCACCTCACTCGACGCTGACGACGGCCTCGATCTCGACGCCGACGCCCTTGGGGAGCGCGCCGGCCTGCACGGCGCTGCGGGCCGGCGGCTCGGCGTCGAAGAAGCTCGCGTACGTCTCGTTCATCTCCTCGAAGTCGTCGATGTCGGCCAGAAACACCGTCGTCTTGAGCACGTCGTCCATCGACGCGCCGGCCTCCTCGACGATCGCCTCGAGGTTCGAGAGCGACTGCTCGGCCTGGGTCGCGATGTCCTCGTCGTCCAGCAGTTCGCCCTCGGGCGTCATCGGGATCTGGCCCGCGGTGAACAGGATCTCGCCGTTAGTCGTCGCCTGACTGTACGCGCCCACCGCTTCGGGGGCGTCGTCGGTGTGGATAGTCTCTTTCACACCCGTTGCTCCGGTGTGACGACCCTTAATTCCTCTCGACTACGACCCGAGTAGCTTTCGGAGCGAACGCACCGTCCGGTAGCCGTCGCTTGGGCGCCCGGCGTAGGCGCTGCTCCACCAGTCAGGGTAGCGGACCGGCACGGCAGTGACCACGAACTGCCAACCGGCCCCGAGCGCGACGCCGGTAACGAGGAGCTCCGAGACGGGACTAACGTCGACCGACCGGAGCGTCACAAGCGCCACGAGACAGACAGACAGGGAGGTCAACGGTCCGGTGAAGGAGCAGAGGGTACGCTGCCGGAGTGTCATCTCCCCAGCGGCGCGGTAGAAGCCGACCCAACCACTGAGCGCCGACACACCGATCGTGAGTCGACCGACAGTCCACTCGCGGTCGGCCTCCGTGCCGAGTACAATCCCGACCGACCCGTCAGTAACCGCCAGCGCGACCGCCGCGTGGCCGAGTTCGTGGACTGCGACCAGCGCCGGAAGCACCCCGACGTAGAGGAGTACACAGAGCACGACGACGGCAGGGGTCGAAACCGAATCCATCGGGCGGGAGCAGACACAGCACGGGCAAATAGCTGTCGGCGCGCCGCGACCGACGTTTCAAGTACGATAGCGCGCCAACGACGGCCGTGAACCGAACGGTCGCCGGCGCCCTCCGTACAGCGGCGCTCGCCGTCGTCGCCCTCCTCGCGTTCGCACTCCGGCGCGCCCGGAAGCGCGCTCGCGAGGTCCCGCTCTCGCCGATCACCGCCGGCTGGTACGTCGGGTCGGGGTTCGTCGAACGCGAGGGACTGACGACGGGCGAGGAGCCCGCCGGCGAGGTCGCCGACGTAGCCCATTTCGCCGGCGAGGCGTTCGATCCCGACCGACTCCACCCTGAAGTGCGTCGGTTCTACGAACGCACCGCGGCGTCCGAGATGCGCTACCGGGCGAACTGGCACCGGCCGTTCCGGACCGGCGCCGCCGTCGCGAGCCGGCTCACGAGCCGGATCGAGCAGCTCAACCTGCCGGGGCCGGGCGACCAGTCGTGGCACCGGCTGGAGAGCCGGTTTCTCGACGTCCGGGAGCCCGGCTCGGTCGCGATCGACGACGACCCCGCCGAGCCCGCCCGCGAGGACGTGCGAGCGTGGATCCGCACCGATCCCGAGACCGACGAGGCGGTGTTCGTCGCCCTCTACGCCACCCATCACCGCGACGGCGACGGCTTCGCGAACATCTCCGTGCCGGTGCCGGACGGCGGCGTCGACACCGTGTTGCGCCCGGAGAACCTGCCCGTCGAGGGAGTCGACGGCGGCACCGGCATCCGCCTCACCACCGAGGTAGCCGGCGATCCGGGGCTGTTCCTCCGGACGCCCGCGGGCCCGTTTGCAGTGCCGGGCGGCCAGCGCTTCGACGTGTGGCCCGTGGACAGCGAGACCGAGGGCGAGCCACGGCTCCGCGCGACCCACGAGATGTGGCTACTCGGACAGCCGTTTCTCACCGTCGAGTACGAGATCGAGCGCGCCTAGACCAGCCTCTCGGTCTCGTAGCCGTGGGCTTCGATCGCGGCGAGCAGTTCGTCGACGTGGTCGTGGCCGTGGGTCTCCAGATCCAGCACCACCTCCGCGGCGTTCATCGCCACGTCGCGGGAGGTGCGGTCGTGCTGGATGCCGTAGATGTTCGCGTTGTGGTCGGCGATGATCTCCACCAGGCGTTCCAGCGACCCGGGGTTGTCCTTGAGTTCGGTCCGGACCTTCACGTACCGCCCCATCTGGACCAGCCCCCGGACGACGACCGTCGTGAGGTCGTTGAGGTCGATGTTGCCGCCACAGAGCGCCGGGACGATCGTCTCCTCGTCGTCGTACGCGAACGCCTCGCTCAGCACCGCCGCCAGCGCCACCGCGCCGGCGCCCTCGACCAGCGTCTTCGAGCGTTCGAGCAGGTACGTCAGTGCCAGCGCGATCTCGTTGTCGGAGACGGTCACCACCTCGTCGACGCGCTCCTGAATGATCTCCCACGGCTTCTGGCCGACCGACCGGGTGGCGATCCCGTCGGCGATCGTGTCGACGGCGTCGAGTTCGTGTCGCGTCCCTTTCTCCAGCGATCGGGCGACGCTCGAAGCGCCCTCGGCCTGTACACCGATCACGCGCACGTCGTCGAGCGTAGCCTTCAGCGCCGTCGCGACCCCGGAGATGAGTCCGCCGCCGCCGATGGGGACGACCACGGTGTCGGCGTCGGGACACTGCTCGGCGATCTCGAGGCCGAGCGTCCCCTGGCCGGCCATCACGTACTCGTCGTCGAACGCGTGGACGTACGTCCGGTCCTCGAGCGCCTCGATCTCGTGGGCGCGGTCCTGTGCGTCGTTGTAGTCGGCGCCGAAGAGGATCACCTCCCCGCCGTAGCTTTCGGTGGCGTCGACTTTCGCGATCGGCGCGTGCTCGGGCATCACGATCTTGGCGTCGACGCCCGCCCGGGTCGCCGCGAGAGCGACGCCCTGTGCGTGGTTGCCGGCGCTGGCGGTGATCACGCCGGCGGCCTTCTCCGCCTCCGAGAGGGTGGCGATCCGGTTGGCCGCGCCACGGATCTTGAACGAGCCGGTGCGTTGGAAGTTCTCGAGCTTCGGGCGCACGTCCGCGCCGGTCATCCGGGAGAAGCTGTGGGAGTACTCGAGCGGCGTCGTCCGTGCGACCTCGTCGACGCGGTCGCGTGCCGCCTCGATATCGGCGAGCGAGAGCATACCCTCGACAGTCCCACGGCTGGCGCTAAGGCGTTTCGATGCTGAAAGGGAAAGGGGGGAAACGCACGCGTCACCTGCGTGCACTCACTCCTTGGATAGCCCCCGGCATAAGCCTACCCCGACCGCGGTGAAAGTGAAACCGGGCGCCGTGTGTCGATCGACGACGAGCGTCACTGCGGTCGAACGTGTACGTCGTGTCGACGAACGTACTCGCGAACGCGGTCGGCGAACGCTCCGTGCTCGTCAGTCTCAGGCCACGTCACTTCGTCGTCGACGCCGAGTCGCTCGGGGTCGCCGACGTACACCGCCGCTGTCTCAGTCAGTCCAGACTCCCCGGTCGAATCGACCGCCGACGAGTCGGCCCGCTCGACCGGGACGGATACCCGGACGTAGAGCCCGTCATCGACGCCCTCGTAGGCGTCGAGGGCGTCGATGTCGTCGGTCCGGAGCAGTCGCCCGCCGGTCTCGCCGCCGGGGGCGAGCGTGGGGTACTCGCCCTGCACGGGGTGGAGCCCCGACAGCACCGCCGAGCCGATGAAGGCGTAGGCGTCGACGGCCGACGCGACTCGCTCGGGCTCGGTCAGGGTGCCGTAGACGAACACGTCCATACCGATCGTTCGGCGCGCTCGCTTAAGAAGGAAGGGCCGGATCGTGATTTCGGGAAGCGGTCGGCGCGAAACGGGCGCGACCTTGTGTCGCGCCTCAGCGCGAGGGACGAGTGAGCGACCGACGGGAGCGAACGAGTCGGCTGGGGAGGAGTGTGGACTGTGCGGGTGGGACTGAAAGGGGCAGGGGCTTTCACGGAGTTGCTGACCACTACACCGAGAGAACACACGAAACAAACCCCGAAACCGAATCCCGAACACAATCGCTTTCCCCACACCACGACCACCAACGACCATGCGCGTCAGCGAGGGCGACGTCGACGTCGAGGCGCCCGACCCGCGGGACGGCAGCAGCGAGGGCGCCGGCGACGACGTGTTCTTCAACCCCGAGATGGAGCTGAACCGCGACCTCACCGTCGCGGTCCTGCGAGCCTACGCCGAGCGAACGGAGGCCGGCGCGGCGAACGTCAGCCGCGACGGGACAGAGGCCGGCGCGGCGAACGTCAGCCGCGACGGGACCGAGGCCGGCGCGGCGAACGTCGAGCAGTCCCACTCCGACGAACGGACGCTCTCCTACCTCGACGCCATGACCGCCACCGGCGTCCGCGCCGCCCGCGCGGCCGAGGCGGGATACGACGTGACCGCCGCCGACGTGGACCCCGACGCCGTCGAACTCGCCCGCGAGAACCTCGCGCTCAACGACCTCCCCGGCGAGGCCGTCGAGTCCGACGCCAACGTCCTCATGCACTCCGAGCGGTTCGACGTGGTCGACCTCGACCCGTTCGGCACGCCGATGCCGTTCGTCGACGCCGCGGTCGCCGGCACGCGGAAGCTACTCTGCGTGACCGCGACCGATACCGCGCCGCTGTGTGGCGCCCACTTCGACTCCGGCGTCCGGAAGTACGACACCGTCCCGCGGAACACCGACTTCCACCGGGAGATGGGGCTGCGCGTCCTGATCGGCGCGCTGGCCCGCGTCGCGGCCCGCCGGGACGTCGCGGTCGAACCGATCGTCTCCCACGCCACCCGCCACTACGCCCGGACGTACCTCGATCTCACCCACAAGGCCACCGCCGCGGACGAGGCGCTGCAGTGGCTCGGCTTCGTCTACCACTGCGAGGACTGCCTCTACCGCGAACACGAGTTCGGCCGGATCGCCCACCCGCCCGAAGATTGCCCGAACTGCGGCTCCGCGCGCTGCTCGTCCGCGGGCCCGATCTGGCTCGGCCCGATCGCCGACGGCGAGTTCGTCGACGGCGTCGCCGACGAGGTGACGCCGAACATGGGCGAGTGGAAGCGCGTCAGTCGGCTGCTCGACACGCTCGGCGCGGAGCTCGACACGCCGACGCACTACGATCAGCACCGCCTCTGCAAGCAGTGGGGCGCGCCGGCGAACAAGCTGGAGACGTTCCTCGACGACCTCCGCGACGCGGGCTACGACGCCAGTCCGGCCCACTACGGCGGGACCTGCTTCAAGACCGACGCCGACGTCGAAGAGATTCGCGAGGCTGCGGAACCGACGCTGGATACCGAGTAGCGCTCATTCCCGCGGATTGACAGTCTCGTGGATGCCCAGCACCACCGCTGGGACCACGATCATGAAGATATGCTCCTCCAGCGGGATGCCCAGCAGTTCGATCCCGGTCCGCATCGGGATCGCGAACACACCCACCTCCAGCGTGTACCAGTCCCAGACGTAGGCAATCGGGTACAGCGCCGGGATCGTCCGGGCGGCACGGCGGAGTGCACCCTCTCCGGCCCGGAGCAGTAACGCCAGCGCGACCGCGCCGAAGACGACCTCCGTCGCGAGATACGTGTAGGGTCCCAGCGCGGTGATGTCCGGCAACGGAACGCCCGCAAGCGGTTCGAAAAACACCGCGACCAGCAGGGCCGCGAGGAACAGGTACGCGCCGCGGACGAGCAGCATCGTCGCGATCTCGGGGTCGCGCCGGACCGCCACGGCGGCGACGGCGCCGAAGAGCAGACTCGCCGCGGGCGCACTCGGCGGGAGCACCCCGATAATCGAGAGGGGGACGACCGCGAACAGCCCCGCGGCGAGTAGCGCGACCGCAAGCGAGCGCGAGCGGTCGGAGCCGAGGACGACCGCGACCGTCCGCTTCCCGATCGAGCGGTCGTACTCGTAGTCTTGCGCGTCGTCGATTATCTTCACACCCGCGAGCACGACCACCAACACCGCCGCCAGCGCGAGCGTTCGGGGCGCGATCGCGCCCGTCTGGGCCGCGTAGCCCGTGAGCAGACAGAGGCCGATCCCGACGGGGTAGCCGAGCGTCGTCGTCACGGGGTTGGTGTCGAACTGCGGCGCGTGGAGGTAGCCGATCGCCCACATCGGCGCCGCGAACGCGACGGCGACGGGGTGGGCAAGCAGCGCCAGTCCGAGGAGACAGCCGAGGAAGCCGACGGTCGCGGCCGCGAGTCCGAGCCGACAGCCCAGCACGGTCAGGGGGTGGTCGTCGTCCTCGCCGCGGCGGTGGAAGTCGACGTAGCCGTCCTTCACGTGGGCGGTGTAGACGGCGAAAAAGGCGGCCCCGGCGCCGACCAGCGCGACTGCAGGGTCGAACGCGCCCGAAAGCGCCGCGCCGAACAGCGCGGTCGCCACCGGCGGGAGCATGAACACCGGATGGACCTGTGAGGCGTACGCGCTGGCGAGGGCTGTGGGGCCGCTCCCGTGACGGGCGATGACCATGCGGTGTGTTGGGTAGGAACATCAATAAGTGACGCGACGGGTGGCTCCCGACCCGGCCGCTCCACGGGGTTCTTGTAACGCGCTCGCCTACGGAGAGTCGTGCTTTCACGTCTCCGCAGCGCCTTCGGGACCGGCAGGCGCGTCGCCGTCGTCGCGAAGGAACAGGAGCTCACGTTCCTCGCGGCGGCGGTGGCCTACTACGCGTTCGTCTCGCTGATCCCCGCGGCCGTGCTTATCCTCATCGTCGCTAGCGTCCTCGGCGGCGACCAGCTGGCTGCGGTCGTGCTGGAGTCGACCGGGCAGTTCCTCACCGAGAACGGGCAGGACGTCCTGACGACGGCGCTCACCGCCGACGACTGGCAGGGTGGCGCGACGCTGATCGGGCTCGTCTTCCTGATCTGGGGGACGCTGAAGGTGTTCCGCGCACTGGACACCGCGTTCGGCAACGTCTACGGCACGCAGAGCGAGGACACGCTGCTCGACCAGTTGATCGACTCGGGTATCGTCGTGGTCGGGATCGGGCTCTCGATGACCGTGATGTTCGTCCTCGCGGGCGCCTTCGCGGCGTTCGACCTCGGCCCGGTCGTCGAGGCGCTGGGCGTGCTGGTGTTGCCGGTGTTCCTGACCGGCGCGTTCCTCCCCATCTACTACCGCTTCCCGGACACGTCCGTCACCGTCCGGGAGGTGCTGCCCGGCGCCGTCGTCGCCGCCGTGGGCTGGACCGCGATGCAGGCCGTGTTCCAACTGTACGCCAGTGTTGCGAGCACCTCCGCCTACGGCATCGTCGGCGGGGTGATTCTGCTTGTGACGTGGCTCTACTTCGCGGGCGCGATCGTCATCTTCGGCGCCGTCGTCAACGTCGTGCTCGCGGACAACCGCACGCACGGCGTCGACTCACCGGGGGAGCCGATCGGCCAACCCGGGCCTGGCCCGCCGACCGACGACCGGCAGTTCCAAGGGGAACGGGAGCCAGCCTCGGAGTACATGGCAGAGCGCGAACCCCGCGGCGCGCCCGACGTCACCGAACTCGCGGAGGAGGTCGACGAGCTCCGGTCCGAGCTCGACGGCTTCGAGGACGACGTCGAGCAGCGGACCGTCGACAGACCGCAGTTGGAGGAGGATCTCAAGTCGTACGTCCGCGCCCGGATGCGACAGGGGAAAGCCCGGGGCTGGGGGCCGTACCTGATCCTGCTGTACGGCGTCGTGCTGAGCCTCGGCGCGTTCTACTGGCTCTCGGACTGGGCCGCCGTCGCGGCGATGCTCGTCGCCTTCACCTCCACGCTGGGGCTCTACGTCCTCTTCGTCCTGTTCGGCGGCGTCATCGGCGCCGCGAGAACTGCCGGCGGGATCGCGGAACGCCTGCGATAGATGCACGGCTGGGGGGTCACGGAGGCGCTAGCCAGCCTCCCCGACGGGGTCGTGCTGCTGTTCGCGCTACTGACCCAGCTCGCCGACGCGTGGTTCGTCTTCGGCGGGCTTGCCCTCCTCTATCTGCTCGCCGACGGGCGACTCGCGAGCGAGCCGCGACGGGCCGGTGCGACGCTGATCGCGCTCGCGATCTGTGCGCTCGCCGCCACGGTCGCGTTCAAAACCGCCTTCGGGGTCCACCGCCCGGCGGGCGCGGGCACGGCGACGGCGCCGGCGTGGCTCCCCGCGCTCTTGGACCCTGTCTACGCCAGCATCGCGACCGGCGACGGGTTCGGCTTCCCCAGCGGCCACGCCACGTCGAGCAGCGTCGTCTACGGCGGGCTCGCGCTCGCGCTGGACCGGCTCTGGACCCGCCGGAAGCGACTGCTCGCCGCCGGCGGGATCGTCGCCGTCGTCGCGCTCTCCCGACTCGTCATCGGCGTCCACCACCTCCCCGACGTGCTGGCGGGGGTCGTCGCCGGCAGCGTGGTGCTGCTCGTCGTGTGGCAGGTCGCCGACGGCCGGGCCGACCGGGCGTTCCTCGCCGCGGCGGCGATCGGCATCGTCGCGCTCGGCGCCGCGGCGATTTTTGCACCGAACCACCCCGACGAGGCGCTGAAAGCCGGGATCGCCGTCGGCGGGGGCGTCGGCGCCGCCGTAGCGTGGCGCCGGATCGGCGGCGAGTACCCGTCGCTCCCGGTTCGGATCGCGCTCCCGGCTACGCTCGTTCTCGGTGCCGCGTGGGGCGGGATCTACGCCGGGGGGTTCCCGCTGCCGGCGGCAGTCGGCGGCTCGGCGCTGGTCGTCGGCGCCATCGTCGCGCTGCCGTGGGCGGTCGTCCGACGCTAGTCGAGGGACTTCTCCATCACGACCTCGTCGTACTCCCGGAATTCGAGCGGGCAGTCGTCGACGATCTCGTAGCCGTGGGCGTGGTAGAACTCGGGCAGGAACAGACCACCGCCGGCTACTCGGTCACTCGCAGATCTGGAGCACCCCCGACGGCCACCTGTTTGGCGTGGCGGACGATCACCACGTCGTACGTCAGATCGGCGGCGACGTTGCCGCCGACGCTCGAGAGCGTCGTCACCAGTCTGCCGGCGTTGTCGCTCCCGATGAACACCATCGAGGCGTCGACCTTCCGAGCGACCTGTCTGAGCTTCCGGGCGATCGATCCGGCGGGGGCTCTCCGTGAAGCGCGCTCGACGCGGAACGTCGCTTCGGGCGCGTGCTCACGAACCTGCTCGCGGAGCCGTGCAACGATAGCCTCGTGGTCGAACGGCTCGCCAGCCTCCATCCACCCGCGGTCCCGGGCGTACTCGGTGTTCCCCTGCGGGACGACGGCGGCCGCGATCACCGGCTGGTCGAACGTGTCCGCGAACTGGACTGCACGGTCGAGCGCCGCCGCCGCGAGTGTCGACCCGTCGAAGGGAACGAGAAACGTCATTGGAGAGTAAACGCCGGCGGTAAATAAAAAGAAATCGCGAGCGGATCGCTCAGAACTTCTCGAGGTAGCGGTCCAGCTCCCAGTCGGAGACGTCGACGAGGTACTCCGCGAACTCCGCGTTCTTCGCCTCGACGAACTTCGGCCCGACGTGGGGGCCGAGCGCCTCGTAGACGGTGTCGTCGTCTTCCAGCGCGTCGACGGCCTCGCCGAGGTTGGTCGGCAGCGTCTCGATGCCGTACTCCTCGCGTTTCTGCTCGTCGAACTCGTAGATGTTCTCGCGGATCGGATCCGGGCAGTCGAGCCCCCTCTCGACGCCGTCTAGGCCCGCGTGGATCAGCACCGCGAAGGCGAGATACGGGTTACACGAGGGGTCGGGGAAGCGTGCCTCGATGCGCGAGGCGGCCGGCACGCGCGCGGCCGGCTTGCGGATCAGCGCCGAGCGGTTGCGGTCGGACCACGCGACGTACACCGGCGCCTCGTAGCCGGGAACCAGTCGCTTGTAGCTGTTCACGGTCGGGTTGGTGACTGCCGCCAGCGCGGGCGCGTGGTTCAGGATCCCGGCGGTGAACTGCTTGGCTGCCTCGCTCAGGTTGAACTCGTCGTCCTCGTC
This sequence comes from Halolamina sediminis, assembly GCF_001282785.1. Lineage (NCBI taxonomy): Archaea > Methanobacteriati > Methanobacteriota > Halobacteria > Halobacteriales > Haloferacaceae > Halolamina > Halolamina sediminis. Next base: position 2,775,904 of record NZ_CVUA01000001.1, read on the forward strand.
GTGGAACGCGTTCTCGCCGTCCTCGAACAGCGAGAAGTGGACGTGCATCCCCGAGCCGTTGACCTCGGCGATCGGCTTGGGCATGAACGTCGCGTGGAGGTCGTGCTGGGCCGCGATCGCCCGGACGACCGTCCGGAACGTCGCGACGTTGTCGGCCGTCGAGAGCGCGTCGTCGTACTCGAAGTTGATCTCGTGCTGGCCCTCAGCGACCTCGTGGTGGGAGGCCTCGATGTCGAATCCCATCTCCTCGAGGCCGTAGATGATGTCTCGGCGGACGTCCGAGGCGAGGTCCTTCGGCGCCACGTCGAAGTAGCCGCCGGCGTCGTTGGTGTTCGTCGTCGCCTTCCCCTCCTCGTCCTCCTCGAACAGGAAGAACTCCGGCTCGGGCGCGGCGTTGACCTCGTACCCCATCGACTCGGCGCGGTCGAGTGCGTCCTGCAGCACCGCACGCGGGTCGCCCTCGAACGGCTCGCCCGTCGTCGTGTCGATCACGTCGCAGATGAGTCGCGCGGAGGTGTCGCGCCACGGCAGCACCGCGAACGTGCCCGCGTCGGGCTTGAGGCGCATGTCCGACTCCTGGATGCGGACGAACCCCTCGATCGAGGAGCCGTCGAAGTAGATTCCCTCGGTGAACGCCTTCTCCGCCTGATCGGCCGGGACGGAGACGTTCTTCACCGTCCCGAGAATGTCCGTGAACTGGAGTCGCAGGAAGTCGATACCTTCGCGGTCGATACGTTCGAGAACGTCGCGTTCCTCCTCGGTGAGGCCGCCGTCCGGGGCCGGGTTGTCCGTCATGCTCTATCGGCAACTACGCCTCATACTACAAGAATATTCCCTTCCTACCAGAATAGTGCCGAGGCCTGAGCTCGATAATTGGATGTTCGTAAAGTTCTTCCCGGGGGCGAGCGGAATGGAGTACCATGACGTACGAAAACCTCGATGCGCGCCTGATCAACTCCCTGCTGGGCAACGGTCGCGCGAGCCTCCGCAGTCTCGGTGAGGAGCTGGACGTCTCGGTCACGACGGTGTCGAACCACCTACAGGATCTGGAGGATCAAGGCGTGATCGAGGGGTACAGTCCCGACGTGAACTATCAGGAGCTGGGGTACGACGTGACGGCGATCCTCCAGCTCAAAGTCGAGGGGACGGCGCTACCGGAGATCACCGACCGGCTCGCGGAGCTACGCGGGATGGTGTCGGTGTACGAGGTGACCGGCGATCACGACGTCGTGGCCGTCGGGAAGTTCGAGGACACCGACGAGATGAACGACCGGATCAAGCGCGTCCTGACCGACGACGACGTGCGGGAGTCGAACACGTCGGTCGTGCTGAACGCGGTCGTCGAGGACCAGCAGTTCGAGTTGGCCGTCGACGAGGAGGAGTAGGACGGCGTCGGTTCACGAAAACGCGAACCGCAGCCTGCCCCTTACTCGGGGTCCTTGGGGGTGTACTCCGAACAGGACTGGCCGTCGATAGTCGAGTCGGTGCAGTCGAAGTCAGCTTCGTCGACGTACACGTCCCCCGACACAGTCGCGTTGTCGAGTTTCACCTGCTCGGTGGACGTGACCGACCCGGTGACCGTGCTGTCGAGGACTTTCACGGCCTTGTTCTCGCTCCGCACGTCGCCGTCGACGCGGCTTCCGTCGACGACTTCGGCGACCTTCTGGGCGAGGACGTCGCCGCCCACGCTCGCGTTGCCGAGTTTCACGTCCGCCGTCCGGGAGGTCGCCGCCCCGGAAATCGTGCCGTCCTGCAGGTTCAGAACCTTCTCCACGTCGACATCGCCGTACACGGTCGCGTCGTCGCCGTCGAACTGGTTGCCGTCGCTCACCGTCTCGCCGAGGACTGTCCCGCCGTTCTGCACTTCGACACCGCCCGTCGTCTCGACATCGCAGTCGGCGACGATACCGTCGATGGTGATACCGTCGGTTCCCCCGTCGGTCCGCTCTTCGACCCAGTCACAGCCCTCGTCGGGGGACGGAGCGGTCCGTTCGGGATCGAACGTGTCGAGGATGTACTCGGTTCCGTGCTCGCCGACGTACACGACCTCGATCTCGTCTCGGACGGGAAGGAGCGTCCCCTTCTCGCCGACTTCGAGATACGTCCCCTCGAGTGCTCTGGTGTCGACCGCACCCCGCAGACGGAGTTTGTCCCCGTCGAGTCTGTCCCCCTGCTCGTGGATGAGGTGATGGGTGATCCTGTCCTCGGTCGGCTCCATCTCCAGAATCACGTTCGGCTGCGGTTCGCGTTCCTGAGCGAGATCGAGGAAGATCACCGTCGAGACGGCGGCGAGCGCGATGACGATCGCCAACAGCAGCGCGACACCGACGACTGGCGAGATCGCCCGTTCGTCGGCGGCACCGCGGGCCATATGTTGGCTACGTGGAGCGAGACGTATTACGGTTACTGTGGGTAGGTAACGCCGTCGTTCGAAGGAACCCCGCTTCGCGTTTCTCAGTCCCGTCCGCAGGGGTCGTTCCTCCCCGCTCGTTTTTCGAGACGGTTTGCCGTCGCGCCGCCGGCGCGACGTTTTCCCGCCTCGCTACTCGAACCTGAACTCCCCGTCTTCCTGTACGACTTCGCCGTCGACCTCGATCACGGAGTCCTCGCTCATGTCGAGGATCATGTCGACGTGCTCGGCGCTGTCGTTGACCTCGTTGCCCTCGCCGACACACTGCGGGTAGGCGCTCCCGACGGCCATGTGGACCGTCTCGCCCATCTTCTCGTCGAACAGCATGTTGTAGGTGAACTGGTCGATGGCGTCGTTCATCCCGATCCCGAGTTCGCCGAGGTAGCGCGCTGCCTCGTCAGTGTCGAAGACGCCCTGCAGGACTTTCTCGTTGCGTTCCGCGGAGAACTCGGTGACCTTCCCGTCCTCGAAAGTGAGCCGGACGCCCTCGACCTCGCGGCCCTGCCGGTACAGCGGCATGTCGAAGTAGACCTCGCCCTCGACGCTGTACTTCTCGGGTGCGGTGAACACCTCGCCGCCGGGGAGGTTCGCCTCGCCGTAGTCGTTGGCCGCGGTGTTGCCCTCGATGGACATCGTGATGTCCGTCTCCTCACCCGCGCGGATGTGGACCTCGCTGGCGTCGTCGAGGATCTCGACGAGGTTCGACTGGAACTCCCGCTGGGCCTCCCAGTCGAGGGAGACGGCGTCGTAGACGAACTCCTCGTAGGCTTCGGTGCTCATGCCCGCCAGCTGGGCGTAGCCCGGGCTGGGGTACTGCGTGAGACACCACGTCGTGTCGAGGCGGGCCTTCTTCACGGGGTCGTGGGCACGGTTGTACGCGGCCGTGGTCTCGGGGTCGACGTCGGCCTTCTCGCTGGGGTTCGGACCGCTGCGGGCGATGATCGTCGCGTCGGCGTGCTCGTACATCGCGAGTTCGTGGTCGGGCGTGTCGAACGCGTCGCTGCTGCGGAGGAACGCGCGGTCGGCGCGCTCGGAGTAGGTGAGCAGCAGGGGGTTGGCGCCCTTCTCGCCGAGCAGTTCGTGGAGCGCGACGGCGAGGTCCTCGGCGTCGCCCGGGACGTAGACGATCACGTCGTCGCCGGCCTCGATGCCGGTAGAGTGCTCGACGATGGTCTCGGCGTGTTCGCGGACTCGTGGATCCATAGCCGGGACGTCGGGGCGAGCGAGCCATACCCCTTGCGGAGTCGAACTGGCGGGCCGGTCGGGGGGCCAAGAATCGGGAGGCTTTTTGAGTGTCGGGCGGAACGAACGACCATGTTCAAGGCCATCGTGAGCGCGTCGACGCTCCGGGACTCCCTCGACGCCGTGAGCGTGCTGGTCGACGAGTGCAAGATCCGGCTGAACGAGGAGGAGCTGTCGATCCGCGCGGTCGACCCGGCCAACGTGGGCATGGTCGACCTCACCCTGGAGGCGGCGGCGTTCGAGTCCTACGAGGCCGACGGCGGCGTCATCGGCGTCAACCTCACGCGGCTGGAGGAGGTCGCCGGGATGGCCAACGCCGACGACCTGATCCACCTCGAACTCGACGAGGAGACCCGGAAGCTCCACATCGAGGTCGAGGGGCTCTCCTACACGCTGGCGCTGATCGACCCCGACTCGATCCGCAAGGAGCCGGACATCCCGGATCTGGACCTGCCGGCGGAGATCACGCTCGAGGGCGCGCAGCTCAACCGCGGGATCACCGCCGCCGACATGGTGAGCGACCACATCCGCCTGCGCGTCGACGAGACCGACGAGACGTTCCACATCGAGGCCGAGGGCGACACGGACGACGTGGACCTCCAACTGGAGTCCGAGGACCTGATCGCGCTGACTGCGGGGCCCGCGGACTCGCTGTTCAGCCTCGACTACCTGAAGGACATGAACAAGGCGATCGCCTCCGACGCCGAGGTTCGGGTGGAGCTGGGCGAGGAGTTCCCGGTGAAGCTGCACTACGAGTTCGCGGAGGGGCTGGGCACCGTGACGTTCATGCTCGCGCCGCGTATCCAGAGCGACTGATCGGTCTTTCTGCGTCTTTTGTTGGTACGGTCCGGGGTGTGGGCTCACCGTACGAGGTGTGATCTCCGTACGTGCTGTGATCTCCGTAGATGCTGTTTCGATGTGTGACGACCGTAACAGCGACAGCAGCTCGATCGTAGACCACTTGCGACCGCACCGCCCCGCACAGCCCTCGAACCTCCCCAACCGACTCACTCGGCCTTCGGCCTCGTTCGTCCCTCGCGCGCTCGTTCGCGCACGGAGGCGCTCACGTCGCACGCCACCGCCGGCAGCGGTGGCGGTGGACGCCTCGCCGGCGCCACATTGGCGCCGGCGGGGGGAGGGGTGGGGATTCTGTGCTGTGCCGGGCCTCGTGTCCGGCACACTGCGGTCACAAGTGGTCTAGCACCGAGCTGCTGTTGCTGTCGCGGTCATCGACGGACTGTGAGAACGTCGTACCATCCACTGTCCAGAATCGCCCCCACCCGGATTTTTCACCCACCGACACCACCGAGAACCATGCGCGCCGTCTACTTCGACTGCGACGGGACCCTCCTCACGCTCGACTGCTCCTACGACGACCTGTTCGAGACGGCCTGCGACGCCGTGAACGTCGACGCCACCCCGGACCTCCAAGCGACCTACGCCGAGGCGTTCTTCGAGGCGTTCGAGTCGTTCCACCCCGATCCCTATCGCGCCGGGATGGCCGCCGCCGTCGAATCCAGCGATCTCGACGCCGACCCCGACGCACTCCGGGACGCCTACGTCGACGCCGAAGTCGCTGCCGCCACCCCCGCCGACGGAGCCCGCGACGCGATCGAGGCGTTCGACGGCGCCGACACCGCGCTGGGCCTGCTCACCAACGGCGTGACCGACGTCCAGCGCCGGAAACTGGCCTCTGTCGGGCTGTTCGACCGCTTCGACGTCTACCTGCCGAGCTACGAGATCGAGGCGCACAAGCCCGATCCCGCGATCTTCGAGGCGGCACGGGAACGACTGGACGCCGAGGAGTACGTCTACGTCGGCGACTCGCTGGAGCACGACGCGCTACCCGCGCGGGAGGCCGGGTTCCTCGCGGTACACGTCGACGCGGAGGCCGAGTCGGGGATCGTGCGCGTCGACGGGCTTGGGACGCTCGCGCGGCTCTGACTACGCCTCGTCCATCGGGAACTGCACCTCGACGCGCGTGCCGCCGTCGGCCGGCGTGTCGATGTCGACCGTCGCCCCCAGCAGCGTCACGCCCCAGTGGACCGACCAGAGACCGAGCCCGCTGCCGTGTTCGAGCGCCGTCTCCCCGCCCGAGCGCAGCACCGCCACCTCGTGTTCGGGGATCCCCGGGCCGGCGTCGGTCACGACGAGCCGGGCGACAGCGTCGCCGGCGGTCAGCGACACCGTCACCGGCTCGTCGCCGTGCTGGATCGCGTTCTCGACGAGGTTCTCGACGACCGCCGCGAAGGCGCGATCGACGCCGTGGAACGGCAGCGTGTCGGCGATGTCGGTCCGAACGGTCGCGTCGGGCGCCTCGCTGAAGACGTCCCTGAGCACCGAGCGGGTGAGATCGGCGGCGTCGAACGCGGTCTCCTCGGCGTCGAGAAACGCCTCCACCTGCCGTGCGTTCTCGCCGAGGTCGGACAGCTGTCGAGCGTTCTCCTCGATGTGCTGGACCATCTCGCGCTCCTCGCCATCGAGGCGGCCGGCGAGGGTCTCGGCGTAGCCGAGTACGACGGTGAGATCGTTCCGGAGGTTGTGTCTGAGCACGCGGTTCAGCACCTCGACGCGCTGGCGCTGACGCTCCCGGACGGTCACGTCCGAGAGCACGACCGTGTAGCCAACGCGGGTCCCGCTGGGGTCGGTCAGCGGCGACGTCGACACCGCGTACGTCCGGCGCCCCGTCCCGTCACTGGTGTCGATCTCGACCGTCTCACGGGCGGGGGCGTCCTCGCTCTCGCCGCCGTCGGCCGCCTCGTCGACGCCGACCGGAAGGTCGAGGAACGCGGCGAGCGGACGATCGCGCACGCTTTCGGCATCGACGCCCAGCACCCCCTCGGCCGCGGGGTTGAGCCGGACGACATACTGATCGAGCGAGAGCACGATGATCGGATCGGCGAGGTCGTCGATCGCGGTCCGCTCGGCGGCGCGGCTCGTCGTCGGGTTCCGCTCGAACATCTCGGCTCGGTCGAACGCGTAGGCGTCCAGCACGAGATGCGGGACGAACATCAGGGGCGCGAGCTGGAGCTGGGGCACGGCGCCGATCTCCAGCGTCCACGCGACGAGCGCGAACCCCGGCGGCAGCGAGCTCAGCGCGACGGCGGCGCTCTCCCGGCGGTAGAGCGGGCCGTAGCTGAGCAGGGTGTCCACGAGAAGGAAGACCGCGCTGGCGACCAGTACGGTCTCGACGGCGACGACGAGGTACGCCCACGGGCTGAACGCGTACGAGACCGTCGCGACGCCAAAGGCGGGATCGATCTCGAACCCGGTCCAGAACCACCCGAGGATTGGGTTAGTGACCACCAGCACGGTCGAGAAGATCCCGAAGCCGACGATCGCCCCGAACAGGCGGCTCCGGAGCACGTCGCTCCGGCCGGTGTACTCCAGCGCGAAGCCGAGGAAGGTGACCCCAGTCCAGACGATCCCGAGCCACATCGTCGCCTCCAGCGCGGCCCGGAGCGACGGATCCCGCACGAGCAAGCCGAACCCGTAGGAGAGACACCACGTCGCCTGCGCGGCGAACACGCCGAGGAACCAGCCGACACCGGGTCGCCCTCGGTGTTGCCGGATCCGCCACGCGAGCGCGAGTGCCCCCGCTCCGCCGGCGATCGAGCCGAGGACGGGCCACGGAGGGAAGAGATCGAACGCCATCTGTGGGCCACGACGGAGAGCGGTGGGGTAAAGCTGTCGTGGTGGGTGCTATGCTGCCGTTCACCCCGTCGAACACCCGAGAAAACGCCGTCACTGTGGATGAGAAGCAACGCATCGGTCGGAGGCGGCGGTATCGAGGGGGCGGCTCGATCCCCACTCGCTCAGGCGTGGCGCTCGATGACGTGTTTCGCCGCTTGGGCCTTCTCTTTCCAGCCGTAGCCTGCCTCGTACACGTGGCGCTTGCTGTCGACCAGCTCCGCCGGGCTGGACTCCTCGAACCCCCCACGGGCCCACGTGCCGGACTCCTCGAGCCACTCGAGCACCTTCTCGCGGGTCTCGGGCCACGTCAGCCCGACCATCTCGTACCACGCGATCATCGCGAAGATCGCGTTGTCGTGGCAGCCGGGGTAGGAGCCCCGGCGGTAGATGGTCCGCATCGGATCGGTAGTCGGCTCGGAGACCTGCTCGCGGTACGCCTCGGCGGTCAGGAGTTCGAGGCGACCGTTGGTGTCGGGCTGGACCCGGCCGCTGCGGCGGAGGTGTGAGAGCGCGGCCTGGTGGAGCGCGTCCCACTCCGGCGCCAGATCGCGGAGGTCGTCCTCCTCGCGGGCGCCGGCGGACAGGGGCGCGAGCACGTCGGCGTAGGCGCGCTCGACGGTCTGCCACTCCACGCCCTCGAAGCGACAGCCGGCGTCGTGGAGGCTGCTGGCGGCGTGGCAGTCGGGACAGGGGTAGTCGAACCGCGGCACAGGCCTCCGTACCGCATCGCCCGCCTTAGAGTCCCCGGTCGGCGCTCACTGTTTGGGCTCGATGTAGATGGTCGAGACGCGGCTGTCGACGGCCTCGAGGTCGGCCTCGATCTCGTGGATCGCGTCGTCGATCGCCTCGGCCGCGAGGTCCGGGTCGACGCTGACCTCGACGGCGACCATCGCGTTCTGGGGGCCGAAGAAGACGGTCCGGAACGAGTCGACGTGGACGACTGCCGGGTGGTCGGTGACGACGCTCTGGAGTTCGCGCTCGACGTCCGCCGGGAGGCTCTCACCCAGCAGCAGGCGCTTGTTCTCCCACGCCAGCGCGATAGCGAACCCCATCAGCAGGAGGCCGATGATCGCGGCGGAGATGGCGTCGTAGATGCCGTTGCCCGTGTACCGCGAGAGCACGACGCCGACCAGCGCGATCGCCGCCCCCGCCAGCGCGATCGTGTCCTCGGTGAACGCCGTCAGCGTGGTCACGTCGCTGGTCTTGTCGAACGCCTCGCGGATCGAACCCCACCCGAACTCGGTCATCTGCCGCTGGAGTTCGGCGTTTGCCTTCGCCAGTGCCCACGTCTCGAACACGATCGCCCCCGAGAGCACGACGACGTTGAGCCAGAACGTCTCGACCCGGGCGCCGACGACGGGGACGGTGAACTTCCCGGCCTCGACGTGGCCGGCGGTCTGGATCGCGTGGATCCCGTGGTTCAGGCTCTCCCAGCCCGCGATCCCGAACAGGAGCACGGAGACGAGGAAGGCGTAGAAGAACTGGGCCTTCCCGTAGCCAAAGGGGTGCTCGCGGCTGGAGTCCTTCTTCGAGTAGCGGATGCCGATGAGGAGGAACACCTGATTGCCGGTGTCAGAGATGGAGTGATACGTCTCGGAGAGCATCGACGGGCTCCCGGTCAGCAGGAAGCCGACGAACTTCATGATCGCGATGGCGCCGTTGGCGATCAACGCCGCCAGCACGACGCCAGTGCTGCTAGCCATGGTCGAGCCGTCACGAGACAGCGCCTTATCGGTGTCGCCGGCAGCTGCAAGCCCACACCGCTTTTCCCGGCCGGGCGCGGAGAACGGTCCATGCTCGTCGTGCTCTCCGACACCCACCGCACCGAAGGGACCGGGCTCGTCGGTGCTGCGGCCGACGCGGTCGACGACGCCGATCTGGTGCTCCACGCCGGCGACTTCACGACCGAGGCCGTCCTCGACGCGTTCCACGACGTCGCCGAGCGACGCTCGGCTGGCAGTCAGACGCAGTCTGACGACGCCGCGGCCGACCTGCGCGCGGTGTACGGCAACCGGGACAGTGACGCGGTGACCGACCGGCTGCCCGAGGCAACGACGCTCTCCTACGCGGGCGTCCGCATCGCCGCCACCCACCGCCAGCGCGGTGGGGCGACCGGGCTGGCCATGTTCGGGCGCGAACGCGGCGCCGACCTCGTCGTCTCGGGGCACACCCACCGCCCCCTCGTCGATCAGGCGGGGTCGGTGACGCTGCTCAACCCCGGGAGCCACGCCGACCCGCGGGGGGCGAGACAGTCGTTCGCCGTACTCGAACCGACGGAGGACGGACTGAACGGGCGACTCACGACGGTCGGCGGCGAGACGTTCGACCGCTTCACGGTCGAGAACGAGTAGCGCCCTGCGAGGCGTGTTGGAGGGCCGAAGCAGGGACACCCGACGCTTGGATCGGATACTTCAAAGTGGTTAGGTAAGCACAAAGAGCCGTTTTACCGATCCGTTCGCGGCTCAGAACTTCTCCAGCAGGTCCCGGTAGAACCCGTCATCGCTGTCGCCCGCGAGCTTCTCGACGATGAGTTCGGGGGTCGACCGCGCGAGGTGGTCTTTCTTCGGCGAGCGGTCGACGCGGAGCTCGCCGTCGACCAGCCCGACCGCTTCGATCCCGTCGACCGCCACCTCGAAGCTCGCCGCCTCCCGGATGCCGTCGGCGAGGTGGGAGACGAACACGGCGCTTGCCCCCTGGTCGTGGAGCTCTTCGAGGATGCCGGCGATGATCTTCGCGGAGGCGCCGGGCTCGGTGATCGACTCCAGCTCGTCGACGAGCACGAGCCGACCGTCCGCGCCCTCCACGAGGTCGCCGAACTCCCGGAGCGTGCTCTCGAACGCGCCGGCGTCGAGGGTGCCCTGTGACTTGGCGTAGTAGTGCAGCTCCGAGACCTGCCCGACGCGGGCGTCCTCGGCGGGCACGGGCAGCCCCATGTGCGCGAGCACGACGAGCAGCCCGACGAGATCGAGCGTGGAGGTCTTGCCGCCGGAGTTCACCCCGGAGAGCAGCGTCACCCCCTCGACGCCGTAGTCGACGGGGTCGACCTCGTCGAACGGCACGTCCAGTAACGGTGAGCGGCCGCCCTCGATCTCGAACCCCTCGCCGGCGATGGTGGGCATCGTGCAGTCGAAGTCGCGGGCGAACCGCGACACCGCCAGCTCCACGTCGAGCTCCAGCGCCGCGTCGACCATCGACGCCACGGGCTCGCGGAGCGCCCGAAGTTCGGCCGCCAGTTCGGTCTCGAGCTGGTTCGCCCGACGATCCCGGTCGGCGGTCAGCTCGGTCCGGAGCCGGGAGACCGCCTCCTCGTTGTGTTCCAGCGGGAACGAGGGCTCGCCGCCGAAGATCCGCTCGACGAACTCCGCCTCGCCCGAATCGAGGTCGAGGCTCTCGACGACGTGCTCGCGGGCGAGTTCGACCGCCCGGTCGTAGTCGTCGGCCAGTTCGCGGGAGAGCAGCGAGTCGACCCGGGCGCCCTGCTCGACCAGCGAGAGGAAGTCGGTCCCCTCGATGGTCACGTCGCGCTCGCCGATAGCGTCCCGCAGGTGGTCGTTGCCGACCGACTCCGCGGTGCTCACGGCGGCGTCGAGGTCGTCGACCGCCACCGAGAGGCGATCGAGCTCCTCGTCGCCGACGATGCCGCCGTCCTCGTCGACGCGTTCGAGCGCCGCGCGCAGCGAGTCGAGGTCGCAGTCCGGCTCCGTGCCCGCGATCTCGTGGACCGCAGCGGCGGCGAGCAGCCGCTCGCGGTTGTCGGCGAAGAACGTGAGCGTCCGTTCGGGGACGAACTCCTCGGGGCGCTCCAGCGCGTCCGGGACGACGCGCACGTCGCCCTCCACGTCGATGCCGGCGAACTCCGCGTCGAGCACGTACACCGTCGAGTACGAGCGGCCGAGCTCGCCGAGTTCGCGGCGGTCGTCGATCACCTCGACGGGCAGTTCGGGCAGCGCCTCCTTCGCTTCGGCGTAGCGCTCGGCATCGGCCGTCGCGACACAACGCTCCCGGACCCGGATCCCCTCGGCGGGTTCGAGCGGTTCGACGCCGGCGAGTGCGTCGAGCAGTTCGGGGTCGGGGTCGCGCTCCATCGCCCGCGTCGCGAACGTGCGGACCTCCTCGATTCGGGACCGTTCGGTGCTGGGGAAAAAGGTCGCCAGCCGCTTCTCGCCGTACGTGGTAACCGCCCGTTCCTGTAGCAGGCCGAGCGCGTCGTCGTAGATCTCCCGCGCCCGGTCGGTGGCGAGGAAACCGCCGTCGTCGCCGTGTTCCCGACGGATGGCGCCGCGGGCGATCGCCGCGGCGCGGCCCTCGGAGATGTCCGGCGAGCGGGCGATCGCGGCCACGTCGCCGCGCCGGAGCGCGCCCTCGGCGTCGTCGAGTTTGGCCAGCGAGGCGGCCGTCTTCTCCCCCACCCCCGGGATGGCCGTGAACTCCATTCGGCCCGGGGTTCCGCGCCATCGGGCAAAAGCGTGTGGTTCGGCGAGGGTCGCAAATCCCGGCGGTGTTAAGTGGTCTCCCGCCGTCCCTTCTGTCGATATGGGGGATCGACTCGTCCAGGCCGGAACCGTGTTCACCGGGTTCCTCGGCGTCGCGCTCGTCGTCTTCGGCGGCTACCGCGTCCGGTACGGGACCGGAACGGTGGAGGAGCTGCTGGCGCTGGCGTTCCTCGGCGTCGCGATCGTCGCGGGCTACCGGTCGCTGGCGATCCACTCCGGGCCGCGGATCAACGCCGTCAGCAACACCGCGCTGTTTCTCGGCGCCGCCGCGGCGTACGGCGGGGGTGTGAACCTCGGCGTCGACGCCGTCGCGACGGCGGGGCAGGCGCTGTTCGTGATCGCCGTCGCGTACTTCGTGGTCCGGCTGGACTGAGTCGGGACTGGTCTCGCTCTCCTGGGTAAACTCTCGCTACTCCTCGATCCGGCGGAGCGTCGCCGCCACGTCGTCCGGCGTCGCGCCCGGGGCGTCCTCGACGCGGTGGTCGGGGACGAAGATCGGCACGGGGTTCGCCCGGAGCGCGGTCCTGACCGTCTGGGCGTCGTCCTCGTCGTCCGGGTTGAGGTTCGCCATGTGGGCGACCTGTCGCGTGTTGCCGACCTCGCCGTAGGGGATCTGACAGACCGCATCGAGCACCGCGCGCTGGTCTGTCGGCACGGTGATCGCCGTCTCCACGTCCTCGAACGCGTCCTCGTCGCCGTCGAGGTAGTCGAACACGCGGTCCAGGATCGGGTGCTCTGGCTCGGCGTCGTCCGGGATGCGCTCCGGGAACGACGCGTCGATCACCTGACTGCTGGCCACCGCGATCTGGACCGGACGGCCGAGGACATCGGACTCCCGTGCGTAGATGCCGGCGTCTTCCATCGCTCGAACGGAGGGGGCTCGCGGCCTTGAACCCGGCGGCAGCGCCGGGGACGGGCGACCGGGGTCGCAAGCCTTTTGAACAGTTCCGTACATTAGTGTACAAGTATGAACAGCAACGAGGTGGCGCCCGCGGTGCGGTCGATCCTCGACGCCGCCCGCGAGCGCCCCGGCGGGGCCGAGCGCGTGGCCGTCGAGGACGCGCGGTCGCTCCCGGCGGCGTTCGCGGCCGTCGAGGCCGAGGGGCGGACCCCCGTCGTCGCCGAGGTGAAGCCGACCAGCCCGACGACCGAGGGCGAGAGCGACGCCGACCCCGTCGAACTGGCCGAGGCGATGGTCGCCGGCGGCGCCGCCGCACTCTCGGTGCTCACCGAGCCCGACCACTTCGGCGGCTCGGTCGAGCACTACGAGCGCGTCCGCGAGGCCGTCGACGTACCCGTGCTGCGCAAGGATTTCCTGCTGGAGGAGTCGCAGTTGGATGCGGTCCCAGCGGACGTGGTGTTGCTGATCGCGCGGTTCCTAGGCGACGACCTCGCGCCGATGATCGAGGCGGCACGCGAACGCGGGATGCAGGTGCTCGTTGAGGTCCACAGCGAGGCAGAGGTCGAGCGTGCGGTCGCGGCCGGCGCGGAGATCGTCGGCGTCAACAACCGCGATCTGGCGGCGTTGGAAGTCGATCTCCGAACGTTCGAGGAGGTCGCGCCCGCGGTGCCCGAGGACGCGACGCTGCTCGCGGAGTCGGGGATCTCGACGCCCGCCGAGGCGCGGCGGATGCGTGAGGCGGGCGCGGACGGCCTGCTGATCGGCACCGCTATCATGGACGGCGACCCACGAGAGAACACGAGCGAGTTCGTCAACGCATGAGTTCTGATTCATCTGCGGACGGGAAGTTCGGGGAGTACGGCGGCCAGTACGTGCCCGAGGCGCTGATGCCCGCGATCGAGGAGCTGCGGGAGGCCTACGAGCGCTACGTGCTGGAAAACGAGGACGGCTTCGTGGACGAGTTCCGAGAGCGCCTGCGCGACTTCGGTGGGCGGCCCACGCCGCTCCAGCACGCCGAGCACCTCTCGGCGCGCTACGGCCGGGATATCTACCTCAAGCGTGAGGACCTGCTCCACGGCGGCGCCCACAAGCTCAACAACGCCCTCGGGCAGGTGCTGCTCGCGAAGTACATGGGGAAAGAGCGGATCGTCGCCGAGACCGGCGCGGGCCAGCACGGCACCGCGACGGCGATGGCGGCGGCTCACCTCGACATGCCCTGCGAGATCTACATGGGCGAAACCGACATCGCCCGCCAGCGCCCCAACGTGTTCCGGATGCGTATCAACGGCGCCGAGCTCAACCCCGTCACCGCGGGCCGGGGGACGCTGAAGGAAGCCATCAGCGAGACGATGCGGGACTGGGCGACCAACGTCGGCGACACCCACTACGTCGTCGGCAGCGTGGTCGGGCCCGCGCCGTTCCCGGAGATCGTCCGGGATTTCCAGTCGGTGATCAGCGAGGAAGCGAGAAAGCAGTCGCGAGAGCAGTTCGGCGCGCTGCCGGACTCCGTCGTCGCCTGCGCCGGCGGCGGCTCGAACACGATGGGCGCGTTCGCCGAGTTCGTCGACGACGACGTCGATCTGCTCGCCGTCGAGGCGGGCGGTTCCTCGCTCGCGGTCGACGAGGAGGAGGGCGTCGCCCCGAACTCCGCCTCGCTCTCGACGGGCGGGCAGGGCGTGCTCCACGGCGCTCGCACGAAGGTGCTGCAGGACGAGTGGGGCCAGATCGTCGAGTCCCACTCCGTCTCCGCCGGCCTCGACTACGCGGGCGTCGGCCCGGAACTGGCCCACCTCGTCGATGAGGATCGCGTGACCGCGGTCAACGTCGACGACGACGCCGCGCTGGAGGCGTTCCACCGGCTCTCACAGGAGGAGGGGATCATCCCCGCGCTGGAGAGCTCTCACGCGCTGGCGTATCTGGAGGAACGCCTCGGTCCCGATACCGACTCGGAGGCCAGCGACGAGGCCGCCGGCCTCGGCGACCGGATCGTCGTGAACCTCTCCGGCCGCGGCGACAAGGACCTCGAAACCGTGATCGAGGAGACCGACAAGCGCGACATCCCGAACGCGCCGGACATGAGCGAGTTCGCGGGGGGACTATGAGCGGGCTCGCCGACGCGTTCAGCGACGACGACCCCGCCTTCATCCCCTACCTCGCGGTCGGCGACCCCGACATCGCGGCCTCGAAGCAGTACGTGGAGGCGCTCGTCGAAGGCGGCGCCGACTGTATCGAACTGGGCCTCCCGTTCTCGGAGCCGATCGCGGAGGGGCCGACGATCCAGCAGGCGGTCGTCCGGTCGCTCTCGGGCGGGATCACCCCCGAGGCGTACTTCGAGTTCGTCGAGGACCTCGACGTGGACGTGCCGCTGGTCTGTATGACCTACTACAACCTCCTGTTCCGCTACGGCGCCGACTCCGGTACCGCGGCCGGCGGGGGCGACCACACCGCCCCCGGCCCGCGCCCGTTCGTCGAACGCGCCGCGGAGGTCGGCATCGACGGGTTCGTCGTTCCGGACCTGCCCGCCGAGGAGGCCGACGAGCTCCGGGCGGCCTGTGACGAGTTCGGCCTCGACCTCGTCTTTATCGTCGCGCCGACGACCACCGACGAGCGCCTCGACACCATCCGCGAGCGCGTCTCGGGCTACGTCTACGTGCAGGCCCGGCTGGGCGTCACGGGCGCGCAGGCGGACGTCTCCGATCAGACCGCCGAGAGCCTCGCTCGAATTTCGGACTGGGAGGTGCCCAAGGCCGTCGGCTTCGGCATCTCTTCGGGCGACCACGCCGCCCGGGTCGTCTCGGCGGGCGCCGACGGGATCATCGTCGGCTCCGCGCTCGTCGACATCGTGGCGGACGGGGTGGAGAACGACCGCCCGACCGCCGACGTGGCCGCCGACCTGCGGGAGAAAGCACAGGAGCTCAAGCAGGGCGCGCTCCGGGGCGCCCGAGAATCGCCGGAAGCGGAAGGAAAATAGGGCGGCGAGGAGCGCAACCCTCAAGCCCCCGCTTGCCACAGAGTACCACACCAACCACGCGACTCTCAGCATGACACGACTCACACCCACCGACGCCGGCAGAGCAGCCCGACTCGACCGCCTCTCGACCGACGGCAACGTCCTGATGGTACCGATGGACCACGGGATCACGATGGGCGCCGTCCAGGGGCTGGCCGACATCGAATCCACGATCGACGCCGTCACCCGCGCCGGCGCCGACGCCGTGTTGACCCAGAAGGGGATCGCCCCGCGCGTCCACCCGAACAAGAACGACGCGGGCTACGTGATCCACCTCAACGCCTCGACCACTATCGGGCCCGACGAGGACGACAAGCGCGTCACCGGGACCGTCAAGGAGGCCGTACAGGCCGGTGCCGACGCCGTCTCGCTGCACCTCAACGTCGGGAGCCAGTACGAGCCCGGACAGATCGAACAGCTGGCGGACGTGACCAAACAGGCCCGCGAGTTCGGGATGCCCGTGCTCGCGATGACGTACGCCCGGGGCGAGGGCGTCGACAGCACCGACCCAGAGTCGCTGGGCCACGCGGTCCGGCTGGGCGAGGAACTCGGTGCGGACCTCGTGAAGACGGGCTACTCCGGCGACGCGGCGAGCTTCAAGCGCGTCGTCGAGTCGACTGAGTTGCCGGTGCTGATCGCCGGCGGGAGCAAGGGGACGAACCGACAGACCGTCGAGATGGTCCGCGGGGCGATGGACGCCGGCGCTTCGGGAGTATCGATGGGCCGGTCGATCTTCCAGCACGAGCAGCCCGAGAACATCGCCGCGGCGGTGGCGGCGGTGATCCACGACGACGCCGGCGTCGACGACGCGCTGGCGGCCGGCGGCTTCGAAGACTGACCTGCGGGGGCCGCCCGGGAGTCGGACACGACCGTGGCTGCGGGCGATTGTGACACAATTAAGGCCCTACCGTCGGTACTCCGGGCTATGGAGACGCTGCTTCTCAACAGTGAGGACGTCCACCAGAACACCTCGATGGCGGAGCTGATCCCCGCGATCGAGGAGGCCTTTGCGGCCTACGAGAACGGGAACGCGAAGATGCCCGCGAAGTCCTACATCGACCTGCCGCAGTACAACGGCGACTTCCGGTCGATGCCCGCCTACCTCGACACGGGCGAGTGGGACGCGGCGGGGATCAAGTGGGTCAACGTCCACACCGACAACGAGGAGCAGTTCGACCTCCCCACGGTGATGGGGACGATGATCTACTCCGAGCCCGAGAACGCGTTCCCGCTGTCGATCATGGACGGCACCGAGCTCACGATGCAGCGCACCGGCGCCGCCGCCGCGGTCGCGACCGACCACCTCGCCGTCGAGGACGCCAGCTCGATGGGGATCGTCGGCGCGGGCGTACAGGCGTACACGCAACTGGAGGCCATCGCGGAGATCCGGGACATCGAGGAGGTCGTCGTCTCCGACCTCGACGAGGCCCGCGTCGCGGAGTTCATCGACACGTTCGAGGACCGCTTCACGGTGCGCTCGGGCACGCCGAGCGACGCCGCCCACTGCGACGTGCTCTCGACGGTGACGCCCGTTCGGAACCCGATCATCGGCCCCGAGGACGTGGGCGAACACACCCACATCAACGCGATGGGCGCCGACGCCGAGGGAAAACACGAGATCGAGGACGACGTGCTGAAAGCGGCGAAGCTGGTGATCGACGACTACGCGCAGTGCACCCACTCCGGCGAGATCAACGTCCCCTGGAGCGAGGGCGTGCTGGACGACGAGGACCTCTACGGCGAGATCGGCCAGATCGTCGTCGGCGACAAGGCGGGTCGGACCGCCGAGGACGGCGTGACGGTGTTCGACTCGACGGGGCTGGCGATTCAGGACGTGGCCGCGGCGCACGTGGTGTACGAGCACGCGAACGAGCGCGACAACGGGACGAGCTTCGACCTGCTCGGGCTGGCCTGATTTTCGGTCGTCGGTTGTTTGCGGGGTTTCGTTTTTTCGAATGGGCGCAGAAACGTGAGGTCTGCACAGCGACGGCAACTGCGAACGCCCAAACTAGTAGCCGTAGCGCTTGTGAGCGTCGTCGATGTCGGTGATCTCCACGACTCGGACCTCCTGTGTGCCATCGTCGACAACGACGTAGAAGGCCGTATGGGTCCTGCCAATGTGGAGCCGGTACATCTCCTCACCGTCGACGGTGAGTTTCTCCTTATCACCTTTGCCGCCGCCCGGGTAGGGATCCTCGGCCAGTTTCCGCAGGTTGTCCTTGATGATCCGGGCGCTCTTGTCGTCGAGCGACTGGATGTAGTCGCGGGCGTCGTCCGAAAGAAGAACGTTATAGCTCATCGAGCGACGTCAACTCCTCCGAATCCTGTTCTCGGACCGTGCGGGCCCGTTCGGCGAGTTGATGCCGCTCGTGTTCCTGAATCAGTTCGTCCAACAGCTCGTCGTAGGTCTGACCGGGTTTCTTGAGTTGATGAAGTCGTTCCCACCGTTCTTCAGTTACCGGAATTCGTTTGTCTGCGCTCATTGTGTTCACTTGTTTGTATCAGAGTTCGAGGGGGTACCCAGGCCCTCTAGTTCGGCGTCCTCCGTGCACTTTTCCAAGAACGCAGCAACGCTGCGCAGCCTGTCATAGGATCGTCCCCCGTGACGGTTTCCGAGTCCTACTTCGGCCACCCTGTACTTCAGCACACGCCTCACAGTTACAGCGTTGTAAGTTCTTACAGAAATAGCTGACGGGAGTCAGTACCGATTCGACGAAGCGATCACCGCCGGTATTCGTCGTGGGGAATACCCTCACGTACCGAATACGTATTCAAACAGCCGAAAATGAGTACGAACCGGCCGACTACGCTAGGTGGATCGCGGGACGGAACGGGATCGCGCTGTCAGCTCGGTCCGCCGGGTCGACCACGTCCGCGTCGTCCTCGGCGTACACCTCGACCGCGGCGTCGAACTCGCGAGCGAGGAACGGCGCCGCGCCCTCGTAGGCGGCCTGCTCGTCCATCTCGAGCAGGTCAGCCAGTTCCTCCTCGTCGTAGTCGCGAGCGAACTCGACGGCGTCCTGTGCGATCTGGTTGACCTCGTTGCCCCGCTCGCGCAGGTCGGGGTCGCTCATGACCTCGCTCATCACCGCACCCACGTCAGCGCCGACCTCGCGGACGGCGTCGAACACCTGCCGCTTCCAGTCGGCCGCGACGTAGATTCGGATGGTTTCGGGGTCGGTATCGGTCACGTCGGCGACCTCGTTGATGTCGTCGACCAGCGCCTGCACGCGCGCCTCCTGCAGTTCGAGGTCCGGTGCGCGCAGGTCGTCGTCGACCTCGGGCCACGGCGCGTCCTCGGCGGCCGTGCCCGTCAGCTCCTCGTGGAGCTCGTTCGCGAGGAACGGCGTGAACGGCGCCAGCAGGCGCAGTCGCGTCTCGAGGGCGTGTCGCAGCGTCCAGCGCGCGCCCGGCCGGTCCAGATCGGCGCGGCGACGGTACCACTTCAGGTGCTCGTCGAAGCCGTAGAACGCCGCCTGCGTGGCGGTTCGGGTCTCCGAGCGCTCCATCGCGTCGGTCGCGGTCTCGATCGTGGTCTGGAGCTTCGACAGCAGCCAGCGATCCACGTCGGTGATCGCGTCGCGGTCGCCCTCGGGCCCCTCGATCAGCTCCTGCCCGCGGTTGTAGAACCGTCGCAGTTGGTTGTGCGTGCTCTCGACGGCGTCCTCGCGCCAGTCGTAGTCCTGCCACGGCTCGGAGGCGTTCAGCAGGAAGAACCGAACGGTGTCGGCGCCGTACTCCGAGATCGCCTCGCCCGGGAGGACGACGTGACCCTTCGAGGAGGACATCTTCTGGCCCTCCAGCAGGCCCATCCCCATCACGACGATCCCCTCGGGCCACTTCGGTTCGGGGAAGAACTCGGCGTGGTGGTAGAGGTAGAACGTCAGGTGGTTCGTGATCAGGTCGTTGCCCGAGAACCGGTAGTCGACGGGGTACCAGTAGTCCCACTCCTCGCCCAGCTCCAGCGCGCGCTCGTCGGCGTCGTCGACGGCGTCCTCGCCGTAGAACATCGCGTCGAAAAACGCGGGATCGAGCTCCTCGACGGGGACGTCCTGGATGTGCGGGGCGACCGTGTAGTAGGCCATGTACAGCGTCGAGTCCGACAGCGGCTCGATCACGAACTCGTCGTCCCACGGCAGCCGCGTGCCCAGCCCGTAGTTCCGGATGCAGGGCCACTCCTCCAGCCAGCCGACGGTGTGTTCGTACTCGCCGCGGGTATTCTCCGGGATCGCGTCGAGGTTCTGGATCGCCCGCCGGGTCTTCGCCATCCACTCCTCGTCGTTGTAGCGCAGGAACCACGTGTCCTGGTAGGCGACCTCCACGTCGCCGCCGCAGCGACAGACGACCTCCTCGCTGAACTCCTGCATCGTGTCGAACGCGTCGCCGGCGTGGTGCTCGCGGAAGCGGTCGCGGACGTCCTCGACGACTTCGCCCGCGAACTCGCCGTACTCGTCGTTCAGGACCCCGGAGTGGAACTCGGCGTTGTACAGGTCGTTCGTGGCCTCCTCCAGCGCGGGGTCGTCGCTGGACTCGATGCCGTGCTCCTCGACGGCCGAGGCCGCCGGGATCTCGCCGTACCCCTCGATCGTGAGGATCGGGATCGGCTCGATCTCGCGGACCGCTTCGGGGTCGATCCCGTACTCGGTCAGCTCGTCGGCGCGCTCCGTGAGCTCCTGCAGCGCGACGTAGTCGTCCGGCGAGTGGGCCGGCACCGACATCACGACGCCGGTCGCGTTGTCGGCGTCGACGAAGCCGGCGGGCAGGATCAGCACGTCGTCGCCCGTGACGGGGTTCTCGACGCTCGTCCCGACGATCTCGCGGCCGTCGAACTCGGCCTCGATCTCGACCTCGCGGTCCTGCAGGCGGAACTTCTCGGCGGCATCCTCGGAGATCACCCACGTCTCGCCGTCGACGGTCGCACGGACGTACGTCGCCTCGGGGTCGACGTAGGCGTTCGTGACGCCGCGGACGGTTTCGGGTCGGAGCGTCGCCATCGGGAAGACGGCGTCGCCGTTGTCCGGCGAGTCGCCGCGGAACCGGATCAGCGTGTACTCTTGGAACTCGGCCTCCTCGCCCTCCAGCAGGTCGTGGGTGGTGACTGGCTGTTCTTCCTCGGTGCAGTAGTTCACCGGGTGCAGGCCCTTCTCCACCAGCCCCTTCTCCTTCAGCGTCTGGTACTGCCACTCGATGAACTTCGAGTAGCGCTCGTCGTTGGTGGTGAACTCCCGGCGCCAGTCGACCGACAGGCCCAGGGACTTCATCCCCTTCTTGTAGTGCTCCTCGATGAAGTACTCCGCATAGCCCATCGGCGTCTCCAGGTCGCCCAGGTCCTCTTCGGGGACGTTGTACGTGTCCTGCAGCACCGAGAGCTGCTCCTCCTCGCCTTTCTTCAGGCGCTCGACGGCGCCGATGATCGGCGTCCCGGTGACGTGCCACGCCATCGGGAACAGCACGTTGTCGCCCTGCTGGCGCCGGTAGCGCGCGTAGGCGTCCGGCACCGTGTACGTGCGGGCGTGGCCGATGTGCATCCCGCCGCTGGGGTAGGGGTACGGAACCGTGACGAAGGTGGCGTCGCCGGACTGCGTCCGGCTGCCAGAGGGACCTTGTCCCTCCCTGTTCTCCCGCTCCTCCTCGGGGACGGGATCGGCCTCGTACCGACCGTTCTCCCGCCAGCGCTGCCGCCAGCGCTCCTCGATCGCCTGCGGGTCGTAGTCCATACACGTCACTCCCGTCCCCGCGTAAAAATACCCATCAGTTCTGACTGGCGCAGCCGGCAGCGAGCGGCCGCGCGCCGACACCCGCGTCGATCGGCGTGTCGACTTGTCACACGGGAGGTTCCCGACCGAAGCCCTTTTGCTCGGAACCGACCCCTTCACGGGCACGAATGGCCAACGCCGGCAGCACTCACTCGACGCTTCGTGACGGCGCTCCCCTGCTGGCGTTCGGGCTCGGTCTTCTCTGTCTGCTCGCGATGGTGCCCGTCACGCTGGGCGCGCTTGCGGGGTATCTCACGCTCGGTGCGGCGGTTCCCGTACTCGCGGTCGGCGCCGTCGTCGCCGTGCTCTCACTCGTGACGGCCTGAGCCGACGAGTCCCAGCACCACCGCCGTCGTCACCGACAGCGTCAAGCAGCCGTACAGCGGCAGCGACGGCGGGCCGTCTCCGAGGAGCCAGCCCGCCGCCGTCGTCACGAGAAACGGGAGTACGAGCAGCCCAGCGACCGCAGCGAGCCGGCGTCGGTGCGCGCGGCGATTCCGGGACCAGTAGCCGTGTCGGAGTGCGGCGTCGCCGGCGCCCCCGCCGACGATCGGGCCGATCACGACCGAGATCAGCAGCAGCGCCATCGAGCCGTTGCCGACCAGCTCGCCCAACCAGAGCCAGCGCACCAGCGCGGCGACGCCGGAGAGCGTCCGCCAGACGGCCGTCGCGCCCAGCAGGCCGGCGACGATTCGTTGTGTGGCTGGGACTGACACGCCCGCGGCTTGGGCGATCGCCCGCAAAACGGTATCGGTGAGGGCCCTCCGTCGCCTAGCTCTGCAGCGTCCGTTCCATCATCGCGACGAGCGTCGAGGCGAAGCCGGAGCCGGCGCTCCAGTACGCCGTCTCCCGGCTCGCCCCCGGAAGCTCCTCCTCGCCCAGTACGCTGTGGAGCACGGTGTCGTCGTCGACCAGCAGCATCCGGCCGGTGTGGTTGGACTCCTCGTCGTGGATCTCCGGGGCGAACACCGTCACGGCCGCGACGTCGGCGAACCGCTCGCGGACGGCCGCGTCGGTGCTGACGACCGTCACGTCGACGCCCCCCGCCGCGCGCTCCGCGAGCGCCTCGCGGACCCCCTCGGTCAGCAGGTCGGTCGATTTGGCGCCGAACACCACCCGCACCTCGGCGTCCCGAACCAGTTGGGTGATCCGCTCGGTGACGGCTTCCCGCCCCCGGACCGTCCAGATATCCTCGCGCTCCTCGCTCGGCCCCTCGCGCCGGCTAGCCGCCTCCCGGAGCCGGTCCGTGACCCGCTCGATGTCCCGCTCGAACCGCCGCGTGAACAGCGACTCCGTCTCGTCGACGGTCACGGGCTGGAACTCCCGGGGGTTGGCGTGCTGGACGTTCACTAGCCCGCGGTTCTCGAGCGACTCGACCGCGCTGTACACCTGCGGCCGCGACACGTCGGCGACCTGACTCACCTCGCGGGCGGTCGCGGTGCCGAGCTCGTGGAGCGCGACGAGCACCTCGGCCTCGTTGGTGCCGAACCCCAGCCGCCCCATCGCGTCGAACGCCTCGTCGTCGCCGCTACGCATCGGTGCCTCGCCGCGGCGATCCCGGTCGCCATCGCCGGGAGACTCCAACGTGGTTCATCTGTTCTGACGACGCTTACAGGCCTGTTGTAATATTCCTTCCGAAAGCTATAATGTCGTATCAGCGGGAGTAGTACGTATGTTCGTGACTCGAAACGGAGCGACGGTCGAGACGGCGACGGGACAGGGTTCGCTGTGAGCCGGCGATCGCTCGGCGTCGCGGCGATGGTCGTGCTCTCGGTCGTCGCCGGCGCCGCGATCCCCGCCGCGGCGGCGAACACCGACGTAGCCATCGAGTCGGTGGATCTCTCGGTCGATCAGCCCGCGCCCGGCGAGTCGTTCACGCTGTCGACGACGATCGCGAACCTCGAATCGAGTAGCGGCCCGGTCGAGGTGACCGACATCTACGTCCGCAAGGCCGGCAGCGCCAGCGATCTCGCCCGGATCGAGGACGTGGGGTCGATCGCCAGCGGCAGCACGCGGTCGATCCCGCTGACGGTGTCGATCGACGAGCCGGGCGAGAAACGGTTGGTCGTCAACGCGGTCGTGCGTGACGCCGACGGCGACTACCAGCGCGTGAGCTACCCGCTGTACGTCGACGTGCAGGAGCCCGACGAGGCCGCGATCTCCGTCGCGGGGCTGGACTCGGTCGCCGGCGAGGAGAGCCAGGTCGACGTGACCGTCTCCAACGGCGACGACGGCCCGCTCTCGAACGTCCGGCTGGAGCTGACCGGGGCGGCCGACGTGGAGAACCCCGAGCGCGTCTCGGCGTCGATCCAGCCCGGAACTCAGACGACCCACACGTTCGCCACGACGTTCCACGAGGCGGGCAGCCGGCCGCTGACGGCGACGCTGACGTACAAGACCGACGAGGGCGTCACGCGGACGGTGACGCGAAACGTCACCGCCGACGTGGAGCCCGCGAACCTCGATCCGGAGTTGACCGCGACGGCGACGACCGCGAACGGCTCGTCGGTCGTGCGGGCGACGCTGTCGGAGTTCGGGAACGTCGAGCTCCGTGACGTGCAGCTCCGGGCGGTGGTCGACGGCGAGACCGTCACCAGAACGCGGCTCGCGGACGTGCCCGCAGGGGAGAGCCGGATCGCCACGCTCGACGGGGACGCGATCCCGTCCGGCGAGGTGACGGTGGTCGCCGAGTACACCGCCGCCGGGGAGACGGCGACCAGCGAGACGACGCTGTCGTACGCCCCGGCGCCGACCACCGACATGACCGTCACGGGCGTCGACACGAGCCGGAGCGGCGGCGTCGTGACGATCAGCGGCGACGCGGCCAACGTCGGTAGCCTCGACGCGAGCTCGGTCGTGATGCGGATCGTCGCGAGCGAGGGCGTGACGCCGGTGAACCCCAACAAGGAGTACTTCGTCGGTCCGGTGGACTCCAGCGAGTTCGCGACGTTCCAGCTCACCGCCAACGTCTCGGCGTCGGTGACTGAGGTGCCGGTCCGGATCGAGTACACTGTCGACGGCGAACGGCTCTCGCGAGTGGTCGAACTGGACGTGAGCGACGCCGCGGCGCCAGCCGGCGGGCAGGGCGGCGCCGGGGGCGGGGCCTCGCTCCTGCTCGGCGCGCTGGTCGTGGTCCTCGCGGTCGCGCTCGGGGTCGCACTCACGATCGCCTACCGCCGATACAGAGGCTGATGCACGTCATCGAACTCGCCGACGTGGTGAAGCGCTACCGGAGCGGCGAGGAGACCATCGAGGCGCTGAAAGGCGTCGACTTCCACGCCGACCGCGGCGAGATGGTGACGATCATCGGCCCCTCGGGCTCGGGGAAGTCGACGATGCTCAACATGATCGGACTGCTCGACACGCCCACCGAGGGGACCGTGAAGCTGGAGGGGCAGGACGTGACGAACTTCACGGAGGATGAGCTCACCGAGGAGCGACGCAACGGGATCGGCTTCGTGTTTCAGGACTTCCACCTGCTGCCGATGCTGACCGCGGTCGAGAACGTCGAACTCCCGTCGATGTGGGACACCGGCGTCGACAGACACGATCGCGCGATCGACTTACTCGAACGCGTTGGGCTGGGCGATCGGCTGGACCACACCCCGCGACAGCTCTCGGGCGGGCAGCAACAGCGCGTCGCGATCGCGCGGGCGCTGGTGAACGAGCCCGACATCGTGCTGGCCGACGAGCCGACGGGGAACCTCGATCAGGACACCGGACGGACGATCCTCGACGAGCTGACCCGGCTGAAGAAGGCGGAGGACATCGCGATCGTCGCGGTCACCCACGACGACCAGCTTGTGGGGTACGCCGACCGCGTCGTGAACCTCGTCGACGGGGTGATCCAAGAGTGAGCGTCGAGGCGTGGCTCTGGCGGTTCCCCAGCGCGCTGATGGCGTGGCGCAACCTCGGCCGGAACCGCGCGCGGACGGCGCTTGCCGCGCTGGGGATCGTGATCGGCGTCGTCGCGATCGCGTCGCTGGGGATGGCCGGCGCCTCGATCCAGTACAGCACCAACCAAGAGCTGGGCGGGCTCGCGAACCAAGTCACGGTGACTGCGGGCGAGGACAACCCCGAACCAGCACTCACGGAGTCGCAGGTCCGGAACATCGAACGGCTGGTCGCCGACGCCGACGTGATCGGCCAGAAGACCGGGACGACGACGATCGACGCCGACGGCGAGCCCCAGCGCGTGAGCGTCACGGGGCTCACGCAGGCCAGCGCGCTGTACGACGCCCAAGAGGGAGAGGTGCCCGACCGTCTGCGCTCGGGCGCGCTGGTGAGCAGCAGCGTCGCAGACGAGTTCGGCCTCGAACTCGGCGACCCGGTCGAGTACGACGGCCAGCTCTACCGGATCCGCGGGATCCTCGAACCCCAGCAGGGGTTCGGTGGCGGGGCGTCGGTCGTGCTCCCCGTCTCGGCGCTGAGCGACCGGGAGTACTACTCGACGGTGACGATCGTCGCCGAGGACGGCGCGGCCGCGGAGGCGGTCGCCGATGAGGTGGAGCGCGGGATGAACGGCCGCGAGGAGATCGTGAGCGTCACGACGCTGGCGGCCGTCCAAGAGAGCATCAACTCCCTGACGAACACGCTCAACCTCGCGCTGATCGGGATCGGCTCGATCTCGCTGGTCGTCGCGGCCGTGAGCATCCTCAACGTGATGCTGATGAGCACGATCGAGCGCCGGGGCGAGATCGGCGTGCTCCGGGCGGTGGGGATCCGCCGCGGCGAGGTGCTGCGGATGATCCTGACCGAGGCGGGGCTGCTCGGCGTCATCGGCGGCGCAGTCGGCGCGGTCGTGGCGTTGGGGGTCGGGCTGCTGCTGAATCAGGTGCTGTTCGGCGATCCGACGCTCGTGTTCGAGTGGGCGAGCATGCAGTACCTCATCTTCGGCTTCGTGTTCGCGGTCGTCGCGAGTCTGCTCAGCGGGCTGTACCCGGCGTGGAAGGCGGCCAACGAGCGCCCCGTGGAGACGCTGCGGGGCTGAGACCGGGAGCTTCTTCGGGGCGAGCGACCCAGTTCGGGTATGGAGATCGCCGGGAAGACGCTCCGTCGACGGATCGTGACCGCTGTCGTGGTGTTCGTCGCGCTAGTGGCGTACGACTACGCCACAGGTTCGGCAGTGAGTTGGGCGATCAACGCGATCGTGCCGGTGCTGTTTTTCGCCGTCTCGATCGCGACTGATGCGGCGCTGCAGCGGTGGCTGGACGGCGGGGAGTAGGTGAATTGGGGTTTTGGGTCGTGGATGTTCGTTGGTTCCGGTTTTGGTACTTTCTCGGGGAACTGGACCGCGGAGGTCGGTGTCCTGACCGCGAACAGGACCGCGGAGTGAGCTAGGCCACTTGCGACCGCACCGCCCCGCACAGCCCTCGTTCCTCCCCAGCCGACTCCTTCCCTCGTTTCACTCGGTCAGTCGTCCCTCGCGCGCTCGTTCGCCCACGGAGGGGCTCACGTCGCGCGCCGACAGCGACCGCAGTGCGGTGGCGGTGGACGCCTCGCCGGCGCCGACGGTCGGCGCCGGCGGGGGGAGGGGTGGGGACTCGGCGCTGCACCGAACCTCGTGTTCGGCGCCCTGCGGTCACAAGTGGTCTAGCGTCGAGCTGCTGTCGCGGTTGCCGTCGCTGTTGCTGTCTCAGTTGCCAACGAACGAGCTGCTGTTGCTGTCACGGAAACGAACGCAAAGTACCGCGTCGTGGACCGATAGAGGTCCAACGAAGAAAACAGCAAAAACCCAGAAGAACCGATCTAGCTCACTTCGATGTCGATCCCCTCGCCCCCGTCGGCCTTGGGCAGTTCGACCGTCAGCACACCGTTCTCGTAGCTCGCCGACGCCTCGTGCTCGTCGACGGCCGTCGGGAGCGTCACAGTCCGACTCACCGACTGTCGGGTGCGCTCGCGGCGGTAGTACTGGGCGTCGTCGTCGGTCTCGGACTCGCTCCCGCGCTCCGCCGAGATGGTGAGCTGGCGGTCGCTGACCGACACGTCGATGTCCTCGGGCTCGTACCCCGGCACGTCCGCGACGACGACGACGAGGTCGTCGTCGTCGGCCACGTCGACGTGGATCCCGCCGCCGACGGCGCCCTCGAACTCCCCGGTCAGGTCGGCGAACCCGGAGTTCAGCTGCTCGAACAGTTCCTCGATCTCGTCGAACGGGTCACGGCGGCCACTCATACCCCAAGGGAGTCGCCGCGGAGGGTTAAGGGTTGCCGCCGGTCCGACGATTCCGCCGCCGTCAGGTGGTTTTCGAAGCTACCCGACGACGTGGGTCGTGTCGTAGGAGCCGAGCCGTTTGACCCAGCCGTCCGTACAGACGGCCTCGATCTCCGCCAGCGCGTCCTGTGCCCGGGCCTCGTACAGCCCCGCCTCGAAGTCGACGTGGAAGCAGTAGTCCCCCAGTCGACGGCCGCTTGGACGGGACTCGATCCGGGTGAGGTTGATGTCCCGGTCGGCGAACGCCTCCAGCAGTTCGAGCAGCAGGCCGGGGTAGTTCGCGCCGGGGTAGGCCACGATGCTTGTCTTCCCGCCCGCCTCCGAGCGCTCGTTCTCGGGGGCGACGACGAGAAAGCGGGTGGCGTTGGAGTCGTGGTCCTGGATGTTCTCGGCGATCCGCTGGAGGGTACCGTCACTGTCCTCGTCGGCTCCCTGTGCCGGCGAGCCTGCGTTCGCAGGGTGGCCGATCGCCGCCACGCTCGCGTCCTCGCGGGCGCGCTCGACGCCGCGGGCGGTCGACGCCACCGCCTCCTGACTCACGTCGGGGTACTGCTCCGCGAGGTACTCGCGGCACTGTGCCAGCGCCTGCGGGTGGGACGCGACGGTCGAGAACGCCGGCCCCTGCGCGAGGAGGGCGTGCCGGATCGGGGAGACGACCTCCTGTACGACGCTCACCTCGCGGTCGGCCAGCGCGTCGAGGCTCTCGTCGACGGAGCCCTCGATGCTGTTCTCGACGGGGACGACGCCGCGGTCGAACTCGCCGTCGGCGACGGCGGCGACGATCTCCGTCACCGACTCCCGGAAGCTGACGCCGTCGTCGTCGGCGATCGACCCCGCCGCGCGGTGGGAGTACGTCCCCGCCGGACCCAGCGTGACGACTTGCATACCCCGAGGTTCACGAGGGGCGGAGAAAAGCGCGTCGGCGCGAGCGCGCTACAGGCCGACGATGTCGTCCAGTTCCACGTCGTCGGTTCGCCCGCCACAGACCGCACACTCCTCGACGTGTGACGGGGCAGCGCCGCCCTCCATGTGGAGGTTACCACACTCGGTGCACACCTCGAAGTCAGCGTCGAGCATGCGCGAAGCGGTTCTGCCCGGTCCGAAGAGAACTTTGTGGCGGCTGAGAGAGTGCTCTGCGCTCGTGGTTACCGCGGTGTCGCTCTCACCACCGCGGTTGGCCGTCACCGCGGTGTCGCTCCCACCACCGCGATTACCCGTCACCGCGGTGTCGCTCCCACCACCGCGGTTGGCCGTCACCGCGGTGTCGCACGGGTCGCCGTCGCTTTGAACGACGCCACCACGTCCCGGCCGGGTTCGAGCCCGAGTCGATCGCGGCTCTCCTCGGTCACCAGCGCCACGAGCGGCACGTCGGCCCCCACGTCGACCGAGACGCGGGAGATCGACTCCCCGCGGTCGACCGCGACGACCTCGCCCGAAAATCGGTTGCGCGCGCTGGTCGCGTCGCCGGTCGGTGTGTCCGCGGGGTCGTGCAGCGTCACCGCGTCGGCCCGCAGCACCACCTCGACCGACTCCGCCTCGGGCGGGACGAGCGCCCGGACCGTTCCGGCGGCGGTCTCGACGGTGCCGAGCTCGCCGTCGCGCTCGCTCACCTCGCCGTCGAGGACGGTCTCCGTGGTCTCCGCGATCGCGCTGTAGCCCGCGCGCAGGCGGTCGAACGCCGCCAACAGCTCGTGTGCGCGGTCGGTGAGGGCACTGCCGCCGCCGCCGCTGCCGCCACGCTGGCGCTCGACCAACGAGCCGAACGCGTCCTCCAGCTCCGTGAGCCGGTCGTGTGCCCGGGAGTACGACCGCCCGAGCGACGACGCCGCGGCGTTGAGCGACCCCGCCTCGTCGACGGTCCGGAGCAGCTCGGCGTCCCGCTCGGCGAAGGCAACGTCGTCGGCCCGGAGCGTCGCGTCGAACCCTGCGTCCATACCCACACAGGGGTCCGCCGGGGCAAAACGGTTCTCACAGCGAGAGGGGTTTGGTTCGTCCAACCGCGGAACAACCATACCGTCGGGCGATTTATCGAACGACAAGAGGACTCGCCCTCGACACACGCTGGGCCATCACGGAGGATCCGGGACGATGGGTGTCCGTGATCCGGCTGCAGATGTCGCCTCGGCGTCGTTGGGCGACCGACAGCGAAAACGTCCGTCGGTCACAGGTCGTGGTACCACGACTCTCGGAAGGGTTATCCCGTGACGGGGCATACGTTTGTTTGCAATGGCAAACGGTAAGGTTGATTTCTTCAACGACACGGGCGGCTACGGTTTCATTTCCACTGAGGACGCGGACGACGACGTTTTCTTCCACATGGAAGATGTCGGCGGCGACGACCTCGAGGAAGGGCAGGAAGTTGAGTTCGACATCGAACAGGCCGACAAGGGCCCCCGCGCGACGAACCTCGTCCGCAACTAACGGTTTCTTCGTCGCCCCTACGGCGACAGTCCGTTTTCACGTCGACTAGCGGTAGCGTCGGCACCGTACAGCAGTTTGTCACCGAACAGCCGGAGGCTTTACTCGCCGGCGACTGCACGATCGTCCATGACCGGGAACGCGTTCGCCGCGCTGGGCAACGAGCACCGGGTCGAGATCCTGCGGACGCTCGTCGTCGCGGTCGAGAACCAGAGGACCGGGCTCCCGTTCACCGAACTCTACGATCGAACCGGGATCGACAGCAGTTCGCAGTTCTCCTACCACCTCGATCGGCTGACGACGGAGTTCGTCCGGGAAGCCGACGGCGAGTACGTCCCCACCAGCGCCGGCGAACGGGTGGTTCGGGCGATCCGGTCGGGGATCTACACCGAGGCGCCGTCGTTCGAGCCCGTGACCGTCGAGGGGGTGTGTCCGGAGTGTGCGTCGACGACGCTCCGGGCGGCGTACGACGACCCGCATCTCCGGGTCGCCTGCACCGACTGCGACGCGACCGTCGTGACCTACGATCTCTCGCCCGCCGAGACCGAGGGCCGAGGACCGTTCGAAACGCTCGCGGCGTGTAACCGACGGGCGCTGCGGGAGTACGAGACCGCGATCGCCGGCTCCTGCCCCACCTGCAACGGGGCGACGACCGTGGCTATCGAGACCGGCCCCGACGGCGACTACGCCTGCGTCGCGGACTGCTCGCAGTGCGGGCTCAGACTGTTCGCACCCGTCGAACTCCCGCTGTTCGGCCATCCCGCAGTCATCTCGTTCTACTGGGACCGCGGTGTCGACGTGACCGACCTCCGGCTCTGGCGCTTGCCGGCGTTCATCGGCGACGTCGATCGCCGCGTGCTCGAGACGGAACCGCTCGCGTTCGCGCTCACGCTCCACCACGGCGACGCGTCGATCACGGCGCGGATCGACGCCGACGGCACGGTCTCGGTCCCCGACTGAGCCGTCGCTCGAGAAAGTTTGAGTAACGCCGCTGTCAAAACATCAATTTGTTGATAAACTATATCCGCTCGGCCCGCCAGTGGCGGGTATGGAGCGACGAGACCCGACGGAGCGGCCGAACGCAGGGGGTGGCGGCTGATGGCGGCGATCGAGACGCGCGGGCTGACCAAGCGCTACGGCGACGACGTGTACGCCGTCGACGATCTGGATCTGACGGTCCCGGAGGGCGAAGTGTTCGGCTTCCTCGGCCCCAACGGCGCCGGGAAGTCGACGACCATCGACGTACTGCTGGACTACGTCCGACCCACCGCTGGCACGGCGACGGTCCTGGGCTACGACGCCCAGTCCGAGGCCGACGCGGTCCACGAGCGCGTGGGGGTGCTTCCCGACGGCTACAGCCTCTACGATCGTCTCTCCGGCCGCGAACACCTCT
Organism: Halolamina sediminis; assembly: GCF_001282785.1. NCBI lineage: Archaea > Methanobacteriati > Methanobacteriota > Halobacteria > Halobacteriales > Haloferacaceae > Halolamina > Halolamina sediminis. Next base: position 2,807,433 of record NZ_CVUA01000001.1, read on the forward strand.
CGTACGCGATCGACCTGAAGGACGCCGCCGACGACCCGGACGAACTACTCCGTCGGGTGGGGTTGGACGAGACGGCCGGAAAGCGGCGGGCAGGCGCCTACTCGAAGGGGATGCGCCAGCGCCTCGCGCTCGGGATCGCGCTCGTGGGCGACCCCGAGCTACTGATCCTCGACGAGCCGTCCTCGGGGCTTGACCCAGACGGGATCCGAGACATCCGAGAGATCACGCGGGACCACGCCGAGTCGGGCGGAACGGTGTTCTTCTCGAGTCACGTGCTGAGTCAGGTCGAAGCGGTCTGTGATCGAGTGGGGATTCTCAGTCGCGGGCGATTGGTGGCAACCGACACAATCGACGGGCTCCGAGAGACGCTGGGTACCGGCGCGACGCTCAGCGTCACCGTCGACACGCTGCCAGCCGATCTCGACGTGGGTGCGATCGAAGGGGTCTCCGCAGTGACCGTCGACGGGACCACCATCACCGCGACCTGCACCGAACCGGCGGCCAAACTCCGGGTGCTCGACGCGGTCCGGGACAGCGAGAGCGACCTGCTCGACTTCGAGGCCCGCGAAGCGTCGCTCGAGGACCTGTTCCGGGCGTACGTCCACCCCGAGACGGAGGCCCCGCGATGAACGCGATCGTGATCGCCCGGAAGGAGTTCGACGACGCGCGTCGCTCGCGGCTGTTCGTGGCGCTCGTCGCCTTCGTCGCGCTGTTCGTCGCCGCGACGATGGGGGTCCCGTTGCTGGTGCCGGCGTTGGGTGCCGACCCGCTACAGGGGCTGGGCGCCGCCAGCGAGTTCGCCGCGATCCTGGTCCCGATCGTGGCGCTGGTCGCCGCCTACCTCGCCGTCGCCGGCGAGCGGGAGTCGGGGAGCCTCCGGATCCTGTTGGGGTTAGAGCCCGATCGGCGGACGGTCGTGCTCGGGAAGTTCCTCGGTCGCGGGGCCGTCGTCGCGCTCGGCGTGGGTGCGGGGTTCCTGCTCGCCGGCGTCGTCGGCTGGGCGCTGTACGGCGGCCTGCCCGTGACCGCGTTCCTCGCGGTGACGGCGCTGACGGCCGGACTGGGTGTCGCGTCCGTCGGCATCGCGGTGGGGATCTCGGCGGCGACGGCCACCCGCTCGCGAGCGATGACCGTGGGTATCGCCGCCTATCTCGGGCTGACGCTGCTGTGGGATCTGCTGCCACAGGGGCTCCACCTCGCGATCGTCGGGTCGGCGCCCGGTGCGTCGGTACCGGCGTGGTTCGTGTTCCTCCAAGGGCTCAGCCCCTCCGGCGCCTACAGTGCGCTCGTGATGGCGGCCATCGCTTCGACGAGCGGCGAGTACCCGGGGATCACGGCGAACGTCGTGCCCCCGGTTCCGGCGTACGTCGAGTGGCCCGCGTTCGCCGCGATCCTGCTCGCGTGGACGGTCGTCCCGCTGCTGGTCGGCGGCGCGTTGTTCGTCCGGGCGGATCTGAACTGACCGACGGGGAACGACGAACCCGAATCAGGCGCCGGCGGTCGGACGCGACCGACCGGTGCGGCGGGCCAGCCAGCCGCCGACGTACGCCCCGAGCGCGCCCAGCAGTATCGAGAGTGCCACCCCGAGCACCGCGAAGACGACGCTCCCGACGCTGGCTGCGACGAGGAACCACCACGGGCCGGTCAGTTCGGGCACCAGTAACACCATCTCCGCGACGATCCAGAACACCGCGAGCCCGCCGACGAACCCGGTCCGGGCGCCGACGCGGTCGGCGTTGTCGGTCAGGTAGCCGGCGATCAGCCCCGCGATCACGACCGGCCAGAGCGACATCGTCGAGTCGGACTGGAGGTAGCTCACGAGCGAGAACGGGATCGACGCGACGCCGAGAAACAGCGGAACGCGCCAATCTCGGGGGACGGAGGGAACGGTTGGGGACACAGCGGGCGTTCGTGTCGGGCGCCCATAACTCTCCCGCAGCGTTTCACGCTCGAAAACGCCTCAGCAGAGGTCGACGAAGTTCTTCAGGATCGTGAGCCCGGTTTCCCCGCTCTTCTCGGGGTGGAACTGCGTGCCGAACACCGTGCCGTCGTCGTTGGTGACGATCGCGGGGAACGTGACGCCGTAGTCGGTCTCCGCGACGATCGCGTCGTCGTCCTCCGGGTCGGCGTAGTAGGAGTGGACGAAGTAGGCGTGCTCGCCGTCGACGGAGCCGCCGCGGCCCCCCTCGACGCCGGCCACGAGGGGGTGCTCGCGGGTCACGTCGAGCTCGTTCCAACCCATGTGCGGGACTTTCTGGTCGCCGCGGAAGCGGACGTTCGTGCCCGGGACGAAGCCGAGCCCCTCGACGGCGCCCTGCCCCTCGTGGTCGGCCTCCTCGCTCTCGGAGAGCAGCATCTGCATGCCGAGGCAGATGCCGAACAGCGGGCGTTCGGAGGCGGCCACGTCTTCGAGCGCGTCGCGGTACGGGTCGGCGTTCTCCATCCCCTCGCGGAACGCGCCGACGCCGGGCAGCACCACGCCGTCGGCGTCGTCGAACCGCTCGGGGTCGTCCGAGATCGTCACCGACGCGCCCGCCCGCTCCAGCCCTTTCGTGACGCTGCGAAGGTTGCCGAGGCCGTAGTCGACGACGACCACGTCGGCGTGGGAGTCCATACGCGAGCCTGCGGTACGGGCGCTCAAGTGACTTTCCGTCGCGGCCACGCGGAACCCTCAAGTCGCCGATGGATCAACGTGGGGGAAGATGGAGCCGCGAACGATCGCCCTGCTGGGGCTCCTCGGCGCTCTCGTCGGCTATCGACTGCTCGATCGGCGACTGGACGAGCGGCCGTCGGGGCTGCTGACTGTCGGGGTCGCTCTCGTCGCCGGGGCACTTCTGCTCGCGTTCGCGCCCGACAGCCTGAACGCCGAACTCACCGTCTCGCTGCTGCTGCTCGGCCTGCTCGGAGCCGCGCAGGTCGTCGGGAGCGACGTCTCGGTGTCGACGCGAGCGTTCGGCGCACTCGCCCTGGCAGTCGCTGCCGGGCTGGTCGTCCTCGACCTGGCGCTGTTCGACAGCGGCCGTTCGGTGATCGGCGCGGCTCTGATCGGACTGGTGGGGCTGCTCTGTCTGCTCCGGCCCGACGCCGTGGAGCAGGCTGGCGAGATCGCCGAGTAGTTTGTGCTAGTGTCACAGACTCGCACAACAGTCAGGGGCCTCCCGATCGTATCCAGAGCCATGGCCGACCCGTACGGGCGAGCGATCCGCGACCACTACCGCGGCGAGCGGGCCGAGCCGCTGATCGACCGCGACGGCGACGAGACCCGCGAACACGCCATCGAGGAGTTCTACTTCGGCGACCACCGGCCCGACGAGTGGTTCGAGCCGCGCGTCGCCGGGCCGCTGCTGGACATGGGTGCCGGCGCGGGCCGGGACGCGCTGTACTTCCAAGAACGGGTCGAGACCGTCGCGATCGACCCCAGCGAGCACCTCGTCGAGACGATGCGCGACCGCGGCATCGAGGACGCCCGCGTCGGCGACATGTTCGCGCTCCGGAAGCAGTTCGATCGGGACCGCTTCGACGCCGTGCTGTCGATCGGCTCGCAGCTCCAGCTCGCCCCGAGCCAGCACGCGCTGCGGGCGTTCCTTGCGGATCTCGCACACGTCACGACGGCGGACGCGACGGCGATGCTCGACGGCTACAAACCCGAGTTCGCGGTCGAGGTCGACCTGTTCGCCGTGCGCGACGACCCGGAACCGGGGGTAGCCCGCCGCGTGTTCCACAGCGAGTACGAGGGCGACGTGGGGGAGACGCTGCTGTTCCGGCTGTTCTCCGTCGAGCGGTTGCGGAACGCGACCGTCGGCACGCCGTGGGAACTCGTCGACACCGCCGACGGGCACCCCGAAAGCGACGAGGAGTCGGTGATGTGGCGCGCGCTCCTGGAGAAGCCGGAGTAGTCAGGGACCCCACGAACCGATCGTCGCCCGCGGCGTCAGTAAGTCGCTGCGGGGACAGCCACCCGCGGCGTCAGTAAGTCGCTGCGGGGACGGTCACCCGCGGCGTCAGTAGTCGCTGCGGGAACGGCCACCCGCGGCGTCAGTAAGTCGCTGCGGGGACGGCCACCCGCAGCGTCAGTAGTCGCTGCGGGAACGGCCACCCGCGGCGTCAGTAAGTCACTGCGGGGACGGCCACCCGCAGCGTCAGTAGTCGCCCAGCCGGGACTGCCCGTCCTCGCCGTCGGCGACGCCGGCGAGGTCGGCCGCACGAGCGATCGCCTCCGAGAACGTGTCCCGCTGGGAGGCGTCGTACAGCGTCGCCGCCGGGTGTACCGAGACCAGCACGCGCTGGGAGCGGTCGCCGACGCGGGCGTCCTGTACGTCGCCCGCCTCCGTCGTCACCGCCACGTCGCGGTCGAGGAGGTGCTCGCTGGGCACTTTCCCGAGCGTGACCACCAGCTCCGGGTCGACGGCCTCGATCTCGCGGTCGAGGTAGCCCCGGCAGTTCGACAGCTCCTCCTTGTGGGGGTCGCGGTTCTCCGGCGGTCGACAGCGCACGCAGTTGGTGATCCGGACGTCCGATCGCGCGAGCCCGGCATCCCGGAGCGCCTCGTCGAGCACGTCGCCCGAGCGGCCGATGAACGGCTCGCCGCCCTCGTCCTCCTGCTGGCCGGGCGCTTCACCGAGAAACAGCAGGTCGGCGTCGGCGGGCCCGACGCCGTCGACGATGCGACTCCGCGACTCGACGAGCGCGGGACAGCGCTCGCAGGACTCCACACAGAGACCGTCGCTCATACCGGATGGGGGGCGGCGACCGGCTTGAAGGGTGGCGCTTCGTTCCGGCAACGTCGGCGGGCGCCGGAAGCTTGGAGTCAGTACGGGCGGAGGCACGACCATGATCCCCATCATCGACGGCCACAACGACACGCTGCTCGCGGCGACCAGCGACCGCGCTGGCGGCGACTTCCTCGGTAGCGAGCCCACCGACGGCCATTTGGACCTCGCCCGCGCGGGGGAGGCCGGACTCGCGGCCGGGATCTTCGCCGCATTCGTCCCGAACGAGGAGGAGATGGGCGACTGGCGCGAGCTCCCGCCGGCGGTCGATCCGGAACGTGCCCGCCGGATCGTCGACGAGCAGTTCGAAACGCTGCAGGAGTGGGCCGAGGCGACCGACCGCTTCCGTGTGATCGGCGATATCGACGATCTCGACGCCTGTCTCGCCGGTGACGCGGTCGGCGGGATTCCCCATATCGAGGGCGCCGGTGCCGTCGACCCGGACCTCGTAAATCTCGAATCGCTATACGAAACCGGGCTACGATCGCTCGGGCTCGTCTGGTCGCGGCCCAACGCCTTCGCCCACGGCGTCCCCTTCGAGCACGACGCGACGCCCGATATCGGGCCGGGGCTGACCGACGCGGGGTTCGATCTGGTCGATGCCTGCGAGGATCGGGGGATCGTGGTCGACCTCGCACACCTGAACGCCGCGGGCTTCTGGGACGTGGCAGAGACCGTCGATTCGCCGCTGGTGGTCTCCCACGCCGGCGCACACGGCGTCTCGCCGGCGTCGCGAAACCTCACCGACGAGCAGTTGCACGCCGTCGCCGACAGCGGTGGGATCGTCGGCTGTACGTTCGGAACCGCCCATCTCCGGCCGGACGGGGAACGCGGGAAGGACGCCGAGCTATCGACGCTGTTGGATCACATCGAGTACTTCGCCGACCGGATGGGCGTCGAGCACGTCGGGCTCGGGTCGGATTTCGACGGGGCAACCGTGCCGGAGGCCGTCGGGGACGTGACGGGGCTCCGGGACGTGCTCGACGGACTCGAAGCCCGAGGGTTCGACCGCCCGGAGCGAGAAGCGATCGCGGCCGGCAACTGGCGGCGAGTGCTCGGGGAGTGGTGGCAGTGACACGACCACTCGGGGAGAAAGTTTAAACCGAACAGCGGGGAGAAACAACGTATGGTCGAAGCGCTGGCGGTCGCGAGTGGGAAGGGCGGGGTGGGGAAGACCACCAGCACGCTCGCGCTGGGCATGGCGCTCGCCGACGACCACGACGTGACGGTCGTCGACGCCGACACCGGGATGGCGAACCTCTGTTTCCACACCGGGCTCGCGGACGCTGACACCACGCTGCAGGACCTGCTGCTGGCCGACGCCGACGCAGCGGTCGAGGACGCGGTGTACGAACGGTTCGGGCTCTCGCTCGTCCCCTGTGGCACCTCCCTCGCCGCGTTCCGCGACGCCGACGCGACCCGACTCCGCGAGGTGGTCGCCGAGCTCGCGACCGGCACCGACGTTCTCCTCTTCGACTCCGCGGCGGCGCTTGGCTCGCAGTCGGCGGTGCTTCCGCTGGTGCTCGCGGACCGTACGGTGGTCGTGCTCCAGCCGACGATTCCGTCGCTGTCGGACGGCCTGAAGGTGCAGGAGTACGCTCGATCCTACGGTACCGAGACTGCCGGCGTGCTGTTCAACCGCGTACAGGACGACGAAGCGATCGACCGTGTCGCCGAGCAGGCCGAGCAGTACTTCGGCGGGCCGACGCTTGCGACGGTGCCCGAGAGCGACGCCGCGCGGGCGGCCCGGCGGGCGGGCGAACCCCTGCTCGCGTACGCGCCCGACTCCGCGGCGGCGGCGGCGTACCGGCGGGCGGCCGACCGCCTCGATCTGCGGGACGGCGACGAGGGAGCGGTCGCCGAACGGTTCCGCTCGGCGGTGATCCCCGAGCCCCCATGAACCTGGCTGACGCCGAACTGAATATCCCCGAGGGGCGGCTCGTCCGCTCGCGGGTCGGTGTCGCGAGCGCGCTCGAGGCCGCCCTGGCACGGAATCTGACGGGGTACGCCCGGATCGATCCGGACTCGCTGCTGGCCGACGGCGAGCCCGGGGTGCTCACGTTCGCGGAGGGCGTTCCGCGTGCCGCGTACTGCGAGCGTGGTGGGAGTCACGGAAGCAAGCGCAGCGAGAGTTCCGAAACCCACCGGAGCGACAGCCGCGGCGTCGACGCCCTCGCCGCGCTGGCCGGGCCCGGCCCCTGTTCGGTCGAGCTGTACGAGCTCCCCGAAGGTGCGCTCGAGGAGGTCCACGACACGCCCGGTTTCACGGTGCCGCCCGGCGCGCCCGCCGAGGAGCTCGCCGACGAGCCGGCGCTGGCCGAACGGGCCCGGGAGCGCGCGCCCGACGACGCCGGCAACGCCGACGCGAGCGCCCTCGAATCGTTCCTGGAGAACGAGGAGCGTATCGCCGCGATCCAGGAGGAGGCCCGTGCGGAGGCCGAGCGCCGCGCCGAGGAGTGGGGGCTCGACGGGGAGTTGGACGAGTAGGGTCGTCCCCCGAGGGGTAAAACCGAAGTCCCTGCCCGCCGCCTGAGGAGCCATGCAGTGGCCCCGCGAGATGGAGCGCCAGCGCGTCGCGTGGTGGCTGGCCGGTCTGTTCCTGCTGCTCGTCGTCGGTCGGGTCGCGCTCCACTTCGTGGGGACGTTCGTGTTCGGCCTGTTCGTCTACTACGGCGCGCGACCGATCGCCGAGCGAATCGAGGACGCCGTCGACCACCGCGGCGCCGCGGCGACGCTGACACTGCTGGCGATCGTCGTTCCGGGGCTGGCGCTGCTCGGCTACGTCGGGCTCGTGGCGATCCGGGAGCTGACGATCGCGCTCGATCACGAACTGCTCGCGGCGTTGGGCGCCCGACCGTCGATGCCCGACGCCGTCCGGCAACTGATTCGGGACCCGATGGGGTATCTCACCAGGCTCGACAACTTCGACGTGATCCGGGAGCAGTTGACCGCCGGCCTCCGGCAGCTGGGTGTGCTCACCACCGGGCTCGTCCACCTCACGCTCGCGCTCTCGATGAGCTTCTTCCTCCTGCGGGACGGCGATCGGATCGACGTGTGGTTCCGCGAGGAGATCGGCGGCGACGGGAGCGTCCCCCACGCCTACGTCTCGGCGGTCGACGCCGACCTCCAGACGGTGTACTTTGGCAACGTGATCACCGTCTCCCTGGTGACGGTGTTGGCGGTCGTCGTCTACAACGGCTACAACGCGGTCGTTCCCTCGGCGGTCGCGATCCCGTTCCCGACGCTTTTGGCGCTACTGACCGGCGTTGCGACGTTCGTCCCACTGGTCGTCGGCAAGCTCGTCTACGTCCCGGTGACGGGGTATCTGGGCTGGCTGGCGTCCCAGGACGGCGCCGGACTGTTCTGGGCGCCGCTATCCTTCCTCGTCGTGGCGTTTCTCTTCCTCGACCTGCTGCCGCAAGCGGTGCTGCGGCCGATCATCTCCGGGCGCTCGCTCCACACTGGGCTGGTGCTGTTCGCGTACGTGCTCGGCGCGGCGTACTTCGGCTGGTACGGCCTCTTTCTCGGGCCGCTGCTGGTCGTGCTCGCGGTGCAGTTCCTCAACGTCGTCGTGCCGGAGCTGATCCACGGCGACCCACTCTCGCCGGTGCCCTCGGCGGCGCTCGGGCTGGGGCACGATCCGGAGGACGGCGTCGACAGCGCGGACGCTTCCGGCGACGAATCAGCGGGGAGCGAGGAGGAAGAAGCGGCGGGCGAGGAGAGGGAGTGAGCCGCGGGGAGCCGGGGACCGCGAGTGCAGGCTCAGGCGCGGGTCGGCTCGTGGTCGTGGCCGACGAGGAACGTGACGACGTTCAGCGCCAGCAGCGCACAGAACACCAGCGGCAGGTCCCACACCGCGCCCGTGGCCACGAGCGGGAGGTAGACCAGCGGGAGGGCGACTGCCGACCAGAACGCCGCGGTGCGAACGGGGACGAGCAGCGACGCCGCGGCCGACAACGCCGACCGCGGGAGTTTTTCGCCGGCGATCTGCGCCGACGTGGAGGGTTCGGAGGTGGACATGGTGACTCTACTCCACTCAAGGATCGGGGACCACGTATAAGGGTGAGTTCGTGCCCGACGGTTCGTGCCGTTTCACGTCGAGCACGAGGAGCCGGGCGACGTTTTACGAATCCTTTAGATCGGTTTAAACAGTTTATAATCCGTAGAGCATCCCGATAGCCGATATACGGTGTAGTGAGCAACAACACCCGTCACTGCCCCGAACGGGTGGTTCGAGACGGGAGTTTGGCGCTCACGACCGTCGCCCGCGGAGATCGGACGACCCGGCAGCCCGGGTGGTCCACCCGGAGGCTTTTGCGCTCCGGGAGCGACTCGGGAGTCATGCCGACCGAACTTCCGGACGCCGAGTACCGCTCCAGACTCCGCGAGATACGGGGGAAGCTCGCGAACACCGACGCCGACGCCGCCGTCTGGTTCGCCGCGACGAGCATCCACTACGTCTCCGGGTTCGAGCACGTCCAGACCGAGCGCCCGGTCTGTCTGGCGGTCACCGACGAGCGCATCGAGATCGTCGTCCCGCGGCTGGAGGTCGAGCGCGTCGAGGAAGTCGACCGGATCGACGCCGTGCATCACTACTTCGACTACCCGCAGGGGCGGCCGATCGAGACGGTCGCCGAGATGCTCGATGGGCTCGGGGCCGAGAAAGTGCTCGCCGACAGCGACGGCGCGCCGGGCGTGATGGGGTACGAGGGTCCCGCGCTCTCGGCGTTCGTCGACGTGGAGACCCAATCGTGGGTGTCACGGATGCGCTGGGAGAAGACCGACGCCGAGATCGACCTGATTCGGGAGTCCGCGAAGTGGGGGAACCTCGCCCACCGCTACCTCGCGGAGTACACCGAGCCCGGCGCCCACCCCGCGACCGTCTCCCAGCGGGCGTCGACGGAGGCCTCACGGGCGATGCTCGACACGCTGGGCGATCAGTTCGTCGAGAACGTCCGGGGCGACGGCCCGGCCCACGCGGGCTACATCTCCGCCCACGAGACCGCGCTTCCACACGGTCACACGCCTAACAAACGACTCGAACGCGGCGACGTGCTGATCACCGGCGCGTCCGCGAACGTCGACGGCTACGGCTCCGAACTCGAACGAACGATGTTCGTCGGCGAGGTCAGCGACGAACAGGAGCACTACTTCGAACTGATGCTCGAAGCGCAGGACATCGCGATCGACGCGCTGGGGCCCGGGGTCCCGCTCTCGCACGTCGACGAGCAGGTGTGGGAGTTCTACGAGGAGCAGGGGATCACCGACCTCGCCCAGCACCACGTCGGCCACAACATCGGCCTCGGGGGACACGAGCCGCCGTACATCGATCAGGGCTGGGGCGGGTACGACCACGTCGACGACACCGACAGCGAAATGCAGCCGGGGCAGGTGTACACGATCGAGCCGGGGATCTACACCGACGACGAGGGGTATCGCCACTCCGACACCATCGCGATCACCGAAAGCGGCGTGGAGTGGCTGACGTACTACCCACGGGATCTGGACTCGAACGTGATTACGGCGTAGTCGGCGGTCGGCTTCTTCGCTGGGGCCGTGGGTGTGGGGCTCGGTGTTTCTGTCGCGAACGCGGTCTGCGGTTTCGGTGTTTCCACCGCGAACAGCAACAGCAGCTCGATCGTTGGCACCTTGTGACTGCACCGCCCCGCACAGCCCTCGAACCTCCCCAGCCGACTCACTCGCTCACGTTCGTTCGCTCGTTCGTCCTCCGAGAGAGCAAGCTCTCTCGTGCCCTCGTTCGCTCCGCTCACGAGGACCTCGCGCTCGGCTCGCGCACGGAGGCGCGACCGTTTCGCGCCGACCGCGGCAGCGGTGCGGTAGCGGTGGACGCCTCGCCGGCGCCACGGTGGCGCCGGCGGGGGGAGGGGTGGGGACTCCGTGCTGCGCCGAACCTCGTGTTCGGCGCCCTGCGGTCACAAGTGGTCAACGATCGAGCTGCTGTCGCTGTTCCTATTCACACCGTTTCTCCTGGAGCTACTGGTGCAGTCGTAGTGACCGATGAATCGCTCCTGACAGCCACCAGAAAATCAACAGAACCCAGTTCCAACGCCAGCGAATCCGCAGTATCGGCGCCCCTCACCCGGTATCGAACCCACTAAGGCGGAAACGGACGATCACCGAGTAATGAGTCTCACGCTCGGCGACGCCAGCGCGGCCCCCGGGGAGACCGCCACCGGGCGGCTCCGAGTTGGCGAACGCCGCGACGGGAGCCCCGTCTCCCTGCCGGTCTGTGTGGTCAACGGTGCCGACGACGGCGACACGCTGTACCTGCAGGCGGTGTCCGATGGCGACGAACTCAACGGCCTCGGCGTCCTGACCCGCGTGGTCCCCCGACTCGACCCCGCCGAGCTCTCGGGGGCGGTGCTGATCGTCGGCATCGTCAACAGCCACGCCTTCGAGGTCGCCGAACACCGCAACCCAATCGACGACACGAAGATGAACCGGGCCTACCCCGGCGACGAGGAGGGGACGAGCTCGGAACGCATCGCGGCGGCCACCTTCGACGCCGCGACGCGGGCAGACTACGTGCTCGACCTCCACCAGGGCTCGACCTCGCGGATGCTCAACGAGGCCCGGGTGCGGTGTGGGCGCCACCACCGCCTCCACGGCGACTGCCTCGAACTCGCGAAGGCGTTCGGGACCGGTCACGTGCTCGACCAGAAGGGCCCGGACGGCCAGCTCGCCCGTGCGGCGCCGGACGAAGGGATTCCCACGATCGACCCGGAGCTCGGCGGCTGCGTGGGTTGGGACGAGGAGAGCATCCAGTACGGCGTCGAAGGGGTGTTCAACGTCCTCCGGCACTACGGCTTCCTCGACGGCGAGGCGTCGATGGCGAAGCAGACCCGCGCCGCGGGGTTCGATCAGTACCGCTCCTCGTCGGGCGGACTGGTCCGTTTCCGCGCCGAACTGGGCGAGGAGATCCACCCCGGCGATACGCTGTTCGACGTGATCGACCCGTTCGGCCAGCTCACGAGCCGCGTGACCGCCGACAGCGAGGGGATCTTCTGGCGCTCCCGCCGACTCCCCCAGGTCGCGACCGGGGAGTACGTCTGCTCGGTCGCGACGGGGATCGACTCGTACTGACGATGACCGATCCCACCTCTCTCGTCTGTCCGTCCTGTGGCGCCGAGTACGAGGACCGCTGGCGCTGTACGTGCGGCCACCCGCTGGAGTTCGCCCGCCAGCCCCGCCCCGACGGTCCCGCGCCCGACCCTGCGGCGTTCGACACGCGCGATGGGCTGTGGGCGTTCGCCGACTTCCTGCCCGTCGAGAAGCGCGTGAGCCTCGGCGAAGGGATGACGCCGCTCCAGCACGCCCCCGACTGGGACGCCGAGTTCAAACTGGAGTACGTGTTCCCAACCGGCTCGTTCAAGGACCGTGGGGCGACGGCGACGCTCTCGCGGGCGCTCGAACTCGGCGTCGATCGCGTCGTCGAGGACTCCTCGGGCAACGCCGGCGCCGCGATCGCCACCTACGCCGCCCGGGCCGGGATCGACGCCGAGATCTACGTCCCGGCGTCGGTGAAAGCGAGCAAGCTCCGGGCGATCGAGGCCGCCGGCGCAACGCCGGTCCGCGTGGAGGGCTCCCGGGAGGACGTGACCGACGCGTGTGTGGAGGCGGCCGTCAGCGAGGACGCGGAGGCCTGGTACGCCTCCCACGCGTGGAACCCCGCCTTCTTCGCCGGGACGGCGACGTTCGCCTACGAGACGGCGCTCCAGCGCGACTGGGAAGCGCCCGACGCGGTGGTCACGCCGCTGGGCCACGGCACACTGTTCCTCGGCGCCTACCGCGGCTTCCGCGCTCTGAAAGAAGCGGGCTGGATCGACGATGTCCCGCGAATGTACGGCGCGCAGGCCGCGGGGTACGCGCCGATCGCCGCCGAACTGCACGGCGAGGCCGCCAGCTCGAACGACGTGGCCGACGGGATCCAGATCCGCGATCCGGTGCAGAAAGACGCGGTTCTGAATGCCATCGAGGCCACCGGCGGCGACGCGATCGCGCTCTCGGAGGCGCCGGTCGCCGACGAACTCGATCGACTCCACACGGCCGGCTTCTACACGGAACCCACGTGTGCGGTCGCGCCCGCGGCGCTCGCGGAACTGCGCGACCGCGGCGAAATCGGGGAGTCGGAAGACGTGGTCGTCCCCTTGACCGGGAGCGGGCTGAAGAGCTAGCGGGCCGCGCCGAACCGCTTTTGCCGGCGCCAGTGGATCCCCGGACGATGGTCGCCGTCAATCCGAACTACTGTCCGACCTGCGGCACCGCCCTCCGTTCCCGATCGTTCGAAGGCCTTGAACGCCGCTTCTGTCCCGACTGTGAGCAGTTCGTCTGGCGCAACCCCGTCCCGACCGCTGGAGTGGCCGTCCGCGACGGGAACGAGATCCTGTTGGTCCGTCGTGCCGGCGGGCCGAGCGAGGGGTTCTGGACGCTGCCCGGCGGCTACCTCGAAGCGGACGAGCCGGCGCCCGCCGCGGCGGTCCGGGAGCTTCGGGAGGAGGCCGGCGTCGACGCCGACCCCGAGGCGCTCCGACTGCTCGGCACGCATCTCCGGGAACAGGCCGGCGGCGCGGCGTACCGAGACCAGCACGTCCTCCTCGTTCGCTACGTGGTCGACCGCGACCACGTCGAAGGGGAGCCGTCGGCGGGCAGCGACGCCGACGAGGCACGCTTCGTTGCGCGGGGCGCACTCCCCGACCCGATGCGCGAGCACAACCGCCGGTTCGTCGAGCGGGCACTGGCGCGAAAGGAGCCGGGACGGTGACCGACTTTCCGCCAGCTTCTGCCCGTACTGATCGACGACCGTAGGGGCAAAAGCGTGAGGACCGAACCGTTTTCCCCGCGCCCGCGAACCACCGTTCGTGATCGCCGTCGACGCGAACTACTGCCCGCTCTGTGGCGCCCCGGTCGAGCACCGCGAGATCGACGGCCGCGAGCGCGCCTACTGCCCGGACTGCGAGCGCGTGCTCTGGCGGACGGCCGTCCCGGGCGTCGCCGTCGCAGTGGTCGACGGGGACCACGTCTGCTGCATCCGTCGCGGACAGCCACCCGCCGAGGGCGCGTGGGCGCTGCCCGGCGGCCACCCCGAACACGACGAACCGCTGGCCGAGGGGGCTGCACGGGAACTGGCGGAGGAGACCGGGCTCGCAGTCGATCCCGACGATCTGGCGCCGGTCCGGACGCGGCTCTCGACCGGGCCGGAGCGCAACCACGCGTCGGTCCACTTCGCGGTGAGCCGGGAGGCGACGACAGGCGAACCCGTCGCCGGCGACGACGCCGCGGCGGCGGCGTTTCTCACCCCCGAAGCGTACGACGACCGCGAGTCGCTGGCCCACGACCGGGAGACGATGGCGCGGGCGCTGGAGCGCTTCTGACTACGCCGGGAGGCTCACCGCCTAGTCCGAATCAGGGCGGCGAAGCGAGTACTGGAGGGCTGGAGTGGTCACTCGGTGCGTGCGTTCCCGTTCAGGACGTAGTGCGCCGTGTCACTCCGGAACTCCATGCGGAACGACTGTGGCTCGTTCTGCTGGATATCGTCGAACGTCCACACCTCGAACTCGGTCCCGATGAAGTCGTCGGGGTTGACGATACCGAACAGGTCGAACCTGTCGAGGGTCCGTTTCTTCACAGTATCAGTGACCTTCCCCTTGATGTTGTCGGCGATGTCGTTGCCGTCCTGTTCGGTGAACTCGATCTCGTCGTTCGAACTGTTCTCGGCGACCTGTTCCGCGACCTCCCTCACCTTCTTCTCTATCTCGGATTTGAGTTCGGTTCGTAGTTTTCGATACCCCGCTTCTACGGCTTGTGTGCTGGTGTTGTCTTGTTCAAGCAGGACCACGATCAGGGCGGCACGTGCCACCGACTTCGGGTCGGCGTCCGTCTGCGCCCCCGATGCGATCGCCGGTATCACTGGGGACATCCGGTCTCGGAACGTCCCTGTTTCGTCCGGCACGGGGAAGCTGTCCCCGCCGTGGACGTTTCCTTGCCCCAGGTTCCCGTGGGTCCCGTGTCGACCGCCTCCTCGAAGCCTCGCCCCGGCGGCGTCGTAGTTGTTGTTGAGGTACGCCTCCACGACGTCGATGGACTGACCGTCGACGAACAGGGCGAGTGCGAGAACGTACGGCTCGTCCCCGTCCGGGGCGAGGAACCTGTCTTCCTCGTCGGAGTCCCGACAGTCTACCCGCGACAGTTCCAGCGTCACCGGCATCGTCCCCGTCTCCATGGGTGTGCCCGTCTGCAGCTGGGACTCGATCTTGGGGTCGACCCACGCCGCCCAGTCCTGCGTCGACCGTCCCGCGGCGTCGACGCGCAGTTCGAGGAACACCTCCTCGCCCGAGAGGTGGGTCAGGTCGGCTTTCACATCCAACAGTTCTCCGGTGTACCCCTTCTGGCGGCGGAGAACCGGGTTCCATACGTGAGTGCCGTTCTCTCGGTGGTGTTCGAACACCCAAAACTCGGCGCCGTCGCTCGCGCTCGCGCCGTCGAGGAACCCGATCTGGGCGGTGAAGACGGCGTTGTCGGGCGCCGTGACCCACGGGAAGAATCCCTTGATCGTTCCGTTCGGGACCCACTTGGGGTGGGTCCTGAGCGCCGATTTCGAGGACCCGTTCTCCATGGTCACGGTGTCGAAACGGGCGAACCCTCGGTCGTCGCCCGTGCTCCCGTTCCACGGGATCTCGTTGCTGTCGCGAGTGTTGTGGTCGTCTACGAGCTGTCCCGTCACCCAGCGCGCTCCGTCAGCCGTGTTCGTGAGATCTATGGCCATTTTCGGCTCCGACATGTCGACTGACCAGTGTTTCTCCCGTTCCGCCGTATCGAACCATCGCCGACATGTCGTCAGTAAATATAATATTCATAATGTAATAATCTTTTGCTACATATATCCATAGAGTAATTTTACACGTAGTTATATAACGTGTCTGCTAAGTCGAGCCCCGATACGCACCGTGGTTTCACCACGCCTGTCGAAACCGATCACGCGTGGGGACTTCGGCGGTGCACGTTCGGGGACCACACTGGACGACCGACACCGGTCCAGTTCCTACCGTTCCGGATGGGTCGGCGCGTCGAAGCCGCCGCGGACCAGCGGCTTGGCGACGTGCCGGCGGGCACACGGCGGCACCTCGTACCAGCCAAGTTCGAGGTCACGCTCCACGTCGACTGCGACTTTTCGCGGCGCACTCGTTCCGCAGTCCCGGCAGCGGTACCCCTGATCCCGGCCTGCCGAACTCATCCGGTTCCCGCAGTCCGGGCACGTCGGGGTGGCCAGCTCGGTCCGATCAAGCGCGCGGACGGCGAACTTCTCCAGTTTGAGCGTCCCGTCGCTCACCTCGCCGCAGACGGTGAGTTCGTCGCCCGTACGCAGTGCTCGCACGCGGTCGCGGAAGCGCTTGGTCGGCTCGAACGCCGCAGCCGCGATGGGGTCCCCTGATTCACCTCGAATCGGGACGAACACGTGGCCACCCTCCCGCGTTTCGGGCTGGCCGGCGACGACGCAGTCGACGCGGTAGGCACGGCCGTCATCGAGGGTCGCGAGGTCGTCGGTGGCCACGTCCCGAAGGTGGGCGTCGGTGCCCTGATTCGTCCGGAACAGTGCGGTGCGTTCGACCGGCTCCGAGTCGATTTTCGAAGCCATCTCCCGGAGTGCCTCGGGATCGTCGCCGCGGAGACCGTAGAGGATCGGCCCGGGCGCGCTGGGAACGCAGACCGCCTCCGCCTCGCCGCGGTCGACGGTGTCCCACGCCTCGGGGTAGGCGTCGTCGGCCGCCGCGAACAGCGTCTCCTCGTCGACCTCGCGCGGCGTGCCACAGCGGTCGAACTCGCGGTAGGCGATCAGCTCGTACGTCCACTCGGAGAAGGTGCCGGCGGCGCCGACTGCCGCGAGCGCGCCGATGCGGCCGTGGCCGCCCGCCCATCCCACGGTGTGGAAGCCGGCGTCGTCGGCGAGCGCGAGCGCGTCGTCGAGGTCGTGCATCTCGCGGACGGCGTTGCGGGCGAACTGAGTCACAGCGTCGGGAACCTCGGCGGCCTCACAGTCGGTGACGACGAGTCCCGGGGCGGTCCGGGGGTCGTCCGTCTCGGCCAGCGGCTCGAGTTCGTCGCGGGCGAGTTCGGCGGCACGGTCGGCGTCGAGATCGGTGTGGATCGCGAGCGCGGCGTTCCCGCGGGTCTTCCGCTCGACGGCGGGGTTGAGCCGGATCAGCAGTCGCTCGTCGACGCGCCCCCCCGCGGCCGCGATCCGCTCGGCGATCCGGGCCGCGAGGTAGGTCGTGCACATCCCCCGCCGTCGGGAGTCGGTGTCGTCGACGCCGATGATCGTCACGGAGGGAGGGAGGCGGTCGGCGGGCAAGGGGGTTTCGCGTCGGCCGGAACCTGACGGCCGGGGAGAGGTTTCTGCACAACGCATTTATACGACGAATCGTCTAAATTCGTCTATGAGCCGTACAGCGCTTATCGAGAACGTCACGGCGATGCTGCAGGACGCCGGGTTCCTCGTCAGCGAGCGCTGTGCGATCCGGCCCAAGAGCTTCGACGTCGCGGCCCGGCGCGGCGAGGAGCTCGTGCTGCTGAAAGTACTCGGGAACGTGGACGCGTTCGACGCCGCCACCGGGCGGGAGATGCGCCGGCTCGGGGAGTACCTCTCGGCGACGCCGATGGTCGTGGGGATGCGGACCCGCGACGAGGAGCTGAAGCCCGAAGTGGTGTACTTCCGCCACGGCGTGCCCGCGATGCATCCGGACACCGCGTTCGACCTGTTCGTCGAGGACGTGCCGCCGCTGATCTACGCGGCCCCCGGCGGGCTGTACGTCAACATCGATGGCGACATGCTCTCGGAGAGCCGACAGAAGCAGGACTGGAGCTTGGGGAAGCTCGCGTCCGAACTCGGGGTCTCCCGGCGCACCGTCTCGAAGTACGAGGACGGGATGAACGCCTCCATCGACGTGGCGGTGAAGCTGGAGGAGCTGTTCGACCAGCCGTTCACCTCACCGATGAACGTGATGGAGGGCGCCGAGGAGGTCCGCGACGCCGACCCGACCCCGGACCCACCCGAGGCCGACCCCGACGACGAGCACGTGGTGGGCGTACTGACGCGGGCGGGGTTTACGGTCCACCCGACCACGCGGGCGCCGTTCAACAGCGTGAGCGAGGACGAGGAACGCCGCGGCGGCGACGGCGCGAAGCTACTCACGGGCCACTCGGAGTTCACCCCCAGCGCCGAGAAGCGCGCTCGGATCATGTCCTCGCTTGGGCAGGTCACCAAGACGCGCTCGGTGTACTTCGTCGAGGACGAGGCCAGCCGGGAGTCCGTCAAGGGTACCGCGCTGGTGTCGTGTGACGAGCTCGGCGAGACGGACGACCCCGAGGCGGTTCGGGACCTGATCCGGGAGCGCGCCGCGGAGCCGGGCGAAGCCTGATTCTTTCGGGAAGTAACGGTTTCTCGGGTGGTTTCCGTCGGTGAGTGCTGGAACAGCGACTACTCCGACAGCGACCGCAACAGCAACTCGATCGTAGACCACTTGCGACCGCAGGGTGCCGGGCACGAGGCCCGGCACAGCACCGAGTCCCCGTTCCTCCCCGTCACCGCCGGCGCTCGCTCGTTTCACTCGCTCGCGCGATGGCGGCGACGCTACCACCGCCACCGCGGCCGTAACTGAGCCGTCGCTATCCGCTTAGTTCGCGAAAACGAGAGTCGAGAGCCGACCGCTTACGCGGCGCTGCCGTACGTCTCGTCGAGGTACTCAACGATGTCGTCGCTCTCTGGCATCCCCTCGACGCCGTGCTCTTCGTCGACGAGGACTGGTACGCCGGTCTGGCCCGAGATCTCCTTCACTTCGTCGCGCTTGTCGTGGCTGGAGGGGACCATCACCGAGTCGTACTCCAGTCCGAGCTCGTCGAGCTTGCTGGTCACTTTCGCGCAGTACGGGCAGCCTTCGACTTCGTAGAGCGTGATGTTCGCCATCGCTCGTGAGTAGGGGACCGCGACGCAAAAGGGCCGCGGCGGCGGCGAGCGCGCCGGCGAGTTCAGACGACCTGTTGCCGCAGCGATCGGGCGGCATCGGCGATCCGGTCGCGTTCGCGGACGGCCTCGGAGAGCCCCCAGCCGAACAGGATCAGCACCGCGCCGACGACGCCGGTGAACTCCCAGGAGTCGAGCCAGACCGGCTGGAACCACGGCGCCAACCGCCCCCAGAGTCCCGCGAACTCGGTGACGGGGCCCTCGACGATCGTCCCCTGCGCGTTCGCCGCGAGCCACGAGGAGAACGTCGCCGAGAGCCCGCCGGCGGAGCCGTAGATCGCCTTGTGACCGCTCACGCCCTGATCGCGCATCGTCGGGCCGTTGGACTCGTCGCCCGTGCCGATGCGCTCGGCGTCGTAGGGACCCCACGTGGCGAAGTACTCCCAGACGATCTCACCCTGCGGGGTGACCTCGATCACGCGGTGGTTCATCGAGTCGACGATCAGCGTGTTGCCGTTGGGGAGCCGGTCTGCGTCCCGCGGCCAGGAGAGCGACGCCGAGGAGCCCGCGCTCCAGACGTGCTCCCACTCGCCGTCGTCGTTCTTCGTGTACTCGATCACGCGGTCGTTCTCGCTGTCGGCGACGAGGATCGTCGGGTCGCCGCCCTCGGTGGTGAGCCAGTCGGGGTTGTGCTGCTCATACAGCGTCGAGTGATCGCCGTCCTCGCCGAGGCGTTCGGTTATCTCCTTGGACTCGATGTTCACGGCGATCACCTGATCGAAGTTCCGCGGCGAGAGCAGCAGTTCGCTGCCGTTGCGGATCACCTCCACGTCGTTGACGTGGGTCCAGTCTTTCGCGAAGCCGCCGTCCGTGCTGTTGGGGTAGTGGTTGCGGAACGTCCACTCCCAGTCGACCTCGCCGTCGACGCGGTCGTACAGCACCGCGCGGTCGTCCGAGCACGCACAGGACTCGTTCCAGTTGCGCATGTTGGCGATGGCGAGGTGGGTGTCGTTGTACACGTCGATGTCGTGGGTGTCGTGGTAGGGGAGCGTCTCCTCCCAGACGCGCTCCTTGGTCTCGGGGTCGAGTTCGTAGACGTTCGTCCCGTCGGGGTTGGTCGAGACCACGAGCAGGTTCCCGTTCTCCATCGGGTCCACGTCGTAGAACCAGCGTGCGCCGATCATGTCCTCGTACACCCACTCGGTCGTCCCGTTGCCGCTGGTCGACACGACCCGGGCGGGCTTCTTGGCGTTGCCCTCGCCCTGGAAGTGGTAGCCCTGAATCCCGATCACGGTGGAGTCGTTCGCCGGCTGTGCCATCGTGCCGGCTTCGAGTTCGCTTACGGCGCCGGCCTCCTCGTCACCGCCGACGCCGAGGGCGGCGCCCGCAGCGGGCGCGAGCAGCGAGAGAACCAACAGAAGCGCCACCCCGCGGACGAGCCAGAGGCGGGATGGGAGACTGCGTTGCATACTCGCGCAAACGCTGGCGCGTGGGAAGGTGTTGCGATCCCGTGCGGGCTACATCACGCCGCTGGTCCGCACCGCGAAGTAGACCACGAACGCGCCCGCGAGCAGCCACTGGCCGACGTGGATCTCTTTCCGTTCGCCGGCGGCGAGCTTCACGATGGGGTAGGAGACGATCCCCGCGGCGATCCCGTACGCGATCGAGAAGGTAAACGGCATCACCATGATCGTCATCCCGGCCGGGATCGCGTAGGTGAGATCGTCCCACGCGACCTCGACAGCGTTGCCGAGCATCACGACGCCGATGACCACCAGCGCGATGTGGGAGGCGTACTCAGGAATCCCCGCGGCGATCGGGACGAACGCCAACGAGAGCACGAACAGTCCGGCGACGGTCAGCGCCGTCAGGCCGGTGCGGCCGCCCTCCTCGACGCCGGTCGCGGACTCGATGTACGTCGTCACCGTCGAGGTGCCGAGCATCCCGCCGACGGTGGTGCCGACCGCGTCGGCCATCAGCGGCTTGTCGATGTCGGGGAGGTTCCCGTCGTCGTCGAGAAAGCCCGCCGCCTGCCCGACGCCGACCAACGTCCCCGCGGTGTCGAAGAAGTCGACGAAGAAGAACGTGAACACGATCAGCGCGAACGTGAACGCGTCGACGTTCGCGAAGCCGGAGACGAACGCGCCCGCGAGCGGCCGGATGTCGTACGCCGCGAGGCTGTACGTCGTCGTCGAGCCGGTGAGGAAGATGTCCGTCGCGATCGAGGCGCCGGCGACGTTCTCGGGGTTGTAGGCGGTGTATCCTAGCGCCGCGGCGGCGTAGCCAGCGACGGTCGTCCCGAGGATGCCGACGACGATCGACCCGCGAACCCCGCGGGCGTACAGCCCGAACGTGAACAACAGGCCCGCGACCGAGATCAGCGCCACCGGGTCCTTCGCGAACACCGGCGAGAGCGTCAGGAACGTCGCTGGGTCGCCCGCAACCACCCGCATCGACTCGAAGCCGATGAGTGCGAGGAAGAGGCCGATCCCCGACCCCACCGCGAGCTTCACCGGTTCGGGAAACAGTTTGATCACGTACTCACGCGCGCCGACGGCGGTGAGCGCGATGAAGATTACCCCCTCGACGACGACTGCGGCGAGGGCGGTCTGCCACGGGACCCCCATCCCGAGCACGACCGTGAACGCGAAGAAGGCGTTCAGCCCCAGCCCGGGCGCCTGCGCGAACGGGCGGTTGGCGTACAGCGCCATCACTAGCGTCGCGGTCGCCGCCGAGATGATGGTGACCACGGCGAGCATCGCCCGGATCCGGCCGTCGCCGATCCCCTCGATCGTGATCGCGTTCGCGAGCACCGCGGGGTTGACGACCACGATGTAGCTCATGGTCAAGAACGTGGTCAACCCCGCCAAGAGTTCGGTCCTGACGGTGGTGTCGTGGCTGTCCAGATCGAAGTAGTCGGCCAGCGTCTCTGTGAGACCCATCCGTATGGGTGCACATCGAGACGGACGAGTACTTGAGGCTTTCCCTCCGGTATACACAAACGCGCCCAAACATGACGGGCGAGTGGCGAATACGTGGCGGTACACGGAAGCGGTATTCACGAACGTGGATTACCGCGAGGAGCGTGCCGTCGTCAGCGGTCGTCGAACGTCGTCAGCGCGCCCACGGGCGCGTCGGTGATCTCGCGGGCGCGGTCCATCCCCTCGTCGCCGACGGCGATCAGGGTGAACACGCCGCCGACGGTCGCGCCGACCTGCTTCACGATGTCGAGCAGGAGTTCCTGCGTCTCGCCCGAGCGGATCAGGTCGTCGACGACGAGCACGGTGTCGCCCGCCGAGACGGCGTCGGCGGGGAGGTAGTAGGTGAGCTCGATCCCCGACGCGAGTCGTTGGCGGGACTCGACGAACTCCTCGACGGCGGTCTCCTTGCGTTTCTTCGCGTAGACGATGTCGGCGTCGAAGTAGGAGGCCATCGCGGCGCCCAGCGTGATCCCGTCGGTCGCGGCGGTCAGCACCACGTCCGGGCGGTCGAACGCGAACGACTCGGCGGCGACGGGCGCGACGAGGTCGAGGAACGACTGGTCGAACACGGCGGCGCTGTTGTCGACGTACCCCTCGTCGTCGACGGTGATCCGGGACTCCAGCTCCTCGGCCAGCGCCTCCCGACCGACGCTCTCGACGGTCTCGCGGGCACGCTCGATGCCGGGCAGGACGTGCCCGTTGACGTAGCGGTTCAGATCCCCCGCCGGCAGGCCGGTGAGCTCGGCGAGCTCGTCGTACGTTCGACTGCGCTTCAGCGTCCGCAGAACGGCGACGGCCCGTAGCTGCAGGGCCGCCTTCTCTGCACGGTTCATGGATATCCTCACGGTTGCACAACCATGAACACGTCGAACGACGGTCGTACGAAAAACGGACGGGGGCGTGCCCAGCAGTCGCCGATCGCTACCGGTCGGCCAGCAGCTCCGACGCGGTTACGAGC
The DNA here is from genome assembly GCF_001282785.1 of Halolamina sediminis. Lineage (NCBI taxonomy): Archaea > Methanobacteriati > Methanobacteriota > Halobacteria > Halobacteriales > Haloferacaceae > Halolamina > Halolamina sediminis. The sequence goes on from NZ_CVUA01000001.1 coordinate 2,830,116, forward strand.
GCCTCCATCTCGACGCCGTGGTCGGCGAGGTTCTCCCGGCCGCCCTCCTCGCGGTCGACGACCAGCAGCGCGCGGTTCACCTCGGCGCCGGCCTCCCGGAGGGCCTCGACGGCGTCGACGGCGGACTGGCCGGTGGTCGCGATGTCCTCGACGACGACGACCTCCTCGCCCTCCGAGAGGCGGCCCTCGATGCGGTTGCCGGTGCCGTACTCCTTCTGCTCCTTACGCGCGATGACGTAGGGCACGTCGGCGGTGATGCTCGTCGCCGCCGCGAGGGGGACGCCCCCCAGCGCGACGCCGCCGAGCTTCTCGCCGTCGAGTCGCTCGCTGAACGCCTCGGCGATCAGGCGGAGACAGCGCGGGTCGGTCTCGAACAGGTACTTGTCGACGTAGTAGTCGCTGGTGCCGCCGTGGGAGAGTTCGAACTCGCCGAACTGGACCGCGTCGGCGTCCCGGAGCGCCTGGATGAGTTCGTCGGTCACGGCTGTGGGTGGGCGCGGGGTCGGCAAAAACTGGTCGGTCGTCAGGGGAAGGCTATATCGGCCGACCGGCCCGACCCCGGCTATGGCGAGCGAGAAGGAGAAGATGTTGCGCGGCGACCTGTACGACGCCGACGACCCCGAACTCGTCGCCGAGCGGGAGCGGGCCCGCGAACTCACGCGGGCCTACAACCAGACGGCGGCCGACGATCAGGAGACACGGCGAGCGCTACTGACCGATCTGCTCGGCTCCGTGGGCGAGGAGCTCGCTATCGAACCGCCGTTCCGGTGTGACTACGGGTACAACATCCACGTCGGCGAGAACTTCTACGCGAACTTCGACTGCGTGATACTCGACGTGTGTCCGGTCGAGATCGGCCGGAACTGCAAGCTCGCGCCGGGCGTCCACATCTACACCGCGACACATCCGCTCGACCGCGCCGAACGCGCGACCGGGGCGGAGTACGGCGAGCCGGTGACCGTCGGCGACGACGTCTGGATCGGGGGCCAAGCGGTCGTCAACCCGGGTGTCAGTATCGGCGACGGCGCCGTCGTCGGGTCGGGCGCGGTCGTCACCGACGACGTGCCAGCGGGGGCCCTCGTGCGGGGGAACCCGGCGACGGTCGTGAAGGAGTTGGACTGAGCCGCCACTTACCACGGCTCGTCTTTCACGCCGAGCCAGTAGGCGATCCCGTTGGTCGCGAGATGCAGCAGCGGCGTGACCACGGCGACGACGGCGACGCGTGCGGGCGTGAACACCGACAGCGTCCAGTCGGGCGCGAACAGCAGCGCGAGCAGCAGCGCGCCGACCACGAAGTCCAGTTGGTCGAGCCCGGGGAACGCCGCGCCGCGCTCGCGGCCGCTGCGGCGTTTGACGAACGACGCGCCGATGTCGCCCAGCATCGCGCCGAGTGCGAGCCCCAGCGCCGCGGTGATCGGGAAGTTCGGGAGCGTGATCCCCAACGCGTCGCCGACCGCGGGCGCGACGGCGTCGAGCGCGAGCGCGAGCGCGATGCCGACGGCCGTGCCGACGGCCGTGCCGCGCCACGTCTTCCCGTCGCCGAGCAGTCGCGCGCCGCCGAGGGTTCGGCCGCCGTCGATGGGGCGGCCGCCGCCCGCGAGCACGGCCGCGTTGTTCGGGACGTACGCCGGGAGCATCGCCCAGAGCGCGCCGGCGATCAGTTCGAGCATGGGCGGATCGACGGCGGGGGAGGCCGTAAGTCCCGCGGGTCAGCCCGGCACGGGGAGGCGGGTAGGACCACGGGCCTACGCACCGACGGACGCCCGTGCGGGAGGGGTGAGCCGCCCCGAACCCGCGCCAGGCCTAAATACGGGGCTTTTTCAGGCCGAAGGACCTCGTTCGAGTTATGCAGGGTAGTCTGCCGCCCGAGGCACAAGAGAAGATCGAGGAGCTACAGGACCTTCAGGAGACCACCGAGCAGCTCGCGGCCCAGAAGACGCAGGCCGAGACCTCGCTCAACGAGGCTCAGACCGCGCTGGAGGCACTCGACGACATCGACGAGGACACGACGATGTATCGAGAGATCGGCGAGCTCCTCGTCCACACCGACTACGAGAGCGCCAAGGACGACCTCGAGGAGAAGGTCGACAGCCTCGAAGTTCGCGTCGACCAGCTCGAGAAGCGCGAGCAGAAGACCCAAGAGCAGTTCGAGGAGCTGCAGGAAGAGCTCCAGCAGATGCTGCAGGGTGGCGAGGGCGGCGGTCCGATGGGCCCCGGCGGCCCCGGCGCCGGCGCGTAGATGAGCACCGGCGAACCGACCGACGAGGAGGTCGTCGAAACCGCCAGCGCGGCCGCCGAAGGCGTCGTGCTGGACCGCTACAAGCAGTCCGAGCTGACTGACCTCGACGTGACGGTGACGTTCGAGGACGGCGTGCTCGACGTGGACGTGTACGTCAACCCCCCCGAGGACGCCGAGCCCGACGCCGAAACCGTCGCCGACGAGGCGGCGCTGGCAGCCCAGGACGCGGTCGACGAGCTTTTCGACTGACGGGGGACCTCCCCCCGCGACACTCACCTTCCAGCAGCGCCCCGCTCGGGGTGACTTCCCCTGTGACTCGTGAGCAACGGGTGCGGTCGCGCGGAGCCAATCACCGAGCACCGTCCCGACCGCGGCGCCCGGCCCGCCGGCTGTCGCCGTCGAGTCCGGGACTGGGTTCGGACGAATCCGAGGGTCGACAGCGGAACCGCCTCAGGTGACGAAGAACAGTAGCACGCTGATCGCGACGACCGCGAGGATGACCGCGAGCGCGAACGCCCCGCCCAGCGAGACCACCGCGTTGGCGTGGGAGGCCAGCGTCTCGGTGCGGTCGTTGCCGAACACCGTCACCTCCGCGCGTTCGGTTGCCATCCCCGCCTCGACGGGTTCGAGATCGGCGCGGGCCGCCTCGAGGAGATCGGACACGGCGTCGATGAACGCGCTGTGGTCGATTTCGGCGCCGACCTGATTGTCGGCCTCGACGGTGTTGACGATGTGGGTGTCGGTGGTCATCACCTCCGCGGCGTCGACCGTCTCCAGCAGCTCGTCGACGGTTCGATCCCGGAGCCACGGCTCCATGTTGTTGCCGTCGACGAGCACGTACGCCGTCTCCTGCCCGTCGACTGCCGTCACCGCGACCCGGATGCCCAGCGGGCCGATCCCCTCCTGTGGCTCCCAGTCGGTCTCGTCCCACGCCGTCCCCAGCGAGAGCGGTCCCTCGGGCGCATCGCCGAGTCGGGCGCCCGCCTGCTCGGCGGCGTTGATCATGTCGAACGAGCGGGGGCTCCCGGGGGTGACGTGGCCCAGGTCCGGGCCGTCGAGTCCGTTGTTGCAGTTGTGGGCGTCGGCGAGCAACACGTCGTCGAGGCCGTTGGTCCGGGCGCCCTCCCTCGCAGTGAGGCCGACGCCGTACTCCACGTCGTCGGCGAAGTCGGGCGAGAACGTGTTCACCAGCAGGCCGTCGCCGCCGAAGGACTGCCCGAGTAGTTTGGCGTCGCCCGCGACGGTTCGGGTACTCCGGGTCGCCTCGTCGTCGTACTCGATGCGTCGGTGGGCGCGGGCGGCGGCGTCGATCAGGCGGTCGACCTCCCGTTCGGTGACGAGGTTGAAGTCGTGGCCGGCGGTGGCGTGTGGGGGGAACGCCAGCCCCTCCGCGGTGTCGGCGACGCGCTCGGGGAGGTTCCCGCCGCCGATCTCGCCCATCGGCCCGGGGTGGATCATCGGCAGCACGAACCGCGCCTTCTCCGTCCCGTCGGGCCGGCGGAACGCGAGCACCGTGACCGGGACGATCGCCTCCTCGCCGAGCTCTTCGAAGAAGTCCTCCAGCTCCCGGGTGCCCTCGGCGACGTGGCCGATGAACCCCCGGAGGAAGTCGAGCATCGAGACGCCCATCGAGCGCCGCCACGGCTGGTCGACCGCGACGAGGAACACCCAGACTGCGACGGCGTAGAACACACAGAGCACGCCGAGCAGGGCGAACTGCTGGGGCGAGAGCGTGCTCAGGACGCCCGGCGCCTCGGCGGACTCGTCGAGGAACGGGGTGAGGAACGCCCGGGTCGCCGACCCGCCGTCGGCGAGATATCGGATCGTACCGCTGTAGACGAACAGTAGCGCGGCCGCGACCGCGGTCTGGATGCTGGCGGGGAGGATCGCGACCGGGAGCGAGGTGCGGGAGACCGCCATCACCACCAGCAGGCGGAGCGCGAACACCGACGCCAGCGCGACCATCAGCGCGTCGAAGACGAACGGCTGGTCGAGTTCGGGGACGAGGTAGGCGATCAGGGCCGCAGCGCTCACGACCGCGACGATCAGCAGCTCACAGATCAGCGCGAGCAGCGACGCGCGGTTGTACGTCAGCCGCCCCCCCGTGTAGCGGTCGACCCACGGGGTCGCGAAGCCGGCGACCACCGTCGGAACGCCGATGAAGAAGATCCCCTCCCACGCGTCCTGCCCGAGGAAGAGGATGCCACGGAACACCGCGTCGGCCTCGCCGCTGTCGAAGGCGCCGATGCCCGCGACGGCGGCCACCAGCAGGGCGAACGTGAGGCTGGTGTACCAGTTCGGGGCCCGGAAGATGAACCGCGAGAGCCCCGCGAGGTTGCTCTGGGACGACGTCATCGGTACTGGCTGTGACCCGGACGGCCTAAAACCCGTGACTTTCCGTCCCCGGCCCGATCCGGCCGCCGGCTACCAGTTCTCGCAGATCGTCTCGAACGCCTCGAACACCGCCTCCCCCTCTGCGGTGTGGGCGACCTCGGGGTGCCACTGGACGCCGTAGAGTCCCCGGTCGGGGTCGCTCATCGCCTCGACCTCGCAGACGTCGCTCCGGGCGGTGCGCTCGAACCCCTCGGGCACCTCGTCGACCTCGTCGGCGTGGCTGGCCCACACCCGGGTTTCGGGTGCGAGGCTACCGATCAGCGGGTCCGCGTCGTCGAGAATCTCGACGGTCACGTCGGCGTAGCCGCCGTACTCGCCGCTGTGGGTGCTGCCGCCCAGCTCCTCGGCCATGAACTGCATCCCGAGACAGATGCCCAGCACGGGGACGTCGAGGTCGAGGTAGTCGGCACAGCGCCCGACGCGGTCCATCGAGGGGCCGCCCGAGAGCACGAGCCCGTCGGCGTCGATCTCGGCGGGGTCGGTGTCGTTGTCGAGGATCTCGGTGTCGACGCCGATGTCCCGGAGCGCGCGCCCCTCCAGGTGGGTGAACTGCCCGTGGTTGTCGATGACGACGATCCTGGTCATGGGCTGGGTTGGCTGACGAGGCTCAAAAACGCCTCGGAACCGGGGCCATGTGGGCACGTCCGTGCAACGCGCCTCAGAGCGAGAACGGGTCGAACCGCTCGTTCCGGCCGTTCCACTGCTCGATGTCGCGCTCCTCGCGGGTGTCGAGATACAGCTCGACGCCGTTGCCGTCCGGATCCTCGAAGTACAGCGCCTTGCTGATGCCGTTGTCGACCGGCGAGACCGCGACGCCGCGCTCGCCCAGTCGCTCGGCGGTCGCCCGGAGCTCCTCGGCGCTGTCGACCTCCCACGCCGAGTGGTAGAGCCCGACGCGAGGGCCGCGCGGGTCGGCGGGGACGCCGTCGTCGACCTCCTCGGCGCCGATCCCCTGCAGCGCGAGGTCGTGGTGGTGCTCGCCGAGGGAGAGGAACGCGTACCGGTCGACGCGCTCGGTCACGTCGAGGCCGAGCACGTCGCGGTAGAACGCGACGGCGCGGTCGACGTCGGTGACTTTCAGGTGGACGTGTCCGAGGTGGTCGGCGGGCA